>NZ_SNXG01000027.1:0-1222 GCF_004362415.1 Enterobacter sp. AG326 | reverse complement strand
TGACCTGCTCCCAGTTGATTAGTACACCCCGATGTTAGTAATGTCTTCATAAGCCACATGAGGACATCCCCATGAAGACGCGTTTTTCCTACCAACAGATCATCAGTATTCTCCGCGAGGCTGAAGCCGGGGTATCCGCCCGTGAACTCTGCCGCAAGCACGCCATTTCCGATGCCACATTTTACACCTGGCGTAAGAAGTATGGCGGTATGGAGGTGCCTGAGGTTAAGCGCCTGAAGTCGCTTGAGGAAGAGAACGCCAGACTCAAGAAGCTGCTTGCCGAAGCCATGCTGGATAAAGAGGCGCTTCAGGTGGCTCTTGGGCGAAAGTACTGACGACAGACCAGAAGCGGGAAGCCGTGATGTTGATATGTGATGCGACCGGTCTGTCGCAACGTCGTGCCTGCAGGCTCACGGGTTTATCCCTGTCGACCTGCCGCTATGAGGCTCAGCGCCCGGCTGCAGATGCGCATTTATCAGGGCGCATCACTGAGCTGGCACTGGAGCGCAGGCGTTTTGGCTACCGTCGCATCTGGCAGTTGCTGCGCCGTGAAGGGCTGCATGTTAATCATAAGCGCGTGTACAGGCTTTATCACCTCAGTGGCCTGGGCGTAAAACGCAGAAGACGTCGTAAAGGGCTGGCAACAGAACGTCTGCCGCTGCTCCGTCCGGCGGCGCCCAATCTGACCTGGTCGATGGATTTCGTCATGGACGCATTGGCCACCGGTCGCAGGATCAAGTGCCTTACCTGCGTAGACGACTTCACGAAGGAATGCCTGACGGTCACTGTTGCCTTTGGGATTTCAGGCGTGCAGGTCACGCGTATTCTGGACAGCATTGCGCTGTTTCGCGGCTATCCGGCGACGATAAGAACGGATCAGGGCCCGGAATTTACCTGCCGCGCACTCGATCAATGGGCCTTTGAGCATGGCGTGGAGCTGCGACTTATCCAGCCCGGCAAGCCGACACAGAACGGATTTATTGAGAGTTTTAACGGACGCTTTCGCGATGAATGCCTGAATGAACACTGGTTCAGTGACGTCAGTCATGCCAGGAAAACCATCAGTGAATGGCGTCAAGATTATAATGAGTGCCGCCCGCACTCCGCGCTGAATTATCAGACGCCGTCTGAATTTGCGGCGGCCTGGAGAAAGGGTAATTCTGATAGTGAAGGATCCGACATTACTAAGTGAGCGTTGTATCTAATCCTGGGGGCAGGTCAC
>NZ_SNXG01000026.1:0-1229 GCF_004362415.1 Enterobacter sp. AG326 | reverse complement strand
TGAATCGCCACGGGTTTAACAGACACCTCAGAGTCATTTAAGATGACTTAAAGAGAGGTGCCCATGAGCGGTAAGCGTTATCCTGAAGAGTTTAAAATTGAAGCAGTCAAACAGGTTGTTGATCGTGGTCATTCTGTTTCCAGTGTTGCAACACGTCTCGATATCACCACTCACAGTCTTTACGCCTGGATAAAGAAGTACGGCCCGGATTCTTCCACTCATAATGAACAGTCAGATGCTCAGGCCGAGATCCGCCGTCTTCAGAAAGAGTTGAAGCGGGTTACGGACGAACGGGACATATTAAAAAAAGCCGCGGCGTACTTCGCAAAGCTGTCCGACTGAGGTACGCCTTTATCCGCGACAACAGCCGTTGCTGGCCTGTTCGTTTGCTCTGTCGGGTTCTGGATGTCCATCCGAGTGGATTTTATTTCTGGCTTCAGCAGCCACATTCGCAGCGTCACCAGACAGATCAGATGCTGACCGGGCAAATCAAACAGTTCTGGCTTGAGTCTGGCTGCGTCTATGGTTATCGCAAGATCCATCTCGATCTGCGTGATACCGGACAGCAGTGCGGAGTGAACCGGGTCTGGCGGCTGATGAAGCGTGCCGGAATAAAAGCTCAGGTTGGGTACCGTAGCCCACGAGCACGTAAAGGCGAAGCCAGTATCGTGACACCCAACAGGCTCCAGCGGCAGTTCAATCCGGACTCACCGGATGAGCGTTGGGTGACGGACATAACCTACATCCGAACTCACGAAGGCTGGCTGTATCTGGCCGTGGTGGTTGACCTGTTCTCCCGAAAAGTTATCGGCTGGTCAATGCAACCCCGCATGACAAAAGAGATTGTCCTGAACGCATTACTTATGGCGGTGTGGAGGCGTAATCCTCAAAAGCAGGTACTGGTTCACTCTGATCAGGGTAGTCAGTACACGAGCCATGAGTGGCAGTCGTTCCTGAAATCACACGGTCTGGAAGGCAGCATGAGTCGTCGCGGTAACTGCCACGACAACGCGGTTGCGGAAAGCTTTTTCCAGCTACTGAAACGCGAACGGATTAAGAAAAGGATCTACGGAACGAGAGACGAAGCCAGAAGCGATATTTTTGATTATATCGAAATGTTTTATAACAGTAAGCGTCGGCATGGTTCGAGCGAGCAGATGCCACCGGCTGAATATGAAAACCTATATTATCAACGGCTCAGAAGTGTCTAGATTATCCGTGGCGATTCA
>NZ_SNXG01000025.1:0-1657 GCF_004362415.1 Enterobacter sp. AG326 | reverse complement strand
TCTTTGATTCCATTGATGCAATGCACGAAGATTATATCAATTTTGCGAAAGCATATATCAGATATCAACACTCATTGAAACCATTAAAAAACTATGGGGTTATTATGATGGCTTTGCGATGCCTCGAACAGGCCCTTTTGCAGGTTCAGAACACTGGTCTCATTTATAATGTTACAGCCGTTGTTTTCGATGAGGCAATGCAGATCGGGAGTAAATATTTTGAAGGTAACGTTTTGGCTAAATGTGGAATACAGCTTGAAAAAATATCAAAGTTTCTATATGAACATAATCTTGTGAAGTCAGGATATATCTCATGGAAAAACCATGTAAAACAGAAAGTCAAAAACAATTATCTTCCTGAGATTGAGGATTATCACCGAAGCGATAAGTTACCAGATGAAGAAGCATTGCTCGCTATTGCTGATATTTTTTCTCAAAATGATGAGTTACTGAGTCCAAGGGATATGTTCACCAGTTCAGTATTTGCACTTCTACTTTGTTGTCCGAGCAGAATTTCTGAAATTTTAGCCTTACCTGCTGATTGTGAGATTACACAAATAGATGGCAAGGGTATCGAAAGATATGGTTTGAGATTTTATTCGGTAAAAGGGTATGGCCCTAATATCAAATGGATTCCACGGGTTATGATACCAGTTGCAAAGAAAGCAATTAGAAGATTACTTTCCTTATCACAAAATGCAAGAGCACTTGCTTACTGGTGCGAAAAGTACCCGGATAAATTTTACCGACATGAGCTTTGCCCGACAGTCGATGAAAAAGCTAAATTGACCGTTGTACAAGTTTGCCAGGCACTGGGGTATAATTTATTTGATCATAAATCATGTGTTTTAAAAATTAAAAGAACGAGTTTGGATGGTGGGAAAAGTTTCTTAAACCACAATGATTACAACTATTCATTGAGTAATTTGTGGGAAATTATTAGTTCTAATTTTAGCAGAGATTTTCCATGGTATGATAAAGAAAAATCCATAAAATTTAGTAATGCTTTATGCTTGCTCAATACTGATCAATTTTCTTTATCAAGAATGACTTCAATTTTCACATTTTACAAACCTACTAAAAGTTTCTTTTTCAGTGACATACAAAGAAAAAAAAGCTATGAGATGAATTATAAAAATATATTTTCCCGATATGGATATTATGATGATGAAGGTAAACCACTACTTATTCGCTCACACCAGCCACGGCACCTTTTAAACACAATAGCCCATTATGGTGAAATGTCTGAACTGGATATAGCTAAATGGTCTGGTCGTATCAATGCGAATCAGAACAGAGTTTATAACCATGTGTCGGAAGAAGATATGTTAGATAAAATCAAAGCTATTAAATTGAATAGGAGTAATTACTGTCAAAGGGAGTCAATACCCACAAATGAATTGACAATTGATTTTGATAACCTTAATCAAGGTGCAATACACTTAACTGAATTTGGTTACTGTGTACATAACTATTTAATCAATCCTTGTGCAAAAATTAATCATCTTATTGAATGTGATAATGAAACACCGGACATTAACTCAGTAGATAGAATTAGACTGCAATCTGTCCGAGAGAAAGTAATGCAATTAAAGAGAATAACTCAGATCGCTTATGAAAATGGTGATTATGGTGCAGACAAATGGTTGCAACACCA
>NZ_SNXG01000024.1:0-1682 GCF_004362415.1 Enterobacter sp. AG326 | reverse complement strand
CTTCATGCGAGGCTTTTCCTCACCGGTGCGCGTGACTCAAGAAGGGCCTGACGGCTTGTCTCGTTACTGTCCTGTACGGGTTATCTGTCTGGAGATTCAACTTATTTTGTGGGTACCACTTTGTCGGATGCTTCAGATTATGACCAGACGGCTTTCGCTGGACGCTTACTACGCAGCAGTACAGGTAGCTGACGCTGACCCAGGAAGAGATGATCAGGCGCTATATCAGCCATATCCCGGCGAAGCATTTTAAGCGTACAGCGAGTGCCGTATTGACGGGGATGTGTTATTCAATTAGCAGAGCTATGCGCCAGGGGAGCAGTTCGCTGACCCGGTTGATCGGCCAGTCAGCTATGACGCCAAGCACATGGCGAAGGTAGCTTTCTGGATCCACGCCGTTCAGTTTGCACGTCCCGATCAGGCTGTACAGCAGCGCTCCCCGCTCACCACCATGGTCAGAGCCGAAGAACAGGAAGTTTTTACGCCCAAGACTGACCGTCCGCAGGGCATTTTCTGCGCTGTTGTTGTCTGCTTCGGCCCAGCCATCGTCCGCATAGTACGTCAGTGCCGGCCACTGGTTAAGTACGTACGCGAACGCTTTCGCCAGCTCTGAGTATCGCGACAGATTCTTCATCTTTTTACGCAACCAGCTTTCCAGGGATTTCAGCAGCGGTTTCGTTTTTCGCTGACGTTCAGCAAGCCGCTGCTCCGCCGGCATTCCCCTTATATCCGCCTCTATGGCGTACAGCTGACCGATCTGCCTCAGGGATTCTTCCGTCAGCGCCGACGGGGTGCGGACGTGCACATCGTGGATCTTTCGGCGGGCATGAGCCCAGCATGCGGCTTCCGTTATCCGGCCATTGCGGTACAGCTCGTTGAACCCGGCGTACGCATCCGCCTGCAGCACACCGCTGAAGCCGGCAAGATGAGTCTGAGGATGGATGCATTTTCTGTCCGGGCTATAGGCGAACCAGACCGCCGGTGCCAGCGCTGAACCGGCGTTGCGGTCGTCACGAACATACGTCCACAACCGTCCGGTCTTCGTCTTCTTATTGCCCGGCAACAGCACCTGGACCGGGGTGTCATCGGCATGGAGTTTGCCGTCGGTCAGGACATAGCCCTGAAGCGCCTCTTCCAGCGGGGACATCAGCCGGCAACATGCATCCACCCAGCCTGACAGCAGTGAGCGGCTTAGCACCACACCCTGCCGGCCATATATTTCTGACTGACGATATAGCGGCGTGTGCTCTGCATACTTCGAAGTCAGCACGCGGGCCAGCAGCCCAGGTCCGGCGCTCCCCCGCTCGATGGGCCGCGAAGACGCCGGGGCCTGCACGATGGCATCGCACTGAGTACAGGCATGTTTTTCCCGCACCGTACCGATAACCCTGAAGGCGCTGCACATCAGCTCCAGTTGTTCGGCTGCATCCTCACCCAGGTATCAGCGCACCACCACAGTCCGGGCAGCATGGCTCCGTAGGCAGCAGTCTTTTTTCATCGCCGGGGAGTGATTCAGGGAACGGTTTGCGGGTGCGGGTCTGACGTAACGGACGTTGCACGGCCGGGTCATCCACCCGACCGGTCAGGATATCGCTTTCTTTCTGCAACCGGTTCAGGTCAGCTTCCATATGCGCGATGCGGCGGGAGACCTTTTCGGAACTGTTGCCGAAGTTCATCCGGCG
>NZ_SNXG01000023.1:0-1771 GCF_004362415.1 Enterobacter sp. AG326 | reverse complement strand
TACATGGAATTATGAGTTTTCGAAAGCAATAGACAAGAATCAGGACATATCCGATGAAAAAGAGCAACAAATCCGTTCTTATCTCATGGGATGGCAACCGGGTTCAGAAACTTCAATGATTTATAATCGCAGGCATATTTTTGAGCTATCGAAAAAAACTGCACTTCAACAACAAGAGCAACTATTCAAAGGAGAATTTGATGAATAATTTAATTAAATATAACTCTGATAAAATGTCTTTGCATGAGCATAAAATCGTCAGTTCGATTGAAAGCAATGGAATCAATCTTACAAACTTAATATATGCTATGAACGAAAATTTGGTTTGTGGATTTGTATATACAGTACAATATTATTTTAATAGCAACAGCTATTTGTATGTGAAAAATATTGTTAGAAATATGGAGAATCTTATCTGTAAAGTATCTCCTACTCATATTGATGATAAGGTTCTAATTGAATATCAAAATAAGAAATTATCAAAAGCCCCAGCATCACTTCGCGTTTTACGACCATTTTTGATTAAATGGTTTGAGTTAGGATATCCAGGAATAGATGAAAGTGCGGTAGAACTGTTAAAGCATTTGGACCTAAAGATAAAAAAATCTGGTCAGTCTGTGCTTCAAGATGATCCAACAGAGGGACCACTAACTAAAGAAGAACATACTTCTTTGATTAAGGCTATGAATCATGCATATAGAAAAGGTGAACTGTCACTGCCACATTATGCAATATCACTATTGATTAGCCTTACAGGTAGAAGACCTCAGCAGTTAGTTATGTTGAAATATAAAGACCTTCTTCAAAAGAACTTAGATAATGGCAAAGTAGAATATGTAATTTCAGTGCCACGAGTTAAACAACGGGGTAAAGAACTACGATATCGAGAACTTGCAATAATATCAGAGGTTGCATCAATTGTTCAATTGCAAGCTAATCAATCAGTGAAACTCGTTGAGCAAGCTCTTGGAAAAACTCTTGATGATTATTCTAAACGAGAAGTTCCTATTTTCTTAAATGAGGAAAAACTCTCAGATTTATCCATAACAGGTGCAATTCTTCTGGAATATAATAAATTATATGCGAAGCCTATAATTGCTAATGTAGCATTGAAAGGTATTGTTAATAATGGGAATATAATATCCAACCGTACCGGTTCGATACTAAATATTACTCCTCGTAGGCTTCGTTATACAATAGCAACTATGCTGGCTAAGGATGGGCATAATGTTAATACTATAGCTGAGTTATTGGATCATTCCTCTACTTCAAGTGCGGGTATTTATATTAAAAATCATGCTGACAGTGTTGAAAGGATTGATTCCGCTGTTTCAGAACAATTGTCATTTGTCGCTGATATTTTTATGAACGGAATCAAATCTAAAAAGAGTAGTCATTTCAAATTTTTTTCTTCAAGTAGATGCCAGAGTCAGAATTCAGGATTTCCTTGCAATCAATGTATGTTTTTTATTCCGATTGAGTGCAGTGAGGTGAATCAACTATGAATAATATTATTTTGTTCAAATCAAAAAAGCATATTCTTGTAGAAGAAAATTATAATGAGTTCATAAAATTTTGTCGCTATCAACTGCCCGGACTAACCCAAACTCAGGATTGGGAGCAGTATGCATGGAAAGGATATGTCACATTTAGAAAAATAGGGGTTGGAAATAAAGTCTTTGATTCCATTGATGCAATGCACGAAGATTATATCAATTTTGCGAAAGCATATATCAGATATCAACACTCATTGAAACCATTAAAAAACTAT
>NZ_SNXG01000022.1:0-2126 GCF_004362415.1 Enterobacter sp. AG326 | reverse complement strand
TGTCAACGCCAAGATTTATGACCGTTTTTCGCCATTTTTAATGTCCGCTGTTTGATCACTTCTGTTGTCCGCTTTCCGCCATTTCATCATCACTGATTGGCGTTGCGTTTTTGGCCAGCACTCCGGCTTTGCGTTTCTCCTTCAACCGGTAACTTTCTCCTTTTATATTCACTGTGGTTGAGTGATGCAGCAACCTATCCAAGATCGCTGTTGCCAGTACGTTATCGCCGAACATCTCTCCCCAGTCTGCGAAGCCTTTGTTTGATGTCAGGATTATGCTCGCTTTTTCATACCGGCGATTCAGCAGGCGGAAGAACAGGCTGGCTTCCTCTCTGTTCATCGGCAGGTAGCCTATTTCGTCCAGGATTAGCACTCGCGCATAGCTCAGCTGTTGTAGCTGACGCTCCAGCCGGTTTTCCAGCTTCGCTTTCATCAGTGTTGCTACCAGCCTGTCGAGTGGCATGAACAACACCCTGTGACCTGCATCCGCCGCTTTCACACCGAGGGCTACGGCCAGGTGGGTTTTCCCCACTCCAGGAGGCCCCAGCAGGATCACGTTCTCACAGCGTTCCACGAACGCCAGACCGGCCAGCTCCCTGACGACCTTACGATCGATACCTGGCTGGAAGCTGAAGTCGAACTGCTCCAGCGTTTTGACCCACGGCAGACGGGCCTGCTTCAGCCGGGACTCCATGCCGCGCTGATGCCTGCCGTTCCATTCCTGCTGCAGCGCCATACACAGGAACTCCCGGTAGTTCAGCTCTTTTTTAGCTGCCTGCTCCAGCAGGCTTTCAACGTGATAGCTCAGATGTTCCATTTTCAGGCGACTCAGCAGCGCTTCAAGTTCATGCATCACAGCAGCTCCTCATACGCACTCAGTGGACGATGCTCCACCATGCTGACCTGCTGCCAGAGCGGGGCATGATGTTCCGGCACCGTTTGCCAGCCAGATGATGCTGAACAGAGCCGGTGCGATGCCACCTGCTGCTCATTACTGTAGATCCGCAACTCATCATCCAGCGATATGCGTATCGAGACCGGCTGACCACACAGCGTTTCGGGAACGCTGTAGCGATTGCCGCCAACCTCGATATAGCCGTCCCAGGACACATGACGGATGTCGAAGTAACTGGTATCGAAGTCCGTATCCGGCAACAGCTGCAGATGTTCCTGCTCCAGTGCGAAGCGCTGTTCCGGGGTCTGTCTGAACTGGCGAAGCTCCCGTTTGTCAGCCACATCGACCATCCACTGCTCCAGTTGCTGATTAACATGGGCGAAGCTGTCGAACCTGCGGTACCGGACGAAGAAGTTCTCCTTGAGATATTTCACCATCCGCTCCACCTTACCTTTGGTTCTGGCCCTGCGCGGACGGCAGGCACGCGGCAGGAAGTCATAGTGGTCGGCCAGCAACAGGAACCCGGAGTTGAACACCACTTTCCCGTTGTTATTTTTCAGCACCGCCGCTTTCTGGTTATCAACCAGCACTGTTTTCATACTGCCACCGAAGTGGCGGAAGGCGCGAACCAGCGACTCATAGGTGTGTTCAGCATCCTGCTTTGGCGCGGCGAAGACATGGAAGCGACGGGAGAACCCCAGCGTATTAACCGCGAAGTTAACTTTGCATCGCTGCCCGGCGACCTCCACCTCAACTTCGCCCCAGTCGTGCTGCAGCTGGTAACCGGGCTGGGTTTCGAAGCGAACTGTTTTCTTCGATGGCCGCATTTTGCGCTTAGGCTGGATGTAATAGCGCAGCATGGAGCGTCCGCCGGTGTAACCCATCGCTTTGATTTCTGCGAGGATAACCTCGCCATTCCAGACATTCTCGGCCAGACGCGTGTCGATATAGTCCATGAACGGCTTCAGTTTGGCCATTTTGTGGCGCGTCTTTCTGGCCGGTGGTTCAGGGTATTTAAGATACCGTCTGACGGTGCGTTCAGAGCAACCCACTTGAGTTGCAATGTCGATAATGTACGCACCCTGCTTGCGCATTTGCTTTATCATGTAAAAGTCCTCTCTGCTCAGTATGTCGATGTCCTTTCTGGTGTGGGAACCTCAAGGAAACAACATGTTGGGTGGAGCGGACAATTCAAATGGTGAATTACCGTCTTATATCACTGGCGCTGACA
>NZ_SNXG01000021.1:0-2405 GCF_004362415.1 Enterobacter sp. AG326 | reverse complement strand
TTGGTAGGAAAAACGCGTCTTCATGGGGATGTCCTCATGTGGCTTATGAAGACATTACTAACATCGGGGTGTACTAATCAACTGGGAGCAGGTCAGACTATTAAACTGTCATTATTAAGATCCAAAGCTGCCGTGGAGAGGGACGGTGTTGATTCAATAATAAGAACATCAGATCGACGCGTGATGAAAATACTTAATGCTTTTGGTAGAGGGTGTCTTTTTTGATGAAAAGATATGCACATTGAAGGGATTGCCAGGCTACTTTTGGTTATCGCAAAAAAAATGAAATTGAAAAGCATTTTGCTATCAAACACGTCCAAATCTTTTTTAAAGGTCAATTAAAATTCAAATAATTTTTTTCGACGCAGAAATAGTTTAAATTCCCTATAGGGAAGATGGTAAAGATATTTTATCCTTACCATCTATTAGTCTTAATTACACCGTTATTAAGAAGAAACAACTGTGGTAGTGATAGATATGGTGTAGTTGTCAGCCGGAATAGAACTGCTCTCACTATAAACAGTGTATTTCCCAGGGTTATTTCTATCAGTGACGCCTAGTACATATGCTCCTGCTTTCATAGATGATGCAGTTGGCATTTTGCCCATAGCATCTGCAAAGCAAACATTAATTTTGTTATTTCTATTGTTTTTTCCAGGAAATTTCGTGCAGATGCCCGCAGTCTCGATACTCGTATCTTGCGACGAAATGGTCCAAGCGACGCCTCGTACAATGTTTGGGAGACCACCGTCTGCTACTACTTCACCCCTTGCAAGGAGGGTGCGAACTGCCGTATTAGTAGTCAAAGTAGCCACTACGGGGGTAAGGTTGTGGGTCACACGAGCGGGCTCAACGACATCAATGGAGAAATTAGATATAACTGAATCTCCTGCTGCCAAAGTTGAAAATGATACCATCAGAGAGGCAATAGCAGCGATCTTTAATTTTTTCATTGAAAAACACCTTATAAGGAATAAACACAAACGAATTTGCCAAAAGGAAATTAGTATTGATCATGATACAGTAGGTCTTTGTTGGAAATATACACGAGAGAAAAGAAAACTCAAGTAATAAAAAAAAAGTTATCAAAAATTATCAAGATAGGGTTTATTACTGCTGTTAATTCACCAGAGAAGCGCTACCGGCTTTCCTTGTACCGGCTATAAATCAACAGCAAAAGTCAATAACACAATGCTCGCGCCGCCCCAGCCATTATTTATAGCACCCTTAATAACAACAAGAAGCGTGGTGTCGCCAATTCTAATTTCCACACCGAACAGGGCGGAGAGAAAAAATAGTATGTGCAATAATGATTTATGATGATAACGCCCCAGATTTTGGGGCTGGCGGCAACCCACTGTCGCCGCTTCCCGCGACGGGAATACCAGCAAAAAAACGATAATAAATAATAATAAATAACAAAAAATGATAAAAAATGGTAATATCACATTGTATCATTTGCCCCTACCCCCCCCTTTTTAGTGAAAATAAATTCCAGATTAAATTAGTTGAAAAAGGAAGTATAGAAGTGAAATTATATAAAAAACAGTTCTCCTGAGCCTGCTGTGCAGCGTAGTGGCATCAAAATCTGCCTCAGAAACCCTGAAACAGAAAGTAACCACAGCTGAAAAGCCATTTACATTTGAGTTTGGTGCCACATGTATCATATATAACCTATCCTCTTCGAGTACAGATATCAGTGAACGATTCGGTCACCGCATTATCCCAGCAGTTGCCACACCTGCTCATGCTCGGAGCCAGGTTATTAGCCCGGCAGAAGCGCTGCCAGTCGTCACTCCCGTACTGGCAGCCCTGGGCGCCCTTCTAAGAGTCAAGCCATTATCGGGATGCTGTTTACTTGCCTGTTTTGATTTCTCAGTAATGTATAAACTTCGCGTGAGATATAGCGCTTAAGACAGCGTATTGCTTCCATTTTTTTATGTCCTTCTGCTACCCGCCTGGCAACATATTCCTTCGTTTTATCGTCAGTTCGTAAACGTCCGATAGCGATGATGTGAAGTGCACTATTTTCAGCACGATTTCCACCCCGATTAAGTCGATAACGGTTCGTTTTTCCAGAAGAGACAGGAACCGGGCTGACACAACACAGTGCCGCAAAACCTGATTCGGATCTTAACCGTTGGGGATTGTCTCCGGCAGTGATCAGCAACTGTGAAGCGCTTTCGTATCCAATAGCATTACGTTTAATCAGTTCAGGTGCCAGTTCATCGACAATTGCCGCAATCATGACATCCAGATCAGCGATTTCGTCATGTAATTCGAGATAGCGTCGGGCAAGGGACTTTAATGAAATGCGATAAACGTTGGTAACGTTGCGGTATTCACTGGCATCAGGTCTCCAGGAGCCCAAAGTCCTGATGAGCTGCATGCGCGTCATATTTCTG
>NZ_SNXG01000020.1:0-2755 GCF_004362415.1 Enterobacter sp. AG326 | reverse complement strand
CCTGCTCCTGCTCCTGCTCCTGCTCCTGCTCCTGCTCCTGCTCCTGCTCCTGCTCCTGCTCCTGCTCCTGCTCCTGCTCCTGCTCCTGCTCCTGCAACAGTTTTGAAAACCGCTGAGAGAAAGGAAAGTATCGTTGAAAAAATTGCAGAACTGGAACTACGGCTCAGAGAAGACAAACGGAACGAAATCGTAGAAAAGATTCTTCAAAAGAATGCAGTCAAACAGCAAAAGCATCTCAGGCTCACCGGCTGGATTCCCTTTTTACAACGGCTCATAGAGCTTCTCAGAAAATATGGAAGGAGCATCCTCCACAAGGTTCCTACAAACTTCTCAGAAGTCTATTCAACACATCATCTGAAACCCGCAAGAAAAATTCGTTTATAGACAGCTAGTTGTAAACACCTTTCGTAACCACACTCTATTCTCTAGTAATAAATTTGTGTTTAGTCAAAAAAATATTGATCGTTATTACAGATCGATAAAGTAGTTATGATAGATATAAACTATCAAGCAACAACCATCGATCGGTACAAGCAATTTTACTAAAGCGAGCCGGTCATCGAGAATCTCTGTAAACGCACCATTTAATCTTCCACCCTGGGGTTGATATGAAAGACGAAACAATAAAGTGCCCGTTCTGCTTTACACAAAGTCCTCATGGTGTGCGGATTTGCAAAGGGTGTCATGCAAAGGTTGCTTACGGTGAAAGCCCGCTCAGTGTGGCATTCCTGTTTCAATTCGTGGCATTTGGTCTCGCGTGGTTAGCATTTTCGTGGACCGACAGCACTCTTGTATCAGTCATTACGTTTTTCGTAAGCATCATTATTCTTATCTATAAAATCAAAAGAATGTATGCAGACAGAGTTGTTTTTATACGGTGAAATTAATTTCACACAATCGCAAACATAAAATGAGAAAGTAAATGAACCGATTTATAACGTCCTCTTTTTTTATTATTGTCTTCCTGCTTTCTGGCTGTTCAACATCAGGGAACCAGAACCTTAAAAACGAAACACCACAAAGCCTCCAGTCAAAGATCATTAAAAACAAAACAACTAAGACGGAATTACTCTCTAAGTTAGGTGAGCCTGATACAAGAACCACACTCGATGACGGAAATGAGCAGTGGAAATATTTCATGACTAACAATCAGTTCAGTGCAACGACTTTCATTCCAGTTGTGGGGCTGTTTACTGGCGGTTCTCAGACTCAGTCTAAAACTCTTGAGATCGACTTCAAGGGAGAGACCGTAAGTAAATGGACTTTCTCCTCTGATAACAACAACACCAAGACTGGTATTCTTAATTAATTATTTCTGGATAAGAAAATGAAAATATACTCAATCCTCACAGTTTTCCTTACCACACTTCTTTTAACCGCATGTAACAGTGAGCCATCCCAAGACGATATATACACTGCTTTCAAAAGTGTCGTAGATAGATCAAATGCAAGTATGAAAGCTCTGAACTCAAGTATTCCCGAAAAAGACCTTTTGAAAATTGATTATGTAAAAAAAGTTAGTTGCACAGAAGAAGCAAATAATGTTTATAACTGCATTGTCGATGCCTCAATTAGCAATATGAAACAGACAAAGCCTGTTAAGCTTGTGAAAGCTGATGGTATCTGGAAAGAAGTTCAGTAGTAGCCTATATCAAGAAGTCTCTTTTAGCCCCTGCATAGGGGCTATTTATTGCCTATAACCTGACGGTTCTTACGCGAACTTCATGGGTTAACTCTTTCTCAATTACTTTCATTTCATATTGTGCTCTGACAGTAGCATAGATTTCCTCTGCTTTTTCTTGATTGTTATCTATGTAATTAACAAGCGAGTTTAGTTCCCTAATAACTCCTTCTTTATTATTTAATCGTTGTAGAAGATTGCTTGTCAGACTTTTGTATACCGAGCTAAACATAGTCATTATGTTATCAATATTACGATTGGATTTGGAATAAATCCTTTTAGGGTAGAAATACTTCAAATGGTATCCCACAAAAATTAAGTAAAGCTGGTATGAGAAATTTTTATCACCTGGCTGGTATCGTTTTGAGATATATTTATCGACGATAATGATAAGTTGCTCTTCCAGAGTAAACTCTGGATAGATAATGTTCTTGTCCATAAAATGCATCCTTGCATTAGTTAAATAGTCTTCCTGACCATATATTTATATTTATCGCATTTATTTAACTTGTCAATAGGTGTAACCTATCAAATATTATTTTTTATTAAATGGCCTATTCAACTGTTCCATAGTAAGACCGTGTCTATAAGCATTATACTGCCAATAGCTAAATTGCTCTTTGTATCTATTGTTCTGTTTTTTCAACATTTCGTTTTCGGCTTTAAGGTTTATTATTTGTTGTGCCGCAATAGTTAAGTTAGCTGGTTTCTTTAGACCAGATTTTTTCAAATTGGACAAACTTTTCTTTATTCTATATGCTTCAACAACTTCATCATGAGCACTTAAAGATTGCCTTGTGATAGTTCTGTTTAGATTCTTATACACTGATTCACATAAATCACTCCATGTGATTTTACCGTCCCAAGTCAGTATAATGTGTTTAATTTCCTTTATTTCACTCCTGTTCAAATGTTTTGCCATAAGTATCTCCTGTTTTAATTATTCAAAAGCTTATTAATTCTTTCCAAATTTTTTTCATGGTGTTGCAACCATTTGTCTGCACCATAATCACCATTTTCATAAGCGATCTGAGTTATTCTCTTTAATTGCATTACTTTCTCTCGGACAGATTG
>NZ_SNXG01000019.1:3330-4968 GCF_004362415.1 Enterobacter sp. AG326 | reverse complement strand
CGCCGAAACAGCTTCGGCGTTGTAAGGTTAAGCCTCACGGTTCATTAGTATCGGTTAGCTCAACGCATCGCTGCGCTTACACACCCGACCTATCAACGTCGTAGTCTTCAACGTTCCTTCAGGACCCTTAAAGGGTCAGGGAGAACTCATCTCGGGGCAAGTTTCGTGCTTAGATGCTTTCAGCACTTATCTTTTCCGCATTTAGCTACCGGGCAATGCCATTGGCATGACAACCCGAACACCAGTGATGCGTCCACTCCGGTCCTCTCGTACTAGGAGCAGCCCCCCTCAATTCTCCAGCGCCCACGGCAGATAGGGACCGAACTGTCTCACGACGTTCTAAACCCAGCTCGCGTACCACTTTAAATGGCGAACAGCCATACCCTTGGGACCTACTTCAGCCCCAGGATGTGATGAGCCGACATCGAGGTGCCAAACACCGCCGTCGATATGAACTCTTGGGCGGTATCAGCCTGTTATCCCCGGAGTACCTTTTATCCGTTGAGCGATGGCCCTTCCATTCAGAACCACCGGATCACTATGACCTGCTTTCGCACCTGCTCGAGCCGTCACTCTCGCAGTCAAGCTAGCTTATGCCATTGCACTAACCTCCTGATGTCCGACCAGGATTAGCTAACCTTCGTGCTCCTCCGTTACTCTTTGGGAGGAGACCGCCCCAGTCAAACTACCCACCAGACACTGTCCGCAACCCGGATCACGGGTCTACGTTAGAACACCAGCCATTAAAGGGTGGTATTTCAAGGTTGGCTCCACGCAGACTGGCGTCCACGCTTCAAAGCCTCCCACCTATCCTACACATCAAGGACCAGTGTTCAGTGTCAAGCTATAGTAAAGGTTCACGGGGTCTTTCCGTCTTGCCGCGGGTACACTGCATCTTCACAGCGAGTTCAATTTCACTGAGTCTCGGGTGGAGACAGCCTGGCCATCATTACGCCATTCGTGCAGGTCGGAACTTACCCGACAAGGAATTTCGCTACCTTAGGACCGTTATAGTTACGGCCGCCGTTTACCGGGGCTTCGATCAAGAGCTTCGCGTTGCCGCTAACCCCATCAATTAACCTTCCGGCACCGGGCAGGCGTCACACCGTATACGTCCACTTTCGTGTTTGCACAGTGCTGTGTTTTTAATAAACAGTTGCAGCCAGCTGGTATCTTCGACTGATTTCAGCTCCACCCGCAGGGGCTTCACCTACATATCAGCGTGCCTTCTCCCGAAGTTACGGCACCATTTTGCCTAGTTCCTTCACCCGAGTTCTCTCAAGCGCCTTGGTATTCTCTACCTGACCACCTGTGTCGGTTTGGGGTACGATTTGATGTTACCTGATGCTTAGAGGCTTTTCCTGGAAGCAGGGCATTTGTTACTTCAGCACCGTAGTGCCTCGTCATCACACCTCAGCGTTAATAAACGACCGGATTTACCTAATCGTTCCGCCTACATGCTTAAACCGGGACAACCGTCGCCCGGCTAACATAGCCTTCTCCGTCCCCCCTTCGCAGTAACACCAAGTACAGGAATATTAACCTGTTTCCCATCGACTACGCCTTTCGGCCTCGCCTTAGGGGTCGACTCACCCTGCCCCGATTAACGTTGGACAGGAACCCTTGGTCTTCCGGCGT
>NZ_SNXG01000019.1:1915-3219 GCF_004362415.1 Enterobacter sp. AG326 | reverse complement strand
CAACACCTAAGTGTCGCTGCCGCAGCTTCGGTGCATGGTTTAGCCCCGTTACATCTTCCGCGCAGGCCGACTCGACCAGTGAGCTATTACGCTTTCTTTAAATGATGGCTGCTTCTAAGCCAACATCCTGGCTGTCTGTGCCTTCCCACATCGTTTCCCACTTAACCATGACTTTGGGACCTTAGCTGGCGGTCTGGGTTGTTTCCCTCTTCACGACGGACGTTAGCACCCGCCGTGTGTCTCCCGTGATAACATTCTTCGGTATTCGTAGTTTGCATCGGGTTGGTAAGCCGGGATGGCCCCCTAGCCGAAACAGTGCTCTACCCCCGAAGATGAGTTCACGAGGCGCTACCTAAATAGCTTTCGGGGAGAACCAGCTATCTCCCGGTTTGATTGGCCTTTCACCCCCAGCCACAAGTCATCCGCTAATTTTTCAACATTAGTCGGTTCGGTCCTCCAGTTAGTGTTACCCAACCTTCAACCTGCCCATGGCTAGATCACCGGGTTTCGGGTCTATACCCTGCAACTTAACGCCCAGTTAAGACTCGGTTTCCCTTCGGCTCCCCTATACGGTTAACCTTGCTACAGAATATAAGTCGCTGACCCATTATACAAAAGGTACGCAGTCACACCACGAAGGTGCTCCCACTGCTTGTACGTACACGGTTTCAGGTTCTTTTTCACTCCCCTCGCCGGGGTTCTTTTCGCCTTTCCCTCACGGTACTGGTTCACTATCGGTCAGTCAGGAGTATTTAGCCTTGGAGGATGGTCCCCCCATATTCAGACAGGATACCACGTGTCCCGCCCTACTCTTCGAGTTCACAGCCTGTGTGCTTTCGTGTACGGGGCTGTCACCCTGTATCGCCGGACTTTCCAGACCGTTCCACTAACACACAAGCTGATTCAGACTCTGGGCTGCTCCCCGTTCGCTCGCCGCTACTGGGGGAATCTCGGTTGATTTCTTTTCCTCGGGGTACTTAGATGTTTCAGTTCCCCCGGTTCGCCTCGTTAACCTATGTATTCAGTTAACGATAGTGCAACGAATTGCACTGGGTTTCCCCATTCGGACATCGCCGGGTCAAAGGTTCATATCACCTCGCCGGCGCTTTTCGCAGATTAGCACGTCCTTCATCGCCTCTGACTGCCAGGGCATCCACCGTGTACGCTTAGTCGCTTAACCTCACAACCCGAAGATGTTTCTTTCGATTCATCATCGACTTGCGAAAATTTGAGAGACTCGAACACACATAACATGTGTGTCGTTTCAATTTTCAGCTTGATCCAGATTTTTAAAGAGCAAATAT
>NZ_SNXG01000019.1:0-1713 GCF_004362415.1 Enterobacter sp. AG326 | reverse complement strand
GACACTACAAAGGCAGGTTCTTTAAGGTAAGGAGGTGATCCAACCGCAGGTTCCCCTACGGTTACCTTGTTACGACTTCACCCCAGTCATGAATCACAAAGTGGTAAGCGCCCTCCCGAAGGTTAAGCTACCTACTTCTTTTGCAACCCACTCCCATGGTGTGACGGGCGGTGTGTACAAGGCCCGGGAACGTATTCACCGTAGCATTCTGATCTACGATTACTAGCGATTCCGACTTCATGGAGTCGAGTTGCAGACTCCAATCCGGACTACGACGCACTTTATGAGGTCCGCTTGCTCTCGCGAGGTCGCTTCTCTTTGTATGCGCCATTGTAGCACGTGTGTAGCCCTACTCGTAAGGGCCATGATGACTTGACGTCATCCCCACCTTCCTCCAGTTTATCACTGGCAGTCTCCTTTGAGTTCCCGGCCGAACCGCTGGCAACAAAGGATAAGGGTTGCGCTCGTTGCGGGACTTAACCCAACATTTCACAACACGAGCTGACGACAGCCATGCAGCACCTGTCTCAGAGTTCCCGAAGGCACCAATCCATCTCTGGAAAGTTCTCTGGATGTCAAGAGTAGGTAAGGTTCTTCGCGTTGCATCGAATTAAACCACATGCTCCACCGCTTGTGCGGGCCCCCGTCAATTCATTTGAGTTTTAACCTTGCGGCCGTACTCCCCAGGCGGTCGACTTAACGCGTTAGCTCCGGAAGCCACTCCTCAAGGGAACAACCTCCAAGTCGACATCGTTTACGGCGTGGACTACCAGGGTATCTAATCCTGTTTGCTCCCCACGCTTTCGCACCTGAGCGTCAGTCTTTGTCCAGGGGGCCGCCTTCGCCACCGGTATTCCTCCAGATCTCTACGCATTTCACCGCTACACCTGGAATTCTACCCCCCTCTACAAGACTCTAGCCTGCCAGTTTCGAATGCAGTTCCCAGGTTGAGCCCGGGGATTTCACATCCGACTTGACAGACCGCCTGCGTGCGCTTTACGCCCAGTAATTCCGATTAACGCTTGCACCCTCCGTATTACCGCGGCTGCTGGCACGGAGTTAGCCGGTGCTTCTTCTGCGGGTAACGTCAATTGCTGAGGTTATTAACCTCAACACCTTCCTCCCCGCTGAAAGTACTTTACAACCCGAAGGCCTTCTTCATACACGCGGCATGGCTGCATCAGGCTTGCGCCCATTGTGCAATATTCCCCACTGCTGCCTCCCGTAGGAGTCTGGACCGTGTCTCAGTTCCAGTGTGGCTGGTCATCCTCTCAGACCAGCTAGGGATCGTCGCCTAGGTGAGCCGTTACCCCACCTACTAGCTAATCCCATCTGGGCACATCTGATGGCAAGAGGCCCGAAGGTCCCCCTCTTTGGTCTTGCGACGTTATGCGGTATTAGCTACCGTTTCCAGTAGTTATCCCCCTCCATCAGGCAGTTTCCCAGACATTACTCACCCGTCCGCCGCTCGTCACCCAGGAGCAAGCTCCCTGTGCTACCGCTCGACTTGCATGTGTTAGGCCTGCCGCCAGCGTTCAATC
This sequence comes from Enterobacter sp. AG326, assembly GCF_004362415.1. Taxonomy (NCBI): domain Bacteria; kingdom Pseudomonadati; phylum Pseudomonadota; class Gammaproteobacteria; order Enterobacterales; family Enterobacteriaceae; genus Enterobacter; species Enterobacter sp. AG326. The sequence continues at coordinate 172 of NZ_SNXG01000019.1, read as the reverse complement.
TGAGCCATGATCAAACTCTTCAATTTAAGTTTGATGCTCGTGAATTAAACTTCGTAATGAATTACGTATGTTCACTCAGAGACTTGGTATTCATTTTTCGTCTTGCGACGTTAAGAATCCATGTCACTTTGAGTGCCCACACAGATTGTCTGATAAATTGTTAAAGAGCAGT
>NZ_SNXG01000018.1:0-12046 GCF_004362415.1 Enterobacter sp. AG326 | reverse complement strand
TTGGTAGGAAAAACGCGTCTTCATGGGGATGTCCTCATGTGGCTTATGAAGACATTACTAACATCGGGGTGTACTAATCAACTGGGAGCAGGTCACCAGTTTAACGCTTAAAATTGAAAAAATGCAAAGAGAGCGAGAATCATTTTTAGAGCAGGGAGATGAACACTATAGTAAAAGGGACGCACTACGAGAAAAATTGAGAACTTATGAGCGCAAGCTTAAAAGTAGATATGAAAATAGTGCTGAAGCTTTTGTATTAAGATTTAGAGAATTAGCCGAATCATTTATTGGTTTACCGGTAGATGTGAGCTTGGATCACAAGAAAGGCTCATCTGTATCTGGATTTGGTTTGAATTTAAAAATGAATGATAAGCTAAGGTCTTCTCCAGATAAGTTATCAGAAAGCCAGCGTTTCTTTATTGATATTGCACTACGTATGGCTTTAACTGAGTTTATGTGTGAAGGACCTGCGACATTATTTATTGACACACCAGAAGGCTCATTAGATATTGCATATGAAGCGAGAGCTGGTTCTATGTTTTCTAAGTATGTTTCTGAAGGAAACTCAATCGTCATGACAGCAAACTTACGTAGCTCGCATTTAGTGCTACGCTTGGCAGCTATAGAAAAGCAAAAAAATATGCAACTTATAAGAATGACAGAATGGACTGAGCTTACGGAAGTGCAAAAAAGTGAAGAATCATTATTTATGAATGCTTATAATGAAATCGAGAGTGTGATGCATTAATTCGGAGATGTTAAAATGGATAATTTAGATATAACCCCCGAGGCATATTACGATATACTAGTGCTGATGACTGATGCTCCGACATCAGTTTTGCCACTTTCTTATATTGAAATTCATCTTTTTTCATATTTAAGCTGTGTCCTTGCCTTATCACAAGGGCAAGCAATAGAAGAGTGGGGATATAAATACTCAGTAACCACTGGTGGAATCCCCTTTTCAGTAGAACTTGATAATTGCCTAAAATATATAGAAAATACAGGTTGTATTTATCAAGATTCTAATGGCTTGTTCAATAGAAATGAAAACATTCTAGAAAATGAAATATCCATTCTCTCTGAAATAAAATCATGGGGTAATCGAAGATACTATTTAAAAGCAGCTGTTGAATGTGCCTTAGCTCTACCTATTGGCTCAATACGTGGGGCTATTAGCACATCGCCAGGAATGGATCTTAGTGTCCGACTACAGCAAAGCGCAGAATTATTAGAATCCGATGACATAGATGAGTTATATAATGAATATCAAATCATAACATCCATCCTTGGGCATGACTTTAAGGATTTACTCTCTCCTGCTGTAATGTGGTTATCTGCTAGGATTATTCAGCAGGGGGAGCATTAAGATGAATATAAAATTTAATGTGGAAAATGTAAGTGGGATTTTGCAAGCCTTATATACTCTACAGGTTGAAAAAGAGTTTGGAATTTTAGGCTCACAAAAACTTAAAGTTTTATTGAATGAAATAAATATGCTTTACCGACATATTCCAGCTGAGAGAATTACCGGTTCCCTTACTATAAAAATCAAAGTAGCAATATCCGATGATGAAGACATCATTAATGACTTCAAAGAAACATCTATTCAAAGATCATATTTTGATCTGGCAGAAAAGATAAAGTGTAACACATCAAGCCATATTATTGTTGAGATTCTTGAAAATTGTGAGTTCGTGACATTTATTTGTCAAAATGAATGTGACTGTGCAGAACTTGCGAAAAACTCTATTATTTATAAATTCATTAATTCAACTGATTATATATATGCTAAAAAATATCAGTGCCAAATCCCAAAGTTATCTCCAGTTTTAGCTAGTAATTTCTGTATTCCTACTCTTAATGGCCTTGAGGATGCTCTTGCCCTTTATAATAGTAGAGTTGCTAAATACTCTAGTTGCCCAACTTTATCTGGAGTTTGGGAGGGTGGAGTCGAAGGCCCTAGGCTTGTTTTAGTAAATAAGCCAGAGTCAATAATGAGAGATTCTTTAACTAATGCATTGAGATTATTATTAGCTCCCGATGCCGAGGTTCGACCAGAACATAACACTGATGAAACAAAACCTGTAGATATTAAAATCTCATGGATTGGTTCTAGGGCTTCAGCTCTAATTGAAATAAAATGGCTAGGGCGCTCTTTGGCTAAACCCAGAGGTGGTAATATTGGGAAAATGACTTTTACCAATTATGCTCTTCCAAGAGTACAAGAAGGCGCCTTACAGCTTGCTGATTATCTCGACAGAGAAGTAAGAAGCACTAATGCAACAGCTCACAAAGGATATTTAGTAATTTTCGACGCACGTAGAAAAAACATTCAAGGTCCGGATGATAAGTTACAATGCAATGACGCATTTCATTATGAAAATGATGAAATAAATCTGGATATTGATTATCCTAATATAAGAGATGATTACTCAAAGCCTTACAGGTTTTTCATGGCACCTAAAAAATCGCTCACAACCTAAACACACCTGCTGAATTAAAAGAAATACATTCAGCCGAAGAAAAGCGGCTGAATGTATTATCCTAGGCCAAAGGCATTTAGTTACCATAATTAACTTAACACTTTCAATCTTAAATCCTCAATCTGTATACATCGACCATTTTTAAATACAAATATATGCAATTATGAAACCTCAAAATATATCTAACTACAAATTTCCTAATCTCCCAATCCTTCTTTATTTTTACATAATCAAAAGATGTAAGAGTTTCATTACCTTATATATCAATAAATCCGTTCACTACTTCAACATCAACATACGCTCCCCATGATGTTCCGCCTTAGGGATGTTAGCCGCGCGCATGGAATTGCGTTCTTGATGGCTCATCTGCCGCTCAACCGCCTCTCTCGACCACAATCCGGACTCAATCAGCGAACTGCAAGCCATGGTCCTGAAACCATGCCTGCATACTTCCTTTTCGTGTCATAGCCCATTACTCGCAGAGCCTTGTTCAGCGTATCCTCACTCAGGGATTTACGCGGATCGTGATCACCAACAAAAATCTGCTCACGATTCCCACTCATGCTTTTGATTTATGACAAAATAGCTAGTTCCTATCGCGACAAGGGAACAAAATATGGAGCCCGCAACTTCGAACCACGCTGAAAATGTTTAACGACTTCCAGCAGTTCCTGTTCTCCCGGAATCGTCCACATGGCCGTTTCAAAATCAACTTCAGTCCAGCGGGCAAACCGTAGCTCGCTTGGAAAAATGAAAACCAACATCGTGAGTTTGACAGCCAGTCATGTTAACGGTCTGCCAGAGTAATGATCGATTCGGTGAAGTAGTTTAACAAAACAATTCAGCTCCAAAGAAGCGAGATGTTGTTTTTGCGCCCTAGCAATCACACCAGCAATCTCTTGCGCGGGGTTGTAATCGATCCGGCAAACCACATAATCGCGGTATTACGCTGCTGTAAACGGCGGCGACTTAGAGTCGACCAAATAACTCGACAACGTTGATGGGTGCAGACCTCGCGTCTTCAGTCTCACAATGTTCCGGTTGCCGATGGCATCAAAGAGATTATCTTCGAGATTTTTCAATACACGAGCGCTATGCGAAGCAGACCATTTTTGATAGCTGGCATGCCAGTCTCGGGCGATCAGCGTTACCGCCTCATGCTCATGCTCCATCTTAACGGTTTTGTTGTTCTCACTAAGATCGACACCGTTAGCTAACAGCTTACCCGTTTCGTCCCGGCTAACCCTGACATCCACCAGCGAAACTTCAGGATATTTTCCCAATGCCAGCATCTTCTCTTTGCAGCCGAGGCGATAACGAAGTCGGCAGTATTTAGAACCGTTAGGGTGAACCAGCAAAACCATACCGTCACCGTCAGTAAGTTAATAGGCTTTTGCTTCAGGCTCAGCCGAACGAACCTTCACATCACTTAGAGCCATGATGAGTATCCTTTCAAGGATTCTGTGTGGGTACAAACATTATCGAACCGCGATATACCCGCAGTTGTACCCGCATCAGTTAGTTGATGTAGATTGAATCAGGTTGACTTAGGTAGAGTGAAAAAGCGAGGAAAGCCTTGCGGATACTGGATTTCAGGCACAAAAAAAGACGTCCGTTGACGTCTATTGATGTTCCGATGGTGCCGAAGGCCGGACTCGAACATCGCAACTATCCTTATGATCTTAAGAGATTAAAATTTACCACATTGGACATAATACCATCATTGATACCATCAGTCCCGATTGATGATAATCGAACAGTATTATGAGCACCACTCATCAACTTTGCAATTGCATGTAAAGCGAGATACATAGCATTAAAAACAATATCTTTTCTCAGTTAACCTACTGAATTATTTATGTTTTAATTGATTATCACTACCTTCAAAAACGCTTCAATTACAGATTGGATCTTCAAAACACATTACCCATATGCTATGTTAGTTACACTCTTCACAACAATATGAATTAACATGCAGATTTCTAAGAAGATTTACTTTTCAGATTACAAATGTTCCTCGGCTAACAAGACTGGGATTACGATTGCTTTCTCTGAAAGTGAATATAATTTATACAATAATATAAAACATTTAAGTTCAGCCACCCTGAGGGATATGATTAACATACAATCATATGAAAAACTAGAAACAATCGCAAATGAAAAGAATGTAGGCAAGTCAACATTTATAAAAGATATTTTGGCAAAAAAATTTGTGAATCAAAAAAATGAAAAATCATTTATGCGTTTGCAATCAACCTTTAGCGGTGGCAAAGGTAGTCCAATGCATGATTGGTACCCATATTTAGAGGGTTATTCTCCCGAATTTGTGAAATGCTTGATTTCACGATTTGCTCCTAAAGCCAAAACAATTTTAGATCCATTTTGTGGCTCTGGAACAACAGCCATTGTTTCCGTTTTAGAGGGTTTAAATAATTACTATTGCGAAGTAAACCCTTTATGCCAATATATTATTGAAACTAAACTAATAGCTTTAACATTAAGCGAAGAAGAAAAAACAAAATTAGTAAAAGAACTTTATTCTATTTCTAATGAAATAACTAATGTACTCAAACCTTCTGCAACCGAGACAGATCTAGAGAAATCATTTAAATCCGTTTTTGGTAATACGAAATTTTTTGAGGATCACATATTTAAAGATATACTTAGTTATCAATGTTACATTAGCTCTATCGAAGATGAAAATCTTAAGAGACTTCTGACAATAGCAGGGATTAGATCGTTAATCCCTTCCTCGTTATTGGTAAGACGAGGTGATTTACGATTCAAGACACAAAAAGAATTAGAGAAAGGCAACCAGGGCTTTCGCTTTCATGTACAAAAAAGCTTAGAATTAATTGCCAGTGATTTATTAGACATTACGGAAGGTAGTGGTTTAGCCACCTTCTTATGTGATGATGCCAAAGAAATATCTGGGAATAACCTGATCGATGCTGTAATAACAAGCCCGCCATATTTAAATGGCACAAATTATTTTAGAAATACTAAAATTGAACTTTGGTTTATAGGGAAATTAAAGACCAAATCAGATCTAAGACATTATAGGGATTTAGCTATTACCAGTGGTATTAACGATGTAACTAAAGGTAAAAGCTTATCTTCAAATAATACTATTATCTCAGAAATACCATTATTATCTGAATGTATTAAAGAACTAAGCATAAAAGAGTATGATAGTCGTATTTCAATGATGGTTGAAAACTACTTTTGGGACATGTTCAAATTCTTATCAAAACTCCCAAAATTACTAACTAATGATGCGACTATCTGTATAGATTTAGGTGATTCTGTTTATTGTAACGTCTACATCCCTACACAAGATATTTTGAAAGAAATGATGTCAAAGTTAGGTTTTGAAGAGAACGAAAGGGTCATTCTTCGTGAACGAAAATCCCGCAATGGAACAAAGTTAGTCCAGACTGTTCAGGTTTTTAAATGAAAAATAAATATTTTAGTAAAAAATGGGAGCAATTCAAGAAAGAATTACCCCATCAATCAGGTGAAATGGTAAAGAGAAATTGGGGCCATAACTGGCACTCTATGTGTTCGTACCAAGGGAAACTTAAACCATCAATAGCTAGATCTTTAATTGATACATTCATGCCATCAAGTAAGGGACGTATATTAGATGTCTTCTCAGGTGTTGGCACCATTCCTTTCGAAGCAAGATTACTTGGTCATACTGCATATGGATTTGATATTAGTCCAGCAGCAGTTAATATTTCACGTGCAAAACTAGAAGTTATAAGTAAAAATGAAATTCAAGAGGTAATCAATAAATTATCTGATTTTATTGATCAAAACAAAAATTCAATAGATTATAACGAACATAATTTAATAAGGTTTAATGGTTCAATTGAATCCTATTTTCATCCTGAAACTTTTAAGGAAATACTGTGTGCTCGTAAATTCTTTTTAATAAAAGGTGAATTAGATGCATCTGAATCGTTAGTACAGTCATGTTTATTACATATTTTACATGGTAATCGTCCGTATGCATTGAGTAGAAAGTCCCATCCTATTACACCTTTCGCGCCCACTGGAGATTTTATATACAGTAATTTAGTTATAAAGTTAATTAAAAAGGTTGAAAGAGTCTTGCAAAATTCTGATGGTATCCCAGATACTGGCAGCAAAGTATTTTATCAGGACTCTACAAAAAGTTGGCCTGAAGAAGTAAATAATTTAGATGCAATTATAACATCACCTCCATTTTATGATAGTACCCGTTTCTATTCAGCAAATTGGATGCGATTATGGTTTTCTGGTTGGGAAAAAGATGACTTCCAAACGAAGCCAAAAGATTTTGTGGACGAAACTCAGAAAAAAAGCTTTGAAATATATGATAATATATTCAAACAATCTCAACAATGCTTAAAAAAAGATGGCGTTTTTTTAATGCACGTTGGCAAAAGTAAAAAAAGTGATATGGCAGGACAAATTGCTAAAATTGGTAGTAATTATCTTAGCCTTATAGATATATTTGACGAAAGTGTTGAACATTGCGAAAGTCACGGAATTAAAGACAAAGGCACGACAACCCATCATCAGTACCTTGTCTTTACGAAAGATTAGATAAGTTTATCGGCTTCGATAACCCAATTAGCAGAAATTTTCAAATTAGGGTTATCGAAGAAATCGAACCCTGTAACTCTCTTAATTCGATTGCGTAAATTATATACCTCATTCGGATATCTGGAAAACTTATCGACTAAACCTTCAACGAATTTAGGATTTTTTAAAATATCAATTGCTTCTGGATTAAATATTGGTGCCCCAGCCAAAACACGAGCTTCAACCCCGGTCAATCTTGAGAGTGATGCCAATTCTTGCCTTGAATAAAACTCCCCAGGCCATTTCTCTGCTTTTTCTCCATTATGTACTTTACAGAGCAATGTGGCATTATCAGTAGTCAAAGGCCATAAGTAATATACAGGCAATGTATGATCCAAATTACCCATTTTTTTCTCAGAGTTGGCTACTAAATCAGCACTTAAATCCAAACCACATTTGAAACATTTATTATCAAATCTTCTATATATCTCGTTAACATCAATTTTATTTTTAGAATCGAATTGCACATATAGTCTTCTTTTTTGAGACGCTTCTCTATGCTGCTCAGTCAATCTCGTTTGATTTTTTATAGAATTATATACATGCTTGCATAATCTACATTCGCCCTGCCTACCGGTTTTACGTCTTGAGTGTATATCAAAAGATTGCAAAGGCTTTAATAAGCCGCAAATAATACAATATTTATACTCTAATGCTTCAGCTATATAATCATCATGCAATATTGAAAACTCTCCATTTTCAATAACACGGTTTTCTGTATTATTAATTAAATTATATTCATAAATGTTAATCACCTCACCTGCTTTATGTTGAAAACCGCATTCTTCGCATTCAAACTCAAAATCAGGTGGTAAATCCTCAGTTTGAATCTGTATCATGTTACGACATTGTGGATTCAAGCATTCAAATACGCGATATCCTACATCACCTTTACCTTTAACATGTTCAGGTAAATTGAAGTTGATCCTTTCAACCCTCGTGTATGCTTGCCTTCTGCTCATCTTTAGAACCTATCAATCTATGACCAGTAGATATCATCTCTCAATGTAATTCAAATATCTAGTCTGATTACTTCTCACAGACAATCTTGATGATATCATACGATGTTATCTAATTGATTTATATGATATTTTATTGTTTGATATCAATGTTTTGTTGCCCTAGAATAGCCATATGAGAATAAGGAGAGAAAAAATGAGTGGATCTTCATTAATGATTATGTCTGTTTTTGGCTTAAAAAATATATACGGAAAAGATCCCATATATATAGTTTTTAGAACAGGTAGGCATGAAATTTTAAATGCATTTCTATCATTTGACGAGGCTCAAAATTTCTGTAATTTTCATTTAGACAAATCCCCTACAAAAACATTCCCAAAAGCAGTGCCTACTAAATCCAAATTTATACCAATAAAACTCTCCATAAAAAGCATTATCGCTATTGAGTATACCGGTAAACGGGTATATCTGAGCAAAGTTGAAATTAACTTTATAGATAATAAAATTGAGGATATTGGGATTGTGTCACATTCTAATATCGATGAAAAAAACTTACTACTTTTAAAAAATTATCTACCACTTAGAATAGAACGAGATATACTCTCTAAAAGTATAGAAAAGCCTAATATTATTAAAAAGTTATCCGTGTAGATTCTGTGCTCTGGTGATTTCTTTAATCACCTTAGTGCATCCCTCCTTTTCTTCATACCAAAAACAAACATCTTCTCCTACTCCAATATCGGTTATATATGCATATAAATTTTTTCCATAAGAAAAACTTATCATATTTCCATTTAAGCTTCTGATTTTTAATTCTGATTTAATGCTAATAACTTTACCCATTGAAAAAAAATAATCATCTGAATTTAAATTAACTTTATCCATTTTGTTTCCTTATATATTTTAACCATATAGATATACATATACACTAAATTATGGATTGTCAATTCGATATACTTATAAAAGCAAGAGCTAACTCAGCGAAGCTGAGTAGTCTTGCTTTACTTGCTCTTCGATTAGTAAAGGAAAGCAAAATATCAAATTCTTATTGGTCGCTTCGAATTCGTCAGCATTAGCTCATTTGTGATTATTGAATTGAAGTAGCCCTGATCAAGGAAATATAATAGTTGCTTCACTTCTCTTTTAGAGTTTGGCATAGTGATTTTATTATCACCATTCACATTAGTTATACCTAATTGATATCCAATCTTCTGAGCACACTCAATTAGATTTTCAATAGGCTGATCGTTTAGAATTCCAGAACTTATTATCAAAGATACTTTCTTTTTAATTGCAGAATCTGCAAACGTCATAAAATCTTCAGCATTTTCTACATGAAATATATCATTACCGATAAAGTTATCTAAATCCTCTCTAGTAGCTTCATTAAAATACTCTTCCATGTTAAAAAATCGCCGGAGCATAAAGAAACTCTTGAACAATAATTTATCACCCACAAGGATAGCAGTTAATCGATCACTAAGCGAAAAACCAGGACGAGTGGACACTGAGAATCTATTTCCAGGCTGTGTTACTACTTGGAAAAAGGATTTTTCATTATTAATTATTTGTCGTCTGTCGAAACATTGAAGCCAAACCTGAGTAGGATTACCATTCGAAGCTGGCTCACCCGTAAATAACGCTTTGAAATAATGAACTGACACATCATCGGGGTCCCAAACCGGAACAGCATCAGGCCGTTCGATTGCATTAATAATGCCTATTTCGTCATCAAATGGATTGATGGAAAATATCTCACCATCCTGAACATTATAAGATGCACAAAATTCTATTTCTTCGATATCTTCATTTATAAACTCACTCCTCTGAGTTCTAAATAGATTTTCTACTACCGTTTGTGCGGGAGCATCTATGTCAATTTTAATTATTCTAGTCGGTATTTCGCTGTCTGTAATCGCAAAAAGTTCCATATAATATCCTTATACAATCATATAGGTATGTTCAGTAAGCTTCTTTACCCTCAAACCTTTGATCTTCGCATTGGTAAGAGGTTTTGTTGACAAAAGAACAAAACTCACCCCAGTGTCATCTTCGGCTTCATAGAACTTGAATCCAAATATGATAGACAAAATTGGATTGAAACTATACGAAGACGAGTGCTTTATGTAGAAGAAAAGACTTAAATAAAAAAACAGAGCTAATCGCCAATCCATAAAAGTGGTCGGCCCAGATATAAGTGGAAACAAGTAAGTCAAGAAATAGTTGGTTATTTCCTTATCTGCCGGAGATGCCGATTCTAAGTTTTTCAATGTGACCGGATTATATTTTTGTGCTTGTTTGATTATAAAGACACAAAAAACCACACTTATGACAGCCAAAAGAATTGAGGAAACAAGAATCTTATAATTATCATTGATATAAGCTAAGAATGCCAATGTCAGGCAAACTGGGGCAACCGAACTAGCAGTCAAAGCATAGCGAGCAAATCCATTAAGCATACACCACCCACCATAACTGTATAAAAAACCAGTATACATGAAGTCCGTGGTCATAGCGATCAGCCTTAGTGCTAAATTTCATCGAACTCAATACATATTATAAAGTTCAGATTGACAAACACAATTCATTTGGTAGATGTATTTTATCATCATAATCAATATGTTAACTCGATTCACCATTTTTTTGCATAAGGAAATGCTATGGAAAAATCTAATCATGACGATCAGCATCGTGATCGATTTAGGAAAGATAAAAATCTAAGGTTATTACGCCATTTTTGTATCAGTGTGCGTTTGAATCAGGCAGAGCTTGAGCTTTTAAACAACAGAAGGGGCAAGCATAAAAAAGGGGAGTGGTTAAGATTAACCTTTTTAAATCATACCCCAACCAACATCCCGTTACTAAATGTTGAAGCTTGGAAAATGTTGTCAGACATATCGCAAAAGCTAAATCGAATTGCGAACCATATCGATGGTAAGAGCAAAGACAGCAAGCTTACTCATACAGAGCTTTTCGCAGTGAAGCGACTACTCGTAGAGCTTCGTAATAACCTTCTAAGAACTGATTTTGGGAGTATCTATCGTGAAGGGTATGCAGAAGATCAAGAGGGGTAAGAGCTTCGCTGGTGTTGTTCGTTATGCATTGCAGCCAGGAGCACATCATAAAAGCGATCCAGTCGTAATCGGGGGCAATATGCTGGGTGACTCCGCTCTTGAACTGATTGCTGAATTTGATGGCACCAAACAGCTTCGGCCAGATGCCCAGAAACCGGTATGGCACAACTCGCTTCGCTTACCAGCAGGTGAATCACTAACGTCTGAAAAATGGTCCAGTTTCGCAGATGACTATATGAAACTAATGGGATTCAGTGATACTCACCTCCGTTGCTATGTCCTACATGACGATTCTGCCGGTCAGCACATACACATTATCGCAAGCAGGATCGACCTCATTGGAGGGAAACTCTACTTGGGTAGGAACGAAAACCTCATCAGCACCCGGATCATCGGTGAACTCGAAATCGCTCATGGTCTGACAGTTACCAAGACTGCACCATCCCTCTCAAATACACAACCGAAGCGGAAAAGAATCTCTCAAAACGAACAAATGCTATCGGCTCGGACTGGTGTTCCCTCCCCTAAGGAAGCTCTCCAACAGATACTTGATAAAAGTTTGGCAGATACACCGGACCTTTTAACTTTTATCAAAAGGCTGGAAGAAGCAGAAGTCGGCTGGACGGCTAACATTGCTTCTACCGGTAAGATGAACGGCTTCTCATTCGAATACCGCGATATAGCTTTCAAAGCTTCACAGTTAGGCAAGGGTTACTCCTGGGCAAATCTTCAAAAGCAACTTAACTACAACCCCGACCACTTAGAAGCTTTACGAACCAACACACCGGCAAAAGACCACCCTGCTCCTGCTCCTGCTCCTGCTCCTGCTCCTGCTCCTGCTCCTGCTCCTGCTCCTGCTCCTGCTCCTGCTCCTGCTCCTGCTCCTGCTCCTGC
>NZ_SNXG01000017.1:0-17205 GCF_004362415.1 Enterobacter sp. AG326 | reverse complement strand
CAGTGATGATGAAATGGCGGAAAGCGGACAACAGAAGTGATCAAACAGCGGACATTAAAAATGGCGAAAAACGGTCATAAATCTTGGCGTTGACAATAAAGACCGCTGAATATCCAGTCCCGCGATCTCACCTGCGTAAAGTATTTCTTTTTAATCCACCTGAGCCCCTTGTGAGGATGTCTGGACTTAGCCCATCTCCAGATAATCTCGAAGATTAGGTGATCTACATAAGTAAAAACCTGCTTCGAAACAACATGGCGGTGGTAGTTTGCCCATCCTCTAATCGCGGGATTTAGCCGCGCGATTAGTGACGCAGCAGGTTGAGCTATCATTCGTTTAACGATCGCTTTTAGCTTCGCTATCAGCGTGCTTATGCTTTTCTTTGACGGTTTTATTAGAAGTTTTCCGTTAGGATAACGTCTGATATTTTGCCCAAGAAAATCGAAACCTTCAGAGACATGGGTAACCCTGGTCTTTTCTTTAGAAAGCTCAAGTCCACGCTCAGCAAGGAATGCTTCGACGAGAGGTATAATGTCTGTAATTATCTCCCGGCTATTACCTGTGATAATGAAGTCATCGGCATACCGGATCAGATGCACTTTTGCTGCTTTACCCGCCCCCTGACCTTTACCTTTCAGTGGAAATTGCTTCCTCAGCGCTGATTCAAGGCCATCAAGAGCAAGGTTCGCCAGCGCAGGTGAGATGATCCCTCCTTGCGGAGTGCCTGCGGTTGTTGAGTGATAAACCTGTTTTTCCATAAAGCCGGACTTTAACCATTTCCTCAGAACAGTTCTGTTCATGGGGACGTGGTCGATTAACCACTGGTGGTCGATATTGTCGAAACATCCTTTAATATCGCCTTCAAGGACCCATTCCGGACTGGTTTTTCGCGACAGATTGGCGAAACACCTTTCAATCGCGTCGGCGCACCGGCGCATGCCCCTGAATCCATACGAGCCGCCATCTGCTGTGGTTTCCGCGATAGGGTCCAATGCCAGCAGAAATAGCGCCTGCATGGCTCGATCCTTCATCGTAGGTATCCCCAGCGGACGTTGCTTCCCGTTAGCTTTTGGAATGTATATTCTTCTGAGCGGGGAGGGTGAGTAGCCTCTGGATTTAAGAGACTGGGCCCCTGCAAATCTTTTAGCCGAAGAGTCCCAGATAATGCCGTCCACACCGGGAGTGCTTCTGCCCTTATTACTGGTCACTCTGCGGGCTGCCAGAAATTTACCGCTCATAGAACGCGTCAGCAAGTAGCTTAAAACACGAACCTTATTCCATCTATTTTCCTGAACTGCCTTCACGATACGTGCCTGTAGCCGACTGACATTTGCCTCAATCGAATGCCACTCAAGGGCATCCCATTGGTGGCCTATGCCCGAGGCTGCACCAGCTTTCGCCATCATCTGCTTTTCCTCGTTCGTCGTTAATCAGGTTTTCTCGTGACGTAAGACCACGGGGAAGTCTGCTCGTTTTCACGCCGGATGATATTGCAACCCGTATCCTGTTCATTACAAACAGACATTCGCTTTTTCCCCGATCCTATACCCACATAGCCATCACTTCCCCTTACGGAGTTGCTTCCTTATTAAGGAGCTATTTGGGCTTACCGTGTTCCACATAAATGACACGAGTGGTTTAGGTTCCTCTTGCGCTACCGACGGTCATTATGCCCATGGCGGGTGAGAATGGAGCACCCGCACCGACCGTATTCAGATCCTGTCAGCATCTTTGGATCCTTCTTGGTTGACGATAGTAAACGAGGTTCGCATATGCTAACCATGCCACTCACCCTAGCTCCGGCCCGCGTTGATGCTGGCAGGCATGCCATCCTCTCGCGATTCCGGCACTCGCCTAGCGGCGAAGGCTACATTGTCCGAGGGCTTTTAGACGGCCCGTTACCAGTCCGCCCTACCTCGTAGGGTACTGCCGATGGGACGGCAGGTTAGGTAATAAATTGCATTCCTAACAATCACTTATGCGACTTCACGTCGCACCCATTCGAACCAGCCGTCGGCAAAAACAATGGCCCGTCCGTGCTCCCAGAGTGGCCTGAACATCCGGCTGTCGGCCGCAGTTTCACTTCTTGCGTTGATGAGCGCAGGCTTGTTCCACCACTCCGGGGCATAACCCCAGTGAACAGGATCAAGCTGCAGCTGCGAGTGGCGTTCACTCAGCAGCAATACCCGGGTTCCGGGCGCGACGTTGTAGCGGCCGACGGGCTCCGGATCATACGGAATATCCCGTTCAGCTTCTTCTCCGAGAAAGGGCAGGTACTCCTCGCGGGAGTTGTATTGTGTAAGCGTCCCTGTGCCTGTCCCGTTGAACCAGAGCGTGGAGGCAGGAAAGCCCGCTCCTGAGTCCGTGATGTCGCTGTGGGTGGCCGGAGCAGGATATACTGTGTGCGTAGATTTTCTGGATGAAAGGCAGATAAGACGCTGGAGTGATGAAAGAAAAGCGGCTGCCCGTCGGCGGAATCTGGAGCGCCGTGTTAACCGGATTGCGCCACTGTTTGCTGATGAACTCATTGAGCGGGAACTGACGGCACGGCCTGCGTACTTTCGTGAAATATCACCAGCGTAAATCGGTTATATAATACGCGGATTAAAATCTGTGTATGTATCAGTGCAACTTACCCGGAATGGAAACCAGTTATGACAGAAGCTCAGTATGCCTTTACTCATTTTTTGCGAATGTTTGTTTTAATGGCTGTGATTAGCGCAGGATATGGATATCTCATCATCAGTGTTGTTATGACCCGGAAGCGGGCATATATCCTTCAGTTTTTGTCTCTTGCCGGACTCGGTGCGTTATTTTCATTCCTGGTGTTCAGGAGTGACGGTATGTGGTCAGGTGCTCCGGAAGTGTCTCAGGCGATACTCATCGGGATGTTTACTGCGACGGTCATTTTTTACATGTTTTGCCTGCTTATTCGTGCCGTTGGCTGGCTCATAGCTCGATGATATTCCTGGTCAGAAAGAGCATCTGCCCGGTATAATCGACGTGGCGCTTGAGGCTTTTTGCCTCATGACGTGAAGGTGGTTTGTTTCCTTGTTGTGCGGCAGAAAGCAGAAAGCCCCGAAGTTAATTCTCATTAACCACGAGGCTTAGTCTGTATGCCTGAACAACATCAGATTAGCCGCTTACCTGCCGAAAGGCAAGGAGAAGTCAGCTATGAAACTGCCGCGAAGTACCCTGCTCTGGTGCGTGTTGATAGTGTGTCTCACACTGCTGATATTCACTTACCTGACCCGAAAATCGCTCTGCGAAATCCGGTACAGGGACACGAACAGGGAGGTGGCGGCTTTTATGGCCTACGAATCCGGTAAGTAAGCTACCTGGAGGCGGGGGAACCCCCCGCCTTTTCAGGTGCTGAGTTGCTCTGACATGCCTGAAGCGCCTTTATGAAGGGGTTACCGGTTAGATGGTAGCCCCTTTTTCTTTCCTGGCGCGACCGCACGCCTGAACTTCCGGGAAGGGCTGTTCCCCTGCGGGGAACGGGGGAAGGGGGACGCGCCTCCGGCGCTGCCCCTCTGCTCCCTCTGCCTTGTCCACACTCCGGCCTTTCCTGCCTGATTTTGCTGAAGTCCGAGCGCCATGAGTTACCTGCCTGTACCTGGCTTCAGCATTGTTTTCCCTGTGTTCTTCATCCCGGGCGCCATATCCGGCGTCCTGCTGGTTAACTTTTCCAGCTGCAGCTCAGTTATGGCCATAACCCGAAAACAGGGCAGGGCGAGGTCGGGTAGCAGCAGCGCATTACTGCGCCGCCGCCCCCTGAGAACGGTACGTGCAGGTTTCCCCGGGCTGACGCCCGATCTCGTTGTCCCGAAAGCTTCAGACCCCGCCGTTGCCAGCAACGCCTGTTCCGGTAGGCTACAGCTAATGGAATAGCTGGTTTTATCAAAGTAAAACAATATGTTAAACGACTTCCTGTCGCACGGCCCCCTTCGGCTCCCGGACAGCAGCGCTGGCCGGTCGTCGAGCCCCACTCCGCCAGGGCGGCCGCTGACGCACCCGCCGGGCTCCGCCGAACCCCTTCGGGGTTCGTGCCATACGGCTAGGGTCTGATGGCTAAGGTCAAAGGCTTCGGCTTCTCCGGCCGTGCCGTCCGGAACGCCTTCACCGCGCCGGCTGATGCCGTCGCTTTAATGGCGCCACGCCGTTCCGACGTGTCGGGTGTGTGCATCCTGTTCCCCCTGTGAGGCCATCCCCCGTGCGTCCTCACGCGGAGGGCTGCTTGTAGCACCGTCGGGTCGTCATCCGAAGGGTGAAATGCACTCCGCCAAAACTTTTTGCAAAGGTCCGCAAAAACTTTTGTCTCCGCCCTTCTCCTGCCGCCCCGCCGTTGCTCCTTTGCCCTTTGCCGCGAGAGAACTCACCAGGGAGATGGACAACCATCACCACAGGAGAAAACCAGGATGCACACACGAAACGTCAACGTCAAAACCGCCGCTCAAGAATCTACCGGAAGATGGGTGAAAAAAATGGCACGGATCATCGACCGTGGGCACTACAACGTGGCCTGTGCGCAGGAGGCTCATGCGCATTACGGCAATAAGTTCACTCGCACAGATGCCTGTCTGTATTTCATCCGTGGCGCGATGTCTGCAATTTTTCAGAAATCTTAAGTGAACAGGGGAGAAGACGAATGAACACACAGAACGTCAACGTCAAAACCGGCAACAAAGAATCTTCAGAAAGATGGGGTTCAGACCCGAAAGCGCGTCTGGCCTGTGTTATCGCAGAGCAAAAGTCATACCTGATCGAGCTTTGCGGCGTGTGGAATCTCCATCTGAGCCAGAAAGATGAAGCTGAGGAAATCCTGCGTCTTCTCGGCCTGATGAGCGACAACGTTCACAGGGAAGGGGTGCTGTGCTGGGAACGCTCATATCCTCTGGTGTCGTTTGATGTCGTGCAGCCGTGGTTGCAGGCTCAGGATCACGCCATCCGCTTATACGGTGTAATCGGGCGTGAGGCGTGGGACATCGCGCGTAAAGACCTTTGTAACAACATTAATTTTGCTCAGGCCATGTTGCGCCTGGAAGCCCGTCCATAAGCATAACCCACGGCGGCAGGGCATGTCGCCATCAACCAGAGAAGGAGAACACCATGCATTTAAACCTGACCGAATCTTCCGCCCTGTTGGGAATGCAGGCCACCGCTGAAGCCGAGCGGGCGTACTGGCGGAGCCGTGAAAAGGCGGCGGTGAAAGAACCCGCTGAAATCGACGTGCACGCCTTCCATGATGCGCTGGGGCTGATGTACCCGATGAACTGGCGCAGCAGTGAGAACGGCGAGTGTGAAACCTTCATGCTGGCGGAGATGGTCTGCGGCAACGTGACCGAAATCTACGCGCGGATCGGTATCCGTTATTACCGGATGCGCGACTACAGCAACCTTGACCACGCGGAGATCCTGGCACGCGTTAAGGAGGAAATGCAGCGCCAGAAATGAAAAAGGCAGACTTTCGTCTGCCATATCCCGCCGGATTCTTTGTTTTCGACGCACCGAATCCGGCCTTCACCAAAAGGAACAAACCAATGCAATTCAGTGAAGTTTCAATTGTTACACCGACCGCCCTGTATGTCCAGATGCTTGAGGCGGAAAACGCACCCGTAAAAAAACAGGTGCGTATTAAACGCAGTGATATCGACCGTGACGACATCAGCGCCGAAATGCGGGCGCTGGGTCGTCACATTGCACACTGCCGGAAGAAGGGCCGCTCTGTGCGTATTCCTGCCATGCGCGGGAGTGAGTTGGGGCAGGTGTTACGCACGCTCGAACTGAAGCGGGCATTTAACTGATAACTGAGCCGCTCCTTACGGGGCGGCATTTAAGGAGGAAATATGTCTCAACTCAGTTTTGCCAGTTTCTTTGACCTGGCGAAAGAAGCTGCACCCTTAACAACCGCTAAACCCGTATTACCTGCCGTGAACGCGCCGACGATACCGCACCGGATGATGACCACTGATGAAGCCCGACGCCAGTTTGTCAGCGTGTTCATGGACACCGCCCGAAATTTGCGCCGCTGGGAGGTGTTCAGCGACTTCATCACTCTGGCCGCCAGCGAGCTGGATATGGCGCGAATAAGAACGCCGGAGAACATTGAGCATAGCCGTGAAATCTGTTCGAAGTATGGCGAGAGCGATATCAGCAATCTGCATACGCTTTTCTGCCTGATGGTCTGCGCGCTGGAGGCGAAATTTCACGA
This sequence comes from Enterobacter sp. AG326, assembly GCF_004362415.1. Taxonomy (NCBI): domain Bacteria; kingdom Pseudomonadati; phylum Pseudomonadota; class Gammaproteobacteria; order Enterobacterales; family Enterobacteriaceae; genus Enterobacter; species Enterobacter sp. AG326. The sequence continues at coordinate 10,994 of NZ_SNXG01000017.1, read as the reverse complement.
CTTTCTCGGCGCGATCTTCATGGAACTTGAGCTGGGCGACTATATTCATGCTGTGGATGGGGGGCGATAACCTGTCTAATCTGCTCAGCCCCGACCTGACCATCGCCAGCCCGTTTGTCATCACAATGGTGATGGAGGCCGAAGACCAGGTGGCGACGCAGGGAGAGGCCACGCGTAAGTATCTAGACAGGGACAAAAAAGCGAACTCTCCCTATGCAACCCTGTTTCCCGGCGTGGCTAAACAGGCAAAAGAATGGAAGGACAGACACTCATTGCTGATGATGCACAGACGGCGCTGCGCCTGGCACAGGAGAACCCGGAAAGCGGGGTGGTGATACGCCTGCACGGCGAAGAACGGTTGCTCAATGCTGCCCGGCTGACCGGGGGGCGTATCACCGTGCCGGAAGAAACGGCACAGGCGGTACGCACCGCAGCCGAAGCGGCAGGAAAATCCGAAGACCCACTCGGCCAGCTGCCCGACGAACAGCAGAAACTGGAGGAAGCCCGGGATAAGGCCGCGCGTGAGCTCGCGGAAAAAGGTACCGCCGTTGCGCTGCCGGAGATACCCGTCGCTGACGGTGATAAGCGGGAGCCGCTGCTGTCAGAACGTGACGAGCTGCGGATGCGGGATGGCGCTGAACGTGACAGCCGGGAGGTGGACGAGGCCGTTCGGGAAGTGGCGACAGGCGAGCGCGGTACGCTCCAGCAGGTCCGTGAGCAGTTACTGCGGAAGGATCGGGAGTGGGTTATTAACCCGCCGGAGAAAGTCATTGAGCTGGAAAAAACGCTGGGGGGGGACTGATGCGAGTCTCGTTACCGGTATCCAAACCATCACGCATCTCACTGCTGATGCTGTCTCCGCTGCAGCGCGATGTTATCCGGATGGTGGCCTTTGTGGCGATGGTGCTGGACCATCTGGCCACGGCGTTTCAGGCTGACGTCCCCCTGCTGAATATGGCGGGACGCTGCGCCTTTCCGCTGTTTGCTCTGGTAAGCGGCTGCAATCTGGCCGGACACGCCCTGCGTCAGTCGTCCCTGAACCGTCTTTGGCTGATGGCGCTGCTGGCGCAGCCCGGCTACTGGCTGGCATTCAGGGACGCCGGACTCATGTGGTGGCAGCTGAATATCCTGTTCACCTTCGCCGTTGTTATGCAGGTGGCCCGCTTCCTGCAGTCGGCGACCGTGCTTAATGGCGTTGCGGCGTTCACGGCCCTGGTGGGGTATCTGCCGTTCAGTTCTGCCAGTTACGGTATATCCGGTCTGCTGATGCTCGCCGGCGCACTGCTTATCTGGCAGGTCCGGGACTCACTGCGACCCGCTATGTTTGCCATCTGGCTGCTGCTGGTCGCCCTGCTTAATGCCCGACACGGTGACGCGATGATGCTCTCTGGCGTGATGCTGACGCTGGCCGTGCTGTTCTGCATGCACGGGGTGGTGCCGGCTTCCGGACGACGCATGCAGGCCGGACGGTGGTTTGCGTCAGCGTATGCCCTTCATCTGCTGTGTATTGGCTTTCTGGTCAGTGTTCTCTGATCTGTCTTTGCTGTTACTTCAATCAATCAAAAGGACATAACATGAAAAATAAGCGAATCGCTGTATCTGCGATTATCACAGGCTATCCGGAGTGGGTGGAAGGAGGAAAATCATGACTTTCTTCCGCTATTTACGCCTTCGTGCGGCTCAGCAGATGCTTTGTGTCTCATACAGCATGCCGGTGGCGATATTGCTGACTACGGTGTTCTCGCCACCTGGTACCTGGTCCGTTCCGTGTTTTTTTGTCTGGTTCATGACGCTGATGGTGCTGACGTGGGGGGGGGCTTGCGCTCTATACGCGGGATAATGACCGTGTCTGCCTGCTTGCTGACTCACGTATGATCGCTGTTCGTAACGGTAAGTCCGTCATTGTGGCCAGAATGAAACTTCACGAGAAGGCCCGTCTGGTCCGTGAGGTGCTGCTCGATGATGACGTTATCCGTAGACAGCGGCAGGAATGGTGGCGCGGTATCAGCCGTTATCTGACGCTGAGTTTTCGGTATTTGCCCGCGACGTTACTGATGACAGCCTTCCTCCTGTCCTGGCTGGAGCCTGAAACGGGTGTGAAAATCGTTGAAAAACTCAGGACGTGCCCGCCAGAAAGCATTGTCAGGTGGACGTCGGGCGGACTGGCGTCAATGTATATCATTACCGGCCTGGCATGTGTGATGTGCGACATTGCGATGGACCGGCTTCCGTTGAACTGCTTTCGTGAGGCATTTCTGGCGAAAGTGGCGGCGTATCAGCAATGTGATGACGATACGTCCTTTTCCGGGACGGATGCGACGGATGAGCATGCTGAACTCAGGGAGGGCGGAAAATGATTGTTCCCGTCGATGCAGAACGTGATGAACATGGATACTGGACGCATCCTGCACTGATCCGCAGCGGTTGTGAAACCCCGGCAGAACTTGGCTACTGGCTGAGAAGTCACGGGCTGCAGTGCTTTGTGATGACCATGCGTGATGAAGCGCCTGAAGCGTTTGCAGCCGGATTCACCGATGAAACGCCGGACGCACGGGGCTGGATACCCGAACCGCCGGACGACGACGGCTGGTTCCTGGGGTCTGTTCATGATACTAGCTACGGGCCTGCCTGCTACTGGTTCCGCAATACAACAACGGCCTGACGCCTCCGCATGGCGTCGTTGTCCAACCCCGGCAATCGGGGAAAAGCAAGTTTCCCCCGATTCCGGCGTTTCTGAGTAAATCCAGTGAAGGAAATACCATGCAAATAACGCAAAAAATACGTGTGCGCCGATGGCTTCTGCCCGGCGTGCTTGGTCTGGCAATGTGTTCTCCAGTTCCCATCACTTACGCCGCCACCATTGAGACAGGTTTTTCTCCGGAAGGTACGGCTCTTCAGCTGGTTCTTAAGACAATTGGGACTTCACAGCAGGAAATTCGCCTGATGGGCTATTCCTTTACCTCTCCGGAGGTGGTTCGCGCGCTTGTACAGGCAAAACGTCGGGGAGTGGATGTGAAAGTGGTGCTGGACTGGAAATTAAATGCCGGAAAGAACAACAACGCCAGCAAAGCAGCGATGAACCTTCTGGCTGGTGCCGGCATTCCGGTTCGTACAGTCAGTACTTACAAAATTCTCCATGAGAAAGTGATCGTCGCAGATGGCCGCAACACCCAGGTCGGCTCATTTAACTTCAGCCGGGCTGCAGACCGTTCGAATTCGGAGAACGTACTTGTGGTGTGGGATGACCCAGTTGTGGCAAGCAGCTACCTGAAGCACTGGGCATCCCGATGGGCACAGGGAGCAGACTGGAAACAGACGTACTGACCCCAAAGAAACGATCGTTAAACGTAAACCGTGCGCCAACACGGGTTACGTTCATAAAGTAAGTCGCTGATTTGCGGAATCTGTAGTATCCTCTGCGAAACGATCCTTGTTTGATCCTTGAGGGGGCAGAGATGTCGCAGGCTGAAAATGCAGTGACTTCCTCATCGAAAGAAAAGCGTCAGTACCGCAAAGGCCATCCGCTGAGTGCTTCTGAGCGACAACAAAGTTTTGTTGCGCGGAAACGTGAAACACACAAAGAAATTAAGATCCTTGTGCCTAAAGAGCTCAAGAGCAAATTTCAGGAAATGTGTGCAGAAAGCGGTCTGAGTCAGGCAGAACTGTTTAGCCGTTTAATCGACAAAGCCAGTTAAACTGGCGTTATGGGCTGACATTCTTGCTTGAGTGGGCACGTAGTGCTAGATTACTGATCGTTTAACGAATTTTGATGGCTGGCCACGCCGTAAGGTGGCAGGGAACTGGTTCTGTTGAGGTGTCTACCCGGGACCAGAAAAGCAAAAACCCCGATAATCTTCATCTAGTTTGGCGACGGGAAGAAGATTAACGGGGCCTACTTAAACTGTATAGAAGCTGTTGCTCTATGCAGGGAGTATAGTTTTATGCTCAGAAAACTGCAATACCTTCTGTGCTCAGTGCTCCTTCCGTGCAACATAAGCGCAGGAAGGTGTGGCTGAACAGTCCCTGTTCTCACATTACCGTCAGGTCAGAAACCCGCATCCGGCATTCACGCCGCGTGAAGGAAAGAAGACGCTGCCGTTCTGTCGTAAGCTGATGGCGAAAGCCGAAGGCTTCACGTCCCGTTTTGATTTTTCCGTCCACGTGGCCTTTGTGCGATCGCTGGGTAAGCGTCACCGCATGCCGCCGGTGCTGCGCCGTCGTGCCATCGATGCGCTGCTGCAGGGGCTGTGCTTCCACTATGACCCGCTGGCCAACCGCGTCCAGCGCTCCATCACCAATCTGGCCATCGAGTGCGGGCTGGCGACGGAGTCAAAGAGTGGGAACCTCTCCATCACCCGCGCCACGCGGGCGCTGAAGTTTATGGCGGAGCTGGGGCTGATTACCTATCAGACCGAATATGACCCGCAGATTGGGTGCAATATCCCGACCGATATCACCTTCACGCCGGCGCTGTTCTCTGCGCTCGACGTCTCTGACGTGGCCGTGGTGGCCGCGCGCCGCAGCCGCGTGGAATGGGAAAACCAGCAGCGCAAAAAACAGCACCTCCAGCCGCTGGAGATGGACGAGCTCATCGCGAAGGCCTGGCGTTTTGTGCGCGAACGTTTCCGCGTTTACCAGACCGAGCGCAAGTCGCACGGTCTGAAGCGCGCGCGGGCGCGGCGTGACGCGGGCAGAACGCGTCAGGACATTGTGACGCTGGTGAAACAGCAGCTGACGCGCGAGTACGCCAGCGGCCGCTTTACCGGCGGTCTGGACGCGATGAAGCGCGAGCTTGAACGGCGCGTGAAAGAGCGCATGCTGATGTCGCGCGGCAACAACTACACGCGGCTGGCCACAGTTCCCATATAACCCTCCTTCACGAAAAATCCGGCTTACGCCGGAGGATTTCGCACGTCTGCAGTACGCCGGTGCTCGTTTTCTGAGCGCAAATGTCGGCCGCTGCATCAGTATCCCCGTCATACTGTAATCAAAACGGTCTGAAATCTGACCGATGAAGCCCGCTGCGGTCGCTGGAATACACTTATCTACATTTAACTGCAAGGGACCTTTCCGTAAGGTTACAACCGGACAGCTTACAGAGCGCCAGCCGATGTAATTTCAAAGTGCATGATTTCCTTTAAAAACCTGCTGTGTACTTCTTTTAAATAAATAAGATTACTTCTTATAAATAAATAACCTGTTCATCGCCTGCCCTGTGGACAGGCTGAATAAATGACCGCCCTTGCAGCGGGCTCACGCCCGCGCGGGTTCGGAAAAAAAGATAAGTAGCACCCTCCGCTACGCGTCGGGCATCACTGATGCCAATAGTTACAACATACAAAAAAAATGAGAGCGGCAGAACGTGCACAGCTGCACCACCAGAGCCGGGTCCGACCCCTGAAAAACGCCGACGCCCCCGGCCGCAGGCCGGGGATGACATCGCTTTTAGTGATGGATGTTGTAACTAGAGTTCTCCGTTGCTGTGAGAAGTGTTGCTGATCGGTGTGGTGTACACGCCCGTAAGCGGCCCTCACGGCCCGCTAACGCGGAGATACGCCCCGACTGCGGCTTCGCCTTGTCGTGACCACTCCGACGGCGCACAAAAGCTTCTGCGTTGTTTCAGGCTGGGATGTTTTAGGTCTGGCAGGGCGGGGGTTATTACGGCTAAAGCCGTAATGCTTTTTTCGTCCTCGCTTCGCTGCGGTGGCCTCCGGCGCAAGCGCCTCCATGCCGTTTCACGGCATAATCACACCTGAACCCGGGTATCGTTTAAGGAAGAGCAGAATGGAGTATTCAGACGCCTTCATGCGCCGGCATGAAGAGATGTGCCAGGTGGTGGGCAGCATCGTTTTTGCGCTGGCCGAAGCCGGCCATGATCCGCGTCGCGAAAATATTGTCGCCGTGCTGCGCAGTGAGATGGCGGAAACAGGAAAACGGGAGCCGGAACAGGCGCACTTCCTGCCGGGGCAGGGAAACTGATAACGTCAGGGGAAGACACCAGAATGTCACGAACGGTCGAAATACTGCAGTACACCTTACACAGCGGCAGCGGTGACGGTTTTCACCGAATCATGCGGGACATCAGCCTTCCCCTGCATCAGCGCCACGGCATTGATGTTGTCTGGTCTGCTCAGTCCCTGCATGACCCGGATTACTACATTCTGGTGCGCGCTTTTGACTGCCCGGCAAGTATGTCTGCTGTGCTCGATGCTTTTTATGCAGGCGATGACTGGCGCAGCGGGCCGCGTGAAGACATTATTCGTTGTATCGACAGCGGCATTAAAACGGTGATAAGGCTGCCTGCGGAAAGGGTGGAAAAGCTTCGCGGCAAACATAACCTGTCTCCCTCTGGTCTGAAAGGAAACAACACTCTGCTGCCGGCGGGAGAATATTGATAAGAAGTATGGAAAAAACGGGCCATCTGGCATGGTGCGCGCTTGTTGCCCTGCACACTGCGCGGGAAGACGGACTGGTGCTGTCAGAGTCGCAGGAAAACCTGTTTATCAGCCGCTGGTTTGCGCAGGCGAAAAAGCAGCGGCGCTTTTCTCGTGACGTGGCCACCGATATTGAGTGGATACTGGAGCAGGGGCGAAGACTTGGCGTTCGGGCAAGGTTATGGCATAAGCTTGATTATCTCTGGCGCAGCTGTACGGTTGAACTGTCTGAGCAGAACGATCTCTTTCGCCTGACATACGCCCTCGAGCTGGCGAAGCAGTACGACTGGGTGTATCACGTCCTCAGCGACAGTTAGTGGAGTGGCCGGCGTCAGATTCAGCCGCCGGCGTCGGTAAACAGCATCTTTCTGCTGAAAAGCGCGCTTGATATCGGTTTTAATGATGACGGGAAGCAGGTTATGCCGGTTCCGGCCAGAATTGGCGGGCGCGCTGAGGGGCTGAATGCGCTGCTGAAAACCTGTGGCTGGGAGGCCGTCAGCAACGACGATCACTGGCAGCTGGTGACCATCAGCGCTGGCTGAACAGTAAAGAACTGGTCAACCCGGTTATGTCAGCGGGTGATGCGCTGAAGATCTTCTTCAGACAGACCGGTCATGGCCATCACGGTATTGCGGTCAATGCCACTCTGCAGCATCGTGCGGGCAATTTTCAGGGGCGCTTCACGCTCACCTTCGGTGCGGCCTTTTTGGATGCCGCGCTGTTCGCCAGGCTGTTCAGCTTTTCGGATTTTTTAGCCTTAAATACATACTTTTCCCATGGTAATTATATGCACGGATGCTTCATCATGTGATGATGGCTTCTTTTCTGAAATACAATTAAAAATATTGTGTTACGGGTGGCCCCTTTTACAGGGGCCTTTTTTATTTAGCCGAGAGTATCTCCCCTCCCGGAAATGTACTGCCCCCAAAAAGTTGGACAGATTAACCGAGGCATCAGAGAACGAGTCCATTTAATAGATAGGCTCTTTTTTGTTTCCGGCCATACCTAAATAACATTTTCCGCAAGCGGATTATCCATTCCATTGCTTAATTACATCACGCCGATTTCTATTGATTTAACCTTAGACGCACTATCAAATTATCGCTAACGTAACAGTCTTTGCGTTCTATTGAGGGAGCTTAAGGAGCAATCTTCGCTGCTGAGTTTGCGATGGTTTTAAACCATGGTGAATGTAGAAATTTTTGGCTTCTTCGGTAAGTGCATGAACCATGATTGCACGTACACCAATATTCTCGGCAACCCGATAGCAACGAAGCACTGCGTCATGAAGTAAATCAGCGCCAAGCCCTTTCCCGCGGAATGAGAGATCGACTGCAAGACGGGCTAGTATAATGACAGGAATGGGATCTGGCATGTTACGGCGAAGATTGCCTGTCGCTTCTGTATGGTTGACGCTCCCGGTAGCCAGTGAGTAAAAGCCTGCAATTTGCTTTGTGTCTTTTTTACACACCACAAACGTTCGGGTCGCTCCGAGTGCCTGGTTTTTGAGGCCTTTCTGCTTTAACCAGTCATCGAGCACAGTCTCACCGCTGACGAACTCAGCAACCTGATGATAAATGGACAGAGGTTCTGGTGCTGTTACACGTCCCACTGAGGTTTCCTTGCCAGCAGTTTCTCGATAACGGGATCATCTGTAACGGGTTCATCAAGCATATCGATAAACTCCGCATATTGCTCATCGTTAAAGTTAAATACACGGCGGTCGAGGATCACATTCTCGGCAGCCTGACAGGCCATTTCCAGAATGAAATCTGTACGTGACTTGTGAAGGATTTCCGCAGCTGCATCAATGAGCGCCCGCTGCGATTCCTTAGCTCTAAGGTTAAGTTGAACATCTGATTTCATGAGACACCTCTTGTATAGCATTTGCTTTACAAGCATAGCATAACCACCACGTATAGCAAACGCTATACTTTAAGTCGTCGTTTTTCATTTTTTGAATACTGATGCCCGCTTTGTGCCAGATATAGTCATTCGAACCCTGAGGGTTACACTTTTAAGTGATTCAGGGTATGCGCTTACTGGTTACGAATATTGTGCCAGAATCATGTGATCTGATGATTGCCGCTTTGCTTTCGAGTCAGTAAGTGCTCCACGTTCGCTAACGAATACTCAGGGCATGCAGATAAACTGCTGACTATATTTCTTTCGAAGGGCGTGGAATGCATACCAATCCCCGTTTAAAAGGAGTTGGTGATGACTGCTATAGATCAGTTTGCTGCTCATGTTGGTCTGGATTGGGCGGATAAAAAGCACGATGTCTGCGTTCAGTTTAAAAACGGTGAGCGCACATTCCATGTGATTAACCATACGCCGGAAGCGCTTGATACCTGGCTCAATGAGTTGCACCAGAAGGTCAAAGGCAGGATCGCTATCGCCCTTGAACTGAAGAAAGGCCCTGTAGTATATGCTCTCCAGAAGTACCCCTTTATTACTGTCTTTCCTGTACACGCGTTGTCATTGGCCCGCTATCGGCAGACCTTCTGGCCAAGTGGTGCGAAGGATGATCCTCAGGATGCCGAGTTGGCGTTATATCTGATGCTACGCTATCCCCAAAAGATTAAAGCCATCGAACCCGACAATGCTGATATCCGTTTACTTCTACAACTAGTCGAGCAGCGTAGGCTGCTGGTAGAAGACAAACGCCGCTTTGTTAATCGGCTCATTAACACGCTTAAGCAGTATTATCCTCAACTCCTGGAATGGTTCTCACATCGGGACAGTTCATTGTTCTGTGAGCTCATAATTCGCTGGCCAAGCCTGCAACAGCTCAAACGTGCCCGGAGTAATACCGTCCGTCATTTTATGAACGCAAGAGGTGGTCCCGCTGTTGCGTATACAGAACAGCGGGTTACAAGCATTGCCAACGCGATTCCCCTGACCACTGATAAAAGTGTCATCGAGGCGAACGCGCTAATGGCAACAGTTCTTGCATCACAAATCAAACTTGTAGGTGAACTTATCAGAACCTACGACGAACGAATCAAATCGTTATTCGATAAGCTTCCGGATGCAGAGCTGTTCAAATCACTACCGGGCATGGGGCCGTGTATGGGCCCACGTATGCTTGCCGCACTGGGTGATAACCGCGACCGCTTCAACAGCGCTGAGGAAATTCAAAACTACGCAGGTATTGCCCCGGTGACTGAACGGAGTGGCCAGAAATCCTGGGTTCACTGGCGATGGCAGTGTGCCAAGTTCGTCAGGCAAACCTTTGTCGAATGGGCTGCCAAAACGGTTAACTCATTATACTGGGCCAAGCTGTATTATCAGGGGATGCGAGAAAAAGGAAAATCTCATCAATCAGCGATCTGGGCTCTGGCATTCAAATGGATAAGGATTATTTACCGCTGCTGGAAGACCAGAACCCGTTATGACGAAGCGAAATATTTGCTGGCACTGGAAGCGCGAAAATCACCCTTACTAATGCCGTAGAAAGCTTGTCGAATGTCTCAGGGCGTGAAGCGGACCTTTCAGAAGCCATAGCAGACGTATTATCGAACCGGATACTTATGTTTCAACCCCTCCCTGCATTGCCGGAAACCTGTCGTGCATGAAATAAGTCTGTTTTATATACAGCGACATATTTCGCATGGGGAGCCATCCACGTCTGAGTTTTCCGCCAGTTCGACAGCACCTGTTCCGGCATCGCCGGTCTGAAATCTATTTTAGCTGCCAGGGCGGAAGGCAAAGCGAGGAAGATATGCCCGCACCAATGATAACAGCGCTCTGCTTCATAATGTCGCTCCGGTCAGGGTTGTAGGGCTGAGATGTCCCGTTTTCAGATAAAAAAGTGCGCCAGAGGCGGTGGCTATAAGAGCAGGCATATCACCCGGCGGAAACCTCAGCCAGCTTCCTGCCCCATAGCAACCTTCCGGCGCATGGAGTTCCCCCTGCAGAAGAAGGATCTCTGCTCCGCCAACAAGCGGTGCACAGAAGATCCGCTCACCCGGGGCAAGCTTCTGAAGCAGCAAGGTTTCTGAAGTGCCGGAGAATAAAGGGCAGACTTGTCTTTGCGACTGACCGTGCCAGTTAGCTGCCTCCTGCGTATTTCTCCTGACCGGCTGGCGCTCACCGGCAGACATCTGGCGCAGTTTGACGAAAATGGTTGTGCCGTCGCGACTTGAGGGTTGGTGAGAAGAACCGTCCGGGCTGCGCAGATACCAGCCGGCAGGATAGTTGACCCCGTTTTCGGTAAAAGTCCCCTCGAGCACCAGAATCTCCTCTCCGCCGGGATGGCTGTGTGCGGGAAATTCGGATCCTGGCGCATACCTGACAAGGCTGGTTGCGCGGGCCTGCTCGCGACCAATCCGGTCAAGCATCACGCGCTCAACGCCGGGCAGGGGAGAAGGTATCGACTGATAATCGTCCGGAGTAACGATCGCACGCTGCGAAAAATCAGAATTCAGTAACATCATAGTGAGTGATTAAAGCCTTAATCCCCATATCGCTTTCTTTCTGCAACCGGTTCAGGTCAGCTTCCATATGCGCGATGCGGCGGGAGACCTTTTCGGAACTGTTGCCGAAGTTCATCCGGCG
>NZ_SNXG01000016.1:0-18107 GCF_004362415.1 Enterobacter sp. AG326 | reverse complement strand
TTCCGGGGTTATTGGGGAGGCTTTTCGGCGTTCATCACGCAGCTGTTTTACCCATCGTGTCATTGTGGAGAGCTCCACATCCATAGCACTGGCCGCATCAGCAAAAGTGTAGTTTTGATCAACAACAAGTTGGGCTGATTCGCGTTTAAACTCTGCACTGAAATTTCTTTTCTTCATTGAGGCACCTGTAATGTTCTGAGGTGAGGATATCACCTCTGTTCAGGTGGCCAAATTCAGTAAACCACTACAATACAGAACGCTGACATTCCCGGCAAGGAAGAAAGAACTTATGTCATCCACTAAAAAAATGATGCATACACACGCTGGCTCATAGCGCAGGCAAACAGGAAAGAAAAAGAAGAAATTTCTTGTTCACTCGAAAGGCTAAAAATCACTCTGTTTAATGTTGTGGTGATCGGCCTTTTCTGAGCGATTTTGATACTGGCGATAATGGATGTGTCTTCATGGAGCAGCGTGCGCCCAGTAGTGATAACACATCTGGGTAATTTTTCAGAGCTAGGGCTGATGAAGAAGAAAAACAGTCCCCCCCACGATGCCACGTTCAGGGAGTTTGTGACTCAACCGGATGTTGCCCGGGATTTTATGGAGCTACATCTGCCGGCAGAACTGTGTGCCATCGGCGATCTCAGCACGCTGAAGCTGGAATCCGGCTCTTTCGTTGAGGATGATCTCCGCCAGTATTTCAGCGACGTCCTCTATAGCCTGAAAACTAAAGCATGTGACAGGTATGACACCAAAAGTTTAGGGTATTTAATTATTTTCTTGGACAAATTTCCAGGTCCCTCTTTATATAAAAAAGGGTCAACTTTACGCCATTTGAAAATTAATGAGAACATCTGTAAGTGTTATAAAAACTTCGACCGTTAGCGGAACGAAAAATAACGAAATGACTATTAAACTGTCATTATTAAGATCCAAAGCTGCCGTGGAGAGGGACGGTGTTGATTCAATAATAAGAACATCAGATCGACGCGTGATGAAAATACTTAATGCTTTTGGTAGAGGGTGTCTTTTTTGATGAAAAGATATGCACATTGAAGGGATTGCCAGGCTACTTTTGGTAATTTTAGGTTATCGCAAAGCCTTTCTTATAAAAAATGAAATTGAAAAGCATTTTGCTATCAAACACGTCCAAATCTTTTTTAAAGGTCAATTAAAATTCAAATACTTTTTTTTCGACGCAGAAATAGTTTAAATTCCCTATAGGGAAGATGGTAAAGATATTTTATCCTTACCATTTATTAGTCTTAATTACACCGTTATTAAGAAGAAAAAACTGTGGTAGAGATAGATATAGTGTAGTTATCAGGCTTAAGACCAGAGTTTTGATCACTGACAACAGTGTACTTCTTAGGATTAGACTGTTCAGCGATGCCTAGTAAATATACTCCATTACTCAGATTTCCAAGAGATGGTCTGTTGCCTTTCTCATCTGCAAAGCAAACACCAATTTCGTTATTTTTATTGTTTTTTCCACGAAAGGACGCGCACAAGCCCTTATTTTCAGTTTCCGACGCACCGTTCCAAGCGACGCCTCGTATAATGTTTGGGAGACCACCTTCTGCTACTACTACGCCCCGAGAAAGGATGGTGCCAGTTGGCATATTAGTAGTGAAAAGTGTCCCTGTGGGAGTAAGGGTGTGAGTCACACGAGCGGGCTCAACGACATCAATGGAGAAATTAGATATAACTGAATCTCCTGCTGCCAAAGTTGAAAATGATACCATCAAAGAGGAAATAGCAGCGATCTTTAATTTTTTCATTGGAAAACACCTATAAGTAATAAACACAAACGAATTTGCCAAAAGGAGATTACTATTGATCATGGTACAGTAGGTCTTTGTTGGAAATCTACACGAGAGAAAAGAAAACTCAAGTAATAAAAAAAAAATTATCAAAAATTATCAAAATCGGGTTTATTACTGCTGTTAATTCACCAGAGAAGCGCTACCGGCTTTCCTTGTACCGGCTATAAATCAACAGCAAAAGTCAATAACACAATGCTCGCGCCGCCCCAGCCATTATTCATGGTGGTGCACCCTTAATAACAACAATAAGCGTGGCGTCGCCAATTCTAATTGCCACCCTGAACAGGGCGTAAAGAAAAAATGGTATGTGCAATAATGATTTATGATGATAACGCCCCAGATTTTGGGGCTGGCGGCAACCCACTGTCGCCGCTTCCCGCTGACGGGAATACCAGCAAAAAACAAATGATAATAAATGATAATAAATGATGATGTTACATTATATTATTTGACCCTGCCCCCCCTTTTTAGTGAAAATAAAATCCAGATTAAATTAGATGAAAAAGGAAGTATAGAAGTGAAACTATATAAAAAAACCGTTCTCCTGAGCCTGCTGTGCAGCGTAGTGGCATCAAAATCTGCCTCAGAAACCCTTAACCAGAAAGTAACCACAGCTGAAAAGCCATTTACAGTTGAGCTTGGTGCCACACGGATCATATATAACCTATCCTCTTCGAGTACAGATATCAGTGTTACCAATCATCAGGAGTACCCCATTTTAGTTCAGTCTACTACATTTGAGGCTGATATGGTAAAAAAAGCAGCTTTTTCAGCCACCCCCCCGCTCTTCCGTTTGGAAGGCGGACAAAAAACGCGCATAAGAATAATCAGGACGGGAGGCGACTTTCCTAATGACCGCGAGTCTTTACGCTGGCTTTGTGTGAAAGGCATCCCACCTCAAAGCTCAGACGCATGGGCTGATGAAAGCAAAAATAAAGCCTCAGACATTATGCTGGATGTTCAGATATCTATTAACAACTGCATTAAGCTAATTGTTCGCCCTGAAAGCCTAATAAATAAGGCAAAAAAAACACGAGAAGCGCTTGAATGGAGCGTACAAAACGGAAAATTAACAGCAAAAAACACATCTCCTTTTGTGGTTAACATCAGTTCACTATCGTTTGCAGGAAAGCCGTTAGAAGAAACTACATATGTACTTCCTTTTTCATCGCATACGTTTGTTAACGCAAGTGCACGCTCTGGTAAAGTAAGTTGGACAGTTGTTGACGATTATGGTGGTGTCAGTGCTCCATTTGAAAAATATGCCCGTTAATTTACTCAGAACTTATGTTAATTCAGCGCGCACCAAGAAAAAGCGGGTAATTTTATTGCCTGCTTTTTTGTCGTTCTTTTTCCCTTCGACATTAATGGCAGAGTACAAATTTGATAATGTAATGCTGGGCACTGACGTTGACCTATCAGTATTTAATGAGGGGGGACAACAGCCAGGCGTATATCCTGTTGACATTCTTTTGAATGGCGACAAAGTCGACTCGCGGAATATGCTCTTCAAAAAAACCAAGGATGCAAAAGGCGTCACATCATTAACCACGTGTCTGACTAAAGATATGCTATTGGGCTATGGAGTAAAAGTAGACGACTATCCTTCACTCTTCGCTGACAAAACAAAGGAAAGTGGATGTGCGAACTTAAGTGCTATACCGTATGCATCAGACAGATTGGATTTTGGTGCTCAAAGTCTATTAATTAGTATACCTCAGGTCGCCTTACAGGAAACCCGTAGCGGAATAGAGCATGAATCAACGTGGGATGACGGCATTCCTGCTGTTTTATTAAATTACAGAATAAATAGCAGTAAAGTGAGCCAGAAAGCTACTGGCGAGAGCGATACATCAACCTCTGTCCAGCTTGAACCGGGCCTCAATCTTGGAGCGTGGCGGTTAAGAAACTCTTCAACCTGGCAGAAGTCGTCAACCGATTCAGGTAAGTGGGAAAGTGCATATACCTATATCGAGAAAGCTGTCAATGAGCTTAAAAGTAGGCTAACGGTGGGTCAAACCACCACGTCATCAGATCTGCTCGATGGCGTCGGATTGACAGGGCTTAAAATCGAGTCTGATGATGACATGATACCGTATGTTGAGAGGTCATTTGCCCCTGTTGTCAGAGGTGTTGCACGGACCCAAGCTCGTGTTGAAATACGCCAGAATGGCTATTTAATTTACAGTAAAAATGTAGCGCCCGGGCCATTTGAAATCAATGATTTATCAGGCGCAGGGAGCAGTGGAGACCTGAATGTTACCGTTGCAGAATCGGATGGCAGCACTCAGGTCTTCACGGTGCCGTTTAGTACACCCGCCATCGCATTGAGAGAAGGCCAAGTAAAATACAGCGTCGCAACAGGCGAATACCGCTCAACTGCACCGGATACCGATAAACCATTATTGACACAGCTTTCTCTGTTTTATGGCCTTCCATGGGGAATAACGGCATACAGCGGCACGCAATTTTCTAGTTCCTATTCGGCGGTTTCAGGTGGACTGGGATTAAGTCTTGGCAATCTCGGTGCTGTTTCCGTAGATGACACGCATGCACGCTGGAACAATGCTGTCGATGGAAAACAATCAGGAGACATGCTCCGTCTGAGATACAGTAAAGACTTCATCACAACGAATACTGGTGTTTCTGTAAGTACATCAAGATATTCGCCATCAGGTTTTATAAGGATGTCGGAAGCATTAGACGGCTCTGTGGGCAACGAGTTAAACACATTATTGCCATCAAAAAAAATGTCGGCCTTTTCGTCGGTCACCCTGAGTCAGTCTTTAGGACGTGCAGGCAGGATAAATGCTTCAGGCATCAGGAGCGAGTATCGCAATAGCGGAGCGGTGCAAAACTCATATTCTCTTTCATGGTCTGCTGCATATAGTTATCTCAACTGGAACCTGAGCTGGGCAAAAAATACGCTTATCAGCGGTAATTCAAAAAATGGAAAAACGGACGAGCAGTTATTCAACATATGGTTAAGCGTTCCGCTCAGCACTAACACATCAATGACTTACAGCTCTCAGCTGGGCGAACAACAAAAACACGTCCACAGGGTCGGGATGAATGGGAATGGTTTTGACAAGAAGCTAACATGGGCTGTCACTGAGAGTGTTTCAAATGCGCCGTCACTGGATCACGCCGGAACGCTTAACCTTGGATGGCTGGGCAGGTATGGCGAAATCAGTACTGGCTACAGTTATGCTCCGAGTTTTAGCACAATAAATGGTGGCGTATCGGGAGGGATAATTATTCATGATGGCGGCATCACTGCAGGACAGCAGCTGGGAACCACCAACGCTCTAGTCAACGTCCCAGATGTTTCAGGTGTGGCGGTCAGCGGGCCTCCTGGAGTACGCACTGATTTTCGTGGCTATACTACAGTCCCGTACATAACACCCTACCAAAAAAACAATATATCAATCGATCCGGGAACATTACCGGTAGATGCAGATATTAAACAGACGGACATTCATGTAGTTCCTACGGCTGGCGCTGTCACTATCGCGCGTTTCAGTGTCAAAACCGGTAACAGAATATTGATACATATCACTCTTGCTGATGGGAAAAAAGTGCCTTTCGGTGCGGTGGTGACTGATTCAGGCGCAAAACAGTCAACAGAGATGGCGATTGTTAACGAAGACAGCGAAGTCTTTATGACGGTTCAGGAACCACGTGGGGTGCTCAGTGTTCGCTGGGGGCGAGACTCATCTCAGCAATGCACCATTAACTACTTATCATCGACTAAGAAAAAAGAAACTAATGAGATTGAAAACCTACACGCCGTGTGCGGCTAAAAATAAGCACCGCTCGAAAGTGAAAACTTTGTACAACGCCATGTTTGTGTTTTGTGTTTTAATGATACCCTGCGCGGCGCTGGCCTCCCCTGCGACTATCTCCACGCAGGGTAAACCTTACATTAAAAGCGAGGTTCGTGATGGTGAAACGTTGTTTACAGGAAGAATAACCTGCTTACAGGAGCACAGTGCTTTCAGGCTCAGGCTTCACACCGTACAGCAATCAGAAAACAGGAAGTATTACGAAATACAAAATAACCGGGGAAAAATAAAAGTAAGGTTCGGAGGGAGAGGATGGGAAAAATATACTGACGAATCAGGCTTTGTTAAAGTTAGTACTGCTCACAACGCTTTTTTTTCACTGATTGCCGACGGAAACCAGACGCTGACTCCTGGCACCTATGACTTTTTAATTTTAGGTGATTGTTCATAGTCATAAAGCATATGTACATACTCAGGCTCAGTAAGATTGTGTGGACTGACCCCACGCCCGTAGACAAATTCTGTCCTCACGATGAGGCCTGTTCGAAGGCCTTCGGACTTGATGGTTAGGAGACTGGAAAAGCGTTTTAACAATATCCTGACCATGAACATAGTCTTTTGGGGCACAGTGATGGCGGGTGCTAGTGACGCTAATGGCGATAAAATGCGGTTTTCGGTGAGTTTTTAACCTGAAAACCGTTTTTAAGGCACACTTATCCTGCAGTCTGCGCCAGAAGCCATCGTTTCCTCTCGATGCCGTGCAGCCTTTCTGCCACCAGTTCGGTGGCGTACCTGCCGGCCTCTGCGCCGCTGAAGCGCAGCAGGTTGCCGCACAGAATGCATTTGTAGGGATCTGTGCGCAGAAATTCCTTCATCAGCGCGGCGAAGCCCGGCTGCTCCGGCTTTTTCCTCGCCTCCATCTGCAGGGCTTCGTACACTTTCGGCAGCAGCTCGCCCCGTTTCCTGTTAGACAAACAGCCGTAGTAGCGCACCATTTTAAAATGCTTTTCCGGCACGTGGCTGATGCAGTGCCCGATCATCTCTTCCTGAGTCAGCGTCTGTTTCCGGTGCTGCTGCGTCCGGTGGTCGTAATAGTGGTGCACCACGGCGCCGCCGCTGTAGTGCCTGAACTTTGCCGCCGACACCGGCGGTCGCTTCAGGTACCGGCCAAGGTATTTTACGCTCCGTGCGTATTCCGATGATTTCGGTCAGTGATTCCGGCGATTCCGACCACGCTTCTCGCGCTGGTTATTTCTTACTCTAGTTTTTAACTCGTCTGATCGGTTTGCGCCAGTTTTCGCATGGATTCTCCTTTGAGCTCAACCCGGTGACTGTTATGCAGAAGCCTGTCCATCAGCGCATCTGCAACCGTCGGGTTACTCACCAGTTTGTACCATTCGTTTACCGGCAACTGGCTGATGATGATGGTGCTTCCTCGCTGATAACGGTCCTCCATCACCTCCAGCAGGTCTGATGCCTGTCGCGTATTCAGCTTTCCAAGGCCCCAGTCATCAAGGATGAGCAACTCCTTTTTGGATAGCTGTAACAACTGTTTCTGGTAACTGCCGTCAGCATGACCTATGTTCAGATCATCCAGCAGTCGCGTTAACCGGTGATACGCCACCTGGATATGCTGTTGGCATGCCTGCTCCCCCAGGGCACAGGCTACATACGTTTTCCCGCATCCTGTTGGGCCTGTGATCAGGATATTTTCGTGACGGTGTACATATGCCCCCGTCATCAGTTGTGAGAGCAACTGCCTGTTCAACCCTCTTTCCGGGCGATAGTCCAGTTGTGACGGCTGCGCGTCCAGTCTCAGTTTCGACTGCCTCCGCAGTCGGTTGACCTTTGAGACCTCACGCTGCAGCAGTTCGTGCTCCAGAAGAAGGCTGAGGCGCTCTTCGAAGCTCAGTGAGGTATAGGTCATCGGTTGTGACCATTGCAGTTCCAGTGCGTTACTCATGTGCCCCAGCCGCAGGGCGCGTATCTGTTCCAGCAGGTTGTTTTGCATCTTTTTTTCCTCAGTGGTAGTACCCGGCACCGCGTACGTTGCTGTGCTCTACAGGTGTGTCATCCGGCGTATCATCCTGCTGCCGGTCCCGGTGGTTTCTCAGCAGATTCAGGATCACCTGCCGCCAGGGGCGTTCCAGTAACAGTGCCTGTTGACAGGCATTTTCCAGCCGGGCTTCTCCATATTCCCGGCTGAGATTGAGCAGCCCCAGGCAGGTCCGGTAAGCCTGCTCAGGGTGGGAGCGGTGATACAGATGCCAGACCACCACTGCCCGGTTAGCGCTGCCGATACTCTCACCCCATGACAGAACCTGTCCGGGCTCCACCGCTGCTGGCGGTGAGACTCCGGCATATGGTCTGTCTGCGTGGTGAAGCCCCCTTGTTGCTGGGCCCGTGGATGCTGGGCGACCAGTATTCCCTTGTGATAGAGGCGCACGAGCCGGGCACCGGCTTCGATGTCGATATGGCTGCCAACCAGCGCGTGAGGCACGGAGTATGCATGTTTTCCGTACAGCACATGGTAGTCCGGGCCAACTTTTGCCCTGCGGATATCAACGTATTCATAGGGGTATGGCGGCAGCGCTTTCAGCGCAGGTTTATCCAGTTGTTCGAACTGGCTTTTCCAGCAACCCGGTAACCGACGGAACGGGCGCTCATTCAGATCCTGCAGCAGCTCACTGATAGCCAGATTCAACGCGGCCATGTCTTCCGGCAGAGGCCATGCCAGCTGACTGCCTCTGAAGCGGGTCACTACGTCAGAGATAGTGCTGCAGCCTATATTCAGGCAGGCCGAGATACTTCTGTTGGCCAGGTGGCAGTCAAATTTAAGGCGCAACGCTTCTTTAATTTTACTCATCCGCGTTCTCAGTCTTGCCATGGGGACACTCCTCCGGAAGATGCGTTATCAGGAGAAAGTGTTGTCCATTGTTTTAAAAGTGAAAAGCGCGGGATTCCGACAACAGGATCACCGATTCCGACAATCCGATCACGGATTCCGGAGGCAGGATCACCGATTCCGATGGATGGCCATATTTGGCCGGAACAAATCGGAATCAGCGGTCGAATTAAATCGGAAAGTGCGATCGGATGACATCGGAATCAATGGTCGGTTTGGGTCGGAATATGCACTCCGCCAGGCGCCGCGCGTTTTCTTCGCAAAGTGGACCTTCCAGCGGCGCTCGTACTGCGCCTGCAGGTAGCGCTGCCACTGCTTTTTATCGCGGATATGCCCCAGCTCGGGCAGGCTGCCGGGATTAATCAGACCATAGCTGTGGCGCAGCAGGGGGATGACCGCCCCGCGCCAGATTTCCTCCACAGGCTGCTTCTTAAAGAAGAGGTCGCGCCAGACGCCGTGTTTTATATCCAGCCCGCCGCGGGTGACGGACAGATGGATGTGCGGGTGCTGGTTGAGCTGGCAGCCGTAGGTGTGCAGGGCGCAGAAGATGCCGACCTCCACGCCCTGTTTGCGGGACCACCGGAGCATGGCGCGGGTGGCGGCGCGGAACAGAGCGTTGAGCAGGGGCCAGTTGTTGTTAAAAAACGGCCACAGCAGATGGGGCATGGTAAAGGTGATATGCTGCCAGTCGCAGTCGGGGAGGATGTGGCTCTGCTGCGACACCCACTGCTCGGTGGCTTTGAAGCCGCAGGAACTGCAGGCTCTGGACTTACAGCTCTGGCAGAAAAAGCGGGAGTGTGTGCAGTCGTCCGATGCGCAGCAGTAGCGGCGAACGCCCATGCTGGCGGTGCCGCAGGCGAGCATGCGCTCTACGCAGAGGCGGGCCCATGCGCTGACGCTGTCGCCATTCGAACCGAGGAACCTGTTCCAGCCGTCATCGATGGTGAAGAGGAGTTTGGCAGGGCGAGGAATATACATGCCGCAGAGTATAAAGCCGGGTTCAGGACATGCAAGCCATCGGAACGGCGAAGCGGTGACGCTCGCCCTGCAAGGGCGCTACTGTTCGAGCTGTTGTGCGATGGTCATAAGTGCGTCTCCGTGTTGCGGCACACGCTGTGCCAGTTCGCGTACAAAGGCCTCGACTTCAGCTGTTTCGCCCGACTGCACGATATAGTGTACCAGCGATATCACCTGCGATGAAGACAGATATCCGGCCAGCAAAATGGGCGCCAGCCGGTCAACCAGTTCTGCCAGGTCCCGCTGATGAATATGTTTCTGTAGCAGGGTCAGGGCGGCCATGCTGCGATGGCCAGCGATTTCATCATCCGTAATGACCGTAACGTCTACCAGCGGGAAAGTGCCGCTGTATAGTTTGCCAGCGAGCGCCGGATCGTCAAATTCATCCAGCCACCGTGTGGAGGTACACCCTGACGCCATAACCAAAACGTGACGGCACACGATGAATGACATAATCTATATGCGATAGAATAAATGCAAGAACTTAAATGCGATAATGCGGTGAAAAAATGTTCATCAGAGCTTGTTTAAGGGCATCGACGGAAGATCAGTTTGCCGATCGGGCAAAAGGGATGCTGTAGCAGTTTGTTCAGGAGCGGGGACATAAAATAGCCAGCTATTACCGGGAAAATAGCTGCGGGACAAAACTTGACCGCCCTGAGCTGGGACGCTTACTGATGGACAGTCACCGCAATGATATTTTACTGGTTGAGCAGATAGACAGCCTGACCCGCCTGAGCAACAGAGACTGGATGACGCTGAAAAAGCAGATCGAACAACACGAGTTGCGGATTGTCAGCCTGGATGTGCCCACATCATGGCAGGCGCTGTCAGATAAAGACCCTTCGCAGGCTGACCAAATCACCCGCGCCCTGATAACCGCCATCAATAACATGCTTATCGACCTGATGGCCGCGATGTCGCATAAGGACTGGCTGAGCCGCCGCCAGCGCCAAAAGCAGGGAATTGAGCGGGCCCATACGCTGGGGAAGTACCGGGGAAAACAGGCCGATCAGGAACGTCATCAGAAAGTCCTGTACTACCGGCAGGTTAAGAAACTGAGCATCAGTGAAACGGCAGATGCGACAGGGTACAGCCCATCGCAGATATGCCTGATACAAGCTTATTATAATAATAAACGGGACATTTAACCCAGATAGGGTAGTATATTATACTGTTTTTGTTCTGGTTGGTATCTAATGAAAAGAAACGGAATTCTAACGTCATTATCCGCATTTTATCCGATATGTAAAAAAGTCACCCCACAATTTTCTTCGCCAATGGGACCGTTCTCTCAATACAGCAGGAACATGAAACAACTTGTAGCGATTGCTCTGGCCCTTGCAGCAGGAGTTTTGTGGGGAACACTGGGTTTGATAACTCATTACTTACTCAATTACGGAGTGAGTATCATGCAACTTGGTATATTGCGCCTGGGTGGTGCATTTGTGCTGACTTTTCTTATCGCAATTATGCTGGGCCGGATTCACGTACTTAGCCTTCGTCAATGGGGATGGCTGGCTGCTATTGGCCTGGTTTGCCAGGCACTGAGCAGCATATCATTTTCTTCTGCAGTGGCCGGGATGGGAAGCAGCCTGGCTATCATTATGTTATGCATGGGTCCCCTGTTCACTGTTGCGATAAATCGAATATTTTATAGGGAACATCTTGATATTGTATCATTTTTGTTGGTTCTGCTCGGTCTGGCGGGGCTGACGCTGACCGTTTTATACAGTCAGGGAGAACAAATCGGTGTTGTAATGTTTAGCAGACAGTGGCTACACGGACTGGGTTGGGGTTTACTTTCCGGGGTTTGCTATGGGTTATTTCCCGTATTTACGCGTTCGCTGGGCCAACTCGATTCATGGGTTATTGTGAGTTTCAGTCTCGGTCTTGGTGCAGCATTCCTGGCTCCGTTACAAGGTTCTGCATCAGTGGGCATGTCATTACATAGCGATATTTCTGTATGGATACTAGTTGTGGCGTTAATTCTGGTACCAACAGTGATGGCTGACGTGCTCTATGTTCGGGCTATTGCGGCTGGCGGTCCTGTGTTGGCAACGGTATTCGCTCTTATTGAAATACCAGCTTCAGTTCTGTTCGCCCGATGTTGGCTTGCAGTACCAGTTACTGCCGCACAATGGGCTGGCATATTTCTGTTCTGTCTTGGTTTAACTGGGCTGGCATTACGTCGCAACCAAAATTCTGCGCCTGTCTCGGAGCAAAGCATTATTCCCATTACGCAAAAGGAAAAGCATTATGAGTGAGTTACAGTTCATTGAGCAATCCCCCACATCATCAGAATCAGAACACCTGCAGACTCTGATCGATTACGTTCAGGGATTGAATCGTCATATTCAACTGAATGCAAGGTCAAGTCAATCCATGCTACCAGAATTGACCTTTGCTCCTGATGCCCTGGAGACTCTTGGTCCAAAGTATCCAATACAACCGTTCTCATATCTTGATGAGCTTGAACATGCTCAGGATGAAACTCCAGCCAGTGAGGCTGAATTATACAACGAAGTAGCCCGGTATTTCCGTGGTGCAATTCGTCCACAGTCACGCAATTCTTTGTTCAATATGGTGCCGGAACCAAGTATTGCTGCAACAGCGGGCGCATGGCTGGCTACAGCATATAATACTAATAGTCTGATGGATGCTTTTGGTGGGGAAGCATTGCTGACAGAACAACTGGTGGCCCGCCGCATAGGACGCTGGGCTGGCTGGAAGCATGCAATGGGTATCGCCTGTAATGGTGGGAAATTAACCATCATGTACGCAATAAAATCAGCGCTGAGTCGTATTGCTCCAAGTTCAAGGCGTACTGGCATGCCGAATGATATTGTTATTTTATGCAGTGAGGGCGCACATTACTGTGTGGAACATGCTGCCAGTCTGCTTGGACTGGGAGCCGATAACTGCCTGCGAGTACCCGCCAACAAAGAAGGACGCATGTGTGCAGAGGCTTTACGCACCACTTTAAACGAACAGCATGCTCGCAGACGCAGGGTTGCCGCAATCATATGTTGCGGGGGAACAACGATTAATTTCAACTGTGAGGATACCCGTGAGATTATTGATATCACCGAAGCATTCGCACGGGAAAACAATTTAAAAGAACGCCCCTATTTACATCTGGACAGTGTGATCGGCTGGCTGTACCTGAGTCTGCAAGATGTTAACAAAGGAGATCCAATTTATCAGATTTCCAGCCCGCGCATCAGAGCTCGTGTTGCTGAAGTTCATTATCGTCTGCGTGGTATAGGTGCTTTTGATTCACTGGGTGTGGATTTTCATAAGAATGGGCTGTGCCCATATGCCAGCAGCTTTTTTGTATCGCGTGATCGCCGTTTTATGGATGAGCTTGGTGACGGCAATTACCATTACACAGAGAAAGACTTTCAGTATGGTCAGTTCCGGGCCTACCGTTACACCTTCGAGAATTCTCGCCCGGCGCAGGGGATTCTGTCTGCCTGGATAAACCTTCGCAAACTAGGGCGTAACGGATATGCCGCTTATCTTGTCCGCCTTCATGAAGCGCGTGATTCCCTGACCAGTGCCCTCGAACGTCATGGCCTGTTCCAGGTGCTTAACTATTCCAGCCTTGGATGGGAGGTCGTATTTGATATTCCATTCGATTCTGATGTGATTGCACTGTCATCCTCCCGGGAGGAGATTGCTATGAGTTTTATGCAGGAATGTTGGGAGCGAGTGAACGCAGGCTACAACCTGCCACTATTTAGCATTGTGCCGGGATATCGTATTGAGAATAATCCGAACAAAGTTACCACAGCCTTCCTTCTTTACCCTATGCGACAACACCAAGATGCCCAGTGGGATGAGACCGTGTCACTTATCGCCAGGCAGTTCCACGATTTTCAGACCCGCCTGCGCACAGGGCAAAAGATCCTTAGTCAAACCCAGTTTGCACAACCGATCCGCTAATCAGGGGCTTACAGCATGATCCAGATGACTAACACTATGCCCCGAGATTCTTTTTCTTTGCTAAAAATACTGGTTGAACGTTACCGAACACGTCAGGAGACGCCTGATTTTATGGGGAAACCGCTCCTGGATTTGTCAATCGGCAATCCCGATCTCGCACCGAGCTCGCACTGGCGCAGCCGCCTGCAGTACTTTATTGGACGGGATGATCTACACGGCTACGGCGATTTCCGTTCAGACATCACCCGCCATTTATATGAACGTTTTGTTGCCTACTATCAACGCCGTTTCTTGCCTCATGATGCCCCTTTTTTACTCGATCCTGAACGACATGTGGTCGATTTACTTGGTTCCAAGGAAGGCATTTTCTACAGTCTGCTGTCCTGTCTGAATCCAGGAGAAGCCGTACTTATGCCGGACCCGTCGTATACAGTCTATCAAAGCAGTGCCCGGCTGATTGGGGCTCGTGTGGAGCTATTCTCCTGCGACCAGTCAGGTCAGCCGGAGTTAGCCTCAATTCGGCCCGAACAATTACAGGGCGCACGTATGCTGGTTATTTGCTCACCTGGTAATCCCACAGGCGTGGAATTATCTCCTGAGAAACTTAAGGAGGTTCTGGATTTTGCTGAACAGCACGAGCTCTGGGTTGTTATTGATCGGGCCTATGCCGAGATTGTGTTTAAATCACCATGTAACGGCGTACTCAGTGGCGCAGCCCTGCCATTACAGGGAGCACTCTCACGAGTAGTGGAACTTCACAGTTTGAGTAAATCATGTAGTCTTGCAGGCTGGCGTATCGGTTTTGCAGTCGGTTCGGCAGAACTGATAGACAGGATACGGAATATAAAATTCAATACCGATTTTGGCGCGTTTCTCCCGTTGAAATGCGTTGCAGCAGAAATACTTGATGAACTGGAAACTATCGCTGCGTGCAACAGCACAATCTATGCAGCCCGCATGCGCCGTTTTGTTAATGGCGCGGCATCTATGGGCTGGAATATACCTTTATCACAGGGCACTTTTTTCCTGTGGGCACCGCTTCCTCAAGATTTTGCAGAAGGTGATGACCTGAGATTTGTTGAAAATCTGCTTGATTCTACGGGTATCTTAGTTGCCCCTGGTAGTGGTTTTGGTCCTGGGGGGGCAGGCCGGGTAAGGATTGCACTGGTACAGTCAGATGCAGTGCTTGATGAAGCACTGCATCGGCTAAGCAAATGGCGGGCATTAAGTTCTCGCTCTGTTGTTTAACATGGTTGTGCTGCTTTGGTCGCCGAAACAGCACAAAAAACAGCCTTAACGAATGGAAGGGACTTCACCTAGACATGCGCATGATTAAATATTGTGCAATCATGGGGTAAACATACCCAAAGAGATTCGTTATGACCATAACTACTGTCGGTATCGAGCTTGCTAAAAATGTGTTCGCAGTTCACTGCGTTGACCAAAATGGCAAAACTGTTCTGGTTAAACCCAAAGTATCGAGTGCTGCACTTCCTGAGCTGATTGCAGGTTTACCTCCTTGTGTTATCGGAATGGAAGCATGCTCCGGTGCTCATTACTGGGCAAGACTGTTTCATGAACCCCGTCTGATGGCGGCAAAGTTTGTTTCTCCTTATCGCATGGCTGGTAAATCAGGGAAAAATGATGCAGCTGATGCTCAGGCTATCTGTGAAGCCCTCCGTCGCCCGCATATGCGGTTTGTGCCCGAGCCAGCAGGCGATGCAACGCCTTCACCGTACCCGGCAGGGTTTTATCGAAGAGAAAACAGCAACATATAACCGCTTAAGAGGCTTAATATCTGAATTTGGCATAATCGTTCCACAGAGTACAGATGCCCTGCGCCACATCGTGTCTGAACAGAAGAACTCCTTGCCGCTTCAGGTTCAGCAATGCGTGATGATCTGCTGGAACACATTAATCGCATTGAAGATAACATCGCTGAGTACGATCGGCTCCTGTCTCATATGGCCAAGCTGATCACCGCAGTCAGAGGTTGATGGAGCTGAAAGGGATTGGCCCCACAACGGCATGTGCGCTGGTCGCCAGTATCGGTAATGCGCATGATTTTAAGAATGGGCGCCAACTCGCAGCCTGGCTCGGACTTACGCCATCGCAGTACAGCAGTGGCGGAAAATCAAAGCTTGGCAGGATAACGAAAGCGGGCGATTCGTATCTGCGAACGCTACTGGTTCAGGGGGCCCGTTCGGTTCTGATTGGTGTTGAAAAAAGGGCTGACTCATTCAGTCGTTGGGTTTGCTCGCTAATTGAGCGAAGAGGATACTGGCGTGCCGTTGTCGCCATCGCTGCCAAAAACGCAAGGCTGTGCTGGGCATCATTGCATTACGGCGATGATTTCAGTCTGTACTCGGCCAGTTAAAGCACGAAGCAGCAGTATAACCATCTAAACTGCAACTCGTTGATGATAAAGGGTTAGACCCCGTGAGGCATATCTGATTATTGTACAGAATATATTTATCCGTTTACCGAACGAGAGCCTCACGCGCGTCTTTCATCAGGGTCCGAATCGATAACGATTCATCATGGCCGTTTATAGTACCGCAGTCTCTCCCCTTTATTTTTACTGTAGTGCAGACAGAAGCCATAAACACCGGCGTTGACATGCCGGGGAAGTCCTTATAGTACAATAATTTTCGATATCCAAACTGACCCCTAGTACAGGAGTTTGCTAACGCCAATGAGGTCACTATCAATCGCAGCAATCGCTTTGACCACAACGTCAAATGCACTTCAGGCAAGAACGGTCTAGGTGCATGGGTTAACGTTGGCAAAGATGTAACCTTATACGGTGAGGCTAATTATCGTCATAGCAGCCAAATCGAAACACCGCTCCAAGGCGTTGCAGGTATCCGTATAAGATTTTATCATCAGTACTGGCCGAAGCCTGGGTTTCGGCCTGTTAAACCTGACGTAAAGATGCTATTTCAAACGCCACCTTCTTCACCTGGCGAAAGAGTTTTTTCAGCATCGCAGTCTATCTTGAGCAGAACAACAGCCTCGCTTAACAGCACAAAAGTAATGGAACCTATCAGGTTAAAATCACCATGCTGAATAAAATATGGATCCGTGGTTACCGCTCAGTTCGTAAGCTAACTATGCCACTTGGCAGAATCAATCTGGTCAAGGGAAAGAACGGTTGCGGCAAGAGCAATCTTTACAACGCTATACATCTGCTAGCGAGTGCCGCTAATGGTCAACTGGCTCACGCCATATGTGCAGAAGGGGGGATCAACCAAACCATATGGGCTGGAGGCCTACGGCCTGGGGAGCATATTGATGCGCCCAAACGCATCATCCTCGGTATGCAGGCCAAAGAGTTTGGCTACGAGCTACAGATAGGTATGCCAACGCCGCCCTTCAGCTCGTATTTCGCTTTCGATCCCGAGATCAAACAGGAGGAAGCGTGGCTGGGGGAACGACGTTCACCGTCAAACCTACTACTCATGAGGCGCAATCAGGCGGTCAAGGTGCTTGGTATCGAAGGTGACAGAGTGAACTATGCCCCCGGTATGTTGCCACATGAGTCTGTGTTCGGGCATCTTGCTGAGCCTGAGCGGTATCCAGAGATCTCAAGATTGCGTCACCTTATCAACCAGTGGCGCTTCTATCACCATTTCGATATAACACCCGGCTCTCTAATACGCAGTCCGCAGCCTGCAATAAGAACCCCGGTTCTAAGCCATGACGGTGGAGATCTTGCTGCTGCTTTTGCTACTATAGTGGAGATTGGGGATATCAAATTGCTGCACAGAATTCTAGCCAGTGCCTTTCCCGATGCACATTTCCATGTAAGCAACAGCCAAGGTGGACTTGAGATAATGATGACACGGGAGGGGCTGCGGCGCCCTCTGCATTCCCGTGAACTCTCCGACGGAACCTTACGTTTGCTTTGCCTGACAGTGGCACTTCTCAGTCCGCGTCCTGCACCGTTGGTCGTGTTGAACGAGCCGGAAAGCAGCCTACATCCCGATATGCTCGATGCCCTCGGCCAGCTAATTGCCGAGGCCTCACGTTATTCACAGCTCTGGGTGACTACCCACAGTACTGAGCTGGAAAAGGCCATTGAAGCATATGCCCCGTGCCGTCATATACCTTTGCAACTGATTGAGGGTGAGACCTGCTTGCATGAGCCTATGCGCCGAGAATGGCAATTTGACGAGGATTAACTTTAATTAACGAACCCCGTTTGCAAGTCATACATTGTTTTGATTTTGTCGGGTAAGTACTGACGGCAGACAAGAAGCGTTAAGCCGTGGAGTTTATGTGTGATGCGACCGTTCTGTCGCAACCTAGTGCCTGCAGGCTTACAGATCCGGTTGCCGCACAGAATGCATTTCTACGGGTCTTTGCGCATAAATTCCTTCATCAGCGCCGCGAAGCCAAGCTGCTCCGATTTTTTCCGAGGACCTCATACACCTTCAGCAGCAAACTACCTAGTTTGCGGTTTGATAAAAACCGTAGTGGCGCTTAAAAGTAAGCGTACAGCGTGAACCGTCTGGTCATAATCTGAAGCATACGACAAAGTGGTGTCCACCAAATAAGTAGTGGGAACCAAAGTGTCAGATATGCAGAAAAATATGACTCCCGGCAGGCGAAAAGGCTGCC
>NZ_SNXG01000015.1:0-26380 GCF_004362415.1 Enterobacter sp. AG326 | reverse complement strand
GAGATGGTAATGCCAGGCGACAACATCAAGATGGTTGTGACTCTGATCCACCCAATCGCGATGGACGACGGTCTGCGTTTCGCAATCCGTGAAGGCGGCCGTACCGTTGGCGCGGGCGTTGTTGCTAAAGTTCTGGGCTAATTAATTATCCCTGAATAAAAAAAGGACGCTTCGGCGTCCTTTTTTGTTTTCTGCCGCTCAGGTACTGTCACAGAATTACGCATTTTTTGCCTGCTCCCGCCCCGTATTGTGGCGTTTGTGCTATTGTAATCATAACCATTCTCACTTACACTTTGCGCATAATTTGAACGGGAGTCTCTATGTACGTTTGTTTATGTAATGGTGTAAGCGACAAGAAAATACGTCAGGCCGTTCGTCAGTTTCAGCCTCAGTCATTTCAGCAGCTACGCAAATTTGTTCCGGTGGGAAATCAATGCGGTAAATGTGTACGTGCTGCGCGAGAGATCATGCAGGACGAATTGATGCAGATCCCGGAATACAAAGAGATCGCGTAAGCGCCCATCTTTTTTTTGACATCCCTGTAGCCCGATCTACGCTTCAATGAGTGGAAGCGGAGGGACTATATAATGAAAGGTGATGTTAAAATCATAAGTTATCTCAATAAATTATTGGGAAATGAGCTTGTCGCAATTAACCAGTACTTTCTTCACGCGAGAATGTTCAAAAACTGGGGGCTTAAACGTCTGAACGACGTTGAATACCATGAATCGATCGATGAAATGAAGCACGCTGATAAATATATCGAGCGTATTTTATTCCTTGAAGGCATTCCAAACCTGCAGGATCTTGGAAAGCTGGGCATCGGAGAAGATGTCGAAGAGATGCTGCGTTCCGACCTCAGGCTGGAGCTTGAAGGCGCCAAAGATCTCCGTGAAGCCATTGCCTACGCAGACAGCGTACATGACTACGTCAGTCGCGATATGATGATCCAGATCCTGGCCGATGAAGAAGGCCACATTGACTGGCTGGAAACGGAGCTGGATCTGATTGCTAAAATCGGCCTGCAGAACTACCTTCAGTCGCAGATTAAAGTGGAAGAGTAACCACCGTCTTCCAGCCTACGCATAAACCCGCTGCTGCCAGAAATGGCCCAAAAGGCAGTGGGTTTTTTAATGCCTCCTTATCAGGGGTGAGTAACGAAAACACAAGAATGCTAAGTAGCGCCATAAGCGCAGCGAGTAGCGCCAGCGCAGGCAGCACGCACCAGCCATGCCAGGCGCCAAGCGCCGCCAGGTATTTTACATCGCCATATCCCATCCCTTCACGCCGGCAGATAAACCGATATCCCCAGTAGATAACGGCAAAACCGATATATCCGGCCATCGCACCCACCACCGCACTCGGCAGAAAATCAGGTTGGATACAGAGCTGAAAGAGCAGGCCCGTCCATAGCAGCGGGCAGAGAAATTTATCGGGAAGCAGTCCGTAGCGAATATCTGCACGGACAAGAAAGGCCGTCAGCGAAAAATAGACCAGCAAAAAGGGGAGGGTGGTTAGCATGGAAATGGCCTCAAAAGGGTTTGAGCGCATACTCGTCATAATCGGCCTGGCCGGCAATCGACAAAAACGACAATTGCGTAGGGGCTCCAGACAAAGCATTGAGAAGGGATACATTGCGTAAAAAGTTGCGCGCCCTTACGCATACTGCGCCTCAGGCGCTTAATTTCTAAACGGCACTTGCGTCTTGCCCAGATTTACGTATAATGCGCGGGCTTGTCGTAATTGACGGCGGGTTCAATCTGAACCAGAGTAGCTCACTTTGTTACTCAACAATGCTCCCAATTGGGGAGCTACGTAAGAACGGTTACACTCTCCCATCAATCGTAATGGGTTTGAGGAGTAATCATTTTCGTTTATAAAATAATTGGAGCTCTGGTCTCATGCAGAACCAAAGAATCCGTATCCGCCTTAAAGCGTTTGATCATCGTCTGATCGATCAATCAACCGCGGAAATCGTCGAGACTGCTAAGCGCACTGGTGCGCAAGTCCGTGGTCCGATCCCGCTGCCGACCCGCAAAGAGCGCTTCACCGTTCTGATCTCTCCGCACGTCAACAAAGACGCGCGTGATCAGTACGAAATCCGCACTCACAAGCGTCTGGTTGACATCGTTGAGCCAACTGAGAAAACCGTTGATGCTCTGATGCGTCTGGATCTGGCTGCCGGTGTAGACGTGCAGATCAGCCTGGGTTAATCAGGTCATCGAGCGATTGAGAGGTTGATACAATGATTGGTTTAGTCGGTAAAAAAGTGGGCATGACCCGCATCTTCACTGAAGATGGCGTTTCAATCCCAGTAACCGTAATCGAAGTTGAAGCAAACCGCGTTACCCAGGTTAAAGATCTGGCTAACGATGGCTACCGCGCTGTTCAGGTGACCACTGGTGCTAAAAAAGCTAACCGTGTAACCAAACCAGAAGCGGGTCACTTCGCTAAAGCTGGCGTAGAAGCTGGCCGTGGTCTGTGGGAATTCCGTCTTGCTGAAGGCGAAGAGTTCACCGTAGGTCAGGACATTAGCGTTGAGCTGTTTGCTGACGTTAAAAAAGTTGACGTAACCGGTACCTCTAAAGGTAAAGGTTTTGCTGGTACCGTTAAGCGCTGGAACTTCCGTACCCAGGACGCTACCCACGGTAACTCCTTGTCTCACCGCGTTCCGGGTTCTATCGGTCAGAACCAGACTCCGGGCAAAGTGTTCAAAGGCAAGAAAATGGCAGGTCAGCTGGGTAACGAACGTGTGACCGTTCAGAGCCTGGACGTAGTACGTGTTGACGCTGAGCGCAACCTGCTGCTGGTTAAAGGTGCAGTTCCGGGTGCAACCGGTAGCGACCTGATCGTTAAACCAGCTGTGAAGGCGTAAGGGGATAGCAATGGAATTAGTATTGAAAGACGCGCAGAGCGCGCTGACTGTTTCCGAAACTACCTTCGGTCGTGATTTCAACGAAGCGCTGGTTCACCAGGTTGTTGTTGCTTATGCAGCTGGTGCTCGTCAGGGTACTCGTGCTCAGAAGACTCGTGCTGAAGTAACTGGTTCTGGCAAAAAGCCATGGCGCCAGAAAGGTACCGGCCGTGCGCGTTCAGGTTCTATCAAGAGCCCGATCTGGCGTTCAGGTGGCGTGACCTTCGCTGCGCGTCCACAGGACCACAGTCAAAAAGTTAACAAAAAGATGTACCGCGGCGCGCTGAAAAGCATCCTGTCCGAACTGGTACGTCAGGATCGTCTGATCGTTGTCGAGAAGTTCTCTGTTGAAGCGCCTAAAACTAAGCTGCTGGCACAGAAACTGAAAGACATGGCTCTGGAAGATGTGCTGATCATCACCGGTGAGCTGGACGAGAACCTGTTCCTGGCCGCACGTAACCTGCACAAGGTTGACGTACGCGATGCGACTGGTATCGACCCGGTTAGCCTGATCGCCTTCGACAAAGTCGTAATGACTGCTGATGCTGTTAAGCAAGTTGAGGAGATGCTGGCATGATTCGTGAAGAACGTCTGCTGAAGGTGCTTCGCGCACCGCACGTTTCTGAAAAAGCGTCTACTGCGATGGAAAAAACAAACACCATCGTTCTCAAAGTTGCTAAAGACGCGACCAAAGCAGAGATCAAAGCTGCTGTGCAGAAACTGTTTGAAGTCGAAGTCGAAGTCGTTAACACCCTGGTAGTTAAAGGGAAAGTTAAACGTCACGGACAGCGTATCGGTCGTCGTAGCGACTGGAAAAAAGCTTACGTCACCCTGAAAGAAGGCCAGAATCTGGACTTCGTTGGCGGCGCTGAGTAAGTCGGAGGAGTAATACAATGGCAGTTGTTAAATGTAAACCGACATCTCCGGGTCGTCGCCACGTAGTTAAAGTGGTTAACCCTGAGCTGCACAAGGGCAAACCTTTTGCTCCGTTGCTGGAAAAAAACAGCAAATCCGGTGGTCGTAACAACA
This sequence comes from Enterobacter sp. AG326, assembly GCF_004362415.1. Lineage (NCBI taxonomy): Bacteria > Pseudomonadati > Pseudomonadota > Gammaproteobacteria > Enterobacterales > Enterobacteriaceae > Enterobacter > Enterobacter sp. AG326. The sequence goes on along the minus strand of NZ_SNXG01000015.1, from coordinate 22,437 downwards.
ATGGCCGTATCACCACTCGTCACATCGGTGGTGGCCACAAGCAGGCTTATCGTATTGTTGACTTCAAACGCAACAAAGACGGTATCCCAGCAGTTGTTGAACGTCTTGAGTACGATCCGAACCGTTCCGCGAACATCGCGCTGGTTCTGTACAAAGACGGCGAACGCCGTTACATCCTGGCCCCTAAAGGCCTGAAAGCTGGCGACCAGATTCAGTCTGGCGTTGATGCTGCAATCAAAGCAGGCAACACCCTGCCGATGCGCAATATCCCGGTTGGTTCTACCGTTCATAACGTAGAGATGAAACCAGGTAAAGGCGGTCAGCTGGCACGTTCCGCTGGTACTTACGTTCAGATCGTTGCTCGTGATGGTGCTTATGTCACCCTGCGTCTGCGTTCTGGTGAAATGCGTAAAGTCGAAGCAGACTGCCGCGCTACTCTGGGCGAAGTTGGCAATGCTGAGCATATGCTGCGCGTTCTGGGTAAAGCAGGTGCTGCACGCTGGCGTGGTGTTCGTCCTACCGTTCGCGGTACTGCGATGAACCCAGTCGACCACCCACATGGTGGTGGTGAAGGTCGTAACTTTGGTAAGCACCCGGTAACTCCGTGGGGCGTTCAGACCAAAGGTAAGAAGACCCGCAGCAACAAGCGTACTGATAAATTTATCGTACGTCGCCGTAGCAAATAATTTTAGAGGATAAGCCATGCCACGTTCTCTCAAGAAAGGTCCTTTTATTGACCTGCACTTGCTGAAGAAGGTAGAGAAAGCGGTGGAAAGCGGAGACAAGAAGCCCCTGCGCACTTGGTCCCGTCGTTCAACGATCTTTCCTAACATGATCGGTTTGACCATCGCTGTCCATAATGGTCGTCAGCACGTTCCAGTCTTTGTTACCGACGAAATGGTTGGTCACAAACTGGGTGAATTCGCACCGACTCGTACTTATCGCGGCCACGCTGCTGATAAAAAAGCGAAGAAGAAATAAGGTAGGAGGAAGAGATGGAAACTTTAGCTCAACATCGCCATGCTCGTTCTTCTGCTCAGAAGGTTCGCCTTGTTGCTGACCTGATTCGCGGTAAGAAAGTGTCGCAGGCCCTGGACATCCTGACCTATACCAACAAGAAAGCTGCGGTATTGGTCAAGAAAGTACTGGAATCTGCCATTGCTAACGCTGAACACAACGATGGCGCTGACATCGACGATCTGAAAGTCGCGAAAATTTTCGTAGATGAAGGCCCAAGCATGAAGCGCATTATGCCGCGTGCGAAAGGTCGTGCAGATCGCATCCTGAAGCGCACCAGCCACATTACTGTGGTTGTGTCCGATCGCTGAGACTCTGGAGACTAGCAATGGGTCAGAAAGTACATCCTAATGGTATTCGCCTGGGTATTGTAAAACCATGGAACTCTACCTGGTTTGCGAACACCAAAGAATTCGCTGACAACCTGGACAGCGATTTTAAAGTACGTCAGTACCTGACTAAGGAACTGGCTAAAGCGTCTGTATCTCGTATCGTTATCGAGCGTCCAGCGAAGAGCATCCGTGTGACTATTCACACTGCTCGTCCTGGCATCGTTATCGGTAAGAAAGGCGAAGACGTAGAAAAACTGCGCAAGGTCGTAGCGGATATCGCTGGCGTTCCTGCACAGATCAATATCGCTGAAGTTCGTAAGCCTGAACTGGACGCTAAATTGGTTGCTGACAGCATCACTTCACAGCTGGAACGTCGTGTTATGTTCCGTCGTGCTATGAAGCGTGCTGTACAGAACGCAATGCGTCTGGGCGCTAAAGGTATCAAAGTTGAAGTTAGCGGCCGTCTGGGCGGCGCGGAAATCGCACGTACCGAATGGTACCGCGAAGGTCGCGTACCGCTGCACACTCTGCGTGCTGACATCGACTACAACACCTCTGAAGCGCACACCACTTACGGTGTAATCGGCGTTAAGGTATGGATCTTCAAAGGTGAGATCCTGGGTGGTATGGCTGCTGTTGAACAACCGGAAAAACCGGCTGCTCAACCTAAAAAGCAGCAGCGTAAAGGCCGTAAATAAGGAGCGTCGCTGATGTTACAACCAAAGCGTACAAAATTCCGTAAAGTGCACAAAGGCCGCAACCGTGGTCTGGCGCAGGGTACGGATGTTAGCTTCGGCACTTTCGGTCTGAAAGCTGTTGGCCGTGGTCGTCTGACTGCACGTCAGATCGAAGCAGCACGTCGTGCAATGACCCGTGCAGTTAAGCGTCAAGGTAAGATCTGGATCCGTGTATTCCCGGACAAACCGATCACCGAGAAGCCACTGGAAGTTCGTATGGGTAAAGGTAAAGGTAACGTGGAGTACTGGGTTGCCTTGATCCAACCGGGCAAAGTCCTTTATGAAATGGACGGTGTTCCGGAAGAGCTGGCCCGTGAAGCCTTCGGCCTGGCAGCAGCGAAACTGCCTATCAAAACCACCTTTGTAACTAAGACGGTGATGTAATGAAAGCAAAAGAGCTGCGTGAAAAAAGCGTTGAAGAGCTGAACGCTGAGCTGCTGAACCTGCTGCGTGAGCAGTTCAACCTGCGTATGCAGGCTGCAAGTGGCCAGCTGCAACAGACTCACCTGCTGAAGCAAGTGCGTCGCAATGTTGCACGCGTTAAGACTTTACTGACTCAGAAGGCGGGTGCGTAATGACCGATAAAATCCGTACTCTGCAAGGTCGTGTTGTTAGCGACAAAATGGAGAAATCCATTGTTGTAGCTATCGAACGTATTGTGAAACACCCGATCTACGGTAAATTCATCAAGCGTACGACCAAACTGCACGTACATGACGAGAACAACGAATGTGGTATCGGCGACAAGGTTGAAATCCGTGAATGCCGTCCACTGTCCAAGACTAAGTCCTGGACGCTGGTTCGCGTTGTAGAGAAAGCGGTTCTGTAATACAGTACGCCTTCTCAATACGAATAAACGGCTCAGCGATGAGCCGTTTATTTTTTCTACCCATATTGCAGAAGCGGTGTTATAATGCCGCGCCCTCGATATGGGGCTTTTTAACGGCTCTGATTTTAGAGTCTCAGGTAGTAGTTGACATTAGCGGAGCACTAAAATGATCCAAGAACAGACTATGCTGAACGTCGCCGACAACTCCGGTGCACGTCGCGTAATGTGTATCAAGGTTCTGGGTGGCTCGCACCGTCGCTACGCAGGCGTAGGCGACATCATCAAGATCACCATCAAGGAAGCAATTCCACGTGGTAAGGTCAAAAAAGGTGATGTGCTGAAGGCGGTAGTGGTGCGCACCAAGAAGGGTGTTCGTCGCCCTGACGGTTCTGTCATTCGCTTCGATGGTAATGCATGCGTTATTTTAAACAATAACAGCGAGCAGCCTATCGGCACGCGTATCTTTGGGCCGGTAACTCGTGAACTTCGTACTGAGAAGTTCATGAAAATTATCTCTCTGGCACCAGAAGTACTCTAAGGAGCGAATCATGGCAGCGAAAATCCGTCGTGATGACGAAGTTATCGTGTTAACCGGTAAAGATAAAGGTAAACGCGGTAAAGTAAAAAATGTTCTGTCTTCCGGCAAACTTGTCGTTGAAGGTATCAACCTGGTTAAGAAACATCAGAAGCCGGTTCCGGCCCTGAACCAACCAGGTGGCATCGTTGAAAAAGAAGCTGCTATTCAGGTTTCTAACGTTGCAATCTTCAATGCGGCTACCGGCAAGGCTGACCGTGTAGGCTTTAGATTCGAAGACGGCAAAAAAGTCCGTTTCTTCAAGTCTAACAGCGAAACTATCAAGTAATTTGGAGTAGTACGATGGCGAAACTGCATGATTACTACAAAGACGAAGTAGTTAACAAACTCATGACTGAGTTTAACTACAATTCTGTCATGCAAGTCCCTCGGGTCGAGAAGATCACCCTGAACATGGGTGTTGGTGAAGCGATCGCTGACAAGAAACTGCTGGATAACGCAGCAGCTGACCTGACAGCAATCTCCGGTCAAAAACCGCTGATCACCAAAGCACGCAAATCTGTTGCAGGCTTCAAAATCCGTCAGGGCTATCCGATCGGCTGTAAAGTAACTCTGCGTGGCGAACGCATGTGGGAGTTCTTTGAGCGCCTGATCACTATTGCTGTTCCACGTATCCGTGACTTCCGTGGCTTGTCCGCTAAGTCTTTCGACGGTCGTGGTAACTACAGCATGGGTGTCCGTGAGCAGATCATCTTCCCAGAAATCGACTACGATAAAGTCGACCGCGTGCGTGGTTTGGATATTACCATTACCACTACTGCGAAATCTGACGAAGAAGGCCGTGCTCTGCTGGCTGCCTTTGACTTCCCGTTCCGCAAGTAAGGTAGGGTTACTGAATGGCTAAGCAATCAATGAAAGCACGCGAAGTAAAGCGCGTAGCTTTAGCTGATAAATTCTTCGCTAAACGCGCTGAACTGAAAGCGATCATTTCTGATGTGAACGCTTCCGACGAAGATCGTTGGAATGCGGTTCTCAAGCTGCAGTCTCTGCCGCGTGATTCCAGCCCGTCTCGTCAGCGTAACCGCTGTCGTCAAACAGGTCGTCCACATGGTTATGTGGGCAAGTTTGGGTTGAGCCGTATCAAACTGCGTGAAGCCGCTATGCGCGGTGAAGTGCCAGGCTTGAAAAAGGCTAGCTGGTAATTACCAATTGAATCACGGGAGTAAAGACAGATGAGCATGCAAGATCCGATCGCGGATATGCTGACCCGTATCCGTAACGGTCAGGCCGCGAACAAAGTTGCGGTCACCATGCCTTCCGCCAAGCTGAAAGTGGCAATTGCCAACGTGCTGAAGGAAGAAGGTTTTATCGAAGATTTTAAAGTTGAAGGCGACACCAAGCCGGAACTGGAACTTACTCTCAAGTATTTCCAGGGTAAAGCTGTTGTAGAAAGCATTCAGCGTGTCAGCCGCCCAGGTCTGCGCATCTATAAGAAAAAAGATGAGCTGCCGAAAGTTATGGCTGGTCTTGGTATCGCAGTTGTTTCTACCTCTAAAGGTGTTATGACTGATCGTGCAGCGCGCCAGGCTGGTCTTGGTGGCGAAATTATCTGCTACGTAGCCTAATCGGAGGAAAGAATGTCTCGTGTTGCTAAAGCACCGGTCGTTATTCCTGCCGGCGTTGATGTAAAAATCGACGGTCAGGTTATTACGATCAAAGGTAAAAACGGCGAGCTGACTCGTACCCTCAACAAAGCTGTTGAAGTTAAACATGCAGATAACGCTCTGACCTTCGGTCCACGTGATGGTTTCGTGGATGGATGGGCTCAGGCTGGTACCGCGCGTGCCCTGCTGAACTCAATGGTTGTTGGTGTTACCGAAGGCTTCACTAAAAAGCTTCAGCTGGTTGGTGTAGGTTATCGTGCAGCTATCAAAGGGAATGCAGTAGGCCTGTCTCTGGGCTTCTCACACCCTGTTGAGCATCCGCTGCCGGCCGGTATCACTGCAGAATGTCCGACTCAAACTGAAATCGTGCTGAAAGGCGCTGATAAACAGCTGATCGGTCAGGTTGCAGCAGATCTGCGCGCCTACCGTCGTCCTGAGCCTTACAAAGGCAAGGGTGTTCGTTACGCCGACGAAGTCGTGCGTACCAAAGAGGCTAAGAAGAAGTAAGGTAACACTATGGATAAGAAATCTGCTCGTATCCGTCGTGCGACCCGCGCACGCCGCAAGCTCAAAGAGCTGGGTGCAACTCGCCTGGTGGTACATCGTACCCCGCGTCATATTTACGCACAGGTAATTGCACCGAACGGTTCTGAAGTTCTGGTAGCTGCTTCTACTGTAGAAAAAGCTATCTCAGAACAATTGAAGTACACCGGTAACAAAGACGCCGCTGCAGCTGTAGGTAAAGCTGTTGCTGAACGCGCTCTGGAAAAAGGCATCAGCAATGTTTCCTTTGACCGTTCCGGGTTCCAATATCATGGTCGTGTCCAGGCACTGGCAGATGCTGCCCGTGAAGCTGGCCTTCAGTTCTAAGGTAGAGGTGTAAGATGGCTCACATCGAAAAACAGGCTGGCGAACTGCAGGAAAAGCTGATCGCGGTAAACCGCGTATCTAAAACCGTTAAAGGTGGTCGTATTTTCTCCTTCACAGCTCTGACTGTAGTAGGCGATGGTAACGGTCGCGTTGGTTTTGGTTACGGTAAAGCGCGTGAAGTTCCAGCAGCGATCCAGAAAGCGATGGAAAAAGCCCGTCGCAATATGATTAACGTCGCGCTGAACAACGGCACCCTGCAGCACCCAGTTAAAGGTGTTCACACGGGTTCTCGTGTATTCATGCAGCCAGCTTCAGAAGGTACCGGTATCATCGCCGGTGGTGCAATGCGCGCCGTTCTGGAAGTTGCTGGGGTTCATAACGTTCTGGCCAAAGCATATGGTTCCACTAACCCGATCAACGTGGTTCGTGCAACTATTGATGGCCTGGAAAATATGAATTCTCCAGAAATGGTCGCTGCCAAGCGTGGTAAATCCGTTGAAGAAATTCTGGGGTAATTGACCATGGCAAAGACTATTAAAATCACTCAAACCCGCAGTGCAATCGGTCGTCTGCCGAAACACAAGGCAACGCTGCTTGGCCTGGGTCTGCGTCGTATTGGTCATACCGTTGAGCGCGAGGATACTCCTGCTGTTCGTGGTATGGTCAACGCGGTTTACTTCATGGTTAAAGTTGAGGAGTAAGAGATGCGTTTAAATACTCTGTCTCCGGCCGAAGGCTCTAAAAAGGCGGGTAAACGCCTGGGTCGTGGTATCGGTTCTGGCCTCGGCAAAACCGGTGGTCGTGGTCACAAAGGTCAGAACTCTCGTTCTGGCGGTGGCGTACGTCGCGGTTTCGAGGGTGGCCAGATGCCACTGTACCGTCGTCTGCCGAAGTTCGGCTTCACCTCTCGCAAAGCAGCGATCACAGCGGAAATCCGTCTGTCTGACCTGGCGAAAGTTGAAGGCGGCGTTGTAGACCTGAACACGCTGAAAGCAGCAAACATTATCGGTATCCAGATCGAGTTCGCGAAAGTGATCCTGGCTGGTGAAGTTTCTACTCCGGTAACTGTTCGTGGCCTGCGTGTTACTAAAGGTGCTCGTGCTGCTATCGAAGCTGCTGGCGGTAAAATTGAGGAATAAGTAGCAGATGGCTAAGCAACCGGGATTAGATTTTCAAAGTGCCAAAGGTGGATTTGGCGAGCTGAAACGCAGACTGCTGTTTGTTATCGGCGCGCTGATTGTGTTCCGTATTGGCTCTTTTATTCCGATCCCTGGTATCGATGCCGCTGTACTTGCCAAACTGCTTGAGCAACAGCGAGGCACCATCATTGAAATGTTCAACATGTTCTCTGGTGGTGCTCTCAGCCGTGCTTCTATCTTTGCATTGGGTATTATGCCGTACATTTCGGCATCTATTATTATCCAGCTGCTGACGGTCGTTCATCCGGCCCTGGCAGAGTTGAAGAAAGAAGGGGAGTCTGGACGTCGTAAGATTAGTCAGTACACCCGTTACGGTACTCTGGTGCTGGCAATATTCCAGGCGATCGGTATTGCTACCGGTCTGCCGAATATGCCTGGTATGCAGGGCCTGGTGTTAAACCCGGGCTTTGCATTCTACTTCACCGCTGTTGTAAGTCTGGTCACAGGGACTATGTTCCTGATGTGGCTCGGCGAACAGATTACTGAGCGTGGTATCGGTAACGGTATCTCTATCATTATCTTCGCCGGTATTGTTGCGGGCCTCCCGCCAGCCATCGCCCATACTATCGAGCAAGCGCGTCAAGGCGACCTGCACTTCCTCCTGTTGCTGTTGGTTGCAGTATTAGTATTTGCAGTGACGTTCTTTGTTGTCTTCGTTGAACGTGGTCAACGCCGCATTGTGGTGAACTACGCTAAACGTCAGCAAGGTCGTCGTGTCTATGCTGCACAGAGCACACATTTACCGCTGAAAGTGAACATGGCGGGGGTTATCCCGGCTATCTTCGCTTCCAGTATTATTCTGTTCCCGGCGACCATCGCGTCATGGTTCGGGGGCGGTACTGGTTGGAACTGGCTGACAACAATTTCGCTGTATTTGCAGCCTGGGCAACCACTTTATGTGTTACTCTATGCGTCTGCGATCATCTTCTTCTGTTTCTTCTACACGGCGTTGGTCTTCAACCCGCGTGAAACAGCAGATAACCTGAAGAAGTCCGGTGCATTTGTACCAGGAATTCGTCCGGGAGAGCAAACGGCGAAGTATATCGATAAAGTAATGACTCGCCTGACTTTGGTTGGTGCGCTTTATATTACTTTTATCTGCCTGATCCCGGAGTTCATGCGTGATGCAATGAAAGTACCGTTCTACTTCGGTGGGACCTCACTGCTTATCGTTGTTGTCGTGATTATGGACTTTATGGCTCAAGTGCAAACTCTGATGATGTCCAGTCAGTATGAGTCTGCATTGAAGAAGGCGAACCTGAAAGGCTACGGCCGCTAAATGGTCGCCTGAGAAGTTACGGAGAGTAAAAATGAAAGTTCGTGCTTCCGTCAAGAAATTATGCCGTAACTGCAAAATCGTTAAGCGTGATGGTGTCATCCGTGTGATTTGCAGTGCCGAGCCGAAGCATAAACAGCGCCAAGGCTGATTATTTCGCATATTTTTCTTGCAAAGTTGGGTTGAGCTGGCTAGATTAGCCAGCCAATCTTTTGTATGTCTGTACGTTTCCATTTGAGTATCCTGAAAACGGGCTTTTCAGCATGGTGCGTACATATTAAATAGTAGGAGTGCATAGTGGCCCGTATAGCAGGCATTAACATTCCTGATCAGAAACATGCTGTGATCGCATTAACTTCGATCTACGGCGTCGGCAAGACCCGTTCTAAAGCCATTCTGGCTGCAGCGGGTATCGCTGAAGATGTTAAGATCAGTGAGCTGTCTGAAGAACAAATCGACACGCTGCGTGACGAAGTTGCCAAATTTGTCGTTGAAGGTGATCTGCGCCGTGAAATCAGCATGAGCATCAAGCGCCTGATGGATCTTGGTTGCTATCGCGGTTTGCGTCATCGTCGTGGTCTGCCAGTGCGCGGTCAGCGTACTAAGACCAACGCACGTACCCGTAAGGGTCCGCGCAAACCGATCAAGAAATAATCGGGGTGATTGAATAATGGCAAAGGCACCAGTTCGTGCACGTAAACGTGTAAGAAAACAAGTCTCTGACGGCGTGGCTCATATCCATGCTTCTTTCAACAACACCATCGTTACTATTACTGATCGTCAGGGTAACGCATTGGGTTGGGCAACAGCCGGTGGTTCCGGTTTCCGTGGTTCTCGCAAATCCACTCCGTTCGCAGCTCAGGTTGCAGCAGAGCGTTGCGCAGAAGCCGTAAAAGAATACGGCATCAAGAATCTGGAAGTTATGGTTAAAGGTCCGGGTCCGGGTCGTGAATCTACTGTTCGCGCTCTGAACGCCGCTGGTTTCCGCATCACGAATATTACTGATGTGACTCCGATCCCTCATAACGGTTGTCGTCCGCCGAAAAAACGTCGCGTATAACGCTCCGTTTTTTAGGTTAGTTGGAGATAGAAAATGGCAAGATATTTGGGTCCTAAGCTCAAGCTGAGCCGTCGTGAGGGCACCGACTTATTCCTTAAGTCTGGCGTTCGCGCGATCGATACCAAGTGTAAAATTGAACAAGCTCCTGGCCAGCACGGTGCGCGTAAACCGCGTCTGTCTGACTATGGTGTGCAGTTGCGTGAAAAGCAAAAAGTTCGCCGTATGTACGGTGTGCTGGAGCGTCAGTTCCGTAACTACTATAAAGAAGCAGCACGTCTGAAAGGCAACACAGGTGAAAACCTGCTGGCTCTGCTGGAAGGTCGTCTGGACAACGTTGTATACCGTATGGGCTTCGGCGCTACTCGTGCTGAATCACGTCAGCTGGTTAGCCACAAAGCAATCATGGTAAACGGTCGTGTTGTTAACATCGCTTCTTATCAGGTTAAAGCGAATGACGTTGTTAGCATTCGTGAGAAAGCGAAAAAGCAATCTCGCGTGAAGGCCGCTCTGGAGCTGGCTGAGCAGCGTGAAAAGCCAACCTGGCTGGAAGTTGATGCTGGCAAGATGGAAGGTACGTTCAAGCGTCAGCCAGAACGTTCTGATCTGTCTGCGGACATTAACGAACACCTGATCGTCGAGCTTTACTCCAAGTAAAGCTTAGTACCAAAGAGAGGACACAATGCAGGGTTCTGTGACAGAGTTTCTAAAACCGCGCCTGGTAGATATCGAGCAAGTGAGTTCGACGCACGCCAAGGTGACCCTTGAGCCTTTAGAGCGTGGCTTTGGCCATACTCTGGGTAACGCACTGCGCCGTATTCTGCTCTCATCGATGCCGGGTTGCGCGGTGACCGAGGTTGAGATTGATGGTGTACTTCATGAGTACAGCACCAAAGAAGGCGTTCAGGAAGATATCCTTGAAATCCTGCTCAACCTGAAAGGGCTGGCGGTGAGAGTTCAGGGTAAAGATGAAGTTATTCTTACTCTGAATAAATCTGGCATTGGCCCTGTGACTGCAGCCGACATCACCCACGACGGTGATGTTGAAATCGTCAAGCCGCAGCACGTGATCTGCCACCTGACCGATGAGAACGCAGCTATTAGCATGCGTATCAAAGTTCAGCGCGGTCGTGGTTATGTGCCGGCTTCTGCCCGAATTCATTCGGAAGAAGATGAGCGCCCAATCGGCCGTCTGCTGGTCGACGCATGCTACAGCCCTGTAGAGCGTATTGCCTACAATGTTGAAGCAGCGCGTGTAGAACAGCGTACCGACCTGGACAAGCTGGTCATCGAAATGGAAACCAATGGCACAATCGATCCTGAAGAGGCGATTCGTCGTGCGGCGACCATCCTGGCAGAACAACTGGAAGCTTTCGTTGACTTACGTGATGTACGTCAGCCGGAAGTGAAAGAAGAGAAACCAGAATTCGATCCGATCCTGCTGCGCCCTGTTGACGATCTCGAATTGACTGTCCGCTCTGCTAACTGCCTCAAGGCAGAAGCTATCCACTATATCGGTGATCTGGTACAGCGTACCGAGGTTGAGTTGCTGAAAACGCCGAACCTGGGTAAAAAATCTCTTACTGAGATTAAAGACGTGCTGGCTTCACGTGGTCTGTCTCTAGGCATGCGCCTGGAAAACTGGCCACCGGCAAGCATTGCTGACGAGTAACCGGATCACAGGTTAAGGTTTTACTGAGAAGGATAAGGTCATGCGCCATCGTAAGAGTGGTCGTCAACTGAACCGCAACAGCAGCCATCGCCAGGCTATGTTCCGCAACATGGCAGGTTCACTGGTTCGTCATGAGATCATCAAGACGACCCTGCCTAAAGCGAAAGAGCTGCGTCGCGTAGTTGAGCCGCTGATTACTCTTGCCAAGACTGACAGCGTTGCTAATCGTCGTCTGGCATTCGCCCGTACTCGTGATAACGAGATCGTGGCAAAACTGTTTAACGAACTGGGCCCGCGTTTCGCGAGCCGTGCCGGTGGTTACACTCGCATTCTGAAGTGTGGTTTCCGTGCAGGCGACAACGCGCCGATGGCTTACATCGAGCTGGTTGATCGTTCAGAGAAAGCAGAAGCTGCTGCAGAGTAATCTGCAGTAACGTAAAAAAACCCGCTCCGGCGGGTTTTTTTATATCCGCGATATCCCCACTTCTCTACAATGTCTGTATTAATTCTGTTCATCCCCAGGAGCCGGTAATGTGGTTGCTCGACCAGTGGGCAGAACGCCATATTCGCGATGCCCAAAAAAAAGGCGAATTCGACGCTCTTCCGGGAAGCGGCGAACCCCTTGTGCTTGACGATGATTCACACATCGCACCAGAATTACGGGCTGGATACCGTTTGCTGAAAAATGCGGGTTGTCTCCCCCCGGAACTCGAACAGCGCAGAGAGGCTGTTGAACTGGCCGATCTTCTCAAAGGGATCCGCCATGACGATCCACGACATTCTGAACTTAGCCGCCGTCTCGCCCTGCTTGAACTCAAGCTACGCCAGTCTGGGATGAACACTGAGTTTCTGCACGGTGAATACGGTGAATACGGTGAAAGATTAATGCAGAAAATAAGCGAGGAGTAGTTATGTACCGCATCGGTGAACTTGCGAAGCTTGCGAACGTTACGCCGGATACCATCCGATATTACGAAAAGCAGCAGATGATCGATCATGAAGTACGTACTGAAGGAGGCTTTCGCCTTTATACCGATAACGATCTGCAGCGCCTGCGGTTTATTCGTTATGCGCGTCAGCTCGGTTTCACACTGGATTCGATCCGCGAGTTATTATCGATCCGCATCGATCCGGAACATCACACCTGCCAGGAATCTAAAAGCATCGTGCAGGCCCGGCTGGATGAAGTTGAAGCGCGTATACAGGAACTGCAAACCATGCAGCGCTCTCTGCAAAGGCTGAATGATGCCTGCTGCGGTACGGCACACAGCAGCCTTTATTGTTCAATCCTCGAAGCCCTTGAACAGGGAGCGAGTGGAGAAACGCAGGGCTGTTGATTTTTAGTTCAACCGGGTCTAGACTCCCGTCGTCATAAACCTTGCTCTGGAGACATTATGAGCCGCTATCAGCACACGAAAGGACAAATTAAGGACAATGCCATTGAGGCGTTACTTCACGACCCGTTATTCAGGCAGCGCGTTGAGAAGAATAAAAAAGGGAAAGGAAGTTATCTGCGTAAAGACAAACATGAAAAACGGGGTAACTGGGAGGCCAGTGGCAAGCAAGCGAATCGCTTATTTACCACTGGCCTTCCTGCTTTTATCTATTGATTAGACGCGGTTATTCTGCTCTTTTAACAGATCGCGGATCTCACTTAACAGCACTTCTTCTTTCGTTGGCGCAGGTGCTGCAGCCGGCTCTTCTTTTTTACGGTTGAGCCTGTTGATCAGCTTGATAGCCATAAATATGGCAAACGCGACAATCACAAAATCAAATACGTTCTGAATAAATACGCCGTAGTGCATTACTACTGCCGGAACATCACCCTGCGCTTCACGCAGCGTGAAAGCGAACTGTTTGAAATCAATGCCGCCGATTAACAACCCTAAAGGTGGCATGATAATGTCGGCCACTAATGATGAAACAATCTTGCCGAATGCCGCACCAATAATGACACCCACTGCCAAATCCACCACGTTCCCGCGCATCGCAAATTCGCGAAATTCTTTAATAAAACTCATTGTTCTCTCCTTGTGCCAGCTGACGAGTTTAAGTTTAACAAATCATTAGCCAATTGCCATTCGGGATAATTAAACATTATGAAAAATAAAAGGCACAGAAATTAAACGGATAAAGTAAGGGTGCTCTTACTCGAGCACCCAATTCTTTAAAGGAAGAATGGACTTGGCTGGAATAAACGTTCGACGTCGGTAATAAATTTTTTATCGGTAAGGAACATAATTACGTGATCGCCTTGCTCAATTCGTAAATTATCATTGGCAATCATGACGTCATTCCCGCGCACAACGGCGCCGATAATCGTGCCTGGCGGCAGTTTAATTTCGTCGATCGAACGGCCGACGACTCGTGACGTCGTTTCATCTCCATGAGCAACGGCTTCAATGGCCTCCGCTACGCCACGGCGCAGCGATGACACGCCGACAATATCCGCTTTACGAACATGGCTCAGGAGCGCGGAAATTGTCGCCTGCTGAGGGGAAATGGCAATATCAATAACGCTGCCCTGAACCAGATCGACATACGCCTTACGCTGGATAAGCACCATGACTTTTTTAGCCCCCATGCGCTTTGCGAGCATGGCGGACATTATATTCGCCTCGTCGTCGTTGGTGACGGCAATAAAGAGATCAACTTGATCAATATGCTCTTCAGCCAGTAGCTCCTGATCAGACGCATCACCATAAAATACAATCGTATTTTGCAGTTTTTCCGCCAGTTCAGCAGCACGCTGTTGATCGCGCTCGATCAACTTCACGCTGTAATCTTTTTCCAGACGATGTGCCAGACCGGCACCGATATTGCCGCCGCCGACCAGCATAATGCGTTTATAGGGTTTTTCGAGGCGCTGAAGTTCACTCATCACCGCACGAATATGCTGTGAGGCCGCAATAAAGAAGACCTCATCACCGGCTTCGACAATCGTGGAGCCTTGCGGGCGAATTGGCCTGTCGTGACGGAAAATCGCTGCAACGCGCGTATCGATATGCGGCATGTGCTCGCGCATGGTGGAAAGCGCGTTGCCGATCAATGGTCCGCCATAATAGGCCTTAACCACTGCCAGGCTCACTTTGCCCTCGGCAAAGTTCACCACCTGCAGGGCGCCCGGATATTCGATCAGGCGATAGATATTGTCGATAACCAGCTGTTCTGGCGCGATGAGGTGGTCAATGGGGACCGCTTCGGAATTAAACAGTTTTTCAGCATCGCGGACATAGTCCGGAGAGCGAATACGTGCAATTCGGTTTGGCGTGTTGAAAAGCGAGTAGGCCACCTGACAGGCCACCATATTGGTTTCGTCAGAACTTGTTACCGCAACCAGCATGTCGGCATCGTCGGCGCCCGCCTCACGAAGAACACGTGGGTGCGAACCATGACCCTGCACCACGCGCAGGTCAAACTTGTCCTGTAATACACGCAGACGATCGCCGTTGGTATCAACAATTGTGATGTCGTTGTTTTCGCCAACCAGGTTTTCCGCCAGCGTTCCGCCCACCTGTCCTGCACCCAGAATGATAATCTTCATATCTCGTGACCTGTTCTCAACATCACTCTTTGATTAGCTTAGCGTAAAAGAAGCCATCGCCCTCTTCAGCACCCGGCAGGTTCTGCAGACCCGGGGATTCAGGCGTTCCCGTATCGCGCAGCGCGGCGTCCGGCGTACGTTTAAGGAAGGCCGCGATTTGCTGGCTGTTTTCTTCCGGCAGTACGGAGCAGGTCGCATAGACCAGCGTTCCGCCAGATTTAAGATGCGGCCAAATGGCGTCGAGAATGTCGGATTGCAGTTGGGCAAGTTCCTGAATATCACGATCGCGGCGTAGCCACTTGATGTCCGGATGACGACGAATAACACCGGTTGCAGAGCAAGGGGCGTCCAGCAAAATGCGATCGAATTGTGTTTCACCACACCATTCTGCGGGTTTGCGTCCATCGCCCTGCTTAACCTGAGCCTTCATGCCCAGACGCTTGAGGTTGTCGTAGACGCGTGAGAGACGCTGTTCATCGACATCCACTGCCAGCACGCTGGCCTGCGGAGCCACTTCAAGAATATGCGTCGTTTTGCCCCCAGGCGCGGCGCACAGATCAAGGATCTGCTCACCATTTTTGGGTTCAAGCCAGGTGATGCAACCCTGAGCCGAGGCATCCTGTACGGTTACCCAGCCTTCATCAAAACCGGGTAATGCATGCACCGGTGCCGGTGAGGCCAGGCGTACAGCATCCGGATAGGCGTCATGCGGGAATCCACTCATTCCAGCTTCTTCAAGCAATGCCAGCCATGCGTCACGGGTGTGGTGATTTCGATTCACGCGTAACCACATTGGCGGCCGCTGGTTGTTGGCATCGGCAATCTCCTGCCACTGCTGTGGATAAGCTTTTTTCAGGCGCTTCAACAGCCAGTCAGGATGCAGAAAACGTGCTTCGCTTTGGGCAAATTCAGCCAGAAGCTCTTCCTGCTGTCTCTGGAACTGACGCAGTACGCCGTTGATCAGCCCTTTCAGCTGAGGGCGTTTAATCGCAACGGCACCTTCCACCGTCTCAGCCAGCGCGGCATGAGGTGGGATGCGGGTATGAAGAAGCTGATAAAAACCCACCATAATCAAATAGTGTACGGTGCGCTGCTTGCCTGTCATTGGGCGTGACATCAGCTTGTTAATCAACCACTCAAGCTGAGAAAGCGTGCGCAGAACGCCAAAGCAGAGCTCCTGAAGCAGGGCTTTGTCTTTATCAGAGACTTTTTGTTGCAGGGGAGGCAGGACGTTACTTAATGACTGGCCCTGCTCGATAACCTGCTCAACGGCCTGAGCCGCCATACTGCGTAGATTTTGTTTTTTCATAACCGTAAAAATAAAAATGCCCGGAAACACCGGGCCTTAAGGATAAATTTGCTCAGGCAAGACGATTGCCCGGAATAAACCATTCGCGACGGGAATTTAACAGATCCTGAGCGCTCATGGCCTTCTTGCCGGCCGGTTGTAGCGATTCAAGATTCAGGATCCCTTGTGCAGTCGCCACCTGGATCCCGTTCTTGTTGGCGTCAACAATCGTACCGGGTTCAGCCGTGGTAGTACCGCTAATGACGGAGGCTTTCCAGACTTTCACCGGCTGCTCATCAATCTCCATCCAGCTCATTGGCCACGGATTAAAAGCGCGAATGCAGCGTTCAAGTTGAGCGGCTGACAGGGACCAGTCGATACGCGCTTCTTCTTTGCTCAGTTTTTCGGCATAAGTCACCAGCGCGTCATCCTGAACTTCCGGTTTCGCCGTGTTGTCAGCCAGCTGCTGGAGCGTCTCGATAAGCCCTTGTGGACCGAGGTCTGCCAGTTTGTCATACAGCGTGGCGCTGGTATCGTCTGACGTAATGGGGCAGGCCAGTTTATACAGCATATCGCCGGTGTCTAAACCTACGTCCATCTTCATAATGGTAACGCCCGTTTCGGCATCACCTGCCCACAGCGAGCGCTGGATAGGTGCAGCACCACGCCAGCGCGGGAGCAAAGATCCATGCACGTTGATGCAACCCAGGCGTGGCATATCAAGCACAGCTTTTGGCAGAATTAAACCGTAAGCCACCACCACCATCACGTCGGCATTCAGGTCAGCAACCAGCTGCTGATTTTCCTGTGGCCGTAACGATACGGGCTGGAAAACGGGTAGCCCTTGCTCTTCTGCCAGCACTTTTACAGGGCTCGGCATCAATTTTTTGCCGCGACCAGCAGGACGGTCCGGCTGGGTAAAGACGCCAACAACCTGGTGACCAGACGATAACAGCGCGTCAAGATGACGCGCTGCAAAATCAGGGGTTCCCGCGAAGATAATACGTAGTGTTTTAGACACGATGATCCTTGTATCCGGGGGGACGTTATGCGCGAGAACGCAAACGATCCAGTTTCTCTACTTTCTGACGAATACGCTGCTGCTTCAGCGGCGAGAGATAATCGATAAACAGTTTACCGACCAGGTGGTCCATCTCATGCTGAATACAAATTGCCAGCAGGTCGTCTGCTTCCAGTTCGAACGGATTACCGTCGCGATCCAGCGCGCGAATTTTCACCTTTTCGGCACGCGGTACTAAAGCGCGCTGTTCAGGAATGGACAGACAGCCTTCCTCAATACCGGTTTCGCCACTCTTTTCGAGCAGCTCAGGGTTGATCAGCACCAGACGTTCATCGCGATTTTCGGAAACATCAATCACGATAATTCGCTTGTGAATGTCCACCTGCGTGGCCGCCAGGCCAATGCCTTCTTCGGCGTACATGGTATCGAACATATCATCAACGATACGCTGGATTTCTGCATTCACTTCTTTGACCGGTTCAGCGACGATGCGAAGGCGCTCGTCCGGAATATGTAACACTTGCAAAACTGCCATAAATTTCCAGAGTCGTGTTCAGGAGTTGATAAGAATACTCTTTCTATTCTAGACAAATCCCCCATCGATTGACAGCATCAGTGACCAATCGCAATGATTGCGGAGGCCGCTTATGGCAGGGGAAAGGATGACGTCTACCGAGATATGGTTACGGCTAATACACACAGGGTCTCTGTGTGGTGATGTAATGCTGGAAGTGGCTGCGCGACTGCAGAAGCAGGAACACCTCAACGTGCCCGTGGCCAGAAACGTCGGGCTGACAGCAAAGCAGACTGAACGCTTCTTTGCACTCGATGAGAGCGAGCTGGAACGTAGCCTTATGTGGCTCGAGCAGCCGGGACATCATTTATTAACGGCCAACCATCCCCTTTATCCCCCTTTGCTCCGCACGATCCCTGATTATCCCGGGGCATTATTCGTAAAAGGTAACCCTGAGACGCTTAATACGGTTCAACTGGCGGTGGTAGGCAGTCGTGCGCCGTCATGGTACGGCGAGCGATGGGGGAAAATCCTGTGCGAACAACTGTCACAAAGCGGTTTCACGATCACCAGCGGGCTGGCCTGCGGTATTGACGGCGTAGCCCACAGCGCGGCGCTGTCAGTTAAGGGACGAAGCGTAGCGGTGCTGGGGAACGGTCTTTTTAGCATTTATCCACGCCGGCATCAGGCACTGGCGATGCGGCTTATTGAATCTGACGGCGCGATAGTGTCTGAGTTTCCGCTTTCCGCACAGCCCAGGCCGGCAAACTTTCCACGTCGTAATCGAATCATCAGCGGGCTTAGCAAAGGCGTACTGGTGGTTGAAGCGGCGCGCCGAAGCGGTTCGCTGGTCACGGCGCGATGCGCGCTCGAGCAGGGGAGAGAAGTCTTCGCCTTGCCTGGTCCGATAGGTAATCCCGGATGCGAGGGGCCCCACTGGCTGATTAAGCAAGGGGCAACGCCGGTAACGGAAGTAGGAGATATTCTTGAAAATTTGCAATATGGGTTGCAATGGCTGCAGGAAGATCCCGAAAAGCGACAATATTCATCAGATCAGGGAAAGGTGGCATTGCCATTTGCCAAGCTCCTGGCTAACGTAGGAGATGAGGTAACACCTGTTGACGTTGTCGCTGAACGTGCCGGCCAACCTGTGCCAGTAACGGTAGCACAGCTACTCGAACTGGAGTTAGCAGGGTGGATCGCAGCTGTACCCGGCGGCTATGTCCGATTAAGGAGGGCATGCCATGTTCGACGTACTGATGTATTTGTTTGAGACTTACATCCATAACGAAGCAGAAATGCGAGTGGATCAGGACAAATTGACACAGGATCTTACCGATGCGGGGTTTGAGCGGGAAGATATCTATAATGCGTTGATGTGGCTGGAAAAACTGGCTGATTATCAGGAAGGCCTCGCCGAACCGATGCAGCTTGCTTCTGACCCATTGTCAGTACGCATTTATACAGCGGAAGAGTGTGAAAGGCTGGACGCCAGCTGCCGGGGGTTCATCTTATTCCTTGAGCAGATTCAGGTGCTGAACCTCGAAACGAGAGAAATGGTTATAGAGCGCGTCATGGCGCTGGATACAGCAGAATTTGAACTGGAAGATCTCAAGTGGGTGATCCTGATGGTTCTGTTTAATATCCCGGGCTGTGAAAACGCCTATCAGCAAATGGAAGAATTACTCTTTGAAGTGAATGAAGGTATGCTGCACTAATTCAATGTGCAGCACCAAGAGTTGTTATGGCCAAATCAGCACTATTCACGGTGCATAAAAACGAGCCCTGCCCGCAGTGCGGGGCTGAACTTGTTATTCGGTCCGGGAAACACGGCCCGTTTCTCGGTTGTTCACACTATCCGGAATGTGATTATGTCCGTCCCCTGAAAAGCCAGGCGGATGGACATATCGTTAAAATTCTGGAGGGTCAGTTTTGTCCAGTCTGCGGTGGTGAATTAGCCCTGCGTCAGGGGCGTTTCGGCATGTTTATTGGATGTAGCCGCTACCCGGAATGCGAACATACGGAACAAATTGATAAGCCTGATGAAACGGCAATTGCGTGCCCTCAGTGTCAGCGCGGTCAGTTGGTACAGCGCCGCTCCCGTTATGGTAAGACCTTCCATTCGTGCGATCGCTATCCTGAATGCCAGTTCGTTATCAATTTTAAACCGGTAGCGGGAACCTGCCCTCATTGCAATTATCCGCTACTCATAGAGAAGAAAACCGCGCAAGGCATGAAACGCTTCTGCGCCAGTAAACAATGTGGAAAGCCGGTTACGGCGGATCAAAATAGTGAATAATAACCTGCCATCAGGCTCCATTGCGCATGCAGTGGACGTACTGAAAAATGAAGAAGTCATCGCCTATCCAACTGAAGCTGTTTTTGGGGTCGGTTGCGATCCTGACAGCGAGACGGCAGTGAGCCGTCTGCTTGCCTTAAAACAAAGACCTGTCGAAAAAGGGCTGATTTTGATCGCTGCGAACTACGAGCAGCTTAAGCCCTATATCGATGACTCCATGCTGACGCCGGCGCAGCGCGAGACTATCTTCTCCGCGTGGCCTGGGCCTGTGACCTTCGTCTTCCCGGCGCAGCCAACAACGCCGCGCTGGTTAACCGGACGCTTTGATTCCCTCGCCGTTCGCGTAACTGACCATCCGCTGGTGGTTGAGCTTTGTCTGGCATTTGGTAAACCGCTGGTCTCAACCAGCGCCAACCTGACCGGATTGCCACCTTGTCGGTCAACCGAAGAAGTACTGGCGCAGTTCGGGAATGACTTCCCTGTTGCGGTCGGTGAAACGGGAGGGCGCCTGAATCCGTCTGAAATTCGCGACGCTTTGACCGGCGAACGTTTTCGCCAGGGGTAATCTCATGGAAACCTATGCTGTTTTTGGTAATCCGATTGCACACAGCAAGTCACCGTTGATTCATCAGCAATTTGCGAAGCAGCTGCAGATAAATCATCCCTATGGTCGCGTACTGGCACCGGTGGGTGCATTTATCCCAACGCTGGAGGCTTTTTTCGCCGCGGGCGGTAAAGGCGCGAATGTGACGGTTCCTTTTAAAGAGGAAGCCTTCGAACGTGCGGATGAGCTGACCGAGCGCGCTTCACTGGCTGGTGCGGTCAATACCCTAAAACGGCTTGAGGATGGACGCCTTTTGGGTGACAACACCGACGGAATTGGTTTACTTAGCGATCTGGAACGACTGTCGTTTATTAAGCCCGGATTCCGGGTCCTGCTGATTGGTGCGGGTGGCGCATCGCGGGGAGTGCTGTTGCCTCTGCTTTCAATGGACTGTGCGGTGACCATTACCAACAGAACCTTTTCCCGCGCGGAAGCGCTGGCGGCGTTGTTTGCGCATACCGGCAGCGTGAGCGCGGTAGCGCTTGACGATCTTGCCGATCGTGAGTTCGATCTTGTCATCAACGCCACGTCCAGCGGCATCAATGGTGAGATCCCGGCAATTCCCGCTTCTCTGGTCAGCGCGCATATGTACTTCTATGACATGTTTTATCAGAAAGGGAAGACGCCTTTCCTTAACTGGTGCGAACAACACGGCGCGAAGCAGTTAGCCGATGGACTGGGAATGCTGGTGGGTCAGGCTGCGCATGCGGTGCTGCTCTGGCATGGCGTGTTGCCTGCGGTCGAACCTGTCATTGAAAAGTTAAAGCAGGAGCTTTCGGCGTGAACCAGGCTATTCATTTCCCGGACAGAGAAAACTGGGATGAGAGTAAACAAGCGGTCTGTTTTCCGGTGCTGGTGCAGGGTATGCAACTTACCTGTGCCATTCATGGGGAAACGCTGTTGCGTCGTTTTGGCGGTTCAGACCCGATAGCGATATTTTGCGAAAATCGCTGGGATCTGGAAGAGGAAGCCAGCGATTTAATCCGCGAACAGCAGGAAGACGATCAGGGCTGGGTTTGGTTGTCCTGATCCAAATAGTCATTCTTCCATTTAACGTAGTTGTTCGCCGAGTATTTTAACCCTTCGATCTCTGCCTCCTTCAGGGGGCGGATCTGTTTTACCGGGCTTCCCAGGTAGAGATAGCCACTCTCCAGCCGTTTGTTCTGTGGTACCAGGCTACCGGCACCAATCATTACGTCATCTTCTACTATGACGCCATCCAGCAAAATCGACCCCATGCCAACAAGTACGCGATTTCCGATAGTGCAGCCGTGAAGCATCACTTTATGGCCGACGGTAACCTCTTCTCCAATGATGAGGGGATTACCGTCCGGGTTATAGGAGGATTTGTGCGTGACATGCAGAACGCTGCCGTCCTGAATATTGGTACGGGTGCCAATCGACACATAGTTAACATCTCCCCTGATGGCGACGAGGGGCCAGATGCTGACATCATCGGCCATTCGGACATCGCCAATCACCACGCTGCTGGCATCGATCATCACGCGATCGCCTTTTTGGGGGAACAGATCTTTATAAGGACGTAATACTGCGGGCATATCTACCTCTAACAATGAGCGCTATACAGAAGACTTTGATCATATTAATGGATCGCGGCAAGGCAAAATACGTCAATATTTAAGCAGATCGGGCGGGATTTCAGCGAAAAGCGCGGAAAATCAGCAGTCGGAAAAAAAGATCTAAAAAATACTTGTGCTAAAAAATGGGATCCCTATAATGCGCCTCCATCGACACGGCGGATGTGAATCACTTCACAAACAACCCGGTCGGTTGAAGAGAAAAAATCCTGAAATAACGGGTTGACTCTGAAAGAGGAAAGCGTAATATACGCCACCTCGCAACGGTGAGCGAAAGCCGCGTTGCACTGCTCTTTAACAATTTATCAGACAATCTGTGTGGGCACTCAAAGTGACATGGATTCTTAACGTCGCAAGACGAAAAATGAATACCAAGTCTCT
>NZ_SNXG01000014.1:0-29046 GCF_004362415.1 Enterobacter sp. AG326 | reverse complement strand
GAGATGGTAATGCCAGGCGACAACATCAAGATGGTTGTGACTCTGATCCACCCAATCGCGATGGACGACGGTCTGCGTTTCGCAATCCGTGAAGGTGGCCGTACCGTTGGCGCGGGCGTGGTTGCTAAAGTTCTCGGCTAATCGCTGATAACATTTGACGCAATGCGCATGAAAAGGGCATCATTTGATGCCCTTTTTGCACGCTTTCACATCAGAACCTGGCTCATCAGTGATTATTTTTGTCATAATCATTGCTGAGACAGGCTCTGCAGAGAGCGTATAATCCATTAAGGGATTAGCGTTTCGATTTGGCTCGCCTCGCAATCGCGGGGTGAAATTATTTGTAGAATTCTTCTGACAGGTTGGTTTATGAGTGCGAATACCGAAGCTCAAGGGAGCGGGCGCGGCCTGGAAGCGATGAAGTGGGTCGCTGTTGCCGTGCTGCTGATTGTGGCAATCGTTGGCAACTATCTTTATCGTGACATGATGCTGCCGCTCCGCGCGCTGGCAGTGGTGATTCTGATTGCTGCAGCGGGCGGTGTCGCGCTGTTGACGACTAAGGGTAAAGCAACCGTTGCTTTCGCTCGCGAAGCACGTACCGAAGTCCGCAAGGTCATTTGGCCGACTCGCCAGGAAACATTGCACACCACGCTGATCGTGGCTGCAGTGACTGCGGTAATGTCACTGATCCTGTGGGGACTGGATGGTATTCTGGTTCGCCTGGTTTCCTTTATTACTGGCCTGAGGTTCTAAGATGTCTGAAGCCCCTAAAAAGCGTTGGTACGTCGTTCAGGCGTTTTCCGGTTTTGAAGGCCGCGTAGCAACGTCGCTGCGTGAGCATATCAAATTACACAACATGGAAGAGTTATTTGGCGAAGTTATGGTTCCGACCGAAGAAGTGGTTGAGATCCGTGGCGGCCAACGTCGCAAAAGCGAGCGTAAATTCTTCCCGGGTTACGTGCTGGTTCAGATGGTGATGAACGACGCGAGCTGGCACCTGGTGCGCAGCGTACCGCGCGTGATGGGCTTTATCGGCGGCACGTCTGACCGTCCGGCGCCAATCAGCGACAAAGAAGTTGATGCGATTATGAACCGCCTGCAGCAGGTGGGTGATAAGCCGCGTCCGAAAACGCTGTTTGAACCGGGTGAAATGGTTCGTGTTAGCGACGGTCCGTTTGCTGACTTTAACGGTGTGGTTGAAGAAGTGGACTACGAGAAGTCCCGCCTGAAAGTTTCTGTTTCTATCTTCGGTCGTGCGACCCCGGTAGAACTGGACTTTGCGCAGGTCGAAAAAGCCTAAGCAGCGATCAAAAAAGCGGCGATTTAATCGTTGCACAGGGCGCGAGATTGGAATACAATTTCGCGCCTTTTGTTTTTATGGGCCCCGGCCCGTAAAACGAATTTTTATTCACGGGGAGCCTTCCTGAGGCGCTATTACCCAATCAGAGGATTTTAGAATGGCTAAGAAAGTACAAGCCTACGTCAAGCTGCAGGTTGCAGCTGGTATGGCGAACCCAAGTCCACCAGTTGGTCCAGCTCTGGGTCAGCAGGGTGTGAACATCATGGAATTCTGTAAAGCGTTCAACGCCAAAACCGAATCCCTGGAAAAAGGTCTGCCAATCCCAGTCGTAATCACTGTTTACGCTGACCGTTCTTTCACTTTCGTTACCAAAACCCCTCCAGCAGCAGTTCTGCTGAAGAAAGCGGCTGGTATCAAATCTGGTTCCGGTAAACCGAACAAAGACAAAGTGGGTAAAATTTCCCGCGCTCAGCTGCAGGAAATCGCGCAGACCAAAGCTGCCGACATGACTGGTGCCGACATTGAAGCGATGACTCGCTCAATCGAAGGTACTGCACGTTCCATGGGCCTGGTAGTGGAGGACTAAGAAATGGCTAAACTGACCAAGCGCATGTCCGTGATCCGTGACAAAGTTGATGCGACCAAACAGTACGACATCAACGAAGCTATCGCTCTGCTGAAAGAACTGGCAACTGCTAAGTTCGTTGAAAGCGTTGACGTTGCCGTTAACCTCGGCATCGACGCTCGTAAATCCGATCAGAACGTTCGTGGCGCAACTGTACTGCCACACGGTACTGGCCGTTCCGTTCGCGTAGCTGTATTTGCTCAGGGTGCAAACGCTGAAGCTGCTAAAGCTGCCGGTGCTGAACTGGTAGGTATGGAAGATCTGGCTGATCAGATCAAGAAAGGCGAAATGAACTTTGACGTTGTTATTGCTTCTCCAGATGCAATGCGCGTTGTTGGCCAGCTGGGCCAGGTTCTGGGTCCACGCGGCCTGATGCCAAACCCGAAAGTTGGTACTGTAACTCCTAACGTTGCTGAAGCGGTTAAGAACGCTAAAGCAGGTCAGGTTCGTTATCGTAACGACAAAAACGGCATCATCCACACCACCATCGGTAAAGTGGACTTTGACGCTGACAAACTGAAAGAAAACCTGGAAGCTCTGCTGGTTGCGCTGAAAAAAGCAAAACCAACTCAGGCGAAAGGCGTGTACATCAAGAAAGTTAGCATCTCCACCACCATGGGTGCAGGTGTTGCAGTTGACCAGGCTGGCCTGAGCGCTGCTGCAAACTAATGCCTTTACGTGGGCGGTGATTTTGTCTACAATCTTACCCCCACGTTTGCTAACGAAAGTTAGCGGCTAAAAGATTTGTTCGTTGGAGCCTGGCCTAATCCAGGCCTCCGTCGAAGACCGCAGGTGTTTCGCAAGAGACTTAATCCCCTGCGTAGACGGTGACAGAACGCTAAGATTATTTTTGGATACTCTGGCTTGTTTCTGCTCACCGTATTAAGACGCTCTTTCCGTTGGGAAGAGTGAAGTGAGTTCCGGAACATGAGTTCCGGCAAACATCCAGGAGCAAAGCTAATGGCTTTAAATCTTCAAGACAAACAAGCGATTGTTGCTGAAGTCAGCGAAGTAGCCAAAGGCGCGCTGTCTGCAGTAGTTGCGGATTCCCGTGGCGTTACTGTAGACAAAATGACTGAACTGCGTAAAGCAGGTCGTGAAGCTGGCGTATACATGCGTGTTGTTCGTAACACCCTGCTGCGTCGCGTAGTTGAAGGTACTCAGTTCGAGTGCCTGAAAGACACGTTTGTTGGTCCGACCCTGATTGCATACTCTATGGAACACCCGGGCGCTGCTGCTCGTCTGTTCAAAGAGTTCGCGAAAGCGAATGCAAAATTTGAGGTCAAAGCTGCAGCCTTTGAAGGTGAGTTGATCACGGCATCGAACATCGATCGCCTGGCAACCCTGCCGACCTACGAAGAAGCAATTGCACGCCTGATGGCAACCATGAAAGAAGCTTCGGCTGGCAAACTGGTTCGCACTCTGGCTGCTGTTCGCGATGCAAAAGAAGCTGCTTAATCGCAGTTATCTTTATAAAGCATTTGCTTACGTATAAACTTATTCTGATTTTCAGGAACAATTTAAATGTCTATCACTAAAGATCAAATCATTGAAGCAGTTGCAGCTATGTCCGTAATGGACGTTGTAGAACTGATTTCTGCAATGGAAGAAAAATTCGGTGTTTCTGCTGCTGCTGCTGTAGCTGTAGCTGCGGGCCCGGCTGAAGCTGCTGAAGAAAAAACTGAATTCGACGTAATTCTGAAAGCTGCTGGCGCTAACAAAGTTGCTGTTATCAAAGCAGTACGTGGCGCAACTGGCCTGGGTCTGAAAGAAGCTAAAGACCTGGTAGAATCTGCTCCAGCTGCGCTGAAAGAAGGCGTGAGCAAAGACGACGCAGAAGCACTGAAAAAATCTCTGGAAGAAGCTGGCGCTGAAGTTGAAGTTAAATAAGCCAACTTTTCTGGTTGCAGCCTAAGTAATTAGGCTGATGGCTGGTGACTTTTTAGTCACCAGCCTTTTTGCGCTGTAAGGCATCAGTAGCATTTCACACTGTTTGACTGCTGATTGTCCTGACAATGCATGTTTCTATCGACGACTTAATATATTGCGACAGGGTGCTCGCTCTGTGTAAATCGCGACGAAATGATTTAAGCGTGATAGCAACAGGTATTGCGGAAAGTATTCAATTTTCCGGTCCACAAAATGGTGTTGCACAAACTGTCCCTTCGTCGGACAGATGGGTCGACTTGTCAGCGAGCTGAGGAACCCTATGGTTTACTCCTATACCGAGAAAAAACGTATTCGTAAGGATTTTGGTAAACGTCCACAAGTTCTGGACATTCCATATCTCCTTTCTATCCAGCTTGACTCGTTCCAGAAGTTTATCGAGCAAGATCCTGAAGGGCAGTACGGTCTGGAAGCAGCCTTCCGCTCCGTGTTCCCGATTCAGAGCTACAGCGGTAACTCCGAGCTGCAGTACGTCAGCTACCGCCTTGGCGAACCGGTGTTTGACGTTCAGGAATGTCAGATCCGTGGCGTGACCTATTCCGCACCGCTGCGCGTAAAACTGCGTCTGGTGATCTACGAGCGCGAAGCGCCGGAAGGCACCGTAAAAGACATTAAAGAACAAGAAGTCTACATGGGTGAAATTCCACTCATGACAGACAACGGTACTTTCGTTATCAACGGTACTGAGCGTGTTATCGTTTCCCAGCTGCATCGTAGCCCGGGCGTCTTCTTCGACAGCGATAAAGGTAAAACACACTCTTCCGGTAAAGTACTGTATAACGCACGCATCATTCCTTACCGTGGTTCATGGCTGGACTTCGAGTTCGATCCGAAAGACAACCTGTTTGTCCGTATCGACCGTCGTCGTAAGCTGCCTGCAACCATCATTCTGCGTGCGCTGCAATACACCACTGAACAGATCCTGGACCTGTTCTTTGAGAAAGTGATCTTTGAAATCCGCGACAACAAGCTGCAGATGGAGCTGGTGCCGGAACGTCTGCGTGGTGAGACCGCGTCGTTCGACATCGAAGCCGACGGCAAAGTGTATGTGGAAAAAGGTCGCCGTATCACCGCGCGCCACATCCGCCAGCTGGAAAAAGATGATATCAAACTCATCGAAGTTCCGGTTGAGTACATTGCAGGAAAAGTAGCCGCGAAAGATTACGTTGATGAATCAACGGGTGAGCTGATCTGCCCAGCGAACATGGAGCTGAGCCTGGATCTGCTGGCTAAGCTGAGCCAGTCTGGCCACAAACGTATCGAAACGCTGTTCACCAACGATCTGGACCACGGTGCGTATATCTCTGAGACTATTCGCGTCGACCCAACCACCGATCGTCTGAGCGCGCTGGTAGAAATCTACCGCATGATGCGTCCTGGTGAGCCACCAACTCGCGAAGCGGCGGAAAGCCTGTTCGAGAACCTGTTCTTCTCCGAAGACCGCTACGATCTGTCCGCGGTTGGTCGTATGAAGTTCAACCGTTCTCTGCTGCGCGACGAAATCGAAGGTTCCGGTATCCTGAGCAAAGACGACATCATCGAAGTGATGAAGAAGCTCATCGATATCCGTAACGGTAAAGGCGAAGTGGACGATATCGACCACCTCGGCAACCGTCGTATCCGTTCCGTAGGCGAAATGGCGGAAAACCAATTCCGCGTTGGCCTGGTACGTGTAGAGCGTGCGGTGAAAGAGCGTCTGTCTCTGGGTGATCTGGATACCCTGATGCCTCAGGATATGATCAACGCCAAGCCGATTTCTGCAGCAGTGAAAGAGTTCTTCGGTTCAAGCCAGCTGTCTCAGTTCATGGACCAGAACAACCCGCTGTCTGAGATTACGCACAAACGTCGTATCTCTGCACTCGGCCCAGGCGGTCTGACCCGTGAACGCGCAGGCTTTGAAGTTCGAGACGTACACCCGACGCACTACGGTCGCGTATGTCCAATCGAAACGCCTGAAGGTCCAAACATCGGTCTGATCAACTCCCTGTCCGTGTACGCACAGACTAACGAATACGGTTTCCTCGAGACCCCGTACCGTAAAGTGACCGACGGTGTTGTAACCGACGAAATTCACTACCTGTCTGCTATCGAAGAAGGCAACTACGTTATCGCTCAGGCGAACTCCAACCTGGATGACGAAGGCCACTTTGTAGAAGATCTGGTTACCTGCCGTAGCAAAGGCGAATCCAGCTTGTTCAGCCGCGACCAGGTTGACTACATGGACGTATCCACCCAGCAGGTGGTATCCGTCGGTGCGTCCCTGATCCCGTTCCTGGAACACGATGACGCCAACCGTGCATTGATGGGTGCGAACATGCAACGTCAGGCCGTTCCAACTCTGCGCGCTGATAAGCCGCTGGTTGGTACCGGTATGGAACGTGCTGTTGCCGTTGACTCCGGTGTTACTGCGGTTGCTAAACGTGGCGGTACTGTTCAGTACGTCGATGCATCCCGTATCGTTATCAAAGTTAACGAAGACGAGATGTATCCGGGCGAAGCTGGTATCGACATTTATAACCTGACCAAATACACCCGTTCTAACCAGAACACCTGTATCAACCAGATGCCTTGCGTATCTCTGGGTGAGCCAGTTGAGCGCGGCGACGTGCTGGCAGACGGTCCGTCCACCGACCTCGGTGAACTGGCGCTCGGTCAGAACATGCGCGTAGCGTTCATGCCGTGGAACGGTTACAACTTCGAAGACTCCATCCTCGTCTCCGAGCGTGTGGTTCAGGAAGATCGTTTCACCACCATCCACATTCAGGAACTGGCATGTGTGTCCCGTGACACCAAGCTGGGGCCAGAAGAGATCACCGCTGACATCCCTAACGTGGGTGAAGCTGCGCTCTCCAAACTGGATGAGTCCGGTATCGTTTACATCGGTGCGGAAGTGACTGGCGGCGATATTCTGGTTGGTAAGGTTACGCCTAAAGGTGAAACCCAGCTGACGCCAGAAGAGAAACTGCTGCGTGCAATCTTCGGTGAGAAAGCGTCTGACGTTAAAGACTCTTCTCTGCGCGTACCAAACGGTGTTTCCGGTACAGTTATCGATGTTCAGGTCTTCACCCGTGACGGCGTTGAGAAAGATAAGCGTGCGCTGGAAATCGAAGAGATGCAGCTCAAACAGGCTAAGAAAGACCTGTCTGAAGAACTGCAGATCCTCGAAGCGGGTCTGTTCAGCCGTATCTATGCGGTGCTGGTTGCCGGTGGCGTTGAAGCTGAGAAGCTCGACAAACTGCCACGCGATCGCTGGCTGGAACTGGGCCTGACCGACGAAGAGAAACAAAATCAGCTGGAACAGCTGGCTGAGCAGTATGACGAACTGAAACACGAGTTCGAGAAAAAACTCGAAGCGAAACGCCGCAAAATCACTCAGGGCGACGATCTGGCACCAGGCGTGCTGAAGATTGTTAAGGTGTATCTGGCCGTTAAACGTCAGATCCAGCCTGGTGATAAGATGGCAGGTCGTCACGGTAACAAGGGTGTTATCTCTAAGATCAACCCGATCGAAGATATGCCGCACGATGCTAACGGTACGCCGGTAGATATCGTACTGAACCCGCTGGGCGTACCGTCTCGTATGAACATCGGTCAGATCCTGGAAACTCACCTGGGTATGGCTGCGAAAGGTATCGGCGACAAGATTAACGCCATGCTGAAGCAGCAGGAAGAAGTCGCGAAACTGCGCGAATTCATCCAGCGTGCCTACGATCTGGGTACCGACGTTCGTCAGAAAGTCGACCTGAATACCTTCAGTGATGAAGAAGTGCTGCGCCTGGCTGAGAACCTGAAAAAAGGTATGCCAATCGCAACGCCGGTCTTCGATGGTGCGAAAGAAGCTGAAATTAAAGAGCTGCTGCAACTGGGTGGTCTGCCAACGTCTGGTCAGATTACGCTGTTTGACGGCCGTACCGGTGAACAGTTCGAGCGTCCGGTAACCGTAGGTTACATGTACATGCTGAAACTGAACCACCTGGTCGACGACAAGATGCACGCTCGTTCTACCGGTTCTTACAGCCTGGTTACTCAGCAGCCGCTGGGTGGTAAGGCACAGTTCGGTGGTCAGCGCTTCGGGGAGATGGAAGTGTGGGCGCTGGAAGCATACGGCGCGGCATACACCCTGCAGGAAATGCTCACCGTTAAGTCTGATGACGTGAACGGTCGTACCAAGATGTATAAAAACATCGTGGACGGCAACCATCAGATGGAGCCGGGCATGCCAGAGTCCTTCAACGTACTGTTGAAAGAGATTCGTTCGCTGGGTATCAACATCGAACTGGAAGACGAGTAATTCTCGCTCAAACAGGTCACTGGTGCCGGGTTAACCCCCGGCACCAGATTGTGCTAACTCCGACGGGAGCAAATCCGTGAAAGATTTATTAAAGTTTCTGAAAGCGCAGACTAAAACCGAAGAGTTTGATGCGATCAAAATTGCTCTGGCTTCGCCAGACATGATCCGTTCATGGTCATTCGGTGAAGTTAAAAAGCCGGAAACCATCAACTACCGTACGTTCAAACCTGAGCGTGACGGCCTTTTCTGTGCGCGTATTTTCGGGCCAGTAAAAGATTACGAGTGCCTGTGCGGTAAGTACAAGCGCCTGAAACACCGTGGTGTGATCTGTGAGAAGTGCGGCGTTGAAGTGACCCAGACTAAAGTGCGTCGTGAGCGCATGGGCCACATCGAGCTGGCGTCTCCGACCGCTCACATCTGGTTCCTGAAATCTCTGCCGTCCCGTATCGGTCTGCTGCTGGATATGCCGCTGCGCGATATCGAACGCGTTCTGTACTTCGAATCTTATGTGGTTATCGAAGGCGGGATGACGAACCTGGAACGTCATCAGATCCTGACTGAAGAGCAGTATCTGGACGCGCTGGAAGAGTTCGGTGACGAATTCGATGCGAAGATGGGTGCGGAAGCTATTCAGGCCCTGCTGAAGAGCATGGATCTGGAGCAAGAGTGCGAGCAGCTGCGTGAAGAGCTGAACGAAACCAACTCCGAAACCAAACGTAAAAAGCTGACCAAGCGTATCAAACTGCTGGAAGCGTTCGTTCAGTCTGGTAACAAACCAGAGTGGATGATCCTGACCGTTCTGCCGGTTCTGCCGCCAGATCTGCGTCCACTGGTTCCGCTGGATGGTGGTCGTTTCGCAACGTCCGATCTGAACGATCTGTATCGTCGCGTTATCAACCGTAACAACCGTCTGAAACGTCTGCTGGATCTGGCTGCGCCGGACATCATCGTACGCAACGAAAAACGTATGCTGCAGGAAGCGGTAGATGCCCTGCTGGATAACGGTCGTCGCGGTCGTGCGATCACGGGTTCTAACAAGCGTCCTCTGAAATCTTTGGCCGACATGATCAAAGGTAAACAGGGTCGTTTCCGTCAGAACCTGCTCGGTAAGCGTGTTGACTACTCCGGTCGTTCTGTAATCACCGTAGGTCCATACCTGCGTCTGCATCAGTGCGGTCTGCCGAAGAAAATGGCACTGGAGCTGTTCAAACCGTTCATCTACGGCAAGCTGGAACTGCGTGGCCTGGCCACCACCATCAAAGCCGCTAAGAAAATGGTTGAGCGTGAAGAAGCTGTCGTTTGGGATATCCTGGACGAAGTTATCCGCGAACACCCGGTACTGCTGAACCGTGCACCAACCCTGCACCGTTTGGGTATCCAGGCATTTGAGCCAGTCCTGATCGAAGGTAAAGCTATCCAGCTGCACCCGCTGGTTTGTGCGGCATATAACGCCGACTTCGATGGTGACCAGATGGCTGTTCACGTACCGCTGACGCTGGAAGCCCAGCTCGAAGCGCGTGCGCTGATGATGTCTACCAACAACATCCTGTCACCAGCGAACGGTGAACCTATCATCGTTCCTTCTCAGGACGTTGTATTGGGTCTGTACTACATGACCCGTGACTGTGTTAACGCCAAAGGCGAAGGCATGGTGCTGACTGGCCCGAAAGAAGCTGAGCGTATTTATCGCGCTGGCCTGGCCTCTCTGCATGCGCGCGTTAAAGTGCGTATCACCGAATACGAAAAAGATGAAAACGGCGAATTCGTTGCGAAAACCAGCCTGAAAGACACGACCGTTGGCCGTGCCATTCTGTGGATGATCGTACCGAAAGGTCTGCCTTTCTCCATCGTCAACCAGGCGCTGGGCAAGAAAGCGATCTCCAAAATGCTGAACACCTGTTACCGCATTCTGGGTCTGAAGCCGACCGTTATCTTCGCTGACCAGACAATGTATACCGGCTTTGCTTATGCAGCGCGTTCAGGTGCATCTGTTGGTATCGATGACATGGTCATCCCAGAGAAGAAACACGAGATCATCTCTGAAGCGGAAGCCGAAGTTGCTGAGATTCAGGAGCAGTTCCAGTCTGGTCTGGTTACCGCGGGCGAACGCTATAACAAAGTTATCGATATCTGGGCAGCGGCGAACGATCGTGTATCCAAAGCGATGATGGATAACCTGCAGACCGAAACCGTGATTAACCGTGACGGCGTAGAAGAGCAGCAGGTTTCCTTCAACAGCATCTACATGATGGCCGACTCCGGTGCGCGTGGTTCCGCAGCACAGATTCGTCAGCTGGCAGGTATGCGTGGTCTGATGGCGAAGCCAGATGGCTCCATCATCGAAACGCCAATCACCGCGAACTTCCGTGAAGGTCTGAACGTACTCCAGTACTTCATCTCCACGCACGGTGCTCGTAAAGGTCTGGCGGATACCGCACTGAAAACAGCTAACTCCGGTTATCTGACGCGTCGTCTGGTTGACGTTGCGCAGGATCTGGTTGTGACCGAAGACGATTGTGGCACCCTCGAAGGTATCACCATGACCCCGGTTATCGAGGGTGGTGATGTTAAAGAGCCACTGCGCGATCGCGTTCTGGGTCGTGTAACCGCGGAAGACATTCTGAAGCCGGGTACTGCAGACATTCTGGTTCCACGCAACACGCTGCTGCACGAGCACTGGTGTGACCTGCTGGAAGCGAACTCTGTTGACTCCGTGAAAGTACGTTCCGTTGTATCCTGTGACACCGACTTTGGTGTATGTGCGCACTGCTACGGTCGTGACCTGGCGCGTGGCCACATCATCAACAAAGGTGAAGCAATCGGCGTTATCGCGGCACAGTCCATCGGTGAGCCGGGTACACAGCTGACGATGCGTACGTTCCACATCGGTGGTGCGGCATCTCGTGCGGCTGCTGAATCCAGCATCCAGGTGAAAAACAAAGGTAGCATCAAGCTCAGTAACGCGAAGTCTGTTGTTAACTCCGCTGGCAAGCTGGTTGTGACCTCTCGTAACACCGAGCTGAAGCTGATCGACGAATTCGGTCGTACCAAAGAGAGCTATAAAGTGCCTTACGGTGCGGTTATGGCGAAAGGTGATGGCGAGCAGGTTGCCGGCGGTGAAACCGTTGCAAACTGGGATCCACACACCATGCCGGTTATCACCGAAGTAAGTGGTTTCATCCGCTTCACTGACATGATCGACGGCCAGACCATTACTCGTCAGACCGACGAGCTGACCGGTCTGTCTTCTCTGGTGGTTCTGGATTCTGCTGAACGTACTACCGGTGGTAAAGATCTGCGTCCTGCACTGAAAATCGTTGATGCTCAGGGTAACGACGTTCTGATCCCGGGTACCGACATGCCTGCGCAGTACTTCCTGCCGGGTAAAGCGATCGTTCAGCTGGAAGATGGCATTCAGATCGGTGCGGGTGATGCTCTGGCGCGTATTCCACAGGAATCCAGCGGTACCAAGGACATCACCGGTGGTCTGCCACGCGTTGCGGATCTGTTCGAAGCACGTCGTCCGAAAGAGCCTGCAATCCTGGCTGAAATCAGCGGTATCATCTCCTTCGGTAAAGAGACCAAAGGGAAACGCCGTCTGGTTATCACTCCAGTAGATGGCAGCGAACCGTACGAAGAGATGATTCCGAAATGGCGTCAGCTCAACGTGTTCGAAGGTGAACGTGTAGAACGCGGTGACGTGGTTTCCGATGGTCCAGAAGCGCCGCACGACATTCTGCGTCTTCGTGGCGTACACGCGGTAACGCGTTACATCACCAACGAAGTGCAGGACGTTTACCGTCTGCAGGGCGTTAAGATTAACGATAAGCACATCGAAGTTATCGTTCGTCAGATGCTGCGTAAAGCAACCATCGAAAACGCAGGCAGCTCCGAGTTCCTGGAAGGCGAGCAGGTTGAATACTCACGCGTCAAGATTGCTAACCGCGATCTGGAAGCGAACGGCAAAATCGGTGCGACCTTCTCGCGCG
The DNA here is from genome assembly GCF_004362415.1 of Enterobacter sp. AG326. Classification (NCBI taxonomy): domain Bacteria; kingdom Pseudomonadati; phylum Pseudomonadota; class Gammaproteobacteria; order Enterobacterales; family Enterobacteriaceae; genus Enterobacter; species Enterobacter sp. AG326. The sequence goes on along the minus strand of NZ_SNXG01000014.1, from coordinate 16,894 downwards.
ATCTGCTGGGTATCACCAAAGCGTCTCTGGCAACCGAGTCCTTCATCTCTGCAGCATCGTTCCAGGAAACGACTCGTGTCCTGACCGAAGCCGCTGTTGCTGGTAAGCGTGATGAACTGCGCGGTCTGAAAGAGAACGTCATCGTGGGTCGTCTGATCCCAGCTGGTACCGGTTATGCGTACCATCAGGATCGTATGCGTCGTCGTGCTGCGGGCGAACTGCCAGCTGCACCGCAGGTGACTGCTGAAGATGCATCCGCGAGCCTGGCAGAACTGCTGAATGCAGGTCTGGGCGGTTCCGACAACGAGTAATCGTTGATGCCCGGTGATGAATATTACCGGGCATGTGCCTCGTAGGTCGGGTAAGCTCAGGCCACCCGACAATAAAAAACCCGCCTCGGCGGGTTTTTTTACATCTGTAGGTTATCAGTTTACCAACGGGATCCGACGATAAAGCTCAATCATATCGCCCGCCAGATCCTGAATGACCATCGCGTTCATCAGGTGATCCTGAGAGTGGACGGTGATCAGGTTAACCGGAAGCTTCCCGGTCCCTTCGTCAAAACCGATAAGCTGAGTCTGGATCGTGTGCGCATGCTTCACATATTCGCGCGACTCTTCCATCGCTTTTTCTGCTTCGTCAAACTCACCTTTACGCGCCATCTGTAACGCCGTCAGGGCCGCACTACGCGCCGCGCCTGCGTTGACCAGCAGTTCCATGATCGTGGTTTCTAAGTCTTCCATTATGACTCCAGAAGTTTGAGCGCTTTTTCCAGTACGGCATCGCCTTTCATCATGCCGTAATCCATCATGTCGATCACCGCGACCTTTTTACCCAGCGGCTCGGCCTGCGCCTGAAGTTTCGCCTGCTCGTATTTAACCTGTGGCCCCAGCAATACGATGTCGGCCGTCGCGATGTTGTCTTTAAACTCGGCAACCGGAACGGCTTTAATGGTGACTTCAACCCCTTTTTTCTGCGCGGCGTCTTTCATACGTTGAACCAGCATGCTGGTTGACATTCCCGCTGCACAGCATAAAACGATGTTCTTCATAATCAGCCTCGATCTACATGTGTTTATTGATAATTATCCCGTGCAGAGCGCTTCAACAACCGGTTTACCGCGATTGTGTGTCAGGCATCACAAAGAAACCGGTGATTTTCTGAAACCGGTTACAATTTTACATTGTCGGATACCCGGCCCGTGGAAACGGGCAGGGTGAAAGAGGGAGGATTAGCTGATGGACGTTCGGTTAATGCGGTTTTTGCCCTGCTGTTTGGCGCTGTAGAGGGCGTTATCAACGCTTCCGACAAATTGCTCCAGCGGTTCAAAATGCCACTCCCCAAGACCGCCGCTGAACGTAACCCGCAGGTTTTCTTCTCGCCAGACGCGTTTTTCAACTGCGGTACGCCAGGCTTCCAGCAATGAGAGCGCAGACGTCATCTGCTCAGCCTGGAAAATTACCGCAAACTCTTCTCCACCGTACCGGTAAAGCGAGACGTGATGTGGCTGCATAATCTGGATCCCTTCGCGGGCCACGTTGCGCAGAACGATATCACCGGTCAGGTGGCCCAGCGTGTCGTTAATCGACTTGAAGTTATCAATGTCCACCAGCGCCATCGCGAAGGGCTGCTGGGCATTCAGCAGCTCCGCGATATCACTATCGAACGCGCGGCGGTTTTTACAGCCCGTCAGCGCATCGTGAGTGGCCTGGCGCACATAGGCCATCTCACGCTCTTTATTGGACTGGATAGTATGGCTCAGCATCGCTTCCAGGCGTGGCGCCTCGCTGACGTCGCCGGTTTTGATGGCATTGATAATGTGCATCAGCACGGTACGCGAGGCGTGGCGAAGGTATAAGCCGAAGAGGATGATGATAATGGCCGCCAGCGCAAACCCCCAGCCAACAATCGTTGTTTCGTGGCGGGTGATATCGGTGAGCGTCTCGCCAGAGACCCGGTAGATGATAAACCAGTCCGGATTGGTAAATGAGTAGTAGTAATACCAGGCGTTGCTTTTTTTGTCGTAAAGGTGGCCTTCGCCGCTGGTCATTTTGTCCATCAGCGCTTCGCTCACGTACTGTTTGAAGAGCGCGCCTGTATCCGGGTGAAGCACAACGGCGCCGTCGCGTTCAACGACGAAGAATTCTCCCTGAACGGGCGCCACCATCTGACGCAGTGTAAAGCCCATTGACGTCAAGTCGAGATGAAACGCGATCGTTCCCTTCAGTCTGCCTTCGGGTGAAATTAAGGGTTTATAAAGTGTGACCGTCGGATGGCCGGTGAAGTAGTCCATGTACGGGCGAGTATAGTGGCTGAAGATACTGGCTTCGGCCTGCGCGATAAACCACGGCCGCGTCCGGGGATCGAAGGTTTTACTCTTCTCCGTGGGGAGTACTTCCGGTGCGCGGAGATAATGCCCCTGCGTGTCCGCCAGCGAGATGGAGGATACGGTCGGCATCAGGTTTTGCAAATGCATCATCATCTGCAGCCCCTGCGTCGGGTTAACGTTGAGCGTCTCGTTTAGCCTGTCGTCGCGGGCAAAGTACATCGCGGAACGGCCCAGGATATAGTCGTTTTCACGCAGGATAGACTCGGTGTAGTTCACCGCCAGGTTGTGCGTGAAATTGCTGTTGATCTGGTGATAATCCTCAAGAAAATCTTTTCGTTGCGAAAGCGTCACCGCGATCGCGATCACCGCAAAACTGCAGAGGATCCCCGCGAAGCTGAGCATGATTGGCCGGGTAAAAGAGAGCTTTTTGCTGTGAAGTGCCATGAGCTGTACATCGTTCCTGATGGTGAATACTTTTCGTCTGCCGATATCCTCTCAGCATAGTCGCTGTCCTGCGGTTAGCGGTGAATTATACGGCACACGATTTCTGGCGGGATGATTTATCTTAAGAACCATTAAGAAAATACTTATTCAACTTGCCAGGAGCCGTTTGTGCAATGAACCAGAGGCAGGGCGAAACGAGGAAGAAGCTTTTCGCCCTGGTCAGCATCCGTTGCTGACCGTGTGACAATAAAAAACCGGACGATCGCTGGCAACCACCCGGTTTTGCCTTTTCGTAGCGGCTCGACAATTTTTTATGGTGTTGCAGTGCGTTTCAGCGTCATTGCGAGGCTCTTCCCAGCCAGCTGTCCCAGTCTTTCCAGACAGGCTGGAGACCCTGGGCCGTCAGGGCTGCGGCGACCGCTTCCGGACGTCGTCCGTCATGGGGCACAAACTGCTCCAGCTCCGGACGATCGTCGGCGTAGCCGCCAGGCTGCGTTTTGGAAAACGCGCTGACGTTGTTAATCGCAAGCGGGATAACGCGATCGCGAAACGCCGGGGACTCACGCGTTGAGAGCGATAATTCCACTTCCGGGGCGAGCAGGCGAAACGCACAGATGGTCTGCACCAGCTGGCGTTCATCCATCAGCGAAGCTGGTTCAATCCCTCCCGCGCAAGGTCTAAGGCGCGGGAAGGAGACGGAATAACGGCTCTGCCAGTAGTGCTGCTGAAGCCACAGCAAATGTTCCGCCACCATGTAACAATCCACCCGCCAGCTGTCAGAGAGCCCGATCAGCGCGCCCAGACCGATTTTGTCGATGCCCGCGCGACCCAGCCTGTCCGGCGTTTCCAGCCGGAAAAAGAAGTCCTGTTTCTTGCCCTTCAGGTGGTGCCGGGCGTACGTCGCCTCGTGGTAGGTTTCCTGATAGACCATGACCCCGTCCAGCCCGAGGGTTTTGAGCTCCGCGTACTCCTCCTGCGCCAGGGGCTGCACTTCCATCTGCAGCGACGCAAACTGACGACGAATGGCGGGAAGGTGGTGACGGAAATAGTCCATTCCCACCTTTCCCTGATGTTCGCCCGTGACCAGCAGAAGATGTTCAAAGCCCATTTCACGAATAGCCGCGCACTCGCGGGCAATCTCACCTTCATCGAGCGTTTTACGCTTGATGCGGTTGCTCATGGAAAAACCGCAGTAGGTGCAGTCATTGGCGCACAGGTTTGAGAGATAAAGCGGCACGTAGAAGCTCACCGTATTGCCAAAACGCTGGCGGGTGAGCCGCTGTGCTCGCTGGGCCATCGGTTCGAGGTATGCGCTGGCCGCCGGGGAGAGCAGAGCCATCAGATCCTCGCGGGTCAGATGGCGGGCATTCAGCGCGCGCTCCACGTCAGCCGCCGTTTTGCTGTTGATGCGCAGGGCAATGTCGTCCCAGCTAAGCTGCCGCCAGCGCTCGGTAAACGTGCTCATGAGATCGCCTCCAGAAAACCGGTCAGCGGGCTGGTGGCCTGGGCCTGGAAACTGCGCGAGCCGGGGCCGGACTCCCTTGCCAGCAGGCCAGCCTCTACGGCCATGCGGAACGCACGCGCCATCATGACCGGATCGTCGGCAACCGCGATGGCCGTGTTGACCAGCACCGCGTCGGCACCCATCTCCAGCGCCTGCGCGGCATGGCTGGGCACGCCGATGCCCGCATCAACCACCACCGGCACGGTAGCCTGCTCAATAATGATTTCCAGCATCGCGCGGGTTTCCAGCCCCTGGTTGGAGCCAATGGGGGCGCCCAGAGGCATGACGGCGGCGCAGCCGACCTCTTCCAGCCGTTTGCACAGGACAGGGTCGGCGCCGCAGTAAGGCAGGACGGTAAACCCTTGCTGCACCAGCTTTTCAGCCGCTTTCAGCGTTTCGATGGGGTCGGGGAGCAGCCAGCGGGCGTCAGGATGAATTTCCAGCTTCAGCCAGCGGGTGCCGAGCGCCTCGCGGGCCAGCTGCGCGGCGAAAATCGCCTCTTCGGCCGTTTTGGCACCGGAGGTGTTGGGCAGCAGCGTGACGCCAGCCTCCAGTAAAGGCGCGAGAATGGCGTCGCTATGATGACGTAGATCCACGCGCTTGAGCGCCAGCGTCACCAGCTGGCTGCCGCTTTCGCGAATGGCATCCACCATCAGCTGCGGCGAGGCGAATTTTCCGGTTCCGGTAAACAGATGTGAATCAAAGACTTTATCGGCAATACGTAACATCTCAGCCCCCTGCGATAACCTGAAACAGCAGGATCTGGTCGCCGTCATTGACCTGCTGATGTTCCCACTGCTCGCGCGGCAGGATCTGTTGATTGAGCGCCAGCGCCGTTCCCGGCTTCAGCTGACGCAGCTTGTCGAGCAGTACCGCAACGGTGAGCCCGTCGTCGCATCTCATCGGCTCATCGTTAAACAGAATGCGCATCGCGACCTCCGCATACCGGGCAGCGTCTGGCGCGGTGTAACGCCAGATGGCGCCAGCCGCTGGAACGGGCATCAAACAGCCGCAGCGTATTGCGTTCCGTCTCCATGCCGCTGAGCAGCTTGATGGCTTCCAGCGCCTGCATTGTGCCCATTACGCCGACCACCGGACCAAGAATGCCCGCCGTACGGCAGTTGCGTGCCGGCTCTGCATCATCCGGCCACAGGCAGCGATAGCAGCCCTGCGACCACGGTGGGGTCAGGACCATCATCTGCCCGCCGAAACCCACCGCGCTGGCGGTGATAAGCGGCGTATTATTTGCCACGCAGGCGGCGTTAATCGCCTGGCGCGTCGCCATGTTGTCCGTGCAGTCCAGCACCACGTCGGCAAGGGCGACCTCACGGCGCAGGTTTTCACCGCTGAGCCGATCCTGCAGGGCAATCAGCGCGATATCCGGGTTGAGCTGGTTCAGGCGCTGCCGGGTAATTTGCGCTTTTGGCTGGTTGATATCCTCGGTGGTGAAGAGGATTTGTCGCTGCAGGTTGCTGAGGTGAACCTCGTCGTCGTCGGCCAGCACCAGCGTACCGATACCTGCACCAGCCAGATAAAGCGCGGCGGGCGCGCCTAGCCCGCCCAGACCGACAATCAGTACCCGGCTGGCGAGCAGCTTTTGCTGCCCGTCGATGGCGATATCTTCCAGCAGGATCTGACGGCTGTAGCGCATAAAATCACGATCGTTCATCACCCGCTCCTGCCAGCTGTAACAGCTGTTCGGTGGCGAACCGCCAGTCTGCGGCCTGGGTGATGGCGCTGACGACGGCGATACTGCCGACGCCGGTCTCCAGCACCGCCGGGGCGCGTTCAAGGCTGATTCCGCCAATGGCGACGGTAGGGTAATCGGCAAGGCGTTTAACGTGACTCGCCAGCTGCGTCAGACCCTGCGGTGCGGAGGGCATCTGCTTGGTTTGCGTCGGGAAGACGTGGCCCAGCGCGATGTAAGAGGGACGGGCCGCCAGCGCCACGTCGATCTCCATGTCATCGTGCGTTGAAACGCCAAGACGCAACCCGGCTTCGCGGATAGCGCTCAGATCCGTTGTTTCCAGATCCTCCTGACCCAGGTGCACGCCGTACGCCTGGTGCTTAACGGCCAGCCGCCAGTAATCGTTGATAAACAGACGGGCATCGTAGCGACGCCCAAGCGCGATGGCGGCAGCCACATCGGCTTCCACCTCGTCATCGCGTTTATCCTTGATGCGCAGCTGGATCGTTCGAACGCCTGTCTCCAGCAGGCGCTCTATCCACTCCACGCTGTCCACCACCGGATAGAGCCCTAAACGGTAGGGGACGGGCGGGAAATCGGGCTTATACATTACGCCTCCTCTTTTTTGAGGTAGATTTCGCCGCCTCTGGCGCGGAAGGTTTCAGACATGTCCGCCATCCCCACTTCAATGGTCTGCGCGGCGGCGTAGTCGCGCACCTCCTGGCTGATTTTCATCGAGCAGAACTTCGGCCCGCACATAGAGCAGAAGTGCGCGACTTTGCCTGATTCCTGCGGGAGGGTCTCGTCGTGATAGGCGCGCGCGGTGAACGGGTCCAGCGCCAGGTTGAACTGGTCTTCCCAGCGGAATTCGAAGCGCGCCTTCGACATGGCGTTATCGCGGATTTGCGCGCCCGGGTGGCCCTTGGCCAGATCCGCCGCGTGGGCGGCAATTTTGTAGGTGATCAGCCCCTGCTTCACGTCCTCTTTGTTTGGCAGGCCGAGGTGCTCTTTCGGCGTCACGTAGCAGAGCATGGCGCAGCCGAACCAGCCGATCATCGCCGCCCCAATGCCTGACGTGAAGTGGTCATAGCCCGGCGCAATATCTGTGGTCAACGGCCCCAGGGTATAGAACGGCGCTTCGTGGCAGTGCTCCAGCTCCTCGGTCATGTTGCGGCGGATCATCTGCATCGGCACGTGGCCCGGGCCTTCAATCATCACCTGCACGTCATACTCCCAGGCGATTTTGGTCAGTTCGCCCAGCGTGTGCAGCTCGGCAAACTGCGCTTCGTCGTTGGCGTCGCGGATCGAGCCCGGGCGCAGACCGTCGCCCAGCGACAGAGAGACATCGTACGCGGCGCAGATTTCGCAGATCTCGCGGAAGTGCTCGTAGAGGAAGTTTTCCTGATGATGTGACAGGCACCACTTCGCCATGATGGAACCGCCGCGCGAGACGATGCCGGTCAGGCGCTTCGCGGTCATCGGCACGTAGCGCAGCAGCACGCCCGCGTGAATGGTGAAGTAGTCCACGCCCTGCTCGGCCTGCTCCAGCAGCGTGTCGCGGAACGCTTCCCAGGTGAGGTCTTCGGCAATGCCGTTGACCTTTTCCAGCGCCTGGTAAATCGGGACGGTGCCAATCGGTACCGGGCTGTTACGCAGGATCCACTCGCGGGTTTCGTGAATATAGCGGCCGGTGGAGAGGTCCATTACCGTGTCCGCACCCCAGCGCGTGGACCAGACCAGCTTTTCCACCTCTTCTTCAATGGAGGAGGTGACGGCCGAGTTACCGATGTTCGCGTTGACCTTCACCAGGAAGTTGCGGCCGATAATCATCGGCTCGGATTCCGGGTGGTTGATGTTGGCAGTGATAATCGCGCGGCCTGCGGCCACTTCGTCACGTACAAACTCCGGCGTGATGTTCTCCGGCAGGCGAGCGCCAAAGCCTTCACCCGGATGCTGATAGCGCAGCACTTCGCTACGGATGCGCTCGCGACCCATGTTTTCGCGGATGGCGATGAACTCCATTTCCGGCGTGACGATGCCCTGGCGCGCGTAGTGCAGCTGGGTCACGCATTTGCCCGCCTTAGCGCGTTTTGGCGTCAGCAGGCCGGTAAAGCGCAGCTCGTCCAGGCCGTCGTCGGCCAGGCGCTCTTTGGTGTAGGCAGAGCTGAGTACGCTCAGTTCTTCGCAGTCGTTGCGCGCATCAATCCACGGCTGGCGCAGCTTAGCCAGACCCTGCTGGACGTTGATGGCAACATCAGGGTCGCCGTACGGGCCGGAGGTGTCATACACCGGCACGGCTTCGTTGTCTTCATACTGCGGGTTATCTTTGCTGCCGCCGATAAGCGTCGGGCTGAGCTGTATTTCGCGCATTGGGACGCGGATATCGGCCTGTGAGCCGGAAATATAGATGCGTTTCGAGTTCGGGAAAGCGGTGCCTTCCAGCGTGTCGATGAAGTGTTGGGCCTGTGCGCGCTGTTCGCGGCGGGTCAGTTTTGCAGTAGACATAGCTCATTCCAAAAGTGAAGGACATGGCTTGTCAGACGACGGATGAAGCAAGAGAGGATCGCCCTCAGGCGATACAACAGCAGTGTGACTCTTGTTCCCTTCGCAGGTATTAGCCTGATCAGGTTCCGCGGATCCCGAATTAACGGTCTCAGCCCGCGCTTTCAGGCGCTGGGCACTCCGACAAGAAAAATCCCCCTCGTGAGAGGGGCGAATGGTTGTAAATTACTCGTTAACGATGAAGAACTCAAGCAGGGCGCGCGACGTTCTCTTCGCTACTGATGTTCAAATCATTGTCCAGAACGAGGGCGATCAGCTTATCTTCCAGCGTGAATCGCTCTTCCAGCGCTTCACCGAGGTCGGATAGCGCCCGCTGGAACTCAAGATAGTTATCGTGATCGATAGCGTTCTCGAGCGCGGAATCATAGTAATCCATGATCTGCTGGGTGTTGGCTTCCAGCAGCGGATAGAGCTTGCTGGCCGCTAAATACGGCGTTGTCCCTTCCATTTCGCGGATAATGCGTTCATAAATATTGAAATGGCCGTCGGACAGATAGTCGACCAGGCCCTGACAAAAATCATCCAGCGCTTTTTCATTCAGTCGCATAAACGATTCTTTGCCAGGCTTAATACCGACCAGATTGTAATAAGCCACGAGTAGATGCTTGCGTACATGTAGCCAGCGATCCACCAGTTTGTTATTTCCTCTAACGCGCTCAGTCAGGCTTTCCAGCTGGTTTAACATGGTCGACTCCGCAAAATGTAGGATTGAATCTGCTTATCCAGAATGTAACCACAATGCTAACAACATGTCAGTGAAGCGAAGGTAGTGCAATAGATATGGATCGTATTATTGAAAAATCAGATCTTGGTTGGTGGATCGTCAGTCACGAACAAAAATTATGGCTTCCTGCCGGGGAAATTCCCTATGGCGCAGCTGAGGCGTTCGATCTCGTTGGCCAGCCAGCGCTACAGATCGGCGAGTGGCAGGGTGAACCCGTGTGGTTGATCCAACAGTCCCGCCGCCAGGATATGGGATCCGTGCGCCAGGTGCTGGATCTGGACGTAGGGCTGTTCCAGCTTGCGGGGCGCGGCGTGCAGCTGGCCGAGTTTTACCGCTCGCATAAATACTGCGGCTACTGCGGTCATACCATGCGCCCGAGCAAAACCGAGTGGGCGATGCTCTGCAGCCACTGCCGCGAACGCTACTATCCGCAGATTGCGCCGTGCATTATCGTCGCTATCCGCCGGGAGGATTCCATCCTGCTGGCTCAGCATACCCGCCATCGCAACGGCATTCACACCGTGCTGGCCGGCTTCGTCGAAGTGGGCGAAACGCTGGAGCAGGCGGTGGCGCGCGAGGTAATGGAGGAGAGCGGAATCAAAGTGAAGAACCTGCGCTACGTCACCTCCCAGCCGTGGCCGTTCCCGCAGTCGCTGATGACGGCATTTATGGCCGAATACGACAGCGGCGAGATCGTTATCGACCAGAAAGAACTTCTGGACGCGAACTGGTATCGCTACGACGATTTACCGCTGTTGCCTCCGCCGGGCACCGTGGCGCGTCGGCTGATAGAAGATACCGTGGCGATGTGTCGGGCCGAGTATGAGTAGTGTTACACTGAGGCCATGACGCTTAAGGAACTGCAAAAATGACCGAACTGAAGAACGATCGTTATCTGCGTGCGCTGCTGCGCCAGCCCGTTGATGTCACCCCGGTGTGGATGATGCGCCAGGCGGGACGCTATCTCCCAGAGTACAAAGCCACGCGCGCGCAGGCGGGCGATTTTATGTCGCTGTGCAAAAACGCCGAGCTGGCCTGTGAAGTGACGCTCCAGCCGCTGCGCCGCTTCCCGCTGGATGCTGCGATCCTCTTCTCGGATATTTTGACCATTCCGGATGCAATGGGCCTTGGCCTGTACTTCGAAACCGGTGAAGGCCCGCGTTTCACCTCCCCAATCAAAAGTAAAGCCGACGTGGATAAGCTGCCGATCCCCGATCCGGAAGGCGAGCTGGGCTACGTGATGAACGCCGTACGCACCATTCGCCGCGAGCTGAAAGGTGAAGTGCCGCTGATTGGCTTCTCCGGCAGCCCGTGGACGCTGGCGACCTATATGGTGGAAGGGGGCAGCAGCAAAGCCTTCACCATGATTAAAAAGATGATGTACGCCGAGCCGCTGGCCCTGCATGCGCTGCTCGACAAGCTGGCGAAGAGCGTCACCCTCTACCTGAACGCGCAGATTAAGGCTGGTGCGCAGTCGGTGATGATTTTCGATACCTGGGGCGGCGTGCTGACCGGGCGCGATTATCAGCAGTTCTCCCTGTATTACATGCACAAAATCGTCGACGGCCTGCTGCGTGAAAACGAAGGCCGCCGCGTGCCGGTGACGCTGTTCACCAAAGGCGGGGGTCAGTGGCTGGAAGCGATGGCGGCAACCGGCTGCGACGCGCTGGGCCTCGACTGGACCACCGATATTGCCGATGCCCGCCGCCGCGTGGGCGACAAAGTGGCGCTGCAGGGCAATATGGACCCGTCCATGCTCTATGCGCCGCCAGCCCGTATTGAAGAAGAAGTGTCGACTATACTGTCTGGTTTCGGCCAGGGTGAAGGCCATGTCTTTAACCTCGGCCACGGTATTCATCAGGATGTGCCGCCAGAACACGCAGGCGTATTTGTGGAGGCGGTGCATCGGCTTTCTGCCCAGTATCACAAATAAGGAGTGATTATGGATCTCGCGTCGCTACGCGCTCAACAAATCGAACTGGCCTCATCGGTGATCCGCGAGGATCGTCTGGATAAAGATCCTCCGCAGTATATTGGCGGAGCAGACGTCGGATTCGAGCAGGGTGGGGAAGTGACGCGAGCGGCGATGGTGGTACTGAAATACCCTTCGCTTGAGCTGGTGGAGTACAAGGTAGCGCGTATCGCGACCACCATGCCGTACATTCCGGGCTTTCTCTCCTTCCGCGAATATCCCGCGCTGCTGGCAGCGTGGGAGCAACTCTCGCAAAAACCTGACCTGCTGTTTGTCGATGGACACGGTATCTCACACCCGCGCCGTTTAGGCGTTGCCAGCCATTTTGGGCTGCTGGTGGATGTGCCGACCATTGGCGTCGCCAAGAAACGCCTGTGCGGCGCGTTTGAACCTCTTTCTGCCGAGCCGGGCGCGCTGGCGCCGCTTATCCATAAAGGTGAGCAGCTAGCGTGGGTCTGGCGCAGCAAGGCTCGGTGCAACCCGCTCTTTATCGCTACCGGGCACCGGGTGAGTATGGATAGCGCCCTGGCATGGGTGCAGCGCTGCATGAAGGGCTACCGCTTGCCGGAGCCGACGCGCTGGGCAGATGCCGTGGCCTCTTCGCGTCCGGCTTTTGTTCGTTGGCAGGAAATTCAGCGATGATTCAGGTAAACTGCGCCTAATTTTCGATTCGAGAGATCATCATGCTACAAAACCCGATTCACCTGCGCCTTGAGAAAGTTGAAAGCTGGCAGCACGTGACGTTTATGGCTTGCCTGTGCGAGCGCATGTATCCCAACTATGCCGCGTTCTGTAAGGAGACGGGCTTTGGTGATGGCCATATCTACCGCCGCATTCTGGATTTGATCTGGGAAACGCTGACGGTGAAAGACGCGAAGGTGAACTTCGACTCCCAGCTGGAAAAGCTGGAAGAGGCGATTCCGGCTGCGGATGATTTTGACCTGTACGGTGTCTACCCGGCGATTGATGCCTGCGTGGCGTTAAGCGAACTGCTCCACTCCCGTCTGAGCGGTGAAACGCTGGAGCACGCTATTGAAGTCAGTAAGGCATCTATTACGACCGTCGCGATGCTGGAAATGACCCAGGAAGGTCGCGAGATGACCGACGAAGAGCTGCGTGCGAACCCGGCCGTTGAGCAAGAATGGGACATTCAGTGGGAAATTTTCCGCCTGCTGGCAGAGTGCGAAGAACGCGATATTGAGCTGATAAAAGGGCTGCGCGCGGACTTACGAGAGGCTGCTGAGAGCAATATTGGTATAATTTTTAACCAATGAGACAAGAAAACTTGAGATAACGCCCGTTTTGTCGCTCCTCGACTCTTCCCTTTCGCCCCTTGTCTGGTCTACATTTGGGGGGCGAAAAAAAGTGGCTATCGGTGCGTGTATGCAGGAGAGTGCTTTTTTGGCATTTTCGTCGCACTCGATGCTTAGCAAGCGATAAACACATTGAAAGGATAACTTATGAACAAGACTCAACTGATTGATGTAATTGCGGACAAGGCTGATCTGTCTAAAGTGCAGGCTAAAGCTGCTCTGGAATCTACCCTGGCTGCTATTACTGAGTCTCTGAAAGAAGGCGATGCTGTGCAACTGGTTGGTTTCGGTACCTTCAAAGTGAACCACCGCGCTGAGCGTACTGGCCGCAACCCGCAGACCGGTAAAGAAATCAAAATCGCCGCAGCTAACGTGCCGGCATTTGTTTCTGGTAAAGCACTGAAAGACGCTGTTAAGTAAGATGCGTGGCAGTGAACAGTTTTAGCGAAGGGGCGGTAACGCCCCTTTTGTCTTTCTGGCGTGGAACGCTCGCGCTGGCTGGCATGCTGCTGCTGTCCGCCTGCAGCCACGACACCTCCCTGCCGCCGTTTACGGCCAGCGGTTACGCGGACAACCAGGGGGCGGTCAGGATCTGGCGCAAAGATTCCGGCGGCGAAGTGCATCTGCTTTCTACCTTCAGCCCGTGGCATAACGGCAATACGTCGACGGCGGAATATCGCTGGCAGGGAGATGACCTGTCGCTGATTGAACTGAACGTCTACAGCAAGACCCCCGAACACGTGAAAGTGCGTTTTGACGACCATGGCGAGCTGAGCTTTATGCAGCGCGAAGTCAGCGGTCAAAAACAGCAGCTTTCCAGCGATCAAATCGCCCTCTACCGTTATCGTGCCGAACAAATCCGCCAGACCAGCGATGCGCTTCGTCTGGGACGCGTTGTGCTGCGCCAGGGGCGCTGGCATGCCGATGGGACGGTGACAACCTGCGAAGGACAGACGGTCAAGCCCGAGCTCGAATCCTGGGCAACAGAACACATACAACGTCGTCAGCGTCATTCATCAATGGAAGTGAGTGTGGCGTGGCTGGAAGCGCCGGAAGGCTCTCAGCTGCTGCTGGTGGCGAACGAAGACTTCTGCACCTGGCAGCCGACAGAGAAGAGTTTTTGATTTAAGTTCCCTCTCCCTTGAGGGAGAGGGTTAGAGTGAGGGGGTGAAATTACTCGCCCTGCTCACGCGCAATCGCACGATAACCGATATCCTGACGGCTAAAGCTGCCGTTCCAGTGAATATCCGCCATCAGCGCATAGGCGCGTTTCTGCGCTTCTGCCACGGTATGGCCCAGCGCGGTTGCACACAGCACGCGTCCGCCGTTGGTGAGGACGCGATCGTCGTCAGCCAGCTTCGTACCCGCATGGAACACCTTCGCACCTTCAATCTCTTCCAGCGGCAGGCCGTGGATTTCATCCCCGGTGTTGTAGTTGCCCGGATAACCACCTGCAGCAATCACCACGCCCAGAGACGCACGCTCGTCCCACTCTGAGGTTTTCTCGTCGAGCTTGCCTTCGCAGGCTGCCAGACACAGTTCCACCAGATCGGATTTCATGCGCAGCATGATGGGCTGCGTTTCCGGATCGCCAAAGCGGCAGTTGAATTCGATGACCTTAGGGTTACCCTGCTTGTCGATCATCAGACCCGCATAGAGGAAACCGGTGTAGGTGTTGCCTTCCGCCGCCATCCCTTTCACGGTTGGCCAAATGACGCGATCCATGGTGCGCTGGTGTACTTCATCAGTCACTACCGGAGCAGGGGAGTAAGCGCCCATTCCGCCGGTATTCGGGCCGGTATCGCCATTACCCACGCGCTTGTGGTCCTGGCTGGTGGCCATCGGCAGAACGTGTTCGCCGTCGACCATCACGATAAAGCTCGCTTCTTCACCGTCGAGGAATTCTTCGATCACGATGCGGTGGCCCGCATCGCCAAAGGCGTTGCCCGCCAGCATATCCTGAACCGCAGCTTCGGCTTCTTCTAGGGTCATCGCGACGATAACGCCTTTACCTGCGGCCAGACCGTCGGCCTTGATAACAATCGGCGCGCCTTTTTCACGTAAATAGGCCAGGGCTGGCTCCACTTCGGTGAAGTTCTGATATTCCGCCGTCGGGATGTTGTGACGCGCGAGGAAATCTTTGGTGAAGGCTTTGGAGCCTTCCAGCTGCGCGGCGCCTTCCGTTGGCCCGAAGATGGTCAGACCCGCCGCGCGGAACGCATCCACCACGCCAATCACCAGCGGCGCTTCCGGGCCGACGATGGTCAGATCGATTTTCTCGCTCTGGGCAAAGCTCAGCAGCGCCGGGATATCGGTCACGCCGATAGCCACGTTTTGCAGCGCGGGTTCCAGCGCGGTACCGGCGTTGCCCGGTGCTACGAAGACTGTTTTCACCAGCGGAGACTGCGCCGCTTTCCACGCCAGAGCGTGCTCGCGTCCGCCGTTACCAATCACTAATACTTTCATTTTCTGCTCCGGGAATTAATGGCGGAAGTGGCGCATGTCGGTGAAGATCATCGCAATGCCGTGTTCGTCGGCAGCGGCAATCACTTCGTCGTCGCGAATTGAGCCGCCAGGCTGGATCACACAGGTAATGCCCACTGCAGCCGCCGCGTCGATACCGTCACGGAACGGGAAGAAGGCGTCAGAAGCCATGGCGGAGCCTTTTACTTCCAGACCTTCATCGCCTGCTTTAATGCCCGCGATTTTCGCGGAGTAAACGCGGCTCATCTGGCCTGCGCCTATCCCGATGGTCATGTTCTCTTTCGCGTAGACGATGGCGTTGGATTTGACGAACTTCGCGACCTTCCAGCAGAACAGCGCGTCACGCAGTTCCTGTTCGGTCGGCTGACGTTTGGTTACCACGCGCAGGTCGGCTTCTGTCACCATACCCAGATCGCGGTCCTGAACCAGCAGGCCGCCGTTCACACGCTTGAAGTCCAGGCCCGGCACGCGTTCTGCCCACTGGCCGCAAACCAGCACGCGTACGTTCTGTTTTGCCGCGGTGATTTTCAGCGCTTCTTCGGATGCGGATGGCGCGATGATCACTTCAACGAACTGGCGGGAGATGATGGCCTGTGCGGTTTCAGCATCCAGCTCGCGGTTGAAGGCGATAATGCCGCCGAACGCGGAGGTCGGGTCGGTTTTGTAGGCGCGATCGTAGGCGTCCAGAATAGAGGTGCTCACGGCAACGCCGCATGGGTTCGCATGCTTGACGATAACGCAGGCCGGCTCGCTGAACTCTTTCACGCATTCCAGCGCGGCGTCGGTGTCGGCAATGTTGTTATAGGAAAGGGCTTTACCCTGAACCTGCTGAGCGGTCGCAACAGAGGCTTCTTTTACCTCTTCTTCTATATAGAAGGCTGCCTGCTGGTGGCTGTTCTCGCCGTAACGCATATCCTGCTTCTTAATGAAGTTCAGGTTCAGGGTGCGCGGGAAGCGGCCAGAAGGATCTTTGCTTTCACCGTGGTAGGCAGGCACCAGGCTACCGAAGTAGTTGGCGATCATGCTGTCGTACGCCGCGGTGTGCTCGAAGGCTTTGATGGCGAGGTCGAAACGCGTTTCCAGAGTCAGTGACCCTTCGTTGGCATCCATCTCATTAATAATGGTGTTGTAATCGCTGCTCTTTACGACGATGGCCACATCTTTATGGTTCTTGGCCGCGGAGCGCACCATGGTTGGGCCGCCGATATCAATATTCTCTACGGCATCTTCCAGAGAACAGCCTTCGCGGGCTACGGTCTGGGCAAACGGGTAGAGGTTAACGACAACCATGTCGATTGGGGCGATGTCATGCTGTTCCATAATGGCGTCGTCCTGACCGCGACGGCCAAGAATACCGCCGTGCACTTTCGGGTGCAGAGTTTTGACGCGTCCATCCATCATTTCCGGGAAACCGGTGTAATCGGACACTTCGATTACCGGCAGACCTTTATCTGCTAACAGGCGAGCGGTACCGCCTGTAGAAAGCAGCTCCACACCGCGTGCGGAAAGTGCCTGAGCGAATTCGACGATACCGGCTTTATCAGAAACACTGAGCAGAGCGCGGCGGACTGGACGACGTTGTTGCATGGTAAATCCCCTGGATTTCACGATTACAGAGAGCGTTAGATGAATTTTCCTGCGAAAAACTCATCTAACACACCTGACGGGGCATCCTTATTAAGCGCGAGCATTTTAACGAAAACGTTTGCGCAACGCTCGCACATTTTCACTTTTTCGTATCATTGTGGATAAGTCTGTGTGTAAAAAGGTATAAGGCGGGGTTTTGCTGTGGAATGCAGCAGTCAGTCATTTTTCTGTCATTTAGCGGTTGCGGCCTGCTGAGAACTCCCTATAATGCGCCTCCATCGACACGGC
>NZ_SNXG01000013.1:0-46320 GCF_004362415.1 Enterobacter sp. AG326 | reverse complement strand
GTCCTTTCTGGTGTGGGAACCTCAAGGAAACAACATGTTGGGTGGAGCGGACAATTCAAATGGTGAATTACCGTCTTATATCACTGGCGCTGACATTATCGGGACACTGATACGGGGAAGGTTACAATACTGAGGCTGGTCCACGCTCAGAGCGTCAAGATTGTCCGTCACAGACTCGTCGCCTCTGCACTTAATCCATATGACACGGATTGGACAGATTATATCCGATCCAGAACCACACATCTGACTTCACCTGCCGCATCATTTCACAGTGGTGTTTGATAAGGCTTGAGCCGTGTGAGCTGGAAACTCTCACGCACGGTTCTTAGAGGGGGCGTCGAAGGTAACTTCGGCGCCCTACTCGACAAACAGCAAAACGGCGTGAAACAGCCGTTTTTCATTTACCGTAAGGACGGAAATCCACTCCTGCTCGCTGCCATCGGGAAACCACCTTTTGAGAACGGCAATGACCAGGAAGGATTCCTGATCGTCACAGCAGCTGCGGATGAGGGACTGCTGGACATTCACGATCGGCGACCGCTCGTGTACTCACCGGCTGCTGCACGTAAATGGCTCAGCGAAAACACAACCGGTAAAGAGGCGGAAGACATTGCCCGAGAGGGCAGTATTTCCGCCGAAGATTTCACATGGCACCCCGTCAGTCGGGCTGTTGGCAATCCCCGGAACCAGGGCCGGGGACTTATAGAGCCACTGGCTTAGCAGACGATGAGATACCCGACATCCACTCACAGGGTTATGCACCGTTTCTGTGGATAACCCTGAGCCTGTTTTATCCGCCAGAACAATGACCTGGCAGGAGCCGGTAAAATTCTCCTTGCAGGACGGAAAATATCTTAAATAATACTGTATATAAAAACAGGCATTTTAAGAGGTATGCCATGATCCTTTTTGTCTCTCCCGCATCTGAGCCAGCACTGTTCACCGCACCACTTTTCACAGAGCGCTGTCCAGCAGGTTTTCCTTCACCGGCCGCGGACTATACCGAAGACGAACTGGATCTGAACGCCTACTGTATCCGTCGCCCCAGCGCGACCTACTTTGTCCGGGCCATTGGCGATTCGATGAAAGACATGGGCCTGCACTCCGGCGACCTGATGGTTGTCGATAAAGCCGAAAAACCCATGCAGGGAGATATTGTCATCGCAGAAACAGATGGCGAGTTCACCGTTAAACGCCTGCAGCTTAAACCCCGAATCGCCCTGCTGCCGATGAATCCCGCCTACCCCACCCTCTACCCGGAGGAACTACAGATATTCGGCGTGGTGATAGCATTCATACATAAGACGCGGGGTAGAAACTAATGTTTGCGCTCGCTGATGTGAATTCGTTCTATGCGAGCTGTGAAAAAGTGTTCCGTCCGGACCTGCGTAACAGGCCCGTTGTGGTACTCAGCAACAACGATGGCTGCGTTATCGCGCGCAGTGCTGAAGCGAAACGGCTGGGTATTAAAATGGGCGTCCCCTGGTTCCAGCTGAGGACGGCACAATTCCCGGAGCCGGTCATCACGTTCTCGAGCAATTACGAGCTTTATGCATCGCTGTCGAACAGGGTTATGTCTCATCTCGAGGAGCTGGCACCGCGCGTGGAGCAGTACAGCATTGACGAGATGTTTCTGGATATCCGCGGTATAGACAGCTGCATCGATTATGAGGACTTCGGCCGGCAGCTGCGCGAGCACGTGCGCTCCGGTACGGGGCTGACAATCGGCGTCGGGATGGGGCCGACCAAAAAGCTGGCTTTATACAGTGATCAATAATTTTTAAATGGCCATGATACTGTAGCCTCTCAAACTTGTGCCAGTAGCATATGTAGTTAACGGAGAAACTGCTCTCACTACAGCCGGTGGAAGAAATCTGGGGAGTAGGTCGCAGGATCTCAAAAAAGCTTAATACGATGGGCATCACTACGGCACTACAGCTGGCGCGCGCGAACCCTGTATTTATCAGGAAAAATTTCAACGTTGTGCTGGAGAGAACCGTCCGGGAACTCAACGGAGAAAGCTGTATTTCGCTTGAAGAAGCGCCTCCGCCGAAACAGCAGATTGTCTGCAGCCGGTCCTTTGGGGAGCGTGTCACGACGTATGAAGCAATGCGGCAGGCAGTCTGTCAGTACGCAGAGCGTGCAGCTGAGAAGCTGCGCGGCGAGCGTCAGTTTTGCAGGCATATTGCTGTATTTGTGAAAACGTCACCGTTCGCGTTGAACGAACCGTATTACGGGAATGTGGCCAGTGAAAAGCTGATGACTCCCACGCAGGATACCAGGGACATTATAGCCGCAGCGGTGAAAGCACTGGATAGGATCTGGGTGAATGGGCATCGATATGCAAAAGCGGGTTGCATGCTCAATGATTTCAATCCTGACGGGGTTTCGCAGCTGAACCTCTTCGATGATACTCAGCCCCGAAGCAACAGCAATCAGCTGATGAAAGTAATGGACGGTATTAACCATTCGGGCAAGGGGAAAATATGGTTCGCCGGACGGGGGATTGCCCCCGAGTGGCAGATGAAAAGAGAACTACTTTCGCCAGCTTATACGACACGCTGGGCAGATATTCCTGCAGCGAAATTGACTTGAAATTTTGGCGATTTCACCTTGAAATTCTCAACATAAATAACTTTATTACAATAAGTTAGATATGAAATCGCCGTGGCGAAATTATTGACTCAAATTTCTATCAAGGACCTCGTTGATAGCTTTGTCCAGTTCATCCTGAACCACTTTTGACATACGGCTAAACTCATAAGTCAGCGTACGCCCTTTCACACGCTTGCGCGCGAACTTGTCCTTTTCTTCAAAGGTCCAGAGTGCGGAAATTACTGACTTTTCCTTAGGAGGCGGAGCTATCAATGCCTGAGAGGCCTGAGAAATCAATTTCAGTATACTGGCTTTCTGTTCGTCTTCTGGTCGCTCGTAGTCACTCAAAATTGCATCATGCTGATCTGAGACAGACTGAATGAGCCCTTCAGACGTTAAGCCCTTTTCACTGAGTTTTTCATTAACCTCTAACAGAATTTTATAGTCACTAAACGACAGCTCAGACTGAACCGGGAACAGAGAAATCAATTCTTGCGGTACGGCTGCCGCCTGCAGTGCCCTGGTGACCTTAGCCTGGGATAACCCCTCCAGTTCAGCAATTTCCTTTTGATTGAATCCAGACTCTTTCAGAGCCATCAATCTTAAGCCGATCTCCCGAAGGTTATGCTCTTTAGCTGTCTGGATATCTTTAGCCAGCTGGCGAGCTTCATCAGCTGATAAAAGTTCATCGGTAACCATTACATCAAGGCCTGTACGGATATAAATCGCTGAGGCTCGCCGTCTTGAACCATCCAGTATCTCAATCCTTTCACCTTGCTGAATACCAATACAGGGGAAGAACTGCTGAAACTTAATCGTCTGGATAATAGATTTCAGGGACTCCCTGGTCAGAGCAAGTTGATCTCTTCCGTTGGTTTCCTGGTTTACGAATGTCTTACTTTCAACATCCGATGCAGGTACCCGAACAAACCTGAACGTTATCTTCCTGCCGGTTTTTAGGGTAAATACCTGACTTCTTTGGGTGTCAGTCATCTCGACCATTGACGCTTGGGTATTTAACTGTCTGCCAATGGTTTTTCTTTTCTCATTCGACATCACATACCTCCGTTAGTACGAATGAACTCAATGCGATCAAATACGGCCTTCGCAAAGTCTTCCGCTGCTGATTTTGCGCTTTTAAGCGCCTCGGTGCTTCCATCATAGGTTGCTGGATTTGCGGAAATAACTGTGTCAAAAGTCTCCCCGCAGCGCTCGAAGCCATCCAGCCGCGGCAGAACCATGTCGAGCATATCGGCACCAAATACCTCTTTGGCCTGACTATGGCAAATTTTGTGATCAGACTTGTTCAGGATTTTAGACATAAAACCGACATTTCCGATGAGATTGCAGGTGTGTCCATCCTGTTCGATAGAATCAATAAGCGCAGGAAGGCTGGCTACAAACTTCAGGGAAGAATGAAAATCAACCGTTGCCGGTGGAAGAGGGGTCAACATCAGGTCTGCCGCACCGATGCAGTTTTTCAGGAACGCATCGAGGTGAGGACCACTATCAAGGAAGATAAAGTCGTAGTCATACCTGAGCTTGTCGATGATGTTCTCTTTAAGCACTGCATGAATATTTTGCCCTGGCAGATGTTCCTCACACAATCCCTTCCAGCCTTCAGCAAGGAATGCATCGTCAATGGAAGCGGGAATAACATCAACGCCCGGGATAATTGACGGCACGATGAAATCGGACAGTAATTCTTCACGAGACACGTTCTGGAGCATGGCCTGAGCAGCCGTATTTTCAACCAGGCCCACTGAATTCTCATGGCTCAGGAACATTGTCAGAGATGCCTGCGGATCGAAATCGATGGCCAGAATACGAAGGTCTTCGAACAGAAGCTGAGGATGAGCCCGAAAAGCATGGGATAATGAAGCGGTAGAAACTGTCTTGGAACCGCCACCTTTAAGGTTACATACAAAAATAGTGAAGGCTTTATCGAAGCGATCTCTGTACCTGGGTACTTTACGATGGAAATACAGATCGATGACGTTCTGAATCGTCATCGCGTACTTCATCGTATTGCCGGAAGGTTTCTTTTTAAAAATGTAGCCACTGGCTTCCATTTCGGCCACAGCATACTCAACACTCCCTTTGCTGAGCTTAGGCAGCTTATATAGGGCGGCTTTGCTGTATTCCTGATAGAACTCGGTAAGCTTCAATTCCTCTTTTTGCTGGCGGATACTTTCGCTCAAGGATGTCAGAAGTTTACCTGCACGTGTGGCGACTTTCCGTAACTGCTCAATATTTTCCATTTATCACCTCATGACGTTTTTTGTCATTTTGAACAAAAAGAATCATTTTGCAAGAAGTAATTCATAATATTTTGATTTTGCTCTCACAGGAGGCTCCGAAGATTAAATGGAGAAGAGGGCACTACGTCCACAATCATTTTGTTGACCCACAGCGCAAACCGTGAGTCTGTTCAGAGCTTGCATCTGAGCAGGCGAGGGGTTGGACAAGCCCGGCGGGCGCGTCAGTCTGTCACATTTGGGTATGCTCCAGCAGTACCGACTTCCGTCTACTCTTCCCACCAGTTGTGACCAGATAAGAGATACCTTCAAATGCATAACCACTTAAATGTCACCAGAACATCTCGTCATTTCGTTATAGCTGTAGTACCAGTGTCTTGGCGCAGATATATCAGGGCCATCTAACTGAAGATTAAAAAGAAAGGAGGGGACAGACCCCCCCCCCGGAACTGCCCCTGAAGGAATTGCAATTCCATTCTCCACCAATGTTAGCATTTTTGCCTGTGATACTATGACCGGGTCATTTTTCAGAGCATGGACTGATGAAAAAGAAAAATACTACGCCAACTCCCCACGATGCGACATTCCGCCAGTTTCTGTCACAACCAGACATTGCTAGGGATTTTATGGAACTGCATCTGCCGACAGAGCTGCGTGCCATCTGCGATCTGAGCACGCTGAAACTGGAATCAGGCTCGTTCGTTGAGGATGATCTCCGGCAGTATTTCAGCGACGTTCTCTACAGCCTGAAAACTACAGCAGGTGACGGGTACATACATGTCCTCGTGGAACACCAGTCAACGCCGGACAAACATATGGCTTTCCGCCTGATACGCTATGCGGTTGCCGCCATGCAGCGACACCTGGAGGCAGGGCATAAAAAACTGCCACTGGTGATACCGGTGCTGTTCTATACGGGTAAGCGCAGCCCGTATCCGTACTCCACCTGCTGGCTGGATGAGTTTGACGATCCGGCGCTGGCAGGCAAACTCTACAGCAGCGCTTTCCCGCTGGTAGACGTTACGGTCATTCCGGATGATGAAATCGCTGACCATCGCAGTATGGCCGCACTAACTTTACTGCAAAAGCATATTCACCAGCGGGACCTGGCAGAACTGGTTGACCGGCTGGCGCCCATCTTGCTGGCCGGATATCTGTCTTCATCACAGGTAATATCGCTGGTACACTATATAGTGCAGGCAGGCGAAACATCGGACGCCGAAGCCTTTGTACGCGAACTGGCACAGCGTGTGCCGCAACACGGAGACGCACTTATGACCATCGCACATCAGCTTGAACAAAAAGGCATCGAGAAGGGGATTCAGCTCGGTGAACAACGCGGCATTGAAAAAGGCGAGCGCGAAGCCACCCTTAAAATTGCCCGTACCATGCTGCAGAACGGCATTGACCGCAATACCGTCATGAAAATGACCGGTCTTACTGAAAACGATCTAGCCCAGATTCGTCATTAATCCCCCTCTCCTCACACTCCCTGTCCGACCATTAGCGAATACTGGTGGGGCAGGGAGGCACCAGACTCAGGCTCAGCCTGCCAACCACAGCGATTAAACAGCTTCATTACCTCCGCTAGGTTCCCCGCAGTCAGGGGACTTATCTGTCGGCCGCTGCCGTCAAAAGTGACATCAAGGTTGGCCCGTGAGAGATAAATGCCATTGACGCCTGCACTGAGCGGCAGGGCATTCCGGCCGGACCATTTCCACTAGGCAATGTGCAGCCAAAAAGTAAGTAGTGCTCGCCGCAGCCATGTGACCGAGCAACGCGAGCGAACTGGCGAGGAAGCGCAAGAGCGAGGGTGTTACAGAAGGCAATTACGCGCAGGAACTGAACACTTAGACAATTATGGGAAATACCCCTAGTTTGGAGTTATCCAGTTATCCAGTTATCCACCGGATATTTTTAAAAGCATTTTTACTCTTTTTAATTCCTTTTATCCATTTTATCCCTTTTAGAAACCCGCCAGACCACGCCAGCCGCACTTCTCAAGGTACCAGTATGGGAAACGCCTAAAGTTCTTCTGGGAAACACCCCGGGTTATTGTGGGGAACACCCCAAGTAGCTATGGGGAACACCTCAACAAAGTATGGGAAACACCACGGGTTACTATGGGAAATACCCCTAGTTTATCTGCAGTTCATATACCTGTTGATAACTTACTAATTCTTCTTGTGACTTTCGGTGCCTCATGCCAGTATGTGGGGGATTCAAAAACACCCACACGGTGAAGGCAATGACCACGGCAACCCTTAAAAAACCTGTCAATATCAGTCAGTCCAATGAGCTGACTGAGGCCGCTTACTATTTGCCTCTGCAGGCAAAACGTGTGCTGTGGCTTTGCCTGATGCAGTGCTACCCGATGAAGGATGATCCCGATTCTGTCTCTCCGATATTCACCGTTACTGTGGCGGATTATCAGAAGTTTTTTAAAGTCAGCGTGGATACTGCCTCTACTGACGTTAAAAAAGGTGTGACCGCACTGGCGGACAGTAGCGTGGTTTTTTACCCTAAAGAAGGGGAGTTTGAAGAGGTGAAACGCCCCTGGCTGGCTGAAGCAGGCCTGAAAAAAGGGCGAGGGAAATGGCAAATAGAGTTCAACTACAAGGTAATGCCGTACCTGATGGGACTGACTAGCCAGTTCACAACATACTCCTTGTACGACTGTGGAAAAATTAACAGTGTACGGGTTATCCGCCTCTATGAAAGCCTTTGCCAGTACCGTTCAAGCGGCGTTTGGATCACTACTCAGGATTGGCTGTCTGAACGTTTCATGCTCCCGGAATCACAACGCAGTAACTTTGCTGAGATGAAACGCACCTTCATCAATCCAGCCCTGAAGAAAATCAACGCCAATACGCCTCTTAAAGCCGCGATGACACAGAATGACGACGGCCGACTAGTATTCACTATCCTGGATTCAAAAAGCTAACTTGGGGTATTTCCCATAATCATCCTCGGTTCAGTTGTTTCATCAACGCAACCGCATCTGATTCCTGCATAGCAAACTGAACACGGTGGCGCGCCGCAACATCGAGAGCAAAAACTTTCGTATAGACTTCTGTCGAGCTGATTGACTTATGTCCCATGAGGCTCTGCAACACCTTCAGCGGTATACCGGCATAAAGCATATGCATCGCGTAACTGTGCCGGAACGTGTGTGGAGTTACCGGCACGGAGAACGTCACTCCGTCGGCTGCTGCAGCCTCCACGGCTTCTCTGAGCCAGGTGCGTACGGTACGATCGGTAATATTCCAGATGCGAGCCTTTTCCATTCTGCCTGTCTTCTTGTTTTTTCGTTCCAGGGGTATCTTCAGTGTGGCCACCATCATCTCCAGCTGGCTGACATACTGCGGATCGGAAAGCGGTACCAGACGGTGAACCTGACTGCCGGCAGGCGAACGACCGGCCGTTCTGGCGGCTTTTTCGGTCCGCTGTTTGAGCGTGGCCAGCTTCACGAACGGGTAGGGCTTCTGCAGCAAGAAATCAGTCCGGCCCAGTGCCACGGCTTCGTTGACACGTGCGCCGGAATTCCACAGGGTGGCGACCAGGGTCTTGCGGTACAGGTCTGGAATATAGTGGAGCAGGGCACTCACCTCCGGCGCCAGCATGTATTTTGGCAGTTCATCATGCGAGAGTGCCAGCTGGCGAAGTGCCAGCGCAGCCGGGTAATCGATGGCCACCGGCAACTGAGGAGAAGAAAAGGAGCCGATCTGGCCTGGTAATGCCGGCATCATGGTTTGTATTCCTTCGTGCCCAAGTATTGCTCTGCGAACCTTACCAGCGCCTTCTGCGCGTAATCTTCCCCCGGGAGAAGAGTGATCTCCCCTCGTCGTTCCATCTCAGCCCCTATGGCGCTCAGGGTAGCCATCGCTGGCAGCAGCTGGCGCAGCTGCAGAGCATGTCCACACGCCGTGCGGATACGATCGGCAAACGCGTCCTCATCGCGGGAATATGCCCCGGGCTCCGGCCGTTCCCTGCCGTCCTTTTCCGACTGCAGCTGCTGACACAGTTTCAGTAGGCCAATAATGTTATCAGCGGCTTCGTTTGCATGCAGATCGTTAAGGTAATTTGGTTTCACTGGTTATCCTTAATCATTTCAGAGTCGCGTGGGTAACCACGTATTTCTCATACATGAAGCACAAAACTCACCGTAGCGGTGGCTCAGGCGGTTCCCGGGCGGACCGTGCAGTGCATCACTGGCGCATCCGGGGAATCTGGACCCGGCAGGATCTGATAGTCAGTGGCAGATATGACCCGGTAACTGCTGTAGTCGCCATACGACACCGTACTGGCTTTCATTCCGGTGAGAAAAGTTTCTTCGAGACCACGGGCATACGGTAGCGAAAGTTGGATCGTCTCAGGATCGATCATCATCTTCTGGCGGGTGGCTTCCAGCTCTGTGGTCAGCCGGTATTTTTCCGTCCGAAATGGACCCTGCTGTGCAGCGTTACGCTGTGTATACGTCACATCAAACACTAGGCGATCGCCGTCGTTCTGCAGCACCACCCCCGTAAGGAGACTATCAATACGAACAGGGGGCTCACCTTTTTGCGGAATTTCCGTGGTCCGCTTACAGATAGCAACCATCCCGGGTTTCTGGCTGGCATTAATCATCCGCTGTCAACAACGGGTAAAAAGTGGGTCTTCCGCAACTTGGGTGGAAGAAAATCAATGAAACTTTTTAGTTAACAAAGATCTAAGCTGTTTTAAGTTATGGATGACGAGATGACCTCACTTAAAACACTTTTGCAGCTACCTTGTGGATGGCAATCCAGCCGACAAATTACTGGCTCTGATGGGATCACCCTACATCTCCGCGCCACGCGTAAAACAGCGCAATGCCCTGAATGTCTAAAACGCAGCCGCTCTGTTCATAGTTATCGTCGACGACGGATACAACACCTCCCATGCTCCGGCCGGACACTCTGGTTAATCTTTGTTGTCCGACACTTGTACTGCCGTAACCCGTCCTGTTCACGAAAAATCTTTGCGGAATCGCTGGCTCCTTTTGCTGGTCCACAGCAGCAGTCTTCAGCGTTACTTCAAAATCTACAGCATCAACTGGGACTCATTGCCGGCGGAGAGGCTGGAAGACGTGCTGCGGTAGCCTCAGGAATACAGATCAGCCCGGATACGTTGCTGCGTAGGGTCGTTCAGGCTCCAGAGCAGACGGAGAACAGGACCCGGCATGTCGGTATTGACGAGTGGTCATGGCATAGGGGCCACAGGTACGGCACGCTGATTGTTAACCTCGATACGCATCGCCCTCTGGTACTACTGCCCGGTCGGGAGCAGCGCACTCTGACTGCATGGTTTAAAAAATACCCGGAGATACAGGTCGTTTCACGCGATCGAGGTGGTATTTACTCCATAGCTGCCCGGGAAGGAGCACCTCAGGCCAGACAGGTGGCCGATAGATGGCACCTGTTAAAAAATATTGGCGATGCGCTTGAACAAATGTTGTACAGGAATATGCCTCTGATACGGCTGGTTGCCAGCGAGTTGTCACCAAAGAAATCACCTGAGCCAGAACCCTCTGTGCCGGCACCAACGCTCTGTCGTCCGGAACTACTTAAACAGCAGACCCGAAATAAACGACATCAGCTTTGGACAGAGGTTATGGCTCTGCATAATAAGGGGTGTGGGGTCAGGGAAATATCCCGCATCACAGGCTTATCACGCGTAACAGTCAGTCACTGGGTGCAGTCAGGGGCATTCCCTGAAATATCGACCCGGCCTCCAAAGCGAGGCCTTCTTGCCCCATGGCGAAAGTGGATGGAAGAGCAACGTGAAAGTGGTAATTATAATGCCAGCCAGATATGGCGGGAAATGGTGATGAAGGGGTTTACAGGCAGTGAAACCATCGTCAGGGATGCCGTTGCCAGATGGCGTAAAGGCTGGCTCCCACCGGTTGCTGCTACCACCCGACTTCCTTCCACTTCCCGTGTAAGCCGCTGGCTGATGCCCTGGCGAATAATCAGGGGTGAAGAAACTTATGCCTCCCGCTTCATCGGGCTGATGTGTGAAAAAGAACCGCAGCTGAAAATAGCACAACAACTGGCGCTGGACTTCTACCGGATCCTGAAAACCAAAAACAAGCAACAACTTAGCAGGTGGTTCAGTTATGTCAGCGGAAGCGGCCCGGTTGAGCTTCAGCGTGTTGCTGCCGGGATGGAAGCTGATGCAGCAATATATGAAGCGATTACCAGCCGATGGAGTAACGGTGTAGTCGAAGGGCATGTAAATCGCCTGAAAATGCTGAAGCGGCAGATGTACGGGCGTGCAGGGTTCGAGTTACTGAGGCGACGTGTGATGAGTCCTCTGGCCTGAAAGGTTCCACCCAAGTTGCGGAAGACCCACTCTTTACTCGTTGTTGACATCGTCAAACATCCCCCACAGCTGAATAACGGTTTCACCTGCCATATCCGGTTCAACCTCCCATGCGGTGCGGTCTATCGTTAGCCGCGCATCAACACCCACTTTGCGGGATTCCGGCTCCCGACAGTATTGTTCCCAGTTTCACATACCTCTCACGCCGTCCCAGGGGATATTTGCCAGCCAGTCCTCAAGTCGGTAATGTTTCTCACTGCGGTGGCGCTGTGGATTGTAACGACTCAGATAGTTCCAGAGACATTCGTTGGCTTGCAGTTCCGTCTCCGGTTTATGGTAATGGTACAGGGTTTCATGCTCCTCCTTGACGGTCCGGAAAGGACGTTCGACTTTACCTTTGAACCGTGCTGTCGTCCGGGTATCATCCTTGCCAGCCGGTGTGTGCGTCAGCCAGTCAACTTTCAGGGACTGCATCACATTCTGGAAGACATGGCTTTTGGCCACCGGTCCGTTATCGAGGCACAGCATTTTCGGGCGGCCCTTGAAAGGAAAATCAGACTTGGTCTTTGGTGCCATGACGTTAAAGAGAAAACGCAGCGCTGATTCCGCATCCTCACCGTACACACACCGGTATTCCTGGTAAGCAACACCGCTCCGTTCATCCACCACGCTGAACAGCATAAGCGTGGGCTCGCCTCGTGCAGGGTCAACACAGTCAGGCCGTTCAATATGTTTGAGATCTGACGGTGACATATCAAACTGCCAGCAGTCATTGCTGCTTTCAGCCTGAAATCTTACCGCCGGCTGCTCCCGTAACAGACGGGGCTGGTCGAGACGCCAGCGGGAAAGCCAGCGATTAACGGTCTGTTTATTAAGCAAGCCTTTGGGACTTTTTATCAGTCCCTGAATAGTCTCGACACTGTGATCTTCCAGCAACTGTATTGCCCGGCTGGTTGACAGGTGACGACCGGATTTATTCGTGGTTTGCAGTTTTAGCGCGGCAATCAGTTCACAGTAATGTTCCAGTTCAGACGGGGGAAGTACGCGGGGCAGACCATGATCGCGGCGGTGAGCTGTGCGTGGTCTGAGAACCAGACGAAGGGCGCGATAGACCGTCGTGACTGAAATACCATACAACTGAGCAGCAGCGGCAATCTAGGTGGCCCGTTCAGGACTTTTTGGCGGCAGGCGATCAAGCCGTTGCACCAGTTGTAACAGGGAGTCAGCCGGGATAGAGCTACGCCGGCTGCTCATAGTTTTCCAGCGCCCGGTAAACTGATGCCCTCACAATCCCGAGTTGGCGGGCAATGGCCGTGGCTCCCATCTTCTCCGTGGTGTACAACCGCCAGACCTCAGCAGGGTCTATTGAGGGCTTTCTTCCCCGGTACACCCCCCGCGCTTTCGCTGCGGCAATCCCTTCCATCTGGCGCTCGCGTCGCAAATTGGTCTCAAACTCAGCGAAAACGCCCAGCATATCGAAGAAGGCTTTACCTGCTGCCGAGCGCGTGTCCACTGGCTGTTCTGTTGCCCTGAGCGTTACGCCCTGCTGATTCAGGGCATACACGATATGCTGCAGATCCTTAATGCTGCGGGCCAGGCGATCCACGCGGGTCACCATCAATGTATCTCCGGGGCGTAAGAATTCCAGCAACAGCTGCAACTCGCTCCTTCCGCTGTCTTTTTCTGCACGAATTATTTCACAACCGGCAGCGCTGAGAGTTTGTGTCTGCAGGGTAAGATCCTGGTCGCTCGTTGAAACACGGGCGTAGCCATAAAGTGCCATAATAATGAAAACTGTCTTGTTTAACTCTAGATGATGAAAACGTAACACCGGCATGAGACAGAAAAACTGTCTCACTGAATTGTTTGTTTTGGGTCTACCTCAAAAGTGCAATTATCGTAGTGCACAAAATTCATTATCTGCATAATTTTTCATGGGGAAATATTACGCGACAGTTTATGGTTGTCTTTATACTTGAAAAAATCAACCTTGCCGCCAGCAAGGCTATACATGCTGCCAACGATCTTAATTTTCTTCTGGTCTTCCAGTTGCTTAAGTACAGGGCTGTCCTTCCGGATTTTTTCAATGGTTAACTCAACATTTTTACGGGCGACGGCATCGACGAAGGCATAATAACTGCCTTTACGTTCTCCCTAGTACTCGGTTTTGTCAATTGCAGGTTTAATTTCATTCAGCAGACCTGTCAGGTCTCCCAGGCCTGCATTGTCAATGGCTCCACGTACAGCGCCACAACGTGTATGCCCCATAACAAGCACCACCTTAGCGCCAGCAATTGCACAGGCAAACTCCATGCTTCCCAGCATATCGCGATTGCTTATGTTTCCTGCAACACGGGTATTAAACGTTTCGCTGATCCCTGCATCCAGTACAATTTCAGCCGATACACGTGAGTCAATACAGCTAAGGATCACCGCTGCAGGATACTGTCCTGCAATACTGTTGCGTTTCTGTGCCAGGTAATCCTGCATTCTCCCGGAAGCGCAGATTGTCCTGCTTAAAACGTTCAATTACAGCATCCGGGGTCATCGCATCCCGCTCTTCTTTGCTTAGTGATGCCGCAAAAGACACTGAGGGCATCGACAGGGCTACCAGTCCTGTGGAGGAAAGGGCTGACACAACAAAAGTTTTTTCAGAATTGCGCGGCGCGAGGGGGAAGCTGGTTGATTATTCTTTACCTGAAATTTACTAAACATCAATAACTTTACATAAATTTAAATCTAAGCTAGGCATTTTGCAGGAATGATTATTATCAACCTTTAATCGGAGTCTAAACAAAACCTAAACAGATGGTGTTAATTTATTTTTTTATTTTATTGCAGTTTATGTTCCATCCTTTTTTTAAGAATTTTTTCATATTTGTTATTTTTCTTGATTTGCTCACTTAAAAATTTGAAATTATTATATTTTCACCTGATGATTAACCAAAGTTAATGAGCGGTGGGAACGTTCATATTCTTATCATCGATAGATCAAGTAAATCAATGAGCAGGCATCTGATCGCCATTGACGATCAATTTCATTTATGCATAATAGAGCTAGTTTAATTTTCGCATCGCACACCACGAAGCCAACTTGCCTTAAAAGTTTACGGTTTGTTTAACAGCATCTCGCTTTACAGAAAGGCGCTTTCATAGATGGGAAAACAAAAACATCTATGACAGTGTAAAAGCGTTCTTTAAACCGGGTGATGAAACTTACCAGTATGCATGCAGCTTGCGGGATAATCCCCCCCCCCTGCGTTATTCGCTCCCCTTAAGGGAGGCCCTGTTATAAGGTGATACGATGAGTTACTTTAAAATATTTTTTCTTACCTGTTGTTTTATTTCAGGGCTGTCAGCACTGTCACCCGCGTATGCCACACCAGTAATTGGCATTGGCAGTATGTACGACGTACTGACGCCGGATATGCAGAGTATGACCAAGCGGATTTATAACACCGGTGACTCGACTGCCTTTGTGCGCGTTGAACTGCTTGAAATAATCCCCGGAAGTAAAAAAGGGGAAGAGGAAATGCCGCAAAAAGAGTTATCCGGGACAACTCCGGAGCGTAACCGTCTTATTGTCACGCCCCAGCGGCTTATTATTCCGCCGGCAGGTTTTCAGTCTGTGCGTATTCTGTGGCCGGGAGAGCGGGAAAGCGAACGGTATTTTCGCGTCAGGTTCACCCCGGTCATGCCTGAGGCTGATGACAGCTTTGGGCTCGATAAAAAGGCGGTGAATGAGTATCGCAAAGACACCCTGCATGCGGGACTTAATGTGCTTACGGGCTACGGCACGATAGTGATTGTCCAGCCCGAAAAACCGCAGTTTAACACAGCCATCGACAGTGCCGGCGCGGAAGGTATCACTATAAAAAATAACGGCAATGCCACGGTGTCGCTTGATAATATCCGCCAGTGCAGAACAGCGAATACCGACTGCGGTGCAGTCACTCGCGAATTTATTCTCCCCGGTAGAGCCCATACCGTAGGCAAAAAAGCCGGATATAAAACGAATTTCACTCTTATCGAGGGGAATAGCAAGCGGGCGTTGAGTTATTAACACCCGGAATACCAGTGCTGGTCATGCAAATCCGTCTGACCGTTTGTGGATTAACTTCAAACCTTAGTGAATATAGTAATATGAAACGTAATTTTTCTGTTCCGAATAAATCCCTCGCTGCCGCTCTGTTTTCCTGTGCAGTTTTCGGCGGCGTTGCCGCGCACGCTGAAAACAGCCAGAGATATACCATTAACCTGACCGCCAGCGTCCCCTCAGACTCTTTTCAGGTTATCCCAGTAGACGCGGGCTGGATTGATCAGACCCAGGATATGGGCTACGACATCGCGACCAGCAAACTGAAGGTGTTTGAAAAGCCGTTCCAGTACAAAAATACCACCAGTGGTATTCAGGCAACCCTGACCGGCAACCTGAGCAGCGATGGCAAACCCCAGCTCTCAAACGGCACCGATGTAATCCCCCTGGCGGTGAGTTTTAACAACGTTGCGCTCAGCAAAACGGCCACCACCGTGGTGGAAGCCGCAGCGGCAAAAGCCGGTGGGCGTACCACACTGAAAATCTCTCAGGCTGACGATAAGGCGCTGACCGTGAACGGGTCATTTACCGGCAGCGTGTCGATGATTTTCGAGCCGGTAGTGGCGACGCAATAACAACGCCTGTCCTTTCATGTGATATGGAGGCCGCGGCAGGCGACTGCTGCGGCTTTTTTTTATGAAGAAAAAAAGCCTGCTCATCCTTACCCTGATCCCCCTGACTGCGCCGGCGGCGGATATGACGCTGGCGGCCAATATGCGGGGGCTGCCGGAAGACTTCCGCCGGTATTTTTATGACTCAGAGCTTATTGTTCAGGTTTACCTGAATGACACACGGCTGTTTGATGCTGCCGTTGTCCTGAAAGAGAACGGAGACATCCGTCTGATACGAACCCTTGATTATGCAGAGGATGCAGACCCGGAAACCCTGGCCCTCTGGAGTGGTGTGCTGAAGAAGGGTGTATCGGCTGGACAATGTGCGAAAGACTGTCCTTCCGGGCTGATGGCGGTTCAGTACAGGCTCGACAACTCCGTGCTGAAGCTTTATACCACAAGCTATGAGACCGCACGGACCCAGAGCACCTATATTGCCATGTCGGCAGATACGCCGGGTGGTGTCATTATGTACAACGATGCATCCGTAACAAACACGGCGTCCACGCGCAGCTGGGGTATAAATTCATCCCTGACGTCGTCGCTGGCAGGCTGGAGCCAGAGAGCGTCCTTCCAGTCGTCAGGAACGGATGGGGACTATCATTACAGCAGCGCCAGCCTGTACGAACTTTACACCCAAAAAGAGCTTCAGGGCAGTTTCGTCCGGCTGGGTTTTTTTACCCCTGACAGTGATACCGGTAATGTGCAGACAGCCGGTTTCGGTTACGACACCGTGGCGGGAGCGATGTGGGGTACCTCTGATGCGCTTCGGGTCAGTATGGACAGCGTCAGCGCTTGGCCGGTTTATGTGACCGGATACACTCAGTCCATTGCAGAAGTCTGGCGCGACGGCCGCCTCGTTCATACCCAGCAGTTACAAGCGGGTGTGCAGGCCCTGGACACGCGGCCGTTACCCGGCGGCATTTATGACATCACCATCAGGATTATTGAAAATGGTCAGACCGTCGACACGCAGCAGGCGCAGATTTACAAACCACAGGGGTGGTCTGACCCGAACCGGCGCTGGCGCATGAACCTGTGGGGCGGTCAGCACAGGACGCTGGCCACAGGTGAAGGGCAGGGGCGTGAGGATAATCCCTTCTCCATTGGTGGGGGGGTTGATGTCCTGGCCCATCCGCGAGCTGTTCTGGGGCTCAGCGGGGCGGCAACGGAAAAAGAGCACCAGATCAGGACGCGTGCAAACATCACGCTTTCACCGGATGACGCCCTGTTTGCCCAGTACACGCTGGGTAACACCGCATATCAGTTAAATCAGAATACCGACATCCGTTTCTACCGCAATATTCCCGGTGGTGGCTCAGCCAGCCTGTTCTGGCGCTCAACCACGACGGACGTCTACGGGCACAGAACCGCATCCCGTCAGCAGGGTGATACCTGGGGCAGCTCCCTGGCGCTGCGACTTCAAGGGTCAACGTCGCTTATCGTCAACGGGCAGTATATGGATACGGCCTGGCGCAGTGGGGTTGGTGCCGATATGTCGGTGACTACGCTGGCCACCCTGTCGGGGCGCGATATGAACTTCCGCGTGAGCGCATATGACCGCCCTGGCTTTAATGACCGCCGTCGCGACCACGGGGTCGCATTTGGCATCAGCATCTCGCTAGCCCCGGCGGCAAGGCACACCCTGTCGGCAGAAACGGGCATGAACCAGAATCAGGGTTATTCCAGTCTGAACTATCAGTGGCAGCCGGGGGATGACAGCAGCATCCGCTCTCTGGGCGGGGGAGTCTCCTACAGTCCGCAGAATACGGTTATCAGCGGTAATGCCTCAGTGGATACCACGTACATCAGCGGGGATGGTTATGTGCAGCATAACACCCGCGGGGGCACGAACACGGCAGGGGGTAACCTGAGCCAGGTGCTGGTGATGGGCGGTGGCAGGGTGGCCTCCGTAAACGGCAACGCCAGCCGCAGCATGGAGTCAGCGCTGATTGTGGATGTAGATTCTGATGATGAAGCCGCGAATGTACTGGCTTCCGGCCGGATGGCCGAGACACCGCTGAAAGCAGGACGCAATATCATTCCGGCCGGGCTGTGGAAAAAAGAGACCGTACAGTTCACAGCCCGCGGAGGAGAAAGTGTGCAGGTGTTCCCACCCGCCAGTAGCGTACAGATGCAACGCGGCAGCGTGAAATACATCAGCGTGAAGGCGGTGAAAACCTTCACGGTGGTGGGGATGCTGCAGGACGAAAACGGAAACGTACTGAAGAACCGCTACGTGAGCAGCGACGTCTCCGGCGGAGTGATAAACGCTGAGGGGGTGCTGACCCTGGATTCCGGTACTGCAAACCGGAAGCTGACGGTCAGGGCAGAAAACCGGCAGCCGGGGATGCAGTGCACGCTGCCGGCGGAGATGGAAAAAGACAGGACAGTGCAGTTTGTCAGCACAGTGACGTGCCGCGCAGACGGTGCAGGAGAAAAACGATGAGTTACTCAGTATTACGTGCGCTGGCGTGCATGGCGCTGCTTGCGGTAAGTACAGCGGGTATGGCGGCGACCATGGACATCACGGCGTCGTTTTCACCGTCGATGGACAGGCCTGAAAACAATACCTTCACGAACACCACGCCGCAGAGCGGGTATTGTGTCCGCAGGCCAGAGTATTGCAGCGGGAACAGAGTTAGTGCTGATCTTCCTCTAAGAGCATCGCCGTCCAGGACAATAGAAGCTAATTCATCTCCCAGAGACGGATTGTATATAAAAATGCCATCCACATTCAGAAGCCTGACAGTTACCAGTGAAACAGGTGCGCAAGCGCAGGTACAGTTCCGGGTATCAACTATCGGCTTTATTGCCAGGTATCCTTTTGGCACAATAGGAACCATGGATAATTGGGTTGGCGGGGGCTTTATTTCTGCACCAAGACCTTGCATTTCTACAGGTTTAGCTTTCTACTCAGATATTTATTACGAGTTTTTATGGCGGTACAATACAGGGGATTCTGCATGTTATAAAATATCAACTATCTCACGAAGTGGTTACCCTGTATTCAACGACAACAGTATTGGCTATGAACTACAAACTCCTGACCCGCTCAAAATGGAGGCCGGAATATACACTGGGTCATTAACGCTGAGTGTTGGCCCGGGAGGCGATATCGATTTCGGGGACAACTATCAGGCGTCAGACACGGAACTGACCATCAATTTTACGCTTTCGGTAAACCATGAATTTAAACTCACCACTACCGCAGATGACCAGGCCGTGTCGCTGCAGCCCTGTGCTTCAGGGCGGGTCTGCACTGCTGATGAGGGACAGGCCAATTGGGAGCGCTGGATGGTGTCGCGTGCCACTCCGCAACTGACAGGCAGGAGTAACTTCAGTTTGTCCACCTCAGGCGCTTTTACGGTTTATCTGGAATGCGAACAGCAGAGCGGCCCGGACTGCGCCCTCAGAAGCGATAAAATGCCCTCACAGACGGTCCCGGTCAGCACGCTCCTGACCTTACCCGATAACATCGTCGATAACGTCACCGGCTCAACCGTGTCAAAACGCAGGCTTGAAGCCGGGCGTGATTTGACTAAGAACGTTTTTGTGACAAAGACGTTTGGTCAGAACAGGGCCGGAAGTATTGATTTTCTTGTCGGCCAGAAAGATGTTGATACCATGCTGGCTACACGTCCGGATACCTATCGCGGGGCGGTAACCGTCATTTTTGACCCGAAAATTTACTGAAATGCTGCCAGGACCTGATATCCTCTACCGGTAGTTGCAGGGGATACCGGAGGTGGGCATGCCGGTATGATGTATTTGATTTGCAGTTAATGTAATTCCGGCGCAATGGAATGCAGGCCGGAGAGGATAAAGGTAAGTACAGTGGTAAGTAAACTGATGGCGCGGGCTGGTTTATAGTTACTTGTATTTTAATTCATAAATGAGGTGTTGCATGACAAAATTATTAACCTGGTGTGGAACAACATCACCCCGAGATATAAATAAACCTAATGTATCAAACGTCAACTAGTTTTGCCGACTGGCGCCAACTACTCTAGCCGCATCCATTGAGCGGGGTTTTACGCCACCTTGGTTACTGCCTTCGCTGCCTTTTTACTGTAACTTTCTCCCTTCAGTTCGAACATATATCCGTGATGGCTCAGCCGGTCGGCTGCTGCCACCGCCATCGTTTCATCCACGAAGATGCCGCCCGACGTGCTGAACGGATGATTGCTTGTGATGACCAGACTGCCACGCTCATAACGATGTGCGATCAGCTCGAACAGCAGGAGATTTTCTCCGGCATCGACCCAGTCTGTCGTTTCACAGAGTTGCCGGAACTGAGCGTTATTTAGTTCCAGCACTTGGCTGAAGTCATACTTACCCAGCGTTTTCGCACTGGCAACCTGGCTTCCTTTTATAGCGGCGTAGCTTTTCGCTCTCGCGCCACAGGAGTTCTTCATTGCACAGCGTCAGCAGATAGCGTGACGGGGTCCAGCCCTCAGCCAGCGCACGTTTCTCCAGTGCATGCCATTCCGCACTGACGCGGGTGAGACGCAGTTTGCGCTGACTACGCTCAAGTAGGTGGATATTGCTCACTGCAGACCTCCTTTTCCGCGCAGCAACTGCTCATAACTGCTGAGGTTGTGTGAACTACACTGACCGCCGGTAGTTCCTTTTCCTTTATCCCCAGTAACCGCATCAGGCTGTGCAGATTCAGCTCACCCAGGATATTCAGCATCTGTTCCATCCCCCGCGCCACGATAGAAATATCGTCATAGCACGCAGCCTGTTTCAGTACGTGTACCATCAGACGACCTGCTATCTCAGGCTTGAGATGATTACACAGACGGCGCCACAGTCTTCGCCATTCATGGTCCGGCTGGATGTCATTTCTCAGCGCCGCATGGCTGAAGGCCCCCGGCTTTTTCGCCAGGCTGTCGATCACATGCCGGAAGTCGATCAGTCTGGCTCGTCTTTTACCCTTTTCTGGTCTGACACGAGGGCAGCTCATAACCTCGTTGCTACCAATTTAACAACTCAGACGATCATCCTACGCCCGAACCCGTAACAGCTGGCCAACAAGCCGGGAAGGCACGCTGTAGACGACAAGTTTGACGTTAATGGTACGCTACTCATTTTTGTGGCCATGGCCGGCATTATTGTGTAGGCCCTGCATATACTTATGAGCTTTCAAGAAAGCAGAGTATTGAAACAGCTTGAGAATACAAAAAATATTACTCTTGTCGTTGATTGCCTTATGCTACTTCATGGTATTTGGGTTGCTTTTAATACCATTCTGGCTTACCGCCCTGATTCGACTGTGGTCTGGCTTACTCGTTCAGAAACAGTAAGTATATTTCCGAGAGGACAAGAGGGGGATTATATTCTTGAACAAAAAATGAATCCTGTTTCACTTCGGTTTTTTTAAAGAATATATTTTATTCATAAAAATTAACTTCTTATTATGGGAATTTTAAGAGACTAAGTCAACAAGAGCTTATGTTAAAATGGCACTCTTTATATTGTTCAAAGGTGGTGCGAAAGGTGAACTTCCTTTAAAGTAAGTCAGCCGGTCATCTTGCTTTTCTTCTGAACCGGTGTTGTTTGGACCTGCGGGATGGCCGGTAGTTTTAAAATAGAGTCAGAATGGATATGTTACGGTAAATTGTTATAAATACATCGCAAAAATTAATTACCCATTTTCAAGTATCTATTATAGTGATCTTGACCCGCCATCTCCGGACAACTTTTGTATCTTAAGTTAACGATGCCCGCTGCCGCCTGTATTCCCTTGGGGAGTGATATCCCAGCGCGCTGCGCGGGTGGTTTTCATTGTAATGCGTGAACGCTGCTGCAAGGTTTTGCAGGGCTGTTCTCACATCCGGTTTTGGCATGAACGCGATATAGTCTTCCTTCATCGTCTTCACGAACCGCTCTGCCATGCCATTACTCAGTGGGCTGCTCACTGCGGTTGTGCAGGGTTTCAGATTCAGCTCTCTGGCGAACCTCCGCGTTTCATGCGCGCTATACGCTGAACCGTTATCCGTCAGCCACTGCACCGGTGTGTCGGGCAACCTGTCGCCGAAGCGTTTTTCCACCGACCTTAGTATCACATCCTGCACAGTCGAACTGTCATAGCCTCCCGTGCTTGCTGCCCAGTCTATGGCCTCGCGGTCGCAGCAGTCCAGCGCGAACGTTACACGCAGTTTTTCGCCGTTGTCACAGCCGAACTCGAAGCCATCTGAACACCAGCGCATATTGCTTTCTGCAACTGCGATTTTACCCTTATGTTCACGCTTCGGGCGCTCTGGTTTGTCATGCAACAACAACAGGTTATGCTCGCTCATTATCCTGTATAGACGTTTGGCATTCACAGGTGGCTGTCCCTCTGAGCGACGTTGCTTGCGCAGGATGCCCCACACGCGTCGATAATCATAACTCGGCATATCGCTGATAATGTTGAGGATAGCCGACAGTATTTCAGCGTCTGCTTCGTCATTACGCCGGTTACAACGCCCGTCCTGCCAGTCGGCCGCAGTGACACTTGCGCACGCGACACACCCATGGTGCGACTGACCAGGGCTATTCCCCGTCCTTTGGCAACAAGGGCGCGTGCGCTATCCATTTTCGCGACTGACCGTACTCCAAGGCTTCTTTCAGGAGATCAACTTACATCGTCTTTTTGCCCAGAAGGCGCTGGAGCTCCCGGACCTGCTTCAGCGCAGCAGTGAGCTCTGAGAGAGTTATTCCATCAGAACCAGTAATTTGTCAGCAGGTTTCTCACCCGCGTGTTAGCTGTAGAGTGTTTTGAGTCAGACCAGTTTATTTTCTCCATAACTTAAAAACTCCCGGCTTCTTGTTAAAACGTAAGTTTCATCATTTTTAATCCTCCGGGGCTGCGAAAGCCCCAGTTTTGAATCGCTGATAACACTGTGCTGAAGCAACCAGAAAAATTCCGAAACTTTTTTTGTAAAAGCGAGCTGTCACAGCGAGCAAAGTCCGTCACCGGTGGTGGCGGCTTGCGGAATGCGGTGCCGCTGTCGACGGTTTAGTACGCAGCACAGCTATCCCGGCAGAAGCAAAAGCAATGGCAACCAACGGATTAATAAGGTTAAAGAAAGAATACGGTGCATAATCAATTGCATTGACACCAAGCACTCCTCCCATAAATGCACCGGCCGTAGTCCAGGGAATCAAAGGGCCTGTCAGCGTAGCACCCTCTTCCAGGGTACGACTGAGCATTGCTGGCTGCAAACCACGACGGGCAAACTCCTGCCGAAATAAATTACCGTTAACGATGATCGACAGATAGACTTCCCCCATCAGACCATTAGTCATGAAACAGGCGCCAATGACAAGGGCTACCAGGGAACCCAGCCGTTTAACCTGCTGCAATAGCCCCTGCATTACCAGACGCAAATAACCGAGCTCGTTAATTAACGCCCCCAGACACAGCGCCATAAATGACAGCGCAAAGGTTCCCATCATATTCACAATACCCCCGCGGTTAAGCAGAGTATCAAGCATTGCAACACCGCTGTAGCTGACGTATCCGATATTCATCGCATTCAGAGCGCTGGCGACAGAGTCCCCCTGAACAATAACACTGCACAAAACCCCAAGTAATGCACCACTCATTAGTGCAATCAGTGCTGGCACCCGCAGCACACTCATCAGCAGTACTGCCAAAATCGGTAACAGCAACCATGGGCTAATGACAAAGTTCTGTTGAAGCAACTGCAGCAGTCCACTGACCTCATTTACGTCTGTGCTTTGGGTCAGATGGTAATGTCTCCCTGCGACATAAAATGCTCCCAGACTCAGCAAATACGATGGCGCAGTAGTAAGTAACAGAGAACGGACGTGTGCGAACAAATCAGAACCGGTTGTGGCAGCCGCAAGATTAGTGGTATCAGACAGAACGGATAATTTATCGCCAAAAATGGCGCCTGAAATCACCATCCCCGCAGTGAGTGGAGCAGGGACCCCGAAGACTTGTCCCATAGCCATAAAGGCTACCCCCATCGTACCGGCAGTACCCCACGATGTACCGGTCGCCAGTGACACGACGCTACAAACCAGTAAACCTGCCGGCAAAAAAAACTCCGGGCTTAAAATCTGTAGCCCATAGAAAATAAGGGTCTGGATAATCCCGCTCTGGATCCAGCTCCCGATAAGCGCACCAATTAGGATAAAAATACAAAGCGAGGGGAAAGCCCTTATAATGCCGCTGCACATACTCTCTATTATCAGCGTAAAGCGCCAGCCATCCGCCAGAGCAATAATTACTGTGAGTGTTAACGACAGAAGCAGCAGAATCTTGATGTCTACCTGATAAGGCATGCCAAGCGACAGTGTTGTGATAATCGAAACGAGTATGGAGTAAGCTGCGGTTTTACCAGGCTGGTTTGTTGATGCTGATTTCGTTTGTTCTGAAGACATAACTATCCATGAATATTAGAGAAATGTTCTTGCAAGTACAAAATAGCGTCGAAAAGATCACAGTTTGGCATCCTGCCGAACGCTCACACGATGTGGAGGCATTATCGTTGTACTACCGCTGAGAGATTCGAACAATCGTTCTTACTCACTATAATACGCACATCGGTAAATTGCTCAAAACGATAATACTACTCTGTTCTTAGCTGCCGGGACTTAAACTATAAAATTTTTGTCTATCGGCCCCCTGAAATCTGTAGAGGCTCTCAGGTCAACCTAATGCTGAGACCGGTATTGCTGATAGCGGAGTTGCGGCTTGATGGTTAGGAAAATGAATCATCGTTTTAGAAATATCCTGACCATGGATGTTATCGTCGGGAGCGTAATGGTTGCGGGTGGTTGAGGCACTTATGATGATAAAATGCGGTTTTCGGTGAGTTTTTAACCTGAAAACCGTTTTTAAGGCGAAATTATCCCGCGGCCTGTGCCAGAAGCCATCGTTTCCGGTCGATGTTATGCAGCCTTTCCGCCACTAACTCCGTGGCGTGTCTGACAGCCTCTGGGCCGCTGAAGCACAGCCGGTTGCCGCACAGGATATTTGTATGGATCCGTGCGCAGGAACCCCTTCATCAGCGCGGCGAGGCCCGACTGCTCCGTTTTTTTCCGCGCTTCCATCTGCAGGGCATCGTATAACTTCTGCAGCAGCTCGCCCAGTTTCCGGCTGAACAAAAAGCCGTAGTAGCTCACCATCTTAAAATGCTTCGCCGGTACGTGGCTGATATAGCGTCCGATCATCTCTTCCTGGGGAAGGATCTGCTGGCGGTACCGCTGCGTCCGGTGGTCGTAATAGTGGTGCAGCACCGCGCCGCCGCTGTAGTGCCTGAGCTTCGCCGCCGACACCGGAGGGCGCTTCATGTACCGCCCGAGATATTTGACGCTCCGCCAGGCGCCCCGGGTCTTCTTCGCGAATTGCACCTTCCAGCTGCGCCCGTACTATTTTTACCACAAAGCCAGCCAGCGCTTGTGTGATAAATATGCGGAAATACGCTTGATCATGGCTGAGATCTTTGAGGAAAACTACCGTTGCTACGGCTACTGGCGTCTTCACGCGATGCTTCGCGGCAATAACAAAATTATCTCTGAGAAGGTCGTCCGCAGACTGATGGCAGAAGAGCAGCTCGTTGTTAAGCGCACCAGGCGACGACGATACAACTCTTACTGTGGAGAAATCGGCCCGGCACCGGAAAATCTGCTCGCCCGGGATTTTAGTTCCTGCAGGCCAAATGAAAAGTGGCTGACCGATATAACGGAGTTCCAGCTTCCGGCTGGAAAAGTCTATCTGTCGCCAGTTATCGACTGCTTTGATGGCCAGGTTGTGAGCTGGTCGATAGGAACACGCCCGGACGCGACGCTCGTGAATACGATGCTCGATGACGCACTCGATACGCTCAACGAAAATGACCAACCGGTGATACACAGCGATCGTGGTGGCCATTACCGATGGCCAGGCTGGCTCGATCGTGTCAACACATCCGGACTTATAAGGTCCATGTCGCGCAAAGGATGCTCGTCGGATAATGCTGCGTGTGAAGGCTTCTTCGGGCGTATCAAAAACGAAATGTTCTATGGCAGAAACTGGGCGGGTATCACGCTGGAAAAATTTATCAGCTTCCTGGACAAGTACATACGGTGGTATAACGAAAAGCGTATCAAGCTATCATTAGGTGCAATGAGTCCGGCGAAGTACCGGCAGCATCTTGGGATCACAACATAACAGTCTAGGAAAACATCCGCATCCCCCAGACGGACATCTCAATTTAGCCACTACAAATTTTGTCTAGCCAATGTTCAAATGTCGTATTTAAAACCAGGCTGAAGTGACCTCTGTGGTGAGTCCGGGCAATGCCTTCTTCAGTCTGATTCAGGTTTTGAGGACGGGCGAGGATGCCAGGTTTTCTCGGCAATCATCAGTTTCCGCACGGTCTCTTTTGAAATCTGAATACCATATTCTGTGGTCAGTATTCGCCAGATTGCAGACGGGTTCATCCCCCGGCCGCGTGAGCGGATGAGCTGCAGAGCCTGAGCTCTGATATCCGCCTTTAACTGATGATTGCCCGGCTTTCCCTGACGGCGGCTGAGCAGCCCTGTCGGCCCTGATTCGCGGTAACGCTTAACCAGACGGATGCACTGGCGGGGGGAGAGTTCTGCGGATTGTGCCAGCTCCGCCAGCGTGATCTCCCGCGCAATGTACGCTTCAATAAGATCCAGGCGCAGCGCGGCCTGCAGTATCTGCCATGCGGTATAGTGGCCGTTCATTTCGCCCTCATCTGCCAGCATCCAAATCTGTTCCGCAGGTGAGGGAAAGGCTCATCGTTTCAGACTGGGGCTAAAATCCTGCGGACTGGCCAGCACCGGATTAATCGCCCTGAGCTCTTCCAGTACGCGCTCCTGAGCACGCCTGCGGGGCATTTTTTTACTGCGCATTCGCTTTCCTTCCGCCTCCAGATCGTCCTGCTTCTGCTGTGCCAGTCTCAGAACGGCGCCCAGCCGTTTGTTGTCGACAACCGCACCCTGATCAACGCAGGCCAGTGTATCGAAAACCTGATAATCCAGCGGCCGGTGCCGGTGACGGAAAGCAATGCTGCCGTCAGGGTAATCAAAAACGGTAATTTTTTCACCTGCTATTCGGGTATTTTCTTCGGTGGGATCAACGATATACATTATCTTATCGTACTGAAACGTCAGTGCTTTCGATAAGGTTCGCAGCTCCTGCCAGGCGAAGATATCATTGAGTTCCTGTGGACTCTGGGTGACCGGACGGTGCAGGTCTTTGGGGTATTTTGCCGGCCGGGAGAACCGGCGGTTAAAATCGGACATGAAGTACTCAAGCCACTGATTGGCCTGGGTAATCGAGCTGATATTCTGCAGGCGCATCTCTTTAATCAGGCGATCCTGCAGGGTTTTATTGACCCGTTCCACGCGGCCTTTGGCCTGGCTGCTGTTGGCGCAAATCAGTTCGATCGCCAGTTCCCGGAGAGCCCGTCCGAACTGGGTTGTGCCGGTACGCCGGCTTTCCGGTCCGCTGACCCGGAATACGGCATGCTTGTCACTGTAAAAAGCAACTGGTTTACCATGTTTATCAATGTATTGGCGTGTAGCCATCATGTAGTCAAACGCGTTTTCTGAGTCACAAAATCGCAGGTGCATCAGGCGACCGGTGGCATCATCCATAAAGACCAGAAGGCAGCATTTCGGGGCGCGGCCCTCGAACCAGTCATGGTACGAGCCATCGATCTGAACCAGTTCGCCAAGA
The DNA here is from genome assembly GCF_004362415.1 of Enterobacter sp. AG326. NCBI lineage: Bacteria > Pseudomonadati > Pseudomonadota > Gammaproteobacteria > Enterobacterales > Enterobacteriaceae > Enterobacter > Enterobacter sp. AG326. Next base: position 18,705 of record NZ_SNXG01000013.1, on the reverse strand, counting down.
CAGTCGCGACGATAGCGTGGCTGATAAACCCGGGCTCGCCGGCGGGAATGAGGACGCCAGAGGCCGTCGGCTGTCATCCAGTTACGGACGGTTTCAACGGAAAGATGAATATGGTGGCGTTCAGCCAGTTTTTCCGTGGCGAGCGTCGGACCAAAGTCCGCATAGTGACACCGGATCAAATCCAGGGCTTTGCAGCGGATCTCTTCATCGATACGGTTATTTGCAGGACGGCCACGGCGGGAGGATGCAAACGCGGTTGCGCCATCTGTCCGGTACAGGCGTACCAGACGCTGTACCTGGCGAACACTGAGTTCAAGAATGTCCGCAGCGTCACGCTGAAGCAAAGCCCGGTCGAATACTCGCTGAATGATGCCAAGCCGGTAAAGTTCTCTGTCTGTCATAGTCACCAACATAAGATCGCGGTCCTGTGCTGAGCAAAATGAAGGCTTAGCGTACACGACGCGAGTGAATTGTGCTGAGACGACAATAACGCTTTGTGCTGACACATTTAGTTCGTGTAATCTATCTTATGTTAAATTAAAGAGATGTGATGAGCATTGCTACGGATTGATATACATGCAGTTATTCTTCTGTTATCTGATGTAGCCCCCTGAAACACCAGACAGTAGCTGTATCTCCAGATAAGAGATAGGCTTGAATATATGTCTAACACTAACGCCAATTTTGAGATGACCGGGATCCTGTTAGGGCAAGAAGCCCGCAAACGTAAGACTCCTCAGGAGAAAATCGCTATTATCCAGCAGACGATAGAGCCAGGAATGAATGTCTCCCACGTCTCTCGTCTGCATGGTATCCAGCCCAGCCTGCTGTTCAAGTGGAAGAAACAATACTAGGAAGGCAGCCTCACTTTATTGCCGTTGCCCTCAAGGCATTATGCGCACTTAATGTGCGGTTTTTTGCGCATTCGCCGGATAATCTTGTTATTTTGTATAAATAGTGTAGCGGCTATTTATGTTACAATCTATATTTTAGTTACACTCTTATCTCATATAGCGTTTAGTCTAGAGGTGACTTGGAAATTTGGACTGCTCCTGATGGCATTTAGTCCGTAGCATGCAAAAAGCTGGCTGTGATCATTGTCGACTTTTTTGGTCATACCAGCTTCAGAGGTAGTCTGAATTTTATTCTTAAAAGATGGCATGTGGATGATGTCTCATACTCACAGCGATAAAGGCTTAGCTGGAGAATATGTTACTTAGCAAGCGCTTTTGTAACTGAATTTTGTATTACAACCTAGGGGAGTATTAATGCACAGGTATGATAAATATTTTCCTCGTGATTTAGAACACTGTTAGTATTACATTACACAGGAGATGTAAATTGATAAATTTAAATGGGGTAAAATTCACATTCAAACTCGAACCAATAATTAATATTTTTTCACAGGAAGTAATGGGTTATGAAATCTTATCTAAACCGTACGATAAGACTTTCAATACTGAAGCCTTTTTTTTATCACAATCATCTGAAATACTCGAAACTATTTTTTACGAGCAGTTATCTTTTTTTACTACACAATGTAAGCTCGACCCGGAACGTGTAAAAAATCTTTTTATAAATTTGCCACTCCATCTGCTTTTACGGGAACAGTTTCTACTGACGCTACAGGAATACCTGCCAGTTACAGATCTAAATCTGGAGATACAGTATGATCCTGTCACCCTTACGTCGGAGGTGTTGGATTTCCTTAAGACCCTTCTCTCAGATCGGTTAAGGATCTGGATCGATGATGTGGATGCCACTGGAGGGACAATCCTTAATGACCCTACTGGCCCAGGTTTAAAGATTGATAAATACACATTCTGGTCAATGTATCAGTCGCAGGAAAATCTTTCTGTATTCACTCACTACGTCGATAAAAAGCTTATTGTTGAGGGGGTTGAAACCGCTGAACATATTCATTATCTCAAAGAAAAAGGCGTATGTTTAGGACAGGGATATTACTGGCCAGCTATTGAGTATAGATGAATAAACCACAGGCTATAGAATAATCAACCCCAGCAGTTTAATATTTACTGACTATTTGGTATCTCTGAGAATGTAAAAAAAAGGGTTTTATTAATCATATGTATTTACATATTTAAACCCAAACTGATAATTTATTACGGTTTAATCTGAGCGTTCTTTTCGATTCAATCCGAACGCAAATTATGATATATTCTGGATAAATATGACCATTTTTTCGGAATTCTTGAACGGATTGTCAGAATTGATTCTACTGTCGTCGAAATCACATATTTTGACTTTAAAAAAAATAGACAAAACTTGTGTTTGGAAGTTTTCCGGTAGCATGTAAAAACAATTAGCTTACTAACTCTTTCTTGATTCGCTAAAAGGTGGCACGGCTGATATCTGCTGCTTTCATTATGTGGGCTGGCTTAACGTTCTGTGCCAGCATTTCTCGAACAGTCTCACGGGCTTCCATATCTTTTTCTTTCCCCATATACAAACCTGCCTTTTTTGCTCTCTCGATCCCCTGTGCCTGACGTTTACGTCGAGTTTCATAATCTTGTCGTGCCATTGTCGCAAGGATATCGATCAGCATAGCATTGACTGCCCGAAGAATGCAGCTGGTTAGATCATTACCGGACATTTCAACCATCTGCCAGCTTGTTGGTAAATCCATTGATACAATAACCAGTTTTTTACTGTTTAGTTGTGGCTTTGAGTTCAGCCCATTCTTCATGTTGAAGACGACTGAGTCGGTCAATCGCTTCAATAAGAAGTAGATCGCCGGGTTTTCATTCCGCAAGTAGATGCATGAGTTCAACACGCTCCAGCTTCGCACCACTTGCATTCTCAATGTATTCTCCGACAACTGACCATTTTTTGCTTCGCGCAAATTCGCACAGGCTAATCAGTGCACGATCAGCATGTTGGCCTTCAGTACATGCACGGCAGTAGATACGGACATTCATTATGAATTCTCTTTTAAATATTAAAAAACACCCATATGATACATGACGTTGTTTCGCTTTCAATAGAGTTAAATCAAACCCTATTGAGACCTTTTTATCATGGTATTAATCAGGTATACCTTTACCCGTGACAACACTTGTTTCAGATCTGTTCATCTACTTTTTCGATTTAAATTTTGTTTCCTCAAGTGGTTTTCTCGCATGGCTTCAGCAGCCAAATTCACTACAGCAGCGCTCGGAGATAAAACCAGAAAGGTAATAATAAGTCCCCGCCAAGCTGCTATTCACCATTCATGGCTACCGGAATCTATTTTTTGAAAAATCTAGCGATAGTCTAAACCACCTGGACATGCCTCTCTAACGGAAATTATTACGCGACATTTAAATATTTCTCAGGGAAATGAAAAATAGATATATAAAGTTAGTGATTTTTGCCCCCCAATCTAGCGGCTAAATATTTTGTATGAGCCGAGCCTACTCAAGATAACAGTCTAAAATTAGATATGAGTAGGCAGCTAATGACTATAAAAAATATTGTATAGCTTCTGATGCAAAACTTTGAAAATCAAATATAAGCACCACGACTGCCGCCTAGGTAGTCGATAAATTCGATGCGCATATAAAGAAAGGAAATACTAAACCCTCAAAAAATAACAATTCTTTATTAGGTGAGGTTGCTTTTATATAATAATCTTCACCTGGTTTTGGAAGAAATTTTTCATATAAAAGCTTGCTATCAACAAAGTCAAAAGCACTTATTTTCTCTCTATCAATTTTTATACTGTAAAACCCTATTTTTTTATTATTTTCAAAGCTAAAATAATATGTTCTGTCGAGATCAATTTTTTCTCCATCTTTATTTAAAACCCCACTTACATGTAAAAAACCTTTGTTTTTTTGTTCAAAAGCAAGCACATATAGTACATCTAAAGTTAACTTTACATTTCCTTCATATACGTCGTACAAAACATCTGCTTCGCATTTGCGTATAACCACATCTTTATTAAAAAGATTGTATTCTTTAAAAAGTACAACAGCCATCACTAGAGTTAATAAAAATATTAAAGTTTTGAGTACGATTTTAAGTTTTCGCATTTTATATAGCCGGCCTTCTCATTGTTTAAACAAACAGACACAAAAAGCAATCGATAACGTTCCTTACTCAGTGATGAAAAATCATAATAAACATTTCCCGTAGTATTTTTGCACAGTTCAGTTATTATAGGATAGGCTTCTAGAACACTTTTAACAGTTGTAGAGTCGGTTGAGAGATTAAAAACAGCGCACTTTTCAATTTCACCTGTTTTATGAGTTTTCCTTTTTGTAATGGCAATATCTTCTGTGTCCGTAAAAATAAAGTATAAAATGATAAAAGATATTGTTATTAAAAATAATATTATCAAACTGTATGATATGTATTCTTTGCTCTCCAGTTGTGAACGCAAAAATAAAAAATACTTTTTCCAACCTTTTTGCCGTATATTTTCTTTTTTGTCAACTTGATCCTCATTTTTTGTCACTTCGTCTTGCAGCTCGACAGTAGCATTCAATTGGAATCCAATTTTAGGTATTGTCATTAAATCTATTTCAGCATTGCTTAAACTTGAAAAATACTTCCTTAATAAACTTATGTTGTTATTTAAACTTGCATCCGAAGCTGAGTAACCATTATCTTCCCAAACTCTCTTCAGCAGCAGCGCTCTTGGCAAAACTTTTTGGGGATGCTGTATAATTTCCTCCAGCAGTCGCGATGCTGTTGTTGTTAAAGGAACAGCTATTTTATGGTTTTTAATGGCTGATAGTTCCTTTTTTTCGCTATCAAATAATATTTCAAAATTAATTAAATATTTCATTTTACCCCACTATAAAATATCTATTTTTAATAAAAAATCACCCTTGCTTAAAGGAGGGCAAGGTTTTTATTCTATGGTTATTGCAAAATAATTCACTTTATATTTCAGTAAATGTGATTAAAGAAGCAATCCACAGTAAGGGCATTTTTTCTGACTAACCTGAACATAATTGGACAACATTTTTTGAGGATTGCGCACCAACGTAACTATCAAAAGTTTCATAAGATCAATAATTTATATAATCCAGAGTTGATTGACAAAAAAACGTGGAATAGCAATATTTTTTTCAGAAAACATACAATAATCCTCGTCACAAGCACCGAAAGTTGGAAAATAGCATGAAGTGAATTAGCATGTAATCAGCACACTAGGACTCCTCACACTAGTCACCCCGACGCTTTAATCATCTTTCATGTCATAGAGCCCTAAGTCGTTAATAAACAGTTCGGTAATGAAGCGAGTGTAGATTGTGTTAACCAGCAACTGATAACGTAGGGGACATTTTGTATTGTGGCGCAGAATCGAATTTCAGACTAAAACTCTATCGCAGAAGAATTTTAGTGTAAACAATAGAACCACATGCAAAATGCCACATTGTCTCCTAATATCCACACAGAGAACCAGTCAATCCTGTGAAAATACGCGCTTGTTATGCTTGAAGCGCTCGAAGTCTCTCGTATGGCGCCATTCTTTTAACTTGCGGTATGAAAAACTTGCCTCGTTCAGGGATTTCCACTGTCAACTATACTGATAATCAAGAATATGGTTTCGATGCAGCACCGTTACTAATACGTTTCCGGTTCCTGCCTAGTTGATGGCAGGTTTGTACCTTGGCATAAGTTTTGCTTTTTTCGATAGTTCATTGAAGATACGCCATACGCTGCATGTCATCTTTCCACCTTCAGAAATTATCAGTTACGAAACACTCCCCTCTTTTTGCATAAGTGCCAAGTATTGAAAAGTTATTCATTATTTTTTCTCACATTATGATACTTCGCGGGAGTATTCATCATAGTATATGCATTTAAGATGGATTTGTATAGGTAGTACAGCACCAGATCTGCTTTAAAAAATCGGACGATTATCTGCGAAGAAACACAAGATTCGCTACTCAGTCAGCTGTGATTTCTCCAGTATGTTGTGTTTATCCCCTACACCGTGACCAACTCCTCACAACTGTAAATGAGCACTTAGCATATTCCGTGTGCGTAGTTTCACTGAAACTACCACACGTAATGTGGACACGAATCTAAGAAAAATCCTTTTTTTCAGAGTGTTACGGGCTGAGTTCGCCACAGACACTGTGACGAACTCAGGGAGTTTAAGCGCACCTGCGATAATTAAATACCATCGTACGCATTATTTCCATACTGATAAAGCGTCCACTGTGAATGTATCCGACTTTCGGTAAGTGGAATAAGCTTTACGCACAAGCGTTATCATGACAGCACATTTTTGCACTCATGCTGCCCAGTGTCTGATAATCTGCCGGGCAGTACTGCCCTCCACTACCTGTGTTGATGATGACATCCTGTAGCAGTTTAGGCCGCCACAACGCCATCTGCATCCCATCGCAAGCCAGTTGCTCTGTCATCCGGAGTACATCGACCAGCCAATAACTGCCCGAGACCATAGTTCAATTATCATGGCTATGTACAACCTGCTTTCATCCGTACCTAAGTAGGTAATGCTCCTGACCACTTCTGGTTCAGGCAGCTGGCGTAAAATCCTGTTTAACGATACCGGCAGGTCATAGTCGCGGTAACTGACATGGCTGAACTTACGTGAAGTTTTCGCTCGAAGCGCCTCACGACGCAGGCTTAATGCCACGGTTTTCAGGTTAAACCGGTAACTTCGGGGTCGGCTGACCTGCTGGCCTTTGAGCTGTCCCGTGAAAGCGCTGCGTCAGTATGACCGGCGGGATTTTTCAATAAGGGAACAAATATGGATGACTTGTTTATTGCGACTGAAAGCATGAAGGTTGGTAAGGAAGGTGCTGGCCTTGCAACACGAATAATTGAGGCAGTAGTGTCGATTCTCGCGGCTCTAAAGGGGATAAGTTTGACGCATTATTTTACACGAAAGCGCTAGGAAAGGGCCGCTGTGTCAGAGTCTCTGTGGCCTGCTCGACCGTGTTTGTTGTCGTCGTAGCGGAAGCTCAGCGTGGCACTTCCGGCCTAGTGCGCCAGCCGGGAGCACGCTATCGTTGGGTATACCTAAGTAGGACAGCTTTGAGAAGTGCGCTGATGTTTCTTTCTAATATTCCCCATTCGTCAGTAACTCATTTCAATTCTTTCTGGAGTCGACCAATAACAGCAAAATCATCTGGCAACTCTTTTTTACTGGAATAGCTCGGCACGTACCTGTTTTAATTCTATGAATGCATAAGTCGGTAATGCATATGCGACTCGACCTGCTCCTGAGTTATATAAAAAATTAAGTTATTAATATTAGCTGGTATTTCTTAATATTTCCTGAAACGCCCTATCAATCAAACGGCTGGGTGGTCAGGTTTTTGATATTTAGGCTTATTATGAATAATTTAGAGATAGCCGTCACGAATTCAAAACCATGATTTATAAGAATTTTTTAAAAATTACTATTTATTATATTGCCTTTAGTTAGAGCATCTGGATAATAGTTTTCATATCATTATTTAATAATTTTTAATTTTCGATATTAGGAAAAGTGTCATGAGACGTTCGGAAATCATCATTAACTGTTTTACGAGAGAAAAAAAGGAAGGTGATGTTAATCACTACACATTGCTTTTATTGATAAACTATACCTTCAACATTCTTTATCCTTATGAAGGGTATGGTGAATGGGATGTCGATGTGGAGAACAGTAAGGCTGATGAATACGGTAATAGAATTTACCCAGCGCAATTATCAAAGATCGGCCTCTATATTAAAGAGTTATGGGATGTGCGGTAATAAATGAAAAAATACGCAATATTGTTGAGTCATAATAACTTTCTGTATCTCGGTCTTGAGCATTACCTTCGTCAATCAAATATTTTACTTTTTCATGAAAGTGATATTAATAAGTTTTTGAATCTCTGTTCAGCAGCAGAGGACGATGAAGTAATTGTTTTCTATGACGACCAGTTTAGTAAAATAACTCCGGTTATTTTTCACGATAAGTGTTTCTCTTTAATTAATACAACTCATTTAAAACAAGATCGACTGAATGATTGTTTGTTATTGGATGAAGAAAAACCATTAAAATCTTATCCATCTCACTTTAAGAGTACTGTGATGGAGAAAAAAGCAATTTATTACTATGCATTTTATAAAATGACTTACAGAGAAATTGCAAAAAAAATGCAGATCACTGAGACCCGAGTTAGTTACATTATCAATAACTACGTCAAAGGCATGAACTTTAAAAACAAGAATTATTTTATTATTCATCTCAACCCCATGTAGAAGTGGATTTATTTCTGATGAAATAAAAGACACCTAAGATAAAAACGTCGTCTAAGTGCGATAATACTATTTTAATAAAAAACTAAAGGTTTATATTCATGTATTTATGGTGTTGGACACCTTAAGATACATATATCGCACAGAAACCTTTTTTTTATATACCCATTATAAGGTGCATAGAATCCTTTTTTGCAAGTTCATATGGTTTTAGAATGTATACATTTCAAGAATTATGCATAGCTTTGGATTATATTTTTTTAATTTTAAAAAGTTTCTTCCTAATGGTTGTCAAGTTTATTTGCGTTATACATATAACCATTTATGAGTTCATGATCAGATAAAGTTGAATAACAGGAGTCGTATGAGCTGAGAGCTTCACGTACGGTTATTTGAGCGCCCAGAGTGGGAGGAGCCCTCTGGCCTGCTCGAGACCCGGTCCAGGTGCTGTTGCCGGGGAATAAGAATTCGAAGACCGTAGGTTGAGGACTTATGTTCGTGATGACCGAAAAGTCGGTGCAACGCTGGCACCGGTTCTCTGGTTCGCCAACAGCCCGAACAGAAGCCCGGAAAAAAAGGTATCCATCCGCAGGCTCATTGTAAGTATCCCCGTAAACCGAACCATTCACTTTTAGAGATCTTCCGACATACTGATTATGTCCAGTCAGGAGATCACCATGCGTAAAGCAACAACTGGAAAGCGAAGTTTGGCGGTATGGAAGCCTATGATATCAAAAAAATGAAAGACTTAGAGGATGAAAACCGTCGCCTCAAACAGATGTTTGCTGATCTCAGCCTTGATTGCCGGGCACTTAAAGACGTCATCCTGAATAACCTGACACCGGAGGAGTACCGGCTGATGGCCGAAAAACCGGAAACCTCAAAAATTGCGTGGAACTAAAACGGGTGTGCTTACACATCTTGCCGGCTTCAGCGGTGTGCTGCAGGCGGATCCGTACGCCAGGTTCAACGAGCTGTACCACTATGTTACGATAAAGGAAGCCGCATGCTGGGCTCATGCCCGCCGAAAGATGCACAATGTGCACGTCCGTATTCAGTCAGCTCTGCCCGAAAAAGCCCTGAAGCTTGGTCAGTTGTACGCCATAGATGCGGATATAAGGGGAATGCCGGCGTAGCATAGGCTTGCTTAACGTCGGCAAAAAACGATACCGCTGTTGAAATGCCTGGAAAGCTGGTTGCGTTAAACATGAAACTCTGTCGCGACACTCAGAGCTCGCGAAAGCGTTCGCGTACGCACTTAACCAGTGGTCGGCACTGACGTACTAAGAGGACGATGGGTGGGCCAAAGCAGAGAATAATATCGCTGAAAACTGCCTTGCGGACGGTCAGTCTAGGCTTGTTCTTCTGCTCTGAACATGGTGGGGAGCGGGTAGTACTGCTGTACAGCCTGAGTTGGTACGTGCAAACTGAACGGCGTTGCTCCAGAAAGTTAACTTTGCCATGTGCTTGGCGTCAGAGTTGACTGGCAGGTCAACAGGGTCAGCGAACTGCTCCCCTCGCGCATAGCACTGCCAACTTAATAACACATCACCGTCAACACGGCCCTCGCTGTACGCTTACGTTTGTGTAAGAGAGTACATTATAAGCGGTTTTGATTTTTAGCGACAAAAAAGCTTTAATATATAAAGCAAACACATGCTTACCACTGGCTAAATTATAGCATGATGTTTCTTCCCAGCAGGTTCCGATATTGTAGAAAATTATGGCGTAAGCGCCTTTAAACGAGCAGCATTACCGTGTTCAAACTATGCGGTCGTTGCTTCTACCTGTAGCAAAATCACAGGAGGAGATACTTACTGACCGCCCTTTTCTCTTGATTCTTTTTTTAAAATGCACGTTGTGCGATTTTACACTCATCAGATAATTGGTTAAAAGAAGTGCTTACCGATTTAGCACCTACGACGTCTCTGGTTCTCGAATTATGCTTAATATTAGGGCAATCCAATTTGGATGACCGCTGTAGCATTAAAAGCACCCGTCTCGGGTAACTGTGCTGAGTTTCTTACAAGGTTGAAGCTAATAGAGTCAGTTCCCTGACCATTTACCATTTGGCTATTGTAACTGCTGTTTACCCCAACCAGGCTGCTGGTCTTTACCATAGCTACTCCAAGATTACTATTACTGGTACCAATTAAACGATTATTGAACGGTGCAGTTTTAGTTGCCTGCAACGTGATGCTAATCGCTTGTGTTACTCTTGTATCCGAGCAGCTATAGGTTAAGGATACTGGTTTTGTATACTCACCCGGAGATATGGGGTCTGTGGAGATTTTAGAGTCAATCACGCTGCCGAAATCTATATCAAGAACTCCTCCCCCATTAATTGCGCACGTATTTGGCCATAATGTAATATTCTTGGCGGCTAATAAATTAAGAACGACCATATTATTAGAGGGGTTAAAGTTAGCTGTTTGCCTTACAATGATTCTACCTAATGATTGATTAGCCGCTACTTGTATGGAATTCGGCGTATTGCTTTTGGTGATAAATGGAGAAATGTTTAATTTTACCCAGGGGCCGTATGGATCGAATTGAATAGATGATGATGGCATCTCTGCAATACGAATGCTTCCCGGCACAGGGATGTTATATGGAACATTGTTAATAAACAATCCACCAGTATAGCCGCTAAACGGTAAGGTGAAAGAGTCCGCAGAAAATGTTGCCCAAAAGTCTTTTTCACCAGGATTAGAGTAGCTATTAGCACCATATCTACAGTATATATCTAAATCCCCATATGTATAATAACTATCTGATGTAGGCTTAAGGTCGACATAAACATTATTCGACGTTCCATTCTGAATATTAAATGGGGTCCCACCAGAAGTAACTTTACACTCGGCCGAATAAGCGGAAAAAGAACACATACATAGTATTGCAGGCAGAAGCACCATTATTTTTTTTTGCGTTTTCATATTATTTTTCCTTTTTAAATATGGTTTCTATAATTTAATAACCTACTGATAGTCTAGCAAAAAAGTCGCACTCGCGCTAAAAGCACCCAGACCAATAGTCTTACTCGCCAGAGCCTGTGGTTCAGCCTGAACATAAGCTTTAAAGCTAAGTATCGTTGTCCGGCTTGTTGTTGACAAAAGGTTTTCAGGCCCCCGGACATTCAGAGGCAGCGGGGTTGAGCTTGCTCCCCCCGTTTCTATGCCCACAGCAATTCCGCTCGCACCACTTCCTGCATTAACCGCCAGCAAGCCAGGGAGAGAGCTGTTTTCCTTACCATTAAAGGTCAGCCTGACCGCGCTCGCCCGAGTAGTATCACAGTCGTCAAGGTGCAGGTAGAATGGCTTACCGGGGGTACGTGTATTGATATACAGATACTTGTCAACTACCGTACCTAGATCAACTGTGAGAGCTTCGTCACCTGCTCGGATTTTGCAAGGGGTACCGAGTACCGTTCCTTGCATCGTCACCTCAAGTGGGGCAGCTATGGCAGAGGGAATAGTAACGAACGTAGCTATAATGAGCCAGCACTGCTGCAGCACTTCGAATTGCCATGGTCTATAGTTCTGTCGATTCATTACTTTACTCATAACTTAGCCTGAAATTGACGCTGGCAAAATAGGCTCCCGGTTTCAGAGGTGCTGCTGTACGTTCTGGCGTGATGTAATACGTTAGCACATCACTGCCGGGCGCCAGAAATTGCGGCTTAGCCTGCTCTCCTGGTACAAGCTCGCTGTCTGCGCTGTCCGTGAATCGAAGTCCTACGCCGTTGATTCCACTGGCACGAATCAGCTTCGGGTTAGTTTGGTCATTCTCGCTGAAAAAGGTCAGAGACATGGCTGGCATGTTGCTACTCCAGCTAACATTGCCCAGCATATCGGGATTGTTCGATGCGCTACGAATGCAGTCTCGCAGGCGCAGCTGAAATGCAACGGGAGAGCCACGACTGCCGACTACCGATAACTCTCCCGTTGAAATATTTCCCATCTCTACTGTCTGATCCTCGGATGACATTTCGAGACGACATGCACTTTCCGTCAGTACTCCTGACACATGAAGTACTCCGTTGTCTCCCTCGACCAGTCCATAAGTCTTGCCTGCATTCACCTGCGGAGCTAACAAGGTAATCAGTGCAATTCCCGGCATAATATATATTTTCCTTCGGTTCAGGCACAATAACGCCAGACTCATAATTCTGTTCATTTTCTTTCTCCTTATTCTGTAATGCGTCAGAACATCAGACTGTTATTTATTGTCCCTTTTTTTTAGATCCACCCTGCACTCAGTGCCGTCGCAACGAAAAGTCAGGGAAGGCATTGCGCCATAATCATTCACATACACCAGTACAGGCTCCCTCCCCAGTTCTGAAGCCTTTCCACCAATCTTTGCTGAACTTTTTGGGGGAACCATCATGGCTTCAAAGCCCTTTACCGGATCCCCCTTAACTTTTGAACTTGCACCAATAAGGGTAATGTAGTATGGAGTAGGGTTATTGACCGTATAGCTTTCTCCGTTTCTGGTAAGCGTTAATTTTTCCTGAAAAGGAGCTGACTGCTGTTCAGCTGCCAAAAGTGCAAGTGCTTCGGGACGATAAAACAGTTTTATGCGTGTCTGCAGTGCAATCTGTAATATGTTTTGCTTATTACTCTTGGGGGGGATTTCGCGCAGGTTCAGATAAAAGAGCGTCTCTTTATCCTGTGGCAACAGACTTAACCCAGGCGTTGCCTGTATTTTTACCTGACTTTTAGCGCCGGGTTCAATCCGCTGTACCGGTGGCAGCAGGATCAATGGGCCACCGGCCTCAAGCTTATTTCCGTTCACATCTTCAATCCATCCCTGTGCCAGATAAGGCAAAGATCTGTTCTGGTTATTTACATTCAGACTCACCGATTTTTCATTTCCCGGAAATACAACACGGGTCCTGTCCAGAGAAATTGCTGAGTGCGCTGCAGCGGGTATCAGAAAAAGGGTTACTGCCACTAACATCATGCAATTAAGTAAGATTTTTTTCATTTTTTTTCCGCTCATCATAGCCATACTGGATTTTTTTCCTCACAGGGGGAGAAGGTTATTCATCGTTTAAAGACTCTGCTTTTACGCATGGTAGTATCAGGCTGTTAGTGCTATTTGCGACTATTGACTGAGGTATCGTTACGAAGCACTGGTCGCGCCCGCTCCAGTTAACAGACATTTTCTCTTCCGGTTGAATACCGCTCAGATAAACGTGGCCGTCGTCGTTCACGATACCTGACTCTTGTTTCTTCTGATTGAGTACCGATGCCCCGAATGGCGGAACAGAACCGTCATCCATCACAATGATGGCCATAGCCTTCTCACCATAAATCACATCAAACTTGCGATAGCCAATCGCGCCTTCCGTGAACGTGCCCTGAACTACGGAGCGCGTGACTTCTGCATTGTCCGCAAGCCGATCAATGTCAATTTTCAGACTGTTACGGTAATAACTCGTTATATCTGTGACCACGGCTTTACCAAAACGGTTGCTGTTCACTGCGTTGCCGTATCCTCCAACCGGAACATCCGCAACTCCGCTGGTATCAATCAACATGCGTGTTCCTCCTGTCAGACTGCTACGATGTAATGCTCCCCCCTCAGGTGTTAAAGTCGCACCGCCGGTTACAGAGACACTTACTGCACTATATTGCCCTTCACGATAGCTCGCTGATGCATGAACATCAGCAGCTGAGCCACGATGCGAATAATAGCCACTTACATCTGACCCATCTCTCGCTGTGCCACCTCTCACTTGATAAGTATCACCGTTCTTCAACCGGTCGTAATAACTGACAGAATTACGTGTATCTGCAGAGGTGTAGAAACCGTTGTAACTAATACGGCCCGTCTGACCAAACGGGAGCGAAAGGGACAGATACATGCCATCGTCATCGGTTTTATTGAAGCGATTACGGTACGCTGTGAGAGAAAGATTGACTCCTCTGAATCCGGCAACCTCAAAACTTTTTGAGGTTGTAAGGTCATACCGCTCCGTCGTCGATTTGTCCCAATAGGATTGATGACTGTAATTGAGGTAGGCACTCAAATCTAATGATTCCAGATACTGATTGAAGGAAACGGTATACATCTCCTTATTTTGGCCATACCTGATACCCGTTTGACGCGCATCGAGGTAATCACTCATTGACATAAAGGTACTGTCAGAGAAACGATAACCGGCAAACGTCATCTTGCTATTGGTCTCATCAAAACGTTTTGAGTAACTGAGGCGATATGACTCTCCGGTTAGATATTCCCCGCCCGGCGGACGCGCCCTTGACTGTGTGACATCAGCAGATAGCGCTCCCAGAAACAAAAGATCGCGACCAAGCCCAAGTGAAGCTGCTGCATAATTTCCTCCTGCAAGCCCTCCCCCGTACAATGACCAACCATTACTGATACCCCATGAAAACTCAGCGCTGCTAAAGGCTGGGCCGTTAACATGGTGTTGACTATCAGAAGCACGCCCAGAGGCTGCTCTGAATCGTACCTGCCCGGGTCTGGTCAGATAAGGTATTGTGGCGGTATCGACTTGGAAAGTCTGAACACCACCGTCCTGTTCTTCTACCCGAACATCTAGTTGACCTGATACTGAACTGTCCAGGTCCTGAATACGGAACGGCCCTGCAGCAACCTGTATCTCCTTAATCAATCGACCTTGCTGGCTTATAATGACTCGAGCATTGCTACGTGCAACACCGCTAACTTCCGGCGCATATCCCCGCAGATTGGGTGGGAGCATGTTGTCATCTGAAACAAGGCTTGCGCCGGTGAAGCGGAAGCTGTCAAAAATGGATGAGTTAAGATAATCCTCACCCAAAGTGAGTTTTGCGTTCCACTCCGGTAATGCGCGATAGGCATAATAACGACTCCATTCCCAGTTGATGTCCTTCCCTTCAGTCGTTCCGGAGCGACGATCATAACGAGCCTGCCAGTCTGCACGTAAACGCCAAGAACCGAGATTAGCCCCTGTTGTGCCATTACCACTTGCATATGTACCACTACCACTATCTGCGCGCATCTGATGCTGATTCTGCACATTAAGGTTGTAGTCAAAAAGTATTCCCGGTATGCCACTTTCCCAGCGACCCGGTGGATCCCAGTCTGGGTTACTGTATTCCAGATAGACATGTGGTATGTTCAGATACAACGTTGAAGTGCCCAGATCGGTGTTCACCTGCATACCGGAAAGGCTTTCAATGTTAAGACACTGATCATTGTGCCACCAGGTGAGTTCATTTCGCGCTTTATCTGTGAGGCTCAATTTGTCAATCAGCTCAGGAGTAAGGCAGACTTGACTACCCTTAGGATTGTTATGTGGCACAATGAAGCTAACAGGCTCCTCTGGCAATAGCTGAGCATTAAGGTTTACTGCAAGACTATAAGTGCCGGGAAGAATGAATCCCTTTTGTGAGAACTGGCTCAGATCAATATTGCTGCGATCCTTCACGTCCAGGATGTCGCTATTGAACTCAATGTCATCGGCTTGAACACAGACAGTCCCGACAATAAAAAGTGCTGAACCCATAGCAATCTTGCAAATCACAGCAGTGAGGGAACGGGGAAAAAAGTGCACCATAGCAAGCTCTTAGTTGTAAGCCATTGTGAAACGTATTGCAGCCTGATAATCGCCGGCCTGTAATGTTTTCAGGTTACCCACAAGATTTACGTTATAACGAAGTCGCATCTCGTCAGGGATAATCGCTGCAGGAGACATTACATATCCTGGCCGAGCCAGATTTCCTGCTTCATCGGTTATTGCGAGGGCAATTCCGCGAGCATCGCCGGACAATCCAAAGTAACCTTGGTCATTTTCGCCGTTAAAAGTCACACTAAAGGTTTGCCAGTCTGGTTTGTCAGGATCGAGTCGTTGCAAAACACAGTCGACCAGTTGAATAGTGAAGCTCTTTTGAGGGCCGCGTCCGTCGCGTACTATCTGGCTAACTGGTACTGCATCCATAGTAAGCACCTGTTCACTATCACCTACATCAATTGCACAGGGGCGTTCGACGATTACCCCTTCCATGTTGACAACGCCATTCCCTGCCTCACTCGCTGGTACCTGACTTGACTGAAAGATGGTTAAACTTGTCAAAACGAAAGGGAAAACATGATTTTTCATGTTCAGATGCCAGTTCATCAGCTACTCCCAAAACTCAGAAAGCCGTGCACCTTTTGCCACGGCTTTGGTCAAAAAGCTGTATCTTATTGGTAAGCTAGCTTGAAGGTAAGCGGCGCAGAAAATGCACCCGGAACGATCGTTGCTCCTGAACCGCCGCCTTTGATCCGAGCAGTGAAAACAAGACTCGGCGATGAACCGTCGGTAAAGGCGTTTGCAGCTGTTGGTGTATTGATTTTTACTTTCGCACCATCAGCTCCGCTGAGAACGAGATAAACCCCTGATGCATCACCATTAACACCAAAACTTTCTCGGTCATATGTACTAGCATCTCCATCGAATGTTACCGTCACTTTGTCTTTTATTCCTGCACTAGAAACAGTGCATTCCTCAAGCTGGATAGTAACTTCTCTCGGAACTGATTCCCCGCTGTTGTTATTTTTTGCAAGCGCGGCATTTGAAATCAAACCCATCTGTATTGTCTGATCCACAGAGTCTGCAGAGATTGAACACGGTGCATCGATAACAGATCCTTCGAAAGTGATGTTACCCGAGTTCGCATGTACTGCATGTACACCTGAGAGGGACAGCACAACCGCCATCATAATTTTATTCATACGTTTTTTTATTCCTTGTAATTAAACAACTTATCAAAAAATATCTGACAAGAATTTTTCTTTGAGCAGCTTTAAACGCATTTCCGACTGTAATGACTTACAAAAGCAGGTCGTTTTGGTTTATACAATACTCCTCCTTATCTTTACGTTATAAGGATTCAAAAGGTCAGGTTCTTTAGGTGGTTACGTTTTGGTGTCTTTGCTTTGACTAAAATTACACATGCAGAAGCACGATTAAACATAAGAGAAAAAGCAATTACATTAAAACTCCTAAAGTCAAAGTACTGTCCAACTAAGCTACTTTTAACTAACTAAGCAAAGAAGAACAAAAGTACAAGAGTGCTTGTTTTCACACAACCTTAACCTTCTATTACAAATATAACTCCTATTGAGTAAGTAGATCAATAGTAATCAAACAGTATTATTCCCCAACACTAAAATAAGATAATAATTATTAATACTTTTAATCTTAAATAAAATATATGCGTAGTTGATTGATATAAATTGGAGTGAAACTCAGGCATTTAAGGTAGCGTGTTCAAGTCTGAGGATTGATTTGAACGAACCTCATTGGAAAAAGTTCACATTGCTTTAAAATGATAGCTAGAGAGGTATAGCGCGCGAAAAATGATATTAAAATCAGTTATCGGGAAGTTATCAGGCATCTTTTTGGTCGAGAGTGCTCACAATTTTTTGATACCATCATTCAGTGATTTTTCGTCATAAAAACTTGCGACATTCAGAACATTAAAATTATAAATATTATTCTCACCTTATTCCAGTGGACTGACCCCGCCCCGGTAGACGATCCTGCCCTATAGTTTGAGCACAGGAGGAGCGTATGGGCACACCTGAATTTAAGGAAGAAGCCTTACGTCAGATAACAGAACGCGGTTATTCCGTTGCCGAAGTATCCGACAATCTGGGCGTTTCTGCACATAGCCTCTACAAGTGGCTACGGGCTGTCAAACCTGATAACAGCGAACAACATGCCCGAGATTTACTGGAAGCCAAAAGCGAGATCCTGAAACTCCGGGCACAGCTAAAACACACCGAAGAAGAACGGGATATCCTGAAAAAGGCCGCGCGGTACTTTGCAAAGGAGCCCGACTGAAGTACCGCTTTATCAATGAACACCTCACTGTATGGGGTGTGATGACGATGTGTCGGCTACTGAATGTCGCCCGGCAACCCGGTCTCGGCGCTTGATAAAAATAACCAGCGTCTGCTGATGCTTATCCGCGACTCATATTCACTGAGCGGAGGCTTATACGGTTACCGGCGGGTTCATGGCGACCTCAACGAAATCTGGGAAACCTGCGGCAAAAACCGGGTGGGTCGTATTATGCAACAGAACCGGATCAAAGCCGTACGCGGCTATAAAGCGCCGCGTCGTATCGGCGGCCGACCTTCAGTGGTTGCCCCTAATCGCGTACAGCGGCAGTTTACTTTTGTCCTGGCCAATCAGGTCTGGGTTACAGACATCACTTATATCCCCACCTGACAGGGCTGGCTGTATCTGGCGGTGGTTATCCGACCTCTTCGCCCGTAACGTGGTTGGCTGGTCGATGAAGCCCACTTTCTCTCACGAACTGGATCTCGACGCGCTGATGATGGCCGTCTGGCGTCTAAAACCGGACGGTGAGGTTATCGTACACAGCGATAATAATAATGCCGGTGTCATTTTTTATCATCACTCAGTTTGCCGTTTAACCAGATTGGTGTGATTACTGATGCAGTGAAGACCTTCCCGCATCCTGA
>NZ_SNXG01000012.1:0-73107 GCF_004362415.1 Enterobacter sp. AG326 | reverse complement strand
AGAGACTTGGTATTCATTTATTGTCCGAAGACATTAAGAATCCATGTCACTTTGAGTGCCCACACAGATTGTCTGATAAATTGTTAAAGAGCAGTGCCGCTTCGCTTTTCGCTGCGGCGCGGGGTGTGCATATTACGCTTTCCCGCTTCAGAGTCAAGCGTTTATTTTCGCTATTCTCTGCTGACCCGGCGGCGTGTGTGCCGTTGTTCCGTGTCAGTGGAGGCGCATTATAGGGAGTAATTCCGAACCTGCAAGGATAAAGTGAAATTTATTTACTGATTGCTCACTTTCCAGGCAAAACCAACTCCAGACCTCAATTTTCGCCTGGTATTTAAACAAAAACGAGCCGCAAGCGGCTCGTTTTTGCGTTTTGTGACTTACTGCACTGCCACAATGCGATCGTCGTTGACTTCCAGACGGATAACTTTGCCCGGAATCAACTCTCCGGAGAGGATCTGCTGCGCCAGCGGGTTTTCGATCTGCTGCTGGATAGCACGTTTTAATGGACGCGCACCGTACACCGGATCGTAACCATTCTCGCTCAGCAGCTTCAGCGCCTCGTCGGAAATGTGAATTTCATACCCACGCTCTTCCAGACGTTTGTACAGACGCTGCAGCTGGATCTGCGCAATCGACGCAATGTGTTTCTCACCCAGAGGATGGAATACCACCACTTCATCAATACGGTTGATGAACTCAGGACGGAAGTTATGGCTGACCACACCGAGTACCAGATCCTTCATATGACCGTAATCCAGTTCGCCGAAACGTTCCTGAATCAAATCGGAACCCAGGTTCGAGGTCATGATGACAACCGTATTACGGAAGTCGACCGTTCTCCCCTGCCCGTCGGTCAGACGGCCATCATCCAGCACCTGAAGCAGGATGTTGAACACATCAGGGTGCGCTTTTTCCACCTCATCCAGCAAGATGACGGAATAAGGGCGACGGCGAACCGCTTCCGTCAGGTACCCCCCTTCTTCATAACCTACGTATCCCGGAGGCGCGCCGACCAGACGTGAGACGGAGTGTTTTTCCATAAACTCGGACATGTCGATACGTACCATCGCATCGTCGCTGTCGAACATAAAGTTAGCCAGCGCTTTACACAGCTCGGTTTTACCGACCCCTGTCGGCCCCAGGAACAGGAACGAACCAATCGGACGGTTTGGATCGGACAGCCCTGCACGGCTACGACGAATAGCGTTCGATACCGCTTCAACCGCTTCGTTCTGGCCAATCACCCGATTATGGAGATCTTGCTCCATGCGCAGCAGTTTTTCACGCTCGCCTTCCAGCATGCGCGCCACCGGAATACCGGTCCAGCGAGCAAGCACTTCCGCGATTTCCGCATCCGTCACCTTATTACGTAACAGACGCATCGTTTTCCCTTCTGACTGCGTCGCTATCTCAAGCTGTTTTTCCAGCTCAGGAATTTTGCCGTACTGCAGTTCAGACATCCGCGCCAGATCGCCGACGCGACGCGCCTGCTCAATGGCAATTTTTGCCTGTTCGAGTTCAGCTTTAATGGTCTGAGTGCCGGAAAGGGACGCTTTCTCGGCTTTCCACTCTTCTTCCAGCTCAGAGTACTGGCGCTCTTTATCGTCCAGTTCTTCATTGAGCATATCCAGGCGTTTCTTACTGGCTTCATCAGACTCTTTCTTCAGCGCCTGCTGTTCCAGCTTGAGCTGAATGATGCGTCGGTCGAGCCTGTCCAGCTCTTCCGGTTTCGAGTCAATCTGCATACGAATGCTCGAAGCCGCTTCATCAATCAGGTCGATTGCTTTATCCGGCAGCTGGCGATCGGCGATATAACGATGAGAAAGCGTCGCGGCCGCAACGATAGCCGGGTCAGTGATCTGCACATGGTGGTGCAGTTCATAGCGCTCTTTCAAACCACGCAGGATCGCGATGGTATCTTCAACGCTTGGCTCAGCAACAAACACTTTCTGGAAACGACGTTCCAGCGCAGCATCTTTCTCAATGTACTGACGATACTCGTCAAGCGTGGTGGCACCGACGCAGTGAAGTTCACCACGCGCCAGCGCAGGTTTCAGCATGTTCCCGGCATCCATCGCGCCGTCCGCTTTACCCGCACCGACCATCGTGTGCAGTTCGTCGATAAACAGGATAACGTTCCCTTCCTGTTTCGCCAGGTCGTTAAGCACGCCTTTCAGACGCTCTTCGAACTCGCCGCGGTATTTCGCACCGGCCACCAGCGCGCCCATATCCAGTGCCAGTACGCGGCGGCCTTTCAGGCCTTCCGGCACTTCACCGTTGACGATACGCTGCGCCAGCCCTTCAACAATGGCGGTTTTACCGACACCAGGTTCACCAATCAGCACCGGGTTGTTCTTGGTACGACGTTGCAGTACCTGAATCGTACGGCGGATTTCTTCATCACGGCCGATAACCGGGTCAAGTTTGCCCTGCTCAGCACGCTCGGTCAGATCGACCGTAAATTTCTTCAAAGCCTGACGTTGGTCTTCGGCTCCCTGATCGTTCACGCTTTCACCTCCGCGCATTTTCTCAATCGCCTGAGTCACATTGGCGGTGGTCGCGCCGGCAGATTTCAGCAGGTCGGTCAAGGTGCCGCGTGATTCAAGCGCCGCCAGAACAAACAGCTCTGACGAAATAAAGTTGTCCCCACGTTTTTGCGCCAGCTTGTCGCAAAGGTTCAGCACGCGTACCAGATCCTGCGACGGCTGAACGTCGCCGCCGGTACCTTCTACCTGCGGCAGACGGCTCAGCGCCTGATCGATAGCGGTGCGTAACTGGCCAGCATTAATGCCAGCGGACGTTAATAAAGGACGTACCGATCCCCCTTCCTGATTCAGCAAGGCGCTCATTAAATGAAGAGGTTCGATAAATTGGTTGTCGTGCCCCAGTGCGAGGGACTGGGCATCGGCGAGAGCAAGCTGGAATTTATTAGTAAGACGATCCAGACGCATAACTCCTCCCATAACAGGTCAAATTTGCTACTGGAGATTAAATGAGGTCATCCCTCAATTATTCAAGGTTAATGACCTGAATTATGTGAAAAGAAAACGGCACGTACCGGATCGTCTTGATTCTTTAGGTTATATCAGCCAAATGAAACTTGCCATACGTCCCGTGGTCTTGTCGCGACGATAGGAGAAAAAATCACCCTTTTCGGTGAATGTGCAGCGATCGCCGCCGAAGATCTGCGTCACGCCGACGTTGTTCAGACGCTGGCGGGCGAGCTGGTAAATATCGGCCAGATATTTATCCCCCGAAGGCAGAAAGGCTTCCACCGCTTGCGGATCTTTTTCCCTAAAGGCTTCACGAACCTCTGGCCCCACTTCAAAAGCGCGAGGACCAATGGCCGGGCCAAGCCAGGCCATAATATTGGCAGGCTCATCGTTAAAGCAGGCGACTGTTTCTTCGAGCACGCCTTCACACAGACCACGCCAGCCCGCGTGTGCTGCTGCTACCTCGGTACCTGCACGGTTACAGAACAGAACTGGCAGACAATCAGCGGTCATCACGGCACAAACGGTTCCCGGAGTATTACTGTAAGAGGCATCAGCGCGTTTAGAAGCATAGGGTTCCCCCGTCAACTTCAGTACCGCGTTACCGTGAACCTGTTCCAGCCAGACCGGTTTTGACGGCAAGTTACCCGCAGCAAACAAACGTCTGCGGTTCTCTTCAACGTGTTCCAGGTTGTCGCCACAGTGCGCACCGAGGTTCAAAGACTCCCACGCGCCCTGGCTAACACCGCCAATACGGGTTGAACTACAGGCGGCCACGCCAGCAGGCAATGGCCACTCCGGGACAATCAGTTTGGTCATAACCAGTCCACTTGATCCTTATGTTCTTCGAAATCAGCACGCATGGCGTCGATAAGATCCACCATATCCTGCGGGATAGGCGCATGCCACTCCATCTGAATACCGGTGATAGGGTGGTAAAGACGCAGCATGGTCGCGTGCAGCGCCTGACGATCGAATTTACGCAATACGCTGATGAACTCATCCGATGCGCCTTTAGGTGGACGCGGGCGGCCACCGTATACCTGATCCCCTACCAGCGGATGGGTAATGTGGGCCATGTGCACGCGGATCTGGTGAGTACGTCCGGTTTCCAGACGCAGACGCAGGCGCGTATGAATACGGAAGTGCTCCATAATGCGATAGTGCGTCACAGCCGGTTTACCCATCGGATGCACCGACATATGGGTACGTTTGGTTGGGTGACGACTGATTGGCTCTTCCACCGTTCCGCCAGAGGTCATATGCCCAATGGCTACCGCTTCATACTCGCGGGTGATTTCGCGCAGCTGCAGCGACTCCACCAGACGGGTCTGAGCAGGAACGGTCTTCGCCACCACCATCAAACCAGTGGTGTCTTTATCCAGACGGTGCACGATGCCCGCGCGCGGGACATCCGCGATCGGCGGATAATAATGGAGAAGTGCGTTAAGTACCGTACCATCAGGGTTCCCCGCGCCCGGATGAACAACCAGGTCGCGCGGCTTGTTGATCACCAGAATGTCATCATCTTCATAGACGATGTCCAGTGGGATATCCTGCGGCTCGAAGCGGATTTCCTCTTCGATTTCAGCATTGATGGCGACAGCTTCCCCACCTAACACTTTCTCTTTTGGTTTGTCCCAGATCTTGCCGTTTACCAGCACGCGCTGGTCAAGGATCCATTCTTTTATGCGTGAACGCGAATAATCAGGGAACAATTCGGCCAAAGCCTGATCTAAGCGTTGACCGAGCTGATTTTCGGAGACTGTTGCGGTGAGTTCTACTCGTTGTGCCATAAACTGCTTCTTCGTTTAACGTTGGGTTTTACGGCTTTGCCGTTTAATATAGTGTGCTATTGTAGCTGGTCTTAATCGGGAGCAGGAACAGAGTTTCTCCCGGACAAACATTTGAGGAAAGTCAAAACGTCATGACGCGCATGAAATATCTGGTGGCAGCGGCCACGTTGAGCCTGGCTTTGGTGGGCTGCTCCGGTTCAAATGAACAGGTCCCTGACAATCCGCCGAATGAAATCTATGCGACTGCACAACAAAAGTTGCAGGACGGTAACTGGAAACAGGCGATAACGCAACTGGAAGCGTTGGATAATCGCTATCCATTTGGTCCATATTCGCAGCAGGTACAGTTAGATCTCATCTACGCATACTATAAAAATGCCGACCTGCCGCTGGCTCAGGCAACTATCGATCGTTTCATGCGTCTGAACCCGACTCATCCTAACATCGACTACGTGATGTACATGCGCGGCCTCACCAACATGGCGCTGGACGACAGTGCGCTGCAGGGCTTCTTCGGCGTGGATCGTTCCGACCGTGACCCGCAGCATGCGCGTGATGCCTTTAATGACTTCTCCAAGCTGGTGCGCGGCTATCCGAACAGTCAGTACGTGACCGACGCCACCAAACGTCTGGTGTTCCTGAAAGATCGTCTGGCGAAATATGAATACTCCGTAGCGGAATACTATACCCGTCGTGGCGCATGGGTTGCCGTGGTTAACCGCGTAGAAGGTATGCTGCGTGATTATCCGGATACTCAGGCAACGCGCGACGGCCTGAAGCTGATGGAAAACGCTTACCGTCAGATGCAGATGACCGCTCAGGCTGAAAAAGTGGCGAAAATCATCGCCGCGAACAGCAGCAACACCTGAACCTGATTTTGCCCCAATGCAAAACGGCAGCCCGAAGGCTGCCGTTTTTTTATTCATTTTAGAGCGTCGCTGAAGCGCGTTAGCCTCAACACATCCAGTCAACTATGGCCCCAATTTTTGCCTTCGACAAGGTAAATCTCACCTCTTCCTGCCCTGCCTCACAAAAAAGATTCCCTGACAAAAACCGACAAAATAACGTGATCTAAATCACACATTTTGACATTAGGTCGGGTATGCTGGAATCACCAAGACGGAAAGACAAGAGGTAAAATTTATGACAATGAACATTACCAGTAAACAAATGGAAATTACTCCGGCAATCCGCCAGCACGTCGCAGACCGTCTCGCCAAACTGGATAAATGGCAAACTCATTTGATTAATCCACATATCATCCTGTCCAAGGAGCCGCAGGGTTTCATCGCTGACGCAACTATCAATACTCCAAACGGCCATCTGGTCGCCAGCGCAAAACACGAGGATATGTACACCGCAATTAACGATTTGATCAACAAGCTGGAACGGCAGCTCAATAAAGTGCAACACAAAGGTGAAGCCCGTCGCGCCGCAACATCGGTGAAAGACGCCAGCTTCGCGGAAGAAGTTGAAGAAGAGTAATCCTTTAAATTGAGTGTACCGCCAACGCGCCTTCGGGCGCGTTTTTTGTTTTTTATTGACAGGGTGAAAACAGTACGGGTACTTTAACGGTATCAATCACAGGATGACTTTATGAAACTTACGCCGTTCTTCTTCGCATTCTTTTTTACCTTCCCCTGACTGGGAGGCGTTTCGTTGCGTGATAAAGAATGCGAAGACGAACAACAAGGCCTCCCACAGCGGGAGGCCTTTTTTATTGATAACGATAAAATGAGACAGGCAACACTATGACACCGGAAAACCCGTTACTGGATCTGCGCGTAAAAATCAGCGCGCTGGACGAGAAATTACTGGCGCTGCTGGCCGAACGCCGCGCGCTCGCCGTCGAAGTGGGCAAAGCCAAGCTGGACTCCCATCGTCCGGTCCGTGATATCGACCGCGAGCGAGATCTGCTGGAACGTCTCATTCAGCTCGGCAAAGCACATCACCTCGATGCCCACTACATAACCCGGTTGTTCCAGCTCATCATCGAAGACTCCGTTCTCACCCAGCAAGCGCTGCTCCAGCAGCATCTGAATAAAACCAATCCGCACTCTGCGCGTATCGCCTTCCTCGGGCCGAAGGGCTCTTATTCGCACCTGGCCGCGCGTCAGTATGCCGCACGCCATTTCGAAGAGTTTATCGAGAGCGGCTGTGCGAAGTTTGCCGACATATTTAATCAGGTTGAGACCGGCCAGGCGGATTACGCCGTGGTGCCTATTGAAAACACCAGCTCCGGCGCCATCAACGACGTTTACGATTTGCTGCAGCACACCAGCCTGTCTCTGGTAGGTGAGCTGACGATCCCTATCGATCACTGCGTGCTGGTCTCTGGCTCAACCGACCTGAGAAAGATCGAAACGGTTTACAGTCATCCACAGCCGTTCCAGCAGTGCAGCCAGTTCCTGAACCGCTATCCGAACTGGAAAATTGAGTACACCGAAAGCACCTCGGCGGCGATGGAAAAAGTGGCGCAGGCTAACTCCCCAACCGTCGCCGCGCTCGGCAGCGAAGCAGGCGGGGCGCTGTATGGTTTACAGGTGCTGGAACGCAACCTGGCGAACCAGACGCAAAATATCACCCGTTTCGTGGTGCTGGCACGCAAGGCAATCAATGTGTCTGACCAGGTGCCGGCCAAAACGACGCTGCTGATGGCGACCGGCCAACAGGCCGGTGCGCTGGTTGAAGCCCTGCTGGTGCTGCGTAACCACAACCTGATCATGACCAAACTGGAATCACGTCCGATCCATGGTAACCCGTGGGAAGAGATGTTTTATCTTGATATCCAGGCCAACCTGGAATCTGCTTCCATGCAGAAAGCCCTGCGCGAACTGGGCGAGATCACGCGCTCCATGAAGGTGCTGGGCTGCTATCCGAGCGAGAACGTGGTCCCGGTTGACCCGGCTTAACGTTCGATAAACCGGCTTTTCCTCATCCCTGCCACGTCAACCGGCAGGGTGAAGATGGCTCCGGAGAGCGGATACTTCGCCACCTCGTCCGCATCCATATTTTCCCGAGTGGTGGTAATAAACAGTGTTTTCATGTCATCGCCGCCAAAGCAGACCATCGTCGGACAACGCACCGGCATGCGGTATTCTTCCAGCTGCTCCCCTTGCGGAGAAAAACGTGCAATACGCCAGCCATCAAACAGCGCGCTCCAGTAGCAGCCTTCCACATCCATGGCAGCGCCGTCCGGTATCCCTTCGCCCTCTTTAAACTGACGAAACACCTCACGCCTGCCGGGTTCGCCCTTCTCATCAAGCGGCGTTCGATAAATAACGCCGTTTGGCGTATCTGAAGTAAACATCCATTGATTATCCGGGCTAAACGCTAAGCCGTTGTGGCCGTGAATATCGCACTGGATCACTTTCGGCGTCAGGTCGTTATCGATGCGCATCAGCAGGGCACCGTTGTAATCTCCCGGCCCCCAAAACGTGCCCGCGTAGAATCGCCCAAGAGAATCGGTGCCGCCGTCGTTAAAGCGTGCGAGCTGCGGGTTAGAGGGGTTATCGCACACCTTGCGCTGCAGGAGGCCATGCTTATCGGCAAGCCAGATACCATTACGCATGGCGACGATAAACCCGCCGCGCTCGCGCAGCGCGAAGCAGCCCACCTCCTCATGGAATGAGAGCACGGTATGTTCTGCCGTCGGCAGATGATAGCGGTGAATCTCCCCTTCCAGAATATCGGCCCAGTAGAGCGCGTGCTCTTCTGCGCTCCACGTCGGGCATTCAGGCAGATGCCCGGTGTAATTCAACAGCAGCTGCGGTTCGGCCATGACAGTTCCCCAAAATAAAAAAAAGCCAGCATTGCTGGCTTTCAGTATATACATCATCGCATTACTGGCGACTGTCATTTGCCTGGCGCAACAGCGTCCGGCTCTCACTCTGGAAACGCTGAGCGTAATCGCCAAACCAGTGCTCGACCTTGCGGAAGCTGTCGATAAACGCCTGCTTGTCTCCGTGCTCCAGTAGCGTAATGGCCTCGCCAAAGCGCTGATAGTAGCGCTTGATGAGCGCCAGGTTGTTCTCGGAGGACATAATAATGTCCGCGTAAAGCTGCGGATCCTGAGCAAACAGGCGCCCGACCATCGCCAGCTCCAGACGATAGATAGGCGAAGAGAGCGCCAGCAGCTGTTCAAGCTGCACGTTCTCTTCTGCCAGGTGCAGACCGTAGGCAAACGTCGCAAAGTGGCGCAGCGCCTGAATGAACGCCATATTCTGATCGTGCTCGACCGCGCTGATGCGGTGCAGCCGCGCGCCCCATACCTGAATCTGTTCCAGGAACCACTGATAGGCTTCCGGCTGGCGGCCGTCGCAGTAAACCACCACCTGCTTAGCCAGGCTGCCGCTGTCCGGGCCAAACATCGGGTGCAGACCCAGCACCGGGCCCGTATGCGCAGCCAGCATCGCCTGCAGCGGACCATTTTTGACGGAGGCCAGATCCACCAGGATGCAATCTTTCGGTAAAGGAGGCAGCTTTCCGATGATCTGCTCCGTCACGTGGATCGGCACGCTGACGATAACCATCCCGGCATCTTTCATGAGTTCCGGAGCATGCGCCCAGTCCTCTTTTTCGAGAATGCGCACCTGATAGCCAGAAAGCGTCAGCATTTTTTCAAACAGACGCCCCATCTGTCCTGCACCGCCGACAATCACTACCGGCCGCAGGGACGGGCAGAGGGTTTTAAAGCCCTTGTCGTTTTCGCTGGAATAGGATTCCCGCATCACGCGACGCAGAACATCTTCAATTAAATCCGGCGAAACGCCCAGCGCCTGGGCCTCTTTGCGACGAGAGGCCAGCATTGAGGCTTCGCGCTCCGGGACGTAAATCGGCAGGCCGTATTTGCTTTTCACCTCACCTACTTCGGCAACCAGCGCCATGCGGCGCGCCAGCAGATCCAGTAGCGCCTTATCCACTTCATCAATTTGATCGCGCAATGCGGTCAATTCAGCAACCATAACTAACCTCTTAAGCCAGACGCGTCGCCAGCTGGCCGTTCAAATCTTTGTGGATCTCACGCAGCAGCGCATCGGTGGTTTCCCAGCTGATGCAGGCATCCGTCACGGAGACGCCGTGCTTCATTGCGCTACGCGGTTGTTCCGATGACTGATTGCCTTCATGAATGTTGCTCTCAATCATCAGACCAATAATCGAACGGTTGCCATCTTTGATCTGTGCGATCACGGATTCAGCAACCGCAGGCTGGCGACGGTAATCTTTATTTGAATTACCATGACTGCAATCTACCATCAGTGCCGGGCGCAGTCCCGCCTGCTCCATCTCTTTTTCACACTGCGCCACGTCCGCCGGGCTGTAGTTAGGTGCTTTCCCGCCGCGCAGGATCACATGGCCGTCCGGGTTGCCCTGCGTTTGCAGGAGGCATACCTGGCCCGCCTGGTTGATACCGACGAAACGGTGCGGCATGGCGGCAGCGCGCATGGCGTTGATCGCCGTCGCCAGGCTGCCATCGGTACCGTTTTTAAAGCCAACAGGCATCGACAGGCCCGACGCCATCTCGCGGTGGGTTTGCGATTCCGTGGTACGCGCACCAATAGCCGACCAGCTGAACAGATCGCCCAGGTACTGAGGGCTGTTCGGGTCCAGCGCTTCGGTTGCCAGCGGCAGCCCCATGCTGACCAGCTCCACCAGCAGCCGACGCGCAATCTTCAGGCCTGCTTCCACATCAAACGAGCCATCCATGTGCGGATCGTTAATCAACCCTTTCCAGCCGACGGTCGTACGTGGCTTCTCAAAATAGACGCGCATCACCAGATAGAGGCTATCGCTGACCTCCTCCGCTAACGCTTTAAATCGACGAGCATATTCAATGGCGGTTTCAGGATCGTGAATGGAGCAAGGACCGCATACCACCAGCAGGCGCGGATCGCGGCCGGCGATAATGTCAGAAATGGTCTGGCGAGAGTGCTCGATCTGAGCCTCCTGCGCGACGCTCAGCGGAAATTCCGCTTTCAGTTGATCCGGAGTGATTAACACCTGTTCGTCAGTGATATGTACGTTGTTCAGCGCGTCTTTTTGCATGATGGCGATCCTGTAAAGCTCGTTTGCGATAGTTGTTTTCCTCAATGAGGTGAAACCACGATACCATAAAAAGTAAACATTTCAATCCAAAATACGTACACATTACTTTACATGCGCCAATTTATTGCAAAAATCAGCCGATAAAAACGTAAACTTTAAATTACAGACAGGTTTTCTTTAGCCAGGCTATGCTGAAGAAAAAAGGAGAATGGCTATGCGTCCAATTGCTCTCGCGCTGTTGTCGCTGTTTTTAACGGGCTGTCAGATCAATCCTTACACCTTCCAGCCCGACTGGACCAGCCCATCCTGGTTTGATGCAGGTAAAGAAGACGCCATGAATGGCCTGCCGGTTAAAGATAACCAGGCCCTGGCCGATAGTTTTAACGACACACACGTTGATCGTAGCGAATATCTTCGCGGCTATGCTGACGGTCAGAAGAAAGTCTGCGAAGAAGGGTTTATTCACGCCTGGGGATTAGCCGGCAAATCTTTCCCTGCCAGTTGCGATACAGCCGAAAACGCGGCAAAACTGCGTGCGTCATGGCAGCAAGGGATGGATGAAAGTATGCGCTCCAGCAGACTGAATTAATCTAATTTCATCCACCGGAAAATAAACAACAGTAGGATTTAGCTTAGGTCGGCCTCATGCTATTTCTGACATAATGACGGCCCTGATAAACAATGGTATTCTGCCCGCAACTCTTAAGGACATCTATTTCCAGAGCGATGTGGCGGATTCTGGTGAGAAATTTATTCTTGATCTCTTTTTTCCGACTCACTCTGGTGCTAACGCTGTTCCTTATAGTGGGCCCTGCGGCGGCAGGCACACTTACGGAAACGGATAAATCGGTACGCTCGATTGTCTCAGGCATTGTGAGCTATACGCGATGGCCGTCACTTTCCGGGCAGCCTAAACTCTGCGTCTACGCCACTTCTCACTATACGCACGCCCTAAGCGGCGATGAGGGGCATAGCGAGTTACCTTATACTCCCGTTATTGTACGTAACGATCGGGAAGCCCTGGCCGCGACGTGCGATGCGATCTATTTCGGGTCTGAATCACCGGCAAAACAACTTGAATTAATAAGTCAATATCAGGGCAGAGCGTTGCTATTAATCTCAGAGCAAAATCCGGAATGTGTAATTGGCAGTGCCTTTTGCCTGATAATCGATCGCGGCCAGGTACGATTCGCCGTCAACCTGGATGCATTGACGCGCAGTGGCGTAAGAGTCAATCCGGATGTATTAATGCTTGCACGGAATAAGCAGCATGGATAAAGATTTCACTTCAACGCCACGTCCGACGTTTAAAAGAACGTTGAGGCGAAACAGCATGATAAGCGTCATCATCACGATGACGTTAATATGGCTGCTGCTCTGTTTTGCTTCCGTCGTGACGTTAAAACAATACGCGCAAAAGAATCTCGAATTAACCGGCGCAACAATGAGCCACAGCCTGGAAGCGTCGCTGGTGTTCAACGACTCGCTGGCGGCCAACGAAACGCTGGCCGCCCTGGGCAAACAGGGCCAGTTTGCCGTGGCCGAGGTTATTAACGCGCATAAAAAGCGGTTTGCCTACTGGTCCTGGAACCCGGAGGACAACAACGATACGCTGGGCGCACTGGTCAGCCGCTGGCTTTTCCCCGTACCGGTTGCGCAGCCCATCATGCATAACGGCGCAACGATTGGCGAAATTCGCCTTACCGCGCGTGACAGCCTGATCGGCCATTTCATCTGGATGTCGTTTGCCGTTCTGACCGGCTGTATTCTCTTTGCAACCGTCGTCGCACTCACTATTACCCAGTCTTTGCATCACGGGATGGTCACGGCCCTGCAAAACATCACCGACGTGGTGCATGACGTTCGTACTAACCGTAACTTCTCCCGCCGGGTGAAAGACGGCCGTATCGAAGAGTTTCACCAGTTTGGTGAGGACTTTAACAGCCTTCTGGATGAGATGGAGGAGTGGCAACTCAAGCTACAGGCGAAAAACGCCCAGCTGCTGCGTACCGCCATGCACGACCCGCTCACCGGTCTTGCCAACCGCGCGGCGTTTCGTAACAGCATTGCGGCCTTAATGAACGACCCTTCTGCCAAAACGAACTCGGCCCTGCTCTTCCTCGACGGTGATAATTTTAAGTTTATTAACGACACCTGGGGACATGCGGCAGGAGACTGCGTGCTGATTGAAGTCGCCAGCAGGATGATGGAGTTTGGCGACAAACGTCACCAGGCATACCGCCTTGGCGGGGACGAATTTGCCATGGTGCTGTACGGCGTGCACTCTGAACTTGAGGTTCAACATATTTGTGCTGCGCTATCGCAGCAGTTTATCCGTCCGTTTGATCTTCATAACGGACAAAAAGCATCGATGTCACTCAGCATTGGCTTTGCTCTGGCGTGGGAAAATGCTTCCGTGGAGGCATTACTGGAGAGGGCTGACCGCAACATGTACCAGGTGAAAAACCAGCGTACGAAAACAACAAGTTAGAAGGGATACACTATGTTAAAACGTTACTTCGCGCCGATAGTTCTGGCCTCACTGGTTCTGGCAGGCTGCCAGTCGCCTCCGGAAGGTAAATTTACTCCTGAGCAAATTTCGGCGATGAAGTCTTACGGTTTTAACGAACTGAACGGTGACTGGTCACTTGGCATGTCGGACACCATCCTGTTTGATAAAAATGACGCCAGACTGCGTCCGGAAAGTGAAACGCAGATCCAGTCCATGGCCTCCCGCCTGGCGGAAACCGGCCTGAACCACGCGCGAATGGACGGTCACACGGATAATTACGGTGAAGAAAGCTACAACGAAGCGCTGTCGTTAAAACGCGCCAATGCCGTGGCCGATGCCTGGGCGAAGGGGGCAAATATCCCGCGCAGCAATCTCACCACGCGGGGGTTAGGTCAAAAATACCCGGTTGCGAGCAACAGTACCCCGCAAGGGCGCGCTGAAAACCGCCGCGTTGCAGTGGTGATCAGCACGCCATAGGGTTATTTAGCGGATGTTTCGGCGAGCGTCACCCTGGTTGCCGCTCGCCAGCGCAGCCAGTCCACCAGAACAAACAGCGCCAGACTCACGCCCATGACCGGCAAGGCCAGCCCCAGCATTACGCTGATTATCAGCGTAACCCCTCTTCCCCACCCTGACAGCGCCAGCCAGCTTTGACAAAGCGTTTGTACCGGACTCACTGCCGACTGTGCCGGACGACGCATCCACCACATCCGGTAACCCCAGATGATGAGCACGCACAGGGCGAGACCGAACGCCACCAGCAGCAGCTGATTCACCAGCCCGAATAAGATCCCCATATGGAAATCCACGCCCCAGCGGGTCAGTTTTGCCATCAGCGGGAAATCTTCGAAACGGGTTCTGTCCAGGACCTGCATCGTCGAAGGATCAACCGCAACGGCATCGACCTGGGTCGGCCAGCTGCGATCGATTTCCGTCACGGTCCAGGCGCTATCCGCCGTTTGTGCCGGGCGGATCTCCAGCCTGTTGGCATCAATTCCTGCGTTACGGGCCGCGCTTAATACTCCGTCAAAATGCGTCAGATCCATCGCCATTTCCGGCATCATCATTCCGCCGTGATGGCCCCGGTGTTCGGCATGCTCATCCACGATCTCCTGTTGGCCGGAAAGCGTCGTGTTCACCTGCGGGGTGAGCCAGTTCATCTCTGCCCGCAGCTTATCGACGTTCCCACCTGCCCACTGGGACCAGGTCAGGCCGGTTGCTGAGAACAGCAGCATTCCGCCCAGCAGACTCCAGCCAAGGGTCACATGCAGGCGACGACGATTCTGGAAGCGATTATTGATCCGCCGTTTGGGTCGAGTATAAAACCACAGGCCAACACCGCCCAGCGCGGCAACCCACATCCAGGAGGCAGCAAGCTCGCTGTAGAGTCGCCCCACGTCGCCCAGCATCAGAGAGGTATGCAGATAATCAATGGTCTGACGCAGCGGTAAAATCCCGCTGGTGCCGTATACCGTCATATCTCCCAGCACCGCCAGGCTTACCGGATCAATAAAAATAGCCCGATTCTCCGATGGCCCAAGCGTCGGGTCAGCAAACATCACGCGGGTAGTTTCGCCTTCAGCCAGCCCCGGACGCACGGCGTGCAAATGCAAATCTGAGCCAACGGTTTTTTCCGCCAAGGCGATTTGCTCCGCCAGCGGCTGCAACTCGCCTACGGAATCCGTGTGGAGCGCGTGCCGGTAGAACGCATTCTCCAGCTGCGGAGTCGCCACATACAGCGTACCGGTCAGCGCGGCAAAGAAGATAAACGGACCAACAAAAAGCCCGACGTAGAAATGGAGGCGACGCAGCAGGTTTCCCCATGCCGCGCGCGGAGTGCAGGTAGTCATACTTTTCCTTTTTAAGGCAGTAAGTTATCGATTTTTTTTAAAGGGAAAAAGCAGACTGCCGCGGCGGCGCGCGGGTATCAGGGTAAAGCCAGGGAAAAAAGTGCCAGTGGCTGACCGCCTGGCGCGGCGGCTTAACGCGAAGCCTTTGCAGCACCACGCTGAGCAGGACGATCAGCGCCAGCATCACGCCCGGGACATGCGCTAACAGCACGCAGTAGCC
Source organism: Enterobacter sp. AG326 (assembly GCF_004362415.1). Classification (NCBI taxonomy): domain Bacteria; kingdom Pseudomonadati; phylum Pseudomonadota; class Gammaproteobacteria; order Enterobacterales; family Enterobacteriaceae; genus Enterobacter; species Enterobacter sp. AG326. The sequence continues at coordinate 57,691 of NZ_SNXG01000012.1, read as the reverse complement.
GCACGCTTCCGCATGATCGACAGGCATCGTATGCGGCATATCGCCGTGATGCTCGTCCATCGACATCATGCTCATGTCATGATGCATGCCCGGCATGGCGCTCATGGGATCTTTCTGCAAGGAGACGGAGATAAGCGGCGCTACCACGATCAGCAGGATCGCAAACAGCGCGGTCAAGGCCGCTGCGCGTTTCCGGTTAGGCTGATGCAGTACGTTATCCACGTCCCCTCCATTCAAGAGGCAAGCATTGTAAATGATTTATGACAAAAGGGTTAACGTGAGAAATGCGCAGGGATAAAAAAGGGCCAGCCTTTCGGCCAGCCCTTTCTAACAGGATGTCGCTTAAGCGAATCTTAGTTCAGACGCTCCTAATAACACCCTTTCAAAAACAAACACTTATCATATAAAACAACTAGTTAAGTTAATTTTTAATGCAGCGAATTGTAGTGTTATGCAACCTCTGCCGCCATATTGTCGCCAACATAGAGAGAAAGAGGATTGAGAGAGACGGCTTGCTCTAAATGGTCAGGGGCAAAGTGCGCGTATCTCATTGTTTCGCGAATGTTGGAATGTCCGAGGATTTTCTGCAGTACCAGTATGTTTCCGCCGTTCATCATAAAATGCGCACCAAATGTATGCCGCAGGACATGTGTCTTTTGCCCTTCACTTAGCTCGATATTCGTGAGTTTGAGCATCTTTTTAAACTCCTGATAGCAGGGCTTGAACATTCTGCCCTGACGTTCGGCTAGCTCGTCATACAACCATTTAGGAATGGGAACGGTGCGATTTTTCTTACCTTTGGTTTTTGTGAAAGTCAGTTTGCAGGGAGAGAGTTGAGGCCGCGTCAATCTCTCGGCCTCCCCCCATCTTGCGCCGGTTGCAAGACAGACTTTGACAATCATCGTGAGATCCTCTTTGCCGTATTGCTCGCAGGCTCGAAACAGCTCAGGGATTTGAGAAAGAGTTAGCCAGGACATTTCTTTCTCGGCTTCTTTGAATACGCGTACCCCTTCCAGTGGGTTGGGTAAACTCCACTCTCCTAACCGCCGCAGCTCATTAAACACAGCTATAAGATATTGCTGTTCACGATTCACGGTTATGGGTTTGGCGACCCATTTCGCCGGGTCTTTATGATATCCGTTGTCTATTTCACCACGGAGTCGACGGTCGCGGTAATGTGCCCAATCTTTAGCGGTAAAGCGGGATGCAATTGGGTCGCCCAATCCTTTACACACAATTTGCAGCTTTGCTAACCGCGACTTACTGGCGACTAAAGCCTGTCCGTGCAGGTTATGCCAGAGTTGAATCAACTCGCTTAAGCGTCGGCGATCTTCTTTCTTGCCGAGCCAAGGCTTGTCCTCACTTTCATTCTTCGTAAATGTTTCGAATGCCTCGGCCTCACCTTTTGTATTGAAATGCCGACGAATACGCCGCCCTTCTCGACCATTTGGGTAGAGTTCACATAACCATTTACCATTTTTTTGCTTACTTACAGTCATGATTTCACCGAGGCAATTCTAATCATTCACAAAGAGCTGTTGCAGCATCCATTACCGGATCCAAAGGTATTTTCACCCCCTTGTAATACGGGCTATCCTTCCAAACAGCATCAATATCGCTCCCCTCAAGCTTTCCAGACTTAACGCCACTTATCGCTAGGCCGTTCAATGGGTAGCGGTCATCTGTTGATTTGTCGTACACAAAGGCATATCGACCGTTAACACAAGAAACCGAAGCTTTCTCAAAAGTTAGCGGCCAATCTTCACCAAACTTAGCCCCGTCTAAATCCTGTGTTTTTTCGGCGGATGAAGCCCCGAAAGAAATGGTCAAAAATAAAGCTAAAAAAAGTTTACGTTTCATAAATTCCCTTAAACGTGTTTTTCCAATGTAAGAACTACAGACCCGGCAGGCTTGATGTCTAGAATATTGCATTCGAACTGCGCAGACTTATTAGACAACCTGACTTTCCCACCAGGAAGACGGATGACATCAAAAACATCAAGAGCGCCGTCAATATCAATTAACCAACGCCCGTTGCTTATATTCGAAGCAGAACGTTCGACCAGCCAAGAGGCACCAACACCTTCTACATAAATCAATTCCCCTGATTCATTGGGTATCATCGAGGGGTCAGGATGCCATGCGCCAGCCTTCTTGAGCTCACCAGATTCAAGGCGGAATTTTTCGATTGAAGAATCAGCAGGGGCTATTTCCTTGTTAGTGCGCATTTGCCCTTTGCCAGTTGCTAACCATTCAAGCGACACATCAGTATCAAGAGCACATGTAACGACTACATCACCCGGGAAAAAATCGCGCCTTACCCATGTGCTAATTGTGCCTGAGGAAATGCCGAGCAAATCACCCAACTCCTTTTGCATGCTAAAGCCATAGGCATCGAGAATCCTACGTAAAACGGTTTTCCCGCCATTCGTCATTATCTCGTCATAAAGCTCTTTGCCTTTTAACCTGCAGACGGTTCGCTCGTAATTTGAATTTGCAAGCTCACCATTCACTAACCAATTGATATCGGCACCCGTGTCAAGACAACACCTAACTATGACGTTTCCCGGTATAGCATCGCGTTGAACCCAGCCACTAACGCTGTGTTTGGCGATGCCTAGCAGGTCTGCCAAATCCTTTTGCATCTTGACTCCATAGGCAGACATCAAGCGCTCTAACACGCCGTTAGTTGCACCAATACGCCACTGAACATCAAGCTCAGTACTCATAAAAACCCCTACATATAATTTTATGGGTGTTTACAGATAACTTTTTACGATCTATAGTGGCGCTTACCGACCAAGATGCACACCACTGCATTACATTTCAAACAACAGGAGATAATGCGATATGTCAGATGCAAAATCAATCTCGACGCACGACTCGCAAAACTCACAAAATCAAACTGTGCTGTTAGACCCGACTCAGTTTGACGCCATCGTTACAGCAATGCTGCCAGCCCTGCAGACAATGATTCGCTCTGCTATGTCAGACACCATGACAGTGAAAGACTTTGCCGCCACCCGCGGCGTTAGCGAGCGTCTGGTCTGGCAATGGCTTGATGAGGGCATTCTTCTTAAAGCTCCGACCAAAGACTTTTCCAACAAAGAGGAAGCCGGTAAACGAAGCCGCACCCTCGTAAACGTAAAAGCATGGCGCGACAAACTGACTCAACAAGCGATTGATTGTCGCTACATCGACCAGCGCACCGCTCTTAACTGAATTTGATTATGCAAGTTAGAAGGAACTTAACCATGTTTGATTTTCAGATTTCCAAACATCCCCACTATGACGATGCGTGTCGTGCTTTCGCTCAACGTCACAACATGGCGAAGCTGGCCGAGCGTGCGGGTATGAACGTTCAAACGTTACGTAACAAGCTCAACCCGGAACAGCCTCACCAGTTCACGCCGCCTGAGTTATGGCTGCTGACAGACCTGACCGAAGACTCAACTTTAGTTGATGGTTTTCTGGCGCAGATTCACTGTCTGCCATGTGTGCCGGTCAACGAGCTGGCAAAAGACAAATTACAGTCCTACGTCATGCGTGCTATGCGGGAACTCGGCGAACTGGCGAGCGGCGCGGTCTCTGATGAGCGCCTGACCTCTGCACGTAAGCACACCATGATTGAAAGCGTTAACTCTGGTATTCGCATGTTGTCTTTGTCGGCACTGGCGCTGCATGCACGTTTGCAGACCAATACAGCAATGACGAGTGTGGTCGATACCATGAGCGGTATTGGCGCGTCATTCGGTCTGATTTGAGGTGCTCATGCTGAAAAATGAACCGTCATTCGCGTCTCTGCTCGTTAAGCAAAGCACCGGCATGCACTGCGGCCACGGCTGGATTATTGGTAAGGACGGCAAACGCTGGCACCCGAGCCGCTCACAGGCTGATTTACTGGCTGGCCTGTCCACTAAAAAACAGGGGGAATCATGGCTATCGAAGCTATTTCTGCGAATGTTCCGCTAAAGGCTGGCGCGCGTCTGGCTGGTCTCAACCACGTAGCTGAATTGCGTGCGAGATATTGGGGTGATAGCTGGAAAGAGGTTGAGCGTTTTGTCAATGATATGCGCGATAAACGTGATCCACAATTTGAAGAAAATAATCGGGCGCTGGCCGCTATTTTCTTTCTGGCAAAAATACCGGCGGCTCGTCATGAGCTCGAATTAAGTGAGCTGACTACTGACGAGAAAAAAGCATTGATTACAGCGATGAATCATTTTCGTGCAGTGGTGAGCTTATTTCCAAAACGGCTAACCATGCCGAATTAATCCAAACAGAAATTTTATGGCGTAAACCCGCCGGGCTTCTTATTGCCCGAAATCAGGAGAGTCAATTATGCGTAATACCGAAACCCGCAGCTTTCACACCGATAGCGATGCACTGGCCGTACTGCTGACCGATGCCAAAAAAGAAGAGCGTAAAGACCGAGCTATGGCCGTTTCCATGCGTCTTGAGGCGCTGGCTATCCATATCACCAAAGAGGGAATGAGCGGCATCGAAGCCGCCGAACTGCTGCGCCGTGAAGCCACCCGCTATGAAAATGAATCTCAGGAGCTGCATTAATGGCCGACGCAATGGATTTGGTACAACAGCGCGAGCAAGCAGAACGCGAGCGCCTTATCAGCAAAGCGCGCAGCCGTATCGCTGCGCCCTCTCGTTTCCTCTGCGAAGAATGTGACGCACCAATCCCGGAAGCTCGCCGCATAGCGATTCCGGGCGTGGCATTTTGCGTGACCTGTCAGCAAATCGCAGAACTCAAACACAAACATTACAGGGGCGTTTAAATGGCTATCCGTATTGAAGTAGGTGACAAATGGGTTATTACCAGCGACCAGTATCAATTCATCCTGCATGAAAAAAAAATCGCTAAATCCGGGAAAAAAGCTGGTGAGGAATGGCTCGACACTATCGGCTATTACCCGAAGATTAACCAGCTCGTTTCCGGACTGATACATCATCATATTCACTGCTCAGATATTGCAGCAATTGACGCTATGGCGGCAGAGATTGAGCGTGTAGGGAAACTATGCATTGCAGCCATTGAGGGGGCTGACGCTGATGCATAGCTCTACGGTTGCTTATGCTTATCCGTGGAATACCCCACGGTCGGCAATAGCCAGCCCGTATCTTACCTATGACCAACAGCATCGCCGCGATCGTATGTTCGCGGCTTTGCTGCATGCGAGAAAGGTGCTTTCTCTGCAGCCTGAGTGCGTGCGTTTTGATGTATACCGCACCGCTGCGGTGCTGGAGCAAAATCAAGGCAGTCAACGAGCCAATGCTTTTTTAATCAGCTTTTGCAAAAAGGCATTGCCACGTCTGGAACTGGTCGCAAAAAAATACGAGTGCGCGGGCATCGACAGCAAAGTGTCAGCCGCTGTTTTCGGTGGTCATTTCGATACTGAAATCATGCAATATCTGGCGTCACGTATGGTCAATATGGTTGCCAGATATAACCGCCTCCCTGATATGTCGCGTGCCGATATTGACCTGCTGGCCACTGATATCGCTAATTTTATTCGTGCTGAACTGGCAGAACATGATGACGCTGATTCTGATTTCGGCGAGTTGGCGACATTACATGGCTGGTACATGCGCGCCGGATTAATTGCGCTGCAATTTGGTGTTACTCCGCCTCTTTGGGCGGGACTGACAACAAAATACTTTGACCAGGACAAAGCGGCGCCAGCAATCATGCGCATGTTTAATGAGGTTTGGTGGCGTGGCCGCCTGCGACGTATTGCGGCGTCATGGCGCGAACATCTGCAAATTGCAGTCGGCAACGTCAGCAAGAAACGCCACGCCTACGCGAGTAAAAACTGCGTGACAGACTGGCGCGAGCAAAAGCGCCGCACGCGTGAATTTCTCAAGGGGCTGGATCTCGAAGACGAAGACGGCAACCGCATCAGCTTGATTGAAAAATACGACGGTTCTGTCGCTAACCCTGCGATACGCCGCTGCGAGTTGATGACCCGCATCCGTGGGTTTGAAAATATCTGCAATGAGCTCGGTTATGTCGGGGAGTTTTACACCCTAACCGCGCCGTCTAAATATCACGCCACCACTAAAGCAGGCTACCGTAACAGCAAATGGAACGGAGCCAGCCCGTCGGACACACAAAGTTATCTCACCGGACTTTGGGCGCGTATTCGCGCCAAACTGCACCGGGAAGAAATCCGCATTTTCGGCATCCGTGTTGCTGAACCTCATCACGACGGGACGCCTCACTGGCACATGCTTATGTTCATGCTGCCGGAAGACGTTGAGCGCGTGCGCCTCATCATTCGTGATTATGCGTGGGATGAAGACCACCACGAATTGAGAAGCGACAAAGCCAAAAAGGCGCGCTTTCATGCCGAGGCAATTGACCCGGAAAAGGGCAGCGCTACTGGCTATGTTGCTAAATATATTTCGAAAAATATCGACGGCTATGCTCTCGATGGTGAAACAGATGACGAAAGCGGTGAGCTGCTGAAAGAGACAGCCCCCGCCGTATCAGCATGGGCGGCGCGCTGGCACATCCGTCAATTCCAATTTATCGGCGGTGCGCCGGTGACGGTTTACCGTGAGCTGCGTCGTCTCGCTGATACCGAGACAGCGCACGGCCTGAGCGTTGAGTTTGCCGCCGTCCATGATGCCGCCGACGCTGGTGATTGGGCTGGTTACGTTAATGCGCAGGGTGGTCCGTTTGTTCGCCGCGATGATTTGCAGGTGCGCACACTTTATGAGCCGCGCGCCGAGTTTAACCAGTACGGTGAGGAAACAGTCTGCATCCGTGGCGTGTACGATTCCGCTATCGGTGCCGGCACACCTATTTTAACCCGGCTAACGCAGTGGAAAATTGTTCCGAAGCGTGCCGTTGATTTGGCCGTTGACGTTAAGGGCGCTCCTGCGCCCTCTCGGAGTTCTGTCAATAACTGTACGGGAAGCGAAAGCGATCCGCCGATACTGGATTTAACAAAACCGCTGAGTCGGCGAGAAAGACGAGAGCTGGCGAGCCGACTGAGGAAGCAAAAACCGTCAAAAAGACGAAAATTCATCCACGGAACGGACGAACAAAAAGCAGCTTTGTCGAAAACTATCGACGAGATACATCTCACAACCGGCATCACCATCAGCCGGGGCGAAGCCCTGCACCTTATGTCAGGTGGTAAGAGTTGCTTTAATGGTAAATGGTTGCGTGGAACGGCTAAAGGAGAGGTATTTTCCGCAGCACCGTCACAACAGTCTCAAGCCAGACGGATTCTAAGTCGCGTTGCGGCTTTAGCCGAAGCGGCAACAAAAATTGATAGCTAATATTCCTCCTTATCATGCACATACATAACTCTAACGTTTTTTTTCTCTTCCCATCTTTTGCTAATACATGATACTGTACAAACGTACAGTAAAAACTCTATGGGAGGGATTTCATGGTTGGCGAACATTTCAGCCGAACTCAACAAAAGTGGGCGTGCGTGCAATTTATTGCCGAGGTATCTCTGATTGCAAACTGCAAACCAACAGACTTAAAGCTCGCTCTCACTCTCATTGCGGATCTTGCAAACAGCGAAAATAACGAAACCGAAGATGATATTTTTTATAAGGCTGAATAGTTTATGAGAATCAATATCACGCTGGATAAAGAGCAAAAAATTAGCCAAACGACGTTGGATGCACTTGAGGCTGAGTTGTACCGCAATCTTCAACCTATTTATCGGGGTGAGACCTTAGAGTATTACCGCCCCGGAGGGTGGGTTTTCTTCCAGCGGCCTAAAGATTGCGGCGGCGGGTACTGGATGGGGCGCACTTATGACGGCGTTTTTATGATTGAGTACGAGCGACCGGTGTCGCTAAGTGATGGTATGGATTTTCTGGCCTCAATGAAAAAAGTCGAGGCAAAAAGCGAGGAATTTGACCCGAATTATTCGCTTTTTTAGCGGTGCATGCATCAGGTGCATGAGTTTGCATTCGTTTTTGATTCCAGCGTTTGCCAGCCAGCGCCAGCGCTGGCGCGGCTCGGGGCTCCTGATGCACCTGCATTAAAAGCGACCCGTTAAGCGCGCAGGCGAGGCGGGGATAGCACTGCGCGCCAGACGTGGTGACAGGATTTATTTTGCGCGTCTGTGCGCCTCGTGGTGGCGCGCTGAGTGGTGAGGTTTATCGAGAGGCTGTTGCGGGGTTACGTCGCGTGTGCGGCGTCTGGTGAGGTCTGAGAGCATGCCGCCCGGAGGCGGCATTTTGGGCGGGGTTAATCGGTCTCGATGTTGTAATCTTTAAAGCGGATCACCTCCATACCGAGCCATTCATTGATTTCTTTGAAACGCTCCTGCAGTGGCGTCAGCTCGTTACGCACAAATACCCGTGCCACCTTCTCGATATCGCCCATCGAGCCGATATTTTCAGGCTTGCCGCCCATGAGCTGGAACGGCACGCGGTGCGCGTCGAGCAGGTCAGCGGCGCTCACCTTCTTGATGTTAAAAAAATCATCCTTCGTGGCGACTTCACTCAGCGGGATAATCTTGATACCGTCCGGTTTACCGTTAGGAGCATGGAGGAAAATGTTTTTAAAATTTCCCATTCCCTTCGAGTTAGCCATGGCTTTTCGAATTGCTTCAATGTCTGTGCTGTTTTGAGCTGCGTCTGTCACATACATGATGTACCCCGCGTGTGCGCCGTTCTGGTAATACTTGCGGCGATACAGCGTGGCGGACTCATTCAGCCAGGCGGAATTGAGCGCGCTCAGGTATTCCGGCATCCCGTAAAGCTCCTGATTGATATCGGGCTCAAGCAGATGGCACACCGAACCGGGTGCGAACTGGTGCGGGTGCGTGTAGTCCGACACGTACCAGTACACCCCCTCCTCTACTCCACGGCGGGTGTATTTGGCCGGAGAAGTTTCCAGTTTAAAAAGCTGGCCGGTCACGCTCATGCGCTTTTCAAGATAGCCGTTGGCAAACACCAGATAATCAAGCACAAGGCGGCTGAAGTCCTGACGCGACAGCAACGGGTGCGGGATAAAGGTGCTGGTCAGAATGTTGCGCTTTACGTAAATCGGGGAGCTGTGGTGTACGGCTGCGCGCAGGCTTTTTGCCAGCCCCGAGAAGTTGACCGGCGGCTCGTACCACTTGCCGTTGTTGATGCATTCGACATAGTCGAGGATGTCGCGGCGATCCAGAACGGGTGACGGCTCACCAAAGGTAAACGCCTCCATTTTCTGCGGCGCGCTGGCGGTCATGCTGGTCTGTTTTGGCTGTTTGTTTTGGCGTTTTTTCATCAGTAGTTAATATCCAGAATTGTAGTTGATTGCATACCGCTACCGGCTGATAGCGGCTCGTTTACCAACGCATGCATGGTCGCCCACGCGACATCCGCGTGGCTGGCTTCCTCGCTGCGGCTGGCTTCATAAGTGGCGCTGCGGCCACTGCTGGTCATGGTTTTGCGGATAGCCATAAATGACTGCGTGATGTCGGTCGCACCGGCGTCATATTCCAGACACCCGCGGCGAATGGTGTCTTTCGCTTTCAGCACCATTGCGGTTTTCATTTCCGGCGTGTAGCGGATGGCGCGCGCCGCCGGGAAGAATGAGCGTACGAGCTGGTAAACACCCTGGCCGATGCCGGTCGCATCAATGCCGATATAGTCGACGGTGTATTTCTCGGTCAGCGCCCGGATGGCCTCGGCCTGTGCGGCAAAGTCCATGCCTTTCCACTGGTGACGCTCAAGGATGCGGAACTTGCCACCGGCAACCAGCGGCGGAGCCAGTACCGCGCACCCGGCGCTGTCGCCAGTGTGTGACGGGTCATAGCCAATCCAGACAGGACGCCAGTTAAACGGACGGTCGGCGAACGGCTCGAAGTCCTCCCATTCCTCCATCGCATCGACCATGCAGCGCTGCAGCTCCTCGAACGGGAATACCGATGCCTTATCGTCCACAAACTCGCACATAAACAGGTTGCGGAAGTCATCTGCGCTGTTTTCCTGCTTAAGCTGGTCGAGGTTAAACAGGGTGCAGCCACCGGCCAGCGCGTCCTCAATGGTGACAATCTGCCGCCACTGTCCATCCGCGCACAGCACACCACCGGCAAGCGCCTTATGACTGATATCGATGTCGACGCGCTCGGCGGCGCTGCTGCGGCCACGGTTAAACAGCTCGCCTGACCAGAACGGATATGCGCCGTGCGCCAGCGTCGATGGGGTCGAAAAATAGGTTGTGCGCAAGTGAGATTGTGACGCCATACCGGAGGCCACTTTGCGCAGCTTCTGGAAGTTGGGTATCCAGAATTCTTCATCGACATACAGGTCGCCGTTGTGGCTCTGCGCGGTGTTGGAATTGGTCCCGAGAAAAATCAGCTCAGCGCCATTGTTGCCGATGACGATCGGGTCGCCTGACAGGTCGACGTCAACCAGACGGGCAAAGGCGATGATGTACTTACGGAAAACGTAAGCCTGCGTTTTACTGGCCGACAAAAATATCTGGTTTTGCCCGGTCTTAAGCGCGCGCAGGAGGGACTCACGGGCAAAGTAGAATGTCGCGCCAATCTGGCGCGATTTCAGGATGTGGCGGATGCGGTGCTCTAACCCTGCTTTATGCCATCGGAGCTGATACTCAAACGACTGGTCGAAGAAAATCTCTTCCAGCTTTTCTATCGCTTCATCACTAAAGAAATTCCGTTTCGGCTTTTTGCGATCCCCTTTGTTGCGGCTGGCGATATTGGGGTTTAAATCCACCTCGTTTCCGGTCTGGCCGTAGCGGTTAACGCGCGCGAGCCGCTCCATCTGGCGCGACAGAAAATCCGCGACTTTGAAGTCATGCGCGGTCAGGTCTGGCTTAGCGTAGAGCTGGATAAGTCGGGCCTCCAGCGTCGATTCCACGCGGTTAATCGGCGCGGTTTCTTCCCATCCATCGCGCTGTTTCCAGCTCTGCACGGTCGGGCGCTTGAGCTGCAGCATGTCGCAGATTTGCGGCACGGCGAACCCCTGCCAGTACAACAGGCGCGCCTGTCGTCGCGGGTCATTGAGCAGTGAAAGGTCAGTTGAAATGGTCATGCTTGCCTCGTTTTTGGTGTTACGTGGCAAGGCTAAGGAAATGGGGTGTTATAAGCGCTAAGTGCCTGTTGTGTCAGATCTAATCAGATCTTAAGCGGTGGCTGATACGGGTCAGAGTCGGGAAACTAAACCCGCCCCGAAAACCCAACATCAGGACACCTGAACAATGGCAAAGAAAGTCTCTAAATGGTTTCGCATCGGCGTCGAAGGTGACACCTGCGATGGCCGTGTCATCAGCGGCGATGATATTCAGGATATGGCCGACACGTTCGACCCCCGCGTCTACGGCTGCCGCATTAACCTCGAACATATCCGTGGGCTGATGCCTGACAGTCCGTTTAAACGTTATGGCGATGTGACCGAGCTCAAGGCGGAGATTATCAGCGATGGCTCTGCGCTCGATGGCAAAAAAGCGCTGTTTGGCAAAATCGCCCCGCTCGACGAGCTGGTCAGCATGGTTAAGGCAGGACAGAAGGTTTACACCTCAATGGAGATCCGCCCGAACTTTGCCAACAGCGGCAAATGTTACCTCGTTGGCCTGGCCGTCACCGATGACCCTGCAAGCCTCGGCACCGAATACCTCGAATTCTGCAGCCGCGCCGCGCAGAACCCGCTCGCCGGTAAAAAAGACCAGCCGGACGACGTTTTCTCTGTGGCCTCACTGGCTGTGCTGGAATTTGAAGACGTCCCCGACACCATGCTCAACAGCCTGACCGATAAGGTTAAGGCAATTTTCAGCCGCAAGCAGGCCAGCGATGACGCGCGTCTCGCCGATGTGCATGAGGCCGTGACCACCGTCACCGAGCTGGTGCAGACCAACCTCACCGCCACCGACCAGCGCGTCACCGAGCTGGAGACCGAACTGGCGCAGCTTAAGCAGGACGTGACCAGCAAGGCCGAAGAAAGCGCGCAGGCGTTTAACGATCTCAAAAGCTCCCTCGATAACACCGAAAGCCAGCGCCAGCCGCGCCGCGAGCTTTCAAAAGGCGGTACGGGCGACGAGCTGCTGACCAACTGCTGATAACGCGCCGGGCGTGCTGCCCGGCCTGAACCCTTTTACCCGAACAGGAAAAACCATGCGTAAAGATACCCGCTTCAAATTTAATGCCTACCTGTCCCGCGTCGCGGAGCTGAACGGCGTTTCCACCGATGACGTGGCGAAGAAATTCACCGTCGAGCCGTCGGTCACACAAACTCTGATGACAACCCTGCAGATGTCATCCGCGTTTCTGACCAAAATCAACATCGTGCCGGTCGACGAGCTGAAAGGCGAAAAAGTCGGGGTGGGCGTTAACGGTACGATTGCGAGCACCGCCGACACCGCCGGTGATGATGAGCGTAAGACCGCTGACTTTTCCGCGCTGGAGTCAAATAAATACGAGTGCGCGCAGATTAACTTTGACTTCCATATCCGCTACAAACAGCTCGACCTGTGGGCGCGATTCCAGGACTTCCAGACCCGTATCCGTGACGCCATCATCAAACGTCAGTCCCTCGATTTCATCATGGCCGGTTTCAACGGCATTAAGCGCGCCGACACCTCAGACCGCGTAAAAAACCCGATGCTGCAGGACGTGGCCATCGGCTGGCTGCAGAAGTACCGCAATGAAGCGCCAGCGCGCGTGATGTCCAGAATCACCGACGAGGACGGCGCGGTTATTTCAGACGTGATCCGCGTGGGTAAGAACGGCGACTATGCGAACCTCGACGCGCTGGTCATGGATGCCACCAGTAACCTGATTGACGAGATTTATCAGGATGACCCGGAGCTCGTCGTCATCACCGGGCGTAAGCTGATGGCGGATAAATATTTCCCGATCGTCAATCAGGAGCAGGCCAACACCGAATCGCTGGCCGCTGACATCATCATCAGCCAGAAGCGAATCGGCAACCTGCCAGCCGTGCGCGTGCCTTACTTCCCGGCTGATGGGCTGATGGTGACGCGTCTCGACAACCTGTCGATTTACTTCATGGATGACGCGCACCGTCGCGCCATCATTGAAGAACCGAAAAAAGACCGCGTAGAAAACTACGAGTCAATGAATATTGACTATGTGGTCGAGGCTTACGCCGCCGGTTGCCTGATTGAAAACATCAAGCTCGGTGACTTTACCCCACCGGCAGCGCCGGAAAGCGCTTCCGCGCCTGCAGCACCGGAAAGCGGAGAGTAAGCCATGACGAGTCCCGCAGCGCGTCACATGATGCGGGTCTCGGCCTCTGAAACAGCGCAGCGGGCTGCCGTCCCGCTGCGCAATGCAACTGCCTATGAGCAGATGCTCGTTAAGCTGGCCGCAGACAACCGCACGCTGAAACAAATCCGATCCAATGAGCGCAAGGCAGACAAAAAGCGCGAGCTGCTGCCGTTCTATCTGCCGTGGGTCGCTGGCGTCCTCGAAAACGGCAAAGGCGCGCAGGATGACATCGTCATGACGGTGATGCTCTGGCGTCTCGATGCTGACGATATCGCCGGGGCGCTGGAAATTGCCCGTTATGCCATGACCTACGGCCTGACCATGCCGACCGGTCGACGTCCGACGCCTTACCTTCTGGCCGAAGAGGTGGCACTGGCCGCGCAACGCCTGCTTGCTGCTAAACAGCCGGTCGAACTGTCGAACCTGCTCGACACCCTCGCGCTGACCGAGCGCGCGGATATGCCCGACATCGTGCGCGCGAAGCTGCACAAAATCACCGGCTACGTGCTGCGTGATGCAAAGCAACTGCCCGAAGCGCTGGCGCACCTGCAGCGTGCGATCCAGTTAGAAAGCACTATCGGCGTACGAAAAGACATTGAGCAGTTAGAGCGTCAGCTCAGGCCAAAACCCGAACCGGCACCGAAAACCCAAAAGACTCAACCGCGCACGCGCAAACCTGCCGCTAAACCGGCGGCACGGCGCGGGCGTCCACCAAAGGCGGCAAAAGCCGCTGGTTAACCGAGCGCTCCCCGAGCCGGGCGGCACGCCGGTCAATGCGGGTATCAATTGCCCTGACTGCGACCGGCGTCCACCGCCCACCCATTACCCGAGGTTGTCATGACGACGCTGATTATTGAGCCAAAAAAAGAGCCGCAGGATGTGCCGGGCGTGGTGATACCGCCACCGGGCGTGAGCGAGCCGGTAATCAAAAATACCCCGTTTTTTCCTGACGTTGATCCGAAGCGCGTGCGGGAAGAAATGCGACTGGAGCAGACCGTTTCCCCCGTGCGCCTGCGCCGGGCGATTAAGACCGCGATCGCGGAGACAAACGCGGAGCTGAGCGACTGGCGCGAAAGTCAGCTCGATGCCGGTTACGCCACGCTGGCGGATGTCCCGACGGACGAACTCGACGGCGAGAGCGTGCGCGTTTTTCACTACTTCAACGCCGTGTGTTCGATGACGACGGCCACGCTTTATGAGCGTTTTCGCGGCGTGGATGCGACCGCCAAAGGCGACAAAAAGGCGGACAGCATCGACAGCACTATCGATGAAATGTGGCGGGATATGCGCTGGTCTGTGGCGCGCATACAGGACAAAGCGCGCTGCATCGTGGGGCAAATCTGATGAAAGCATACGCGCTGCAGGGCGACACCCTCGACGCGATTTGCGCCCGGTACTACGGGCGCACTGAGGGCGTGGTCGAAACCGTGTTAGAGGCTAATCCCGGCCTGTCCGAGCTCGGCGTGATCCTGCCGCACGGCACGGCAATTGAGCTGCCCGAGACCGAGAGTGCGGCCAGAACCGAAACGGTGAATCTATGGGACTGAGTATGGAAAAAATCACCACGTTTATCGCCTACTGGCTGGCCGTGGGGCTGGCGTATGTCGGGGCAATGTCCCCCGAAAAGATGGCGCTTTACGTGGGCGGCGGATGCGCCATTTTTACCGCGCTGACGAACTACTGGTTTAAGCGCAAGACGTACCTCTATCTGACATCGCTCGGACTCGATAAAGGGGCTATTCGTGAAATCAATCGTTAAAAAATGCAGTGTGGCCGCCGTGCTGGCGCTGGCAGCACTGATGCCTGACTTTCGTCTGCTTAACACCTCGCCCGGGGGGCTGGCGCTGATTGCCGACCTCGAAGGTTGTCGCCTGACGCCTTACCAGTGCAGCGCGGGAGTGTGGACGTCGGGCATCGGCCACACTGCAGGCGTCGTGCCAAAGGGGGAAATCACCGAGCGGCAGGCGGCGGCGAATCTCGTCGCGGATGTGCTGAACGTCGAGAAACGTCTGGCCGTATGCGCGCCGGTGAAAATGCCGCAGCACGTTTACGACGCGCTGGTCAGCTTCTCATTCAATGTGGGAACCGGCGCGGCCTGCCGGTCGACGCTGGTCTCGTTTATCAAGCGCCAGCAATGGCCGCAGGCGTGCGACCAGCTCACCCGCTGGGTTTACGTGAATGGCGAAGTTAACAAAGGGCTGGAAAATCGTCGCGCGCGTGAGCGTGCTTACTGTCTTAAAGGAGTTTCTCAATGAAAAAATACTTACGTTCACTGATTTTGGATGCCCTGCTGGCTGTAGTCCTGATTTGGGGGCTGGTATCGCCGCAAAGCGCTGCCGTTAACTTTGTGGCCGCATGGGCGCTATTTGGCAGTTTTGTCTGCATTGGTGCGAGCCTCGCCGGTGTGGTCGCCTATGAGCACTGGCTACGAAACACGGGAAAAAGTATTGCCGTCAATCCAGACCTAATGAAGATATTCCGCGCCGTCTTTTGTCGAAAGCCTGCACGGGCGCGCAAAGCATGGTCTCTCATTGTTTTCTCTGCTACGACGGTCTGTTTACTTGGGGCTGGCTGGCTCTTTACAGGTCTGGTCTATCTGCTCTGTGTTCTGGCCTTTAAAGCCGTTCGCGAGACATACCGCCAACGCATTGAGGAGGTGGCTCTGTGTCCAAATTCATTGTGATGTTGATTGCCGCAGGTCTGGCACTGGCGACTGTGCTCTGGTTGAGGCATGAGAACGCTAATCTTCGGCGCTCTTTTGACCGGGCGAATAAGGTCGCGACCGAACAAAAAACCGCGATCGCAATGCTGAAAAATCAGCTTTCCGTTTCGCAGGGAATTGCCAGGCGAAATGAAACCGCACAGGTCAGTTTACGCGGCGAACTGCTGGCCGCCGGTGCAATGGCCGTGCGGCGTGAACAAACCATTACGAGGCTGATAAATGAGAATGAAACCTTACGCCGCTGGTACAGCGCTGAGCTGCCTGATGTTGTGCGTCGGCTGCACACCCGCGCCGCCTGCGCCTCCGCCGGTCATTGTTTACAGCGCCTGCCCGAAGGTGAGCTATTGCCCGATGCCGGGAAGCGACCCGGCCACTAATGGCGACCTGAGCGCCGATATTCGCAGGCTTGAGCTCGCGCTCGCCGCCTGCGCGTTGCAGGTTGAAACCGTCAAAGACTGTCAGGATAAACTCGATGAAGAAAGCACGCAGCCTGCGCGAAGCGCTGATTAAAGCCGTTCCGCAGCTTGAAACAAACCCCGAAATGATGCGCATCTTTGCCGATGAGGGGAATATCGATGCGCGTCTCGCGGCCTCGCTGTCGCACGAGAAAATTTATACCCTGAATGTGATCGTGTGTGACTTTGTGGGCGACCCTGACCTGATTTTCGTGCCGGTGGCCGCATGGCTCAGGGAAAACCAGCCGGATATCTGCACGCTCGATGACGGTCGCAAAAAGGGCTACCGTTTCCAGATGGATTTGAACGACGGGGACAGCGTCGATATCAGCATCAGCCTGCAGCTCACCGAGCGCACCCTCATCAAAGAGGAAAACGGCGCGTTGCACGTAAGCTATGCCCCTGAGCCGCCGCTGCCGGAGCCCGTCACCCGGCCTAAAGAGCTCTACATCAACGGCGAACTGGTGAGCAAATGGGATGAGTGAATTTAAGCCCTTTGACGACCGGCTCAATGGTCTGATTGCTGCCCTGTCACCGGCTGCACGCCGACGGCTTGCCGGAGAGATAGCAAAGGAGCTGCGCAAGTCGCAACAGCAACGCATCAAGCTGCAGAAAGCCCCGGACGGCTCGCCGTATCAGGCGAGAAAGCGTCAGCCGCTCAGGGCTAAGACCGGGCGGATTAAGCGGGCGATGTTCCAGAAGCTACGCACGAGCCGGTACATGAAAGCCACTGGCCGTGAAAACAGCGCGGTGGTGGAATTCACCGGCAAAGTGCAGCGTATCGCGCAAGTCCATCAGTACGGGCTAAAAGACCGCCCTAACCCGCACAGCCGTGACGTGCAGTACGCGGCGCGCCAGCTACTCGGATTCAGCCGGGAAGATAAACAGCTCGTCGAGACGCTGATAATTAAACACCTCTCTCTCTGAGCGTTGTCACAACAACCACAAAACACCGTTCCATTGCCGCTGGCCTCCCCCGGCGGCATCCTTTCCCCATGAATAATCTAAATTCTCTGCAGGAAATCGCACGCGCGATCCGCAACCTTATCCGCACCGGCATCGTGACCGACGTCGACCACGACGAGGGGCTTTGTCGTGTCCAGACCGGCGGCATGCAAACCACCTGGCTAAACTGGCTGACCTGCCGCGCCGGTCGCTCGCGCGTATGGTGGGCTCCTTCCGTTGGCGAGCAGGTGCTTTTGCTGGCTGTCGGCGGCGAGCTCGACACGGCGTTTGTGCTGCCCGGCATTTTCTCGGATGACCATCCCGCGCCGTCTGCCTCCCCTGATGCGCTTCATGTTTCCTTTCCTGACGGAGCGGTTATTGAGTACGAGCCCGAAAGCGGTGCGCTCACCGTGTCAGGCATCAAAACCGCAGACGTCACCGCGTCGGATTCCATTACGGCCACCGTGCCGCTGGTGCTGGTGAAAGCGTCGAGCCGCATCACGCTCGATACGCCGGAGGTGTTTTGCACCAACAAGCTGACGACCGGCACGCTCGAAGTGCAGAAAGGCGGCACCATGCGCGGGAACATCGAGCACACCGGCGGGACACTGAAAT
This sequence comes from Enterobacter sp. AG326, assembly GCF_004362415.1. Classification (NCBI taxonomy): domain Bacteria; kingdom Pseudomonadati; phylum Pseudomonadota; class Gammaproteobacteria; order Enterobacterales; family Enterobacteriaceae; genus Enterobacter; species Enterobacter sp. AG326. The sequence continues at coordinate 39,731 of NZ_SNXG01000012.1, read as the reverse complement.
CAAACGGCGTGCAGGTGGATAACCACGCGCACGGCAACGTACAGAGCGGCGGAAGCTGGACTAAGGGGACGCAATGACGGTGCGTTATCTGGGAATGAACAGCCAGACCGGCCTCAGTATCTCTGAGGTTGAGCATATCCGGCAAAGCGTGCGCGACATTCTGGTCACGCCGGTTGGCTCGCGCGTCATGCGCCGTGAATACGGCTCGCTTCTGTCGCAGATGATTGACCAGCCACAAACCCCGGCGCTGCGCCTGCAGATTATGGCCGCGTGCTATTCCGCGATCCAGAAGTGGGAGCCCCGCGTAAATCTCTCGACCATCACCTTTGAACGGTCGGAGACCGACGGCGGGCTGTATGTCGACATCACCGGCACCCGCTCCACCGGCGGCCAGCCTTTTTCACTCACCATTCCACTGAGTTAAACGCTATGGCAATTGTTGACCTTAACCAGCTCGCCGCGCCTGACGTCGTGGAAGAACTGGACTATGAAACCATCCTGAGCGAGCGAAAGGCGACGCTCGTCTCGCTGTACCCGGAAGACCAGCAGGACGCCATCGCGCGCACGCTTTCGCTTGAGTCCGAGCCGCTGGTGAAGCTACTGCAGGAAAACGCCTACCGGGAAGTTATCTGGCGACAGCGCGTCAACGAGGCCGCGCGCGCGGTCATGCTGGCCTACGCCACCGGCGCAGACCTCGACCAGATAGGCGGAAATTACAACGTCCAGCGCCTTGTCATCACCCCTGCAGACGATACGACGTTACCGCCGACGCCTGCCGTGATGGAGTCGGACACCGACTACCGCCTGCGCATTCAGCAGGCATTCGAGGGGCTGAGTACCGCAGGCTCTACCGGCTCCTATCAGTTTCACGGTCGCAGCGCTGACGGGCGGGTCGCTGATATTTCGGTCATCAGTCCCGAGCCTGCGTGTGTCACGGTCACGGTGCTTTCACGCGAAAATAACGGCGTGGCGTCTGACGAGCTGCTCGCCATCGTGCGCACCGCGCTGAACGATGAGGACGTCAGGCCGGTCGCTGACCGCGTGACCGTGCAGTCGGCGAACATTGTCGACTATAAAATCACCGCATCGCTTTACCTTTACCCCGGTCCCGAAAGTGAGCCGGTGCTGAGTGCGGCAAAAACTAAGCTGCAGGCGTACATCACCGCGCAGCACCGGCTCGGGCGCGATATCCGCAAATCAGCGATTTATGCCGCGCTCCACGTCGAGGGCGTGCAGCGCGTCGAGCTGGCCGAACCGGTGGCCGACATCGTGCTCGATGACACGCAGGCGTCATGGTGCAGCGATTACAGCGTGACGATCGGGGGCAACGATGAATGATACCCGCCTGCTGCCGGTGGGCTCGTCACCGCTTGAGGTGGCGGCGGCGCGCGCCTGCGCTGAGATTGAAAATACCCCCGTTCCGCTGCGTCGCCTCTGGAGTCCTGACGACTGCCCGGCAAATCTGCTGCCGTGGCTGGCGTGGGCGTTTTCCGTTGACCGCTGGGATGAGAACTGGCCGGAGGCCACAAAGCGGGATGTGATCCGCGCGGCGTGGTTTATCCATGCGCACAAAGGAACGATTGGGGCGGTGCGCCGCGTGGTGGAGCCGCTCGGCTATCTGATTAACGTGTCTGAGTGGTGGGAAACCAACGACCCGCCCGGCACGTTTCGCCTCGATATCGGTGTGTTAGAGACCGGCATCACCGAGGAAATGTATTACGAGATGGAGCGGCTCATTGCCGATGCAAAGCCAGCCAGTCGCCATCTTATCGGCCTCAACATTATTCAGGATGTGCCGGGCTATCTGTACACCGGCGCGCTGACGTATGACGGCGACACCATCACGGTTTACCCGGAAAAGTGAGAGCAAAATGACAGTAAAATATAAAACGGTCATCACCAAAGCCGGTGCGATTAAGCTTGCTGCAGCGACCGTCCCGAACGGGAAAAAAGTGAATTTTACGGCGATGGCCATCGGTGACGGTGGCGGCACTTTGCCGGTGCCTGATGCGAGCCAGACAAAGCTCGTCAATGAAGTCTGGCGCCATACGCTGAACAAAATCAGCCAGGACAACAGGCATCAAAACTATGTGATCGCGGAGCTGCTCATCCCGCCAGAAACCGGCGGTTTCTGGATGCGCGAAATGGGGCTCTATGACGACACCGGCACGCTGATTGCCGTCGGCAACATGGCGGAAAGCTACAAGCCAGAGCTGGCGGAGGGGTCAGGCCGCGCGCAGACCGTGCGTATGGTCATCATGGTAAGCGACATCGAGTCAGTCGAGCTGACGATTGACACCTCAACGGTGATGGCAACGCAGGACTATGTCGACGACAAACTCGCTGAGCATGAGCAGTCCCGCCGTCATCCTGACGCCACGCTCACCGAAAAGGGTTTCACGCAGCTAAGCAGTGCAACCGACAGCACGTCTGAGACGCTCGCCGCGACGCCGAAAGCGGTTAAGATGGCGTATGACCTTGCTAACGGTAAATACACGGCTCAGGACGCGACCACGGCGCAAAAGGGTATCGTCCAGCTCAGTAGCGCCACCGACAGCACGTCTGAGACGCTCGCCGCGACGCCGAAAGCGGTTAAGACGGCGTATGACCTTGCTAACGGTAAATATACGGCTCAGGACGCGACCACGGCGCAAAAGGGTATCGTTCAGCTCAGTAGCGCGACCGACAGCGCGTCTGAGACGCTGGCGGCAACGCCGAAAGCGGTCAAGGCGGCTAATGACAATGCGAATGGCCGCGTGCCGTCAGGGCGGAAGGTTAACGGGCGAGCGCTGGCGGAAGATATCAATATCACTTCTCAGGACATTTTTAACGGTCAGGCCGTGCTGATTGGGAATGCTGCCGATCTGAATAGCTTTACTACACCGGGATTATATTACCAGTCATCCAATGCGCAGGCGGAAGCTGGAAATAATTATCCCGAAAAGGTGGCCGGGTCGCTTGAAGTATACAAACATGCAGGTGTTACGCAGATATACCGGATATATGCGGATTCGCGCTCATACATCCGTGCTTTTTATAATGGCGCCTGGACGTCATGGGCAAAACAATATGACGCAGCAAATAAACCGACACCGGGAGATATTGGCGCAGTACCGGCAAGTGGCGGCAGTGTGGCACACCTGGAAAATGCAACGTATTACAAGACTAACCCGGCCGGATGGTACGGCGGTGGGGCTTTTGCTGACCAGTACCGGAATAATGCAGCACCGTTTCTTGTCCCCTATGGCTTTGTATCGACAAAAGATGTTTCTGTGTACCTACCGATTGTTAAGGGAATATCGCATACAGAAGGACATGGCTACGCGGCATCGGTAAGCTTTGGCATGCTGCGTTCGGGAAAAGCCGATTTTGGAGCTGCTGTTATTAATATTATCGGAGATAACGGCAAAGCAGCCGTATATAGCTATGATGTCAACGGCACATTTAATGCACCCGGTCAGGTCTACAGCGGTGGAACGATTGTTTCCGCAGGACAAATTAGCAGCGGAACTCATATCATTGCGACTCAGGGTGTTTTTGAGTCTGGCGGTGCGGTAAGGGTTTATTCTTCAAACAACCCTCCGACACAATACGCAGTTAGAGACTGGATTACTAGCGTAGGGCTTGAAGCTAATAATCCCTCAGCCCCTTATATGCGTCAGGAGTCTAGCGGGAATCTGGTCCGTCTGGCTACGCAAGACTGGGTAAATGGAAGTTTTGCAACGTCAGCCTGGACTATTGCTAACTTCCTGCAAGGGGGGATTAGGCTGGCATCGGCTGGGGTCGCCACAAACGGAAATAATGATAATGAATTTGCGTATGCCCCTAACGGAACGGTAGTTACTGCTGTACAGCAAAAAACGAATTACACAGCCGTACAGTATCGATCACTTCAATATAACATCGGCGGAAACTGGTACACAGCATGGGTGGCTTAATGACGAAGCAATCTGGAGTATTTAAAAAATATGACCCATTAGATAAGTGGGGAAAATATACCCCGGCGAAGGTAGCTAAACTATCACCGGAGGAACTCGAATTATATTACGTTGCAAAATCGCCAGAGGTGAATATTGTTTTCCTGAAAGATGATAACGGCAATGACTGGTATTTGTGGCTTAAAACGCTTTCACAGGAAACGCTAAAGGTATCATTTAACCCTGACACGAAAGAAATTATCCATTTCTCTTATGATGCAAGCGCGATTTTCCCGATTAATCAGATTGTCGTTGAAGTCGCGCCGGAGAATGTACCGGATGAATTTACCGAAGCGGGCGAGAAAGCATTAGGCGGCGCATTTCTTTTTGATGGTGGGGAGATTATTGCCGCACCTATTGATTATGAGGCAGAGGCACAGCGCAAAAAACTCGAGCTAATGACTCAGGCAAATAACGTCATCGCCACGCTGCAGGATGCGGTTGAGCTAAACATGGCGACAGACGAAGAAACAGCAAATTTGCAGGAGTGGAAAAAGTACCGCGTGCTTCTGAGCCGGGTCGATGTTAAAAAACCGGTCTGGCCGCCATTGCCTGAGACTGCGATTTTAGTCAGTTAGCCGTTTACTGAAGCCCTCCACCCGGAGGGCTTTTGTTTGTTGTTTTATCTCTCCACCAACGCCATTTCATCGCACCCGCAGAACACACAACAGAAAATAGTCGCACCCCTTAACCACGGAGTTAAACAGATGGGCGACTATCATCACGGCGTCGAGGTCATCGAGATTAACGATGGCACGCGCACCATATCCACCGTCTCGACGGCCATCATCGGCATGGTCTGCACGGCCAGCGATGCTGACGCAAAGACATTCCCCTTAAACGAGCCGGTGCTGATTACCAGCGTGCAAACTGCGATCGGGAAAGCCGGTAAGCAGGGCACGCTGGCAAAATCCCTGCAGGCCATTGCCGACCAGTGCAAGCCGGTCATTGTGGTGGTGCGCGTTCCCGAAGGTACCGACGACCCGTCAGACCCGGAAGCGGCGCAGAAAGAAACCATTTCCAACATCATCGGCACGACCGACGAAAACGGCAAATACACCGGGCTGAAAGCGCTGTTAACGGCGAAAACCGTCACCGGCGTTAAGCCGCGCATTCTCGGCGTACCGGGGCTGGATTCTCAGGAAGTGGCGACCGCGCTTGCGTCGACCTGCCAGAGCCTGCGCGCGTTCGGCTACGTGAGCGCGTGGGGTTGTAAGACCATTTCCGAAGCGATCGCCTATCGGGAGAACTTCAGCCAGCGCGAGCTGATGGTCATTCACCCTGATTTTCTGGCGTGGGACACCACGACGAACGAAACCCAGACCGCATGGGCGACCGCCCGCGCGCTCGGCCTGCGCGCCAAAATCGACCAGGAAACCGGCTGGCACAAAACGCTGTCCAACGTCGGCGTGAATGGCGTCACCGGCGTCAGTGCTTCGGTCTCATGGGATTTGCAGGAGCAGGCCACCGACGCGAACCTGTTAAATCAGGCCGGTGTCACCACGCTGATTCGAAATGACGGCTTTAAATTCTGGGGTAACCACACCTGCTCGGACGATCCGTTATTCGTGTTTGAAAACTACACCCGCACGGCGCAGGTGCTGGCCGACACGATGGCTGAGGCGCACGCGTGGGCGATGGACAAGCCCGTTTCCGCAACGCTTATCCGCGACATCGTCGCCGGTATCAATGCCAAATTCCGCGAGCTGAAAAACAACGGCTATATCGTTGACGGCTCATGCTGGTACGACCCGGAGTCAAACACCGTGGAAACCCTGAAAGCCGGGAAGCTGTATATCGATTACGACTACACCCCCGTCCCGCCGCTGGAAAACCTGACCCTGCGCCAGCGCATCACCGATACCTATCTGGCAGACCTGTCAGACTCGGTCAACAGCTAAGGAGCTCAGAGCATGGCGTTACCACGCAAACTGAAATACCTGAACATGTTTAACGACGGTCTCAGCTACATGGGCGTCGTTGAATCCGTCACCCTGCCAAAGCTGACCCGCAAGCTTGAGAAATATCGCGGCGGCGGGATGCCGGGCTCGGTGTCGATTGACCTCGGCCTCGACGACGATGCGCTGTCGCTTGAGTGGACGCTCGGCGGTCTGCCTGACGTCGAGCTTTGGGCGCAGTACGCGTCACCGGGTGCCGACAGCGTGCCGCTGCGCTTCACCGGCTCTTACCAGCGCGATGACACCGGCGCAATTTCTGCCGTAGAGGTGGTCATGCGCGGCCGTCACAAAGAGTACGACGGCGGCGAGAACAAGCAGGGCGAAAGCGGTACGACCAAAATCGCGACCGAGTGCTCGTATTACCAGCTCACGATTGACGGCAAAGAGGTCATTGAGATTGACGTCGTCAACATGGTGATGAAAGTCGACGGCGTCGACCGTCTCGCTGAGCACCGCCGGGCGATTGGCCTGTAACCCGTCAACCGGTCAGCCAGGCTGACCGGCCACTTACTCACATTCAAAGAGAGCAACATCATGGAAAACATCAACGAAACCGCCACCACCGAAACCGAAAACCCAAACATTGTGATCCTCGATAATCCAATCATGCGCGGTGAGCAAAAAATCGAACAGGTGACGCTGACCAAACCCAACGCCGGAACCCTGCGCGGTGTGAGTCTGGCCGCGCTGGCAAACTCTGACGTCGACGCGCTGATTAAGGTGCTGCCGCGCATGACATACCCGGCGCTGACCGAGCCCGAGGTCATGCGTCTGGAAGCATCAGACCTGATTTTGTTCGCCGGTAAGGTGGTCGGTTTTTTGTCACCATCTTCGGCTCGCTGACCTTCCCGGATAACCTTTCGGTCGATGACCTGATGGCGGATATCGCGGTGATATTTCACTGGCCGCCATCAGAGCTGAATTCCCTGAGCGTGACCGAGCTCATTACATGGCGCGAAAAGGCGCTGCAGCGAAGCGGACACCACCATGAGCAATAACGTCAGGATTGAGGTACTGCTGAACGCAGTAGACCGGGCAAGCCGACCGCTCAAAGCTATCCAGACTGCCAGCAAGACCCTTGCCGGCGATATCCGCACTTCACAGAACAGCCTGCGCGATCTGAATGCGCAGGCGTCCCGAATTGACGGATTCAGGAAAGCGAGCGCACAGCTTGCCGTGACAGGTCAGTCGCTTAACAAGGCGAAACAGGAAGCCGCCGCGCTGGCCGTGCAGTTTAAAAACACGCAGAACCCCACAACCGCGCAGGCGCGGGCGATGGAAGCGGCAAAGAAATCCGCCGCTGACCTGCAGCTCAAATACAACAGCCTCAGGCAGTCGGTACAACGCCAGCGCACCGAGCTCGCGCAGGCCGGTATTAATACCCGCACCCTGTCGGCGGATGAGCGCCGCCTGAAAACCAGCATCAGTGAAACGACCGCTCAGCTTAACCGACAGCGCGAGGCACTGGCGCGGGTCAGTGCACAGCAGGCGAAATTAAGCCAGGTAAAAGAACGATATAAATCAGGTAAGGAGCTGGCTGGCAATATGGCCGCTGCAGGTGCTGCCGGTGTAGGTATCGCCACGGCGGGAACAATGGCCGGGGTAAAACTGCTGATGCCTGGCTATTCGTTTGCACAGAAAAACTCTGAGCTGCAGGCCGTTCTAGGGGTCGATAAACAGTCGCCAGAAATGGAGGCGCTGCGTAAACAGGCGCGCCAGCTCGGGGACAATACTGCCGCGTCTGCAGACGATGCGGCCAGCGCGCAGATTATCATCGCAAAAAGCGGCGGGGATGCGGCGGCCATTCAGGCGGCGACGCCGGTCACGCTGAATATGGCTCTGTCTAACCGGCGCTCAATGGAAGAAAACGCCGCGCTGCTAACGGGTATGAAATCAGCGTTTCAGATGTCTAACGACCAGATCGCACACATCGGCGACGTGCTGTCGATGACAATGAACAAAACGGCCGCTGACTTTGACGGGCTGAGCGACGCGCTGACGTATGCCGCGCCGGTGGCAAAAAATGCCGGGGTCAGTATCGAGCAGACCGCCGCAATGGTCGGCGCACTCCATGACGCCAAAATCACCGGCTCGATGGCGGGGACGGGCAGCCGTGCCGTCCTGAGTCGCCTGCAGGCTCCGACCGGTAAGGCATACGAGGCTATCAAAGAGCTCGGCGTTAAAACGTCTGACAGCAAGGGCAACACGCGCCCGATATTCGCCATTCTGAAAGAAATGCAGCGCAGTTTTGAGAAAAACAATCTCGGAACAAGCCAGAAAGGCGAGTACATGAAAACCATCTTTGGTGAGGAAGCCAGCTCGGCGGCGGCGGTGCTGATGACCGCGGCCTCAAGCGGCAAACTCGATCAGCTCACGGCGGCGTTTAAAGCCTCGGACGGGAAAACCGCTGAGCTCGTTAAAATCATGCAGGACAACCTCGGCGGCGACTTCAAAGAATTTCAGTCAGCCTATGAGGCCGTCGGTACTGACCTGTTTGACCAGCAGGAGGGCTCACTGCGCAAACTGACGCAGACCGCCACGAAATATGTGTTAAAGCTCGACGGGTGGATCACCCAAAACAAAACACTTGCGACAACCATCGGGGTGATTGCAGGTGGAGGGCTGGCGCTGATTGGCGTGCTGGGAGGGATTGGCCTGATAACTTGGCCTGTGGTAATGGGCATCAACGCGATTATCGCCGCTGCAGGTTTTCTCGGTGCAAATCTGGCCGCAATGGGGGCGGCCATTGTTTCTGTGCTCGGGGCGATTACCTGGCCGATTGTGGCTATTGGCGTTGCCATCGTCGCCGGTGCGCTCCTGATTCGTAAATACTGGGAACCAATAAGCGCATTCTTTTCCGGCGTGGTGGAGGGACTTAAAGCGGCCTTTGCGCCGGTGGCGGAAATTTTCGCACCGCTTGCGCCGGTGTTTGATTCTTTCATGGAGAAGTTACGCGGGGTCTGGCAGTGGTTCAAAGACCTGATCGCACCGGTTAAGGCGACGCAGGATACGCTCGACAGCTGCAAAAATGCGGGTGTGATGTTCGGTAAGTTGCTGGCCGAAGCGCTGATGTTGCCGCTCAAAAGCTTTAATACATTACGTACCGGCGTTAACTGGCTGCTGGAAAAGCTCGGGGTTATCAATAAAGAATCGACCGACCTCGACCAGAAGGCCGCAAAAGCCAATGCCGCCACCGGCTCACAAAAGGGGTCTTATATTCCGACAACCTCAGCATATGGCGGTTATCAGGCATATCAGCCAGTTACCGCGCCCACTGGTAAGACTTACGTCGACCAGAGCAAGCCAGAATATAACATCAACCTGAATGGTGGCATCGCACCGGGCAGCGACCTCGACCGTCAGCTGCGTGAGGCTGTCGATAAACTCGACCGTGAAAACCGTGCGCGTCAGCGCTCAAGTATGCGTCATGACTGAGGGGGATAAAGCATGTTAATGGTTTTAGGTTTGTTTGTGTTTGAGCGCCGCACGCTGCCCTATCAGTCCATGCAGTATTCGAAGGATTACCGCTGGGCGTCAAACGACCGTATCGGCAAGCCACCGGCTTACCAGTATCTCGGGGAAGGTGAAACCACGCGCACGCTGTCGGGCGTGCTCTATCCCGAAATTACCGGCGGACGTCTGTCACTGACCGCCATCGAGCTGATGGCAGACGAGGGGCGCGCGTGGCCGCTGATTGACGGAACGGGCATGATCCACGGCATGTATGTCATCGACAAAGTGACGCACACCCACACCGAGCTATTCAGCGACGGAGCGGCGAGAAAAATCGAGTTTAGCCTTTCCCTTAAGCGGGTCGATAAATCGCTTGCGGCCATTTATGGCGACCTGAAAACGCAGGCCGACAATCTGGTCACGTCTGCCGGTGACTGGCTGGGAGGGCTGGCTGGATGATTACAGGAATGGATATTCAGGCCGGGGCGAAGATTGCCCCGGCGTTTATGCTCAAGCTGGATAACGACGATATCACCCAGGATTTTAGCGACCGCCTTATCAGCCTGACCATGACCGACAATCGCGGATTCGAGGCCGACCAGCTCGATATCGAGCTCGATGACACTGACGGCCAGATAGCTTTGCCACCGCGCGGAGCAACGTTGACGCTGTGGTTAGGATGGCAGGGGTCCGCGCTGATAAAAAAAGGGACGTTCACGGTCGACGAAATCGAGCACAGGGGCGCGCCTGATACCCTGACCATCCGGGGGCGCAGCGCCGATTTTCGCGGGACGCTGAACTCGCGCCGGGAACAGTCATGGCACGACACCACGCTCGGACAAATTGTGGAGGCGATTGCGGCACGCAATAAGCTGACGGCCAGCATGGCCGACACGCTGAAAGCCGTCGCCGTGCCTCACATTGACCAGTCGCAGGAATCCGACGCGGTGTTTCTTTCCCGCCTGGCTGAACGAAACGGGGCATCAGTTTCGGTAAAAGCGGGGAAACTGTTATTCCTGAAAGCGGGGAGCGGTAAGACTGCCAGCGGGAAGCCCATTCCGCAGATGACGCTTGAGCGAGGCGACGGCGATCGTCATCAGTTTGCCATTGCTGACCGGGAAGCCTATACCGGCGTGACGGCGAAATGGCTGCACACCAAAGACCCGAAGCCGCAAAAGCAAAAGGTGAAGCTCAGGCGTAAGCCAAAAGAGCAACACCTCCGCGCATTACAGCATCCGAAAGCGACCAAAGCCCCGGCAAAGGCCAAAGCCAAAAAAGAGCAGGAAGCGCGCGAGGGTGAATATATGGCCGGTGAGGCTGATAACGTGCTGGAGCTGACGACCATTTACGCGACAAAGGCGCAGGCCATGCGCGCCGCTCAGGCGAAGTGGGACAAACTGCAGCGCGGCGTTGCGGAGTTTTCAATCTCGCTGGCGATCGGCCGGGCAGATTTATTTCCTGAAACGCCAATCGCGGTGAAAGGCTTTAAGCGCGTTATAGACGAGCAGGCATGGATAATCAGCCGGGTGGTGCATAACCTCAACGGAAACGGCTACACGACGAATTTAGAGCTTGAGGTTAAGATTTCGGATGTTGAGTACGAGCAAGTCAACGATTAAACAATGCAAACTTTGTCTTGCAAATGCAAATTTGAGGTTTATCATCCCGACTAGGTCATGAGAGGGGGATATAATTATGATGCACTGTCCATTATGCCAGGACGCTTCACACGCACGGTCAAGCCGGTATTTAAGCACTGAAACAAAAGAGCGTTATCACCAGTGCCAAAACATAAACTGTGGCTGTACTTTTGTAACACACGAAACACTTGCAAGGTACATAGTTAAGCCAGGTGAAGTGGTGCCAGCCCCGCCCCACCCCTCAAAATACAATCAGGGTAGTCTGTGGCTTTGAACCTGCTCCGGCAGGTTTTTTTATATCTATCGCCACAGCGTTAATCTCTGCCGCCAATTTGCCGCCATCGCCAATAAAAAAGGGGTTAGCGTTACGCTAACCCCTTGTTTTCTACAAGCTTTCGGATGTTGCGAAAGCGCGTTATTAGTTCAGACGCTCTTTAATACGAGCAGACTTACCAGTACGCTCACGCAGGTAGTACAGTTTAGCTTTACGTACAGCACCACGACGTTTAACAGCAATGCTGTCAACTACCGGAGAGTGAGTCTGGAAGACACGCTCAACGCCTTCGCCGTTGGAAATTTTACGAACAGTGAATGCAGAGTGCAGACCGCGGTTACGAATAGCGATAACCACGCCCTCGAATGCCTGCAGACGTTTTTTGGAACCTTCAACAACCCATACTTTCACTTCCACGGTGTCACCTGGACGGAAGGAAGGTACGTCCTGCTTCATCTGCTCTTGTTCAAGTTGCTTAATAATGTTGCTCATAATTTAATCTCTTATCCTGGGTAAACTGATATTCGGGAGCGTATTACGCATTCCCATCATGTTCATGCTGCTGGTGCGCGTGTTCTGTTTTGAACTCGGCCAGCAACTTTGCTTGCTCTTCAGTCAGAGCCAGGTTTTCCAGAAGTTCAGGTCTTCTAAGCCAGGTTCGGCCCAGCGACTGCTTCAAACGCCAGCGACGTATCTCGGCATGGTTTCCAGACAGTAACACCGCCGGTACTTCCATCCCTTCTAACACTTCAGGACGAGTATAGTGTGGACAGTCCAGCAACCCATCGGCAAAGGAATCTTCCGTTGCCGAAGCTTCATGGCCCAGAACCCCCGGAATGAACCGGGCGACGGAGTCAATCAGCGTCATTGCGGGTAACTCACCACCGCTGAGAACGTAATCGCCGATAGACCATTCTTCGTCAATCTCGGTTTGAATTACGCGCTCATCTATTCCTTCGTAGCGTCCACAGACCAGAATCAGCTTTTGATTCGTCGCCAGTTCGCTCACGCCCGCTTGATCAAGCTTGCGTCCCTGAGGTGACAGATAAATCACCTTTGCGCCTTCACCTGCCGCGGCTTTTGCTGTGTGAATGGCGTCCCGTAAGGGTTGCACCATCATTAGCATCCCCGGTCCGCCGCCGTAAGGACGATCGTCCACGGTACGGTGCCGGTCATGAGTAAAGTCACGAGGACTCCAGCTCTGGATGCTCAGCAGGCCATTCTTTACTGCCCGGCCAGTTACCCCGTAATCGGTAATCGCGCGGAACATTTCAGGAAACAGGCTAATTATGCCAATCCACATAGCGCCGTCTTTTACCGTTTATCCGGAGAATTTAAAAACCAGGATCCCAATCTACTTCAATGGTTTGAGTAGTGAGATCGACTTTCTTGATAACCTGTCCATCGAGGAACGGAACCAACCGCTCCTTGATGCCAAATGCATCTTTCAGGTTTGCCTTAATGACGAGAACGTCATTTGACCCGGTTTCCATCATATCGATGACTTTCCCCAGGCTGTAGCCTTCGGTAGTGACTACCTGGCAACCCATAAGGTCTTTCCAGTAGTAGTCGCCCTCTTCCAGCTGTGGCAACTGCGACGAATCCACGACAATTTCACAATTAGTCAGCGCATTCGCAGCATCACGATCGTCAACGCCTTTCAGCTTGATGATGATGTCCTGATTGTGGTGACGCCAGCTTTCCAGCTCGACCTCTTCCCACTTACCGCCTTTCTGGATAAACCAGGGCTGGTAATCAAAAATGCTATCAGCGTCTTCAGTGGAGGAAAACACTCTGAGCCAACCACGGATACCGTAGCAAGAACCCATTTTTCCCAATACGATCGGTTCAACAGGTGCTTTATTGCTCATCATGACCACCGTGACAGATTAAGCTGCTTTGTTTGCTGCTTTGATCAGCGTAGCAACGCGATCGGAAACAGTAGCGCCCTGGCCAACCCAGTGAGCGATACGATCCAGATCCAGACGAGTTTCTTCTTCTGCGCCAGCGGCCAGTGGGTTGAAGAAACCAACGCGCTCGATGAAGCGACCGTTGCGTGCATTACGGCTGTCAGTCACAACAACCTGGTAGAACGGACGCTTTTTAGCGCCGTGACGAGCTAAACGAATAGTTACCATAACATCCTCTTGTGTGAATAAAACAACCGGGCCCCATCGAGGAACGGAGCCCGGGTGTCATATTAAAAGCCCGAAAATTTTACTCATTTTCGGGCAAAAAGCAATCTCAAAAGCGATTAACGCCCTGGAAAACCGGGTGGCATCATGCCTTTCATGCCGCGCATCATCTTCGCCATGCCGCCTTTCTTCATTTTCTTCATCATGCGCTGCATGTCGTCGAACTGTTTCAGAAGGCGGTTAACGTCCTGCACCTGCATGCCGCAACCGGCTGCGATACGGCGTTTACGGGAACCTTTGATGATATCCGGGTTAGCGCGCTCTTTGAGGGTCATCGAGTTGATGATCGCCTCCATACGCACCAGCACCTTGTCATCCATCTGCGCTTTCACGTTGTCAGGGATCTGGCCCATGCCCGGCAGTTTGCCCATCAGGCTGGCCATGCCGCCCATGTTTTTCATCTGACGCAGCTGCTCAAGGAAGTCGGTGAGATCGAAACCGTCGCCTTTTTTCAGCTTGCTGGCCAGCTTCTCGGCCTGCGCACGGTCAACCTTGCTCTCGATATCTTCGATCAGCGACAGCACGTCGCCCATGCCGAGGATACGGGAGGCAATACGATCCGGGTGGAACGGCTCCAGCGCTTCAGTTTTCTCGCCCACGCCGAGGAATTTAATCGGCTTACCGGTGATGTGACGAATCGAGAGCGCCGCACCGCCGCGGGCGTCACCGTCCACTTTGGTCAGCACTACGCCGGTTAATGGCAGCGCTTCGTTAAACGCTTTCGCGGTATTCGCCGCATCCTGACCGGTCATGGCGTCGACAACGAACAGGGTCTCTACCGGGTTGATAGAGGCATGCACCTGCTTGATTTCGTCCATCATCGCTTCGTCAACGTGCAGACGACCGGCGGTATCCACCAGCAGCACGTCGTAGAATTTCAGCTTCGCTTCTTTCAGCGCCGCGTTAACGATGTCGACAGGCTTCTGCGCCACGTCGGACGGGAAGAAATCTACGCCGACCTGCTCGGCCAGGGTTTCCAGCTGTTTGATCGCCGCGGGGCGATAGACGTCCGCAGAGACCACCAGCACTTTCTTCTTGTGCTTTTCACGCAGGAACTTACCCAGCTTGCCGACGCTGGTCGTTTTACCCGCACCCTGCAGGCCCGCCATCAGCACCACGGCCGGCGGCTGAGCCGCCAGGTTAAGCACCTGGTTCTCTTCGCCCATCGCCGAAACCAGTTCATTACGAACGATTTTGACGAACTCCTGACCCGGGGTCAGGCTCTTGTTAACTTCATGACCAACCGCCTTCTCTTTAACGCGGTTGATAAAATCACGAACAACCGGCAACGCGACGTCTGCTTCCAGCAGCGCCATGCGCACTTCGCGCAGCGTTTCCTTGATGTTCTCTTCAGTAAGGCGTCCGCGGCCGCTGATGTTGCGCAGCGTGCGCGACAAACGATCGGTTAAATTATCAAACATTGTCTCTCGCCTGAGTAGAAACGTTGGGCCGCCATGGGCGACACATACACAGAATTTTGCCGGAGTATAACATGAAGGCGCCTTTGTTGTTATGCAACGGTTGGAGCAGGCGTCACGTAACGTTATACTGCTTCTCTTTCTTATTAAGACAACTGTCGATGCCTATATGCCTGTTTTCGCACTGATCGCCCTTGTTGCCTACTCTGTCAGCCTCGCGCTGATCGTTCCCGGCCTGCTGCAAAAAAACAGCGGCTGGCGGCGCATGGCTATTCTTTCCGCGGTAATCGCACTGATTAGCCACGCGTTTGCGCTGGAATCACGCATCATTCCCGGCGACGGCAGCGTGCAAAACCTGAGCGTCCTCAACGTCGGCTCGCTGGTCAGCCTGATGATCTGTACGGTAATGACCATCGTCGCGTCTAAAAATCGCGGCTGGCTGCTGCTGCCGATTGTCTATACCTTCGCGCTGATCAATCTGGCCCTCGCCACCTTTATGCCTAATGAATTCATTACGCATCTGGAGGCCACTCCGGGGATGCTGGTGCATATCGGCCTGTCGCTCTTTGCCTACGCGACGCTGATCATCGCCGCGCTTTACGCCATGCAGCTCGCCTGGATTGACTACCAGCTGAAAAACAAAAAGCTGGCGTTTAACCATGAAATGCCGCCGCTGATGGTCATTGAGCGTAAGATGTTCCACATCACCCAGGTGGGCGTGGTGCTGCTGACGCTGACGCTCTGCACGGGCCTGTTTTACATGAAGAACCTGTTCAGCGTGGAGAATATCGATAAAGCGGTGCTCTCCATCATCGCGTGGTTTGTCTATATTGTCCTGTTATGGGGCCATTATCATGAAGGCTGGCGCGGTCGTCGCGTGGTCTGGTTCAACGTCGCGGGTGCGGGTATTCTCACCCTTGCCTATTTTGGCAGCCGCTTCATACAGCAATTTGCTGGCTAAGTAACAAAAGGAGTTCCCCCTGGAACACATCTCTACCACCACGCTGATCGTTATCCTGATCGTCATGGTGGTCATCTCCGCCTATTTCTCCGGCTCGGAAACCGGCATGATGACCTTAAACCGCTACCGGTTACGTCATCGTGCTAAACAGGGTAACCGTGCCGCCCGTCGCGTTGAAAAACTGCTCCGCAAGCCGGATCGCCTGATAAGCCTGGTGCTCATCGGCAACAACCTTGTCAACATTCTTGCCTCAGCCCTCGGCACTATTGTCGGGATGCGCCTTTACGGCAACGCCGGGGTGGCGATTGCCACCGGCGTGCTGACGTTCGTGGTGCTGGTGTTTGCCGAAGTGCTGCCAAAAACCATCGCCGCGCTTTACCCTGAGAAAGTCGCCTACCCGAGCAGCTTCCTGCTGGCACCGCTGCTGATCCTGATGATGCCGCTGGTCTGGCTACTGAACATGGTGACGCGCGTCCTGATGCGGATGGTGGGGATCAAAGCCGATGTCACCATCAGCAGCGCGCTCAGCAAAGAGGAGCTTCGCACCATCGTGCATGAATCCCGCTCGCAGATCTCCCGACGAAATCAGGACATGCTCCTGTCGGTGCTGGATCTGGAAAAGGTGAGCGTAAACGACATCATGGTGCCGCGTAACGAAATCGTCGGTATCGACATCAATGACGACTGGAAAGCCATCGTTCGCCAGCTGACGCACTCTCCACACGGGCGCATTGTGCTGTATCGCGACTCGTTGGATGACGCCATCAGCATGCTGCGCGTGCGCGAAGCCTACCGTCTGATGACCGAGAAAAAAGAGTTCACCAAAGAGGTGATGCTGCGCGCCGCCGACGAGATTTACTACGTGCCGGAAGGAACCCCGCTCAGCACGCAGCTGGTGAAATTCCAGCGCAACAAGAAGAAGGTCGGCCTGGTGGTCAATGAGTACGGCGATATTCAGGGGCTGGTGACGGTCGAAGATATTCTGGAAGAGATTGTCGGGGACTTTACCACGTCAATGTCGCCTTCCCTCGCGGAAGAGGTTACCCCGCAAAACGACGGCTCGGTGCTGATTGACGGTAGCGCGAACATTCGTGAACTCAATAAAGCCTTTAACTGGCATTTGCCGGAAGATGAGGCTCGCACGATTAACGGGATGATTCTGGAAGCGCTGGAAGAGATCCCGGCGGCGGGCACGCGGGTGCGCATTGAGCAGTACGATATTGATATCCTGGACGTGCAGGACAACATGATTAAGCAGGTGAAAGTCCTGCCCGTAAAACCCCTGCGCGAAAGTATCGCTGAGTAAGGCTGTAGGCCGGGTAAGGCGAAATCGCCACCCGGCACTACGAATGGCAAATTACGCTTTCGCTTTCGCCACGGTCACCATTGCAGCGCGAATGGTACGGCCGTTCAGGGTGTAACCTTTCTGCATCACGCCCAGCACTTTACCGGCTTCCACCTCTTCTGACTCCACCATTGCAATCGCCTGGTGAACGTTTGGATCCAGCGGTACGTCGGTATCAGCAATCACTTCCACACCAAACTTACGCACCACGTCGAGCATGGATTTCAGCGTCAGTTCGATACCTTCGATCATTGCCGCGTTGTCCGGATTCGCTTTGTCAGCCACTTCCAGCGCGCGATCGAGGCTATCAATTACCGGCAGCAGTTCGTTGACGAATTTCTCCAGCGCAAATTTATGCGCCTTCTCAACGTCCTGCTCGGTACGACGACGCAGGTTTTCCATTTCCGCCTTGATGCGCAGAACACCATCGCGTTCGCGATTCTGTGCTTCTACCAGCTGGGCTTCCAGATTCGCAATTTTTTCATCGCGCGGGTCCACCTGCTCAGCAGATGCGTCTGGCTCTACAGCCTCAACTTCATCGTGCTGTTCCGTGATAATTTCTTCAGGGGCTTGCCCCTCAGGCGTTTTCTGTTCTTTACTACTCATGAATTTCTCCGCGTTTTTCTGCATTCATCTCGCTAACTTCGCTTATTATGGGGATCAGTTTCCGGGATTCAAGGGAACAAGACAGATTGTCATCATTCATCAGGCACAAGGACCTCCAGAAAATGAATAATCATTTCAGGTGTATTGGGATCGTCGGGCATCCGCGTCACCCTACCGCACTAACGACACATGAAATGTTGTATCGCTGGTTGTGTAGCAAAGGCTATGAAGTGATGGTCGAGCAGCAGATTGCGCAGGAACTGCAGCTGAAGAGCGTCAAAACCGGCACGCTGGCGGAAATTGGCCAACAGGCCGATCTCGCCGTGGTGGTGGGCGGCGACGGCAACATGCTCGGCGCGGCCCGCACGCTGGCGCGCTATGACATTAAGGTCATCGGCATCAACCGTGGCAATCTCGGCTTTTTAACCGATCTCGACCCGGACAATGCGCAGCAGCAGCTGGCCGACGTGCTGGAAGGCCACTATATCAGTGAAAAACGCTTTTTACTGGAAGCGCAGGTGTGCCAGCAGGACTGCCAGAAGCGCATCAGCACCGCGATTAACGAGGTGGTTCTTCACCCCGGAAAAGTGGCGCACATGATCGAGTTCGAAGTTTACATCGACGAAATCTTTGCCTTCTCCCAGCGTTCCGACGGGCTGATTATCTCCACTCCGACCGGCTCAACCGCCTACTCGCTTTCTGCCGGCGGCCCAATCCTGACGCCTTCGCTGGATGCCATCACCCTTGTGCCGATGTTTCCGCACACGCTCTCCGCCCGCCCGCTGGTCATCAACGGCGACAGCACGATACGTCTGCGCTTCTCGCACCGCCGTAACGACCTGGAGATCAGCTGCGACAGCCAGATAGCGCTGCCGATCCAGGAAGGTGAAGATGTTCTGATTCGTCGGTGTGATTACCACCTGAATCTGATTCATCCGAAAGATTACAGCTATTTCAACACATTAAGTTCGAAGCTTGGCTGGTCAAAAAAATTGTTCTGATTTTGCATCCAGTACTTTACTGTATATAAAACCAGTTTATACTGTATGAAAACACAGTTATGGTTTTTCATACAGGAAAACAATTATGCTGGCACAACTGACCATCAGCAACTTTGCCATTGTTCGTGAGCTTGAGATCGATTTCCACAGCGGCATGACGGCGATCACCGGGGAAACCGGTGCAGGTAAATCCATTGCCATTGATGCCCTCGGCTTGTGCCTTGGCGGCCGCGCAGAGGGCGATATGGTGCGCATGGGCGCAAACCGTGCCGACCTGTGCGCCCGCTTCTCCCTGAAAGACACCCCTGCCGCCCAGCGCTGGCTGGAACAGAACCAGCTTGAAGATGGACGTGAGTGTTTACTTCGCCGCGTGATCAGCAGCGACGGTCGTTCACGTGGCTTTATCAACGGCACGGCGGTCCCGCTCTCCCAGCTTCGCGAACTCGGCCAGCTGCTTATCCAGATCCACGGTCAGCACGCGCACCAGCAACTCGTCAAACCTGAACAGCAGAAAGCGCTGCTCGATGGCTATGCGGGTGAGTACGCGCTTACGCAGCTTATGGCGGAGCACTATCGCCAGTGGCATCAGAGTTGCCGTGAACTTGCCCAGCACCAGCAGCAAAGCCAGGAGCGCGCCGCACGTGCGGAGCTGCTGGCGTACCAACTTAAAGAGCTGAACGAATTCAATCCGCAGCCGGGTGAGTTTGAGCAAATCGACGAAGAATACAAGCGTCTGGCGAACAGCGGTCACCTGCTCTCAACCAGCCAGAATGCGCTCAACATGCTGGCGGATGGCGAAGACGTGAACCTGCAGAGCCAGCTGTATAACGTCCGCCAGCTCATTACCGAACTGGTCGGCATGGACAGCAAGCTTTCTGGCGTCCTGGATATGCTGGAAGAAGCGGCGATTCAGATCTCCGAAGCCAGTGACGAACTGCGCCACTACTGTGAACGTCTGGATCTCGACCCGAACCGTCTGTTTGAGCTGGAGCAGCGCATCTCCCGTCAGATTTCACTGGCGCGCAAGCACCACGTCACGCCGGAAGAGCTGCCGGGCTACTATCAGTCTCTGCTGGAAGAACAGCAGCAGCTTGACGATCAGGCTGACTCGCAGGAAACCCTCTCTCTCGCGGTGAACCTGCACCATGAACAGGCGCTGGCGACAGCGCAAAAGCTGCATGAAATCCGTCAGCATTACGCCCAGGAGCTAAGCCAGCACATCACCGACAGTATGCACACGCTGGCGATGCCGCACGGCGTCTTCACCATTGATGTTCGCTTTGAAGAGAACCACCTGACGGCGGAAGGTGCAGACCGCATCGAGTTCCGCGTCACCACCAACCCGGGGCAGCCGCTGCAGGCTATCTCCAAAGTGGCATCCGGAGGTGAACTGTCGCGTATTGCACTGGCGATTCAGGTGATTACCGCGCGTAAAATGGAAACCCCGGCGCTGATTTTCGATGAAGTGGATGTCGGTATCAGCGGCCCAACGGCGGCGGTGGTGGGTAAACTGCTGCGCCAGCTAGGCGAATCAACGCAGGTGATGTGTGTCACCCACCTGCCGCAGGTCGCGGGCTGTGGTCATCATCACTTTATCGTCAGTAAGGAAACCGACGGCGAAATGACCGAAACGCACATGAAGCCGCTGGATAAACGTGCGCGTCTGCAGGAGCTGGCACGCCTGCTCGGCGGCAGCGAAGTCACGCGTAACACGCTCGCGAACGCGAAAGAACTGCTGGCGGCATAAACTTTTTCGGGATCTCAGGGTCATACAGAACAACAAAAACGCCGCCAGACCGGTTTCAAAGTGGGGCAAGGTCTATTATCATCGGCATATTACATATGAGCCGCGTTCTGCTCGGGCCCGAAAAGGAATCAAATCACTATGCGTTGTAAAATGCTGACCGCTGCCGCAGCGGTTCTTC
Source organism: Enterobacter sp. AG326 (assembly GCF_004362415.1). NCBI lineage: Bacteria > Pseudomonadati > Pseudomonadota > Gammaproteobacteria > Enterobacterales > Enterobacteriaceae > Enterobacter > Enterobacter sp. AG326. The sequence continues at coordinate 18,978 of NZ_SNXG01000012.1, read as the reverse complement.
TGATGTTGACCGCAGGCTGTTCCACTCTGGAGAAAGTGGTTTACCGTCCTGACATCAACCAGGGGAACTACCTTACCCCTAACGATGTGTCCAAAATCCGTGTGGGGATGACACAACAGCAGGTCGCTTATACACTGGGAACCCCGATGATGTCCGATCCGTTCGGCACTAACACCTGGTTCTATGTATTCCGTCAGAAGCCGGGCCACGAAGATGCGACCCAGCAGACCCTGACGCTGACCTTCAGCAGCGCCGGTGTGTTGACCAACATCGACAACAAGCCTGCCCTGACCAAATAATCAGAAGTCAGAAAAACAAAAAAGGTGCTCATTGAGCACCTTTTTTGTTTTTCTTTTATCCCCTCGCCCCTTTGGGGAGAGGGTCAGGGTGAGGGGAAAACACGCTACTTACCCGCTTTCTCCGCACGCTGACGACGCAGCTCTTTCGGGTCGGCAATCAGCGGACGATAAATCTCCACCCGGTCGCCCTCTTTCACCACATCACCCAGCTTCACCGGACGGCTATAAATCCCGACCTTATTTTTCGCCAGGTCGATATCGCTGCGAAGTTCGAGGATGCCGGAAGCGCGGATAGCTGCCTCAACGGTTGCACCCTCTTCCAGCGTCACGCGCTGCAGATACTGCTTCTCCGGCAGCGCGTACACTACTTCTACAGCAATCTTATGCGACACTGTAAACCTCTTTGGCGCGGGTGGTGAACGCCTGAACCATATTCGAAGCCAGTTCTTTAAAGATGCGGCCAAACGCCAGCTCAATCAGCTTATTGGTAAATTCAAAGTCCAGCTGGAACTCGATGCGACAGGCGTCAGCGCTCAGCGGCGTAAACTTCCAGCCCCCCATCAGGGTTTTAAACGGACCATCCACCAGATGCATCAAAATACTCTGATTGCTGGTCAGCGTATTGCGGGTGGTGAACGTCTTGCTGATCCCCGCTTTGGAGACATCCACCGCCGCGGTCATCTGCGTCGGGCCGGACTCCAGAACGCGGCTCCCGGTGCATCCCGGAATAAATTCTGGATAAGACTGAACATCGTTCACTAACTGATACATTTGTTCCGCGCTGTAAGGCACAAGCGCAGTACGGCTAATCTGAGGCATAGCATTTCCCATGGTCACACAACGGACAAATAATAACATTTATCACCTGTTAAAAAAACGCTAAGCCTCATCTCGTGCTAAGATAGCGCGTTAGACCTCACAGGACGCAATGAGGTGACTTTTTGAAATCAGATTACCGACGGCTTTACGACACTTATGACGAAGAAAAAAGCACATAAACCAGGCTCGGCGACCATTGCGCTCAACAAGCGTGCTCGCCACGAGTATTTCATTGAAGAAGAATTCGAAGCTGGCCTTGCGTTGCAGGGCTGGGAAGTAAAATCGCTTCGCGCCGGGAAAGCCAACATCGGCGATAGCTACGTGATCCTGAAAGATGGCGAAGCCTTCCTGTTCGGCGCGAACTTTACGCCGCTGACCGTCGCCTCCTCACACTACGTGTGTGACCCAACGCGCACCCGCAAACTGCTGCTGAACAAGCGTGAACTGGAGTCCCTCTACGGACGAATCAACCGTGAAGGTTTCACCGTGGTCGCCCTGTCGCTGTACTGGAAAAACGCCTGGTGCAAAGTGAAAGTTGGCGTCGCGAAAGGTAAAAAACAGCACGACAAACGTACTGACCTGAAAGAGCGCGAGTGGCAGTTGGACAAAGCGCGCATTATGAAAAACGCAGGACGTTGATTCTGCACACTTATTGTACTATTCAATAAGTTAACGTTCCGGGCTGGTATCCAGGAAGTGAAATCTGGTATACTCAGTTCAACACTATTGGGGCTGATTCTGGATTCGACGGGATTTGCGAAACCCAAGGTGCATGCCGAGGGGCGGTTTGCCTCGTTAAAAGCCGCAAAAAAATAGTCGCAAACGACGAAAACTACGCTTTAGCAGCTTAATAACCTGCTCTGAGCCCTCTCTCCCTAGCTTCCGCTCTTAAGACGGGGATCAAAGAGAGGTCAAACCCAAAAGAGATCGCGTGGAAGCCCTGCCTGGGGTTGAAGCGTTAAAACTAATCAGGCTAGTTCGTTAGTGGCGTGTCTGTCCGCAGCTGGCGTGCGAATGTAAAGACAAACTAAGCATGTAGTACCGAGGATGTAGAAATTTCGGACGCGGGTTCAACTCCCGCCAGCTCCACCAAATATTGATGTACTGAAGTTCAGTAAAGTCTACTAAGCCCGCACAGCACAAGCTCTGCGGGCTTTTTTACGTCTATTGTAGTCTAGTGAGAATTGCTGAGAACTTCGAGTTATGGCACCCTGAATGGGACCCACGAAAAAGGGTCCTAAAATTGAGGGTCCCAAACATGGCCAAAATCGCTAAGAAACTCACTGACACTGAAATCAAAAGCACCAAACCTGCCGAGAAAGAGGTTAACCTTTTTGACGGCGATGGTTTGCTGTTGCGAATCGCTCCCTTGGCGAAGGGAGGGAAGAAAAATTGGTATTTCAGATATGCAGTGCCTGTGACCAAAAAGCGAACTAAGGTGAGCTTAGGAACCTATCCTCACCTTACACTTGCGAAGGCACGAGCTTTACGTGATGAATACTTGTCGTTGCTTGCAAATGGTATAGACCCCCAAGTTCATAACACCCAAAAAACCAATGCACTGAAAGATGCCACGGAACATACATTTCAAGCAGTAGCCAAGAAGTGGCTTGATGAGAAAGTCAAAACGTCAGGCATCTCCCAAGATCATGCTAACGACATCTGGCGAAGCCTAGAGAGAAATATCTTTCCCACATTGGGTGATACCCCCATTAAGGAGATTCGCCCTAAAATGCTTAAACAGCATTTAGAACCTATAGAAAAACGAGGTGTCCTTGAAACACTTCGCCGCATCATATCCCGCCTGAATGAAATTTTCCGCTATGCAGCAACAGAAGAACTCATAGAATTCAACCCGGCAGACAATCTGGGGCAACGGTTCAGCAAGCCAAAAAAACAGAATATGCCAGCATTACCCCCTTCCGAACTCCCTCGCTTCCTGGTTGCTCTAAACAATGCTTCTATCCGTTTGGAAACAAGGCTACTGATTGAGTGGCAACTTCTCACATGGGTTCGCCCAGGTGAAGCTGTTCGCACAAGATGGTCAGATATTGATATTGATACTGGCATGTGGAACATCCCGGCGGAGTTTATGAAAATGAAGAAGCCTCACAAAGTTCCACTGAGCAAAGAAGCTTTGCGAGTTTTGGATTTAATGAAAGCCATCAGTGGGCATAGAGAGTGGGTTTTCCCCAGTATCAAAGCTCCACTCAATCACATGCATGAACAAACAGCTAATGCGGCCATAATCCGTATGGGTTTCGGAGGTGAGCTTGTAGCTCACGGTATGCGATCAATCGCCAGAACGGCTGCGGAGGAGTCTGGCAAATTTAGGACTGATGTCTTAGAAGCCGCCCTTGCCCACTCGAAGAAAGATGAAATAATTGCAGCCTACAATCGTGCAGAGTATCTCACAGAACGGGTGGTTCTCATGCAGTGGTGGAGTGACTTTGTTTCGTCTCAAAAATACAAAATTATTGCCGCATAACTCTTCCATGATGGGTTAACTATCTTGATTTAGTTAAAGAATTAATAATCATACTATTAACCTATGTGGACTAAGCATAGCCATTTACGAATCGATACCTTGAGGCCACATAACGAAAGCTGTCGGTCATATCAGCTAAATAATTCACATCTCTTCTCGATTATCATACACCTTGAAGATTTACTAAATTCGCTCTAATCAATGATAAAACAGTTGAATTTGGTTAAAAATTGATCAATTTTATCCTCTACATTGTATTGAATCATCCATGAGGTTTCGTGCATGGCTAGCGAAAATGATAAAAATCATAAAGTTAGGGTCGCACAGTACTTGAGGATGTCTACCGACCATCAGCAATATTCTTTACATAATCAGTCCGAATATATCAAAGATTATGCTGAAAAGAACAATATGGAAATCGCTTATACCTACGATGATGCAGGTAAGAGCGGAGTCAGTATCATAGGCCGGCATTCTTTGCAGCAGTTACTTAGTGATGTAGAACAAAAGAAAATAGATATACAGGCTGTATTATTTTATGATGTGAGCCGTTTTGGTCGTTTTCAAAATAGTGATGAAGCTGCATATTATTCCTTTCTATTTGAGAGAAACGGTGTAGATCTTATATACTGTTCTGAACCTATTCCCACTAAAGATTTCCCTTTAGAGTCTTCTGTTATACTGAATATAAAAAGATCTAGTGCCGCATATCACAGCAGGAATTTATCAGAAAAGGTATTTATAGGCCAAGTAAATTTAATAAAGCTTGGTTATCATCAAGGCGGAATGGCTGGTTATGGGCTGAGACGTCTTTTAGTAGATGAAAATGGCATAGCTAAAGAAATATTGGGCTTTCGCAAAAGAAAGAGTATTCAAACAGATAGGGTGATATTAATTCCGGGACCAAAAAATGAGATAAAAATTGTAAATAGCATCTATGATCTCTTTATAGATGATAACATGCCAGAATTCATTATTGCTGAGAGACTAAATGAACAGAATATACCTGCAGAAAATGGAACATTATGGACTCGTGCAAAAATACATCAAATCTTGACAAATGAAAAATATATTGGAAATAACATATATAACAAAACCTCATCTAAACTAAAAAGTAGGCTTGTAAAAAACCCCAAAAATGAATGGGTTAGATGCGACAAGGCATATAAACCCATTATTTCAAAGAAAAAATATAATAAAGCTCAAGAAATAATTCAGCTCCGATCCGTACATTTGACTAATGAAGAGCTTTTAGAAAAGCTAAAACAAAAATTAGAATCTAATGGAAAACTATCTGGCTTTATCATTGATGAAGATGATACAGGCCCTTCATCTTCTGTTTACAGAACCCGATTTGGTGGTCTTTTAAGAGCATATACGTTGATTGGTTATAAGCCAGAACATGATTACAGCTATATCCAAATAAATGAAGCACTAAGATCATTTTACTCAGGCATAATTGAGGATTTTAAGGGAGAAATTTTAAAAAGCAACTGCCATATAGACGAATATAAATATGCACCAATGCTTTACATCAATGATGAGCTTTTAATTTCCGTCCTTATTACTAAATGCACACATATGAAATCGGGTAAACTTAGATGGAAAGTCCGGTTTGATAACTCACAGAAAGCAGACATAACAATTGTTATACGAATGGATTCACAAAATATTTCACCACTTGATTTTTATATCATACCAAAGATTGAAAACGAATATAGTAAAATGTGTATGACGGAAACAAACAACATTCGATTAGATCTGTATAGATTTGATAATCTGGATAAACTTCTACAAATTATTACTCGCATGAAAGTGAGGGAACTATATGCTGCCTGAATCAAATGAATTCCCAATAATCCAAATTGAAATTGCCAAAATAAAATTTCTTAACCCGCGAACTAGAAATAAGGTAGTGCATGAAGAAATTAAGGAAAGTATAAAAAAAAGAGGATTAAGCAAGCCTATAAGCGTAAGAGCGATTGATGAAGACGACTTCAAATATGCTTTAATTTGTGGCCAAGGGAGAATAGAGGCTCTCGTTGCATTAGGTGAGACCATTATTCCTGCAATTATAAGAGATGTATCAGAAGAAGATGCTTATGTTATGAGTTTGGTTGAAAACATTGCAAGGAGGAGACCACGTTCCAATGAGTTATTACAGATAATAAAAGATATGAAAAACAGAGGACTTTCAGACTCCGAAATAAGTGAGATTACTGGGTATTCATCGAACTGGGTGAGCAGTATAAATATGCTTCTTGATAAGGGAGAGCATAAACTTCTCTCTGCAGTCGAACGGGGGAATTTGCCTCTGTATCTCGCAGTGCAATTTGCAAGATGTGAAACTGAAGAAGCACAAGATATTCTTACCGAAGCATATGATAAAAAATTAATAAAAAGCCGAGACATTATAAAGATAAAACACATTCTAAATCAGCGAACAATTGGGAATAAAGGTGCAAAAGCAGCCGGGTTTTATTATCACAAACCATCAAAAAGAATGACTGCTGAGGAGTTAATTGAGCTTTATGAAAATAGTATCGCTGAACATAAATCTGTTTATAACAACTCTAAATTTATTAAAACTAATTTGCTGATAGTAAATGAGATTTTTAACATCATAATGATGAATAAAAGCTTTCAAAATATACTTGAACAAGAGAATCTATCAGAACTGCCATCTCAGATCCTCAATCCAATAAACAAAGAGGCATCAAAATGATTCAGATACGTTTTGGCGACAATTTTATTTATTTAGAAACTAACAAGTTAATTCCCTCTAAGGAATTGTTAGAAAATGTAAAGCTAAGTCATAAATATCATCAAATAGTTACCTCAATTGAAAGCTTAGGTATTATTGAACCCATAATAGTGTTCTATGACAAAGATAAAGATGCCATTAAGATACTCGATGGCCATTTGAGGGTTGAGGCTTTAAAAGATTTAGGCATAGAAAAAGCTCCATGTATACTTTCGAGCATAGATGATGCGTTCACTCCTAACAAACAAGTCAATCATATAAATGTAGTTGAAGAACATAGAATGATAATCAAGTCCTTGGCAAAAGTTTCAATTGAAAAACTTAGTGCTGCTTTGGGCATATCTATTGATGCTATAAAAGATAAAGCTAATGTGATGAACGGTATAGATCCAAGTGTGATTGCGAAACTTTCTGATAAACCTATACCTAAGGCTACATTTGATGTTTTGAGGAAAATGAAACCAATTCGTCAAATTGAAGCAGTCGGTACAATGATTAATTTTGATAATTATAGTAAAAAATTTGCAATGAGCATCTTGGATGCAACACCGGCATCGATGATAATAAATAAAGGGAAAAACACTCCCTATAAAAAGGACATAAAAAAAACCATACTTCGTTTGGAACAGGAAATGGCAACAACTTCGGAAGAAACAAAAAAGCTTCAAACCGAGTATGGTTCAGATATGTTGAAATTCGTTATAATCCAGTCATATATTATTAAATTACTTGGTAACTCTAAAGTTCTTCATTGGTTCTTGGAAAACGAGGTTGATTATCTTAATGAGTTAAAAAGAATTTCGAAAATAAATTCTTTAGATGATAAGACTCTTGCTGAAAACAGCCAGTCATAGTTATGGTTATGGTTATGGTTATGGTTATGGTTTTATATAGCCGAAGTATACTTACACAATCACAAAGGTTTCTCTTAGATATTAGCATAAGTAGGCAGTATAAGCCGTAATCATTCGAACGGGTTAAGGAGGTGAACTTATGGTTAACAAAATGAGATCTATTGCGTGAACGGCCACAGAGGAATCTTGTAAGTTCAGGACAGATGTCTTAGAAGCGGCCCTTGCCCACTAGAAGAAAGATGAAATAATTGCAGCCTACAATCGTGCCGAATATCTCGCAGAACGAATGGTTCTCATGCAGTGGTGGAGTGATTATGTCATTGCTCAAAAATTTAAAGCTATTGCGGCATAACAACTCTATAAGGGGTTAAATTTTCCAGCCCCTTATTCCCTCCCAAGACATAACTTTCTATTTTTATTTCACTTGCTTCTGAACCAAGATACATAGGCAGTAACGAACAAAAGCGATTTTCTGTATGAACTGGCAAACAATACAAGAAATGCGAGATCAAAGCTGTGGGGTTGTCTGATATGGATATCCCCTTTTTGTCTTGTAACCTCTCTCTGATATCATATATAAATGTTTCTTTGCACGCGAAGAAACAACATATAAAAGTCTACGGGCAACATAATTTTGATGCTCTGAGCTACAATCTATAATATCATTCCAATTAGGTATTTTTCCATTTAGTAATCCAGTGCAAATGACCACTTCATACTCATCACCTTTTGTCGAATGACAAGTTGTGATTTTAACACCGCTTCTAAAATTGAAAAACAAATGTAATTCATTTGCTTTATAAGCCATATTATACTTTAACATTCTTTTCAATGTGGCATTAATCAAAAGTTCCATTTCTTGATAATAGTAGCTATCATTACTTATGCTCAAATTAATAGAATGGCAAAATCTCGTTATAACCTCTCTCAACCAAACATCAATTTCACAATTATAATCCACAGATAATGATATTTTATTAATAATCTTCAATATTTTTTTAGGAGACAACGATTCAGTATAGGGTGCAGCAACATTTAACTCTTGAAGGAAATCCCGCAATAGCTTCTGTCTAGTATTAAAATTAGAGGGGACTCTCCTAATTAAAAATAGTTTAACTAAAGCAAGCCAAAGATTCTCATTGTTTTTAGGTATAGGAGAGATCATGACTCCATCAATTTCTATATCCGGATTAAGAGTAACAATATCATTTGAAAGTTTTATCACATCAAACCAACCAGGACACAGAATAGCAATTTCATTTGGAAGCATTCCCTGAGCCAAATGAGTTCTAATAATACCTGATACATAAATCGGCAGTTGAGTAACATCTACCTCGCTTTCTTTAAAAATTACTGAGTTGAAATCCTTATTATCTGAAAGTGAATTAATCTCATAATCTTCGTCTTTGTATTTACTATAAAAATCAACAATAGATTGGCTACTACGGAAACACCCCGTTAATTTCATCTCGGTTAGATTATCAAGTTGGAAACAATCAATTAATTCATCTCTATTCTTTACGACAGCCCCCAAACCAGTGTATATAGCTTGCTCTTTATCCCCAATAAAAGTAATCATTGTATTTTTCTTTAATACAATTTGTCTGAGTATCTCATATTGTATAAGAGATGTATCTTGATACTCATCGACTAAAATACACCTTAAAAGTAAAGACAATCTTTCACAAAGTGCATTGTATTTTGTCAACACTCGACAAGTCAGATTTAATATCAAATCAAAATCGATTAATTTTTTCTCATACAAATGATTATGATATTCTTTTACAATCAAATATTCTTTGGTCCCACGGGAATAAAATTGACCAAGGTTAAAATCTAAATTAGTAAAAATTTTATCATTTGCAGATAGGCCATGTTTTTCTTTTAATTCATTTATGAGAAATTCCTTTTCATGTTCATCAATTACACTAAATCCTCGGCAAAGTCTTGGTATCTTATCTACATTAGGTTTTATAATCCAATTCAAACAAAAACTGTGTATTGTTCCAATCCATAACGATTCACTACTTATGCCGAATGACATAATCCGTTCAAGAATCGTATCGGCTGCTATATTTGTATATGTAAGAGCAATTATCTTCTTTTTTCCTATACAAAATAGTTCTTTATTTTCTAAAATGAAACAAAGTTTAGAAACCAATGTTTTTGTTTTACCCGACCCTGGACATGCCGTTAATAATAAATTCCCGTTGAATTTAACGGCATCCATTTGCTCAGAAGTTAAATTTCTATATGGCATAAACTATAACTCCAACAATCTTACAAAACTGTCATTGAAGTGTTTCTTATATTCTATCATTTTACTAGAAAAATCTTTTTCGGCATTTATACAGTCAAATGCTTTAACCCCCATTAAAGACATATTGTAGTCAAGCATTTTTTGATATATATGCTCGACATTTCTATCCCGAAGAACAAATTGAATGGCCTGTAAAATATAATCAGGAACACGATTATTAACACTAAGATGTTCTACCATTTCAGTAGCCAACCATCCCTTCCCTATTTTCTTTGCAAACTTTAATACTCTTTTATATCGAACTCTGAGATCAGATGATTTTACATCTGATTCAGCCTTTTTAAAATACGCTTCTTTTTTATACTCTGTTTTCATAACCTCTAAAAACAAGTTATTGTTTTCATCGTAGCGAACAAGCTCAGTTTCGAAAGTATTTTCTGCGTAATAAACCGTAATAAACTCATTACCTTCAATATATTTATCTAACTCTTCTTTTCTTCGTAACCCATCATCTTCGGCATCTACCAGAGATTCGACAAAATCCGCATTAAAAATATCATCAGCTACTTTTACATAGGCCGAATCAAGATCCGTGAGAATTGCACATTTTCTTTTCAGCCGTTTTTCATGGAAAAGGTTAGAAATATGTTTAAAAACAGTGCCATCTACTTTTATAAGACTTATGCCCAACTCATCTAAACTAATTCCTAAAGTTTCTTTTACCATTGCTGGTATTAAAATAAGTTCTGCATCGCCTTCTACCAAAATGACACTTTTAGCAAACAAAAGGTCACTACGAATTGCATCAAGATATCGCTCTACGGAAGAAATTTCTTTCGGCGTCAAACCAAACGATGGATGATATACATCAGTGAATCCATTTTGGCGAGATAATATATTCATTGATGATATTTTTGATACAGAGCTAATTTGTGTTGAATGTGTAGAAACAAACACTTGCGTATTTTTAAAATTGAAGTTATCGAAAAGGGTTTTTTGGATATGATTATGAATATGTGCTTCGGGCTCTTCAATTAACAAGAAGTGAGTAATATGCTCTTCACTATCCCTTATTTCTTCGTATTCATATAACTTTAAAGCAAGATAGATTAAGTTTGCTCCACCAAGACTCAGATCATCAATCTTTCCTGAGCCATTATAATCCAGAGAATCTTCAACCACTAAACCAAGTGATTGAATTAATTCTGTGAAATCCTCTGGAAGCTGTGAGGATACTAATATTTTAGGAGAATAAGTCGAACCTACTGTATTAAGTAATGAAGCAGATATCTTATTACTCAATCGCTCAATTTCAGGTATGGCAGAGATTTTACCATTGATCTCTTTAACATCTTCTACAATATCTTTTCTATCATCAATTTGTTTACTTTTTAAAGTAAGTAATTTATACAATGGATTCGTTTTATAATATTTAAGATCTGCAACTACATTCCTGAGTGCTTTGACATAAGTGCAAGCGACTTCGCTGCCTAAGGCAAAGTAAGGTGGCTTCTTCACACCTAATACAGTAGCATCATCATCATTAGGGTTTGAAAAGGAGTAACTATCAAAATCCCCAACTACTTGTTTATAAATTTCGTCATTATTCAAATCAACCTTTGTTCTAACAAAAGCTACTGCTTCATATGTTTCTTTAGAAATAATATGGTTAGATACAAATTCAGTAAAAGAAGCGGATCTTGCTTCCACATTGTCATCTTCTAATGTTAACTCATACAGCTTTTGTCGAATATGAAATTTAGGTCGATATATAAAAGTATAATTACCTTCCTTTATAGACTTATCATTACCATCATTTACTGTATAGTTGGCAAGGACCTGTTCTTCCTCCGACTCACTTAAATCATCAAAATATAGCGTAATTATGATCCAATGACCAAAGGGTTCGGATAATCCACGGTAGAAGTCCTCATTAGATAGAATCCTAGAATTCATTGGGAGAGAATCATCTAGAATTAATCTCATCGCATTAAATAAATTTGTTTTTCCCGAAGCATTTTCACCGATAATTGTATTCACTGAGCCTTTAACAAAGTAGAAATTTGAGCTTCGAAAGTTTTTATAGTTTCTAATAGCTAATTTATTGATATACATAGTAATCGATTGGGCCCTTAGCATAGTTTTACTACACATTAGATTACTCCATAGCCACCAGAAGCACAAAGCCATCGAGTTCAAAAGTCTAGTTAAGTCAAGTAAAAGCAATGTAGTTTACAAAAATGACTAAAAGAAAAGATATAATACCACATTGAAATTATATTATAAAAACCAATATAACGGTTAAAACACTTTTAAATCAATAGATTACACTGGATAAAAATTAATATTGACGATGCAACATAACTATCGGATATTAAATGAACAAAAAATTTCAGACACATCCTAACAATGATCTTGATACTTACTGACAGTAACGATGTTCATGCAGATGTAGTTTCGATGAAACTCGGTGATAACTATTTCCGTTTGAATTTAGATATAGAAGCCCTTAAAGATACCAAAATTAGCTTTGATGGCTCTGAATGGACTATCTCCCAGAACGGAAAAACAATCAAAAATTCATCCGTAAAATGTGTTTGGCCAAGGCGGGTATCTGTTCAAGTCAATTCTGAACAACAGCAAGATCAAAGTAATGGTTTGAGATTATGGCGATCTGAATGGAATAAAAGCCTTTTTGGCCTATATAATGCATTATCTGAAAGTTGCTGGTTTAATCATGTAAGAGATGCAACTCTCGCTGATAACAAGTATTTTCAACATAAAATAGCTAATGAAGTTGGGTTCAATAATCCAGCATTTATAACTTCAAACTCCAAAGAAGACCTCAATAATTTCTTAACTACTTATCCTGATTCGGTTGTTAAATTCATGTCGCAAGATATGTATGTCTCTGAATCAGGTGAGATATTAGGTCTATATGTAAACAAAATCACTTTAGAACAATTAGATAGTTTCGCAAACGATTCAGAAAACCCAATTACTCTTCAAAAATATGTTAATAAAAAATTCGAAGTTAGATACACAGTAATTGAAGATGAACATTTTGCTTGTGCTATAGACTCTCAGCATTCAAACAAGGCAAAAGTAGACTGGCGTAGATACGATATACCTAATACACCGCACTGGAAAATTGACGCACCCACTTCGGTGAAGGATAAAATAAATTCTTTAATGTCCAAGTTAAACCTTCGATATGGGGCTTTAGATTTCATCGTTGATGAAAATAATGACTGGTGGTTCTTAGAGGTGAATTCTGCTGGTCAATGGTTGTGGATCGAAGATTTATCCGGCATGGATATTTCCGGGTCCATTGCAAATTGGTTAACTTCAAATAGCAGGTGAACTATGAATGTATTTGGTTTAAATTTTCTTGAAAAAATGGAATCGGAACAAAAAGTTGATGTTTCAAACTGGGCATGGAAACCTGAGAATAGTGAAGCTCAACGAATCTATGGTTCAGGTATGTCAACGAAATCTCGTGAATCTACTTATGCTGCTGAAAAAGATAGCAGAGAAGATTCAGATCGCCCCAATGAAGGATTAGCAGCTTAATATTATAACCAGTGAGGAAATATTAACTCACTGGTTACTACAAAGGAAAGAATATGAATCAAGTAGACATCTTTTTGAAAGTGATAATTGGTATATTTTTCTTTATATATGCTATATTGTTTTGCTATGTTATTTCTGAAATGATTGGCCCCTTAAATTATTTGATTTTCTTTCTTCCTTTCATCATTTCAATATCCCTATGCATGTTTTTCAAAAAAAGCTTAAAGAAGCTTAAAAGTGCAAATGATTTTTTGCTTTTTTCTTCTGCTGGACTTGGTGCTATTAAGTTAGTTGCTTCTAAACTGAATCATGATAGCTTAGTATTGAATCAAATTATAGATGCTTTAAAAAATAGTACATTACTGCTAATGATTTTAGCCACAGCTGCGACGTTGAAGGCATCCATAGCTCTTTTTGAGATTTTTACTAACGAATAAAATTATTGATTTCACGTTTTTTTAGCTTCATATAATTTTTAAGAATTAGCACGCAAATTATAGGAATCATTAGAACCATGATCGGAGTTAGGAAATACAACCCGTCCTTAACCCATGGTTCTTTTATTATTAATGATAAAAATAAAAAAAAGACAATACATATTAATGAAGCTGATAAAGCTATAATTTTTTCTTTCATCATAAACCCTCTCGTGTTTTATATATAAGTAGCTTATTTTAATCTATTGTCAACACCCCATTAAATTAAGCAAGAGCTAACTCAGAGATGCTCCGCTTCTCTAAGTTGCCTTGCTTTTTCTGCTCTTTGATTGAAAAAGAATGATTTAAACCTGGAACCTTAACTTTCGAACTCCTAATTTAATTAGGATGTAATTAATTGCCACATGAAAAGAGAACTTTTGTATGCCGATACGAAATTTCTATGATCTACTATTTAATCGATGTAAAATTGTTACTCCTTCGTTTGACATGGAATAAAAAATGGGAAAATTTGCGGATTTTAATATCAAAAACAATACCGAAAATACTAATGTCAGTCAGAGCAACAGTGGTGGTTATAATGTTCAAAATACCCAGGTCATAAATAATCGAACCATCAACAATCATTATACAAAGCAAAATTCTAATGGTGATGGCGATGCAGGTGCTTTTATGGCGGGAGCGGTCATTTTAACTATAGGAATAGGATTTGTCATCTGGTCATTTTTCACACACTATCAAGAAATTTATTCCATTTTAAAAACTGGTGCTTTATTCTCTCCTGTCTTCTCGATAATTGGAATTATAGCTTTAGTTCTTAGAAAAGAGGTTGAAACGACAGATTTTGTCAGATTTTTTTTCTTAGTCTTAGCTGGAGGTTCTGTTTTTTTATTAAATGAAGATTTGAATATAAATGTTCCATTAGAAATCATCGACTTATCAAAACGAGCCACATCGGTTTCAGGTTTTTGGAACGGATTAAACGAATATGGCAAAAACCTTTCTTTGTCGTTGATATCTTCGAGTATCTTGATTGGTGCATCAATAATATTGATAATCTTCGCTGCATTCAGAGAATTATCATACTCCTTAGCTAACAAAAACATGTCTGGATTTTGGTTTATAAGTCTTAAAATAACTAATTTATTCCGTATTCAAGCTCTTGGTAGTGGTGGGGTCATAACTTTAATCTTGGCACTAACTTTTTTAACATTAAATGGGTATGTATTCCACTTTGAATGGAACTAATTTTACATGGGCCTTTTGGCCCTTGTTTTTTAATGAATAAACTAATATATACAGCTTATTGATATATTCATCTTAATTTTTATTATTTAGATTTATCATATTTACTAATTAACCTCTTTTTTAATTAGTCGCCTATTCTTATCCAATAGAGAAGCAAACATATTAAATCGCGCTTAACATTGACAACTAATAATTATTTACTATAACAAGAGATAAAGTTAGTTAATTACTTTTAAAGCATGACATATAAAAGGAGTTTATATGGCAAATAAAAAATCGCAGTTTTTGAACACTAAGGATGCAAAACATTCAACCTCAAAGTGTAACTTACTACCACAGGAATTACGAATTCATTGTGTTAGTGTTCGTCTTAACAATGCTGAATTGGCCAAGCTTAATACATTGAGGGAGCATTATTCGAAAGGAGAGTGGCTTCGTATGGCTTCCCTTCAAAAATTGCCTCCAGTTATACCAGCTATTAATACCAAAGCCTGGATAGCTTTAACTGACATATCGCAAAAGCTAAATCGAATTGCGATCCATATCGATGGTAAGAGCAAAGACAGCAAGCTTACTCATACAGAGCTTTTCGCAGTGAAACGACAACTGGAAGAGCTTCGCCAGCACCTGCTAAATGCTGACATATGGAGCAAACCCTATGAAGGGTATGCAGAAGATCAAAAGGGGTAAAAGCTTCGCTGGTGTCGTGCAATATGCATTGAAGCCAGGTTCACATCATAAAAGTAATCCAATCGTCATTGGCGGGAACATGTTAGGTGATTCAGCCTCTAAACTGATCACTGAATTTGATGGCACTAAACAGCTTCGGCCCGATGTTCAGAAACCGGTATGGCACAACTCGCTTCGCTTACCTGATACTGAATCAGTATCGAATGACCAATGGGTAACCATAGCTGACGACTACATGAAGAGGATGGGGTTCAGTGATACTCATCTCCGTTGCTATGTGCTTCATGACGACGTTGGCCAGCATATACACATCATTGCCAGCAGGATCGACATAGCCGGTGGGAAGCTCTACTTGGGGAGGAACGAAAACCTTATAAGCACACGGATCATTAGTGAACTCGAAATCGCTCATGGCCTGACAGTGACAAAAACTGCATCTCCCCCCTCGCAAGCACAACCGAAGCGGAAGAGAGTGTCCCGTAATGAGAAAATGCTATCTGAACGAACTGGGGAGCATTCACCAAAAGAAGCTTTACAGCAAATTATTGATAAAAGTTTAGTCGGTAAGCCTGACCTTCTAACTTTCACAAAACGATTGGAAGAAGCAGAAGTATCCTGGAAGGCCAATGTTGCCTCTACAGGTAAGATGAACGGCTTTTCATTCGAATATGCAGGAATCGCTTTCAAAGCTTCGCAATTGGGTAAAAGCTACTCTTGGGCAAATCTCAGTAATCGGCTTAACTACACCCCCGACCACATAGAAGCTCTGCGAGCGACAAAGGAAGTTATCCCTGCTCCTGCTCCTGCTCCTGCTCCTGCTCCTGCTCCTGCTCCTGCTCCTGCTCCTGCTCCTGCTCCTGCTCCTGCTCCTGCTCCTGCTCCTGCAAAGGATGTTGCAACAACGGATATTCCAAGGAAAAGCATAAGTGAAAAAATTGCTGAACTCGAACTGCGACTCAGAGAAGACAGAAGAAAAGAAATAGTAGAAAAGATTCTTCAAAAAAACGCAGTACAACAGCAAAAGCATCTCAGGCTTATCGGCTGGCTTCCATTTCTTAGAAGGCTTGCAGAGCTTCTCCGAAGCTATGGTAAGAGCATTCTTCACAAGCCCCTCCCTGGATTCTCAAAACTCTCTGCAACCCGACTTCTACATAAAGAAAGGAAAATTCATTTATAGACAACAGCTTACCGCTTATCCCTGACAGCAATATCGTTTGGGCAGTGGTTAATTTAGGATAAGTCAACAATAAATTGATCGTTATTACAGATCGATAAACTAGTTATGATAGTTTTTACCTATCACGATTCAAACATCGATCGGTACAAGTGATTTTACTTTAACCAGCCAGCCATCGAGAATCCCTACAAACACGCAGTAAATCTTCCACCCTGGGGTTGCTATGAAAAACGAAACAATAAAGTGCCCGTTCTGCTTTACACAAAGTCCTCACGGTGTGCGGATTTGTAAAGGCTGCCATGCAAAGATCGCTTACGGTGAAAGCCCGCTCAGTGTGGCATTCCTGTTTCAATTCGTTGCATTTGGTCTCGCGTGGTTAGCATTTTCGTGGACTGGCAGCACTCTTGTATCAGTCATTACGTTTTTCGTAAGCATCATTATTCTTATCTATAAAATTAAAAAAACGTATGCAGACAGAGTTGTTTTTATACGGTGAAATTAATTTCACACAACCGCAAACCTAAAATGAGAAAGTAAATGAACCGATTTATAAAGTCATCTTTTTTTATTATTGTCTTCCTGCTTTCTGGCTGTTCAACATCAGGGAACCAGAACCTTAAAAACGAAACACCTCAAAGCCTCCAATCAAAGATCATTAAAAACAAAACAACCAAGACGGAATTACTCACTAAATTAGGTGAGCCTGATACAAGAACCACACTCGATGACGGAAATGAGCAGTGGAGATACTTTATGTATAACAATCAGTTCAATGCAACAACTTTCATTCCAGTTGTAGGGCTGTTTACTGGCGGTTCGCAGACTCAGTCTAAAACTCTTGAAATAGATTTTAAAGGCGAAATTGTCAGCAAATGGACGTTCTCCACTGACAATAACAACACCAAAACTGGCATTCTTAATTAATTGTTTTTTGGATAAGAAAATGAAAATATACTCAATTATCACAGTTATCATTACCACCTTCCTTCTAACCGCATGTAACAATGAACCATCGCAAGACGATATATACAATGTTTTCAAAAGTGTTGTAGATAGAACAAATACAAGTATGAAAGCTCTTGATTCAAGAGTTACAGAAAAAGATCTTTTAAGAATCGATTACGTGAAGAAAGTTAGTTGCACAGAAGAAGCAAACAATGTTTATAACTGCATTGTCGATGTCTCTATTAGTAATATGAAACAAACAAAACCAGTAAAACTAATCAAATCTGATGGTGTCTGGAAAGAAGTTCAGTAGTAGCCTATATCAAGAAGTCTTTTAGCCCCTGCTTAGGGGCTTTTTATTGCCTATAACCTGACGGTTCTTACGCGAACTTCATGGGTTAACTCTTTCTCAATTACTTTCATTTCATATTGTGCTCTGACAGTAGCATAGATTTCCTCTGCTTTTTCTTGATTGTTATCTATGTAATTAACAAGCGAGTTTAGTTCCCTAATAACTCCTTCTTTGTTATTTAATCGTTGTAGAAGATTGCTTGTCAGACTTTTGTATACCGAGCTAAACATAGTCATTATGTTATCAATATTACGATTGGATTTGGAATAAATCCTTTTAGGGTAAAAATATTTTAAATGGTATCCCACAAAAATTAAGTAAAGTTGATATGAGAAACTTTTATCTCCGGGCTGGTACCGTTTTGAGATATATTTATCAATTATAATGATAAGTTGCTCTTCCAGAGTAAACTCTGAATTGATGATGTTTTTGTCCATAAAATGCATCCTTGCATAATTGAAATAGTCATCCTGACCATATATTTATATTTATCGTATTTATTTAACTTGTCAATAGGTGTAACCTATCAACTATTATTTTTTATTAAATGGTCTATTCAATTGTTCCATAGTGAGACCATGTCTATAAGCATTATACTGCCAATAGCTAAACTGCTCTTTGTATCTATTGTTCTGTTTTTTTAACATTTCATTTTCGGCTTTAAGATTTATTATTTGTTGTGCCGCAATCGTTAAGTTAGCTGGCTTTTTAAGGCCAGATTTTTTCAAATTAGACAAATTTTTCTTTGTTCTATATGCTTCAACAACTTCATCATGAGCACTTAGAGATTGCCTTGTGATAGTTCTGTTTAGATTCTTATAAACTGATTCACATAAATCGCTCCATGTGATTTTACCGTCCCAAGTCAGTATAATGTGTTTAATTGCCTTTATTTCACTCCTGTTTAAATGTTTTGCCATATGCATCTCCTGTTTCAATTATTCAATAGTTTATTAATTCTTTCCAAATTTTTTTTGTGGTGTTGCAACCATTTGTCTGCACCATAATCAC
Organism: Enterobacter sp. AG326; assembly: GCF_004362415.1. Classification (NCBI taxonomy): domain Bacteria; kingdom Pseudomonadati; phylum Pseudomonadota; class Gammaproteobacteria; order Enterobacterales; family Enterobacteriaceae; genus Enterobacter; species Enterobacter sp. AG326. The sequence continues at coordinate 61 of NZ_SNXG01000012.1, read as the reverse complement.
CATTTTCATAAGCGATCTGAGTTATTCTCTTTAATTGCATTACTTTCTCTCGGACAGATTG
>NZ_SNXG01000011.1:0-81844 GCF_004362415.1 Enterobacter sp. AG326 | reverse complement strand
AGAGACTTGGTATTCATTTTTCGTCTTGCGACGTTAAGAATCCATGTCACTTTGAGTGCCCACACAGATTGTCTGATAAATTGTTAAAGAGCAGTGCCGCTTCGCTTTTCGCTGCGGCGCGGGGTGTGCATATTACGCTTTCCCGCTTCAGAGTCAAGCGTTTATTTTCGCTTTTCTCTGCTGGTGTTCATCTCTGAACCCCGCTAACCCGGCGGCCTGTAAGCCGTTGTTCCGTGTCAGTGGAGGCGCATTATAGGGAGTTATTCTGACGTGACAAGCACAAAATACAAAAAACTTTTCGTTCGCTCACTTTTCAAACTTAACGCTTATTTAAGTCGCGAATCGCCCGTTAAATGTGCGATTTCCCGCGCAAAACTGGCCACCTGCGACCAGTCGGTATAAACCACTTCTTTACGCGTATCGGTTTCCCCCCCGGTCATCTTCATAATCAGGCGGATCATAAAGCGGTCATACCAGCGGTAGCGAGGGTAGCGCAGCGCGCCGGCAAAGACGGCGCAAAGGTCTGGCTGCCACGGCGAGCTGAGTAAAAACTTGCGCGTGTAGCTGTTGGTCTGCGGCGTACGCTTCTCGGCTTTACGAGCGACAAGATTGACCGAGTAAAAGGCACCGGGCAATTTGTTGAGCACCGCGGTGTGCTTTTTCACAAAGCGATCCAGCGCCGGATGGAAATGCCCGTAACGAATTGACGCGCCAATCACCACGCGATCGTACTCCTGCCAGGCTATCTGCTCCGCACGGTTCAGGTTCACCACATCAGAGTAAATACCCAGCTCTTTTAATTCCGACGCCAGATAAGCGGCAATCTCACGCGTTTGTCCGTCTCGCGTAGAGAAAAGAATCAATGTTTTCATCAACGGCTCCTTACTCGCGCCAGAATGTAGGGGTGAACAGCACCAGCAGCGTAAAGACCTCAAGACGACCAAACAGCATATTGGCGATGAGGATCCATTTCGCGACCGGGTTCATGCTGGCAAAGTTATCCGCCACAACGCCCAGGCCGGGCCCGAGGTTATTCAATGTTGCTACGACGGACGCAAAGGCGGAGAAATCATCCACCCCCGTCGCGATAATCGCCAGCATACTGACGATAAAGACCAGCGCATACGCCGAGAAGAATCCCCACACCGCTTCGAGGATACGTTCCGGCAGCGCGCGGTTCCCCAACTTAATGCTGTAAACCGCGTTCGGGTGGACCAGGCGCTTCAGCTCACGGTTGCCCTGCTTAAACAGCAGCAGAATACGAATTACCTTCAGGCCGCCGCCCGTAGAACCCGCACAGCCCCCGATAAATGCCGAGCATAACAGCAGCACCGGCAGGAACAGGGGCCAGCGCGCGATGCTGTCCGTGGTAAACCCGGCGGTCGTCGCCATCGATACCACCTGGAAGAACGCCTGATTTAGCGTGGTCAGCGCGGAGTTGTAGACATCATGGAACCACAGCACCAGGGTACAGATGATTACCAGCGTAAGCTGGACGCCAATAAACATGCGGAATTCCGGGTCACGCCAGTACACCTTCAGGCTGCGCCCGCTCAGTAAAGAGAAGTGCAGACCGTAGTTACAGCCTGAAATCAGCAGGAAAATGGCAATAATCGTGTTAATCGTTGGGCTGTCGAAGTAGCCGACGCTGGCATCGTGGGTGGAGAACCCGCCGATAGCGATCGTCGCAAAGCTGTGTCCGATGGCGTCGAAAGCGGGCATCCCGGCGAACCATAGCGCCAGCGCACAGGCCACCGTCAGTAATACATAGATAAGCCAGAGGGTTTTCGCCGTCTCGGCAATACGCGGGCGCATCTTGTTATCTTTCAGCGGTCCGGGCATTTCGGCGCGATAGAGCTGCATGCCGCCAACGCCCAGAATAGGGAGAATAGCCACTGCCAGGACGATGATCCCCATCCCCCCGAACCACTGCAGCATCTGGCGATAAAAGAGAATGGCGTGCGGGAGTGAATCCAGCCCCACCAGCGTCGTCGCCCCGGTGGTTGTTAAACCGGAGAACGATTCAAAAAAGGCATCCGTGATGCTCAGGTTAGGCTGTTCAGAGAAGATAAAGGGCAGCGAACCGACGCTCCCCAGCACCGTCCAGAACAGCACCACAATCAGAAATCCTTCGCGAGATTTCAGCTCACCTTTCTGACGACGGTTTGGCCACCACAGCAGCGAGCCAATCGCCAGCGCGACAAAGAAGGTCTGGGTAAATGCCCGCCCCGCGCCGTCCCGGTAGATAAGCGCCACCAGTCCTGGGAGAATCATCGTCCCGGAAAAGAGTATGACCAGTAGTCCAACGATTCGGGTTATGGCACGAAAATGCATCTCTGCCGCTTCCTTTGGTATTCAAAAAAGTGAGGTGGGGATTATTCTTCAATCGGCAGCAATTGCAACGAACCACGACTAAAATCAGCCAGTTTTGCTGAAAAAGCAGCCAGCTCCGCCTGAGGAAGCGCCACGCGTAATTGCACCATTGCCTGGTAATCACTGTGCGCAATCACGCCGTTAAACTGTTTGAGCAGCGTTTCAATGCCCGATAGCTGAGCGTAATCGCACAACAAAGTATATTCAGTGAGCGGCGTTTTGCGGATAGTTGTGAGCATATTCAGTGCCTGCTGAACTCCGCCGCCATACGCTTTTACCAGCCCACCCGTGCCCAACAGGATACCGCCGTAGTAGCGCACCACCACGGCGGTAATTTCACCCACGCCGCTGCCCATCAGCTGCGAAAGCATGGGTTTACCGGCCGTGCCCGCCGGTTCACCGTCGTCGGAAAACCCCAGCTGTTGTGAATCGTCCGGCGGCCCTGCCACCCACGCCACGCAGTGGTGACGCGCGTCAGGATGCTCAGCCCGAACGGATTCGACAAACGCCTTTGCCGCCTCTACGCCGTCGGTATGCGCCAGCAGCGTAATAAAGCGGCTTTTCTTGATTTCCTCAACAAAGGTGACCGGTTCAGCCGGTATCAGCCAGCTTTCCATCAGGCCAGCTTCAGGTCTCGCGTCATGTTCTCAATACCGTTTTCGTGAACCACCACGTTATCTTCGATGCGAATGCCGCCAAACGGCTTCAGCGCGTCAATTTTTTCCCAGTTGAAGTGTTTGCTGAACTGGCCTTCACGCCACGGCGCCAGCAGGGATTCGATAAAGTAGATCCCCGGTTCAATCGTCAACACCATACGCGGCTCCAGAATACGGGTGCAGCGCAGGTAAGGATATTTAGACGGTGCCGCCAGGTGCGTCCCGGTGTCATCCTGCATAAAGCCCGCAACGTCGTGAACCTGCAGGCCCAGCGGGTGACCGATACCGTGCGGCATGAATGGCCCGGTCAGATCGTTCTCGACCATCGCCTCTTCGCTCATGTCTTTAACAATCTGATGCTTACGCAGCAGTTTTGCGATGCGCTGATGGAACTGGATGTGGTAATCCACATAGCTGGTTCCCGCCTTCATGGTGGCAATCAGCGCCAGCTGTTCATCGTTCACGTCTTTAATCAGCTGCGCGAAATCGGTATCCGCATTCGCCGCCCAGGTACGGGTCAGGTCGGCCGCGTAGCCGTTGTACTCTGCCCCTGCGTCCAGCAGGAAGCTGCGCATTTCCGACGGAACATGGTGATCCAGTTTGGTGTAGTGAAGCACAGACGCGTGCTCGTTCAGCGCGACGATATTGCTGTACGGCACGTCGGTATCACGGTGGCCTGTCGCGGTCAGATAGGCCTGGTTGATGTCGAACTCGCTCATGCCGGACTGGAACGCTTCATGCGCCGCACGGTGACCGTTCACCGCCGTTTTTTGCGCTTCACGCATGCAGTAAAGTTCGTAGTCGGTTTTATACGCACGGTAATAGTGCAGGTAATCAAGCACCCCTTTCGGGTTGAGTTTGTCTGCCGGAATATCCAGACCCAGCGCGCGCTCCGGAACAGGGCCAATGTAGCCGATATTGCCACGCGCCGCAGGCAGCTGGCTGCCAATGCCGTCCGCTTTCGGCAGCGCAATCACGTCGATCTCTTCGGTCCAGAAAGAGGTCGGCAGCGGCTCTACGTTGTGCCAGTAATCAACAGGCAGGTAGAACCACAGTTTCGGTTTGTTCACGCCGTCCACCAGCAGCCAGCAATTTGGAACCTGAGTTACCGGTACCCAGGCTTTAAACTGCGGGTTCACCTTAAACGGATACGCGTGGTCATCCAGAAAGGTATTCATCAGCTCGCCGGAGTGGATCAGCAGCGCATCCAGCTTAAAGCGGGCCAGTACATCGCGGGTACGTTCCTGTAGGGTAACGATATGATTTTTATAAAGCGAAGCCAGTGAGTCCATCATTCTTCCTTTCGTTTTTTTGACCTCAAGTCATCGCATCTTAGCACACCTCACTCCGGCTGCGTGATTTCCACCGACCGTGATCAATGCAGCATTTTCTTAATGAGTAATTTGCATTTTATTAACATAAATCCCACACTCCGATTCATCTGGTATGACCAGATCCAATTGCTGGATTCAGGAGACTGACATGCTCTACAAAGGCGACACCCTGTACCTCAACTGGCTGGAAGATGGCATTGCCGAACTGGTGTTCGATGCCCCCGGCTCAGTGAACAAGCTTGATACCGCGACGGTGGCCAGTCTTGGCCAGGCGCTTGATGTTCTTGAAAAACAACCTGAATTAAAAGGGCTGCTGCTGCGTTCGAACAAAGCGGCCTTTATTGTCGGTGCCGATATCACCGAGTTCCTTTCGCTGTTCCTGGTCCCGGAAGAACAGCTGAGCCAGTGGCTGCACTTTGCCAACAGCGTCTTTAATCGTCTGGAAGATCTGCCTGTCCCAACCATTTCCGCCGTTAACGGCTACGCGCTGGGCGGCGGCTGCGAGTGCGTGCTGGCGACCGACTACCGTCTGGCGACGCCGGACCTGCGCATCGGCCTGCCGGAAACCAAGCTGGGCATCATGCCGGGCTTTGGCGGTTCCGTACGTATGCCGCGCATGCTGGGTGCCGACAGCGCCCTTGAGATCATTGCCGCAGGTAAAGACGTCGGCGCCGAACAGGCGCAGAAAATCGGCCTGGTCGACGGCGTCGTGAAACCAGAGAAACTGGTTGAAGGCGCACTCGCCATTCTGCGTCAGGCCATCAACGGCGATCTCGACTGGAAAGCCAAACGCCAGCCGAAGCTGGAGCCGTTAAAACTCAGCAAAATTGAAGCCACCATGAGCTTCACCATCGCCAAAGGCATGGTCATGCAGACGGCGGGTAAACACTACCCGGCGCCGATCACGGCGGTGAAAACCATTGAAGCCGCGGCCCGCCTCGGTCGCGACGAGGCGCTGAAGCTCGAAAATCAGAGCTTTGTCCCGCTGGCGCACACCAATGAAGCCCGCGCGCTGGTCGGTATCTTCCTCAACGATCAGTTCGTGAAGGGTAAAGCCAAACAGCTGACTAAAAACGTTGAGACGCCAAAACATGCGGCGGTACTCGGCGCGGGCATTATGGGTGGCGGCATCGCTTACCAGTCGGCCTGGAAAGGCGTGCCGGTAGTGATGAAAGACATCAGCGAGAAATCTCTGACGCTGGGCATGACCGAAGCGGCCAAGCTGCTGAATAAACAGCTGGAGCGCGGAAAAATTGACGGGCTGAAGCTTGCAGGTGTGATCTCCACCATTCAGCCCGTGCTGGAATACAGCGGTTTCGACCGTGTCGACGTGGTAGTCGAAGCCGTCGTCGAGAATCCGAAAGTCAAAAAAGCGGTGCTGGCGGAAACGGAAGACAAGGTTCGTCCTGAGACCGTGCTGGCCTCTAACACCTCCACCATTCCAATCAGCGAACTGGCGAGCGTGCTGAAGCGTCCGGAAAACTTCTGCGGGATGCACTTCTTCAACCCGGTACACCGTATGCCGCTGGTCGAAGTGATTCGAGGGGAAAAAACCTCTGACGAAACCATCGCTAAAGTGGTGGCATGGGCGAGCAAGATGGGCAAAACGCCGATCGTTGTTAACGACTGCCCGGGCTTCTTCGTCAACCGCGTGCTGTTCCCTTACTTCGCCGGTTTCAGCCAGCTGCTGCGCGACGGTGCGGACTTCCGCAAAATCGACAAAGTAATGGAGAAACAGTTCGGCTGGCCGATGGGCCCGGCGTATCTGCTGGATGTGGTCGGCATTGATACCGCCCACCACGCTCAGGCGGTAATGGCGGCAGGCTTCCCGCAGCGTATGCAGAAAGATTATCGCGACGCCATTGACGCTCTGTTCGACGCTAACCGCTTCGGACAGAAAAACGGCCTGGGCTTCTGGCGCTATAAAGAAGACAGCAAAGGCAAACCGAAGAAAGAAGAAGATGCCGTGGTGGACGGCCTGCTGGCCGACGTTAGCCAGCCGAAACGCGACTTCACCGACGATGAAATCATCGCCCGGATGATGATCCCGATGGTCAACGAAGTGGTGCGTTGCCTCGAAGAAGGCATCATCGCCAGCCCGGCAGAAGCGGACATGGCGCTGGTGTACGGCCTGGGCTTCCCTCCGTTCCACGGCGGCGCGTTCCGCTGGCTGGACACGCTCGGCAGCGCCCGCTATCTCGATATGGCTCAGCAGTATCAGCACCTCGGCCCGCTTTATGAGGTGCCGGAAGGGCTGCGTAACAAAGCGCGCCATAACGAACCCTACTATCCAGCAGTTGAGCCAGCCCGTCCGGTTGGCGAGCTGAAAACGGCTTAAGGAGTCACAATGGAAAAGGTTGTCATTGTTGATGCTATTCGCACCCCGATGGGCCGTTCAAAAGGCGGTGCATTCCGTAACGTGCGTGCAGAAGATCTCTCCGCGCATCTGATGCGTAGCCTGCTGGCGCGTAACCCGGCGCTGGATCCTGCTGCGTTGGACGATATCTACTGGGGCTGCGTGCAGCAGACTCTGGAGCAAGGTTTCAACATCGCCCGTAACGCGTCGCTGCTGGCGGAGATCCCGCACTCGGTTCCGGCCGTCACCGTGAACCGCCTGTGCGGTTCGTCAATGCAGGCGCTGCACGACGCGGCGCGCATGATCATGACCGGTGATGCGCAGGCCTGCCTGGTGGGCGGCGTCGAGCACATGGGTCACGTGCCGATGAGCCACGGGGTCGATTTCCACCCGGGCATGAGCCGTAACGTGGCGAAAGCCGCGGGGATGATGGGCCTGACCGCCGAGATGCTCTCTCGGCTGCACGGCATTAGCCGTGAAATGCAGGATGCCTTTGCCGCGCGCTCTCACGCTCGCGCATGGGCGGCGACGCAGTCCGGCGCCTTTAAGAATGAGATCATCCCGACCGGCGGCCACGACGCAGACGGCGTACTGAAGCAGTTCAGCTACGACGAAGTCATCCGCCCGGAAACCACCGTAGAAGCGCTTTCCACACTGCGCCCTGCGTTTGATCCGGTCACCGGTACGGTAACGGCAGGTACTTCGTCGGCGCTGTCAGACGGTGCCGCCGCGATGCTGGTGATGAGCGAAAGTCGCGCCCGCGAGCTGGGCTTAACTCCTCGCGCTCGGGTACGTTCGATGGCGGTCGTGGGCTGCGATCCTTCAATCATGGGTTACGGCCCGGTTCCGGCCTCGAAGCTGGCGCTGAAAAAAGCGGGATTAACCGCCAGCGACATCGACCTGTTCGAAATGAACGAAGCGTTCGCCGCGCAGATCCTGCCGTGCATTAAAGATCTGGGGCTGATGGAGCAGATCGACGAGAAGATTAACCTCAACGGCGGCGCGATCGCCCTTGGTCACCCGCTGGGCTGCTCCGGGGCGCGTATCAGCACGACGCTGATTAACCTGATGGAACGCAAAGATGCCCAGTTTGGTCTGGCAACGATGTGTATCGGGCTGGGTCAGGGTATCGCGACGGTGTTTGAGAGAGTGTAAATCAGGAAAAGTATCTCAAAGCCAATGGCGTCAGAACAAGGCGGCAAGCGAGCGAATCCCGATGAGCTTACTCAAGTAAGTGATTCGGGTGAACGAGCGCAGCCAACGCAGTTATGGCGTCATTGGCGAAGAGAAAGAGTTTAGTTGCCGTTCTTCCCGCCTGTCAGGGGCGGGTTTTTTATTTAAATGAAGGCAAACGCATCGCCAAACAGGCGGTCTTCACGCGCGTCACGTTCGTTGCAGAACAGGTCGCGGGCAATTTTCGCCATCTCAAAACGGCCAGCAATGTAGATATCGTGCCCTGCCAGCGTGCCGTGATCCTGCAGCACCGCCGTCAGCACCGTCCCGCTACGACCACGCCAGCCCTCTTCCGGCTGCTCAACCACCGGCTCAATGCGCAGGTTAGGATGGGTTACGCTCAGCGCTTCCAGCTCAGACAGGTCGTACAGATGTTTCTCTTCGCGGCCACCCCAGTAAATGGTGATGTCGCGGTCAGGGTTACGCGCCAGTGCTGTCAACAGAATAGAGCGCACATAAGAGAAGCCCGTACCGCCAGCGATCAGGATCAGCGGACGGTCTTCGTCATCGCGCAGCCACGCATCGCCGTGCGGAATATCCACCACGATTTCACGTTCCTTCAGGATCCGATCCATCACCGCCATCGCATACAGGTTAAGCTCTGACGCACCAATATGAAGCTCAATAAATTCCTGCTCTGCTGGCGTTGAGGCCATAGAGAAAGGACGCTTATCACGCTCATCCATCACAACCATCAGGTACTGACCCGCGCGGAAAGAGAATGGCGCTTCTGGCACTAAACGGACGCGATATACGGTGTCGGTGATGGCATCTACCGAGGTCACTTTACAGCTTAAGGTTGTCATTCGCTCTCTCTGTCGGGAAGTCTATAGGGCTTAACGGTCAGCTCAGGGTTTACCGTTATTCATTATGGCCAGCTCGTCCCAGATCGCGTCAATTCGCGCGGTCACTGCAGGATCTTTTTTGATCGGGCGACCCCATTCACGGTCGGTTTCGCCAGGCCATTTATTTGTGGCATCCAGTCCCATCTTTGAGCCAAGGCCGGAAACCGGCGAGGCAAAATCCAGGTAATCTATCGGCGTATTTTCGACTAACACCGTGTCGCGCGCCGGGTCCATTCGCGTGGTAATGGCCCAGATTACGTCATTCCAGTCGCGGGCGTTAACGTCATCATCGCAGACAATAACAAATTTGGTATACATAAACTGGCGCAGGAAAGACCATACGCCCATCATCACGCGTTTAGCATGACCAGGATACTGCTTCTTCATCGTGACCACCGCCATGCGATACGAGCATCCTTCAGGCGGCAGATAAAAATCAACAATTTCCGGGAACTGCTTTTGCAGAATCGGCACAAACACTTCATTCAGCGCCACGCCCAGCACAGCCGGTTCATCCGGTGGACGTCCGGTATACGTAGAGTGATAAATCGCATCTTCACGCTGCGTAATGTGCGTCACGGTGAACACCGGGAAGTTATCCACTTCGTTGTAATAGCCGGTGTGGTCGCCGTAAGGGCCTTCTGGCGCCATTTCACCCTGCTCAAGGTAACCTTCCAGCACAATTTCTGCACTGGCCGGAACTTCGAGATCGTTAGAAATACACTTCACGACTTCGGTTTTCGTTCCGCGCAGCAGGCCTGCAAACGCATATTCAGAGAGCGTATCCGGCACGGGGGTGACGGCTCCCAGAATGGTGGCCGGATCGGCGCCTAAGGCGACAGACACCGGGAAACGTTCCCCGGGATGCGCAGCGCACCACTCCTGGAAATCCAGCGCGCCGCCGCGATGCGACAGCCAGCGCATGATGAGTTTATTCTTGCCAATCAACTGCTGGCGGTAAATACCGAGGTTTTGCCGCTCTTTGTGCGGGCCGCGCGTAACGGTCAGCCCCCATGTGATCAGCGGAGCGGCATCTTCAGGCCAGCACTGCATGATAGGGATTTTAGTCAGATCTACCGCATCGCCTTCCAGCACTTTCTGCTGGCACGGCGCGCCGCGCAGGCGTTTGGTGGGCATGTTCAGCACCTGCTTAAACTGCGGCAGCTTGTCGAACAGATCGCGGAAGCCCTTCGGTGGCTCCGGCTCTTTCAGAAACGCCAGCAGTTTACCGACTTCACGCAGCGCAGAGACGTCTTCCTGCCCCATTCCCAGTGCAACACGACGCGGTGTACCAAACAGGTTGCACAGCACCGGCATTGAGTAACCTTTTGGATTTTCAAACAGTAATGCGGGGCCACCGGCACGCAGGGTGCGGTCAGCAATTTCTGTCATTTCCAGATAAGGATCGACAGGAAGTGTAATACGTTTGAGTTCACCCTGCTTTTCCAGCAGCGTCAGGAAGTCGCGGAGATCGTGGTATTTCATGCAGTTAATCATGGCCTCTCTGTAAGCGCTTCATTATACGGCGTATGCCTGCTTGATGCTGTAATTTTGTTAAATAAGCGTGAACTTATGCGTTCTGTTCCATTTTCCCCCATTATAATCAACTTAGCGATCCCGCCAGGGTTTTGATATGCTTGCGCCCCGAACTAAGGGAAAGAGTGATTATGCAGGCCTGGTATTTACTGTATTGCAAACGCGGGCAACTTCAGCGCGCGCAGGAACATCTTGAACGTCAGTCTGTAAATTGCCTGACGCCCGTGATCACGCTTGAAAAAATGCAGCGCGGGAAGCGCACAACCGTCAGTGAGCCGTTGTTCCCGAACTACCTGTTCGTGGAGTTCGACCCGGAAGTCATCCACACCACCACCATCAGCGCAACGCGCGGCGTCAGCCACTTCGTTCGTTTTGGTGCCCACCCGGCAACGGTTCCGTCGACGGTCATTCATCAGCTGTCGATTTATCAACAGCCTGAAGGGATCACTGACCCTGAAACCCCTTACAGCGGCGATAGCGTCGTGATTACCGAAGGCGCTTTCGAAGGCCTGCAGGCGATTTTTGCCGAACCGGACGGGGAAGCGCGCTCTATGCTGTTGCTCAATCTGCTGAACAAGCAGGTACTGCAGAGCGTTAAAAACACCGACTTCCGCAAACTTTAAACGTTTATCCCGAACAGATTACGCACATTGTCATCCGTCTGCGCCGAAAGCCAGTGCGGATCCTCTCCGCGCCACTTCGCGACGCTCTCAACAATGTGCCCCAGATACGCGGGCTCATTTCGCCGCGATGCCGGTTTGGGTTTCATATCGCGCGGTAGCAGATAAGGCGCATCGGTTTCGAGGAGCAGCCGGTCAGCCGGGATTACCGGCAACAGCTCACGAAGTTCAAGCCCGCGGCGCTCATCGCACACCCAGCCGGTAATACCCAGATAAAGCCCTCGCGCCAGGCAATCCAGCGCTTCCTGCCGTGAACCGGTGAAGCAGTGCAGTACCGCGCCGGGCAGTTTCTCTAGCCACGGATCCAGAAGCGCCAGGAAACGCTCATGCGCGTCGCGGCAGTGCATAAACACGGGCATTCCAAGCTCTGCCGCCAGCGCAAGCTGAGCAGTGAACGCCTTTTCCTGCTCTTCAGGCGTGGAAAAGTTACGGTTGAAATCGAGACCGCATTCGCCGATCGCCACAACGTCTGGCGTCTTCGCCAGCCTGTACAGGGTGTCGCCACTTTCCGCGGTCCACTGGCTGCTGTCGTGAGGATGCACGCCAGCAGTAGACCAACAGCGATCGTAGCGTTGCGCCAGCTGCTGCGCCTGCTCGCTCTCATGCAGGTTGGTGCCCGTCAGCAGCAGCCCTTTCACCCCGGCGGCAAACGCACGCGCAACCACCTCATCACGATCTTTCGCAAACTGCGAGCTGGTCAGGTTGAGTCCGATATCAAACATGCAAATCCCCATATAACAACCGCCCTGACGGGCGGCTGGTTTTACTCTTCAGTGGTCTTGTCGGACGTATCGTCTTCGTCATCCGCTCGACGTCCTTTACCCACGTAGAAACGCGAGAAGAATACGCCGACCTCAAACAGACAGTACATTGGTATGGCCAGCAGCGTCTGCGAGAACACATCCGGCGGTGTCAGCAGCATGCCGACCACGAAGGCGCCCACCAGAATATATGGACGCTTCTTACGCAGGTCATCCGGGGTCGTAACCCCTACCCAGCAAAGCAGCACAATGGCCACCGGCACTTCGAATGCCACGCCAAACGCCATAAACAGCGCCATCACAAAGCTGAGGTAGCTGGCGATATCCGTCGACACCTGGACCCCTTCAGGCGCGGTATGCGTCAGGAAGCCGAAGGCCAGCGGGAAGACAACGAAATAGGCAAACGCCATGCCGATATAGAACAGCAGAGAGCTGGACACCAGCAGCGGGATCACCAGCTTGCGTTCATGCTTATACAGCGCTGGCGCCACAAACGCCCACACCTGGTAAAGAATGACCGGTGCAGAGGCAATCAACGACACCCAGAAGGTCAGCTTGATGGGGGTAAAGAACGGAGAAGCAACGTCTGTTGCAATCATCGTTGCGCCCAGCGGCATCTGCTTGATCAGCGGCGCAGAGACCACCTGATAGATGTCGTTGGCAAAATAGACCAGGCACAGGAATATGAGTAAAACCGCTATAATGCAGTTTAACAGGCGCTTACGCAGCTCAATGAGGTGCGTAATCAGCGGTTGAGTATCATCTACTGCCATGTTTACGCTTTATCACTCGACGAGGGGGAGGGTTCGGAAACGGACGCAGCGGGCTTCACTTCCGCCGTTTTTGCTACCGGCTCTTCCGGCTGCGCCTGTTTTTTCACTTCGGTTTCCTGCGGCGTCTGCTCTGGCGCGGCAGCCTGATGTTCAGCGCTGGCAGGCGTTACGCCCTCGCGCTGCTCCTCGCTGCCCTTCACCACCGGGTTATGGATGGTGTTCGCTTCATCGCTCGCTTTTTCAGGATCGTTAACGCTATAGGAGCGCTTCATCGATTCCGCCGCTTCGCGCAGCTCATCCATTGACGCTTTCAGTTCCGGCGTCAGGTTATCCATGCTCGCCTTCTCGACCTTTTTCAGGCTTTCCTGAAATTCCTGCAGCTTAAGCTCCTGCGCCAGTTCATTCTGAACGGTCGATGCCAGCGATCTCAGCGCACGAACCCAGCCCGCAACGGTTTTCACTGCCACCGGCAGACGCTGCGGCCCCAGCACAATCAGGCCAATCACAAAGACCAGCAGGAGCTCACTAAAACCAATGTCGAACACGACTTACACCTGCTCTTTATCGTGGCGTTTAGCGTCTTCCTTTTTAGCTTCTTCTTGCTTATCGGCGATGGTTTTAGCAGTAAAATCAGCGTCCTGGCTGGTTTTATCCTGCTTGTTCTCATCATCGCTCATTGCTTTCTTGAAGCCTTTGATAGACGCGCCCAGATCGGAACCAATAGAACCGAGCTTTTTGGTGCCAAACAGCAGCACGACGATGACGGCAATAATGACTAATTGCCAGATACTGATTCCACCCATACATGTTCCTCAGGGATAGATGATTAATGAGTCAGGTCGCATTATACGTATGCGACCCGTCGATAGCGACGCACGCTCAGCGCGTTTTTCGCCAGCCTGCCAGCCAGACTACTACTCCGCCAGCCATCAGCCAGGCGGGCATCATCTGCCAGTCCGGACGGTTGATCAGCAGCAGCGTACCGCTCAGCAGCAGCGTTGCGCCAATCCCAAAGAGATAGCGTGACTGTCCCTGGCGAACACGGCTGGACTGAAGCTCGCGGGCGATTTTATCCATGCTGTGCTGAAGGTTCTTGCTCTGACGCAAACTGTCATAAACCAGTTCAGGAATTTCAGGCATTTTTTCTATCCAGAACGGGCCTTTCTCTTTCAGCGAGCGCACCAGCGCCGGAATGCCAACCTGATCCTTAATCCAGGATTCAAGGAAAGGTTTCGCGGTCTTCCACAAGTCTAACTGAGGATAGAGCTGTCGGCCTACACCCTCAACGTAAAGTAATGTTTTCTGAAGTAAAACTAGCTGTGGCTGAACTTCCATATTAAAACGGCGAGCCGTGTTGAACAGGTTCAACAGCACGTGCCCGAAGGAGATTTCCGCCAGCGGTTTTTCAAAAATCGGTTCACAAACGGTCCGGATCGCGAACTCAAACTCTTCGACGTTGGTATCCGGCGGCACCCAGCCGGAATCGACGTGCAGCTCGGCCACCTTACGGTAGTCGCGGTTGAAGAACGCAATGAAGTTCTCAGCCAGATACCGTTTATCTTCCTTGTTCAGTGAACCCACAATTCCGCAGTCGATACCGATATACTTCGGATCCTCAGGATGCTCGTAGCTCACGAAGATATTGCCCGGATGCATGTCCGCATGGAAAAAGCTGTCGCGGAACACCTGGGTAAAGAAGACCTGTACCCCACGCTCGGCCAGGAGCTTCATGTTCGTTCCCTGTTTCTCCAGGGCCACCACATCCGAAACCGGAATACCGTAGATACGCTCCATTACCATCATGTTCTGGCTGCAGTAGTCAGAATAGACTTCAGGTACATAGAGCATCGGGCTGTTTTCAAAGTTGCGACGCAGCTGAATGGCGTTTGCCGATTCGCGCAGCAGGTTAAGCTCATCAATCAGCGTTTTTTCATATTCCCGCACCACTTCCAGTGGACGAAGGCGACGCCCGTCCGGCAGAAGGCGTGGCACCCAGCGCGCCAGACGATAAATCAGCTTCATATCCGCTTTGATGACTGGCAGGATGTCCGGACGAATGACCTTAATAACGACTTCTTTGCCGTTTTCTTTCAGACGCGCGGTGTGCACCTGCGCAATAGAGGCCGATGCCAGTGGCTTAATGTCGAAATCGTCAAACCAGGTCTCGACGGGTACATTTCCCATCGCCTCTTCAATTTGCTTTTTCGCGCGCGCGCCGTCAAACGGTGCGACGCGATCCTGCAGCATCGCGAGCTCATCGGCAATCAGAGGCGGGAAGAGATCGCGGCGGGTCGACAGCATCTGTCCGAATTTAATCCAAACCGGACCGAGCTCCTGCAGCGCCAGGCGCAGACGCTCACCCAGCGGTTGACCTTTATGGCGATTGGGCATCCAGAACAGCATCCGCCGCCAGATACGAAGCGGCAGCGTGATACGCATTTTGGGGATAAGCTCGTCGAGCCCGTAGCTCAAAAAGGTGCGAATAATAAAATAGAGGCGCCGAATTTCACCAGGCGTCATTTGCCCTCCAGTTTTTCCAGCCGTTTGGTTAACGCATCAACCGCACGTTCAACAGCAGCGGTCTCTTCCGCAAACCATGCAACTTCCAGTGGCCCGGGCGCCATTCGCCACTCTTCTGTCAGCACTTCCGCCGCATAGCGTTGCTGGCGCTGAAGGCTTTTACGCGCAAAGGAGGCGCCACCATGAATGACTTTCCCGATGCCTTCGGCGGCGATGTCGCCGATAAAAGGCGCGAGCAGCTCTGCCGGATCGAACTCCGCCAGATCGGTGAGCGCAACGAAGTTCTGCACGACCTGAATGTCGCCCTCCACTTCCAGCTCACCGCTGCGGATAAGCGCCGTTAACTGCTGGCGATCGCGCAGTTTTGGCAGCACGCTCATGTGTGTAATGACCGAGCAGTCTGCTTCACCTTCCCACGCCCCCAGAACGTCAAGCTGGCGTTCGCTGAATACCAGCACAAGCGGCGTCGAGAACTCTTTTAAAACAATGCGCAATACCTTCCCGTTAAGCCGCTGACGTGCAGCTTTCAGCGCCGGAGCGCGATACAGAAAAGCGTTCAGTACATTCTCGATGCCTGCGGAGACTAAGGGTTTAAAGGGCACGGGACACCTCCACTCAGAATTTGTAACCGCGATGCAGCGCGACGACGCCCGCCGTCAGGTTGAAATATTCAACGTTCTCAAATTCTGCATCCTGCATCATGGCTTTTAATGTGTCCTGATCCGGGTGCATACGGATAGATTCCGCCAGATAGCGGTAGCTTTCAGCGTCGTTAGCCACCAGCTCACCAATACGCGGCAGCACGTGGAAGGAATAGGCGTCGTAGGCTTTGCTCAGCGGCTCAATGATCGGTTTAGAGAACTCGAGCACCAGCAGACGTCCACCCGGCTTCAACACGCGGTACATGGAGCGCAGCGCTTTTTCTTTATCGGTCACGTTACGCAGACCGAAAGAGATCGTGATGCAGTCAAAGGTATTGTCCGGGAATGGCAGCGCTTCGGCGTTTGCCTGCACATACTCCACATTCCCCACCACGCCGATGTTACGCAGCTTTTCGCGTCCCATTTTCAGCATGGAGTCATTAATATCGGCGAGAACAACGCGACCGGTTTCGCCCACCAGACGGGAGAATTTCGCGGTTAAATCGCCCGTACCACCGGCTAAATCCAGCACCGTTTGTCCACGGCGAACGCCGCTACAGTCAATGGTGAAGCGCTTCCACAAGCGATGAATGCCGAACGACATCAGGTCATTCATCACATCGTACTTCGCCGCCACGGAATGAAATACGTGGGCCACCATGTCAGCTTTCTGCGCTTTGGCGACAGTCTGAAAGCCAAAGTGCGTTGTGTCTTGTGAATCGTCAGCCATCTCAGAGCCTGCTTATCAGTAAAATGTTCGTGAAGTGTAACAGATTGGGCGCGTTTGCCCTACGTTTCAACCACCGCGAAAGAAACGCGCTGGAGTCTCGCCTGGTGATAAATCCGCCGCTAACGTATTGTCTTCACTGTTTGTATTTTGTTCGTCCGCACCTTCTCGCAGGCGAAACTCGTCGTCCTGGGCGGTGGCCTGTTCGACCAATTCCGGATTAATCTCGCGTTTAACCTCAACCCCCAGGCTGCGGAATGATTCGGCCTGAGCCAGCAAATTGCCGCGTCCGGAGGCGAGTTTTTTCATCGCCTGGCGGTAGTTATCCTGCGCACGATCCAGGCTCTGCCCGACGGAAGACATGTCGTCCACGAAAAGGCGCATTTTGTCGTAAAGCTTGCTGGCGCGATCGGCAATCTGCTGAGCGTTGCGGCTCTGGTGCTCATAGCGCCACAGGTTCGCAATGGTGCGTAACGCCACCAGCAGCGTGGTGGGGCTGACCAGCATAATGTTATTTTTGAGCGCTTCGGTGATAAGTTCAGGCTGTCTGTCGAGTGCCAGCAGAAATGCGGGTTCTACCGGGATGAACATCAGAACATAGTCCAGCGAGCGCAGCCCCGGCAGCTGCTGGTAGTCTTTTCTGCCAAGCAGGCGAATATGGTTACGCACGGAGGCAATGTGCTCCTGCAGCGCAGACTCGCGCGTGTAGTCATCGTCCGCGTTGAAGTAACGTTCATACGCCACCAGCGTCATTTTGGCGTCAATCACCACATCTTTACCCTGCGGCAGCCGCACAATCACATCCGGCTGCATGCGAGAGCGGGCGTCGTTCTCAATGCTGACCTGCGTTTCGTATTCATATCCTTCCCGCAGGCCAGAGGCCTCCAGCACGCGGGTCAGCACCACTTCTCCCCAGTTGCCCTGGGTTTTGTTATCCCCTTTCAGCGCGCGGGTCAGGTTGACCGCTTCCTGCGCCATTTGCGCATTCAGCTGCTGGAGATTGCGAATCTCATGCGCCAGCGTGTGCCGCTCGCGGGCTTCCTGACCAAAGCTGTCCTGCACCTGACGGCGAAAACCGTCCAGCTGTTCGCGCAGCGGCGTCAGCAGGCTGTTGAGGCTCTGGCGGTTCTGTTCGTCAACGCGGCGGTTGCTGTGCTCAAAAATTCGGTTGGCGAGGTTCTCAAACTGTTCGCTGAGGCGCTGCTCGCTGTTGATCATCTGGCGGATTTTGTCTTCCGCATGCAGCTGGGTGGATTCAAGGCGGGTGGTCACTTCGCGGAGATCGGCCTCCAGTGACGTATTGATATCTCGCAGGTTACGCAGCTCGTTGTTGAGCAGTTCGCACTCGTCGCGCCAGTGTTCGCTAAGAGCAAGCTGCTGTTTTGTCGCGCTTAAATCGGCGACCATCTCTTCTCGCTCGGCCAGCTGGTCGGCCTTCTGCTGCGCATGCTGGTAGCTGGAAATCAGCCAGCCAATCCCTAAGCCCACCAGCGCAATCACCGCGTAAATCAGGATTGAGATATCCACAAAACCCCCTGCATCAACGTATTACCCGCACAAAATAGAATTGTGCTGTATAAACGTCCAGTTTGAAAGGCTTTTCCTGCGAGGTGCTACGCAAAAAATAAAGGCCGAACGCGTCGGCCTTTGATTTCAGAAGAGAGGATTAGATCAGGCGACGCGCTGCTTCCACCACGATTTTCACTGCATGACTTTCGGTCTGCTTCATGGTTTCGGCGTTCGGGATCTCCTGCTGGGTACGGTTGACGATAACGCCCGCCACCATACCGGCACGCAGACCCTGGCTTGCGCACATGGTCAGCAGCGTTGCGGATTCCATTTCGTAGTTCATCACGCCCATGGACTGCCACTCTTCCATTGAGCCTTTGAAACGGCTTACCACGCGGCCTGAGAAGGTGTCATAACGCTCCTGGCCCGGGTAGAAGGTGTCGGAAGAGGCGGTTACGCCCACGTGGGTGGTTGCGCCCACGGATTTCGCAGCTTCAACCAGCGCGGTGGTGCATTCGAAATCAGCCACTGCCGGGAATTCCATCGGTGCAAAGTGCAGGCTTGCGCCGTCCAGACGAACGGACGCGGTCGTGACCAGCACGTCACCGACGTTGATGTGCGGCTGGATAGCGCCGGTGGTGCCGATACGCAGGAAAGTACGGATGCCCAGCTGTGCCAGCTCTTCAACAGCAATAGAGGTAGACGGACCACCGATACCGGTAGAGCACACGATCACCGCTTTGCCATCCAGCTCTGCGCGCCAGGTGGTGAACTCACGATGTGCAGCCAGCTTGACCGGCTTATCCATCAGCGCGGCGATCTTTTCCACACGCTCAGGATCGCCAGGGACGATAGCGAGCGTAGCCCCTTGTAAATCGTTTTTGGTGAGGCCGAGATGAAAAACATCAGACTTAGACATAGGTGACTCCTCTGTGGGTCGGTTAGTCAGAAGAAGTAAAACGGTACTTTACAGAAGCAGTAAGCATATTTTCGTGACACACCTCACCATGAATGAAAATGATTACATTGAATTTCCATAAAAAGGTGATTCACATCACATTAACAAGTTATATCGCCAGGTGCTGCACAAAAGATAGACCGTTTAAGGCACTGTGAGTTGTTAACCTGGTGTCTATATTTACCTTTGCGCTAACTCATTGGTACGGAGAATGCCATGACTGAAAAAACCGGTTTTGCACCTGCTGCGGCCCCACATGCTTCAACCATCGTGTCGACGCCAGAAGCGGCAATTACCGCGGGCGAGACCTCCATTCCCTCGCAGGGGGAGAATATGCCTGCCTGGCACGCACGGCCAAAATCGGCAGACGGTCCGCTGCCCATCGTGATTGTGATTCAGGAGATATTTGGTGTTCACGAACACATTCGCGACCTCTGCCGCCGGCTGGCGCTGGAAGGGTATCTGGCCGTTGCGCCAGAGCTCTACTTCCGCCAGGGCGATCCGAACGACTACAGCGATATTCCAACATTGCTCAGCAACCTGGTCAGCAAAGTCCCGGACGCGCAGGTGCTGGCCGATCTCGACCACGTCGCCAGTTGGGCGGCGCGCAACGGCGGGGATCCGCATCGTCTGCTGGTCACCGGTTTCTGCTGGGGCGGACGCATTAGCTGGCTGTATGCCGCGCATAACCCGCAGCTCAAAGCCGCTGTCGCCTGGTACGGCAAACTGGTGGGTGAAAAAACGCTGAATTCACCGAAACATCCCGTCGATATCGCCACCGAGTTAAATGCCCCCGTGTTAGGGCTTTACGGCGGTCAGGACACCGGTATTTCGCTGGATTCGGTAGAGACCATGCGCCATGCGCTTCGTGCAGCAAATGCGAAGGCGGAGATTGTGGTCTACCCGGATGCCGGGCACGCGTTTAACGCCGATTATCGTCCGAGCTATCACGCAGAATCAGCCAAAGATGGCTGGCAGAGAATGCTGGCGTGGTTTAGCCAATACGGCGGTAAGAAAGCGTAATAAAAAAGCCCGGTGGCGGCTATGCCTTACCGGGCCAACAGGTAGGCCGGGTAAGCGTTGTCGCCACCCGGCAATCCAGCACCGCTACGCCTGACGCAAATTCTGCGCCGCCTTCACCATGTTGGCGAGCGCCGCGCGCGTCTCCGGCCAGCCGCGGGTTTTCAGTCCGCAGTCCGGGTTCACCCACAGGCGCTCTGCCGGAATGCGCTGGGCCGCTTTTTTCAACAGGGCTTCAATCCACTCCACGCTCGGCACGTTAGGGGAGTGAATGTCGTACACGCCCGGCCCGATTTCATTCGGGTAGTCAAACTCTTCAAACGACTCCAGCAGCTCCATGTCCGAACGCGAGGTCTCGATGGTGATCACGTCGGCATCCAGCGCGGCAATCGAATCCATGATGTCGTTAAATTCGCAGTAACACATGTGGGTGTGGATCTGGGTGTCGTCCTTCGCCACCGCGGCGTTGATGCGAAACGCCTCCACGCCCCACTGCAGGTAGGCATCCCAGTCGCTGCGGCGCAGCGGCAGGCCTTCGCGCAGGGCCGGCTCGTCAATCTGGATAATGCCAATGCCTGCCGCTTCCAGATCCGCCACCTCATCACGCAGCGCCAGGGCGATCTGTTTGGCGATGGTTTCACGAGTCACGTCTTCACGCGGGAACGACCAGCAGAGAATGGTCACCGGACCGGTCAGCATCCCTTTTACCGGCTTCTCGGTCAGGGACTGGGCGTACTTCGCCCACTCCACGGTGATCGCTTCCGGACGGCTGACGTCACCAATGACCACAGGCGGCTTCACGCAGCGGGAGCCGTAGCTCTGCACCCAGCCGTTCTGGGTAAAGACGAAGCCGTCCAGGTGCTCACCGAAGTATTCCACCATGTCGTTACGCTCGGCTTCACCGTGCACCAGCACGTCCAGGCCCAGGCGCTCCTGCTCGATAATCGCCTGCTTGATGTGTTCCGCGATGCCGGTGCGGTAGTGATTCGCATCCAGATTGCCCTTCTTAAAGTCCAGACGCAGGCCGCGGATCTCCGTAGTTTGCGGGAAAGAACCTATCGTCGTTGTTGGCCACGCGGGCAGATTGAAGCGTGCGCGCTGCGCTTCAGCGCGCACTTCGTACGGGCTCTGACGCTGGCTGTCCCGGGCGGTGATGGCCGCCAGGCGTTTTTCCACCGCCGGGTTGTGCACGCGCGCCGAGTGACGACGCGCCTGGATCGGAGCGCTCCATTCGGTAATCGCCGCCGTGTCGCCGCTGTTCAGCGCGTCGCGCAGCAGCGTTAGCTCTTCGCATTTTTGCAGGGCGAAGGCAAACCAGCTTTTCACCTCGGCATCCAGACGCGTTTCCACGCTCAGATCGATCGGGCTGTGCAGCAGGGAACAAGATGAGGCCACCCACAGCTCACGTTTGCCGACGATGTCTTTGATTTGTGCATATTTTTCGGTGAGATCGGCGCGCCAGACGTTACGGCCGTTAATCAGCCCGGCAGAGAGCAGCCAGTCCGCTGGCAGGCGCTTGTGCAGCTCCGCGACATCGTCTTTACCGTGTACGAGGTCAACGTGCAGGCCCTGAACCGGCAGCGCGGTAATGGTCTTCAGGTTCGACGCCACGCCTTCAAAATAGGTCGTCAGCAGGAGTTTTACCTGACCGGTGAGCGCGTCATACGCCGGTTTAAAGGCATCTAGCCAATCCTGCGGCAGCTCAAGCACCAGCGCCGGTTCATCGATTTGCACCCACTGAATGCCGCGTTTGCCCAGCTCACTCAGCACCTGTTTGTAGACCGGCAGAATATCCTTCAGCAGGCTGAGTCGGTCAAACGGCTCACCTTTCACTTTGCCCAGCCACAGATAGGTTACCGGCCCGAGCAGCACCGGCTTCACCTGGTGGCCCAGCGCCAGCGCTTCATCCACTTCGTCCAGAAGCTGCGTCCAGGCCAGCCTGAACTGCTGGCCTTTGACAAACTCCGGCACCATATAGTGATAGTTGGTGTTAAACCACTTGGTCATTTCCGCCGCTGCCGCTGGCTCCCCCGTTGGCGCGCGGCCACGGCCGATGCGGAACAGAGTATCGATATCTACCGATCCATCTTTGTTCTGATGACGAGCCGGTACGTTGCCAAGCAGCAGGCTGGTCGTCAGAACATGGTCGTACCAGGCGAAATCGCCCACCGGCAGCAGGTCAATGCCCGCCTGTTTTTGCTGATCCCAGTGGCGGGCGCGCAGCTCGCGTCCTACCGCCAGCAGCTCTTCGCGGGTGGCATTACCCGCCCAGTAGCTTTCTTGCGCTTTTTTCAGCTCGCGACGCAGGCCTACGCGAGGGAAACCGAGAGTGTGATTGCGGATTGTCATGGTATGCCCCTTGTGAAATTCGTTATTTAGACGTCCAGATGTTTACACATCTATAATTGGCAGGTACTGTATATTCCTCAAGCGCAATATGTTCATGGCGAAGTGAAGGACTTTCATGATCGAGATTAAACACCTGAAAACGCTACAAGCGTTGCGGAACTGCGGTTCGCTCGCGGCGGCTGCGGCCACGCTGCACCAGACCCAGTCCGCCCTTTCTCACCAGTTCAGCGATCTGGAACAACGCCTCGGCTTCCGTCTTTTTGTGCGTAAGAGCCAGCCGCTACGCTTTACGCCGCAGGGTGAAATTCTTCTTCAGCTGGCGAATCAGGTACTGCCGCAGATCGCGAGCGCGCTGCAGGCGTGTAACGAACCGCAGCAGACCAAACTGCGCATCGCCATTGAGTGCCACAGCTGTATTCAGTGGCTGACCCCCGCGCTTGAGAACTTCCGTCAGAAGTGGCCGCAGGTGGAGATGGACTTCAAATCCGGCGTGACCTTTGACCCGCAGCCGTCGCTGCAGCAGGGCGAGCTGGATCTGGTCATGACCTCTGACATCCTGCCGCGCAGTGGCCTGCACTATTCGCCGATGTTTGATTATGAAGTGCGCCTGGTGCTGGCACCGGACCACCCGCTGGCCGCCAAAACGCGCATCACGCCGGAAGACCTGGCGACAGAAACGCTGCTGATTTATCCGGTCCAGCGCAGCCGCCTGGATATCTGGCGCCACTTCCTGCAGCCAGCAGGCATTAGCCCGCAGCTGAAAAGCGTGGATAACACGCTGCTGCTGATTCAGATGGTGGCGGCCAGAATGGGTATCGCGGCGCTGCCGCACTGGGTGGTGGAGAGTTTTGAACGCCAGGGTCTGGTGCAGACCAAAACCCTGGGTGAAGGACTGTGGAGCCGACTGTACGCCGCCGTGCGCGATGGCGAGCAGCGTCAGCCGATTACGGAGGCGTTTATTCGCTCAGCGCGGAACCACGCGTGCGACCATCTTCCGTTTGTGCGGAGCGCGGAGCGACCCATCGGCGATGGACCCACAGCGAAGCCAGGATCACCGCTCCCCCAATAATAAAGCTCGGCCAGTGCGGCTGTTGCTGCCAGATGGCGAGGTTGACCAGCAGCCCTGCCGGGACATGCACGTTGTTCATGATCCCCAGCGTACCGGCGTCTACCTGCGTAGCGCCGTAGTTCCACATGAAGTATCCCAACCCTGACGCCACTACGCCCAGCCAGACCAGAACGCCCCACTGCACGGCGGTGGTCGGCAGCTTTTGCGGATTACCGAGCATAAACCACGCCGCCACCGCGACAATCGCGGCGCCCATATAGAACCAGGCAAACGCGTTATGCTGCGGCATCGGACGGGTTTCCATCAGGCGTTTGTAGCCCACCATGCCGATGGCGAAACTGATGTTGGCGAGCTGGACGAACATCAGCCCGGTCCAGAAGTGATCGCTGACTTTGTCATAGCGAATAATCGCCGCGCCGATCACCGCCAGCGCGGCGCTCAGCAGGTATCCCCAGCGCAGACGGCGTCTGCTGAGCAGGTCGTAAATCAGCGTGATATAGAGCGGCGTCAGCACGGTAAAGAGCAGGAATTCGGAGACGGACAGGTAGACGTAGGCCCGGAAGCTGAACAGGTACATGATGCCGAGCTGCATCGCTCCCACCAGCATATAAAGCACAATCGTTTTCAGCGATTGCCCGCGCGTGCGTAGAAACGGCAGGAACACCAGCGCCGCCAGCCCCACGCGCATCAGCACCGAGAAGTAGCTGTCGACCGAACCGGCAAGGTATTCGCCAATCAGGCTAAAGGAGAAGGCCCACAGGATAGTGGTGATAATGAGTAGCGCCACAATGCTTGTCTCTCAGAAAGAAGGAGAGGCATTGTAGCGAACTCTTTAGTTGACAACTGAGCAATAAACAACCGAATGAAGATTATTCAAGGAACAGTTTGCGCAGATACTTCGGTACCGCGTTGTCAGCGTTAGAACCAATCACTTCCAGCTCAGGGTGCAGATCCTTCAGACGCTGGTGCGCGTTCTGCATGATGCAGCCCTTGCCCGCCATCGAAAGCATCTCGGCGTCGTTCATGCCGTCACCGAAGGCGATACAGTCTTTCAGCCCGAAGCCCAGACGTTTCGCAACCGCTTCCAGCGCGTGACCTTTGGAGACGCCACCCGCCATTACTTCCAGACAGGTCAGGGTTGAGAAGCTCACGTTGACGCGATCGCCCCAGCGGGCGTTGATCGCCTGTTCCAGCGGGAGCAGCTCTTCGTGGCTGTCACAGGTGAAGAACACCTTGCTGATCCCTTCCGGCTCCAGCAGGCCCGGTTCGTAAAGGGAGTAGTTGAATACCGCTTCCTTGAAGAAACGCATTTCATCCGGGCGGTGGCGGTTCATAAACCAGTCGTCGTCGCGGTAAACGTTAGTAACGATAGCCGGGTTGTTATGCACCACGCCGAACAGATCGGCGGCAATATCGCGATCCAGATTGTGGGTAAAGATCAGGTTGCCGTCGGTATCATGCACGCGCGCACCGTTGGAGGTGATCATGTACGATTTGATCTCAAGATTATCGCGGATCTGCCCCACGTCCACGTGGTGGCGGCCGGTGGCGAACACAAAGTTCACGCCACGGGCAGTCAGGAGTTTTAAGGTCTCTTTCGCGTAAGGCGACAGGGTGTGGTCGGGGGAAAGCAGCGTGCCATCTAAATCAGATGCAACAACCTGGTACATAGGGATTTCAACCTCTGGTGGAAAACAAGAATCAATTATGCCTGTTGAAAAATTCAACAATGGCGTTGAGCGCGACTGAGCGCATAGCGTCCTTTTCAAAAAGGATCTCATGGAACGCGCCGTTAATGACCAGCGGTTTACCCCCTTCACAAGGGTGACCGGCTGCAGCGCGCAGTTCACAATAGCGGTCATGCATGCGGTTATCCACCACACGCTCTTCTTCCGCCTGGATCAGAAGCGTCGGCGTGTCATCATCGCCTACGCCCGCCAGCACCTGCTCACCGGCCAGAATCCCCTCCCGCACCCAGTGCCAGGTCGGGCCGCCGACGCGCAAGCGCGGTTCATCGGCATAAAAGCGCAGATTGCGGCGATAACGCTGCCGGCTATGGGTTAAGACGTTGATGGCGAACGGCAGCGCGCGCCAGCGTCCTGTGCCAATGGCATAACCTTCACGAATGCGCTGATGGCCCTCAGCCCAGTCAAGAAGATGGCGCACCATCCAGTCAGGAAAACGGATGACGATACCGTACATCGGCGCAGTGAGCGCAATGGCGTCGCACTCGTGCTCATAACGCTGCAAAAACAGCGTCGAAATGGCGCCGCCCATGGAGTGCGCAAGAATATACCGCTTGCGCCAGGGGCCGGGCTGAACGTCCTGCTGCCAGAACGCGGCAAAATCGTCGACGTAATCGCTGAAGCGATCGACGTGCCCACGGTGCGTGTCCGGCAGCATACGTCCGGACAGCCCCTGTCCACGATGGTCGATGATCAGGACATCGAACCCCATATGGACCAGGTCATAGGCCAGCTCGGCGTATTTAACGTAGCTTTCAATACGCCCGGGGCAGACCACAATCACCCGGTCATTTTTTTCATTTCGGAAACGAACGAAACGCACCGGGATGCCCCCGACGCCCGTAAACTCATCTTCCTCACGCTGCCGCCAGAAATCGGTCAGCGGCCCCATAGAGAAAGCAGCAAAAGCGTTTTCTCGTGTTTCCCAGTCCTTTTTCTGCTGAAACATTGGGTTTCCACTCACGTAATCCAGGGAATATCGTTTTTTTCGTCACCGGTCACAAAATGACTCAATAATAGCGTATTGTGGCATAAAAATAGACGGTTCGGGAGTTTCAAATGACCTTTGAATGGTGGTTCGCCTACCTGCTGACATCCATTATCCTCAGCCTTTCTCCGGGTTCGGGGGCTATTAACACCATGACCACCTCCATCAATCACGGCTATCGCGGTGCGGCGGCGTCGATTGCCGGTTTGCAGACCGGGCTGGGCATTCATATTGTGCTGGTCGGGATCGGTCTGGGGACCCTGTTCTCCCGCTCCGTGCTGGCCTTTGAGGTGCTGAAATGGGCCGGGGCAGCGTATCTGATTTGGCTCGGCATCCAGCAGTGGCGCGCGGCGGGCTCCATCAACCTGAATACGCTCGCCCAGACGCAAAACCGCGGCCATCTGTTTAAGCGCGCGGTGTTCGTCAACCTGACCAACCCGAAGAGCATCGTTTTTCTCGCCGCGCTGTTCCCGCAGTTTATCGTTCCGCATCAGCCCCAGGTGATGCAGTACGTGGTGCTGGGCGCGACCACCATTATCGTCGATATCATCGTGATGATTGGTTACGCGACGCTGGCGCAGCGAATTGCGGCGTGGATTAAAGGGCCTAAGCAGATGAAGGCCCTGAATAAAGTCTTTGGCTCGCTGTTTATGCTGGTTGGCGCGCTGCTTGCGTCAGCGCGTCATGCTTAGCGAGAAATGATGAGATGAATGCCGAAGCCGGCGAACAGCGCGCCGGCGAAGCCGTCAATCCACTTCGCGATACGCTGATAGCCGCGGCGCATCGCCGGTAAGGCAAACAGGCTGGCCACGATGGTAAACCAGGCAAAGGTTTCAACGACGATCAGCAGGAAGATGCCCCAGCGTGCGCCCGCGCCGACGCTATCGCCGACAAACAGCGAGAACACCGAGCCGAAATAGATAATGGCTTTCGGGTTCGCCAGATTGGTCAGCAGCCCTTTTACAAAGCTGCGGCCGCCCGTTGCCAGCTCCACCTTTGGCTCTTGCGGCTTTTTCTCTTCTTTCTTCAGCGCCCCGCGCAGCATCTGGTAGCCCATCCAGCACAGGTACAGACCGCCGCCGACCATAATGATGTTATGCAGCCAGGCCATCTTCGCCAGGATAAGGTTCAGACCGAGCAGCGCAACGGCCGCCCAGACCATAACGCCCATGGTGATACCGAGCACGCCCATCATCGCCTCTTTGCGGGAGCGGCTGACGGCCGTTTGTGATACGAAGAAAAAGTCCGGGCCGGGGCTCATCAGCGCAACGATGTGCACTAACGCCACGGTGAGAAATAGCATTAACATAATTAGCTCGCGAGGAAATAATTTAGTGAGTCATCATCCTGGCACTTTTTCGCCCGGCTGACTACTCCTCATCATCACCGTCGGCGTGAGAGCGGATGAGCGCCATAAACTCTTTACCGAAGCGCTCCAGCTTGCGTGTTCCCACGCCGTTGACGCTGAGCATCTCGCTGGCGCTGAGCGGCATTTGCTCGGCCATCTCGATCAGCGTCGCGTCGTTAAACACCACGTAAGGTGGGATGTTTTCTTCGTCGGCGATGGCTTTACGCAGCTTGCGCAGTTTGGCGAACAGCTTGCGGTCGTAGTTGCCGCCGTAGGATTTCTGCATCACGCGCGGCTTCAGGGCGATGACGCGCGGTACGGCGAGCTTGAGTTGGACGTCTCCGCGCAGGACCGGACGCGCCGCCTCGGTCAGCTGCAGGGCGGAGTGCTGGGCAATGTTCTGCGTGGCGAAGCCGAGGTGGATCAGCTGGCGAATGATACTCACCCAGTGCTCGTGGCTCTGCTCCTTGCCAATACCGTAGACCGGCAGCTTGTCGTGGCCCATATCGCGGATACGCTGGTTATTGGCGCCGCGCAGCACCTCCACCACGTAGCCCATCCCAAAGCGTTGATTCACACGGTAAATGGTCGAGAGTGCCTTACGCGCGTCCATCAGGCCATCGTACTGCTTTGGCGGATCGAGGCAGATATCGCAGTTGCCGCACGGCTCCTGGCGCCCTTCACCAAAGTAGTTGAGCAGCACCAGACGACGGCAGGTTTGCGCTTCGGCAAACGCGCCCATCGCGTTGAGCTTGTGGCGCTCGATATCCTGCAGCTGTCCCTGCGGTTTCTCTTCCAGACAGCGGCGCAGCCACGCCATATCGGCCGGATCGTAAAACAGCATCGCTTCCGCAGGCAGCCCGTCACGCCCGGCGCGGCCGGTTTCCTGGTAGTAGGATTCGATATTGCGCGGGATGTCGAAATGCACCACAAAGCGCACGTTGGGCTTGTTGATGCCCATTCCGAACGCCACCGTCGCGACGACGATTTGCAGGTCGTCACGCTGGAATTTTTCCTGCACGTCGGCGCGGATGTGGTTCTCTAACCCGGCATGATACGCGGCGGCGCTAAAGCCGCGGTTTTGCAGACGCGCGGCGGTGTCTTCCACCTTCGCACGGCTGTTGCAGTAGATGATGCCGGACTTGCCGCGCTGCTCCTGGACGTAGCGCAGGAGCTGATCCAGCGGCTTGAACTTTTCCATCAGCATATAGCGGATGTTAGGGCGGTCGAAGCTGCTGACCTGAATATAGGGGTCGTTCAGCCCGAGCAGGCGAACGATATCGAGCCGCGTGGTGTCATCCGCCGTGGCGGTAAGTGCCATAAACGGCAGCTCGGGGAAGCGCTGACGCAGCTGGCCGAGGGCAGCGTATTCCGGGCGGAAATCGTGTCCCCACTGGGAAATACAGTGCGCTTCATCCACCGCCAGCAGCACCGGGTTCCAGTGCGCCAGGTGATCGAGGAAGTTATCCAGCATCAGGCGTTCCGGGGCGATATACAGCAGGCGGATCTGCCCGGTGCGGCACCCGGCCATCACCTCTTGCTGCTGCTCCCGGGTTTGCGTGGAGTTAAGACAGGCTGCCGCCACGCCGTTGGCGAGCAGCTGGTCAACCTGGTCTTTCATCAGAGAAATGAGAGGGGATACCACGACCGTCAGGCCGTTAAGCACCAGCGCGGGCACCTGATAACAGAGGGACTTACCGCCGCCGGTCGGCATTACCACCAGACAATCACGACCTTCCAGCACCGTTTCAATGATGGTTTCCTGGCCGGGGCGGAACTGCTGGTAGCCAAAGGTTTCATGCAAAACCTGTTTAGCCAGCGACTCCTGATTCAATACTTCCGCCTGCGCCACGTTAACCCCATATGCCAGAAATGAAACAGGCGCTATTTTCAGCGCCTGAGAGAGAAACTTCAACGTTTAACGCAAAAACATTCGAACAGCCTAGAGAATATCGTTCAGCATCACGCCCACGCCGACGCGGGTCTGGTTGAAGTTGTAATCGATAAGCGACTCGCCGTAACCGCTGTACACCTGAGTATAGATGCGGACATGCTTCGTCATTGGATAGCTTAAGCCCACTTCCGCACCGCCGTAGCCGGTGTTCCAGTTGTACTGGCCTTTGGCGCTGAGCACGGCATCACCCAACTGATAGCCGACTTTGAGCTGGTAGTAGCCCATATATTTGGTGATATCCGGGTTATCATCGGTTTCGCCCACCACATACCACGGCTTCACTTCCACCATCCAGTTACCGTTCTGCGCCATCAGACGCGTATAGGCGCGGTTCCAGCTGCGGGATGTCGGGTCAGAGCGACCGTTGGAATCGTGGTTAAAGCCCACTTCGACGTCACGCAGCGTCCAGCCCGCAAACTCATAATCCGTTGCAAAACCGAGGAACAGCTGCGGCTCATAGTTGGTTTCACGGAACGGCGAGGACTCTCCGCTGTTAGACAGCTGCCACCAGGATTTCTGGGTGTAAGACGCCCCGAGCACCGAGTTCGGCCCCAGAATACCGCGCCAGAACGGGAACGCGAGGCTGAGCTGGAACTTCACCTCATCTTTACGCGCATTATCAGACCAGTTATAGGAGCTTATCGCCTCTTTGTTGAGATCGCTGGTCTGGGTATAAATTACGTAGTTGGTGTCATACGGATAGAGCGTGAACGGATTGTCATGCTCCTGAAGAAGGTTCGCGATAATGCTACCGTGAACGGCAGGTTTATCATGCACCTCTTTAATCGTCGCTTCCTGCGCATATGCTGTGAGGGGCAGCGCAACCGCCGCCAGTAACCAGGCCAGATACGTCCGCATCGGTGGTGTTCTCCTGCAAAAGAGTAAAATTAGCTGAATAGTTATGTGGCGAACATTCTACAGACTTCTGCGACAACTGCTGCATCCTCGTTTCTGAAAGTGGAATTCCTTGTTGCCGAGGCATAAAATCAACATTTCGTTAACAATAAGGATGTGATGCCTCATGTCAGCCATGCTTACCGCCGAAGAAGTGTTAAAACTCGTGGGCGAGATTTTTGTTTACCATATGCCGTTTAACCGCGCGCTGGGACTGGAGCTGGAGCGTTACGAGAAAGACTTTGCCCAGCTGAGCTTCAACAACCAGCCGATGATGGTGGGTAACTGGGCGCAAAGTATTTTGCACGGCGGCGTGATTGCCTCCGCGCTGGACGTGGCGGCAGGTCTGGTCTGCGTGGGCAGCACGCTGACCCGCCATGACACCATCAACGAAGACGAACTCCGCCAGCGTCTGGCGCGTATGGGCACCATTGATTTGCGCGTCGACTATCTTCGCCCGGGGCGCGGAAATCGCTTTACCTGTACCAGCAGCCTGCTGCGCGCGGGAAATAAAGTTGCCGTGGCGCGCGTTGAATTACACAACGAAGAACAGGTGTATATCGCCAGCGCAACCGCCACTTATATGGTGGGTTGAGGCGGCAAAATCGGGTAAAATTAATTCACTTTTTTGTAACGGATTTTCCCGATGGATGCTAAACAGACGCGGCAGGGCGTTTTACTCGCCCTTGCCGCTTATTTTATTTGGGGTATCGCCCCGGCGTATTTCAAGCTTATCGCCTACGTTCCGGCCGATGAGATCCTGACTCACCGCGTTATCTGGTCATTCTTCTTTATGATTGCGCTGATGAGCCTCAGCCGTCAGTGGTCGGGCGTCAAAACGCTGCTGCAAACCCCGAAAAAGATTTTCCTGCTGGCGCTTTCAGCGGTGCTGATTGGCGGCAACTGGCTGCTGTTTATCTGGGCGGTGAATAACCATCACATGCTCGAAGCGAGCCTGGGGTACTTCATTAACCCGCTGGTGAATATCGTGCTGGGGATGATTTTCCTCGGTGAGCGCTTCCGCCGGATGCAGTGGGTGGCGGTGATTCTGGCCTTCTGCGGCGTACTGGTGCAGCTCTGGACCTTCGGCTCGCTGCCGATTATTGCCCTCGGCCTGGCGTTCAGCTTTGCGTTCTACGGCCTGGTGCGTAAGAAGATTGCGGTGGAAGCGCAGACGGGGATGCTGTTTGAAACCCTGTGGCTGCTGCCCGTGGCGGCGATTTATCTCTTCGGCATCGCCGACAGCGCCACCAGCCATATGGGCAGCAACCCGTGGTCGCTGAACCTGATGCTGATGGCGGCGGGCGTGGTGACCACCATTCCACTGCTGTGCTTCACCGGTGCCGCGACGCGTCTGCGTCTCTCCACGCTGGGCTTCTTCCAGTACATTGGCCCGACGCTGATGTTCCTGCTGGCGGTGGTGTTTTACGGCGAAGTGCCGGGGGCGGATAAGATGGTGACGTTCGCCTTTATCTGGGTGGCGCTGGCGATTTTCGTCGCCGATGCGATTTATACCCAGCGCAGGGTGCGCAAAGGGCTGTGATGTTGCCCTCACCCTCTCCCACAGGGAGAGGGAATTCGATCGTAGGGCGGGTAAGCGCAGCGCCACCCGCCAGATTTTTACAGCCAGTTCCGGCGCTTAAAGTACAGATACGGCGCCAGCCCCGCGAGGATCATAAAGATAATCGCCCCCGGGTAACCAAAGCTCCATTTCAGCTCCGGCATAAACTCAAAGTTCATCCCGTAGCTGGACGCCACCAGCGTCGGCGGCAGGAACACCACGGACACTACCGAGAAGATCTTGATGATGCGGTTCTGCTCGATGTTGATAAAGCCCATCGCCGCCTGCATCAGGAAGTTCACCTTCTGGAACAGAGATTCGTTGTGCGGCAGCAGGGATTCGATATCTCGTAAAATCTCCCGCGCCTGCTCCAGCTGACCGCCCGGCAGACGCGCCTTGCGCACCAGGAAGTTCAGCGCGCGCTGGGTATCCATCAGACACAAGCGCACCTTCCAGCCGATATCTTCCAGCTCCGCCAGCGTGGAGAGCGCTTCGTCGTACTCATCGCCCTGATGGCCTTCCATGATCACGCGGCTCAGCTTTTCCAGATCGCTGTAGATGTTTTCGATTTCGTCCGCCAGCTGTTCAATTTTGGTCTCGAACAGATCGAGCAGCAGCTCGTAAGCGTTACCGTCCACCATTGCCTGGCTGCGGGCGCGCATGCGGTAGAGACGGAATGCCGGCAGCTCGCGCTCGCGCAGGGTAAACAGACGGCCGTCGCGAATGGTAAACGCCACGGTGGAGTTACCCGCGTGGTCTTCCGCATCTTCAAAGAAGAAGAAGGAGTGAATGTGCAGACCGTCTTCGTCTTCAAAAAAACGCGCGGATGCTTCGATGTCTTCCAGTTCCGGGCGAGTTGCCAGGCTTTGCCCCAGTTCAGATTGTACGCGAAGGCGTTCATCGTCGTCCGGCTCGACCAGATCCACCCATACGGCATCAATGAGGGGCTGTGACTCTTCGGCTTCAAGCCGAGTCAGTCGGTTATTTTCGAGTTGAAATGCGCTCAACATGACCGGGACTCCCAATGCAAAAAATATCGGACAGTTCGGTGGGCACACAGAAACAAATTGGGTTTCAGACCATTAAACAGCCTGACTCAGCGCGACGGGAATAATGCAGGTCGCTGACAACCACTAAGGCCATCAGCAAGAGGAGATAGCCTTAGGAGTTGTTCCTGGATGACAGGGAATTGAGCCAGTATCTACTGGGTGTGTCCAAGGCGAATGTCCTCTTAGCGTAATCGTGCGCGCATGTTACGCCAGCTATAACTGTGGCGTCAACACGCAACGGAACGCTGAAGGGCATTAATTGACCTTCACTGTATAAGGCTAGCAGATTATTACAAAATAATGATATTTTTCTGAATGTTAGACTGTTTCCAGCTTCGCATAGGCCGCCACCAGCCATTTGATACCCTGCCCCTGGAACGCTACCTGCAGGCGGCTGTGCTCGCCGCTGCCTTCCAGATTCACAATGGTGCCTTCGCCAAACTTCGAATGGCGCACGCGCTGGCCCAGCTTGTAGCCGGTGTCGGTTTCCGCAATCGGCGAGCCCATGCGCTGATGGCTGACCGGACGGCTGATGCTCGCCCGCAGACGCACCTCTTCTACGCACTCTTCCGGCAGTTCGCCGATAAAGCGCGACGGACGGTGATAAACCTCTTTACCGTACAGACGGCGTGTTTCGGCGTAGGTTAGCGTCAGCTTTTGCATCGCGCGCGTCACGCCCACGTAGGCCAGACGACGTTCCTCTTCCAGACGGCCGCCTTCATCCAGCGACATCTGGCTCGGGAACATCCCCTCTTCCATCCCGACGATAAACACCTGCGGGAACTCCAGGCCTTTGGCGGAGTGCAGGGTCATCAGCTGAACCGCATCCTGCCAGGTGTCCGCCTGCCCTTCGCCCGCTTCCAGCGCGGCGTGGGACAGAAACGCCTGCAGCGGCATCAGGTCTTCGTCTTCTTCGTTGTAGCTGAACTGGCGCGTTGCCGTCACCAGTTCCTCTAAGTTCTCAATACGGGTCTGGCCCTTCTCGCCTTTCTCCTGCTCGTACATGGTGCGCAGGCCGGAGTCTTTAATCACCCGGTCGGTCTGCACGTGCAGCGGCATATCGGCCGTTTCCTGCGCCAGGGCGTCAATCAGCTCGAGGAAGCGCTGTAATGCGCTGGCGGCACGTCCGGCGAGGGCTTTTTCCTGCAGCAGCTCGCGGCACGCCTGCCACAGCGTCAGCTGGCGATCGCGCGAGGCCTGGCGCACCACGTCCAGCGTGCGGTCGCCAATCCCGCGGGTCGGCGTATTGACCACGCGCTCAAACGCCGCGTCATCGTTACGGTTCGCAATGAGGCGCAGATACGACAGCGCATCTTTGATTTCCTGACGTTCGAAGAAGCGCATACCACCGTAAATGCGGTACGGCATGCTCACCTGCAGGAGCGCCTCTTCCAGCACGCGCGACTGGGCGTTGCTGCGGTAGAGAATGGCGCACTGCTCCAGCGCGCCGCCGTTGTCCTGCCAGGTTTTTATGCGGTTCACCACGAAGCGGGCTTCGTCGAGCTCGTTGAAGGCGCAGTAAATCGAAATCGGTTCGCCGTCGACGCCGTCGGTCCACAGCTTTTTACCCAGACGCCCGTTGTTGTTCTCAATGAGGGCGTTGGCCGCGCTCAGGATGTTGCTGGTTGAGCGGTAGTTCTGCTCCAGACGGATGGTTTCCGCACCTGGGAAATCGTTGAGGAAGCGCTGGATATTCTCCACCTGCGCCCCGCGCCAGCCGTAGATCGACTGGTCATCATCG
The DNA here is from genome assembly GCF_004362415.1 of Enterobacter sp. AG326. Classification (NCBI taxonomy): domain Bacteria; kingdom Pseudomonadati; phylum Pseudomonadota; class Gammaproteobacteria; order Enterobacterales; family Enterobacteriaceae; genus Enterobacter; species Enterobacter sp. AG326. The sequence goes on along the minus strand of NZ_SNXG01000011.1, from coordinate 47,224 downwards.
CCCACGATCATCACCTTGCCGGTATCACCGGCCAGCAGGCGGATCCATGCGTACTGGATGTTATTGGTATCCTGGAACTCGTCCACCAGGATATTGGTGAAGCGTTCACGGTAGTGCTGCAGGATGTGCGGTTTGTTGAGCCACAGCTCGTGAGCGCGCAGCAGCAGCTCGGCAAAATCCACCAGGCCGGCGCGATCGCACGCTTCCTGATAGGCCTTGTAGACGTTCTGCCAGGTCTGCTCGACCGGGTTGCCGAAGCTCTGAATGTGGTGCGGGCGCAGCCCCTCGTCTTTCTGGCCGTTGATGTACCACATCGCCTGACGCGGCGGCCACTGCTTCTCGTCGAGGTTCATCGCCTTGATCAGGCGCTTCAGCAAGCGGAGCTGGTCTTCGCTGTCGAGGATCTGGAAATCCTGCGGCAGGTTGGCGTCCATATGGTGCGCGCGCAGCAGGCGGTGCGCCAGACCGTGGAAGGTGCCAACCCACATGCCGCCCTGGCTGGTGCCCATCAGCTGGGCGATACGGTGGCGCATCTCTGCCGCCGCCTTGTTGGTAAACGTCACCGCCATGATGGAGTACGGGGAGCAGTTCTCCACGCTCTGCAGCCAGGCGATACGGTGAACCAGCACGCGCGTCTTACCACTGCCCGCCCCAGCCAGCACCAGCATGTTGGTGCGCGAGGCGGCAACCGCGTCACGCTGTTTGTCATTAAGGCTGTCGAGCAGGTAAGAAACGTCCATTGGCACCGTCACATAGTATTCAGGAACACAGCAAAGCGCCCGGTGGCGCTTCGCTTACCGGGCCTACAACTGCAAACCCCTGGTAATTTATACAATATTACTGGTGATTATATCAGCGTCGTGAGGGATGCCAACCGTGAAATTTCCACGTGCGGCAGAAGACGGCTGTCGGTTGCGGTCATCAGCTCCGCATTTTCCGGCTTGATCCAGCAGGTCTGCATCCCGCAGCGGATAGCACCGGCCACGTCCGTGGTCAGGTCATCCCCCACGTGCAGAATGTTACCCAGCGGCAGGTTAAGCTTATCCGCCGCCAGATGGTACATATCGCTGAACGGCTTCGCACGCCCGTGCGGGCCTGCGCGCAGCACAAACTCAAAGTAATCGCTAAGGCCAAACAGCTCGGGCTGTGCATTGCCGTTGGTGATGGCCACCAGCGGCCACTTTTCGGCAAGCTTCGCCAGCGTGTCGTGAGTCTCCTGCGGCACGTCGATACGGCTGCGCCATTTGGCGAAGTTTTCCATGGCCGCTTCGGCACCGATGGCCGCATCCTGCGCGCTCAGGCCAGCATTGAGCATCGCCTGCTCAACCGCACGACGACGCCATTCGGTCACGTCGTGGTAAATGTCCGGCTCGGTTTCCCGCAGGGACTGACGGAGCTTCTGAAAGTCCTTGTTCTGTATCGCTTTCAGCGCGGGATGGTAGTTCTGCACAAACGCCAGCGACTCCTGCTCGGTACGCAGGATCACCTCGCGGTTGTCGTAAAGGGTGTCATCAAGGTCAAACGTCAGGGCTGAGATCTGACCAAGTGGGCGGTAAAAACGCATTATTTCCCCCGTTTGGCGCGTGGATGCGCCGCGTCATACACCGAGGCAAGGTGTTGGAAGTCTAAGTGGGTATAGATTTGAGTGGTCGACAGATTTGCGTGGCCAAGCAGTTCCTGCACGCCGCGCAGATCGCCGCTCGACTCAAGCATGTGTGTCGCAAAGGAGTGGCGCAGCTTGTGCGGGTGAACGTGGCTATTCAGCCCCTGCTTAATGCCCCACTCCGCAAAGCGCTTCTGGACGTTACGCGCCGAGATCCGTTTGCCGAGCTTCGACAGGAACAACGCATCCTCTTCGCTGCCAAACAGCCCGCGCAGGTCAAGCCAGTGCTCAATCCAGGAAACCGCATTGCGGCCAATCGGCAGGCGGCGCTCTTTGCTGCCCTTGCCCATCACCCACACTTCACCGGACTCCAGATCGAGGTGTTTGATATCAAGATTAACCAGCTCGGACAGACGCAGCCCGGCACCGTACATCACCTCCAGCATCGCGCGGTCGCGCACGGCGAGCGGATCGTTAAGGTCGATATCCAGCAGGCGGTTTACGTCGTCAACGTCGATATTTTTAGGCAGATGGCGCGGCGCTTTCGGCGTGGCGATCCCCTTTGCCGGGTTGGCTTTTAAGGCCCCCTGGCTGACCAGCCAGTCGAAGAAACTGCGCAGCGCTGAGAGCCTGAGCGCCAGGCTTGCCGGGCTGAGATTTTTTTTACGGCTACGCACGACGAACCCGCGTACCGTCGCAGCGTCACATTGTTGCCAGCTTTTCAGGCCGATTTCGTCGGCAATCTGCATGATGGCATCAAGCTGACGCTGGTAGTTGAGCAGGGTAATGGGGCTAAGCTGACGCTCCACGCCCAGATAGCGCAGAAAGCGCGAGACGTCAGTGGCGAGCAGTCCGTCCGTCATACGCGCTCAATCCAGCGCTCCAGCAGCTCGGGCAGCATCAGGGCGATCTCCTGCAGCAGGTGCGTGGCTTGCCCCTGCTCATAGTGATGCGCATCGCGGCTGGTAAATAACATGACACCCAGATCGCCATCGCGCCCCATCAGCGACATCGCCACCGAGCCAATCGCTTTGGCTTCCGGTAACACCACCAGCAGTTCAGGCCCGTTCAGCGGCCCCAGATAGTGGTGCTCATGGCCCAGACGCTGAATGCGCAGCGGTTCAAACGCCTGACGGCTGAGCGCCAGATGGGTGAACCCCGACGGTGCGCCAATACGCCAGCGGTCAGGGAAAAGACGAATCGTTGCGCCCGCCAGCCCCAGCTCGCGAGCCCAGCGGTGGAAGCGGCTGAGGAACTCGTCAAGGCTGTGCGCCGACGCCAGACGCGCCTGCAGATGCAGCAGACGATAGAACAGGCTTTCGTTGGTGCTGGCCTGCTCCATCAGCAGCGTCATGTTCTCTTCTAACTGATTGATGTGGTTGCGCGAGCGCGCCATGTGCCATTCGACCAGCGACACGGTCCCGCGAACCGGATGCGGCACGCGCATCTCTTCGACGACGCGTGCATTGCGAATAAAAAACTCAGGATTGCGCAGCAGATAATCAACAACAGCTCTGTCGTCCAGTTCCGTCACTGTTTCCTGCAGTTCTTCCCCTGGTTGTTTCATAGATGGATAAACCCGTCATAGACATGTGCCGCCGGGCCAGTCATATAAAGTGGATGACCCGGTCCTTTCCAGGCGATATCAAGCCGACCGCCCGGTAACTCCACGCGAACCTCTTCTGCCAGTAACCCCTGAGAGATGCCCACGGCCACCGCAGCACAGGCGCCGCTTCCGCAGGCCTGAGTCTCGCCCGCGCCGCGCTCGTAAACCCGCAGGCGAATGTGCTCGCGCTTCACCACCTGCATAAAGCCGATGTTCGCGCGCTCCGGGAAACGTTCGTGGCTTTCCAGCACCGGGCCGAGCGTTTCGACCGCGGCGGTTTCCACATCATCAACCTGAATCACGCAGTGTGGGTTACCCATTGAGACGACGCCGCACAATACTGTCTGCTCGGCCGCACGCATAATATAGGTCTTTTCCGCTTTGTTTGCGCGAAACGGCACGACGGAGGGCTCGAAGTTAGGCTCGCCCATATTCACGCGCACCAGCTCATCATCGGTGACGCTGAGCACCATGCGACCATTGGCCGTGCTGACGCGAATATCACGCTTGTTGGTCAGCCCTTTCAGGCGGACAAAGCGGGCAAAACAGCGCGCGCCGTTGCCGCACTGGTTAACTTCGCTGCCGTCCGCGTTAAAAATACGGTAGTGGAAATCGAGGTCGGGATCGTACGGTGGCTCGACCACCAGCAGCTGATCGAACCCCACGCCCAGATGCCGATCCGCCAGGCGACGGATCAGTTCCGGGGAGAAAAACACATTCTGCGTTACCGCGTCGACGACCATAAAATCGTTGCCAAGGCCATGCATTTTAGAGAACTGCATCATTTGCTCCATTGCGCGGGTACAGAACGTTGTCGTCAGAGATTAACCTGAGTCGGGCCACCGTTGTCGCCACGATCGTTAGTATTTGGCGTGGTGGACTCAATGCCGCTTTGCACGGGTTTCGTCGGCGGCGGCGCGGTTTTATCCGCAGGTGGGAAGTACAGTGGTCCCTTCAGTCCGCAGCCAGTCAGGCTAAACAGCGTGATGAGAACGGCAAGCGTTCGGAAAGCGTTTTTCATTATAAAGTTGCCCGTAAGTTCAAATCTGTTTCTATCATCGCAGGAGAAGACACAAAAGCAAGAGTTTGCCGCTTTCCTGCAACGGGAATTATTTAGGGTTATACTGCCGGCATCACGAAAAACAGGAACAAAACCATGAACGACAGTGAATTCCATCGCCTTGCCGACAACCTGTGGATGACCATCGAAGAGCGTCTTGACGACTGGGACGGCGACAGCGATATCGATTGTGAAATCAACGGCGGCATTCTGACCCTGAGCTTCGAAAATGGCAGCAAAATTATTATTAACCGCCAGGAGCCGCTTCACCAGGTGTGGCTGGCCGCGAAACAGGGCGGCTATCATTTCGATCTGAAGGACGGGGAATGGGTTTGCGACCGTAGCGGCGTACCGTTCTGGGATCTGCTGGAACAGGCGGCGACCGCGCAGGCGGGTGAGGCTGTGAGTTTCAGGTAGTTTTGTTGCCGGGTGGCGCTGCGCTTACCCGGCCTACGGGTTCGAGCTGTTGTAGGCCCGGTAAGGCGTAGCCGCCACCGGGCGAGCGAAAAGGCTCAGGAGAAATACTGCTGCAACAGCGGCGCGGTGTCCTGATTGGCAGGCGTGGCAGGCGTTACGGCCTGGGTACGGAACGGGATCACCTGCGTACGTCCGTCGACGTTCACAATCTGGTAGAACTGCGGCAGGTTAAAGTTGATAAAGCTTGAGCCATAGGTGAAACGGTCGTGCGAAGAGGAGTAGAAGCGGCTGACGTCGCGCACCAGCTCCTCTTTACTGCCTTCACAGTGGTGATACACCTCGGCGCGGTTGGTTTCATCCAGAATGTAGATGTTGAACCCGGCATCGTCGCCCGACTCTTCAAAGAAGAACTGAATAATCCCTTCGCTGGCGAATCCGTCCACCACCTGCGGGAGCTTAACGTGGTTGGTTTCCACCTGCACCGACAGGCCATGCAGCTTGTTATGTGAAATCGCGCCGTAGAACTCGATGGCGTTTTCCAGTTTCTGTACCGACACGTTCAGACGTTCGAAGAACAGGCCCCAGGTCTGGCCGGAGACGCGCAGCGCTTTAAAGCGTCCGGTTTCCTGGCGGGTACTGGAGAGACGCAGTTCGATACACTCAGAAACCAGCTGCTGCACGCGGGTACGAATTAAACCGCGCAGGTGCTGGCTGTAGCAGAACACCTCAACGCTGTCAGGCGGTGCGGCATCCTGGTGCATCTTGCCGAGAATGGTTTTCAGCGCTTCGATCATCGCCTGCTCGCCGTTGAAATGCAGGGTACGCACTTCGTTCCACGAGTTGCGGTACAGCAGATCCACGCTGCCCACCAGGCAGTTTTGCTGCTCGCCAAAGCTGAAGACGTCCAGCTTGCGGAAGTCAAAATGAACCACCTGATTGCGGAAGGCCGCCGTCGGGTCGTATTCCAGGTTGACGATAATCGCCAGATGGCGAATTTCGCACGGGCTGTAGAGCGCTTTCGGCGTTGGGGCAGGCAGACGCAGCGGGAAGTGGTGCGACACATCCGCGACCATCTCCTGCAGCTTAGCGAGATCAACCACCTCGTTGCCTTTGATAAACAGGCGCGTGCGCGAGGTCAGCAGGCCGTTAAACCAGGCCCAGGCCACCAGCTTGTTCAGGTAGCGGTTATACTCCAGCGGCTGATGGCTGATGATTGAGTCCATGCTTGGCGCACGGTTATACAGATACCACCCGGTGCGGTTTGCGCGGCCCGGCGGCACATAGATAAAGGTCAGATTCGGTTCTGACAGGTCTGGCGAAATCTGCGGGTTAACCAGGGTGACTTTACCCGGCAGCGCTTCAAACGCGGCATACAGCTTACGGGTTAATACCCCGATGTCCTGCGGGCTGGCGGAAACGCTGAGGTTGTTACGGCGCGCAAAGCGGATCAGGTTACGATAGCTTTGCATCATCGCATCGAGCAGTTCGTTGTGCGCTTCACGCACCTGATCGATTTTCCAGTTGGCCCGGTTGTCGAGCATGGACAGACGCGCTTCGTCCCATCCCCACTCTTTCACTAACTGACTGACCACTTCACGACGCCAGCCCACGCAGGCGCGCTCGCGGCTCAATTTCTCACAGACTTTGAGATAGAAACATCGACGCACCAGGTCAAGACGCGTGGTGTCATCAATGGCTTTCAGGTATTCGGTCACGCGCTCCAGCATCATGCAGTAGGCGTCCAGCCCGAAGGAGACGATCTCCCCGTCGTGCAGACGCTGCTTGATATCTTTCGCCAGCAGGCGCGGCGTAGGGTATTCCCAGGAATAGGCTTCCAGCAGCAGCGTTTTCAGCACCGCTTTGTACGGTGAGTCGATACTTTTATAGAGCTGCCAGAGGCTTGCGCCAAAGTATTCTTCGGCTGACAGAGAGCTCAGACCGCCGAGGTCCAGCCATTCGTTTGGCGTCAGTACGCCCTGCGCGTAAAGCGACATGACGTAGTCATCGTAATGCTCTTCTTCTTCGCAAGGGACCATATTCCACAGAATACGCTTCCCGGCCAGACGCACGGCAGTACGGTAAAATTCATCCAGCAGTAAGATGTGCTGAGTCGAGCCGCAGTCTTCACCACCCAGACTGCCGCTTTCGTTATGGCGGAAACGGTTTTCATCAATCAGGAAGAAGCTTACTTCCACGCCGAGCGAGGCCGCCCAGCTCTCCAGCAGGCTGCACTTGCGCTGCAGCAGCTGACGCTCGTCGTTATCGAGCCATGACTGATGGCAGACCCAGATGTCCAGGTCCGAAGAACAGCTTTGCCCTACCGATGAGGTGCTCCCCATAGAGTAAACGCCGGTAATCGGCAGTTCACCTTTTGGAGACTCCTGTGGCGGCATGCCGCGGTAGAGTTCCAGTTCGTTGAGGTAATGCTGTTGGGTTTCATCAGGCGTGAAAAGGCAAATGCCCTGGGGAACGTTACCGTCAAGGTAGCCAGGCATCAGCGGATGGTGATAGTGCAATAATGTCGGCAGCAGACTGTATACCTGCTGGAAAGCAGGGCCCATGGCAGCAAGCGCGCGATCCACACGCAGTTGATTAATGGCATCCAGTCTCTGTTTCAGAGTCTCAATATAGAGGTACAAGACGTATCGCCTGATGTTTCCGGGTGTCGCAAGCTATTCAAAATACGAATAACAGCGGACCCGCAGTATTTCAAAAAGATAACCGTTACCCTTTTTCGCCCTTATCATTTTTGGTGGTAGCGACGAAAAAATGGTCTAAAACGTGATCAATTTAACACCTTGCCGGTTGACCGTAAAGAAAGATGCGCTACATACAAGTGTAGCACCGTTCTGTACGTGTAAATTCCTGAATACGGCTATGGCTGACGAATACGCCGCCTTGTCCCTCTCACGCTTCATCAACCGTAAAACTGCCATCCCAGAGTCAACAATGTTAGGATGGTTAGCGATTGATAATGACGGTAACAAGCATGTTAGACAATGTTTTGAGAATTGCCACACGCCAAAGCCCTCTCGCGCTCTGGCAGGCACATTATGTGAAGCAGCGCCTTGAAGCCTGCCACAGTGGATTGCGCGTCGAGCTGGTGCCGATGGTCACGCGCGGTGACGTGATCCTCGATACGCCCCTGGCGAAAGTGGGCGGCAAAGGCCTGTTTGTCAAAGAGCTGGAACTGGCATTGCTTGAGAACCGCGCCGATATCGCCGTACATTCGATGAAAGACGTCCCCGTCGAGTTCCCGGAAGGGCTGGGGCTGGTGACCATCTGCGAGCGCGAAGATCCGCGCGATGCGTTTGTCTCCAACCACTATGACTCGCTCGACGCGCTGCCGGAGGGTAGCGTGGTTGGCACGTCCAGTTTACGCCGTCAGTGTCAGCTGGCGGAACGTCGTCCTGACCTGAACATTCGCTCGCTGCGCGGTAACGTCGGCACGCGTCTGGGCAAGCTGGATAACGGCGATTACGATGCCATTATCCTCGCCGTTGCCGGCCTGAAGCGTCTGGGGCTGGAGTCGCGCATTCGCGTGGCGATGCCGCCAGAGCTGTCGCTACCGGCCGTGGGCCAGGGAGCCGTCGGCATCGAGTGCCGTCTGGACGATGCGCGTACCCGCGAACTGCTCGCGCCGCTGAACCACGACGAGACCGCTATTCGCGTAAAAGCCGAGCGTGCGATGAATACCCGCCTCGAAGGGGGATGCCAGGTGCCGATTGGCAGCTATGCTGAATTAACAGATGGCGAACTGTGGCTGCGCGCGCTGGTGGGCGCCCCGGACGGTTCGCTGATGGTACGCGGCGAACGTCGCGGTAAAGCGCAAGATGCCGAGCAGCTTGGCGTGTCGCTGGCTGAAGAGCTGCTGGATAACGGCGCCCGCGAGATTCTGGCTGACGTTTACAATGGAGAGCCCCCTGCATGAGTATTCTCGTCACCCGCCCTTCTCCCGCAGGAGAGCAGTTAGTGAGCCGTCTGCGCGCACTGGGGCAGGTGGCCTGGAGTTTTCCGCTCATTGAATTCTCCCCCGGTCGGGAGCTCTCTGCGCTCGCCGACCAGATGAATACCCTTCAGGAAGGCGACCTGCTGTTTGCGCTGTCGCAACATGCCGTGGAATTTGCCCACGCGCAGCTGCAACAGCAGGGTTTGACCTGGCCAACCGCCCCCCGCTATTTCGCGATTGGCCGCACAACGGCACTGGCGCTGCATACCGTAAGCAGCGCGGACGTTCGTTACCCGTTAGATCGGGAAATCAGCGAAGTCTTGCTACAATTACCTGAATTACAAACTATTGCCGGAAAGCGTGCGCTCATTTTGCGCGGTAACGGTGGTCGCGAGCTGCTGGGCGAAACGCTGCGTGAACGTGGTGCAGACGTGACGTTCGTTGAGTGCTATCAGCGCTGTGCAAAACACTACGATGGCGCGGAAGAGGCGATGCGCTGGCACGCGCGCGGCATTAATACGCTGGTGGTCACCAGCGGTGAAATGTTACAACAGCTTTGGTCGCTGATACCGCTCTGGTATCGCGAAAACTGGTTACTCCGCTGTCGGCTTTTAGTCGTCAGTGAGCGTCTGGCGAACCAGGCCCGGGAACTGGGCTGGCAGGATATTCGGATCGCTGATAACGCCGACAACGATGCGCTGCTGCGCGCATTACAATAACTCTCAAATGGGAAGCCATAATGACGGAACACGACAAATCCTCCGCCGTGGTTGAAGAGACCAGGGAGACTGTGGAGACGACGCCACAGCCAGAGACGACAGAGAAAACCGCTGAGAAGAAAAACGGCAGCAACAAAACGAGCCTCGCGCTGAGCGCGATTGCCATTGCCATTGCGCTGGCAGCAGGGGTTGGCCTGTACGGTCTGGTGAAGCAACAGGGTGCTAATCAAACGTCGACCAGCGACGCGCTGGTGAATCAGCTCACCGCCCTGCAAAAAGCGCAGGAGACGCAGAAAACCGAGCTGGAAGCGGTGATTAAGCAGCAGGCCGCCGCGCTTGCCGAGGCGAACAGCAAACAGGAAGAGCTGACCAAACAGCTGGGCGACGTGCAGCAGAAAGTCGCCACGATTTCCGGTACCGATGCCAAAACCTGGCTGCTCTCGCAGGCTGACTTCCTGGTGAAGCTCGCCGGACGTAAGCTCTGGAGCGATCAGGACGTCACCACTGCCGCCGCGCTGCTGAAAAGCGCCGACGCGAGCCTGGCAGACATGAACGACCCGAGCCTTATCACGGCCCGTCGCGCGATCACCGAGGACATCGCCAGCCTCTCCGCCGTCTCGCAGGTGGATTACGACGGCATTATCCTTAAGGTGAACCAGCTGTCGAATCAGATTGATAACCTGCAGCTGGCGGATAACAACGACGACGACTCCCCGATGGATTCCGACGGTACCGAGCTTTCCAGCTCCCTGAGCGAATGGCGCATAAACCTGCAGAAAAGCTGGCAGAACTTTATGGACAGCTTCATCACTATCCGCCGTCGCGACGAAACCGCCGTGCCGCTGCTGGCGCCGAACCAGGATATCTATCTGCGCGAGAACATCCGTTCCCGCCTGCTGGTAGCGGCTCAGGCCGTGCCGCGTCATCAGGAAGAGACCTATAAACAGGCACTGGATAACGTTTCAACGTGGGTACGCGCCTACTACAACACCGATGATGCGACGACCACCGCCTTCCTCGAAGACATTGATAAGCTGAGCCAGCAGAACATCACCATGAACGTGCCGGATAAGCTGGCCAGCCAGCCGATTCTGGAGAAACTGATGCAGACGCGCGTACGTAACCTGCTGGCGCAACCGGGCGTGCCGGCAGAGCCGTCGGGCGAAGCGGCTCCGGCTCCAGCGCCTGAAAGCGCACCACAAGGAGAGTAATGATGCTTAAAGTCCTCTTACTCTTCATCCTGCTGATCGCCGGGATCGTGCTGGGACCTATGCTTGCGGGTCATCAGGGTTACGTCCTGATCCAGACCGATAACTACAACATTGAAACCAGCGTAACCGGCCTGACGATCATTCTGATCCTCGGCGTGGTGGTGCTGTTTGCGATCGAGTGGATCCTGCGCCGCATTTTCCGCACCGGTGCCCACACGCGCGGCTGGTTCGTTGGCCGCAAGCGCCGCCGCGCCCGTAAGCAGACCGAACAGGCGCTGCTTAAGCTTGCCGAGGGTGACTATCAGCAGGTTGAAAAGCTGATGTCGAAAAACGCCGATCATGCCGAACAGCCGGTGGTGAATTATCTGCTCGCTGCCGAAGCGGCGCAGCAGCGCGGTGACGAAGCCCGCGCCAATCAGCATCTGGAGCGGGCGGCAGAGCTGGCTCATGGCGACCCGATTCCGGTAGAAATCACGCGCGTTCGCCTGCAGCTGGCGCGCAATGAAAATCACGCGGCGCGTCACGGTATCGATCGCCTGCTGGAAGTTGCGCCACGTCATCCGGAAGTGCTGCGTCTTGCCGAGCAGGCGTATATTCGTACCGGCGCCTGGGGTTCACTGCTGGACATCATTCCGTCAATGGCGAAGGCCGAGGTGGGTGACGATGAACATCGTGATGAGCTTCAGCGTCTGGCATGGATTGGCCTGATGGATCAGGCGCGCGCCGACCTGGGCAGCGACGGTCTGAAAACGTGGTGGAAGAATCAGAGCCGTAAGACGCGTCAGCAGGTTCCTCTGCAGGTCGCCATGGCGGAACATCTTATTGAATGTGACGATCATGACACGGCTCAGGAGATCCTCCTCGACGGCCTGAAGCGCCAGTATGACGATCGTCTGGTGATGGTGATCCCACGCCTGAAAACCAATAATCCTGAGCAAATCGAAAAAGTGCTGCGTCAGCAGATTAAAACCGTCGGTGACCGCCCGCTGCTGTGGAGCACGCTCGGTCAGTCGCTGATGAAGCACGGAGAATGGCAGGAGGCGAGCCTCGCCTTCCGCGCGGCGCTGAAACAGCGTCCGGACGCGTTTGACTACGCGTGGCTTGCCGATACGCTGGACAAGCAGCATAAGCCGGAAGAGGCAGCCGCCATGCGTCGTGATGGGTTGCTGCTAACGCTGCAAAATAACGGTACGCAGCAGTAAATAAAAAGGAGGCCAGCGGGTCTCCTTTTTTTATCGCCTTTCTCCTGCTACATTCTTTGCACCCACATCCGCAAACGAATCCGCCAATGTAACGATCTCTTTTCATTAACCTTTTTTCACACACGCGCACATTTTGCAGCGTGGACTAAATCGTTTTTGAAAGGAAATCTCAATGAACTCGCTTTTGTATGCGCTTATCCAGGCGCTGCGCTGCCACCGCTGGCTGCGCCTGCTTGCCTGCGCTTTTATCTTTTCTTCGCTGGGGAATGGTCTAACCCAGGTTGTGGTCTTCGGTTTGCTCTTAGCATGGTCAGCCCCGCCCGCTCTGCTGACTCTCGCTTTTCTTTTCGCTACGGTACCCGGATTCATCGGCAGCACGATCGGTGAAAAGCTGTGCTCACGCTGTACTCCGATCTCCCTGCTGATACTGACCGAGGTGCTGGGCCTGCTCGCCCTGCTCTTTCCCCTGCTTGGCGTGGGTTACCACAGCGTTGCCGCATTGCTCGCCGTGCAATCCACCGAAGCGCTGCTCAGCGGGATGAGCTGGCCCGCGTTAACATTGCTCTTTAAGCGCGGACTTAGCGAAGCAGAGCTGCCTGCTGCGACCTGTCTGGAAAATGTGATTTTTGCTTCTCAGGTGTTGTTAGGGACCGGCCTCGGCGTGGTGCTGTTTCAGAAGACATCCGTGTTTACCCTGCTGGCCATTGATGCCGCGAGCTTTTTCGGGTCACTGTTACTGCTATGGATGGCTGGACGCCGGTTTTCTCCGGCACCAGGCCCTACTACTATGGAAAAGGGGGATTCTGCAACATTACGCTGGCAGGCGTTGGCCGTTCGGCAGAAACGCAGCCTGCTCATCCTGCCGGCGCTGGCCGCCGTCGGCTCACCGGCCATGGCGCTTCTTCCTGCACTGGCCCAACAGCTCCGTCCTCTGGATGCGGCGGGTCTTGCTTTGCCCCTGCTTTTCGCGAGGAGTCTGGGGCAGCTTTGTGGCCCCCTGCTGCTAAAAAAAGAGAGCCTGATGCGCTTTGAGGCCCACACGCCGCGAATAATCGTTTGTCTGAGCATCTTTCTGGCCGCTTATGGCATGCTGCCGTTTTTGTCCGGGTGGACGGTATGTGCGCTGGGGATGATCTTTATCGCGCATCTGGCCTCGAATGTTCTCTTCGCAGCGGGCACGTTTGGCGTACTCAGTAGTTTTCCTCTCACGCAAACCGCTTCTGCCAGCGGTAAAGCCTGGCGCTGGCAAACGCTCAGCGCCTCTCTTTTCACCGGCATTGCAGCGGCGGTGGCTTCAGGTTTGGCTCAGTACAGGCGCTATATGCTGTCTCTGCATCGGCCCTGCTGATTGCTGGCCTGATCATGCGCTTGTATCGGGAATAAGGCATAAAAAAACGCCTGCTAAAAAAGCAGGCGTTAAAACAGGTCTGTAAGACAACATATTTGGTGCTTCACTCAACGTTGTGTCCATGGTGTCTGATGAGGCCGAAGCGACATCTGTCAGTGGACGATAAGCACCGTAAATGGCTCTGCGTCATTCCTGAGTTTATGAGGCACTAAGGCGAACATAAGAGATGGAATGAGCATCTACACGCATATTATTGCACGTAACGTGCCAACATAACACCCAGAACTTTTACATGACGCAACATTTTAAGATAAAAGGAAATTATGCTGCTAAGCGCCGTCTTAAGCGCTACAACGTAGCGGGAAAAGGCGGGAATATGTCGCCAGGAGGAGACGGCAAAACCCATAAATGGTTTTTTATATGACTTTCAATGAGTTGCATGTCGCTGGATTGCGACAATGAAAAAGGACGTGGTTGGGGAATAACGACAGGGATGAAGAATCGCAGAAAACAAAAAACCCCGCCGAAGCGGGGTTCAAAATTGGTCGGCGAGAGAGGATTCGAACCTCCGACCCACTGGTCCCAAACCAGTTGCGCTACCAAGCTGCGCTACTCGCCGATGTACTGCTTTTTTGAATTTTTAGTTCAATTCATTTAAAAAGTCGTGGTGCGAGGGGGGGGACTCGAACCCCCACATCCAAAGGACACTAACACCTGAAGCTAGCGCGTCTACCAATTCCGCCACCTTCGCAATTCACAACTCTTTCAAATAATGGGGTGGCTAATGGGATTCGAACCCACGACAACTGGAATCACAATCCAGGGCTCTACCAACTGAGCTATAGCCACCACTGTATTCTTTCACGCGGTACTGACTACTTCTCAGACCACCGCAGCTCTAGCGCCGGGACTAAAATGGCGCGCCCGACAGGATTCGAACCTGAGACCTCTGCCTCCGGAGGGCAGCGCTCTATCCAGCTGAGCTACGGGCGCTTAGCGCCGTTGCGGGGCTGGATATTACGTACCTCCGTCCCCGCTGTCTAGTGCTTTTTTGAAAAAAATGCGCGTTTGGTTATGGTTTGCACATTTTGCCGCTTATTCCTCCACTTTCTGCGTGGTGCCGCGGCGACCCAGGCCAAAAAGCTTATATGCGGCCGTCACAGCCGCCAGGAAGATCATCCCGACAAACAGCGACATGCGGGTATCTTCATTAAAGTACATGCCGATTAATACGCAAATCAGGAACGCCATCGTCAAATAGTTCGCATAGGGGAACAGAATTGAGCGGAACGGATGACTTTCGATCGCTTTTTTATGCGCATGGCGGAAACGCAGCTGGCTGATGAGGATAACAAACCACGGCACCATGCCCGGCAGCACACTGGCGCTATAAACGTAAACGAACACGCGTTGCGGATTCGGGATGATGTAGTTCAGACACGAACCAATCAGCAGGATCGCAATGGAGACCGCCACACCCGCCACCGGTACGCCGGCACGTGAGACTTTACTCATCGCCGCAGGCAGCTGGTTATTCTTCGAAAGCGCATAGAGCATACGCCCGCAGCTGTACATCCCACTGTTACAGCCTGACAGCGCTGCCGTCAGGACCACAAAGTTGATGATACCCGCCGCCGCCGTGATACCAATTTTGGCGAAGGTTAAAACAAACGGGCTACCCGTCGTGCCAATTTCGTTCCATGGGAAGATGGTCACGATGACGAAGATCGCACCCACATAGAAAATCAGGATACGCCACAGCACTTTGCCCACCGCGCTACGCAGCGTGACCTGCGGGTTTTTCGCTTCACCGGCGGTAATACCGATCAGCTCCACGCCCTGATACGAGGCCACAACGATACACAGCGCCGTCAGGAAGCCCTTCCAGCCGCCGGCAAAGAAGCCGCCGTTTTCGGTCAGGTTGCCAAAGCCGATAGCGTGTCCACCGTTGCCAAAGCCGAAGAAAATCACGCCCAGGCCAACGACAATCATCACAATAATCGTGGTGACTTTGATCATTGCGAACCAGAACTCAATTTCACCGTAAAGGCGCACGGCTGCCAGGTTTGCCAGCGCCACCAGCCCCACGGCAATAAGCGCGGGTATCCACTGGACCATGTCCGGGAACCAAAACTGGACGTAGACCCCTATCGCGGTGATCTCTGAGATGCCCACCGCCATCCACATAAACCAGTATGACCAGGCCGTCAGGTAGCCGAAGAACGGGCTCATATAGCGATGCGCGTAGACGGCGAAAGAGCCGGTTACCGGCTCCAGGAAGAGCATTTCGCCCATGGAACGCATAATGAAGAAAACAAACAGCCCGGCGATAATATACGCCAGTAATACGGAAGGGCCTGCCCATTTGAGCGTGCTTGCGGAGCCCATAAACAGGCCCACGCCGATAGTGCCGCCCAGCGCTATCAGTTCAATATGACGAGCTTCCAGTCCACGCTGTAGCTCCGGTTGTTTCTCTGCCATAGATCCTCGATTGTGTTTGCTGTTTCCCGGCTTAATACCGGGTATTGTTTTTTAGGGGTACTAAAATACGGAGCGAATGGTTTCCTAAAATCTGCCAAATGGCAAACGATGCATTAAAAAAATGAATGCATTGCACAGATTATCAGCAGTTTTGCAGGCGAGTTGCAGCGCGAATAGCATATCGCGCTACATTTTGATTACATTTTCCCGGTGTAATGCCAGGCGAGGTAGCGAAGCAGACGGATCTGTCGTTTAATGCGCGTCGGTTGTGATAGCAGGCGGTACAGCCACTCCAGCCCCAGATTTTGCCAGATCTTTGGCGCACGCTTAACGTGGCCAGTAAAGACGTCGTACGTGCCGCCGACGCCCATGTAGAGGGCATCAGGACAGACCAGACGGCAGTCACGCATCAGGATCTCCTGGCGCGGGGAGCCCATCGCCACGGTGACAATTTTCGCCCCGCTGTCACGAACGCGCTCAAACAGAGCCTGTCGATCTTCCGGTTTGAAGTAACCATCCTGGCTGCCGACGATATTAACATTCCATTGACGACGCAGTTTCTCCTCCGTCTGGGCCAGTATCTCCGGCTTCCCGCCAATCAGGAACACGGGCGTACCCTGCGCACCTGCGCGGGCCATAAGCTGCTCCCAGAGATCGGCCCCCGCCACGCGGGATACATTAGCGTCAGGATACTTTTTACGGATAGAGCGGACCACGCTGATCCCGTCCGCGTATTTAAATTCAGCCGCTTCAATCAGGCTTTTGACTTCCGCATTATCCTCAACCGCCAGCATTTTTTCCGCGTTGATGGCCACCAGCGTACCGGATTTCATCTGGCCGTCGGCGAACAGAAAGTCCAGCGCGTGCTGCATATCGCGCCAGCCAATTAGCTGCAGGCCACGTAGCGCGTAGCGCGGTGCAGAAATTTTATCAGTCATTACTATCCTTACTCAGACTTGCGACAGCGTTGTGCTGCCCTGCCGCTCGCGCTTGTGCACAAGTCCTGCGCTGTCAAACAGCCAGTACAACAGTTTGGCCAGCAACAGGCAGAGGCCGAACACGACCATGAAGAACACCACGCGCGAAACGAACGAGTCCAGCCCTTCGCGCGCCAGAACGATCATATTGAAAATGGCACCAAAGCAGAAACTGTGCAAAATGGCGGCTTTATAGCGGTTGGTCTCTTCGTTGCCGCGCAGATAAAGCCAGTCAAACCACTTGATAATCAGCCCAACGGCAACTGCACCGGGCAGAATGAACCACGCGCCCCCCATCACCACCAGGGAACCAATCAGCGTTGGCGAGATTGCCAGACCGGAATGGTTGTTCAGCACTTCCCAGGTAAAGTAATTTGCCGTGTTAAGCACCACGCCAGGCCGGTCCGGCCATAGCCAGGAAGGGATAAAGACGTAGAAGTCGCGAACAATCGGCGCCAGCCCCTGGAAATCAATCTTGTCGTAGTTTTGCAGCAGCAATGCCAGGTTTTCCCACGGCGAGAAGGTATCGCGCGTCAGGTAGAGGAACGTGTAAAACGCCTCATCGCCCGCCACGTTCATCCCGTAGCGTTTCAGCGCCAGCCAGAACATCCCGACAATGCCAAACACGCCTGCTGCAACCAGCATCCACAGCGAGATCCAGCCGCGGATGATGCCGATAAACAGGAAGATGGCGAAGGCGATGATAATGTTCGCGCGCGTGCCGCCCACAATCATGTAGGTCAGAATGCCAAACGCGACGGTGCTGACCAGAAAGAACAGCCACGCTTTGCTGTCCTGGCGCAGGAAAAAGACCACCAGCATCGCCGGAATGAAGAAGTAGAAGAAACGCTTAAGCGCCACGCCCGAGACTTCGGCCGAAAAAATCTGGCTGTAGGAGTGGAGCTTAAACAGCAGAAAGCCGTTATGCATGAAGAAGATACCGACGCTGACCAGGGCGATGGTCATCAGCATCACCCACGTCAGGTGGGTTTCCACCCGATTCATGGTAAAAAGCGGCCGGCGCGGGGCAGCAGCCTGCGCTGAACGCAGACGCGTTTTATAGGTGACGTAGTAGACGGCATAGAAGCAGGTTGCCGCCAGAAGCGCCTGGAGCAGGATTTCCGGCGGCGCGACGCTCACGTCAAAACGGAAGACCAGAATACTGGTCAGCGGGAAGCCGAAAAAGAAGGTCAGCAGAAACAGTAACGAGAAGAAAACGTTAAAGTTGAAACGCACCCGGCGGAATTCAAACCAGGTAAGCGTGGCAATAAACAGGGTGCTCAGAAGCCAGACAACCAGTAAGCCGCTGAATTGCAACTGACTCATGCTTTGTCTCCTGAAGCGATACTCAGCGCGCGGTGCCACGGCGTGAGATAATTCGGGCTGAAAAAATCGATGCTATTCTTATCCACCAGCGTGAGCTGGCGTTGGGCTTCCCGTACCACCTCGACATTCAGCGTGTCAGAGGTAAACAGCACCGGAATATGCTGCTCGGCCATGTCCTGCCAGAACGGGTTGTCGCGGTTGAGCACGCACGGTACACCCGCCTGAATCAGCAGACATAGCGTGCCGATTCCCTGCTGTCGGGCGAAGATGAAATAGCCGAGATCGCATTTTCTCAGCAGCGCAAGATACTCATCAAATTCCAGCTTATCGCTGAGGATGTGCAGATTTTCTGCACTAAACAGCGCAAGCCCTTGTTGGCGAACGTCAGCAATATAGGCGTCGTTGTTGGTGGGATAGCCCATCGGCACCACCACGTTCACCGTGTCGCCAAACTGCTGATGCACAGCCCTCAGCGCCGCGACGTGTTCGTTACTGCGATCGCCGGAATTCCCCACCAGGATCGTCAGCTTGCCTTCACGCACCGCGTCATTCGCCATGGCGTTCAGCGCCGGATCCATGCGGGTTGGGAAATAGAGTAGTTCTCCGCGCACGTTCGGGTGCTGTTTAGCAAAATAGTTGAGATCGCCTCGGGTGGCAAACACACAGCCTACGCGCCCCTGCGCCATGCGCCGCAGCGGATAGAAAAGACGGAATTTCCAGCCGCGGGAGACTTCGTAGAGATCGGCTCCCCAGATATGCCAGCTGCACTGGGAGGGTGTAATCCCCCCGCTGAGCAGTGCCAGCCACAGGCCGGTATTGAACTGCCCGTGGAAAAAGAAACGTTGCTTACGATCCGCTTTGGCTTTGGCAACAACCGCCTTCGCCAGCGCGGCCTTATCCGGCCAGAAGCGAATCGTCAGCGCCGGAAACGCCTCGCTCAGGCCCTTATCCTGACCTGCAACCATAAACTCACGCGCATCAGGGTTACCCGATGCCAGCTCGTCGTTGAAGAACCGCAAAACGGTCTGGTTATGGTGTGGGATATCCGATCCCAGGATGTGAATCAGTGCAGTCATGCGCGTTTATGCCACAATAAAAATACGCCGCAACAGGCAGCGAAATAAACGATATAGGTTGCCATGTAGGCCTGAGCCGCCCCCAGCGCACCGTGCACGGGTATCAGCCAGTGTGAAAATGCTGTCAGTAACGCAAACTGGCTAATTTCCGCCAGGATATACAGCCGCAGGGACGCTTTTGCAATCACCAGATAGCCAAAAACGTAAGCACCCACTTTCAGCACATCACCCACCAGCTGCCAGGCAAAGAGATCGCGCATGGCGGTGAACTTCGCCGAGAACAGCAGCCAGATGGCAACATCGCGCAGTAACCAGACGGTAAAGCTGGCCGCCGCGACGGCCGGCAGCACAAAGCGCAGCGATCGGAAAATCTCACGGGTAATATCCTGTCTGGACGTCAGACGCGATAAGGTTGGCAGCAGGTAAACGCTAAAGGAAGCCGTAATAAACTGGAGATAGGCGTCGGAAATACTGCTTACGCCCTGCCAGATCCCCACTTCATCCCAGCTATAATGCGCCGCCAGCAGGTTTCGCATCATCACGTAGGCCACCGGCAGCGTGACGGAGGTGATGAGCGCCATCAGGGTAAATTTACCCAGCTGGCTGGCAAGCATCGTGTCCCATTGCGGTTTCAGGTAGCTCAAAGGGATGACGCCCCGACGCATCAGCATAAATGCCGCAGGCACAACAACCAGGGCCGGGACCAGCGCCAGCCCCAGCAGTGCGCCTTCATAGCCGCCAAGGCGATAGCAGAAGTAATAGGCAATCACGCCGATGACGCTGCCCAGGATTAAGGCAAGCGCGTTCCCGGCGGCATCACGAAAACCTTTCATCAGCGCCAGCAGCAGGTTTGCCCAGGCAATGCCCATCTGAACCAACGCGACCAGACGCACCAGCCCCTCATAATGGGTGTGCCCGAACAATCCCTGGCTGATGGGCGCCGCCGCCAGCAGAAAGACAACCGCCATCAGGGTCGAAAAACCCGTGACCATCGCCGAAGAGGTGCCCACCACCCTGCGCAGCTGAGCCGCATCATCGTGATACTGCGCAACGTATTTGGTGACGCCGTTGAAAATACCGGCGCCGGCCAGCACCCCAAGGACGGTAACGAGCTGGCGGAAATTACCCGCCAGCCCCACGCCAGAGGGGCCAAATGAGACGGCCAACAGCTTGACGACCAGTAGCCCGGCGCCAATTTTTACAAGCGTGGACGCGGCGGTCCACACCGATGCTTTTGCCAGAGACATATCAGCCGAAATAACTCAGAAGGGTATTAATCACCGTACGCTGGTTAACAGGCGCGAGGTTGTAGAACAGTGGCAGGCGAAGCAAACGCTCACTTTCTTTCGTGGTGTAACGATCTTCACCCGCGAACGTGCCAAACGCTTCGCCGGCCGGGCTGGAGTGCAGCGGGATATAGTGGAACACCGCCATAATCTCGGCCTCTTTCAGCCAGGCGATGAGCTCGCCGCGGTCGTCGTTATCGCGCAGCTTGATGTAGAACATATGCGCATTGTGGACGCAATCCGCCGGGATGGTTGGCAGCTCAATACGCCCGGCTTTGGCGAGCGGCTCAAGCGCATCGTAATACGTTTGCCACAGGGAAAGACGCTGAAGGTTGATACGTTCCGCCGCTTCCAGCTGCGCCCACAGATATGCCGCCTGCAGATCCGCCATCAGATAGCTGGAACCGATGTCGCGCCAGGTGTATTTATCTACCTGACCCCGGAAGAACTGGCTGCGGTTAGTGCCTTTTTCGCGGATCACTTCCGCCCGCTCCACGAGAGCCCGGTCGTTAATCAGCGTCGCGCCACCTTCTCCGCCCGCCGTGTAGTTTTTGGTTTCGTGGAAGCTAAAGCAGCCAATGTGGCCGATAGTGCCCAGCGCGCGTCCCTTGTAGGTGGACATCACGCCCTGCGCGGCATCTTCCACCACGAACAGATTATGTTTTTTGGCGATGGCCATGATGGTGTCCATTTCACAGGCCACGCCCGCGTAGTGAACCGGCACGATCGCGCGCGTTTTGTCAGTGATCGCCGCTTCAATCAGCGTCTCATCAATGTTCATGGTATCCGGACGGATATCCACAAAGACGATTTTCGCTCCGCGCAGCACAAAGGCGTTCGCGGTGGAAACGAAGGTATAGCTCGGCATAATCACTTCATCACCGGGCTGGATATCCAGCAACAGTGCCGCCATTTCCAGCGATGCCGTGCAGGACGGGGTCAGCAGCACTTTGGCGCTGCGAAAACGCTGTTCCATCCACTGCTGACAGCGACGGGTAAAACCGCCGTCACCACAGAGTTTGCCGCTGCCCATGGCAGACTGCATATAGTCAAGTTCAGTTCCGACAACGGGTGGTGCGTTAAATGGAATCATCTTGTCACCTGTATAACCAGTAGGCGGTGGCGTCGATGTTGGCACCACTCGCAATATAACGTTTAAGCGCGGCGGTGTTGCCCAGTTGGGTCGCGACCCGCAGCGTCACAAGCTGTTGCTGCTGCGCCCAGTGCAGCGCCGCCTGCATGAGTTTCTCACCCATGCCGCGCCCGGCTAATAAGCCAATACGCGCCTCGCGCTCGTTGAGCTTACGCAGCGAGACGAACCCCTGGATTTGACCGTCCCCTGCACGGAAAACCAGGCAGACGTGGTCAAAGGTGCCTTTGACTGCATTCTCTATCCACTGGGCATAGAAACGTCCGCTATCGTCAGGTGCATACCAGGGCGCACGAAAGCGGCTCTGCGCAAATGCCTGGGCCGCCATCTGACGCAGCACGGGGATGTCCTGTTCGTTTGCAACTTCCGCGCCGGACGCATCGTGCCGGATAAGGGTAATGGAAAGGTCTACCTCACCTTCAACCAGCTGAAAGCCGTACTGCTGGAGCGCGTCAAGCAGATCGGCGCGCTCCGCCGGGATCTTAGCCTGCACCCTTTGCCAGGCGATAAAATCTGATTCAGCCAGCACCGGCGCATCATCGCGCAGACGTACGATGGCCGACGGCAGGCCGAAAAAGGCACTCTCCCACTGCAGGGACTCAAGCACCCCATTCAGGCTGTTCAACGCCAGACACCTTTGGTATCCACAATATACTGCTGACGAACAGCATCGCCGGACGTCGCTTTAAATTCTTTATGATCTACCAGCAGCACCAGCACGTCCGCCGTCGCCAGCGCGTCGTCCAGCGCCGTCAGCGTGCAGTGTCCCGCCAGTTTTGCCGGTAATTCATGGATATTCGGCTCAACCACCAGCGTTTCACCCTTGTGCCATTCGGCAATCATCTCGGCAATTTCCATCGCCGGGCTTTCACGCAGATCGTCAATATTGGGTTTAAATGCCAGACCAAAGCAGGCAATTTTCAGCTCGCTGGCGCGCTTGCCGCTCTCTGCCAGGCAATCCGCTACCGTCGCTTTAACCTGATTGAGCACCCAGTGAGGCTTGCTGTCATTCACTTCACGCGCGGTACGAATCAGACGCGCTTGCGCCGGATTCTGCGCCACGATAAACCACGGATCGACGGCGATACAGTGTCCACCCACGCCCGGGCCTGGCTGGAGAATGTTCACGCGAGGATGGCGATTCGCCAGGCTAATCAACTCCCAGACGTTAATCCCCTGGTCGGCGCAGATCAGGGACAGTTCGTTCGCAAAGGCGATATTGACGTCGCGGAAGCTGTTCTCCGTCAGCTTGCACATCTCGGCGGTGCGGGAATTGGTCACCACGCACTCGCCTTCCAGGAAAATCTTGTACAGCGCGCTGGCACGTTCGGAACAGACGGGCGTCATACCGCCAATGACGCGGTCGTTTTTAATCAGTTCGACCATCACCTGGCCCGGCAGCACGCGCTCCGGACAGTAGGCGATGTTGATATCCGCCTGCTCCCCCGCCTGCTGCGGGAAGCTTAAATCAGGACGCGCATCAGCCAGCCACTGTGCCATCTGCTCGGTAGCGCCGACCGGAGAGGTCGATTCCAGGATCACCAGCGCTCCTTTCTTCAGCACAGGCGCTATGGATTTTGCCGCCGCCTCGACGAATGCCATGTCGGGCTCGTGGTCACCTTTAAACGGGGTAGGGACGGCAATCAGGTAGGCATCCGCTTCAACTGGGCTCGTGCTGGCACGCAGGAAGCCCCCCTCCACCGCCTCTTTCACCACGCGGTCAAGATCGGGCTCCACAATATGAATCTCGCCACGGTTAATGGTTTCTACCGCCCGTGCGTTGATATCCACACCAACAACCTGTTTCTGACGAGAGGCAAACGCGGCCGCAGTAGGCAAGCCAATGTAGCCAAGACCAATGACAGAGATGGTAGTAAAACTCATAGCGATACCCGATTGTGTTTAAGTGCATGCAAGATACGGCCACAAGCCTGCCCGTCTCCATACGGATTATGGGCCCGACTCATCGCCTGATACGCTTCATCGTCATGCAGCAGGCGCGTGACCTCTTCGACGATGAGCTGCGCGTTGGTGCCGACCAGACGCACCGTACCGGCTTTGACGGCTTCCGGACGTTCGGTCGTTTCACGCATCACCAGTACCGGTTTGCCGAGGGATGGCGCTTCTTCCTGAATGCCGCCGGAATCGGTGAGGATCAGCCAGGCGTGGTTCATCAGCCAGACAAACGGCATGTAGTCCTGAGGTTCAATCAGAAGGACATTTTCGACATGGCCCAGGATCCGGTTAACCGGCTCGCTGACGTTAGGGTTAAGGTGTACTGGATAGACAATTTGCACATCGTCATTCTGCGCGGCGATTTCAGCCAGCGCGTGACAGATTTGCTCAAAACCCCGGCCAAAGCTCTCGCGACGGTGGCCAGTGACCAGAATGGTTTTTTTACCGTTGTGAAGGAACGGATAGCGTGCAGCGAGCTCTTTCTGAAGATCGCTGTTTGCCAGGACGCGGTCACGTACCCAAATTAACGCGTCAATGACCGTATTGCCGGTCACAAAGATTTTGTTATCGGCGATATTTTCACGCAGCAGGTTCTGACGAGAGTTTTCCGTTGGCGCAAAGTGGTACATCGCCAGATGACCCGTTAACGTGCGGTTGGCCTCCTCCGGCCACGGCGAATAAAGATTGCCGGTACGCAGACCCGCCTCAACATGCCCCACGGGAATTCGCTGGTAAAACGCGGCCAGGCTTGTCGCCACGGTTGTGGTGGTGTCACCGTGTACCAGCACGACGTCGGGCTTAAATGACTCCAGGATCGGCTTGAGATCTTGCAGTATGCGGCAGGTTATTTCGGTCAAGCCTTGCCCTGGTTTCATAATATTAAGGTCGTAATCCGGGGCGATGGAAAAGAGCGTTAAAACCTGGTCGAGCATCTCACGGTGCTGTGCCGTAACGCAGACTTTCGCTTCAATATCAGGATCGCTGGCCAGCGCATGAACCAGAGGCGCCATCTTAATGGCCTCCGGCCTGGTGCCAAATACGGTAAGTACTTTCACATCGATTCTCTTCGATTAGGCGATGAAGGCCATAGCCTTCATCGTAAACGGCGTTCTTAGTTTTTGCGGCGACGCGCTAACGCCACGCCAGCGCCCGTCAGTGCGCCCACAATCCCCCACATGATCATCAGGAATGCGCGGCGCGGACTGTCGCGTTTTACAGGTTCTTCAGGCGTTCGCAAATAACGATAGGTCTGAAAACGCGGGTCCAGGGATGGGCCGACATTAAGCGTATTGAGCATCGCGCGATTTTGATCGTAATCGAGGTCAAAATCAGGCCCGACGGCCTTCAGGTTTTCCAGACGCGCCTGCAGCATGGGGCGGCCAAGAAGGAACATTTCTGAATCAGGCAGCTCATCGGCCGGCACGTCCGTCTCAGTACGGGAAATATTGTGCTGTTCCGCAATTTTCAGCGCCTGCTCAATGTTATGCACGCGGCGACCGAAAATGGTATTCGCCACCTCTTCCTGACGTTTCACCTGGGCTTTCATCTGGATTGTACGAGCCGCCCAGGCACCTTTAAGCTCTTCGTTAAGATGGCTTGCGGCACGCTGGCTGGCAAATGCGACATACTGACGCAACAGGTTGTTGGCATCCGGCGCGGTTTCTGCAATCAGCTTGACGCTGTCATTCACGCTACGCAGCGCGTCGCCCGGCATAAACTGAATATTGTTAATCAGATCGTCCAGCAGGGCGGCATCGGCTTTTGTATTATCAACCCGGCGCTGCTTGTAGTAATCCGTCTGGGACCAGAAATCGCGGCGGGTATCCCACGAGGCCAGCTGCATCACAAACTCTTTATAGGCTTCATCCATAACGGAAGCCTGGTCTGGCGTAGCAAGACTGGCTTTGATGTCCAGGTTACGCAGGAATTGCTGCTGGGAATAGTATCCCCCGAGCATGTTAACCGTTGGCTTGTCTGTGATTGCCGTGGCGCTCCACTCTTGCTTTGCAAAGAACGTATAGGCCAGCGCTAACAGGGCAAACCCCAGCGCGATCCCCGCAATCCAAAGTTTGCCTGCCCATAACACGCGAAACAAACCCCGAATATCCAGCTCATTCTCTGTTACCACTGATTTCGCTCCCGCCAACGGTTGAGTCATCATAGTCCCGGTTTTACTTAGTTAATGTTGTATGTTTGCCACTGTTACGACGCATCCTGCGCTTAATACGTTTAATGAAGCGTGCTACCTTCCATGCACGCTTGATGCAGTAGCCGTAGAGAGAAAAAGCTAGCAAGAACAATACCAACATAGCCCATTCGGGCACAAAATGTGTATATTCCGCCGTCACGCCAATCCCCGCTAGAATAGCAGCCGCCAGCGTAATAAGCACAAATGCTTGCCGGGAAGTGAATCCGGCTCGCATGATCAAATGATGAATGTGCTGACGGTCAGCAGAGAAAGGACTCATCCCTTTACGCAGGCGGCGATACATAATCGCAACCATGTCCATTAACGGGATAGCGATAATCCATAATGCCGTTACTGGGCTAATGGGGTGTACATCACCCTGAGTGGTTTCCAGCAAGATCCAAATGATAGTAAAGCCGATAAGTGTGCTACCCGCATCACCCATGAATACTTTATAGCGCCGGCCCAATGCGCCGAGATTCAACAGGATATAAGGCAGGATGGCCGCAATCATGGCAAAACACCACATAGCAAGGCTATATTGCCCATCGAACCATAAAATGAAACCAATTGCGGCAAATGAGACGCAGGACAAGCCTCCCAATAAACCATCGATACCGTCAACCATGTTGAACGCGTTAATTGCCACCCACACGGCAAAAAGTGTCAGGAAATAACCGAACGGACCGAGTTCCATCTCCCAGGAGCCAAAAATATAGCCCAGGCTACTCAAGTGCAGCTTAGCGAACACCATCATAGCGATAGCTACAGCAGCCTGAACGAAGGCGCGGATTTTAACGCTAATATCATAACGGTCGTCAAGAGCGCCAACCACCACAAGCACTGTCGCACAGGTCAGGTACAGCCTGGCATGTGGAATATAGTAATCCGCGATGGCAAACGTGAAGCAGATCCCCGCGAAAACAGAGATACCGCCGACCAAAGGAATCATACCTTGATGACGCTTACGGAAGTTGGGTTTATCCACTAACCCCAGATATTTCGCCACCTTACGTGCCAGAAACAAAAAGCAGGTGGTAAACAAGAAAATACTGGTTAGTTCAGTAAACGTATCAAGTAGGTTCACAATGGATGTTCTCAACAAATGTTAGTCAAGGAAGTATAACCATCAAGGCGCTGAGCCTGAAGTTATAAAGCAAACCTCTTACAATTCCATTTGTTTATTATTCAAGCTATTAATGTTTTTACTGTGCGAATTATCTTATTGTCGCACTGACCAGTCAAAATTGGGAGTTGGTGGTACTAGCGTATAGTCCATAAAAGGAAAACGCCACGTAAAAACGTGGCGTTCGCTGGCTTTATTTGCGTTACGAGCGCTTCATCATGTCGAAGAAATCGTCGTTGGTTTTGGTCATCGCCAGTTTATTAATGAGGAACTCCATCGCGTCAATTTCACCCATTGGATGGATGATTTTGCGCAGGATCCACATTTTCTGCAGCTCTTCCTGCGTGGTCAGCAGCTCTTCTTTACGGGTACCGGAACGGTTGTAATCAATAGCAGGGAAGACGCGTTTTTCAGCGATTTTACGAGAAAGGTGCAGTTCCATGTTACCTGTACCTTTAAATTCTTCGTAAATCACTTCGTCCATTTTAGAACCGGTATCGATCAGCGCCGTCGCGATGATGGTCAGGCTACCGCCCTCTTCCACGTTACGTGCGGCACCGAAGAAGCGTTTCGGACGATGCAGGGCGTTAGCATCCACACCACCGGTCAGCACTTTACCGGAAGCTGGAACCACGGTGTTATAGGCACGCGCCAGACGGGTGATGGAGTCAAGCAGGATGATCACGTCTTTCTTGTGCTCAACCAGGCGTTTCGCCTTCTCGATAACCATTTCCGCAACCTGAACGTGGCGAGATGCTGGCTCGTCGAAGGTAGAAGCAACCACTTCACCTTTAACCAGACGCTGCATCTCGGTCACTTCTTCCGGACGTTCGTCAATCAGCAGCACCATCAGCACGCAGTCTGGATGATTATAGGCAATGCTCTGCGCGATGTTCTGCAGCAGCATGGTTTTACCCGCTTTTGGCGGTGCTACAATCAGACCACGCTGGCCGCGACCAATTGGTGATGCCAGATCCAGAACACGCGCGGTTAAGTCTTCAGTAGAACCGTTACCACGCTCCATGCGCAGGCGAGAGTTCGCGTGCAGCGGCGTTAAGTTCTCGAAGAGGATCTTATTACGCGAGTTTTCCGGTTTGTCGAAGTTAACTTCATTGACTTTCAACAGCGCAAAGTAGCGTTCACCCTCTTTAGGAGGACGAATCTTACCTGAAATGGTGTCACCAGTGCGGAGGTTGAAACGGCGGATTTGGCTGGGGGATACGTAGATGTCGTCAGGGCCGGCGAGGTAGGAGCTGTCTGCAGAGCGGAGGAAACCAAATCCGTCTTGCAATATCTCCAGCACACCGTCGCCAAAGATATCTTCGCCACTCTTAGCGTGCTGCTTCAGGATGGCGAAAATGATGTCCTGCTTGCGCATACGAGCCTGGTTTTCCAGCCCCATATTTTCGCCGAGAGTGATCAGCTCAGAAACCGGCGTATTCTTTAATTCGGTAAGATTCATAATGGTGTGGGTTCTTAAACTCGGGGTGATTCTCGAACTTAATGTTGTGAATGGTATGGCAGGGTCATCCATGCCTGTTTAGCGGCCATCAACTCATGTCTGTTCGCTGTCTGGTCACAGGGAAAGAACGCAGAACTGAAACGACAAGACGGATTGAGTGACAAGCCCGGAATTTAGCCACTTCACGCACTGTTCATGTTAACAACGGGAAGTATCGGGTAAAACAAGATTCAAACAACAAGATATGTTTAAAACGAAGTCATAGCTAACTTAGCACGACTTCAGCCGGGCGTCCAGAGTTCCACATCATTTAGCCGGGAGCTCTGAACGCACAGCGGAGAAACCTTACGCCAGGTTAGCGTCCAGGAACTCTTTCAGTTGACCTTTGGACAGCGCGCCCACTTTGGTCGCTGCCACTTCGCCGTTTTTGAACAGCAGAAGGGTTGGGATGCCACGGATACCGTATTTTGGTGCGGTGCCCGGGTTCTGGTCGATGTTCAGCTTGGCAACGGTCAGTTTGCCCTGATATTCGTCGGCGATCTCATCCAGAATCGGGGCGATCATTTTGCAAGGACCACACCATTCAGCCCAGAAATCGACGAGGATCAGCCCGTCAGCCTTAAGTACGTCCGTGTCAAAACTGTCGTCAGTCAGGTGAATAATTTTATCGCTCATATATAACTCCACAGGAATAAGCCTGGTACGTTGGTTTTGTCTCCACCAACGACGTGTTGATGTCGCATTAACCAACTAAAGGTTGACTTTATTTCACCGGATACGCTTTCGTAAAGCAATAGTAAGCTGATATTCTACCACACTATGAGCAAAACACATTTAACAGAACAGAAGTTTTCCGACTTCGCGCTGCACCCGAAGGTGATTGAAGCCCTTGAAAATAAAGGGTTTCATAACTGCACGCCCATTCAGGCCCTCGCGCTGCCGCTGACGCTGGCCGGTCGCGATGTTGCCGGGCAGGCGCAAACCGGTACCGGCAAAACGATGGCGTTTTTAACGTCAACGTTTCATTATTTACTTTCTCACCCAGCGATTGCAGACCGCAAAGTTAACCAGCCGCGCGCGCTAATTATGGCCCCGACGCGAGAACTTGCGGTACAGATCCACGCAGACGCTGAACCCCTGGCGCAGTCTACCGGACTGAAGCTTGGCCTGGCCTATGGCGGCGACGGCTACGATAAACAGCTGAAAGTGCTGGAAAGCGGTGTGGATATCCTGATCGGTACCACCGGCCGTCTTATCGATTACGCCAAACAGAACCACATTAACCTCGGCGCAATCCAGGTTGTGGTGCTCGATGAAGCTGACCGCATGTACGATCTGGGCTTCATTAAAGACATTCGTTGGCTGTTCCGCCGCATGCCGCCGGCCAATCAGCGTCTGAACATGTTGTTCTCCGCTACCCTTTCTTATCGCGTACGCGAGCTGGCGTTCGAACAGATGAACAACGCCGAATATGTAGAAGTGGAACCGGAGCAGAAAACGGGTCACCGCATTAAAGAAGAGCTCTTCTATCCTTCCAATGAAGAGAAAATGCGTCTGCTGCAAACTCTGATTGAAGAAGAGTGGCCAGATCGCGCCATTATCTTTGCGAACACCAAACACCGTTGTGAAGACATCTGGGGCCATCTGGCTGCAGACGGTCACCGTGTTGGTCTGCTGACCGGCGACGTGGCGCAGAAAAAACGCCTGCGTATTCTGGAAGAGTTTACCCGTGGCGATCTTGATATTCTGGTCGCAACCGACGTAGCGGCTCGTGGTCTGCACATTCCGGCCGTGACGCACGTCTTTAACTACGATCTGCCAGACGACTGCGAAGACTACGTACACCGTATCGGTCGTACCGGTCGTGCGGGCGCAAGCGGTCACTCGATTAGCCTTGCGTGTGAAGAGTATGCGCTGAATCTCCCGGCCATTGAGACGTATATCGGTCACTCTATTCCGCAGAGCAAATACAATCCGGAAGCGCTGTTGAGCGAACTGCCGCCGCCTAAGCGTCTAACCCGCCCACGCTCCGGCAATGGTCCGCGTCGTTCAGGCGGCGCGCCGCGTAATCGTCGTCGTTCAGGTTAAGAAAATATGCTCAGCTCCACCTCGCTTTATGCGGCAATTGATCTCGGTTCGAATAGTTTTCATATGCTGGTTGTGCGCGAGGTGGCGGGAAGCATACAAACGCTGACGCGCATCAAGCGCAAGGTCCGCCTCGCGGCGGGCCTGAGCAGCGATAATCACCTCTCACCTGAGGCCATGGAACGTGGCTGGCAGTGTCTGCGGCTCTTTGCCGAACGTCTGCAGGATATCCCGCACGCCCAAATCACCGTGGTCGCCACTGCGACACTCCGCCTGGCGGTTAACGCCGTGGATTTCATTGCCAGAGCGCAGGAAATTCTGGGTTGTCCGGTACAGGTTATCAGCGGTGAAGAAGAAGCTCGCCTGATTTACCAGGGCGTTGCGCACACCACGGGAGGTGACGATCGCCGTCTGGTGGTGGATATTGGCGGTGCTAGTACCGAGCTTGTGACCGGCACCGGCGCGCAGGCAACGTCGCTGTTCAGCCTGTCGATGGGCTGCGTGACCTGGCTTGAGCGCTACTTTACCGATCGGAACCTGGCGAAAGAGAACTTCGACGAGGCAGAAAACGCCGCGCGCGAGGTGTTACGCCCGGTGATGGACGAGCTGCGCTATCACGGCTGGAAAGTCTGCGTGGGTGCCTCGGGTACCGTGCAGGCTCTGCAGGAAATCATGATGGCGCAGGGGATGGACGAGCGGATTACGCTTGCCAAGCTTCAGCAGCTGAAACAGCGCGCTATTCAGTGCGGGCGCCTGGAAGAGCTGGAAATTGAAGGCCTGACGCTGGAACGCGCGCTGGTCTTCCCGAGCGGGCTGGCTATTCTTATCGCTATTTTCACCGAGCTGAACATCCAGTGTATGACCCTGGCCGGCGGCGCGCTGCGCGAAGGTCTGGTCTACGGGATGTTACATCTGTCGGTCGATCAGGACATCCGCAGCCGTACCCTGCGCAACGTTCAGCGTCGTTTTCTGGTTGATATCGATCAGGCAGGACGCGTATCGCAGCTGGCGTCACGCTTCGCCGATCGGGTTGCTAACGTCTGGGATCTTGATCATCTGAGCCGGGATTTACTGCTGAGCGCCTGCGCGCTCCATGAAGTCGGACTGAGCATTGATTTTAAGCAGGCACCGGCTCACGCAGCGTATCTGGTACGCAACCTTGATTTACCGGGCTATACACCCGCGCAGAAAAAATTGCTGGCAACGCTGCTGCTGAACCAGACCAATGCCGTCGATCTCTCCTCTTTGCATCAGCAAAACGCCGTCCCGCCGCGCGTGGCCGAGCATATGTGCCGCCTGCTGCGTCTGGCGATCCTGTTTGCCAGCCGCCGCCGCGATGATTTGCTGCCCGCCATTAATCTGGTGGCCGATGACGAGAAGCTTTCGCTGACGCTGCCGGAGAACTGGATTGATCGTCACCCGTTAGGGGCAGAAATGATCGAGCAGGAATGCCAGTGGCAGAGCTATGTGCACTGGGTGCTTGAGGTAAAGTAATACACTAAACATTGCCGGGTGGCGGCTTCGCCTTACCCGGCCTACAGATCCCTACGGCCTTATCCTTTCTCTTTGGCTTTTGCCAGCATGGCGCGGATGTTCGCCACGTTAGCCTGACCCTTGTGCATCCGCTCTTCCGCGGTAATCACTTTGCGCTCCTGTTCCCAGATCACGTCATCCTGCGGCAGTTCCAGCAGGAAACGACTCGGCTCCGG
Organism: Enterobacter sp. AG326; assembly: GCF_004362415.1. Taxonomy (NCBI): domain Bacteria; kingdom Pseudomonadati; phylum Pseudomonadota; class Gammaproteobacteria; order Enterobacterales; family Enterobacteriaceae; genus Enterobacter; species Enterobacter sp. AG326. Next base: position 15,287 of record NZ_SNXG01000011.1, on the reverse strand, counting down.
GCGTACCAGTTCACCATACTGGCGGCGCTCTTTACACAGCGTGAACGTTAGCTCTTTCTGCGCGCGTGTGATCCCCACGTAGGCCAGACGGCGCTCCTCGTCGACGTTATCTTCATCAATGCTGCTCTGGTGCGGCAACAATCCCTCTTCCATGCCGACCAGATAAACATACGGGAACTCCAGCCCTTTTGACGCATGCAGCGTCATCAGCTGAACCTGATCGGCCTCTTCTTCGCTCTCGCCGCGCTCCATCATGTCGCGCAGGGTAAAGCGAGTGACCACCTGCGTCAGGGTCATTGGCTCGTCGATTTCAGAGCCCTCGAGCATTTCGGTCATCCAGCTGAAGAGCTGGTTAACGTTTTTCATGCGCATCTCTGCCGCCTTCGGGCTGGCTGAGGTTTCATACAGCCAGGACTCATAGTCGATGCCGTGAATGAGATCGCGCACTGCCGCCACCGGCTCGCGCTCCGCGAGACGCTGCACTTCGCCGAGCCAGTGGGTGAAGCGGGTTAACGAGTCATACCCGCGTCCGGTTAACGTCTGGCTCAGCCCCATGTCGAAGCTGGCGGTAAACATACTTTTGTTGCGGGTCATCGCCCACTCGCCGAGCTTTTGCAGCGTCGCCGGGCCAATCTCGCGTTTTGGCGTATTCACTATGCGCAGAAACGCGCTGTCGTCATCCGGGTTCGTGAGCACGCGCAGGTAGGCCAGCAGATCTTTGATTTCTGGTCGTGAGAAGAACGACGTGCCGCCCGAGATTTTGTACGGAATGCGGTTCTGCATCAGCATCTTTTCAAAGACGCGCGACTGGTGATTGCCGCGATAGAGGATCGCGTAATCCTTATATTCGGTTTTGTTGACGAAGTGGTGAGCGATGAGCTCGCCCGTCACGCGCTCCGCTTCATGATCCTCATTGTTGGCGCTGAGCACTTTCAGCTCCGTGCCGTAGCCCAGTTCGGAGAAGAGACGCTTCTCAAATACGTGCGGGTTATTGGCAATCAGGATGTTTGCCGCCTTCAGGATACGCCCGGAGGATCGGTAGTTTTGCTCCAGCTTAATCACCTGCAGGGCCGGGAAATCTTGGCTCAGCAGCACCAGGTTTTGCGGGCGCGCGCCGCGCCAGGAGTAAATCGACTGGTCATCGTCGCCTACCACGGTGAAACGCGCGCGCTGCCCCACCAGCAGCTTCACCAGCTCATACTGGCTGGTGTTGGTGTCCTGATATTCATCCACCAGCAGGTAGCGGATTTTGTTCTGCCAACGCTCGCGCACTTCTTCATTGCGCTGCAGCAGCAGCGTGGGCAGCAGGATCAGATCGTCAAAGTCCAGCACGTTGCACGCTTTCATATGCGCATCGTACAGACCGTAGCAGTGGGCGAAGATCCGATCCCGTTCGCCTTTGGCGATCGCCGCGGCCTGGGCCGGCGTCATCAGATCGTTTTTCCAGTTCGAGATCGTCGAGATCAGCTGCTGCAACAGCACTTTGTCATCTTCGATCAGCCCCTCGGTGAGCTCTTTGAGCAGCGCCACCTGATCGGTGTCATCGAAGAGCGAGAAGTTGGACTTCATTCCCAGCGCCGCATACTCGCGTTTGATGATATCCAGCCCCAGCGTGTGGAAGGTGGAGATCATCAGGCCGCGCGCCTCTTTACGGCCCAGCGTCTGAGCGACGCGCTCTTTCATCTCGCGCGCCGCTTTATTGGTAAAGGTGACCGCCGCAATGTGTCGCGCCTGATACCCGCAGTTGTGGATCAGATGGGCGATTTTGTTGGTGATCACGCGGGTTTTACCCGAACCGGCCCCTGCCAGCACCAGGCATGGTCCAGTAACGAATTCGACCGCTTGTTGTTGTCCAGGGTTTAAACGCATGGGAGTGTTGCTCAATCTTCGAACGGGGTGTGGATTGTAGCAGAAAGCCGGGCGCAGATTTACCGGCTAATGATAAAGTGGAGAAATCGCGTTTAACCCGTAGAGCAGAACCATGAAAAAGACCGCAGCAGCCCTGCATATTCTGGTAAAAGAAGAGAAACTGGCCCAGGAGATCCTGGCCAAGCTGGAGCGCGGCATCAGCTTTGATCATCTGGCGAAGCGTTACTCTAAATGCCCTTCCGGGCGCAATGGCGGGGATCTCGGCGAGTTTCAACAAGGTGCGATGGTCGGCCCGTTCGATCAGGCGGTCTTTAGCTGCCCGCTTCTGAAGCCCTACGGCCCGGTAAAAACCAAATTTGGCTACCATATCATTAAGGTGCTTTATCGCCGCTGACGCGTGGTATATTGCGCCCCGATTTATTTCAACCTATTCAAGGTACGATCATGGCAAAAACAGCAGCAGCAGTGCACATCCTCGTTAAAGAAGAGAAACTGGCTTTAGATCTTCTGGAGCAGATTAAAAACGGTGCCGACTTCGGCAAGCTGGCTAAGAAGCACTCCATCTGCCCGTCAGGCAAACGCGGCGGCGATCTGGGTGAGTTCCGCCAGGGCCAGATGGTTCCGGCGTTCGATAAAGTGGTGTTCTCCTGCCCGGTGCTGGAGCCAACCGGCCCGCTGCATACCCAGTTCGGGTATCACATTATTAAGGTTCTGTATCGGAAATAAACAGCAAGGCCTTCTCTAAGAGAAGGCCTTTAATGTTTGCCCCCTCTCCCTGTGGGAGAGGGTCGGGGTGAGGGCATCAGCCCGCACCTGGTATTAACCCGCGACCGCGATACGCTTCATATCGGTCATGTAGCCACGCAGTTTGTGGCCCACTTTCTCGATCTGGTGGCTGCGAATCGCTTCGTTCACATCGCGCAGCTGCGCGTTATCCACGGCACCTTCCGCAATCGCTCTGCCCAGATCGCCCGTCTGCAGAGTGGTCATAAACTCTTTCAGCAGCGGTACGCAGGCGTAAGAGAACAGGTAGTTACCGTATTCTGCGGTATCAGAGATCACCACGTTCATTTCGTACAGACGCTTACGGGCGATGGTGTTCGCAATCAGCGGCAGCTCGTGCAGAGATTCGTAGTACGCAGACTCTTCGATAATGCCGGAATCCACCATGGTTTCGAACGCCAGCTCAACGCCTGCTTTCACCATCGCGATCATCAGTACGCCTTTATCGAAGTACTCCTGCTCGCCGATTTTACCTTCATACTGTGGCGCGGTTTCGAACGCGGTTTTACCGGTCTCTTCACGCCAGGTCAGCAGGTTTTTATCGTCGTTCGCCCAGTCCGCCATCATGCCGGAAGAGAATTCGCCGGAGATGATGTCGTCCATGTGTTTCTGGAACAGCGGTGCCATGATGGTTTTCAGCTGTTCAGACAGCGCGTAAGCACGCAGTTTTGCCGGGTTGGACAGACGGTCCATCATCAGCGTAATACCGCCCTGCTTCAGCGCTTCGGTGATGGTTTCCCAGCCGAACTGAATCAGTTTTTCCGCGTAGGCCGGGTCGGTACCTTCTTCCACCAGCTTGTCGAAGCACAGCAGCGAACCGGCCTGCAGCATACCGCAGAGGATAGTCTGCTCACCCATCAGGTCAGATTTCACTTCGGCAACGAAGGAGGATTCCAGCACGCCCGCACGGTGGCCGCCGGTCGCCGCTGCCCATGCTTTGGCAATCGCCATGCCTTCGCCTTTCGGATCGTTTTCCGGGTGAACCGCGATCAGGGTCGGCACGCCGAAGCCGCGCTTGTACTCTTCGCGCACTTCCGTACCCGGGCACTTCGGTGCCACCATCACTACGGTGATGTCTTTACGGATCTGCTCGCCCACTTCAACGATGTTGAAGCCGTGGGAGTAACCCAGCGCGGCGCCGTCTTTCATCAGCGGCTGTACGGAACGCACAACGTCAGAGTGCTGCTTGTCCGGGGTCAGGTTAACCACCAGATCCGCCTGCGGGATCAGCTCTTCATAGGTACCCACTTTGAAGCCGTTTTCGGTCGCTTTGCGCCAGGAAGCACGCTTCTCAGCAATCGCTTCTTTACGCAGGGCGTAGGAGATATCCAGACCGGAGTCACGCATGTTCAGGCCCTGGTTCAGACCCTGTGCGCCACAGCCGACGATGACCACTTTTTTACCCTGAAGGTAGCTCGCGCCATCGGCAAATTCGTCGCGCGCCATGAAGCGGCATTTGCCCAGCTGCGCCAGCTGCTGGCGCAAGTTCAGTGTATTAAAGTAGTTAGCCATGGGTGATACCTCGTGATGTTGTGTGTCTTATTGTTCGGTTCGCGTTTCAGCGAGAATGTACCCACATTACAACAGGAAATTTATTGCGGAAATTGATATATTCACAACGTCATGTTGCAATTTTTGCAATATAAAAAGAGGGAGTGGAATCGGTGGATTTACGCGATCTGAAAATGTTCCTGCACCTGGCGGAAAGCCGCCATTTTGGCCGCAGCGCCCGGGCGATGCACGTTAGCCCCTCCACGCTTTCACGCCAGATCCAGCGCCTTGAGGAAGACCTCGGCCAGCCGCTGTTCGTACGCGACAACCGCACCGTCACCCTCACGGAAGCGGGTGAAGAACTGCGCATTTTTGCCCAGCAGACGCTGTTGCAGTACCAGCAGCTGCGGCATTCGATTGATCAGCAGGGGCCGTCACTTTCCGGCGAACTGCATATTTTCTGCTCCGTGACCGCCGCCTATAGCCATCTGCCGCCGATTCTCGACCGCTTCCGCGCGGCGCATCCGTCGGTTGAAATTAAGCTCACGACCGGCGATGCCTCCGACGCAATGGAAAAAGTGGTGACGGGCGAAGCGGATCTCGCCATTGCCGGGAAACCTGAAACCCTGCCGGGCGCGGTGGCATTCTCAATGCTGGAGAATCTGGCGGTTGTACTGATTGCCCCGGCGCTGCCCTGCCCGGTGCGTAACCAGGTATCGGTGGAAAAACCGGACTGGTCCACGGTGCCGTTTATCATGGCCGATCAGGGGCCGGTGCGCCGCCGCATCGAGCTGTGGTTCCGCCGTCAGAAAATCAGCAACCCGTCGATTTACGCCACGGTCAGCGGCCATGAGGCGATGGTGTCGATGGTGGCGCTGGGCTGCGGCGTGGCGCTGCTGCCTGAAGTGGTGCTGGAAAATAGCCCTGAACCGGTGCGCAATCGCGTGATGATTCTGGAGCGCAGCGACGAGAAGACGCCGTTTGAGCTTGGCGTGTGCGCACAAAAAAAGCGGCTGCATGAGCCGCTTATTGATGCGTTCTGGCAGATATTGCCGAACCACTAAAGCCGGGTGGCGCTGCGCTTACCCGGCCTACACGCAGCTCAGCCCTTAGCCCGCGAGGAAGAAGCGGAAGGCAGGGTTATGGGTTTCGTCATGACACTCATAGCCCAGCTCGTTCAGCCGCGTTTCGAAATCCGGCTCGTGCTCGCCCAGTTCGAACGCCGCCAGCACGCGGCCGTAGTCGGTGCCGTGGCTGCGGTAGTGGAACAGAGAGATGTTCCAGTGCGTGCCCAGCGTGTGCAGGAACTTGAGCAGCGCGCCCGGCGATTCCGGGAACTCGAAGCTGAACAGACGTTCCCGGAGCGGCTTCGATGGACGCCCGCCGACCATGTAGCGCACGTGCAGCTTCGCCATCTCGTCGTCAGAGAGATCGACCACGCTGTAGCCGCCCTCATGCAGCAGGTTGAGGATCTCTTTGCGCTCCTCCACGCCGTGGCTCAAGCGCACGCCGACAAAAATACAGGCGTCTTTGGCATCGGCAAAACGGTAGTTAAACTCCGTCACCGAACGACCGCCCAGCAGCTGACAGAACTTCAGGAAGCTGCCCTTCTCTTCCGGAATGGTCACCGCCAGCAGCGCTTCCCGCTGTTCGCCCAGCTCGCAGCGCTCGGAAACGTAGCGCAGGCCGTGGAAATTCACGTTGGCACCAGACAGCACGTGCGCCAGCCGCTCGCCGCGAATGTTGTGCTGCGCGACGTATTTTTTCATCCCCGCCAGCGCCAGCGCGCCGGAAGGTTCCGCTACCGCGCGCACATCCTCGAACAGATCTTTCATCGCCGCGCAGATAGCATCGCTATCAACCGTGACGATATCGTCGAGATATTCCTGGCACAGGCGGAAGGTTTCATCCCCAATGCGCTTCACCGCCACGCCCTCGGCAAACAGCCCGACGCGCGGTAGATCTACCGGGTGACCCGCATCCAGCGCCGCTTTCAGGCAGGCAGAGTCTTCCGCTTCAACGGCGATGACTTTGATCTGCGGCATCAGCTGTTTGATCAGCACCGCGACGCCCGCAGCCAGGCCACCGCCGCCGACCGGCACAAACACGCGATCGAGATGGGCATCCTGCTGCAGCAGTTCCAGCGCCAGCGTGCCCTGCCCGGCAATCACCATCGGGTGGTCGAACGGCGGCACCCAGGTGAAACCCTGCTGCTGCGCAAGCTCAATCGCTTTGGCTTTGGCTTCGTCAAAGTTGGCGCCGTGGAGCAGAACTTCGCCGCCGAAACCGCGCACCGCGTCGACTTTGATATCTGCGGTAGCGACCGGCATCACGATCAGCGCCTTCAGCCCCAGACGAGCAGACGAGAACGCAACGCCCTGGGCGTGGTTGCCCGCAGACGCGGTAATCACGCCGCGTGCTTTCTGCTCATCGGTCAGCCCGGCCATCATCGCGTAGGCGCCGCGCAGCTTAAAGCTGTGCACCGGCTGACGGTCTTCGCGCTTGACCAGAATGACGTTGTCGAGGCGCGAAGAGAGTTTTTCCATTTTCTGCAGGGGCGTAACCTGCACGGCTTCATAGACCGGCGCGCGCAGCACCGCTCTCAGGTATTCCGCCCCCTCGGGGGCGGCGGATAAGGGTTGTGACTCGGCCATCATTAGCCCCCAAGTTTAGATTTATCGCGCACCGCGCCTTTATCTGCACTGGTGGCAAGGCTCGCGTAGGCGCGCAGGGCAAAGGAGACTTCACGCTGGCGGTCTTTCGGCGTCCAGGCTTTATCGCCGCGGGCTTCCTGCGCTTCACGACGGGCCGCAATTTCCTGGTCGCTCAGCTTCAGCTGAATACCGCGATTCGGAATGTCGATTTCGATCAGGTCGCCGTCTTCGATGATGGCGATGTTGCCGCCGCTTGCCGCTTCCGGGGAAACGTGGCCGATAGAGAGGCCGGAGGTGCCGCCGGAGAAACGCCCGTCGGTGATCAGCGCACACGCCTTACCGAGTCCCATGGATTTCAGGAAGGTGGTTGGGTAGAGCATCTCCTGCATGCCGGGACCGCCTTTCGGCCCTTCGTAGCGAATGACAACCACGTCGCCTTCCACTACTTTGCCGCCGAGAATTGCCTCTACCGCTTCATCCTGGCTTTCGTATACTTTCGCCGGACCGGTGAATTTCAGGATGCTGTCGTCCACGCCTGCGGTTTTCACGATGCAGCCGTTTTCCGCGAAGTTACCGTACAGCACGGCCAGACCGCCGTCTTTGCTGTAGGCGTGCTCCAGCGAGCGGATGCAGCCTTCGGCGCGGTCATCGTCCAGGGTATCCCAGCGACAGTCCTGCGAGAACGCCTGGGTGGTACGGATACCGGCAGGACCGGCGCGGAACATCTTTTTCACCGCGTCGTCTTTGGTCAGCATGACGTCGTACTGGTCCAGCGACTCCGGCAGCGTCAGGCCGAGCACGTTTTTCACGTCACGGTTCAGCAGCCCGGCGCGATCCAGCTCGCCCAGAATGCCCAGCACGCCGCCGGCACGATGCACGTCTTCCATATGGTACTTCTGGGTGCTCGGCGCGACTTTGCACAGCTGCGGGACTTTGCGGGAGAGCTTGTCGATGTCGCTCATGGTGAAGTCGATTTCGGCTTCCTGTGCGGCGGCCAGCAGGTGCAGAACGGTGTTGGTAGAGCCGCCCATGGCGATATCCAGCGTCATGGCGTTTTCGAACGCCGCTTTGCTGGCGATATTGCGCGGCAGCGCGCTGGCGTCGTCCTGCTCGTAGTAGCGTTTGGTCAGCTCAACGATGCGCTTACCGGCATTGAGGAACAGCTGCTTACGGTCGGCGTGGGTCGCCAGCAGCGAGCCGTTACCCGGCTGAGAAAGACCCAGCGCTTCGGTCAGGCAGTTCATGGAGTTAGCGGTGAACATCCCGGAACAGGAGCCACAGGTCGGACACGCGGAGCGTTCCACCTGGTCGCTCTGCTCGTCAGAGACTTTCGGGTCCGCGCCCTGGATCATCGCATCGACCAGGTCGAGCTTGATGATTTTGTCGGAGAGCTTGGTTTTCCCCGCTTCCATTGGGCCGCCGGAGACGAAGATCACCGGAATGTTCAGGCGCAGGGAGGCCATCAGCATCCCCGGGGTGATTTTGTCGCAGTTGGAGATGCAGACCATCGCATCGGCGCAGTGGGCGTTAACCATATACTCTACGGAGTCGGCGATCAGCTCGCGCGACGGCAGTGAATAAAGCATGCCCCCGTGCCCCATCGCGATACCGTCATCCACCGCAATGGTGTTGAACTCTTTTGCCACGCCGCCGGAGGCTTCGATTTGCTCGGCAACCAGCTTACCGAGATCGCGCAGGTGCACGTGGCCCGGTACAAACTGGGTGAAGGAGTTCACCACGGCGATAATCGGCTTGCCGAAATCGGCGTCGGTCATTCCGGTGGCGCGCCACAGCGCGCGGGCTCCCGCCATATTACGGCCGTGGGTGGTGGTGGCTGAACGATACTTAGGCATGCTTTATTGACTCCCGTCTGACTATTTAATGGGACGGTGCGTGCCGTCCCAAATTTATGCTTAGTGATTAACCTGATCCAACCAGCCGTATTTATCTTCTGTTTCGCCGGTGAAGAGGCCAAAGAACGCTTGCTGAATACGTTTGGTGACCGGACCGCAGCGGCCTTCGCCCACCTGGATACCGTCTACGCTGCGTACCGGCGTGATTTCAGCCGCCGTACCGGACATAAACACTTCATCCGCCAGATAGAGGGATTCACGGGACAGCACCTGCTCGCGCACTTCGATACCCAGATCTTTCGCCAGCTTGATGATGGCGTCACGGGTGATGCCCGGCAGCGCGGACGAGGTGAATGGCGGCGTGAACAGGATACCGTCTTTCACTTCAAACAGGTTTTCGCCCGCGCCTTCAGAGATGTAGCCATTCACGTCCAGGGCGATACCTTCCTGATAGCCGTGGCGGCGCGCTTCGCTACCGACCAGCAGGGAAGAAAGGTAGTTACCGCCTGCTTTCGCGGCGGTCGGAATAGTGTTTGGCGCAACGCGATTCCAGGAAGAGACCATTGCGTCGATCCCCTGCTCCAGGGCTTCTGCACCCAGGTAGGCACCCCATGGGAACGCGGCAATGATCACATCGGTGTTATAACCGGCTGGCGGGTTCACGCCCATGCCGACGTCGCCCACGAACACCAGCGGACGAATATAGGCGCTGGTCAGGTTGTTTTTACGGATCACGTCGCGACAGGCTTCCATCAGCTCGTCAACGCTTTGTGAAACCGGGAAACGATAAATTTTGGCTGAGTCATGCAGACGCTGCATGTGTTCGCGATGGCGGAACACCACTGGCCCTTTGTGAGAATCGTAGCAACGGATGCCTTCAAATACGGAGGTACCGTAGTGCAGCGCGTGGGACATCACGTGGACCTTCGCGTCCTCCCAGCGAACCATCTCACCGTTGAACCAAATGTAATCAGCTTTTTTTGTCGTCATTTTTTCGTCCTGTCACGCTTAAGCGCGGATTTGTTGTGATGTGGTTGTGCTCTGGCAGATGGCAACATGGGCAACGTCTACCAGCTTTGATAACTGACTAAACAGTAAGTCGACCGACCGCGGGCTGGCAACGGTTAATTCGATACTGATGTTTTGGGCGTCTGTGGCCGTTTCCATATTCATAGAGCAAATCTGAAAACCACGATGACGCACCACACGCAAAACGCGTTCTAAGGTTTCCGGGTTGAAGCGAGCCTGTACGGCGACCTGATGCTGCATCATGATAATTTCTCCATCATTTGTGAGTTACTGGCACCAGGCGGTACCAACGGCCAGACGTTCTCGAGTTCGTCGATTGAGACATGAAGCAGGTAAGGCCCATCGCTGTTCAGCATGGTGTCGAGCGCCGCTTCAACCTGATCTTTACGGGTGATGTGCTGGCCAGGGATGCCAAAGGCGCTGGCCAGGGTGAGGAAATCGGGGTTATCGGTGAGCGTCGTTTCGCTGTAACGCTCCTGGAAGAACAGCTGCTGCCACTGGCGAACCATCCCTAAACGCTGGTTGTCGAGCAAGACGATTTTCAGCGGCAACTGCTTGCGCTTAACGGTGCCGAGCTCCTGAACGTTCATCATGAAGGAGCCGTCACCGGAGATACAGATAACGGTATCGTTAGGGCGAGCAACCTGCGCACCAACGGCTGCTGGCAGACCGAAGCCCATGGTACCCAAGCCGCTGGAGGTGATGAAGTTTTCCGGGCGGGTGTAGGTCATGTGCTGCGCGGACCACATCTGGTGCTGGCCTACGTCGGTTGTGACGACGCTGTCAGCCGGTTTACGGTCGGACAACTGCTTCAACAGCAGCGGCGCGTAGATGGCCTCGCCGGGGTGGTCGTAACGCCAGGCGTGCTCGGCGCGCATGTCTGCGGTGTGCTGACGCCATGCGTTGATATCCAGCGGCTGCTGCAATGCCGGTAACAGCGCGTTGAGATCGCCCTGCAAGGCGACATGCGCCTGACGCAGCTTGTTCATCTCCGCCGGGTCGATATCCATATGAATGACTTTGGCGTTCGGCGCAAAGGTATTCAACTTGCCGGTAACGCGGTCGTCAAAACGGGCACCGACGGCGATGAGCAGATCGCACTCCTGCACCGCCAGGTTTGCTGCTTTGGTGCCGTGCATCCCCAGCATGCCCAGATAGTATGGGTAATCCGCGTCGACAGCACCGAGACCTTTCAGCGTGCAGGTCGCTGGCATCTGCGTTGTTGCGATAAATTCGCGCAGGGCTGGAACGGCCTGCGCCATGCCGACGCCACCGCCGACGTACAGCATCGGCTGTTTCGCCTGCGCCAGCATCTGGCGGGCCTCATCAACCTCCGCATCCGGAAACGCATCGTCGCTTTCAACGGTGGAGAAGTGCGGTTCCAGATCGCCGAGAGCCACCTGGATATCTTTCGGGATATCGACCAGAACCGGACCAGGACGGCCGGAGCTTGCCACTTCGAATGCTTCTGCCATTACGCGCGGCAGCTCTTCCAGAGACTGGACGAGGAAGCTGTGTTTGGTACAGGCCAGCGATAAACCGAGGACGTCGACTTCCTGGAAAGCATCGGTACCGATGAACGGAGACGCCACCTGCCCGGTGATGGCGACAACGGGAACGGAATCCAGCAGCGCGTCAGCCAGACCGGTGATCAGGTTCGTTGCGCCCGGGCCTGACGTCGCCATACACACGCCGGTTTTACCTGTCGCGCGGGCATAGCCAATAGCTGCCATCGCTGCGCCCTGCTCGTGTCGGCACAAGAGATGTTCCACGCCGCCGTCATACAGTGCATCGTAAATCGGCATAATTGCGCCACCCGGATAACCGAATACGGTTTCGACTCCCTGCGCGCGCAACGCATGTACTACCCACTGTGCCCCATTCATAGTCAGTTCCCCGTCATAAATCGGGAGAAACAGAATTTTGTGCTAGTCGTCATTCTCTGCTCCTCATTTACGTTTTTTAGTCATAAAAAAACCCCCGGACCTTTCGGTGCGGGGGTCTTAGTTCGTTAAGGCTTGATTTCTAAGCCTTTCCTCGTCCAAGTGCAGCCCCGCACGGTGGGATAATAATCACCACCACGCTAATCACGACCAGGCTAATCACTCGTAGAAGGGCTGTCATTTTCAGTTCTTTTTGCATCTTGTTCGAAGGAATACCTAAAGAGTTATCACAGTTTTTAAATCAAACACAAGATTTATTTATGACGGATTTGATTAGGCAGCGAATCATATTTCTTAAAAGCGTTGTTTTATATACGGAAATTAGAAAATGAATATTTTTCATTTTTTTACTGCGGTTCTTAACGTCAAAACGGGGCTTTTTACATTCTGCGAGGAGGCTTCCACGGTTATGCAATGGTTTCATTGTGCGCTTAAAATCTCTGAACAGGCGGCGTAAATTCGCAAAATGATGCTAAACAGACAAAAGAGACGCTGGCATAGTCACACCAGGAGGTAGTGCAAATGTCACTGTCAGTTGTTTATACGCGTGCGGCTCTCGGGGTAAAGGCACCGCTTATTTCCGTCGAGGTTCATTTAAGTAATGGGCTACCGGGACTCACGCTTGTCGGGTTACCTGAAACGACGGTTAAAGAGGCCAGGGATCGCGTTCGCAGCGCAATAATAAATAGCGGTTATACCTTCCCCGCGAAGAAGATCACCATCAACCTTGCTCCTGCCGATCTGCCTAAAGAGGGGGGACGATACGATTTACCTATCGCAATTGCCCTTCTCGCGGCTTCTGAGCAGCTTAATACGACACGGCTAGGCTCGTATGAGTTCGTTGGCGAACTCGCGCTTACAGGCGCGTTAAGAGGCGTTCCCGGTGCGATATCGGGAGCGCTGGAAGCCATACGAGCAGGACGGCAAATCATTGTCGCCAATGAAAACGCATCAGAAGTGAGTCTTATCGCCGAGAAGGGGTGTCTCATCGCGGGGCATTTACAGGAAGTTTGTGCCTGGCTGGAAGGGCGTCATGAACTGTCCGAGCCGGAGGAGTGCGATGATGCTATAGCGGATGCTCCAGAGGATCTCAGCGAGATTATGGGACAGGAGCAAGGGAAACGGGCGCTGGAGATTACGGCGGCTGGTGGACACAATCTTCTGTTAATTGGCCCGCCGGGTACGGGTAAAACAATGCTGGCAAGCAGGTTAAGTGGGTTGCTTCCACCGCTCAATAATCATGAAGCGCTGGAAAGTGCCGCCATATATAGCCTTATCAGTTCGACGTCGTTGCAAAAACAGTGGCGCCGCCGTCCTTTTCGTTCCCCACATCATAGCGCTTCACTGACGGCAATGGTTGGCGGTGGGTCTATCCCCGGGCCGGGTGAAATCTCGCTGGCACACAATGGCATTCTGTTTCTCGATGAGCTGCCTGAGTTTGAGCGCCGCGTGCTGGATGCACTGAGGGAACCTATTGAATCCGGTGAGATACATATCTCACGCGCACGAGCGAAAATAAGCTATCCCGCGCAGTTTCAGCTGGTCGCGGCGATGAACCCCAGCCCGACGGGTCACTACCAGGGCAACCATAACCGCTGTACGCCAGAGCAGACGTTGCGCTATCTGGGTAAGTTATCCGGCCCGTTCCTCGACCGTTTCGATTTATCCCTCGAAATCCCCCTTCCCCCGCCGGGTCTGCTCAGGCAAACGGGCATAACGGGTGAAAGCTCAACGGAGGTACGCGAGCGGGTGATTGCAGCCCAGACGCGGCAGTACGCTCGTCAGAACAGGCTGAATGCGCGGCTGGATAATGCCGGGATCCGACAGTTCTGTTCTCTTAACGTCGAGGATGCGGGATGGCTGGAGGAGACGTTGACGCGGTTCGGGCTGTCCATACGTGCGTGGCAGCGTTTGCTGAAGGTGGCCAGAACCATTGCTGACGTGGAGGGATGCACTGACATTGAGAGGAAACATTTGCAGGAGGCGCTGAGCTACCGCGCTATCGATCGTTTACTGCTGCATTTGCAGAAATTGCTGGCATAAAAAAAGGGGCCGTAGCCCCTTCTTTTCATTTAGTCATCAGACTCGGTGTAGTCTTCTGCACCTTCCATCTGCGGCTTGCCGCCAGAAAGCGTATGGAAGCGTTTTGGACGCTTAATGCGCGCCATGTATTTGATCCATACACGTTCCGCTTCAGACTCCGGCTCACGCTCACCACGGCAAACAGAAACAAACTGTTTTTCGTCTTCGGTTGCAGGTTCACGCTTACCAAGATCCAGCTCGTTAAAGGCATAACCATGGCGCTCAAGCAGTTGAGCTTCTTTGATGGTGAAATCGCCGTGACGAGAGAACCCGCGCGGATAATGTTTATTGTCGAAAAAACGATTAGTCGTCGTAAAGCTTTCCGCCATCCTACACGCTCCTAATTCTTTGGCCGAGCTATTTATGGCGCGGAGTATTAGTTACGCTTGACAGAGTGTAAAACAAAACATTTAAATCATAACGACAAATAATTTTGCGGAGAAAGATGTGGATACGGAATTGCTTAAAACTTTCCTTGAAGTGAGCAGAACACGCCACTTTGGGCGAGCAGCTGAGGCCCTTTACCTGACGCAGTCAGCAGTCAGTTTTCGTATTCGACAGCTGGAAAATCAATTGGGTGTGAATCTTTTTACCCGCCATCGTAACAATATTCGCTTAACGCCTGCCGGCGAGAAACTGCTGCCGTACGCAGAAACGCTGATGAATACATGGCAGGCGGCACGTAAAGAGGTCGCACATACTTCAAGACATAATGAATTTTCGATAGGGGCCAGCGCTTCTCTGTGGGAATGCATGCTAAGTCAGTGGCTTACCCGGCTGTATCATTCACATGGCCACCTGCAATTTGAAGCCAGGATTGCACAGCGGCAGTCGCTGGTTAAGCAACTTCATGAACGCCAGCTTGATCTTCTGATCACAACCGAAGCCCCCAAGATGGACGAATTTAGCAGCCAGATTGTGGGCCAGTTTGGCCTGGCGCTTTATGCGTCTGAACCTTCGATGATGAAGGCAGACCTGACCTATTTACGCCTGGAATGGGGACCGGATTTTCAGCAGCACGAGACGGGACTGATTGCACCTGATGATGTTCCGCAGTTAACGACCAGCTCGGCAGAGATCGCCTGTCAGCAGCTGTCTCTGCTGAAAGGTTGTACCTGGTTACCTGTTCGCTGGGCAGATGCTAAAGCAGGGCTGCACACCGTGCTGGATTCCACCACGCTTACCAGGCCGCTGTATGCAATTTGGCTGCAAAACAGTGATAAGCAATCTCAGATAAAAGATCTGTTAAAAATCAATGTAATGGATTGATGCATCAGCCAGCAGGGATGCTGGCTGAAAATTAAGAAGAGAATTTTCTGCAGTGTTTCAGGCAAAAAAAATCCTTTGCCGAAGCAAAGGATTCTATATGGCAGGGGCGGAGAGACTCGAACTCGCGACACCCGGTTTTGGAGACCGGTGCTCTACCAACTGAGCTACGCCCCTAAAGTTTTTTGCCATTAAGCCTGCCAACAAGGCAGGCTTAATGTCTTAATAAGTGGCGGAACGGACGGGACTCGAACCCGCGACCCCCTGCGTGACAGGCAGGTATTCTAACCGACTGAACTACCGCTCCACCGAAGACT
>NZ_SNXG01000010.1:0-101192 GCF_004362415.1 Enterobacter sp. AG326 | reverse complement strand
AGAGACTTGGTATTCATTTTTCGTCTTGCGACGTTAAGAATCCATGTCACTTTGAGTGCCCACACAGATTGTCTGATAAATTGTTAAAGAGCAGTTGCAACGCGGCGTTAAGCTCACCGTTGCGAGGTCCCGTATATTACGTTTTCCTCATTCAGAGTCAAGCGATTATTTTTGCTTTTCTCTGTCGGCGTTCATCTCTGAACCCCGCTAACCCGGCGGCCTGTAAGCCGTTGTTCCGTGTCAGTGGAGGCGCATTATAGGGAGTTCTCAGACGTTGACAACCCCTCTTTTAAAAAAAACTTTCAACCGTCTCTTTTTTGCTCAAAACCGTGCTACAGCGCCAGTTTTTCGAGCGTTTCAAAGCCATAACGGCGTAAAACGGGTAAAAGTTGCTCAGTCTCTTTCGTGATGGCCATACAAAACGCGATATTCGCATCGGTAGATTTCGCATCCGGCGCTTCATGCTCCAGCAGCCAGGCCGTGCGACGGGCGATAGCCGCGCCGGAATCCACCAGGCGCGTCCCCTCCGGCAACACCTCTAATAGCTCTTCCTGTAATAGCGGGAAGTGGGTGCAGCCCAGCACAACAGTATCCGGGGGTTCAGGCATGCGCAGCCACGGACGAAGAATACGACGCAGCTCGTCGAGTGATACCGCCTTTCCATGCAGCTTCGCTTCAGCCATCTCCACCAGCTCAGCCGAACCCAGCATCGCAATCTGGCATTCGTTGGCAAAACGGTCGATCAGCTCGCGGGTATAAGGACGCTTTACCGTGCCTCGCGTTGCCAGCAAACCCACAATGCCGTTCGCCGTCAGGCGCGCGGCAGGCTTTATCGCAGGAACAACGCCCACAACCGGGAACTGGAATTTTTCACGCAGGGCGGGAAGAGAAACGGTGCTCGCCGTATTACAGGCGATGACGGCCAGCGCAAGGGGATAGCGCTTTTGTACCGCGGTAACGATTTCAACCACACGCTCAACAATAAAATCTTCGCTCTTTTCCCCATACGGGAAAGCGACGTTATCGAAGGCGTAGATGTAATGGAGATCCGGCAGGAGGTGCCGAATCTCATCATAGACCGAAAGCCCACCGACGCCGGAATCAAACACCAGCACGGTGGGACGCGGATTAGAAGGTGTAGCTGCCAGACAAGGTGTATTCCCGTCCTGCAGTTTGGTAGCCATAAACTGTCTCGTAATCTTTATCGAACAGGTTGGCTATTTTACCACGAACTGTGAGATGTGAGGTGACAGGATACGAAACTGCGACATCCCACAGGCTGACACCACCCATTTTTACTTTCTCAGACGGATAAGCACCAAAGTCAGTGTCGTAACGCGTACCGAGATAGTGATAAGTCAGGCTCCAGTCGAAATCATAGATCTGCGTGTCGAGCTGATATTTCACCTGCTGCTTAGCACGACGGTCCAGAAGTTCGTTGGTTGCGGCATTGCGGGCATCCACATAGTCATAGCCTACAGTATGCGTCAACGGGCCCGTATCAAACGATGCTGTCGCTTCCACACCTTTAATGCGCGCTTTACCGACGTTGTAATATTGCTGAAGGTTATTATCGAAGTCGATGAGATTATCGACGTCATTACGGTAGCCGGAGACGCGCCAGCTCACGCCCGCCGTCAGGCCTTCAAACGCACCTTCCCACTGCTTGCTCTCTTCGGGATCAAGATGGTCATTGCCATAGAAACCATAGAGTTGACCCAGATTCGGTGCTTTATAGGCCGTACCATACGAAGCAACGAAGCGGTAACCCTCCACGAACTCCCAGGCCGCACTACTTTGCCAGGTGCCATGGCGACCGAACTGAGAGTTGTCATCGCTGCGAACCGCTCCTTCCAGAGTGAAGTCACCAAACTGCTGCAACCCGGTCAGGTAAACGCCGGTGTTACGCAGGTCGTAGCCGTTGGTCACGTAGTTTGTACCCGGCTCGGTGCTCTGCTTCTGCCAGTCAACGCCCGCGCCAATGTTCCCATGGCCAACGTCAACGGAGTTCAGCCACTGGACGTTGTACTGTTTGATTTCATCCAGCGTGGCTGTTGAATCGTAGCGGCCTAAATTTGGGTCGTAGTTATAGT
This sequence comes from Enterobacter sp. AG326, assembly GCF_004362415.1. Lineage (NCBI taxonomy): Bacteria > Pseudomonadati > Pseudomonadota > Gammaproteobacteria > Enterobacterales > Enterobacteriaceae > Enterobacter > Enterobacter sp. AG326. The sequence goes on along the minus strand of NZ_SNXG01000010.1, from coordinate 99,099 downwards.
CCTTGCTGTGGCTATAGCTGGTGAGCAGCTGTGAATGGAAGATGTCATTGTTGAAGCGCAATCCTGCATCCCAGGTCTGACTATAGAGCTGGCGGGTATCGACCAGTACGTCAGGGGTAAATGAACTGTAGTAACCGTCGTAGGCAGTACGGTTGCTATAGCCAAAGCCGCGAACAAATCCGCTCCACTGCTCCGAGAATGCGTGATCCACTGCACCATAGAGCGTTTTATTCATAAAGCCGTCGCGATCGGTCTGGGCAAGGCCACCATTGTTGCCGTCCGCAACCACATCAAACCCTTTGGTATAGGTGTAATCACCCGCAAGCGTGACGCGCGTGCTGTCACCCAATGTTTGCTGAGTACTGCCGCCATAATTCTGGTAACCATGCGACCCTACACCTGCGTTCAGCGTGGTACCGTCCTTCGCGCGAGTGGTAATAATGTTTACGACTCCGCCGATCGCGTCCGAGCCGTATACCGCCGAACGCGGTCCACGAACATATTCGATACGCTGCACCAGGGAGATCGGGAACTGGCTAAGATCGGATGACCCCGTGACGCCCGCCTGGTTAAGGCGGATCCCATCAACAAGGATCAGGACGTGGCTGGAGTTGGTGCCACGTATAAAGAGAGAAGAGAGTTGCCCCATCCCGCCATTTTGCGCCGTATCCACGCCGGGCAGGCGACGCATAACATCCAGGACTGAGGTTGATTGCCAACGGTCAATATCGGCACGCGTAACAACGGAGGTTGCAGCCAGAATAGTTTTTTCAGGTTGTTCAAAACGATTTGCCGTCACCACCAACGAGTCGGCGCTATCCTGCGCCCAGCCCGAAAATGCCGTGACGGACAACGCCGTCAACAGCGATACTTTTTTAATCATTGTTAAAGCATCCACAATATAAGAAGGATGCCGCAGGCCTCATCGATAGCACGCGATGATGAAACCAAATGCGACGTGATCCCGGCAGGTCTTCGGGCTAGGTGGCTATATAAGGATGAAGACTTCCCATTTTCACAGTGTCTACAACGCTCATCCCGCCAGACTTTACCGCTGCGCGTCAGCTCCAGATTTACACTGGATTCCCTTTTCACTCTCAGGAGACCGGAAACAGAATGCTACAATTAGACACGTATGGATGTCCAGACAGCTATTACCCATTAAATCTGGACATCCCCTGAACAATGCCTACAATCCCCGCGTAATTCTTTATCATTCAGGACGCATCATGACCCCAGAACACCTCCCGACAGAACAGTACGACGCGCAGCTGGCAGAGAAAGTCGTCCGCCTGCAAAGTATGATGACGCCTTTCAACGCGCCCGTTCCCGAGGTGTTCCGCTCTCCCGTCAGCCACTACCGCATGCGCGCCGAGTTCCGCATCTGGCACGACGGCGACGACCTGTACCACATCATTTTCGATCAGCAGACGAAGTCCCGTATCCGCGTGGACAGCTTTCCGGCGGCGAGCGAGCTCATTAACCAGTTGATGACGCTGATAATGGACGGCGTGCGCAACAATCCGGTACTGCGTAACAAGCTGTTCCAGATTGACTACCTGACCACGCAAAGCAATCAGGCGATTGTCTCCCTGCTGTACCACAAAGCGCTTAATGACGAGTGGCGCGAGCAGGCAGAAGCGCTGCGCGATGCGCTGCGCGCGCAGAACATCAACGTTCACCTGATTGGCCGCGCGACAAAAACCAAAATCATGCTGGATCAGGACTACATCGACGAGCGCCTGCCGGTGGCAGGTAAAGAGATGGTGTATCGTCAGGTCGAGAACAGCTTCACCCAGCCGAATGCTGCGATGAACGTGCAGATGCTCGAGTGGGCGCTGAAGGCGACGGAAGGGTCAACGGGCGATCTTCTTGAGCTCTACTGCGGTAACGGCAACTTCTCCCTGGCGCTGGCGCGTAACTTCGATCGCGTTCTGGCAACGGAAATCGCCAAGCCGTCGGTGGCTGCCGCGCAGTACAACATCGCCGCTAACCATATCGACAACGTGCAGATCATTCGTATGGCCGCAGAAGAGTTCACGCAGGCCATGAACGGCGTACGCCAGTTTAACCGCCTGGAAGGGATCGATCTCAAGAGCTACCAGTGTGAGACAATTTTTGTCGACCCGCCGCGCAGTGGCCTGGACAGCGAAACCGAGAAGATGGTGCAGGCGTACCCGCGTATTTTGTACATCTCCTGTAACCCGGAGACGCTGTGCAAGAACCTCGAAACATTAGGCCAGACGCACAAGGTTGAACGTCTGGCGCTGTTCGATCAGTTCCCGTATACGCACCATATGGAGTGCGGCGTTTTACTTACCGCACGGTGATCTGTAGGCCGGATAAGCGTAGCGCCATCCGGCGTTTTTGGCAGGTGGCGCTTCGCTTACCTGCCCTACAAATAATTCATTACTCTGGTAACTGGCTCTTACGGCTACGCATGCGCGAGCCAATCCAGAACACCAGCGCCACAGACAGTACCGCAGGGAAGAAGTTAGAGCCGATATCCGGATATTCCGCGCGAACCACGGTGCTATACAGCAATACCCCCAGAATAAAGCAGGCAGCGGCCAGCCCCGGTAACCCCACCGGCATGGTGCGGTTCAGGTAACGTTGATGCAGGCAGTAAACCGTCAGCACCAGCGCAATAAGCGGGAAAATCGAAAATGGAACGATTGAGCTAAAAATAGCGGCAAACGTACCATTAATGGATAAGCCAGCGATCAATGCCAGCAACAGCGTCCCTTTATCCTGACCTGACTGTTTCATTACTCACCTTCACTCTTCGGTTTGATGTGCCAGTTTCTCTTGTTCACGGCGATACCAGTAGTACGCGCCTTTGGAGATCATCCTGAGCTGCAATACCAGCCGCTCTTCGAGCTGCTTGCGTTGTTCAATGCTGACATCCAGCGCTTCGGCACCCGCGCTGAAAACAATCGTCACCATCGCCTCAGCCTGTGCTTCAGTAAACGCACGCGGCATATGGTTTTCGAGTTCAAGATAGTCGGCAAGTTCCGCGATGAAGTGCTGAATTTCACGCGCGACGGCGGCACGAAATGCCGCCGACGTGCCCGAACGCTCGCGCAGAAGCAGACGAAACGCGTTGGGGTTATTGCCGATAAATTCCATAAAGGTCGATACGGAGGTGCGGATCACGCTGCCCCCTTTGGCGATACGCTGACGCGCCTGGCGCATCAGCTGGCGCAGCATCAGACCGCTCTCGTCGACCATGGTCAGGCCCAGTTCATCCACATCACGGAAATGACGATAGAAGGACGTTGGCGCAATCCCGGCCTCGCGTGCGACTTCGCGCAGGCTCAAACTGGCAAAACTCCGCTCAGCACTCAGTTGACTGAATGCGGCTTCCACCAGCGAACGCCGGGTTTTCTCTTTTTGTTGTGCTCTTACGCCCATCACGATAGTTGAATCCTTCCAAAGGCCTGATGGCACTATACCAGAGAATAAAATTAATCTGTTTGCCTGGCTTTGTGAATGATTGTTTACGTGCGGTTTGTGCCCCACTGCCCGAAAAAAGCACAACGATAATTGGGTTACTCTGCCAATGATGTTATGATTCTGTTGCTTTTATGTATAAGAACAGGTAAGCCTTACCATGCCACATTCCTACGATTACGACGCAATAGTTATTGGTTCCGGCCCCGGCGGCGAAGGTGCTGCTATGGGTCTGGTGAAACAGGGAGCCAGAGTAGCGGTCATCGAGCGCTACCATAATGTCGGCGGCGGTTGCACCCACTGGGGCACCATCCCTTCGAAAGCCCTCCGCCACGCCGTTAGCCGCATTATCGAATTTAACCAGAACCCTCTTTACAGCGACCACTCCAGACTTCTTCGTTCATCCTTTGCTGACATCCTGAATCACGCGGATACCGTTATTAACCAGCAGACACGCATGCGTCAGGGATTTTATGAGCGTAACCACTGTGAAATTTTGCAGGGCAACGCGCATTTTGTGGATGAACACACCCTGGCACTCGAATGCCACGACGGTTCGGTTGAAACCATCACGGCTGAAAAATTTGTGATTGCCTGCGGCTCACGCCCTTACCATCCGGCCGACGTGGACTTCTCGCACCCGCGCGTCTACGACAGCGACTCGATTCTGAGCCTGCACCATGAACCCCGCCACGTCATTATCTATGGCGCAGGGGTGATTGGTTGCGAATATGCGTCGATCTTCCGCGGAATGGACGTCAAAGTTGACCTGATCAACACCCGCGACCGCCTGCTGGCGTTCCTCGATCAGGAGATGTCGGACTCCCTCTCCTACCACTTCTGGAACAGCGGCGTGGTGATTCGCCACAACGAAGAGTACGAGAAGATTGAGGGCTGTGACGACGGGGTGATCATGCACCTGAAGTCCGGTAAGAAGCTGAAAGCAGACTGCCTGCTGTACGCCAACGGTCGTACCGGCAACACCGATTCACTGCAGCTGGAAAATATCGGGCTTGAAACCGACAGTCGCGGTCAGCTGAAGGTCAACAGCATGTATCAGACCGCCCTGCCGCACGTTTACGCGGTCGGCGACGTGATTGGCTACCCAAGCCTGGCCTCAGCCGCTTACGACCAGGGACGCATTGCCGCACAGGCGCTGGTAAAAGGCGAAGCGACGGCGCATCTGATCGAAGATATTCCGACGGGCATCTATACCATCCCGGAAATCAGTTCAGTCGGCAAAACCGAGCAGCAGCTGACGTCAATGAAGGTGCCTTACGAGGTGGGACGTGCCCAGTTTAAACATCTGGCGCGGGCGCAAATCGTGGGGATGAGCGTGGGAACGCTGAAGATCCTGTTCCATCGCGAGACCAAAGAGATCCTCGGCATTCACTGCTTTGGTGAACGCGCGGCGGAAATCATTCATATCGGCCAGGCGATAATGGAGCAGAAAGGCGGTGGTAACACCATTGAGTACTTCGTTAACACCACCTTTAACTACCCGACCATGGCGGAAGCCTATCGGGTAGCTGCGCTGAACGGCTTAAACCGCCTGTTTTAACGCGCTGTCGAAATGGCCATCCATCGAACCACGGATGGCCTCTGCCAGCTGCTCATAGCGGCTGCGCAGCGGTGAACCCGGACGATACACCAGGCCGATAGTGCGACGCGGCTCCGGCTTAATGCACGGCAGATAAACCACGCCATCACGCTTACGCTCGCGCGGCACGGCCAGCGCAGGCAGCAGCGTAATACCGCTTCCCGCCGCGACCATATTACGCAGCGTTTCCAGGCTGGTTGCGCGGAAATGGGTATCCTCATCCGCACCCGCTTCAAAGCAGAAGCCCATCGCCTGATCGCGCAGGCAGTGGCCATCTTCCAGCATCAGCAGCTTTTCACCGGCCAGATCGGCCATCGGTACGCGATCGCGGTTCGCCCACGGGTGATCTTCATAGATCGCCAGCATCATCGGCTCATCGAACAGCGGCACTTCAATAAAGGCTTCACTCTCTTTCACCAGCGCCAGAATGGCGCAGTCGAGCTTGCCGCTGTCTAGCTGCGCCAGCAGCTGATGGGTCTGCGCTTCATGCAGGTACATTTCGAGTTTCGGGAACGTCTGGTGCAGCATCGGAATGATGTGCGGCAACAGGTACGGGCCAACGGTTGGGATCAGGCCAATATGCAGCGGGCCGGACATCGCCTCCCCCTGCTGGCTTGCCATTTCCTTGAGCACTTTGACCTCGCGCAGCACGGTGCGCGCCTGATCCACCAGCAGCAGACCTGCCTGTGTGAACAGAACCTTACGACTGGTGCGCTCCAGCAGCATCACGCCCAGCTCGTCTTCCAGCTTGCGGATCTGACCGCTCAGCGTGGGCTGGCTGACGTGGCAGGAATCTGCCGCGCGGCGAAAGTGACGATGCTCGGCTAACGCTACCAGGTATTCAAGATCACGAATATTCATTATTCATCCTCCGTCGCCACGATAGTTCATGGCGATAGATAGCATAGCAACGAACGATTATCCCTATCAAGCATTCTGTTGAATAATACACCACATAGATGAGGCGGCACGTGTTTGACCCTTGACGTCCCCGCACCGTCAGCGAGTTTCTCTCAAAACTCGAACAACTAAAGCCAACGTGAACTTTTGCGGACCCCGTGGTCCGCTTTTTTTTTGCGTAAAAAAGCCCGGGGATAAAAGCAAAATGGCAACCGAAGTTGCCATTTTTAGTGTTTGCTCCCTCTCCCCGTGGGAGAGGGCCGGGGTGAGGGCACCAGCCCGCACGGTTCAAACCAACCGGTTTTTCGCATCCGCTATCGCCTGCGCCACCTGCTTAGGCGACACGCCGCCTTTCGCGGCACGTTTATCCAGACAGGACTGCAGCGCAAGGATCGGATACACATCATCCCCGATAACCGCGCTGAACTTCTGCAGGTCGGCCAGCGCCAGATCTTCCAGCGGTTTACCCTGACGAATGGCTTCCACCACCGCTTCACCCACAATATGGTGCGCTTCACGGAAAGGTACGCCTTTCGCCACCAAATAATCCGCCAGTTCGGTAGAGTTAGCATAGCCCTGCTGCGCCGCTTCCTGACAGCGCGGACGTTTCACCTGAATGCCGTCCAGCACCAGCGCGCCCATATGCAGACAGTCCAGCCAGGTGTCGAGCGCGTCGAACAGCCCTTCTTTGTCTTCCTGCATGTCTTTGTTATACGCCAGCGGCAGCCCTTTCAGGGTCATCATCATGCCGGTCAGCGCGCCCTGCACGCGGCCACACTTGCCGCGGATCAGCTCCAGCGCGTCCGGGTTTTTCTTCTGCGGCATCAGGGAGGAGCCTGAGGTCACGCGGTCGGACAGCTCGACGAAGCCCGCTTCGCCAGAGTTAAAGAAGATCAGGTCTTCGGCAAAGCGCGACAGATGCACCATTCCGATAGACGCATTGGAGAGCAGCTCCAGCACGTGGTCGCGGTCGGACACGCTGTCCAGGCTGTTACGGGTGGCGGAAGCAAAGCCCAGCCAGCCTGCCAGCTGCTCACGGTCGATTTCATACGCCGTACCGGCCAGCGCGCCGCTGCCCAGCGGGCTGACGTCCAGACGTTTCAGGGTATCCTGCAGACGGCTTTCGTCACGCGCCAGCATCTCGACGTAGGCCAGACACCAGTGCGCAAAGGTCACCGGCTGCGCGCGCTGCAGGTGGGTATAACCCGGCATCACCGCGTCCTGGTTGTTCTGCGCGGTTTCCACCAGCGCGCTCTGCAGCTGACGGTTAGCCGCCAGCAGTTCGCCAACGGTATCTTTACACCACAGCTTCAGATCGGTGGCGACCTGGTCGTTACGGCTGCGGCCGGTATGCAGCTTTTTACCCAGCTGGCCGACCTTGTCGATCAGTTTACCTTCCACCCAGCTGTGAATATCTTCAGCATCGCTTTCGAGGATCTGCTGCGGGTTAAGACGCACCTCTTCCAGCAGATTGTTCAGCGCTTCTTCCAGCCGTAATTGTTCGTCTGGGGTCAGTACGCCCACTGTCACCAGCGCTTTGGACCAGGCCACAGAGCCGACAATATCCTGTTCGGCCAGGCGGTAGTCGAAGCGCAAAGAGTCGTTGAACTGTTTGAACCGCTGATCCGCTGCCTGTGTAAAACGCCCACCCCAAAGTGCCATAACATGATTCCTTTATTCGTTAGTTCTGCCGGGTGGCGCTTCGCTTACCCGGCCTACGGTCATTCAATAAAAACTTACGCTAAAATACGCGTGCCAATCGGCGTGCCGTTAAACAGCGCCGGCAGTTGTTCCGCGTGACGCCAGGAGGCGATATCCACCGGTCGGCCCAGCGTGCGTGCGGCATCCAGCGCGGCGTTCACTTTGACTATCATGCCGTCGGTAATAATGCCCTGAGCAATCAGCTGCTCGGCTTTCTCAGCCGTCATTTCAGCAATGCGCTGGCCTTTGCCATCCAGAATGCCGCTCACGTCGGAGAGCAGGATCAGATCCGCGCCCAGCGTTGCCGCCAGTGCCGTCGCCGCCTGGTCAGCGTTGACGTTCATCAGCTCGCCCTCTTCGGTCACGCCGATAGAGCTCACCACCGGCAGGAATCCCCCTTCCAGCAGCGTGTTAATCAGCTTAGGCGAACCTGGCTGCGCCAGTCCAACGTGGCCGAGCTCTTCGTCGAGCTGGGTCACTTTTACGCTGTCGCCATCGCCCAGATAGAGGCCAACGGACGCGATGTGGTGTTTCTTCGCCCACGCCAGCAGCGTTTTGTTCGCCGTGCCCGCCAGCGCACCGGTAATGATGTCAATCTGGTCAGCAGGCGTGACGCGCAGGCCGTTCTTCTTTTTCACCGGCAGGTTGAGCCCTTTCATCAGCTCGTCCACCACGCAGCCGCCGCCGTGCACAATCACCAGCGGACGCTGGTGTGATTCGCGATAGTTCACCAGCGCGGTAAACAGACGCTCCAGCGCTTCTTCGCTGTCCAGCAGTACACCACCGAGTTTGATAATTAATGGGTTCATCATCACACCTTAAATAAGAGCCTGCGTTTCCAGGAAACCGAAACGAATATTTGCACATTGCATTGCCTGTGCGGCAGCGCCTTTGAGTAAGTTATCTTCCGCGGCGACAACGATGAGATGCTCGCCCTGCACGGCAAAGCCGATGTCGCAGAACGGCAGGCCGACCACGTTTTTCAGCGCCGGCACGCCTTTATCGTACAGGCGCACCAGCGGTTTATCCGCATACGCCTGCGTGAAGGCCTCGTTCACCTGCTCTTTGGTCACGCCGGGCTTCAGGCGGCAGGTAATGGTTTCGAGGATCCCACGCGGGAAGCTGCCCAGGTGCGGGGTGAAAATGACGTCCGCGCCCAGATGCGTCGTGATTTCAGGGTGATGACGGTGATTAAAAACGCCATACGGCTGAAGGCTCACTTCGCAGAAGCTGTTGGAGATAGCGGCCTTACGACCTGCTCCGCTCACGCCGCTGGTGGCGTTGATCACCGGCCACTGGCTCAGATCCAGCAGGCCTGCGTCGATCAGCGGCTTCAGGGAGAGCTGCGCCGCCGTTGGGTAGCAGCCCGGAACGGCAATCAGGTCCGCTTCTTTCAGTTTATCTGCGCTCCACTCCGCCAGGCCGTACACCGCTTTTTCAAGCAGATCCGGATGCTGATGGGTGAAACCGTAATATTTTTCATAAAATGCGCCGTCGTTCACGCGGAACGCGCCGGAAAGGTCGAAGACCACGCAGCCGGCCGCCAGGAACTGCGGCGCCAGGTCGTGGCTGACCTCGTGCGCGGTGGCTAAAAACACCACGTCGACGCCGTCGGTAAACTCGCTGATGTCAGACATGGGCTGCAGCGGCAGATCGACAATGCCCTTAAGCTGCGGATGCAAATCGGAAATTAACTTTCCTGCATCATTGCTTTGCGCTGACACGGTCAAAGCGGTTATGGTCATATGTGGATGGCGATTCACGTAGCTTACAAGCTCTGCGCCCGCATAACCGCTAGCGCCTACAATCAGCGTATTCAACATCGGGTTCCTTTATGCTCAACGTTAATGTATTTTTATTCACATTTATTGCATGAATATTGATACTATCACGACCTAAGGTGTGTCAACAATGAAAATGAACTTACCGCCATTTATCGAGATCTACCGCGCCCTGATTGCCACACCGTCCATCAGCGCAACGGAAGAAGCGCTGGATCAGAGCAATGAGTCTTTAATCAATCTGCTGGCGGGTTGGTTTAGCGATCTTGGGTTTAACGTTGAGGTTCAACCCGTCCCCGGAACCCGCCACAAATTTAACCTGCTCGCCAGCACCGGAACCGGTGCGGGCGGCCTGCTGCTGGCCGGTCATACCGATACGGTGCCGTTTGACGACGGCCGCTGGACGCGCGATCCGTTCACCCTGACCGAGCACGACAACAAGCTCTATGGCCTGGGCACCGCCGACATGAAAGGCTTCTTCGCCTTTATCCTCGACGCGCTGCGTGACGTGGACGTGACGAAACTGAAAAAACCGCTCTACATTCTGGCGACCGCCGATGAAGAAACCAGCATGGCGGGGGCGCGCTACTTCTCTGAAAACACGTCGATTCGTCCGGATTGCGCGATCATCGGCGAGCCGACGTCTCTGCAGCCGATCCGCGCACACAAAGGCCATATTTCTACCGCCGTACGCGTGCTGGGCCAGTCCGGCCACTCCAGCGATCCGGCGCGCGGCGTGAACGCCATTGAGCTGATGCATGATGCCATCGGGCGCATCATGACCCTGCGCGACGATCTGAAAGAGCGCTACCACTACGACGCGTTCACCGTGCCGTATCCGACCCTGAACCTCGGTAGCCTGCACGGCGGCGATGCCTCGAACCGCATCTGCGCCTGCTGCGAACTGCATATGGACATCCGCCCGCTGCCGGGCATGACCCTCAGCGATCTCGACGGCCTGCTGAATGAGGCGCTGGCTCCGGTAAGCGAGCGCTGGCCGGGCCGCCTGACGGTCTCCGAACTGCATCCGCCGATCCCGGGTTACGAATGCCCGCCGGACCATCAGCTGGTTGAGGTGGTGGAAAAGCTGCTCGGTGAGAAAACCGACGTGGTGAACTACTGCACCGAAGCGCCGTTTATTCAGACGCTTTGCCCTACGCTGGTCCTGGGCCCCGGCTCCATCAACCAGGCGCACCAGCCGGATGAATATCTGGAAACCCGCTTCATCAAGCCAACCCGCGAACTGATTACTCAGGTTGTGCATCACTTCTGCTGGCATTAAAACCGCACCGAAGAGTCCCCTCTCCCTGTGGGAGAGGGTTAGGGTGAGGGCAACAAACCACATGATCTCCGTCACATTCCCATAAGCATCTCTTATCTGAAGCAATGCGAATTAAATTTCGTAAATTGCCCGCATTTATTCGTTTGCTGAACCGTTTTCGCAGCAATTGACGACGGGGGTTTTACGTGGCTTTATAAAGGGAGATGACAAAATAATGTCCAGAAAATTTTCGCCTGGACATAAACAAAAATGATGGGGTGACTGGGTTTTTATGAACGAACAATATTCCGCGTTGCGTAGTAATGTCAGTATGCTCGGCAAAGTGCTTGGAGATACCATCAAAGACGCGTTGGGGGAGAACATCCTCGACCGCGTTGAAACCATCCGCAAGCTGTCTAAATCTTCCCGTGCCGGTAACGAGGCCAGTCGTCAGGAGCTGCTCACCACCTTGCAGAACCTCTCAAACGATGAGCTGCTACCCGTTGCACGCGCATTCAGCCAGTTCCTGAACCTGGCTAACACCGCTGAGCAATACCACAGCATTTCGCCAAACGGCGAAGCGGCAAGCAACCCGGAAGTCATTGCCCGCACCCTGCGTAAACTGAAAGACCAGCCAGACCTCAACGAAGCCACCATCAAAAAAGCGGTGGAGTCGCTTTCGCTGGAGCTGGTGCTGACCGCACACCCCACTGAAATTACCCGTCGTACCCTGATCCACAAAATGGTGGAAGTGAACAACTGTCTGAAGCAGTTGGATAACAAAGACATTGCCGACTACGAACGCAACCAGCTGATGCGCCGTCTGCGCCAGCTAATTGCCCAGTCCTGGCACACCGATGAAATTCGTAAGCATCGTCCAAGCCCGGTCGACGAAGCCAAATGGGGCTTTGCGGTGGTGGAAAACAGCCTGTGGGAAGGGGTACCTAACTACCTGCGCGAGCTGAACGAACAGCTGGAAGAGAACCTCGGCTACCGCCTGCCGGTCGACTTTGTTCCGGTGCGCTTCACCTCCTGGATGGGCGGCGACCGCGACGGCAACCCGAACGTGACCGCAGAAATCACCCGTCACGTCCTGCTGCTGAGCCGCTGGAAAGCGACCGACCTGTTCCTGAAAGACATTCAGGTGCTGATCTCCGAGCTGTCGATGGTTGAGGCAACGCCTGAACTGCGCGCGCTGGCCGGGGAAGAAGGTGCCAGCGAACCGTACCGTTTCCTGATGAAAAAACTGCGTGGTCAGCTGATGGCCACTCAGGCCTGGCTGGAAGCGCGTCTGAAAGGTCAGCGCCTGCCAAAACCAGAAGGTCTGCTCAGCCAGAACGAACAGCTCTGGGAGCCGCTCTACGCCTGTTATAAATCACTGCAGGCCTGCGGGATGGGCATCATCGCTAACGGCGAACTGCTCGACACCCTGCGCCGCGTGAAGTGTTTCGGCGTGCCGCTGGTGCGTATCGACGTACGTCAGGAAAGTACCCGTCATACCGAAGCCCTGGGCGAGCTGACCCGCTATCTCGGCATCGGCGACTATGAAAGCTGGTCCGAAGCCGACAAACAGGCCTTCCTGATCCGCGAGCTGAACTCGAAGCGCCCTCTGCTGCCGCGTAACTGGGAGCCAAGCAACGAAACCCGCGAAGTGCTCAACACCTGTAAAGCGATCGTGGACGCGCCGAAAGGATCGGTGGCCGCCTATGTGATCTCCATGGCGAAGACCCCGTCCGACGTGCTGGGCGTTCACCTTCTGCTGAAAGAAGCGGGAATCGACTACGCTCTGCCGGTCGCCCCGCTGTTTGAGACCCTCGACGACCTGAACAACGCCAACGACGTCATGACCCAGCTGCTGAATATCGACTGGTACCGCGGCTTTATTCAGGGCAAACAGATGGTGATGATTGGCTATTCTGACTCCGCGAAAGACGCGGGCGTGATGGCGGCATCCTGGGCGCAGTATCAGGCGCAGGACGCACTGATCAAAACCTGCGAGAAAGCCGGTATTGAACTGACCCTGTTCCACGGACGCGGTGGCTCGATTGGCCGTGGCGGCGCGCCTGCACACGCAGCGCTGCTGTCGCAGCCGCCGGGAAGCCTGAAAGGCGGCCTGCGCGTCACAGAGCAGGGCGAGATGATCCGCTTCAAGTACGGTCTGCCGGAAGTGACCATCAGCAGCCTGTCGCTCTACACCAGCGCTATCCTGGAAGCAAACCTGCTGCCGCCGCCGGAGCCGAAAGCATCCTGGTGCCATATCATGGACGAGCTGTCTGATATCTCCTGCGATCTGTACCGCGGCTACGTGCGTGAAAACAAAGATTTCGTTCCTTACTTCCGCTCGGCCACGCCTGAGCAGGAGCTGGGTAAACTGCCGCTGGGCTCACGTCCTGCGAAGCGTCGCCCGACCGGTGGCGTAGAGTCTCTGCGCGCGATCCCGTGGATCTTCGCCTGGACGCAGAACCGTTTGATGCTGCCCGCCTGGCTGGGTGCCGGTGCCGCGCTGCAAAAAGTGGTGGAAGACGGTAAACAGAACGAACTGGAAACCATGTGCCGCGACTGGCCGTTCTTCTCTACCCGTCTGGGCATGCTGGAGATGGTCTTCTCGAAAGCCGACCTGTGGCTGGCGGAATACTACGACCAGCGTCTGGTGAAACCAGAGCTGTGGGCGCTGGGTAAAGAGCTACGCGAACTGCTTGAAGGCGACATCAAAGTGGTGCTGGACATCGCCAACGACTCACATCTGATGGCGGACCTGCCGTGGATTGCCGAGTCTATTCAGCTGCGTAACATCTACACCGACCCGCTGAACGTCCTGCAGGCAGAGCTGCTGCACCGTTCGCGTCTGGCGGAAGAAGAAGGTAAAGAGCCGGATCCGCGCGTTGAGCAGGCGCTGATGGTGACGATTGCGGGTGTTGCTGCGGGTATGCGTAACACCGGCTAATACGCTATGCCTGGCGGCGCCGCGCTTGCCCGGACCTATGATTGATAGGCCGGGTAAGCGTTAGCGCCACCCGGCACATTTCGGTAGTCTTCTCATGCATTTCGATATCACCCAAATTTTGGCAGACCTGGTGAACCGCACGCTACCGCTGGGTCAGATTCATTTCTCAGCGCTGTCTGAACAATACACCCGAACATCTCCCTGCCTCGTCATTACCCTTGATACCCCCTGTGAGGCGATATTTTCATCCTTTGGACACTTAACGCAGCCATCGCCTGACGCCCTGAGCATACATTTCGGTAAGCAGCTGCTGACTATCGAGTTACAGCATGACAATACGCTTGTGCAGCAGCTCCAGGTTGCCCGCCGCGGTCCGCGAACGGGTGCTTTTCTTCTGCAGACGCTAACCGAATTACAGATGCAGCCGGATGAGCAAGAGACCGCGATACTGGTGGTATTAAGCCTGCTCAGCCACTGCCGGGATCTGCTTGGCAGCGATATCCACACCGCCAGCCCCAGCCGCGCCCTGTTTGAGGCCATTCGCCGCTTCATTGAAGAACATCATGCTTCGGCGTTAACCCGTGAATCCGTCGCGCAGGCGTTCTACGTCTCGCCGAACTACCTTTCCCACCTCTTTCAGAAGATTGGCAACGTGGGGTTCAACGAATACCTGACCCAAACGCGACTCGAACACGCGCGCCAGCTGCTGAAAGGCTACGATCTTAAAATCAAAGATATCGCCGCAAGCTGCGGGTTTACAGACAGCAATTACTTCTGCCGTCTCTTTCGCAAGCACACCGAGCGTTCCCCTTCCGAATATCGTCGCCAGTATCACAGCGAACTGATCGCCAAAAAATAGCATTGTGATCGCTCTCGCACTTCGCTAAGGACATTACATTTGTCCAGTATTTGGCAAAATTGGCCTGTATCCGCTCTGCCTGCCCGCGCCTTATCCTTTATTCAACCTTTCTGACTTAAGGAAAAATAATGGAACTGTACCTGGATACCGCCAACGTGGCGGAAGTTGAACGCCTGGCGCGCGTTTTCACCATTGCGGGCGTCACCACCAACCCGAGCATCGTTGCCGCCAGCCGTGAATCCATCTGGAACGTGCTGCCGCGTCTGCAAAAAGCCATCGGACCGGAAGGCACGCTGTTTGCTCAAACCATGAGCCGCGATGCCGAAGGCATGGTGGCGGAGGCCAAACGCCTGAGTAACGCTGTCCCTGACGTCGTGGTGAAAATCCCGGTGACGGCTCAGGGGCTCATTGCGATTAAGTCATTGAAAAAAGAGGGGGTAACCACACTGGGAACCGCCGTTTACGGCGCGGCACAGGGCCTGCTCGCCGCGCTGGCAGGCGCGAAATATGTCGCGCCGTATGTAAACCGCGTTGACGCTCAGGGCGGTGACGGCATTCGTATGGTCCAGGAGCTGCAATCCCTGCTGGAAATGCACGCGCCGGAAAGCAGCGTGCTGGCCGCCAGCTTCAAAACGCCGCGTCAGGCGCTGGACTGCCTGCTGGCGGGATGCGAGGCAATCACGCTTCCCTTAGACGTAGCGCAACAAATGCTCGGCACGCCAGCGGTAGAGTCAGCCATAGAGAAGTTCGAGCAGGACTGGAAAAACGCGTTTGGTAACCTCAACCTCTAAGGGAGAACTGTTATGGACCGTATCATTCAATCGCCGGGAAAATATATCCAGGGCGCTGATGTGCTTACCCGTCTCGGCGACTATCTGAAACCCCTGGCCAATCGCTGGCTGGTTGTCGGCGATAAATTTGTGCTGGGTTTTGCCGAAGAGACCCTGCGTCAGAGTTTTAAAAAAGCCGAACTGCATGCCGAAATCGCGCCGTTTGGTGGCGAATGTTCACAAAATGAAATCGACCGACTGAAAAAACTGGCCGACAGCGCCGACTGTCTGGCGGTGTTGGGTATCGGCGGCGGTAAAACGCTCGATACCGCCAAAGCGCTGGCCCATTTTATGGATGTGCCGGTCGCTATTGCCCCGACAATTGCCTCCACCGATGCGCCGTGCAGCGCCCTTTCCGTCATTTACACCGACAGCGGTGAGTTCGATCGCTACCTGATGCTGCCGCACAACCCGAACATGGTTATCGTCGATACCAAAGTGGTGGCGGGTGCACCTGCGCGCCTGCTGGCCGCCGGGATTGGCGATGCGCTGGCGACGTGGTTTGAAGCACGCGCCTGCTCGCGCAGCGGCGCGACCACCATGGCGGGCGGCAAATGTACGCAGGCAGCACTCGCGCTGGCCGAGCTGTGCTACAACACGCTGGTTGAAGAGGGTGAAAAAGCCATGCTGGCCGCGGAACAGCATGTGGTTACACCGGCGCTGGAACGCATTATCGAAGCCAACACCTATCTCAGCGGCGTAGGCTTTGAAAGCGGCGGGCTGGCGGCAGCACACGCTATTCATAACGGAATGACGGCGGTACCGGACGCGCACCACTTCTATCACGGTGAAAAAGTGGCGTTTGGCACGCTGACGCAGCTGGTGCTGGAAAACGCGCCGGTAGAAGAAATAGAGACCGTCGCGGCGCTTTGTCACAGCGTTGGGTTGCCGATCACGCTGGCGCAGCTGAACATCAAAGAGGATATTCCGGCCAAAATGCGCCTGATCGCGGAAGCCTCCTGTGCCGAAGGGGAAACTATCCACAACATGCCCGGCGGCGTAACGCCGGATCAGGTGTATGCGGCACTGCTGGTGGCCGACCAGTATGGGCAGCGGTTCCTGCAGGAGTGGGAGTAAATAGCGTGAATAAAAATCCCCGCATCAGCGGGGATTTTTTTGTCCGTAAGCCGGGTAAGCGTCAGCGCCACCCGGCACAACGGTTACTGCAGGTCAAACCGGTCCAGATCCATCACCTTCGCCCATGCGGCAACGAAGTCGCGAACAAACTTCTCATGCGCATCATCACTGGCATAAACCTCTGCCAGCGCGCGCAGGACGGCGTTAGAACCGAAGACCAGATCGGCGCGGGTGGCGGTGTATTTCACTTCACCGCTGGCGCGATCGCTTCCGGCAAACAGTTCATTAGATTCGTCGGTCGCCTTCCACTGGGTGTTCATGTCCAGCAGGTTCACGAAGAAATCGTTGCTCAGCACGCCCTCGCGGTCGGTGAACACGCCATTCTTGCTGCCATCAAAGTTTGCGCCCAGCACGCGCAGGCCACCGATCAGCACCGTCAGCTCAGGCGCGGTCAGCGTCAGCTGCTGGGCTTTATCAATCAGCAGTGACTCAGTGGTGGACACATCCACCTGCGCACGATAGTTGCGGAAGCCGTCGGCAATCGGTTCGAGCAGGTTAAACATCTCGATATCCGTCTGATCCTGACGCGCATCCACGCGGCCCGGCGTGAACGGAACGTTGACGTAAACGCCTGCCGCTTTCGCCGCCTGCTCAACGCCCACCACGCCCGCCAGCACGATGATATCGGCCAGAGAGGCTTTGTTGGTGGTGCGCTGGATAGCTTCCAGAGCCGGCAACGCGCGAACCGCTGCGGCGTTCACATCCCAGTCGCGCTGAGGGGCCAGCGCCAGACGCGCGCCGTTGGCGCCGCCACGCTTGTCGCCGCCGCGGAAGGTTGACGCTGACGCCCAGGCAACGGAAATCAGTTCGCTCACGGAGAGGCCAGATGCAGCGATTTCCGCCTTCAGGCTTTCAATGTCTTCTTTCGACGGATTGAACACCGCCTGCGGCAGCGGGTCCTGCCAGATCAGATCTTCTTTCGGCACTTCCGGGCCAAGGTAACGCGATTTTGGCCCCATATCGCGGTGGGTCAGCTTGTACCACGCGCGCGCGAAGGCTTCGTTGAAGGCCTGCGGATCGTTCAGGAAGCGGCGGGAAATTTTCTCGAATTCCGGGTCAAAACGCAGCGTCAGGTCGGTGACCAGCATAGTAGGTTTGCGTTTTTTCGACGGGTCGAACGGATCGGGCATGATTTCCGGCGCATCCACGGCTTCAAACTGAATCGCCCCCGCCGGGCTGCGGGTCTGCACCCATTCGTATTTGAACAGGTTCTCGAAGAAGTAATTGCTCCACTGGGTCGGGGTTTGTGACCAGATAACTTCCAGACCGGAGGTAATGGCATCTGCGCCAATCCCCGTGCCGTGCGTGCTGGCCCAGCCCAGGCCCTGCGCTTCAATCGGCGAGGCTTCCGGGTCGGTGCCCACGTGCGTGGCTTCACCCGCGCCGTGGGTTTTGCCGAGAGTGTGGCCGCCTGCGATCAGCGCAACGGTCTCTTCGTCGTTCATCCCCATGTTGCCGAAGGTCGCGCGAATGGCCGCCGCAGCAGACAGGGGTTCGCCGCTGGCGTTTGGCCCTTCCGGGTTAACGTAGATCAGGCCCATTTCGGTGGCGGCCAGAGGACGCTTGGCCAGCGCTTCCGGGTCACGGTGGGTCAGCCAGGCTTTTTCATCACCCCAGTTCACGTCCAGATCCGGCTCCCAGACGTCTTCACGCCCGGCACCGAAACCAAAGGTACGGAAGCCGGAGTTCTCCAGCGCCACGTTACCCGCGAGGATAAACAGGTCGGCCCAGGAAATTTTTTGTCCGTACTTTTGCTTAATTGGCCACAGCAGACGGCGCGCCTTATCCAGGCTCACGTTATCCGGCCAGGAGTTCAGCGGCGCAAAGCGCTGTTGACCACGTCCGGCACCGCCGCGTCCGTCCACGGAGCGATAGGTACCCGCGCCGTGCCAGGCCATACGGATAAACAGGCCCGCATAGCTGCCCCAGTCGGCAGGCCACCACGGTTGAGAGTCGGTTAAAAGGGCTTTGAGGTCGCCTTTAAGGGCGGAGTAATCAAGTTTGCTGAATTCTTTGCGGTAGTCGAAGTCTTCACCCAGCGGGTTCGAACGATTGGAATGTTGGTTAAGAAGATCGATGCGGAGTTGTTTTGGCCACCAGTCGCGGCTGCCTGTACCTGCCCCCGCGCTGTGATCGACGCCGCCCTGGTGGAACGGGCATTTGCCGACCGATGCCGCTTTATTGGTCTCGTCTGACGTGCTCATCGCTATGCTCCCTTTTACAGTGTTACCGTTACGATATACACCACTAGCAATAAGTTATAGTTGAATTAATCCACAGATTCGATAGCTAATACCTTTTAACTATTCGCGTGACAAAAAAGCCCTCGTAATACGAGGGCTTTGGGCTTATTACGCCGGACGAACACCCAGCGTATGGCAAATGGCGTAGCTCATCTCCGCGCGGTTCAGCGTATAGAAGTGGAAATCTTTCACCCCTTCACGGCTTAAAATTTTCACCATGTCCATCGCGATATTGGCCCCCACCAGCTTGCGGGTTTCCGGGTCGTCGTCCAGCCCTTCGTACATTTTGGACATCCACAGCGGAATGCGGACATTGGTCATATCGGCAAACTTCTTCGCCTGTTTGAAGTTAGAGACCGGCAGAATACCCGGGATAATTTCAACGTCGATGCCCGCGGAGACGCAGCGGTCACGGAAACGCAGGTAGCTTTCCACATCAAAGAAGAACTGGGTAATGGCGCGGTTCGCACCGGCGTCCACTTTACGCTTCAGGTTAAGCAGATCGGCCTGGGCGCTTTTCGCTTCCGGATGCACCTCAGGATAAGCGGCAACGGAGATATCAAAGTCGGCCACGTCTTTCAGCAGCGCGACCAGATCGGCGGCATACATGTCCGGCTTACCGCTGCCCGGCGGCAGGTCACCGCGCAGAGCGACGATATGACGAATGCCGTTATTCCAGTAATCCTGGGCGATGGCCCGCAGCTCGTCGCGGGTCGCGTCGATGCAGGTGAGGTGCGGCGCCGCTTCCAGACCAGTACGATCTTTGATGCCTTTAATGATGCTGTGCGTACGGTCACGCTCGCCGGAGTTAGCGCCGTAAGTCACGGAGACGAACTTCGGCTTCAGGCTGCTAAGACGATCGATAGAGCTCCACAGGGTTTGCTCCATTTCACTGGTGCGCGGCGGGAAAAATTCAAAAGAGACGTTAATCTGGCCGTTTACTTCGGCCAGGCTCTGATTCAGTGCTTCCCGCTGGTTGGCGTGAAAAAAGCTCATACCTTACCTCTATCAATCGCATGTCGTTATTTGTTGTGTTGTGAACTTCTATACGTTTAGACGTCCAGATGTAAAAATGACGGAAAAGCGGAGTGACGTCAACATAAATAATCAACAATAACGGTGAGGTTTGCTCAGGGAATATGAGGGAAATTCAGGATGAGGGTGAGTGCGGTCTGATGCCCTCACCCTAACCCTCTCCCACAGGGAGAGGGAAATTCAGGTTTTACAGCAGCTTAGCCAGACGGTTGATGTCGGACTGAATGGCTCCAGCGGTGACATCGCGCCCCGCACCAGGACCGCGGATCACCAGCGGGTTATCGCGATACCAGCGGCTTTCGATGGCGAAGACGTTATCGCACGGCAGCAGCGCCGCCAGCGGATGTTCAGGACGCACCGCCTCGACGCCGACTCGCGCTTTTCCGTTGGCCTCAAAACGCGCCACGTAGCGCAGCACCAGCCCCATCTCGTTCGCCGCTTCCAGTCGCTGTACCATCTGCTCGTTAAGCTCTTCACCGTTTTCAAAGAAATGATCCACAGAACCTTCTTCACAGCCGGCAGGCACCAGCGATTCGACGCGTACGGCATCCGGTTCGATGTCGTAACCGGCTTCTCGCGCCAGGATCACCAGCTTACGCATTACGTCTTTGCCGGAAAGGTCAACGCGCGGATCGGGCTCGGTTAAGCCCTGCTGCCACGCCTGATCCACCAGGTCGGTGAACGGTACGGTGCCGTCAAACTGCAGGAAAAGCCAGGAGAGCGTGCCGGAGAAGATACCGCTCAGCGCCAGAATGCTGTCGCCGCTTTCAATCAGGTCACGCACGGTGTGGTTGACCGGCAGGCCAGCCCCAACGGTGGCGTTATAAAGCCAGTGGCGCCCTGTTTTTTCAAACGCGTCGTGGATCTGGCGGTATTTATCGGTACTGCTCGCCCCCGCCAGCTTGTTCGCACTAATAACGTGGAAACCGTGGCTGGCGAAATCCAGATACTGATCGGCAAGCTGTTCGCTGGCGGTGACGTCCAGTACCACCAGATCGTCATACGGGTGCGCACGCATCCACAGGAACAGCGACTCTTCATCCTGCTCTACGGCTTCATCATTAAAGAAGGCAAGCGCGCGGCTGGCGTCCAGCCCTTCGTAGTTCAGCAGGCTGCGGCGGCTGTCCACCACGCCCGCAAGAATAAATTCAAACCCGGTACGCGCCGAGAGCGTCACCTGTTCGCGGGCAAACAGTTCCAGCCAGCGGGAACCAATGTTGCCTTTACCAAACAGCACCAGACCGATGCGCTTTTCCGCGCGGAACAGGGAGGTGTGCAGACCCTGAATCAGGCTCTCGGTTGGGCCTTTGCGCAGGACGGCGACCAGGCTGATGCCCTCTTCCGACTGCCAGGTGAACTCCACCGGCTGGCCTTTCAGCTGCTGCCAGAAGCGGTGGCAGTGCAGCGGGTTACGGGTGACGCCCGCGCCCACCATCGCCACCAGCGCCAGCCCCTGACGCAGGCGAAGCTCGCCCGGCAGGCCCGCTTCATCCAGAATTTTCAGCGCGCTGTCCGCCACTTCAGCGGTGTAGCAGAACTGCAGCAGCTGACGATCGTTATGCACGCCAACGGCCAGCGGACGCACCTGGGCGCGTTTCAGGATCGTGTCGATATCTTTATGCGCCAGCTTGAAGTCCTGGCCCGCAGGCACCTGGAACTCAATCAGGCAGATGTCGTCGTGGCTGGTGACAATACGCGCCCCGGTACCGGACGCCAGCACGCGCTCAATGCGCGTGGAGCCTTGATCCGGGGTGTAACTGCAGCGCAGCTGGAGGTCGATATCGCTGCCGGAAACCGGCTGCAGCGTGCGCGCGTGCAGCACCGGCGCGGCCAGACGCGCCAGCTCGCTGGCTTCGTCGAGACGCAGCAGCGGCAGCAGGCAGGCATCTTTCACCTTACGCGGGTCCGCGCTGTACACACCGGCCACGTCGCTCCAGATGGTGACGCGGGACACGCCAGCCAGCGCACCAATCTGCGTTGCCGAGTAGTCAGAACCGTTACGGCCCAGCAGCACGGTTTCGCCCGCGTTGCTGCGGCTGATAAAGCCGGTGACGACAATACGTTTGCCCGGGTGCTGCACCAGCAGCTGTTGCAGCAGCGGGTAGGACAACCCTTCATCCACCTGCGGCTGCGCGGCGCGTTCGGCGCGCAGAAAATCACGCGCGTCGAGCCAGGCCGCTTCTACGCCCAGGTGTTGCAGCACGGCGGCCATCAGGCGCGCGGACCACACTTCACCGTGGCCCACCACTTCGGCATACACCGCGTCGGTAATCCCGCTGTCCAGCAGGGCAGCCAGACGTTCAAGGTCATGCGTGAAGGCGCCGATCAGCCCGTCCGCCACGTCCGCAGGCAGCAGGCCGGCAATCAGCTCGCTCTGGTAGCGGCGTAAGGACTGTTGCACCTGATGCGCAGAAAGGCGATCGGTCTGGCTCAGTTTCAGCCAGCTAATCAACTGGTTGGTGGTGCTGCCCGCCGCCGAGACAACCATCATGTCACCCGGCTGTGAATATTCCGTCATGATGCCTGCAACGCGCAGGTAACATTTCACATCAGCAAGACTACTACCACCAAACTTGTGCAGTTGACGACCCTTCGCCCCTGCCTGCGCTATCACACTCATGATTACCCCTTGGCTGCGATCCGGAAGGCATTTTCCAGATCGGCAATTAAATCTTCAGAATCTTCAATGCCGGTTGAGATACGCAGCAGCGTCTCAGAAATTCCGGCGGCGGCACGTGCTTCCGGTGCCATACCTGCGTGCGTCATGGTTGCGGCGTGGGAGATCAAGCTTTCAACCCCACCTAAGGATTCCGCCAGCGTAAACAATGACAGCCCGCTCAGGAAGCGACGCAGCGTTTGCTCGTCACCGTCCAGTTCAAAACTTAACATCGCGCCAAACCCTTTCTGCTGACGCGCGGCAATCTCGTGCCCCTGATTTTCCGGCAGCGACGGGTGATAAAGCTTTTTCACCAGCGGCTGGGTTTTCAGGAAATCGACAATCGCCTGGGCATTGCGCTGCGCCACCTCCATGCGCGGCGACAGCGTGCGGATGCCGCGCAACAGCAGATAGCTGTCGAAGGCCCCCGCGGTGACGCCAATATTATTGGCCCACCATGCCAGTTCGGTGACAACGTCGGGATCTTTGGCAATCACCACGCCCGCCACCACATCAGAATGGCCGTTCAGATATTTAGTGCATGAATGCAATACCAGATCGGCACCCAGTGCGAGTGGGTTCTGAAGGGCCGGACTGAGGAACGTATTATCCACTACACTTATCGCTCCCGCATCCCTTGCGAGCTGACAAATTTTCGCAATATCGACAACGCGCAACAATGGATTGCTTGGACTTTCCACCAGAACCAGCTTCGGTTTCTCTGCCAGGGCCTGTTTCAGCGCCTGTTCGTCGTTTTGATCGACAAACAGCACGCGATAGCAGCCGCGTTTCGCCAGGCTGTCAAACAGACGATAGCTGCCGCCGTAGCAGTCGTGCGGCGCAACCAGCAAGTCACCTGGTTTCAGGAACACCGTGGTCACCAGGTGAATGGCGGACATCCCCGTATTGGTTAATACTGCACCTGCGCCACCTTCCAGTTCGGCCAGCGCGCGCTGGGTCACGTCACGCGTAGGGTTGCCACGACGCGAATAATCATGCGCGCGGGGTTCATTAAATCCGGTGAAATTGTAGGTACTGGAAAGATGAATCGGCGGGACAACGCAGCCGTACTGCTCGTCATCATTTAATCCGCTACGCACTGCAATAGTGGCCTGTTTACGCGTCATGGTGAGGGCTTCCTGGCGAATGAGGTGAAAAGTCAGGCACCAGAGTAAACATTGAAAGTATGGACGTCAATACATCTGGACATCTAAACTTCTTTGCGTATAGATTGAGCAATGCGCAAATAGCCGTTAAAATTATATGCTTTAGTGCACGCTGCAGCGGCAATATCCGTGCCACGGTATCGTCTCTACGGTAAACTAGACAAGATTGCGGTTCAAAACGGGTGGTTACAGGTTTTGCACCTTTAAATAAATGACTGAGAGGATTAAAGGTATCTCATGGCTGAATGGAGCGGCGAATATATCAGCCCATACGCTGAGCACGGTAAGAAGAGTGAGCAAGTAAAGAAAATTACGGTTTCCATTCCTCTGAAGGTGTTGAAGATCCTCACCGATGAACGTACGCGTCGTCAGGTGAACAACCTGCGCCACGCGACCAACAGCGAACTGCTGTGCGAAGCGTTTCTGCATGCGTTTACCGGTCAACCGTTGCCGAACGATGAAGATCTGCGCAAAGAGCGTAGTGATGAAATCCCGGAAGAGGCGAAGGTGATCATGCGTGAACTGGGTATTGACCCGGAGACGTGGGAATACTGAGAAGCGGATACAAAAAAGGCACCTTGCGGTGCCTTTTTTTCGGGAAACTTATTTAGCGCCCGGGATGCTGAAACGCTTGTTGAAGCGGTCAACACGGCCACCGGTTGCAACGTCACGCTGCTTACCAGTGTAGAACGGGTGGCATTTGCCGCACACATCCAGGTTCAGATCGTGACCCACGGTAGAGCGGATCTGGATAGAGTTACCGCAAGAACAGTTTGCAGTAATCATTTCGTATTTCGGGTGAATATCTTTTTTCATGGGAGAACCTCAGTTAAGGCCGCGTCGCTCTTCCAGCCCTAACGCCAGACACCACGCGATGTTGATTGTAAGTTCTTTGGCGTAAAGTACACCAAAGGCGGCGAATCATACAGAATTTGACCAACGTATGCAAACTGATCCGCACGCCGCTTTTACTAATGTGTATACTAACGCGCCACTTTTCAAGTCAGGAAGATTCGATGCCCGTCGCTCACGTTGCCCTGCCCGTTCCGCTTCCCCGCACCTTTGACTACCTGCTGCCCAACAGCATGAGCGCCAAAGCGGGCTGTCGCGTGACCGTGCCGTTTGGCAAACAGCAGCGCGTGGGGATTGTTGTCTCCGTCAGCGATCAAAGCGAACTGCCGCTCAATGAACTGAAGTCGGTCGTAGAGGTGCTGGACAGCGAGCCGGTTTACTCCACCAGTACCTGGCGACTGCTGCTGTGGGCGGCGGATTATTATCATCACCCCATTGGCGACGTGCTGTTCCACGCCCTGCCGATCATGCTGCGCCAGGGCAAAAGCGCCAGCCATGCGCCGATGTGGTACTGGTTTGCCACCGAGCAGGGCCAGGCGGTGGATATCAACAGCCTGAAGCGATCGCAAAAACAGCAGCAGGCGCTGGCGGCGCTGCGTCAGGGAAAAATCTGGCGACATCAGGTCGACGAGCTTGAGGTCAGCGAAACGGCGCTACAGGCCTTAAGAAAGAAAGGGCTGAGCGAACTGGCAAGCGAAGCGCCCGCTCTTTACGACTGGCGGGAGAGTTTCTCTGTTTCAGGGGATCGCCTGCGTTTGAATACCGAGCAGGCCACCGCCGTGGGCGCGATTCATAGCGTCTCCGATCATTTCTCTGCCTGGCTGCTGGCGGGGGTCACCGGTTCCGGCAAGACCGAAGTCTACCTGAGCGTGCTGGAAAACGTGCTCGCGCAGGGCAAACAGGCGCTGGTGATGGTGCCGGAAATTGGCCTGACGCCGCAAACCATCGCCCGATTCCGCGAGCGCTTTAACGCGCCGGTTGAGGTGCTGCACTCCGGCCTGAACGACAGCGAACGCCTCAGCGCCTGGCTGAAAGCCAAAAACGGCGAAGCGGCGATTGTGATCGGCACCCGCTCGTCGCTGTTTACGCCGTTTAAAAATCTTGGCGTTATCGTGATCGACGAAGAGCACGACAGCTCCTATAAACAGCAGGAAGGCTGGCGCTATCACGCACGCGATCTGGCGGTCTATCGCGCGCACAGCGAGCAAATTCCCATTATTCTCGGCTCCGCCACGCCTGCGCTCGAAACGCTGCACAACGTGCGCCAGCGTAAATACCATATGCTGCGCCTGACGCGTCGCGCGGGGAATGCCCGTCCGGCCATTCAGCACGTGCTGGATCTGAAAGGCCAGCAGGTTCAGGCCGGGCTCGCGCCTGCTCTGATTACCCGCATGCGCCAGCACCTGCAGGCGGGGAACCAGGTCATTCTGTTCCTTAACCGACGCGGATTTGCCCCCGCCCTGCTGTGCCACGACTGCGGCTGGATTGCCGAGTGCCCGCGCTGCGACCACTACTATACCTTCCACCAGGCCCAGCGGCATTTGCGCTGCCACCACTGCGACAGCCAGCGCCCGGTGCCGCGCCAGTGCCCGTCGTGTGGCTCAACGCATATCGTGCCGGTCGGTCTGGGGACGGAACAGCTGGAACAGGCGCTTGGCCCCTTCTTCCCGGACGTGCCTATCTCTCGTATCGACCGGGACACCACCAGCCGAAAGGGCGCGCTGGAACAGCAGCTGGCGGAAGTGCATCGCGGCGGCGCGCGCATCCTGATTGGCACCCAGATGCTGGCCAAAGGCCACCACTTCCCGGACGTGACGCTGGTCGCCCTGCTGGACGTGGATGGTGCGCTGTTCTCGGCAGATTTCCGCTCAGCCGAGCGCTTCGCCCAGCTTTATACCCAGGTAGCAGGGCGTGCCGGTCGCGCCGGTAAACAGGGCGAAGTGGTGCTGCAAACGCACCATCCTGAGCACCCGCTGCTGCAAACCCTCCTGCATAAAGGCTATGACGCCTTTGCCGAGCAGGCGCTGGCCGAACGCCAGTCCATGCAGCTGCCGCCGTGGACCAGCCACGTCATCATCCGCGCGGAAGACCATAACAACCAGCAGGCGCCGCTTTTCCTGCAGCAGTTGAGAAACCTCCTGCAGGCCAGCCCGCTAGTGGATAATCAGCTGTGGATTTTGGGCCCGGTGCCGGCGCTCGCGCCAAAGCGCGGCGGACGTTTTCGCTGGCAAATTTTGCTCCAGCACCCCTCGCGCGTTCGTCTTCAGCACATCGTCAGCGGCACGCTGGCGCTCATCAACACGCTGCCGGAAGCGCGAAAAGTGAAGTGGGTACTGGATGTCGATCCCATCGAAGGCTGAAGACGGATCGAAAAATTTAACGCTCCTCACACTTTTTATGAAAATTCTGTAACCGATTCCATTAACTATCTGTAAAAATGGTGATGTCAGAAGTTCGGTGTTCAGGCGAGGAGAAGACGTTGAAGTCCAGGAAAGAGGTTGCACCGGCGACCATGAAAGACGTTGCCCAGAAAGCACAAGTCTCTACGGCAACGGTATCCCGCGCATTAATGAACCCGGATAAAGTCTCCCAGGCGACCCGTAACCGGGTGGAGCAGGCTGCGCTTGAAGTGGGCTATTTCCCACAGGCGATGGGGCGTAACGTTAAACGCAATGAGTCGCGCACCATTCTGGTGATTGTGCCGGACATCTGTGACCCCTTCTTCAGCGAGATTATCCGCGGTATTGAAGTCACCGCTGCGGAACAGGGTTACCTGGTGCTGATTGGCGACTGTGCTCACCAGAACCAGCAGGAAAAAACCTTCATCGATCTCATTATCACCAAGCAGATCGACGGCATGCTGCTGCTTGGCTCTCGCCTGCCTTTTGATGCCAGCATTGAAGAGCAGCGTAATTTACCGCCGATGGTGATGGCCAACGAGTTTGCGCCAGAGCTGGAGCTGCCGACGGTCCACATTGATAACCTCACCGCCGCGTTCAACGCCGTAAACTATCTCCAGGAGCTGGGGCATAAGCGCATTGGCTGTATTGCCGGGCCGGAAGAGATGCCGCTGTGTCACTATCGCTTACAGGGCTACGTACAGGCGCTGCGCCGTACCGGCGTCACCGTCGATCCGCACTACATTGCGCGCGGAGACTTTACCTTCGCCGCGGGTGGACAAGCGCTGGAGAAACTTCTGGACCTGCCTGAACCGCCAACCGCCGTATTTTGTCACAGCGACGTGATGGCGCTGGGCGCATTATCGTACGCCAAACGCCGCGGCCTGCGGATACCGAAAGATTTATCGATCATCGGATTCGACAATATTTCGCTTTCAGAATTTTGCGATCCGCCGCTCTCAACGGTCGCTCAGCCGCGCTATCAAATTGGCCGCGAAGCGATGCTGCTTCTGCTGGATCAGCTTCACGGTCAAACAGTTAGCAGCGGCTCGCGGTTGCTGGACTGCGAACTGATTGTCCGCGGCACTACCCAGGCATTGACTTAAAGTAAACGTCTTTCGGATACCCTTATCTGGTCAAAGCCCCGCCGCTTAAGTAACATGGCGGACTGACGAACGAATAAATACAGCGAAACGATAGTGGCACAACGAGATTATGTACGTCGCGGCCAGCCGGCACCTTCGCGACGCAAAAAGAGTAGCTCAAGGAAAAAGCAACGTAACCTGCCTGCTGTCTCGCCAGCAATGGTCGCTATTGCTGCGGCTGTAGTCGTCGCCTTTATTGGTGGCCTGTACTTCATCACGCACCATAAAAAAGAAGAGTCTGAGGCGCTTCAGGCCAGTAAAGTTGCCGGAAATGGCCTTCCTCCGAAGCCTGAAGAGCGCTGGCGCTATATCAAAGAGCTGGAAAGCCGTCAGCCCGGGGTGCGTGCGCCAACCGAACCTTCTGCGGGTGGTGAAGTGCAGAATGCGAATCAGCTGACGGATGAACAGCGTCAGCTGCTGGCCCAAATGCAGGCCGATATGCGCCAGCAGCCCACGCAGCTGAACGAAGTACCGTGGAATGAGCAGACCCCGGCGCAGCGTCAGCAAACGCTGCAGCGACGTCAGGCGCAACAGCAGATCCAGCAGCAGCAACAACAGCAGCAGTGGGCGCAAACCCAGCCGGTGCAGCAGCCGAAAGCACAGCCGCGGGTAACGGAACAGCCATACCAGCAGCAGACGCGTACGGCGCAGTCTCAGCCTGTCCAACAGCCGCCGAAAACGCAGCCGCAAAAACAGGCGGCTCAGCCGTATCAGGATCTGCTCCAGACGCCAGCGCATACCACCGCGCAGCAGCCGAAAACGCAGCAGGCCGCGCCGGTCACTAAAGAGACCGAAGCGCCGAAGCAGACTGCAGAGAAAAAAGACGAGCGCCGCTGGATGGTGCAGTGCGGTTCGTTCAAAGGCGCCGAGCAGGCGGAAACGGTACGCGCTCAGCTGGCCTTTGAAGGGTTTGATTCGCGTATTACCACCAATAACGGCTGGAATCGCGTGGTGATTGGTCCGGTCAAAGGCAAAGAAAATGCCGATGGCACCATTTCGCGTTTGAAAATCGCCGGCCACACAAACTGCATTCGACTCGCCTCCGGGGGTTGAAACCCCCAAAATCCCCCCCATCTATCATTTAATTCAGCCCTGAGCACAGGCTCAGGGCTTCTGTTTCCCGATTCTGTAACCAGGGGGTCTGCTCGTGACAACAATAGTAAGTGTACGCCGTAACGGCCATGTGGTAATCGCCGGTGATGGCCAGGCCACGCTGGGTAATACCGTCATGAAAGGCAACGTGAAGAAAGTGCGCCGTCTCTACAATGACAAGGTGATCGCCGGTTTTGCAGGCGGCACGGCGGACGCCTTCACGCTGTTTGAACTGTTTGAACGCAAACTGGAAATGCACCAGGGTCATCTGGTGAAAGCTGCCGTTGAGCTGGCGAAAGACTGGCGTACCGACCGCATGCTGCGCAAGCTCGAAGCGCTGCTGGCCGTAGCCGATGAAACCGCCTCGCTAATCATCACCGGTAACGGCGACGTGATTCAGCCGGAAAATGACCTGATTGCCATCGGCTCTGGCGGCCCTTATGCCCAGGCTGCAGCCCGCGCGCTGTTGGAGAATACCGACATGAACGCGCGTGATATCGCGGTGAAGGCGTTGGATATTGCAGGCGATATCTGCATTTATACCAACCACAACCACACCATCGAAGAATTGACCTCCAAAGCGTAAGGATCTCCCATGTCTGAAATGACCCCACGCGAAATTGTCAGCGAACTGAACAAACACATTATCGGCCAGGATAACGCCAAGCGTTCCGTGGCTATCGCTCTGCGTAACCGCTGGCGTCGTATGCAGCTTGACGAAGAGCTGCGCCACGAAGTGACGCCGAAAAACATTCTGATGATCGGCCCGACCGGCGTCGGTAAAACCGAAATCGCCCGTCGTCTGGCTAAGCTGGCTAACGCGCCGTTCATTAAAGTTGAAGCCACTAAGTTCACCGAAGTGGGCTATGTGGGTAAAGAAGTTGACTCCATCATCCGCGATCTGACCGACTCGGCGATCAAAATGGTGCGCGTCCAGGCGATCGAGAAAAACCGCTACCGCGCGGAAGAGATGGCGGAAGAGCGCATTCTCGACGTGCTGATCCCACCGGCAAAAAACAACTGGGGCCAGGCAGAGCAGCAGGCGGAACCGTCCGCTGCGCGTCAGGCTTTCCGCAAGAAGCTGCGTGAAGGCCAGCTGGACGACAAAGAGATTGAGATCGATCTCGCTGCCGCGCCAATGGGTGTGGAAATCATGGCGCCTCCGGGCATGGAAGAGATGACCAGCCAGCTGCAGTCCATGTTCCAGAACCTGGGCGGCCAGAAGCAGAAAGCGCGTAAGCTGAAAATCAAAGACGCGATGAAGCTGCTGATTGAAGAAGAAGCGGCAAAGCTGGTAAACCCGGAAGAGCTAAAGCAGGACGCTATCGACGCGGTTGAGCAGCACGGCATCGTGTTTATCGACGAAATCGACAAAATTTGTAAGCGCGGCGGCAACAGCTCCGGCCCGGATGTATCCCGCGAAGGCGTTCAGCGCGACCTGCTGCCGCTGGTTGAAGGCTGCACCGTCTCCACCAAGCACGGCATGGTGAAAACGGACCACATACTGTTTATCGCTTCCGGTGCGTTCCAGGTTGCCAGCCCGTCGGATCTGATCCCGGAACTGCAGGGGCGTCTGCCTATCCGCGTTGAGCTGCAGGCGCTGACCACCGAAGATTTCGAACGTATCCTGACCGAGCCAAACGCCTCTGCTACCGTACAGTACAAAGCGCTGATGGCGACCGAAGGCGTGAACCTCGAGTTCACCGAAGACGGTATCAAGCGTATTGCCCAGGCCGCATGGCAGGTCAACGAAACCACCGAGAACATCGGTGCGCGTCGCCTGCATACCGTGCTGGAACGCCTGGTAGAAGATATCTCTTATGACGCGAGCGACCTTAACGGTCAAACCGTTACCATTGACGCAGAATATGTGAGTAAACATCTGGATGCGTTAGTGGCAGATGAAGATCTGAGCCGTTTTATCCTATAATCGCGGTTACTGGATTCTCATCACGTTTAATGGGGGCTAATGCCCCCATTTTTATTGGCTAAATACTTATGACTGACATCAGCCGTACTCAGGCGTGGCTCGAAAGTCTGCGCCCTAAAACGCTTCCTCTGGCCTTTGCCGCGATTATCGTTGGCACCGCCCTTGCCTGGTGGCAGGGTTATTTTGATCCGCTGGTCGCCGCGTTGGCATTGATTACCGCGGGCCTGCTGCAAATTCTCTCCAATCTCGCCAACGACTACGGCGACGCGGTAAAAGGCAGCGACAAGCCGGACCGCATAGGGCCACTGCGCGGGATGCAGAAAGGGGTGATTACCCAGGCGCAGATGAAACGCGCGCTGATTATCACCGTGGTGCTGATCTGCGTATCCGGCCTGGCGCTGGTGACGGTGGCGTCTAAGACCACCAGCGATTTCATTGGCTTCCTGGTGCTGGGTTTACTGGCCATTATCGCGGCCATCACCTACACCGTCGGCACGCGTCCTTACGGTTATATTGGACTCGGGGATATCTCCGTACTGGTGTTCTTCGGCTGGCTGAGCGTGATGGGAAGCTGGTACCTGCAGGCGCATACGGTGATCCCTGCCCTGTTCCTGCCCGCGACCGCCTGCGGTCTGCTGGCGACGGCGGTGCTCAACATCAACAACCTGCGCGACATCGACAGCGATCGCGAGAACGGCAAAAACACCCTGGCGGTGCGTCTGGGGCCGGTCAATGCGCGCCGCTATCACGCCTGTCTGCTCATTGGCGCGCTGGTTTGCCTGGCGCTGTTTAACCTGATTTCCTTGCAGAGCCTGTGGGGCTGGCTGTTTGTACTTGCCGCGCCGCTGCTGATTAAGCAGGCCCGCTTTGTGATGCGTGAACTCAGCCCGTCCGCCATGCCGCCAATGCTGGAGCGCACGGTAAAAGGTGCGCTGCTGACTAACCTGTTGTTCGTCATCGGGATTGTTTTAAGCCAGACGCTGCGTTAGCTGACAAATATCAATTAACAATTGATGATTTTGCCAACAACGCATTTCGCACGATATACTGAACACATTCGCAGCAACTGAGCGTTAAACCTATGAAATACGATACCTCCGAGCTTTGTGACATCTACCAGGAAGATGTCAACGTCGTTGAACCGCTGTTCTCCAACTTTGGTGGGAGGTCGTCGTTTGGCGGTCAAATCGTCACGGTGAAATGTTTCGAGGACAACGGGTTGCTGTACGATCTGCTCGAACAGAATGGCCGCGGCCGCGTTCTTGTGGTCGACGGCGGCGGTTCCGTGCGCCGTGCATTAATTGATGCTGAACTGGCCGGCATTGCCGTCCAGAATGAGTGGGAAGGCCTTGTGGTGTACGGTTCCGTGCGTCAGGTGGACGATCTGGAAGACCTGGATATCGGGATTCAGGCCATCGCGGCCATACCGGTAGGGGCGGCAGGTGACGGTATCGGCGAAAGCGACGTGCGCGTCAATTTCGGCGGCGTGACCTTCTTCTCCGGGGACCATCTCTACGCCGATAATACCGGCATTATCCTTTCCGAAGACCCGCTGGATATCGAGTAGTAAAAAGTCAGCGAGAACCATAAAAAAAGCCGGGTGGCGGCGACGCCTTACCCGGCTTATTTCATCTGTATTTCCCGAGAGAAATTAGACTTCTTCCATACGTCCCAGCAGCGCCTGCAGGCGATCCTGCCAGCCGTTCTGCTGTTCGCGCAGCTGGTTGTTTTCGCGCTCCAGTTCTTCGCGGCCGTGCTGAGCGTTCTGAACTTCCTGCGCCAGGCTGTTGTTCTTTTCTTTCAGCTCTTCAATTTCCATCTGCAGCAGGGTGATGGTGTCAATCGCCTGCTGTACTTTCGATTCCAGTTTCTCAAACACTTCTAAAGACATGATGCTACCTCTCCTGAATTGCAAGGCGACGCTTTAACATAAACGCGCACGACATATACCGTCGATTGTATGGAGCGCGGCGCTCTGTGTCCAGCGACACACCGCGCAGATCGCGGTTTGCAACACTTTTAGGTCTGGTCCTGGTGTGTTCGCGTCATATACCCCTTAATTGTTAACTGATTCGTTAATGAAATGATTCAGCTCACATTCCTGTACTGATGCAAAAATGTGCTTTATGGCGCGAAAACGCTCATTTTATTGACGCAGACCACACATTTTGATTTCGATATTTCTCGTTTTTGCTCGTTAACGATAAATTAACACTATGTCTACAGGGCATCGTGGCTGTCACGGGCGGCCATGCTAACAATAAACATCAATTTCTTCAGGATTCCGATTATGAGTCAGACATCAACCTTAAAAGGCCAGTGCATTGCCGAGTTCCTTGGTACCGGGTTGTTGATATTCTTCGGAGTGGGCTGTGTTGCTGCACTGAAAGTGGCGGGTGCCAGTTTTGGTCAGTGGGAAATCAGTATCATCTGGGGTCTGGGCGTGGCGATGGCCATCTACCTGACTGCAGGGGTTTCTGGTGCACATCTTAACCCGGCGGTGACAATCGCACTGTGGCTGTTCGCGTGCTTTGACGGACGCAAAGTAGTTCCTTTCATTCTTTCTCAGTTTGCCGGCGCGTTTTGCGCAGCGGCGTTAGTTTACGGGCTTTATTATAATCTTTTCATCGACTTCGAACAGACGCATCATATGGTACGCGGCAGCGTCGAAAGTCTGGATCTGGCAGGCATCTTCTCAACCTACCCTAACCCGCATATCAATTTTGTGCAGGCGTTCGCAGTTGAAATGGTGATTACCGCTATTCTGATGGGCGTTATCCTGGCGCTGACCGACGACGGAAACGGCATTCCGCGCGGCCCGCTGGCACCCCTGCTGATTGGTTTGCTGATTGCGGTGATTGGCGCATCCATGGGCCCGCTGACCGGCTTCGCGATGAACCCGGCACGTGATATCGGCCCAAAAGCCTTCGCCTTTATTGCTGGCTGGGGCGACGTGGCCTTCACCGGCGGCAAAGACATTCCTTACTTCCTGGTACCGCTGTTTGCGCCGGTTGTCGGGGCTGCGCTGGGTGCGTTTAGCTACCGCAAATTAATTGGTCGCCACTTACCGTGCGACACCTGTGTGGAAGAGGAGAAGGAAACGACTTCTACCGCACAACAAAAAGCTTCGCTGTAATCTGACTACGGGACACATACCATGACCGAAAAAAAATATATCGTTGCGCTCGACCAGGGCACTACCAGCTCCCGCGCTGTCGTAATGGATCATGACGCGAACATCGTCAGCGTGTCACAGCGCGAATTTGAGCAAATTTATCCTCGTCCAGGCTGGGTAGAACACGACCCGATGGAGATTTGGGCATCGCAAAGCTCCACGCTGGTTGAAGTGCTGGCGAAAGCCGATATCAGTTCCGACGAGATTGCCGCGATTGGTATCACCAACCAGCGTGAAACTACCGTGGTCTGGGAACGCGAAACCGGTAAGCCTATTTACAACGCCATTGTCTGGCAGTGCCGCCGTACATCCGAGATCTGCGAACAGCTGAAGCGCGACGGTATGGAAGAGTACGTGCGCAGCGCCACCGGTCTGGTGGTTGACCCGTATTTCTCCGGCACCAAAGTGAAATGGATCCTCGACCACGTAGAAGGTTCACGCGAGCGTGCTAAACGCGGCGAGCTGCTGTTCGGTACCGTCGATACCTGGCTTATCTGGAAAATGACCCAGGGACGCGTTCACGTCACCGACTACACCAACGCCTCACGTACCATGCTGTTCAACATCAACACCCTGGAGTGGGATGACAAGATGCTGGACGCGCTGGACATTCCGCGCGCGATGCTGCCTGAAGTGCGTAAGTCTTCAGAAGTGTACGGTCAGACTAACATCGGCGGTAAAGGCGGCACCCGTATTCCTATCGCCGGTATCGCCGGTGACCAGCAGGCGGCGCTGTTTGGCCAGCTGTGCGTCAAGGAAGGGATGGCGAAGAACACCTACGGCACCGGCTGCTTTATGCTGATGAACACCGGCGAAAAGGCGGTGAAATCAGAAAACGGCCTGCTGACCACCATCGCCTGCGGCCCGCGCGGCGAAGTGAACTATGCGCTGGAAGGTGCGGTGTTCATGGCGGGTGCATCCATTCAGTGGCTGCGCGACGAAATGAAGCTGATCAGCGATGCGTTCGACTCCGAGTACTTCGCGACCAAAGTGAAAGACACCAACGGTGTGTACGTGGTGCCTGCGTTCACCGGTCTGGGCGCACCGTACTGGGATCCGTATGCACGTGGCGCAATTTTCGGCCTGACGCGCGGTGTGAACTCTAACCACATTATTCGCGCTACTCTCGAATCCATCGCCTATCAGACGCGCGACGTGCTGGAAGCGATGCAGGCTGATTCCGGCATTCGTCTGCACGCCCTGCGCGTGGACGGCGGTGCGGTAGCGAATAACTTCCTGATGCAGTTCCAGTCCGACATTCTCGGCACCCGCGTTGAGCGCCCTGAAGTGCGTGAAGTGACGGCGCTGGGCGCGGCGTACCTTGCCGGTCTGGCGGTAGGCTTCTGGCAGAACCTGGACGAGCTGCAGGAAAAAGCGGTTATCGAACGCGAGTTCCGTCCGGGCATCGAAACCACCGAGCGTAACTTCCGCTACAGCGGCTGGAAAAAAGCGGTGAAACGCGCCCTGGCGTGGGAAGATCACGAAGAGTAATGCGATAATGGGTGGCCTATATCCGGCCACCCATTTTCAATTATTCTGGATTAATTTTTTTTGTGTAAATTTCAGTTATTTTATCTTCCATATCTTGATAACTGTCCATAAATTGAAAATCCGCATGATTCTCATACTTTGTCGCAAAGGGGTATGCAAAACCTTCAGGATCCTTTCTATCTGATGTCGAGAAGAAAAATTTAGTATATCGCCGAGGGGATACACCTTCAAATTGAATAAAATTAACCTTTCTGCAATCTTCAATGTTTATATCATTGATAGCATCATCATGAAGGTCTAAGGCAAGACTTTTTTCGTAAGGTTCGATATAATATACACTACTAATACCTGCCGCAACGATATGCCGCGCACAATTATGGCAAGGATAGGTTGTAGTAAACATAATTTTATCTTTCGTTGAGGCATCACCTGTTCTAGCCAAAGTTGTAATAGCATCCATTTCAGCATGGATTGCTCTTGAGTATTCTATCAATGATTTAATTGGAGAGTTTTCATATATTGATGAAGATAATGATTCAATAAAATCACTCTCAATCAATAATTCTCTAATTGATTTTTCAACAAATGGTTTCGATGCTGTTTCTAACCTAATTCCGTCAATTTTTTTTGTTATCAGGTAAACTATTTTTTCTTTTATTTTTGATTTATGAAGATCGTTATAACATTTTCCACCTTTATGGATACACCTGTAATCTTTATTTTCATCTTCAAATGTATATAACCCTCCACCAGGTCTAGGAACATCATTTCTACCTGTGGATAAAACATTCCCCATATTATCAACTATTGCAGCCCCAACCTGACGTGAAAGACATGCTGACAGTAACGACGCGCTAAAAGCATTAAACATGCCTTTTTCATGCAATGATGGCGTTATGCCATTTTTTCCATGCACTAAACCGAGAAAACGCTCTACCTTACGATTTAACTGAGTAGAATGACTTTGATTATTTCTTATAAAGAAATCAGCATCTAAAATAGTCTTTTCGACTTGCTGCCCTGAATTTCCACCGCTCTTTCTGTCTCTGTGTATTAAATCATCAATATTTTGAGGTGAAATGCCTTCATCTCTAAGATTTCTCTTTCTTTCAGATTCATTTCTAACTACACCTACTAAATAAAAATTATGCTGATAAACTAATCGTAACAACTCAACTTCAGCAGGGTTTTTCAACTGATCTATTATATAAGCAAACTTACCTGTGAATCGCGTTTCAGAAGTGTCTTTAGGTTTTGATTTCTCTTTTATCTCAGCAATACTAGCGATCGCAGCTTCGGCCATTATTTGATAACCGAACTTTTCTCGCAGAAAATTGCCTTGTTTTTGCTTTTCAATATATCTATCGTAGGCGTCACTAAATCTTAATTGTTTTTTATTTACCACATCCATTAAACTGCTAATATGTATATGGTGAACTATATATCCTAGGTCCTTTAAGTTCTTTTCAAACGCTGTACGAACGGCTTTGATCCCAGATCCGATAGGACCACAGAATGCAATAATTAATTCTTTTGATTGCCGGTTAACGATAGTTTGAATAGAGTCTTCTGAAGAAGAATTTGTGGTAGATAAGGAGGCAGGTATTTTCTTTGCTGTATTAGAAGACATAATGAAAGCTCTCGAATGTTATCGAAGCTTTCAATATAGAAGACTTAAACGGCGATCACCACTTCAGTGATTGAGCTCGCTTAAGTATCGCAGCAATTGCTTGATCTTCATCAACCTTCTTGCTTTTTTCAGGCGTCACGAAATCAAGTACTTTAGCGTCCCTTTGAGCACAATAAGAACCAGATTTGTCTTTAGATGTTGTTGTAGATTTGCTCGTATTAAGAGTGATAATCATGCTGCCCCCTATAAAATCTGCATGCATTTTACGCATACCTATCACAACGTCAATATCAAAATTAAGCTGTTTATCTAAAATAGCGCATCAGAAAATAATTACAACAACACAATTTAACACATTGAAATTAAACAAAAATCAAATGGGCATATTCAAAAGTTGCGTGATAAACTTCGTGCAATTCCTTTTGATTGCACGAGTACCTCATGAAACGTGAACTTGCTATCGAGTTTTCCCGCGTCACCGAAGCGGCCGCCCTTGCAGGCTATAAATGGCTGGGTCGTGGCGACAAAAATACCGCAGACGGCGCAGCCGTCCATGCCATGCGCATTGTACTTAACCAGGTCAACATCGACGGCACCATCGTGATCGGCGAAGGCGAGATCGACGAAGCGCCGATGCTCTATATCGGTGAAAAAGTCGGTACCGGCAAAGGCGATGCCGTAGATATCGCGGTTGACCCGATCGAAGGCACCCGTATGACGGCGATGGGTCAGGCCAATGCCTTAGCGGTGATGGCCGTGGGCGATAAGGGCTGCTTCCTCAACGCGCCGGATATGTACATGGAAAAGCTGATTGTCGGTCCTGGCGCGAAGGGCGCAATCGACCTTAGCCTGCCGCTGGAAGAGAACCTGCACAACATCGCCAAAGCCCTGGGCAAACCCCTTAGCGAACTTACCGTGACGATTCTGGCGAAACCGCGCCACGACGCCACCATCGCGCAGATGCAAAAGCTCGGCGTGCGCGTGTTTGCTATCCCTGACGGTGACGTTGCCGCCTCGATCCTGACCTGCATGCCGGACAGCGAAGTCGACGTGCTGTACGGCATCGGCGGCGCGCCGGAAGGTGTGGTCTCCGCGGCAGTGATCCGCGCGCTGGATGGCGATATGCAGGCCCGTCTGCTGCCCCGCCATGAGGTGAAAGGCGATAATGAAGAGAACCGCCGTATCGGGGAAAACGAGCTGGCGCGCTGCGAAGCGATGGGCATCGAGGCCAATAAAGTGCTGGCCCTGGACGAGATGGCGCGTAGCGATAACGTTGTCTTCTCGGCGACCGGCATCACCAAAGGCGATCTGCTGGACGGCATCACCCGCAAGGGTAATATGGCCACCACTGAAACGCTGCTGATCCGCGGTAAATCACGCACCATTCGGCGCATCCAGTCTATCCACTATCTCGACCGCAAAGACCCGGACGTGCAGACGCACATTCTGTAAAACCGTTTGATCGATAGAGCTTTCCGGCCCTGACGGGCTGGAAATTGTCACCACAAGTACGGAAGATAGAACAGAGAAACAGCACAGGAGAAGATCATGGCGGACTGGGTAACAGGTAAAGTCACAAAGGTACAGTTCTGGACCGATGCGCTATTTAGTCTCACCGTACATGCTCCCGTTCACCCGTTTAAAGCCGGGCAATTTGCGAAGCTGGGGCTGGACGTCGACGGCGAGCGCGTGCAGCGCGCCTACTCTTACGTTAACGCACCTGATAACCCGGACCTCGAGTTCTATCTGGTCACCGTTCCTGACGGTAAGCTCAGCCCGCGCCTTGCCGCCCTAAAGCCCGGCGACGAGGTGCAAATTGTGAGTGAAGCGGCAGGCTTCTTTGTGCTTGAAGAGATCCCTGACTGCGACACGCTCTGGATGCTGGCAACCGGTACGGCCATCGGCCCTTATCTCTCTATTTTGCAGTACGGCAAAGATCTGGAGCGCTTTAAAAACATCGTGCTGGTGCACGCTGCGCGCTACGCCGCAGACCTGAGCTATTTGCCGCAGATGCAGGCGCTTGAACAGCAGTACGGCGGGAAGTTAAAGATTCAGACGGTGGTCAGCCGCGAAACCGTAGCAGGAGCGCTTACCGGTCGCGTGCCGGCGTTAATTGAGAGTGGCGCCCTGGAAGACGCGGTGGGTTTGCCGCTGAACGCTGAAACCAGCCACGTCATGCTGTGCGGCAACCCGCAGATGGTACGTGACACGCAGCAGCTTCTGAAGGATACCCGGCAGATGACGAAACACCTTCGTCGCCGACCGGGCCATATGACCGCCGAACACTACTGGTGATCAGCGGTATTTCACCTCAACGGTGTCTTTACCGTATTTATTTTCGCTCTGGGTGCCAATAAACGCGCCCAGATCGACAATCATCATCACGAAGATGACCGACGGCAGCAGCCTGCCCACGACCCACGGCAGGATGGACGGAAGCATCGCCCAGTTTCCCGCCACCAGCATCCACGCCAGAATAATCAGAAATGCCCACGCGCCGGAACGTCCGCGATCGTGCAGCCGTTTTACGACAACCGCCGCCGTTGGCCATAGCAGACAGACCAGCGCGAAGGCCGCCGTTTGCGTGCTCAGCCAGGCGTTGTAAGCAACGAAAAACAGAAGCAGCATGGCGACAACCCACGTCACCATCCAGATCCAGAAATCACGGCGTCCAATACGCCCTTTGAATGAAAACAGCCACTGCTGTATGGTCATGTAAGGTTCCTTATTATCGTATAGCGCGCATTTTACCCTGGAGTTGTGACCTTTTGACAAGCCGACCAGATATCGTTTTAATCATGAGCACTTACGGCCAGGGGCAATGTTGATGAAAAGTTCGGCACGTTCTCTTTTCCTGTGTTTAGCGCTGCTCAGCGCGGGTTATCCCCTGCACGCCGCCGAAACCACTGCCCCGACCACAGCACCGTATCTGCTGGCGGGCGCGCCGTCCTTCGATCAGTCCATCAGCCAGTTTCGTGAAACCTTCAATCAGACCAACCCCACGCTGCCGCTGGATGAGTTTCGTGCCATTGATGGCTCACGGGATACCCCCACACTGACCCGTGCGGCAAGCAAGATAAATGAGAATTTGTATGCTTCTACGGCGCTGGAGCGCGGTACGTTAAAAATCAAAAGCATGCAAATCACCTGGCTGCCGATACAGGGGCCAGAGCAGAAAGCTGCGAAGGCGAAAGCGCTGGAGTACATGAGCGCGGTACTGCAGGCCTTTACCCCTGCGCTGACGAAAAAGCAAAGTCAGCAAAAGCTGCAAAAACTCCTTACCGCCGGGAAAAACAAGCGTTACTACGCTGATACCGAAGGCGCGATCCGCTATGTTGTGGCGGACAACGGCGAAAAAGGACTGACCTTCGCTGTTGAACCGATTAAGCTGGCACTATCTGACACCCTCGGCGGGGCGAATTAATGACAAAAAGCAAAGCCTTTCGAGGGAAAATCTCTATACTGATTCACAGACCATGCTGCCCGACAGGGTGGCCATATTCCTTAATTCGCTTATTTAGCGTGGAGAATTGAAATGCGACATCCTTTAGTGATGGGTAACTGGAAACTGAACGGCAGCCGCCACATGGTAAACGAGCTGGTTGCGAACCTGCGTAAAGAGCTGGCTGGCGTGACGGGCTGCGCGGTTGCTATCGCTCCGCCGGATATGTACCTGGATCTGGCTAAACACGCCGCTGACGGCAGCCACATCATTCTGGGCGCGCAGAACGTTGACGTTAACCTGTCTGGCGCGTTCACCGGTGAAACCTCCGCTGAAATGCTGAAAGATATCGGCGCGAAATACATCATCATCGGCCACTCCGAGCGTCGCACCTATCACAAAGAATCCGATGAGTTCATCGCGAAGAAATTCGCCGTGCTGAAAGAGCAGGGTCTGATCCCGGTTCTGTGCATCGGTGAAACCGAAGCAGAAAACGAAGCGGGCAAAACCGAAGAAGTGTGCGCACGTCAGATCGACGCAGTGCTGAAAACCCAGGGCGCGGCAGCGTTCGAAGGCGCGGTAATCGCATACGAGCCAGTCTGGGCGATCGGTACCGGCAAATCTGCAACCCCTGCGCAGGCTCAGGCGGTTCACAAATTCATTCGTGACCACATTGCTAAAGCCGACGCGAAGGTCGCTGAGCAAGTGATTATTCAGTACGGCGGTTCCGTAAACGCCTCCAACGCTGCTGAGCTGTTCACCCAGCCAGACATCGATGGCGCGCTGGTTGGCGGTGCATCCCTGAAAGCTGACGCTTTCGCGGTGATCGTTAAGGCAGCAGAAGCGGCTAAACAGGCGTAATTGCCTTTGCGGCGGGTGGCGCTTGCGCTTACCCGCCCTACAAAACCCCTACAACCTACCTAACACGCTAAACCACAGATAATCCAGCGGCAGCAGTACCAGATAGGTCGCTATCGCCAGCGCCAGACAGAGCACCATCCCCGCCCTTGCAGGCACCTTTCCTAACCCCATCGCCACCACAATCGGAGACGCCTGATACGGCAGCAGCGGCGTGGAATAGCCCAGCACCTGAATCATGATCACCGACAGCAGCGGGAAACCGGTCGCGTCCGAAAAGCTCTGCGCCAGCGTGGTGTACAGCGCCGGCACGCCGTTGGCGGTCATAATGAAGTTGAGCGCGGTGGTAATACCGGTCAGCGCCAGGAAACTGGTGAACGGTCTGTCTGCATCCAGCGGCATAATGCGTAGCAACGCCTCACCTACTGCCGTTCCGATACCGGTTTGCGTTACCACGATCGCAAGCCCAAGAATACCCGCGACGTAAATACAGGTGCGCATGTTCACGCCCGCTGAAAATTCTTCCCCGGTGATAAAGCCAACGCGCGGCAGCATGACGACGATCGACGCCGCCAGCCCCGTCCACGCGGGCCCCACGCCGTGCCAGCTCTCCGTCACCCACATCCCCAGCACCACCGCCAGCAGCCAGGCGAGACGCTTTTCATCCCGCCCCATAGGCTCAGACGGCGCCTGTTCCTTCGGCGGTTTCGGGCTACCGGGAAATAGCCAGCAGATCAGGCCAATCAGGATCAGGCCTTTGAGAATACCGAGCACCGGCGTGTGCAGCAGCAGATACGGGACATAGTTCAGATGGATACCGTACGAGCCTTCCGCCGCACCGCTCATTACCAGATTGGGGACGTTTGCAGGCAGGATCGTCGCCGAAAGCTGGAAAGTCCCGAACCCCACGGCCAGCGCCAGCCCATACCAGGCGCGGGAGCCGTCGGCGATACCGCCGCGTTTTGCCATCGCCGCGACAATCGGCATCAGCAGCGCAATACGCCCCATGTTCGACGGCATCACAAACGCCAGCGCATAGCTCAGCAGCACCACGCTCGCCACCATCAACACCCAGGAGTCGGTGAGCTTTGACGACAGCGCCCGGGCGGCCCTGTCCGCCAGTCCGGTTTTACGGATCGCCACGCCGAGCACAAAGCCGCTGAAGACCAGCCAGAAAGCCGACGAGGCAAAACCGCCGAAGATGACCTCCGGCGGGGCGATTCTGGCGGTCATCGCCGCCGTGAAGAACATCAGCGCGGTGATAAATTCCGGCAATAGCGACGTCGCCCACAGCACGATGGTGACGCCAACGATCAGTGAGGGCAGCAGCAGAGGATGCGTTAACCAGAGCGACATACCTGTCTCCTGTAGAATTTTTCAGCAAGTCTACGGTGACAGGCAGCCCGAGTAAACGCGATTTATGGTGGGGTTACTTCAGGATAGTGCATTGATGATCCTGCAGTTCCTCCGCAGACGCGCGGTTAAGCGTGAGCAGGTTACGCTCGGTCGCCAGCAAAACAAAAGAGCCGTCCGACTGCTGCGCCATCGCCAGGGCAAAGCGCCCCATATGGTCGCGCGCTTCCGGCAGCTCTTCCGCCAGCATCATAAACGGGCTGCGCTGGACCAGTTCATTCTCCGTCACGCGGCGAGCAAGATACTCATGTCCTTCCAGCCCCCCGGGAAGAGGCAGCCACTGGGTGCTGATTTCTCCCTGTGCCGCGTTGAGCTTCTCGCGCACGTCCGGGCGCAGGCAGGAGATATGAATATGGAAATGGTTCTGCGTGCGCCCTGTCGGGGAGTTAATCGTCAGCGAAATGGCGCTGTCAGGCACCTCGGATCCACGCTTCAGGGTCATAAAGCTGCGCGACTGCCACGCCAGCCAGAAAAAGTTCGGCGTATGAGCTTCGGTCAATAGCGGGCTCTCGGTGCCGTTGATGCGATATGTCGGCATCAGCAGGTATTGCAGCGGCCCGTTGCGATCTTTAAATACCACATAGCCTGCATCCGTTTTCACCTGCGCGCAGGGTGCCGGGTTACGGTTCTGGATCTGATTCGGCAAACACTGGTCGAGAACGATATGGCGCAACGCATTCGGATTACCCGCCTTCATCCAGTACACGCCGCCAGCGGCAAGGGCGATGACAATGAGGATCAATAAGATAATTTTTTTCACAACGCGTTCCCTGTTTTCAATAGAGGCAAAAGAGTAACGCAAAATGATGACCAAATAAAAAACCCGGCGGATTTCTCACGCCGGGTTACCGTGCCATTGGCTAGTGGTTAGCGCTGGCTGATCTGGTCGAAAGTGCCACCGTTAGAGAAGTGCTCTTTCTGCGCTTTGGTCCAGCCGCCGAACTCGTCATCAATGGTGAAGAGTTTCAGTTTAGGGAATACGCTTTCGTATTTCTTCGCAACGGCCGGATCGCGTGGACGATAGAAGTTTTTCGCCGCAATTTCCTGGCCTTCCGGCGAGTACAGATACTTCAGATAGGCTTCCGCCACCGCTTTGGTATCTTTTTTCTCAACCACTTTGTCGACCACGGAAACAGTCGGCTCGGCAAGAATAGACTCGCTTGGGGTCACAATCTCGAACTTGTCTTTGCCCAGCTCGTTGGTGGCCAGCAGGGCTTCGTTTTCCCATGCGATCAGCACGTCGCCAATCCCGCGCTCGACGAAGGTGTTGGTGGCGCCACGCGCGCCGGAGTCCAGCACCTCAACGTTTTTATACAGCGCCTTCACGAATTCCTGCGCTTTGGCCTGGTCGCCATTGTTGTGGTGCAGTGCATAACCCCACGCGCCCAGGTAGTTCCAGCGAGCGCCGCCGGAGCTTTTCGGGTTCGGGGTAATGACAGAAACGCCCGGTTTGATCAGGTCGTTCCAGTCTTTAATTTGTTTCGGGTTTCCTTTACGCACCAGGAAGACGATGGTCGAGGTGTAGGGCGCGGAGTTATCCGGCAGGCGTTTGATCCAGTTTTTGTCGATGCGGCCACGCTCGGCGATAGCGTCGACATCGTAGGCCAGCGCCAGGGTCACCACGTCGGCTTCAATCCCGTTGATGACGGAGGTCGCCTGCTTACCAGAACCACCGTGAGACTGGCGAACCACCACGTTGTCGCCGGTTTCCTGCTTCCAGTGTGCCGCGAACGCTTTGTTGTATTGCTCGTACAGTTCACGCGTCGGGTCGTATGACACGT
The DNA here is from genome assembly GCF_004362415.1 of Enterobacter sp. AG326. NCBI lineage: Bacteria > Pseudomonadati > Pseudomonadota > Gammaproteobacteria > Enterobacterales > Enterobacteriaceae > Enterobacter > Enterobacter sp. AG326. The sequence goes on along the minus strand of NZ_SNXG01000010.1, from coordinate 54,325 downwards.
TCAGTAACTGGATATCCTTAGCCAGAACGCTGGTCGATGCCAGCAATAATGTTAAACCCACGCCCCATTTATTCATCGCCCAGCTCTCTTGTGTAGTGTTTTGATGAATGCAGCGTGCCAGAAAGCGAATCGCGGATTAAAGAATAAAAAAAGATTGGCTATAACTTAGTGGAATAAAAGAAGTGGATGAGCGGCCTGATGCCCTCACCCCAACCCTCTCCCACGGGAGAGGGAGCAACCATAAAAAAACGGTAACCCTTGGGTTACCGTTTTGCATTTACCTTGCCGCCACCGGGCAACAGAGCCGATCAGTACAGTTTTTTCGCGCAGTCCAGCCAGTCACCTTTGAACGGACGCTTCATGTTTTCAATCGCGTCGATGATGTCATGGTGAACCAGTTTTTCGTTCTGAATACCGACGCAGCGGCCGCCGTGACCCTGCAGCAGCAGATCGATAGCGTACGCGCCCATACGGGACGCCAGAATACGGTCGTAAGGGCCTGGGGAGCCGCCGCGCTGGATGTGGCCCAGTACGGTCGCGCGGGTTTCGCGTTTGGTTTCGGCTTCGATGTACTTCGCCAGCTCGTCAACGTCGCAGATGTGCTCTGTAATAGCCACGATCGCGTGTTTTTTACCCTTCGCGATGCCCGCTTTGATTTCAGCCACCAGATCTTCACGGCTAAATTCGACTTCTGGCACGACGATAAATTCGCAACCGCCCGCAATGGCTGCCGCCAGCGTCAGGTCGCCGCAGTAACGGCCCATTACTTCAACGATAGAGATACGCTGGTGAGAAGACGAGGTGTCACGCAGACGGTCAATCGCTTCAACAACGGTTCCCAGTGCAGTAAAGAAGCCGATAGTGTAGTCAGTACCTTTGATGTCGTTGTCGATGGTGCCCGGCAGACCGATGCACGGGAAGCCCATTTCGGTCAGACGTTTTGCACCCATGTAGGAGCCGTCACCACCGATAACCACCAGGGCGTCCAGACCGCGTTTCTTCATGTTTTCGATAGCCACTTCACGAACGTGTTCATCACGGAATTCCGGGAAGCGCGCGGAACCGAGGAAAGTGCCGCCACGGTTGATCATGTCAGACACGCTGTAACGGTCGAGCTGAACCATACGATCTTCATACAGGCCCAGATAACCGTCATAAACGCCAAAAACTTCCAGGCCTTCCGTCAGCGCTGCACGGACAACACCACGAATTGCCGCGTTCATGCCCGGCGCATCACCGCCGCTTGTCAACACACCGATTTTCTTAATCATGACTACCTCTGAACTTAGGAATGCAAAATTGAAATCTGTTGCCGGAAGAAACTTATCGACCAACGAATACTGCAAATAGTATATCAATCCCTTCCAGCTGAATTGATTCAGGTCAGACCAAACGGCGGTAATTTATACACAAAATGCTGGCCTGGCTCACTTTTTTACAACGAATTACGAAAGCCCAACATGACCGGGTACAACCGAGCAGGGATCCTGGTGAATGATGACGTCTGAACCAGGAAAACGCTGCAAAATCGCCTGCTCGACCTGCTCAGCAATAACGTGAGCCTGAACCAGTGGCAGGTTGTCTTCCATTTCAATATGAATCTGAATAAAGCGGGTCGGCCCTGACTGCCGCGTTCGAAGATCGTGTGCACCGCTGACGCCGGGCCAGGAGGTCACGATAGAAAAAATTTCATTACGTTCTGAGTCCGGGAGGGCGCGGTCAAGCAGTGATTGCACCGCTTCATACCCCATCCGCAGGGCGCTATATAAAATATAGATACCAATCCCTAACGCAAATAACGCATCGGCGCGATGCCAGCCATACCAGGCCAGACCGAGCGCAATAAGAATAGCCCCATTCATCATAACATCAGATTGATAATGAAGCATATCCGCCCGTACAGCCTGACTTTGCGTTTTGCGAACAACCCAGCGCTGGAACGTTACCAGAACAAGTGTGCATATAAGGGCAACGATCGTCACAACTACGCCCACGCCGGGATCGTTCATCGGTGTCGGCGAAACGAGATGCTGAATGCCGGTTAAAAACAGGAACAGCGCAGAGCCGGAAATGAACATACTTTGCGCCAGCGCGGCCAGCGACTCCGCTTTGCCGTGCCCAAATGTGTGCTCTTCATCCGCTGGCTGCAGCGAGTAACGCACCACCAGCAGGTTGGTCAACGAGGCGGCAATGTCCATCAGCGAGTCCACCAGCGCCGCCAGAATACTGACCGAGCCGGTGTACCACCAGGCAAAGATTTTAATCAGCAACAGGCTGGAGGCCATGACGGTCGCCGCAATGGCGGCCCGGCTTACCAGTCTTCCATAGGATTGATTCATAAACGCTCCTGTCATGTCATGCCGCTAGTATAACGGAAGCATGGGGAGTCTAAGGATGAATAAACGGTTAACAGCGCGGATGCGGGGCAAAAAAAACCCCCACATCATGTGGGGGAAGACAGGGATGGTGTCTATGGCAAGGAAAACAGGGTTTACTGGTTACTACGGGTACTGCTATTGCTACTGAAAAACGTCGTTTCTGAGCTTCGCTGCATCCGTGCAACCTCACGCAGCTGGTCCATTCGCTGCTGATGTTTCGTATTCAAAACCGCTTGCTGCTCGGGCGTTAGCAGGTGGAACATCTGGTTGCGGACCTTCGCCAACTCTACCTGGCGGGCAACCTGTTCCTGTGCCATTTTTTCGGCCTGAGCGCGTACAGCGCTTTCGTCAAAATTTTCTGCGGTGACAAGGCGATGCATTGTCTCCATTTCGCTAACATTAACAGGGGGCTGGTCGTGTCGTGCCCTCTGCATCAGATCTCGCATCTGTTGACGCTGATGTTCGGTTAAACTTATGCCGTCAAACATATGGCTTTGGCTGCTGTTCTGCGTTGCGCCCTCTTGTAAGGGACTGTTATCGCTGATGATAGCTTCAGCAGCCTGGCTAAACGCACTGAACGCCAGCGTTGAGGCCATGACGGCAGCGGTAACTTTGCGCATCACTTGCTCCCAAAATCTTTCGTGTCGCGATTCAACGAGAGACAGTCTACGATTCAGGCTGCAAACATGCGTCAGGGGGTGTAAAACAACGTAAAGTCATGGATTAGACAGCCTTGATGTCGTAATTTCTGCCTCGGAGGTATTTAAACAATGAATAAAATCCTGTTAGTTGATGATGACCGAGAGCTCACATCCCTTTTAAAGGAGTTGCTCGACATGGAAGGTTTCAACGTCCTGGTTGCCCATGATGGCGAGCAGGCGCTGAGTCTCCTTGACGACAGCATCGATTTACTTTTGCTCGACGTGATGATGCCGAAGAAAAACGGTATTGATACGTTGAAAGAGCTTCGCCAGACACACCAGACTCCCGTAATCATGCTGACCGCGCGCGGCAGCGAACTTGACCGCGTACTCGGCCTTGAGCTGGGCGCGGATGACTATTTACCGAAGCCGTTTAACGACCGTGAACTGGTTGCCCGTATTCGCGCTATCCTGCGTCGTTCCCACTGGAGCGAGCAGCAGCAAAATACCGACAACAGCTCACCTACTCTTGAAGTCGACTCCCTGAGCCTGAACCCGGGCCGTCAGGAAGCAAGCTTTGATGGCCAGACGCTGGAACTGACCGGCACGGAGTTCACCCTGCTGTATCTGCTGGCGCAGCACCTCGGCCAGGTGGTTTCGCGTGAACATCTAAGCCAGGAAGTGCTGGGCAAACGCCTCACCCCGTTTGACCGCGCCATCGACATGCACATCTCTAACCTGCGCCGTAAGCTGCCGGAGCGTAAAGACGGTCACCCATGGTTTAAAACCCTGCGTGGTCGCGGTTATCTGATGGTTTCTGCTTCATGATAGGAAGCTTAACCGCCCGCATCTTCGCCATCTTCTGGCTGACGCTGGCACTGGTTTTAATGCTCGTACTGATGTTGCCAAAACTCGACTCACGCCAGATGACGGAGCTTCTCGACAGCGAGCAACGTCAGGGCGTGATGATCGAGCAGCACGTGGAAGCCGAGCTGGCAAACGATCCGCCGAACGATTTAATGTGGTGGCGCAGGCTGTTTCGCGCTATCGACAAGTGGGCGCCGCCCGGACAACGCCTGCTGCTGGTGACTAGCGAAGGCCGCGTGATTGGGGCCGATCGCAATGAAATGCAGATTATCCGCAACTTCATTGGCCAGGCGGATAACGCCGATCATCCCCAGAAGAAGAAATATGGCCGCGTAGAAATGGTGGGGCCTTTCTCCGTCAGGGACGGAGAGGATAATTATCAGCTCTACCTGATCCGTCCGGCGAGCAACTCCCAGTCTGATTTTATCAACCTGCTGTTTGACCGCCCTCTCCTGCTGCTGATTGTCACCATGCTGGTCAGCTCGCCGCTGCTGTTATGGCTGGCGTGGAGCCTGGCAAAACCGGCGCGCAAGCTGAAAAATGCCGCCGATGAAGTGGCGCAGGGTAACCTGCGACAGCACCCTGAACTGGAAGCAGGCCCGCAGGAGTTCCTTGCCGCCGGAACCAGTTTTAACCAGATGGTGAGCGCGCTCGACCGCATGATGACCGCACAGCAACGTCTGTTATCGGATATCTCGCACGAGCTGCGTACCCCGCTTACGCGCTTGCAGCTTGGCACCGCGCTGCTGCGCCGCCGCAGCGGTGAGAGCAAAGAGCTGGAGCGTATTGAAACGGAAGCGCACCGCCTGGACAGCATGATCAACGACCTGCTGGTGATGTCGCGCAATCAGCAGAAAAACGCGCTGGTCAGCGAAACGGTGAAAGCGAATCACCTCTGGCACGAGGTGCTGGACAACGCGGCGTTCGAAGCGGAACAGATGGGTAAATCCTTTACCGTCAACTTCCCGCCGGGCCCGTGGCCGCTGTACGGTAACCCCAACACGCTGGAAAGCGCGCTGGAGAACATCGTGCGTAACGCTCTTCGCTACTCGCATACGAAGATTGAGGTGGCGTTCTCGGTGGATAAAGACGGGATCACCGTCATTGTCGATGATGACGGCCCAGGCGTGAGCCCGGAAGACCGCGAGCAGATTTTCCGTCCGTTCTATCGTACCGATGAGGCGCGCGACCGGGAATCGGGCGGTACGGGACTGGGTCTGGCGATTGTTGAAACCGCCATGCAGCAGCACCGTGGCTGGGTGAAAGCCGACGACAGCCCGCTGGGTGGACTACGGTTAACGCTCTGGCTACCGTTGTATAAGCGTTCGTAGTTTTCCCCTCACCCTAACCCTCTCCCCATAGGGGAGAGGGGACTGCTCAATGAGGTTTTTTCACCCTCGCCCCTTTGGGGATAGGGCCGGGGTGAGGAGCAGTTATTTACCCCATAATCTCCGCGAATTATCCTCGATCCTGCTGCTTAAACGCCGCTTCTGCATCGTTCTTGTCCAGCTGGTCGATAGCCCCGCCGCCGACAGCAGGCGATGATACTGCTCGTCATCAAACGGCATATGCCAGGCAATGGCGCAGGCGTCATAAACAGACACATCGCTCAGGCGCGACGCCAGTTCAAGCGGCGCGTCCGCTGAAACCTGTCCCGCCAGCACCACGCGATACAGCCAGCCGGTTTTACCCGCTTTTTGCAGCTGGGCCGACATATCCTGAATACCGAAGTGGTAGTTGAGCTTGAAGCACGGCGAGCGTGGCTGCGTCACCTGAATCAGAGCGTCGCCCCAGCGGTAGATATCACCAATAAACACGTTCTTTTCGGTGAGCCCTTCGGTGGAGAGATTCTCGCCAAACGCGGGGGCAACAAAGAGGTCCGCCTGCTCGGGAAACTCGGTTTTCCAGTGCTGATAGTGTTCACGCGGGTAGTGGCACAACGCGCGATCGGGCCCGCCGTGGATTTTCTTTTCGGCCTGCTCGTCACCCGCAAGCCCGAGGTCGGTTAACGTCAACTCACCGTCGACCTGAATTTTGGCGATGGCACTCGGGCGGCTGCCGTCGTACTCCCTTACCTTGCCTGTAAACACGTTCACCGGGTAATGCATTGCTGCCTCCATTACGCAGATACAAAAAAAGCGAGTCATAAGACTCGCTTCTCACAGGCGTCTATGCAACCTTATTTTTTAGCGGCGAAACGTGCTGCTGCTTCGTCCCAGTTCACCACGTCCCAGAAGGCTTTGATGTAGTCCGGGCGACGGTTCTGGAATTTCAGATAGTAAGCGTGTTCCCACACGTCCAGGCCCAGGATTGGGAAGCCGGATGCGCCAGAAATTGCTTCACCCATCAGCGGGGAGTCCTGGTTAGCAGTAGAAACCACCGCCAGCTTGTCGCCTTTCAGAACCAGCCACGCCCAGCCAGAGCCGAAACGGGTTGCAGCGGCTTTTTCGAATTCCGCTTTGAAGTTGTCAACAGAGCCGAAGTCGCGCTCGATAGCCGCTTTCAGGTCGCCCTGAAGGGTGGTACCGGTCTTCAGGCCTTTCCAGAACAGGCTGTGGTTAGCGTGGCCGCCAGCGTTGTTACGCAGAACGGTTTTCTTGTCCGCTGGCAGCTGGTCCAGCTTGGTGATCAGCTCTTCAGCAGACAGGTTAGCGAACTCTGGCAGGCTTTCCAGCGCGGCGTTCGCGTTGTTCACATAGGTCTGGTGGTGTTTAGTGTGATGGATTTCCATCGTCTGCTTGTCGAAATGCGGTTCCAGTGCGTCGTAGGCATACGGCAGGGATGGCAGTGTATAACTCATAATCCTCTCCATTATTGTCGGGCGGCACAGCTGTTAATGCCGCGTAAGCAGTTGGTTCATTATAGTTAATTAAATGATATTGAAAATGATTATCAATGCCGTAGTTTTTATAAGGTTATTCGCATTCTGACAAAAGCCAAAATGGGTAATTCACTCAGGAGGTTAACGGAAAATGCTGCCGCGATGATGGCAGCATTGTCGGGTTAGTTTTGTTCCGCCACCAGCAGCGCGTGCGTATCCGGCTCCAGCGCCTTAAAGATATGCGGCAGATCGGCGGGATAACAGATGTAATCTCCCGGGCCGAGTTCTTCGGCCGCGTCGATCAGGCCCACTAACGCGCGCCCCTGCGTCACAATAATATGTTCAACGGACCCCGGCGGATGCGGCTGGGAAATGCGGTCTGCGCCCGGCTGGGTAAGCAGGAGGTATACGTCGCGTCGTGCGCCAGGCGGACATGCCGCCAGCAGTATCGCCTCGTAGTTGGCCTGTCCGGCAACGACCTTCGTACCTTCACCACGACGGATCACCTGAGTGGTAGGCTGCTGTGGTTCAAGCAGGCGGGCGAAAGGTATATCCAGCGCCACGCAAAGCGACCACAGCGTTTCCAGGCTAGGGTTACCGTTGCCTGACTCAAGCTGAGAAAGCGTGGATTTGGCGATCCCGGCACGGCGGGCAATTTCCGCCAGTGAAAGGCCGGTTCGCAGGCGTTCCCGCACCAGGCTTTTAGCGATCAGGCTGATTGGCTGCGTCATATAACGGCCTCTTTGTTCTATAAACCGAACGAATCGTTCATCTTGAAAAACACCTCTGTTGCGTTCATTATAATGGATACACGTTCGATATGGCTAAAAATGTATGAAGCATCATCTCTCTTGCCTGAAAGGCGACACCATAAAAGCAATCATCCTGGTCTGCCTCGCGGTCGGCGTGGTCGGGATGTCATACGGCTCCCTGGCGATGGCCTACGGTTTCCCGGTCTGGGTACCGTTTGTACTCTCCATCACCGTACTCGCGGGCGCGTCAGAGTTTATGTTTATCGGCATTGTGGCAAGCGGCGGTAACCCGCTGGCGGCCGCGGCCGCGGGGTTGCTGGTCAACGCGCGGCACGTGCCGTTTGGCGTGACGGTGCGTGAACTGGTGGGCAAGCGCGGCCTGAGCCTGTTGGGCTGCCACATCATGAACGACGAAAGCGTGGTCTTTGGCCTGTCGCAAAAAACGCCCGAACAGCGCAAAGCGGCGTACTGGCTATGTGGTTTAGGCGTGGCGATTGTCTGGCCGCTGGGGGCCCTGCTGGGCGCCATGGTCGGCAAGCTGCTGCCGGACCCGGAAACCATCGGGCTGGATGCGGTATTCCCGGCCATATTGCTGGCGCTGGTGGTTCCCGCGTTTAAAAACCGTACCACGCTGATCCGCGCCTGCAGCGGCGCCGTTGTGTCGCTGGCCGCCGTGCCGTTTGCTCCGGTGGGATTACCGGTGCTGCTCTCTTTACTGGGTCTCGCTGCGAGGAAAAAATAATGGGAAATATGACGTTTTTTATTCTCGGCATCGCCATTTTGTCTGCGGGAACGTATCTGATGCGTCTTGGCGGAGCGAAACTGGGCAGCAGGCTGGCATTGTCAGAGCGTTCACAGGCGCTGCTGTCAGATGCGGCAACGGTATTGCTGTTTTCCGTGGCGCTGGCGACCACGTTTTATGAAGGTGACCACTTTGCAGGCATGGCGCGCGTGCTGGGCGTGGCGTTTGCGGTATTTCTGGCCTGGCGGAAGATGCCGTTAATTGTGGTGATCGTGGCGGCGGCAGTCGTAACCGCGCTGCTGCGCGTGGCGGGCATAAACTAAAAAAGCGCCCCGGGGGCGCTCTTTCGACGGTGTGACAGCTTATTTAGTCAGTTCAGCAGTCATGTGTACGCGGTTACCTGAGAACGCCTGGGTAATTTTGTAAGATGATGCGCCAGCATCCTGAGCCTGAGCCGCGATTTTAGCTTCTGCGCCATCAATGGTAGAGGCGGTTGCGGTCACGGTCTGTGCAGCGAAAGAACCGAAAGAAGTAGCCAGAGCGATTACAGCGACAAAAGTTTTGATGCTTTTCATAATATAAACCCTTTCATTAAGTTGTTTAGGTAAGGCACCGTGCCTTGATGAGATAAATACTAGACCTCATCATGAACAACTAAAAGCGGAAGGATTTGCTATTATCATTCAAAATTATTGATTAACTATTAACCGCTGCGGATGGGTATAAATCGTCGCCCTTCCCGGCTTGCAGAAGCCCACCAGCGTCAGGTTGCAACGCTCCGCCACCTCCACCGCCAGCGTGGTCGCCGCCGATACCGCAAACAGAATTTCCACACCGCACATCGCCGATTTTTGCACCATCTCATAGCTGGCACGGCTGGAAACGAGTGCCGCCCCCTGCTTCCAGACGTCACTTTCACGCGCACGGCGACCGAGCAGCTTATCCAGGGCCACGTGGCGGCCAACGTCCTCATGCCCCCCGGCAATATCCCCCGACGGCAACACCCATGCCGCCGCGTGCGTGCAGCCGCTCAGCTGGCCGATGGGCTGTACATCGTTCAGGTGCTCGAGCGCATGGTCGAGGCGAGCCAGATCAAAGGTCTGAGTAAACGGCAGTGGCGCAACGGGTTTGCCAATATCATTGAGTTGCTCAACGCCACAGACACCGCAGCCGGTACGCCCGGCCAGCGCGCGGCGGCGCTCTTTCAGCCCCATAAAGCGGCGGCTGGAGAGTTCGATTTGCACTTCAAGGCCGTTGCAAGCCTGCACCACGTCCATGCCGTAGATCTCCTGCGGATGGTCAATGATGCCTTCCGAGAGGGAAAAACCGATGGCGAACAGTTCGAGATCTTTCGGCGAAGCCATCATCACCACGTGCGAGATGCCGTTGTAAACGAGCGCAACGGGCACCTCTTCCGCCAGAAAATCCGGCGTGGCATGGGTAATGTGGGGCGGTCTGTGTACCGACAGTTCCACTATACCCGCAGGCAGTGGTGACGAGTGGGGAGCACGGTTTTGTTTAGACACAGCGGTATTCCTGAACAACCACGGAGGTGAGCCTGCTATTGCATCACAAACAACAGGGCTTACGCATAGTATGGATCAACTTTTCAGCATCAAGTTTACCTACTCACTTGTGAGAGGTACAACAAAACGCGTGCTACACCCCTTTAACATGCGTGGTTAATAATGTGATTAATATCACACTTTATAGTCAACAGGGTGATAATACGTTCACTTTGTATTAACGCCATTAGAACAGCTGTACCGACATTGTGGTATTCTGATGATATCCCTCGTGGAATTGAGGGATTAACGCAAATTTTTCTCCTTTGCGGTCAATTCTCAACCGCGAAGTTAAAACTACATATGTAAGCAATGTCGAAACAAGGAGTGACCCATGCAGGTCAGCAGAAGGCAGTTCTTTAAGATCTGCGCTGGCGGTATGGCAGGCACCACGGCAGCGGCACTGGGCTTTGCGCCCGGCGTAGCGCTGGCGGAAACGCGGCAGTATAAACTGCTGCGCACCCGTGAAACCCGTAATACCTGTACGTACTGCTCTGTCGGTTGCGGGCTGTTGATGTATAGCCTCGGCGACGGTGCTAAAAACGCCAAAGCGTCTATTTTCCATATCGAAGGCGACCCGGATCATCCGGTCAACCGCGGCGCATTGTGCCCGAAAGGGGCCGGTCTGGTGGACTTTATCCACTCCGAAAGCCGCCTCAAATTCCCTGAATATCGCGCGCCTGGCTCCGATAAATGGCAGCAAATCAGCTGGGAAGAAGCGTTCGACCGCATCGCAAAACATATTAAAGAAGACCGCGATGCCAACTTTGTTGAGAAGAACGCCGACGGCGTCACGGTCAACCGCTGGCTCTCCACCGGGATGCTGTGTGCCTCTGCTTCCAGCAACGAAACCGGTTATTTAACCCAGAAATTTACGCGCGCACTCGGTATGCTCGCGGTCGACAACCAGGCGCGTGTCTGACACGGACCAACGGTAGCAAGTCTTGCTCCAACATTTGGTCGCGGTGCGATGACCAACCACTGGGTCGACATCAAGAACGCCAACCTCATTGTGGTGATGGGCGGTAACGCCGCTGAAGCGCACCCTGTCGGGTTCCGCTGGGCGATGGAAGCCAAAATCCACAACGGTGCGAAACTGATTGTGATCGATCCCCGCTTTACGCGAACTGCGTCAGTGGCGGATTTCTACACCCCTATTCGTTCAGGTACTGACATCACTTTCCTGTCAGGCGTATTGCTGTACCTGATGACCAACGAAAAATATAACCGCGAATACACCGAAGCCTATACCAACGCCAGCCTGATCGTGCGTGAGGATTACCACTTCGAAGATGGCCTGTTCAGCGGTTACGACGCCGAAAAACGCAAATACGACAAAACCAGCTGGAACTACGAGCTGGATGAAAAAGGCTTTGCGAAGCGCGATACCACCCTGCAACATCCGCGCTGCGTGTGGAACCTGCTGAAAGAGCACGTTTCCCGCTACACGCCGGAGGTTGTCGAAAACATCTGCGGTACGCCGAAGGCCGACTTCCTGAAGGTGTGCGAGCTTATCGCCGAGACCAGCGCGAAAGACAAAACCGCGTCGTTCCTGTACGCCCTCGGCTGGACGCAGCACTCCATCGGTGCGCAGAACATCCGTACCATGGCGATGGTTCAGCTCCTGCTCGGCAACATGGGGATGGCAGGCGGCGGCGTGAACGCCCTGCGCGGTCACTCCAACATTCAGGGTCTGACCGACCTCGGCCTGCTGTCTCAAAGCCTGCCGGGTTACATGAACCTGCCAAACGAGAAACAGACCGATCTGCAAACCTACCTGACGGCCAGCACGCCTAAACCGCTGCTCGAAGGCCAGGTAAACTACTGGGGCAACTATCCGAAGTTCTTCGTCTCGATGATGAAAGCCTTCTTCGGCGACAAAGCGACGGCTGAAAACAGCTGGGGCTTTGACTGGCTGCCGAAGTGGGACAAAGGCTACGACGTTCTGCAGTATTTCGAGATGATGCACCAGGGCAAAGTGAACGGCTATCTGTGCCAGGGCTTTAACCCGGTTGCCTCGTTCCCGAACAAGAACAAGGTTGTTGAGTCCCTGTCGAAGCTGAAGTTCCTGGTGACGATTGACCCGCTCAATACCGAGACTTCAACCTTCTGGCAGAACCACGGTGAATCGAACGACGTCGATCCATCGAAGATTCAGACCGAAGTGTTCCGTCTGCCGTCTACCTGCTTCGCGGAAGAGAACGGTTCTATCGTTAACTCCGGACGCTGGCTGCAGTGGCACTGGAAAGGCGCGGACGCCCCGGGCATCGCCATGAACGACGGCGAGATCCTGGCCGGTATCTTCTTACGCCTGCGTAAGATGTATGCGGAAGAAGGCGGCGCGAACCCGGAACCGGTGCTGAACATGACCTGGAACTACTCGACGCCGGAAAACCCTGCGCCGGAAGAAGTGGCGATGGAGAGCAACGGCAAGGCGCTGGCGGACGTTATCGACCCGGCCACCGGTACCGTGCTGGCGAAGAAAGGCGATCAGCTCAGCACCTTCGCGCACCTGCGCGATGACGGCACCACGTCAAGCGGCTGCTGGATCTTTGCCGGTAGCTGGACGCCAAAAGGCAACCAGATGGCCAACCGCGACAACGCAGACCCGTCGGGCCTTGGCAATACGCTGGGCTGGGCATGGGCGTGGCCGCTCAACCGCCGCATCCTCTATAACCGCGCATCCGCTGATCCGCAGGGCAACCCGTGGGATCCGAAGCGTCAGCTTCTGAAGTGGGACGGCGCGAAATGGGGCGGCGTGGATATTCCGGACTACAGCACTGCCGCACCGGGCAGCGACGTTGGGCCGTTTATCATGCAGCCTGAAGGGATGGGACGCCTGTTTGCTATCGATAAGATGGCGGAAGGTCCGTTCCCGGAACACTACGAGCCGTTTGAGACGCCGCTGGGTACCAACCCGCTGCACCCGAACGTGGTCTCTAACCCGGCAGCCCGTATCTTCAAGGGCGATTTCGAAGCGCTGGGTAAAAAGGACAAGTTCCCGTACGTGGGCACCACCTACCGTCTGACCGAGCACTTCCACTACTGGACCAAGCACGCGCTGCTTAACGCCATCGCGCAGCCGGAACAGTTTGTGGAGATCGGCGAGAAGCTGGCGGGCAAGCTCGGCATCGCCCATGGCGATACCGTGAAGGTCTCCTCTAACCGCGGCTATATTAAAGCCAAGGCGGTGGTGACCAAGCGTATCCGCACGCTGAACGTTCACGGTCAGCAGGTGGACACCATCGGTATCCCGATCCACTGGGGCTATGAGGGTGTGGCGAAGAAAGGGTTCATTGCGAACACCCTGACGCCGTTCGTCGGCGATGCGAACACGCAGACGCCGGAGTTTAAGGCCTTCCTCGTGAACGTGGAAAAGGTGTAACGGAGACGACTTATGGCTTATCAATCTCAAGACATTATCCGTCGTTCCGCGACTAACGGTTTCACGCCCGCGCCTCAGGCGCGGGACCACCAGCAGGAAGTGGCGAAGCTTATCGACGTGACCACCTGTATCGGCTGTAAAGCCTGTCAGGTGGCGTGTTCAGAGTGGAACGACCTGCGTGACGAAGTGGGTCACAACGTCGGGGTGTATGACAACCCGGCGGACCTGACCGCCAAGTCCTGGACGGTGATGCGTTTCTCGGAAGTTGAGCAGAACGACAAACTGGAATGGCTTATCCGCAAAGACGGCTGTATGCACTGTGCGGATCCGGGCTGCCTGAAGGCATGTCCGTCAGAAGGGGCTATCATTCAGTATGCCAACGGCATCGTCGACTTCCAGTCCGAACAGTGCATCGGCTGCGGCTACTGCATCGCCGGCTGCCCGTTCGACGTACCGCGCCTGAACCCGGAAGACAACCGCGTCTACAAATGCACGCTGTGCGTAGACCGCGTCACCGTCGGCCAGGAGCCAGCGTGCGTGAAGACCTGCCCAACCGGCGCTATCCACTTTGGCTCCAAAGAGGATATGAAAACGCTGGCGGCAGAGCGCGTGGGCGAGCTGAAAACCCGTGGTTACGACAACGCGGGCCTGTACGATCCGGCCGGAGTTGGCGGTACGCACGTGATGTACGTGCTCCACCACGCCGACAAGCCGAACCTGTATCACGGCCTGCCGGAGAACCCGGAAATCAGCGCCACCGTGAAGTTCTGGAAAGGCATCTGGAAACCACTGGCAGCGGTCGGTTTTGCTGCCACCTTCGCAGCGAGCATCTTCCACTACGTCGGCGTTGGTCCGAACCGCGCGGAAGAGGAAGACGACAACCTGCATGAAGAGAAAGACGAGGTGCGCAAATGAGAAAACGTGACACCATCGTGCGCTACACCGCGCCGGAACGCATCAACCACTGGGTCACCGCCTTCTGCTTCATGCTGGCGGCGATAAGCGGGCTGGGGTTCTTCTTCCCGTCCTTCAACTGGCTGATGCAGGTACTGGGTACGCCACAGCTGGCGCGCATCCTTCACCCGTTCGTGGGTGTGGTGATGTTTGCCTCGTTTATCATCATGTTTTTCCGCTACTGGCACCATAACCTAATCAATCGGGATGATATCTTTTGGGCGAAGAATATTCGTAAGATCGTCGTCAACGAGGAAGTGGGTGATACCGGGCGTTATAACTTCGGCCAGAAATGCGTATTCTGGGCGGCGATTATCTTCCTGGTCCTGTTGCTGGTGAGCGGCGTGATCATCTGGCGTCCGTACTTTGCGCCTGCTTTCTCAATCCCGGTGATCCGATTCGCGCTGATGCTGCATTCATTTGCCGCAGTGGCGTTAATTGTGGTTATCATGGTGCATATCTACGCCGCCCTCTGGGTGAAAGGCACCATTACCGCGATGGTGGAAGGATGGGTAACCAGTACGTGGGCGAAGAAACATCACCCGCGCTGGTACCGTGAAGTCCGCCAGAAACAGGAAAAGTCATCTGAATGAGTATTCGCATAATCCCGCAAGATGAGCTGGGGTCGAGCGAGAAACGCACGGCGGATTATATTCCGCCGTTGTTATTCCCCAGACTCAAGAACCTCTACAACCGCCGCGCAGAGCGTCTGCGCGAGCTGGCAGAGAACAACCCGCTGGGTGATTTTCTGCGCTTTGCCGCGCTGGTTGCCCACGCGCAGGAAGTGGTGCTGTACGACCACCCGCTGCAAATGGATCTGACCGCGCGCATCAAAGAAGCCAACGCGCAGGGCAAGCCGCCGCTGGACATTCACGTCCTGCCGCGCGACAAGCACTGGCAAAAGCTGCTGCATTCGCTGATTGCCGAGCTGAAGCCGGAGATGAGCGGCACCGCGCTGGCGGTCATTGAGAATCTGGAAAAAGCGTCCGAACTTGAGCTGGAAGAGATGGCGAGCGCGCTGTTTGCCTCCGACTTTGCTCTGGTGAGCAGCGATAAAGCGCCGTTTATCTGGGCTGCGCTGTCGCTCTACTGGGCGCAAATGGCAAGCCTGATCCCCGGTAAAGCCCGCGCCGAATACGGCGAGGCGCGCCAGTTCTGCCCGGTCTGCGGCTCCATGCCGGTTTCCAGCATGGTGCAAATCGGCACCACTCAGGGGCTGCGCTACCTGCACTGCAACCTGTGTGAAACCGAGTGGCACGTGGTGCGCATCAAGTGCAGCAACTGCGAGCAGACCCGCGATCTGAACTACTGGTCGCTGGAAAATGAAGAAGCGGCAGTGAAAGCCGAAAGCTGCGGCGACTGCGGCACTTACCTGAAGATTCTGTATCAGGAAAAAGACCCGAAAGTCGAAGCGGTGGCCGACGATCTCGCTTCGCTGATTCTGGACGCGAAGATGGAGCAGGAGGGCTTTGCCCGCAGCTCGATCAACCCGTTCCTGTTCCCGGGTGAAGGGGAGTAATTTCCTCTGACAGTGCCGGGCGGCGTAAGCTTGCCCGGCCTACAGCTGGTAAGGTGAAACGACTCCAGTAATGCCCGAAAAGTCTTTCGTATTGCGTGAGATTAACGGGCAACTTCTGCTCTGAGCAGTAGCCAGAATAATGGCATCAGGCAGTTTCATCCCATGTTTCTCGCGAAGTAAAACGCTTCTTTCTGCGATATCCCGAGAAAGATCAATAATCTCAAAAGCCCCCATCACAGCCGCCGTTTTTGCTTCATGTCCGTGCTTGCGCGCACCCACCATGACTTCCATCCACGTGATCGGGCTAATGGCTCTATGCGACGCCGTGCGATCAATGGCATCCGCCGCCTCAACACGATTATTAAAAAGATCGATGAGAATATTGGTATCAAACACTGCCATGTGCTCCATGATTACCACTCCTCACGCAGCTTGCGTTCATACTCAAGCCCATCTTCCTGCTGGTTTCCCCACAGGCCAAGCGCATCGCGGATAACCGATGAACTCTGCTGGTCGAGATATTGCTCAATTGCTTCACGCAGTAATTCGGCACGAGGTTGGTTACGCAGCTGCTTCAGATTATCCAGTCGTTGAATTACGTCATCAGACAAATCGATCAGAATTCTGCCCATATCAAGATCCGCGGAAAGACTCATATATCACCTTAGTATATCACCATTGTCTATTTTTAAGGCAACATACGCTTTCATTCAGAAGGGTTAAAGCCCGTAGCTATAGTTTTCCTGCTATTTGCGAAGCGCTTTCCAGATTTTTAGTCCTCGACAATTTTCTTATTTTCTTTTGAATTAAACCAGGTTATAAAACTGTATATCCATACAGTTAAAGGGAATTTTCATGGCACTGGAACAGGGTATTGCGCAGCTGGTTCAGGGATTTATCGCTGCAGGCCGGCCTTCGTCACGTCGACAGACCATTGAGGTACGACGAGCAGGGTACATTGCCAGCACGGGGCTTGCCGGGAAAACAGAAACGCGCGTTCAGGTGGAGACGCTAGTGCTTGAGGGCCTTACCATTCGGGTATTTGCACCTCTTAATGCCCCTGAAATATTGCCTGCTGCCATCTACTATCACGGCGGATGTTTTATCAGCGGCGGCTTTGAAACCCATGACAACCAACTCCGTCAGTTGGCCTGCTACGGCAATTGCCGGGTGATCGCGGTCCAGTACAGGTTAGCGCCGGAGCATACCTTCCCCGCCGCACATGACGATGCTGAAAGAGGTGCAGATCTGGTCTGGCAGTATGCAGACAAATTAGGCGTAGATAAGAACCGGCTCACCCTCTGTGGAGACAGCGCAGGAGGACATCTGGCGCTGGTAACGGCGCTGCGGCTTAAGGTTAAAAAGCTTTGGCAACCTGTACAGCTTATTCTTATCTATCCCATGCTCGACGCCACGGCCAGTTTTGAAAGCTATGCCCTTAATGGCACGGATTATATTATCACCCGCGATACCCTGCTCAGCGGGTATGAAATGTATCTCGCAGAGACTGGCCGCCAGCATCCGGAAGCCAGCCCGCTGTGGCGCGATGATTTTTACGGGCTTCCGCCAGTGCACATCATTACCGCAGAGTACGATCCGCTGTGCGATGAGGGAGAAATGTTGTATCAGCATCTGACTGAGCAGGGTGTGAAGTGTACTGCGCAGCGCTGGCTGGGCGTCATCCATGGCTTCTTTCAGCTTGGCGGCGTCAGCCAGTCAGCGCGAGACCTAATGCGGGATATCGCCGGGCGGATTAAGCACGCCCGAGGTGAATGAACAGGAGATTACTCCTCCTCGTTCCCCCCCTCTTCATACGCGCCGAAGGGCTTCGCTGGAAGAACAATGTAGGTGCCTTCAAACACCGCGCCCGGTGTTTTATCGCCAAACAGTTCAACCTGCATTTGTACGCGGGCTTTGCGGCCGCGTGCCAGGCGGTCGAGATCGCCACCCAGTGACCCCAGATCGGCCACGGCGCTCGGCTTGCCGCTTATCGGTGCGCTATAGCGAATGTGAGCATCGGCGAGAATGATCGTGCCACCCAGATGACGCTCGCGAAGCATCAGCCAGATGAGACCCCACCCGGTGAGCGTCGCGAGGGAAAACAGACTTCCGGCAAACAGGGTGTGGTGCGGGTTCTGATTACCGGTTTCCGGCATGGTGGTAATAAATTTTTGTCCGGTGTACTGCTGAATGCGCACGCCCATTTTTTCGCTGAGCGGAATGTGCTGATACCAGGCCTGCTGCAGCTGTCCACACCAGTCGGCGCGATGAAGAATATCATCCAGCGTGGCGATGGGTTTGATCATCAAAAAATGACGAATCGGCGTGGTTTGCGGGGTCGTGATTTCCCCTTGATTCACAAAACCGAGCTTGGCAAAAAACTCTACGGCATCTTCGCGGGCGCTACAGGTGACGCGCTTAACGCCTTCCTGACGGGCGACGGACTCAAGGGTCATCGCCATTAGCGTTCCCAGACCTTTGTCCTGAACGGAGGGATGAACCGCCATAAAGCGAATCGACGCTTCGTTATCGGCGTTGATATACAAGCGCCCGACGGCGACGAGGTTACCCTCTTCGTCCATCACCATCTGATGGTGAGCCATCGCATCCCAGGCGTCGCGTTCAGAGCCTTTTGGCTGATGCAGTGGCTTGCGCAGCATTTCCCAGCGGAACTGGTAATAAGCGTCTAACTCTTCTTCCGTTTGCGGTACTCGAAGGTGATACATAGCTGTACTCTCTCTTGTTACCCGCGGCCACGCCGCCAGTTGGCTCATACCTGGAGCCAGAATGTGACGGGGCCATCGTTCACCAGCGAAACCTGCATATCTGCAGCGAATCGTCCGGTTTGCGTATTCATTTCCTGCTGGCGACAACGCTCAACAAAGTATTCGTAAAGTGCTTCTGCACGATCCGGCGCGGCGCCTTTAGAGAAACTCGGGCGCATGCCGCGCTCTGTATCCGCTGCCAGCGTAAACTGGGAAACCACCAGCACGCTGCCGCCCGCCTGCTGGACGTTCAGGTTCATCTTGCCTTCCGCATCGCTGAAAATACGGTAGCCCAGCACGCGCTCACACAAGCGGTTGGCTTTTTGTTCGTCGTCATCCTTTTCGACACCTAACAACACCAAAAGTCCTGGGCCAATTTCACCCGTCACCTCTCCCTCCACGGTGACGCTGGCACGGGTTACGCGCTGTATCAATGCAATCATGGTTGGTCTGCTTCTAATTGTTTTTCAGCTTCTGCTGCTTTTTTAAGTTCGCGGTACACACCGAGAGTGACAGTTATTTCGGCACCAAGCAAGACGATACACCAGGTCCAGTAGACCCAGACAAACAAAATGGGGATCACCGCCAGCACGCCGTAAATCAGCTGATAGGACGGAAACATGGTGATGTAGAGGGCAAACCCTTTTTTACCGAGCTCAAAAAGCAACGCCGCCACCAGCGCCCCCACAACCGCATCGCGGTTAGGCACGCGCGTGGTCGGCACGACGCTATAGAGCAGCCAGAACGAGAGCCACGACAGGATCAGCGGGAAGATGCGAAGCGCATTATCAATTACGCCGTTTAAATCACTCGCCCAGCGCAAGGAAAGGAGATACGAACTGATCGCCAGGCTCGCCCCGGCCAGCAGCGGCCCCAGCGTGAGGATCATCCAGTACACGGCAAAGGAATACACTTTTGGCCGCGCTTTTTTGCTCCGCCAGATCGTGTTCAGCGCATTATCAATGGCGTACATCAACAGCAGCGCGGTAACGATAAGACCGCATGCCCCCACTGCCGTCATCTTGCTGGAATTGGCGACAAACTGCTCAATGTAGCTCTGGATGACATCCCCGGTTGCAGGAATGAAATTCGCGAAGACAAAATGGCGAAGCTGCAGGCTGACGTCCGCAAACATCGGAAAGGCGGAAAACAGGGCAAAGATGACCGCCACCAGCGGCACTAATGAGAGCAACGACACGTAGGCGAGGTTACCCGCCAGCGTGGTCATGTTGTCCTCATCAATACGGTGCCAGAGCAGTTTCAGCCAGGCCCTCAGCGGGCGAGTATGATGCGTGGCTTTTTGATGAACGGTTTTTAGCATAGCTGCTTCGCGAAGTAGTTTGGTATCGTCTCTTTTCCGGTCACCAGAATTGACGTTATACCCAACTGGTTAGCTCCCTCTATATTATCGGCGTTGTCGTCGAAAAAGACCGCATCGGCCGCGGTGAATCCCTCTGACTGCAGAACAGCCTGATAAATTCGCGCTTCAGGCTTACGCATCCCCATCTCTTGCGAAAGATAGATCTTGTCGGCCGCCGCCTTAACTTCAGGGTATTCCTCAGGCCAGAACGTGGTGTGCAGACGGTTGGTATTGGACAACACAACGACCCGATGGCCCTGCTCGCGAAGCTTATGCATGATGTCGATCGCTTCAGGCCGGATGGCGACAAATACTGCCTGCCAGCCGTGTGAAAACTGCTCGTAGCTTAAGGGTAGATCCATCTCCTGACAGAAACGTTCAGCGAACTCTTCATCGCTAATCTCGCCGCGTTCATGCTGATGGAAGGTCTCGCCCATCGCGAAATTCTGCTTCAGCGTCGCCAGCGGAACGCGGCTAAAGTCGCTCCATGCACCCAGCACGCGATTAAAATCGATATCGACGATTACGTTTCCTAAATCAAAGATATAAAGCATGGTTATCTCCTGCTCGCCGTGGAGAAGTAACTGTAGCGGGAATAGAGAGATTTGACTATGCGTGCCGTCTAAGGTGTGCGATCGATTTCTACGGCGCGTTTTTACGACAGTAAAGTGAAGGGACGTTTGACGCGGCGAAAAGCCAGGCCCCGCGATACTCATCGATCATCAGGCTCAGCTCTCTTCCCGGCGTACGATAAAAACCCGGCAGCGTGGCGTTGATATCAACCTCATCCGCATCATCGGCGAAGGTTTTAACAATCCGATCGTTATTTAATACGCGCGCGTTCTGATGATAGCTGTAGTGAAAATAGATGGTCCGGTTAACTTCAGAAACCGTCTGACCAAATAATTTACCGTTAATGACGGTAGACCCCTCCCGATGCTGCATCCGCCAGGAAACCGTACCCACAAATCGGTTTTTACCAATCGTCCACTCCACATCACCTGTACAGCGTATCGGCGAACTCGAGAAATGCGAATAGGCTAACCAGCCGCTGGTGAGAGCGGCCATCAGAAATGCCGTCAGCAAAATAATACGGTTCCGGAGTGTCTTCATTGCTCATGTGCCCAAAAATAATGCGTGGTACATAATGCTGCCGCGTCACGTCGCGCATCGTTATTACAGACAAACGCCGCGATTCGCTCCGTTTTACTATAGCCGATGAGGAAGACGTATCGTTTTTCGGCGCACAGACCGGGATTGTTTTTTAACAGGCGCAAGTAATGATCCTGAATATGTTCATTAGGTGCATAAAAAAGCTGGCAGGCGTTGGTCGTGCTGCCCGTTGAAAGTGGAATGAAGTGGCTAAACGGCATGTTCTGGTGATGCTTATATAATATTACCCCATTGATAAGCGCGATCAGCAAAAGCGTAGTGGTGGTTATTATCAACCAGACCGGCATCTGCATCGCCGTGCCATCAGCTAATACCGCATCTTTATTAATCATCACGGGCTCGGCGGTTGGGGTAAATACTTCAACCTGAGTGGCTTCGGAAAGCATCAGCCCGCGGCGAGAAATCGTTTTTACCGTATCGCGCGGTAACCCTACCTCAGCCAGAGCATTGCGTAATGTCAAAATGGCCTGGTAAAAGGTATTCGGTGTGGTGACGTCATTACGCTCTCCCCATCCCACCACCATAAGCTGGTTTTGCGAAATAATTTCCCCAGGATGGGTGACGAGATAAAGAAAACAGAGATTGGCAGGAAGCTGCAATTGTATCGAGCGCCCGGTAATATGATTCACCAGCGTTTTGTTTTCTGGATCATACTCGACCAACTTGTTAATGAGATACAATTTTCCTTTCCTCTGCGATAATAATGCTTAACTTTATACGCTAAAAACATATACGTATATTTAACAACATTATAGGTCAGATGGATTAGTACGCGATACCACCCCACCTAAGATTAAAAACAACGTATTATTTTTCAAACTGTTACAGGCTGCTTTTCTTAGGTTTCCCTCATCTAAAACGACATAATGAGATTTCATTACACTTCACCAGGCCAAATAATTATATTGAGCCGCAACCAGAGGAAAGACTGCCGTTACGGCAGATTTAAGAAACAAATTTTTAGCTATTAGTGCTATTTCGTAAATCTGCTTTTCGCCTTTTTTTTGTCGAATAATCTTAAAGGATTGATGAATATTCCTGGTTTACTTCTGCCAGCTGATGTTCTTTCGCTATGACGACGGCCTGACGGAATAGAGACCACCAGGAATTTATATTCCCTGCCATTATTTTTTATAAATAAGACAGGATTACGAGATATGTTTCAAGATTGACACATTTGAACGGCAGTGAAATATTGATAATGAAAATAAGACAGGAGTGGACTGGATGATAACATCGTCGCAAAAGGTTGTCCGCTGTATAAGCTGTGAATTGTCCTGTCAGTTATATCCAGATAACGCAGTACGATCACAATACTGTGGCAACGCCTCGTTCGCGGTTTGGCCGGTTGGTAATCATTTTTTGCAGACTGCAATTGAAAATAAGATATTGCGTGGGAACAAGAATCACCTGTCACGTGGGTTTATTTTTGTAGACTTTTCGATGTATAACCTGCGCGCACTTGCCGATCCGCAATGGATTGAACGTCTGGCGATAACCAACATGAATATCGTGATTATCACGGACCGCAGGCTGGAGGCGCTAGCTAATTACTTATTCAATCAGCGCAGTGAAATAAAGGGAGTTATTTATTCAGATGATAAGGGCGTTATATTACAGGAAAAAATTAGCCATCTTTTCTCCGGCAGACGGGTGAATAGCAGACGAGGAAGTAAGTTGAATACCGTCGAATTCACTTTACTTAACAGGTTTTTATCAGGAGCGTGCCTCCAGGAGATTATAAAAACAGACAGCATTGATGTAAAAAAAATTTATGTTCATAAAATACGACTTGAAAGGAAATTAGGTATCAGCATTCATAAAATTCTCGTTTCTATTTTGTAATTTCAACCACTTAACATGCCCACATTTAATGCTGTGGAGGATGTTCTACGCCTGAAAGAAAGGGGGCAGTTATGCCATATTTAAAACACTCACCAATCGCCGCTGCGATTTCTCTGGCGTTATCGTCAGCGCTATTTACCGCACATGCGGCGGTAATAGACTTTGCTAATTTACCTGCCTCGGGAGCAGTGACGGATTTGCCTGCAGAAATACAGGCGCTGATTCCTGCAACGGCAAATGCGAACTTTAGCAAAAATACCGGCGATCCTAACTATGTCTACCAGTACAGCGCGGGTAATATCCCGATCTACGGAGATGGGATCACCCTCGAAGGACCGGGGGCGGAAGCCTTTGAGCATTCAGTCACCGTTATTCAGAACTCCACGTCCGGCAGCCCGGGGGTGATATTTGGTGACGATCTGACTATTCGCACCCAGTCAAAAGTGGCCACCAATAATGGTAAAGACGTCGACGGCATTCGTACCCATGGTATGAACACGCCGGACAACCCGGTGTTTATCATTACCGGCGACCGCACCCATATTTACGCCAATGGCCAAAGCGGTGACGGCATTAACGCCGGATACAGCTCCTTCAGCCAGGGATCTCTCGGCTCCGCCAATATTTATGTGGGTGACGATCTCTATATCGAAACCACCGGCAGTACCGGTCGAGGCATTAGCGCCTATGCACTGAATGATGCGTCAAAAACCAAAAATAACGTTATCGTCGGCGATCGTGCGCATATTGTAACGCGTGGTACCTACGCCGAGGGGATTCGTACCAACCAGAGCGGCTCATACGTCCGTCTGGGGAATGAGGCCGCCATCGAAACGTACGGCACATCGGCCTACGGCCTGTATGCAGGTTCCGCATCTAAAATTGAGCTGGGAAAAAACGCGGCGATTACCACCGACGCGGCCAGCGCCTCCGGGGTGTACTCTACCGGCTCGTCAACCATCACCCTTGATGAAGGCGCGACCATCACCACCAACGGTGCCAGCGCGCATGGCGTCTATGCGTACACAGGCGCGGTGAATCTTGGAGATAACGTCACCATTGCGGTCAACAGCAGCGAGAAAACCAGCAGCTCCGCGCAGGCGCCGCACGGGATGTATGCCTGGTCACGCGGCGTGATAACGCTTGAGGGTGGCGCAACCGTTACCACCGCAGGCCAGCGCGACAGCGGAAGCTACGCTCTGAACGCCGGCAACGGTGGCGTGATTGATGCCTCGGCGGGCGGAAAATTTGTCCTCAACGGCGATATCCTCTCCGCAGGCGGCGTCGCGGCCACCAGCACGCTTCCGGCTCAAAACAGTACCATTATGCTGAATATGGATGACAACTCACTCTGGAACGGGGCGTCTTATATTGAGAGCAACGCCAACGGTACCGGGACTATCGCGCTTACGATGAATGATGCCGTGTGGAATATGCGCGACAGCTCCACGCTGACCAGCCTGACGCTGAACGCGGGCGGTACGATTAATTTCCAGCATGCTGAGGATGCGGCGTGGCAAACCCTGACCATCAGTGACGATTTTATCGGCAACGGCGGCAAGCTGGTTTTCAATACCGTGCTGTTTGACGACGCCTCGGAAACGGACAAACTGATCGTTGAAGGGAACACCTCCGGCCAAACCGGGGTGGAAGTGAACAACATTGGCGGTACTGGCGCACAAACCGTAGAAGGGATTGAAATTGTCAGCGTTGGCGGTAACTCGGACGGGACGTTCGAGAAGGCCAGCCGTATCGTGGCGGGGGGTTATGACTATAACGTTGTGCAAAAAGGGAAAAACTGGTTTCTGACCAGCCTGGCTGAGCCCGTTGACCCACCCGTTGATCCTGTGGACCCGCCGGTCGACCCGGTAGACCCGCCCGTTGATCCTGTAGACCCGCCCGTTGATCCTGTAGACCCGCCCGTTGATCCTGTAGACCCACCTGTTGACCCTGTGGACCCACCTGTTGACCCGGTAGACCCACCGGTTGCCCCTGTGGAGCCACCCGTCGACCCGGTGATTCCGCCGCAGGAACCGGCGCCCCCTGCTGCACCACCGAAAAGTGAGCATCAGTATCGCCCTGAATTTGGTAGCTATCAGGCGAACAGCTATGCGGCAAATACGCTGTTTATGACCCGCCTGCACGACCGTCTGGGTGAAACGCAGTACACCGACCTGCTCACCGGCGAGCAAAAAGTAACGAGCCTGTGGATGCGTAACGTCGGCGGCCATACGCGTTTCAGAGACGGCAGCGGCCAGTTAAAAACGACTGCCAATCGCTACGTGCTGCAGCTGGGTGGTGATGTCGCCCAGTGGAGCACCGACGGCCTGGAACGCTGGCATCTTGGCCTGATGGCGGGCTACGGCAACAGCCAGAGCCGGAGTGCTTCCAGCCTGACCGGATACCACTCGCGTGGCGAAGTGAATGGCTATAGCATCGGTCTGTACGGTACCTGGTACGCAAACGACGCGGATAAAAGTGGTACCTACGTTGATAGCTGGATGCTATATAACTGGTTCGACAATAAGGTGATGGGACAGGATCAGGCGACTGAGCGTTATCGCTCCAGCGGCATAACCGCCTCTGTAGAAGCTGGCTATAGCGTTAAGGTGGGCGAAAGCGGCCGCAACAGCTACTGGCTCCAGCCGAAAGCGCAGGCCGTTTGGATGGACGTGCAGGCTGACGACCATCGCGAGCGCAACGGCACGCGGGTGAAAGACGAGACTCAGGGAAACCTGATGACACGTCTCGGCGTGAAGGCCTATATCAGCGGACATAACGCGATTGACGACGGTAAATCCCGTACCTTCCAGCCGTTTATCGAGGCGAACTGGATCCACAATACCCAGACCACGCGCATCCGCATGGATGACGTCAGCAATGAAATGCGCGGTACTCGCAATATCGGTGAACTTAAAACAGGTGTAGAGGGACAGATTACGCCGCAGCTTAGCGTATGGGGCAACGTGGCTCAGCAGTTAGGCGACAAAGGCTACAGCGATACCCAGGGGATGCTGGGGGTGAAATACAGCTTCAAATAACAACAAAAAAGCCGCTGAGAAATCAGCGGCTTTTTTGCTTCAGGCGATATCATCGCTGGTACAGGCCAGCACCATTTCGACCTTACTGGATTTAAGATGATTTTGCAGCGCCGAGCCCGGCATCTCGTCGGTGAAGAGAGCCGTGGTCTGCGCCACGTTGCCAATTTCCACCGCAGCGGACGCGATAAATTTCGTATGATCGGCCGCAAGCAGAATGTGCCGAGAGTGGGCCATCATGGTTTTCACCACGCTGGCTTCGTTGACGTCAAACTCCATCATCGCGCCGTCGTGCTCAATCGCCCCGACGCTGGTCACGAGATAGTCCGCCCGAAAACCAGACACAAACGCCGTGGCCGCCGGGCCGATAATGCCGCCGTTGTGTGGGCGCAGCGTGCCGCCCGGCACCATCACTTCAAAGCGCGGGTTCTTATACAGAATATGCGCCACCCGCAGGCTGTTGGTGATGATGCGCAGATGATTATGGTTGAGCAGCGCCCGGGCAACGTGCTCCACGGTCGTCCCGATGGTGATGAAAATAGTCGAGCCGTCCGGGATATAGTCCGCAATCGCCTCGGCAATCGCCCGCTTCTCTTCGGTAAGCGAGACTTCACGCTGCTCGAACGCCGTGTTCACCACGCTGGATGCCCTGCCCGCGCCGCCGTGATGACGCGTGATCAGTCCCTGCTCGCTGAGCTTGCGGATATCCCGGCGCACCGTTTGCGTGGAGACATCCAGCAGCTGTGCCAGTTCATCAATGTTCATATAGCCACGATCGGCAATCAGCGTCAGCAGCTGATCGTGACGCGGGTTGCCGGTCAGTTCGGTAAGGCTCATGGGCTGTCCTCTGAAAACCATCACGCCCCGCATTTTATACAAAAAGTGACAAAAAAGAGCGGGTTTGATCACAGTCAGGTATACCCGCGCGCCCGCCGGGCTTTGTGCATTTCAGGGCTGCGACGGCGCTGGCAAAACGCACGGCGTCGGCTGAGGATGTTTGCTCTCCCAGGCTGAACGCCAGCGCGCCGTGGAAAACGTCGCCCGCGCCGGTGGTATCAATAACGTTTACCTCAAAGCCGGGTTGATGACACAGCGTGTCATTTTCCAGCCAGAAGCAGCCGTCTCGCCCCCGCGTGACATACACATGTCCATTTGTGAGCGTTTGTGCTTTTCTCAGCGCGTCTTCAGTTTCATCCCGCTGCGTTAAGCGCCGCAGCCCCGGCGCGGAGAAGGCCGCGTGATCGCTTAAGGCAACCAGCTCCGCGATGTCCTGCGGGGTGACATCCGCATCAAGCAGTGTAGGCACACCCTGCTGACGGGCGAGGGTAAACGCCTGCTTTGCCCCGTCGTGCCAGCGCACGTCAGCTAATACGATATCCCATTGCGAGAAGTCGATTTCACGCAGCCATCCTGCCTCAGCAGGGAGGTCGGGGCTGGGATAGTTCGCGATAACGCGCTCCCCGCTGCCGTCCACCAGCACCGCCGACTGTGACGAGCGGGCCCCCTTAAACACGCGCGTAAAGCGGGTATTTACCCCCAGGGATTCCAGCTCCGCGAGCAGCCGTCTTCCGGTATCGTCGTCCCCCACTCTGCCAATAAAATCCACTTCCGCGCCCAGTTTTGCCGCCGCCACCGCCGCAGTTGCCGCCGGACCGCCGCCCACTTCCGTATAGTCTTTTGCGACATACTTCCCACCTTCTTTCGGTAAATCATCGAGATACCAGATGCGATCCAGCACGGTAATGCCGACACAAACGATGCGAGTCATGGTGATTCCTTCTGCGATTTCTGATGCTTTCATTTTAATTTCATCAAATGTTTAAAAAGTGACCCGTGTCAATTTTTTGACTATAAATTACAAATACGATCAAAAACAGACAACACAAACGCGCAAAAATTGACACGATGTGACAGGAGAGAGGCATGTCAGCAATCGCATTTATCGGTTTAGGGCAGATGGGCGCGCCAATGGCGAAGAATCTGCTTAAGCAAGGCCATCAGCTTAACGTTTTTGACGTGAACCCGCAGGCGGTTCAGGCGCTGGTAGAGAACGGCGCGCGGGCGGCGGCAACGCCAGCGCAGGCCGCAACGGATGCCGAATTCGTGATTACCATGCTGCCAAACGGCGACCTGGTGCGCAGCGTTCTGTTCGGCGAGCACGGCGTATGCGAGGGGTTATCCCGCGACGCGCTGGTGATTGATATGTCCACCATTCATCCGCTGCAAACCGACGCGCTGATCCGCGACATGTCTGATCGCGGCTTCAGCCTGATGGACGCACCCGTCGGACGCACCTCTGACCATGCCATCGCCGGCACGCTGCTCCTGCTGGCTGGCGGCACGGCGCAGCAGGTTGAGCGAGCCACCCCCGTATTAATGGCGATGGGCAATGAGCTGATTAACGCTGGCGGGCCGGGCATGGGCATTCGCGTGAAGCTTATCAATAACTACATGAGCATCGCCCTGAACGCCCTTTCCGCCGAGGCAGCCGTACTGTGCGAAGCGCTCGGCCTCTCCTTTGACGTGGCGCTCAAGGTGATGAGCGGCACGCCTGCGGGTAAAGGTCACTTCACGACATCCTGGCCGAACAAGGTGCTGAAAGGCGATCTTTCGCCCGCCTTCATGATCGACCTTGCGCATAAAGATCTGGGGATCGCCCTGGACGTGGCCAACCAGCTCCACGTTCCAATGCCGCTGGGCGCGGCTTCCCGCGAAGTTTACAACCAGGCCCGCGCCGCCGGGCGCGGGCGCGAAGACTGGACGGCCATTCTTGAACAGGTTCGCGCATCTGCCGGGCTGAAAAAAACACACTGATACGAAAGGACTGAGGAATGACGATGTACACCCTGAAAGATATTACCCGACCTTCCGGCGGATTTGCGATGCTGGCCGTGGACCAGCGCGAAGCGATGCGCCTGATGTTTGCGGCAGCAGGCGCGCCGGAGCCGGTAACCGACCAGCATCTGACGGATTTTAAGGTCAATGCGGCGAAAATTCTGTCGCCGTACGCCTCTGCCATTCTCGTCGACCAGCAGTTCTGCTATCGCCAGATTGTGGAGCAGCAGGCCGTGGCCAAAAGCTGCGCGATGATTGTGGCGGCCGACGAGTTTATTCCGGGGAACGGTATTCCGGTCGACAGCGTGGTGATCGACAAAAACATCGATGCACAGGCGATCAAACGCGATGGCGGCAAGGCGCTGAAGCTGCTGGTGCTGTGGCGCAGCGATGAAGATCCGCAGCAGCGTCTGGAGATGGTGAAGGCGTTTAACACGCTGTGCCACGACAACGGGCTGCTGAGCATTATCGAGCCGGTTGTACGTCCGCCGCGTCGCGGCGCCGCGTTTGACCGCGAGCAGGCGATTATCGACGCGGCCAAAGAGCTGGGCGACAGCGGCGCCGACCTCTACAAAGTGGAGATGCCGCTGTTTGGAAAAGGCACGCAGCAGGCGCTGCTGGCGGCCTCGCAGAAGCTGAACGAGAACATCGCCATGCCGTGGGTGATCCTCTCTTCCGGCGTGGACGATAAATTATTCCCGCGCGCCGTGAACGTGGCGATGCAGGCGGGTGCATCGGGCTTTTTAGCCGGTCGCGCCGTCTGGTCATCGGTGATTGGCCTGCCGGACACCGAGCTGATGCTCCGCGATATTGCTGTACCAAAACTGCAGCGTCTGGGTGAAATCGTCGACGAAATGATGGCTCGCCGTTAAGAAAGGACATGAACATGAAATGGTTTAACACCCTGAGCCATAACCGCTGGCTCGAACAAGAGACCGACCGCATTCTCGATTTCGGTAAAAACGCCGCCGTACCGACCGGCTTTGGCTGGCTGGGCAATAACGGCCAGGTGCGCAGCGATATGGGCACCCATCTGTGGATCACCGCCCGCATGCTGCACGTATACGCGGTGGCGGCAAACATGGGCCGCCCCAGCGCGTATGCCCTGGTCGAGCACGGCATCAATGCCCTTAACGGCCCGCTGCGCGACAAACGGCACGGCGGCTGGTACGCCTGCGTTAACGATGAGGGCGTGATGGATGCCTCCAAGCAGGGCTATCAGCACTTCTTCGTGCTGCTGGGCGCGGCGAGCGCTGTCACCACCGGCCACCCGGAGGCGCGCAGGCTGCTGGACGATGCCATCGAGGTGATTGAGCGCTACTTCTGGAGCGAGCAGGAACAAATGTGCCTGGAATCCTGGGATGAGGCGTTTAGCAAAACGGAAGATTACCGCGGCGGCAACGCCAACATGCACGCCGTGGAGGCCTTCCTGATCGTCTATGACGTGACCCACGACCGGAAATGGCTCGACCGCGCCCTGCGCATCGCCTCGGTGATTATTCACGACGTGGCGCGCAAAGGGGAGTATCGCGTTAACGAGCATTTCGATGCAAACTGGAACCCAATCCGCGACTACAACATCGATAACCCCGCCCACCGCTTCCGCGCATACGGCGGCACGCCGGGGCACTGGATCGAGTGGGGCCGTCTGATGCTGCACCTCCGCACCGCGCTGGAAGCCCGCTTTGAGACCCCGCCGGAGTGGCTGCTTGAAGACGCGAAAGGGCTGTTCCACGCCACCCTCCGCGACGCCTGGGCACCCGACGGGGCGGATGGATTTGTCTACTCCGTGGACTGGGACGGCAAGCCAATCGTACGTGAACGCGTGCGCTGGCCGATCGTCGAGGCGATGGGTACGGCATATGCGCTCTACACCGTGACCGGCGAAGCGCAGTACGAAGCCTGGTATCAGAAATGGTGGGATTACTGCATCACGTACCTGATGGACTACGAGAACGGTTCCTGGTGGCAGGAGCTGGACACCAATAACGAAGTAACCACCAAAGTCTGGGACGGCAAGCAGGATATTTACCATCTGCTGCACTGCCTGGTGATCCCCCGCCTGCCGCTGGCACCGGGCTTAGCGCCTGCCGTAGCCGCTGGTCTGCTGGACAGCCTGGCCAAATAATTAAGACGGAGTTTTTATGCGTACCCTACACAATATAAATCTGAAAAATAATGAAAATAGTTTCACTCTTAGCTGGGAAAACCGCCTGATTTTATCCCACACCGCGGATGCTCCCTGCCTGTGGATCGGCGCAGGTGAGGCGGATATCGAGATGTTTCGCGGCAATTTCAGCATTAAAGACAAGCTCGACGAAAAGATTGCCCTGACGGACGCGACCGTCACGCAGCAAAGCGCGGGCTGGGCGATCCGCTTTACCCGCGGCGATGCGGTGAGCGCGACGCTGCTGGTAGGCGTCGATGCGGATGGCCGTCTTGAGCTGAAGCTTAAAAACGATGCTCCCGGCCATAACCGCATCTGGCTGCGGCTGGCGGCGGAGCCGGAAGATCATATCTACGGCTGCGGCGAGCAGTTCTCGTACTTCGATCTGCGCGGCAAGCCGTTCCCGCTGTGGACCAGCGAGCAGGGCGTGGGCCGCAATAAGCAGACCTACGTAACCTGGCAGGCCGACTGCAAAGAGAACGCGGGCGGCGGCGACTACTGGACCTTCTTCCCGCAGCCCACCTTCGTGAGCACCCAGAAATACTACTGCCACGTGGACAACAGCTGCTACATGAACTTCGACTTCAGCGCGCCGGACTTCCACGAGCTGGCATTCTGGGAAGATAACGCCACGCTGCGCTTCGAATGTGCAAAAACTTACGTCGATCTTCTGGAAAAACTCACCGGCCTGCTGGGACGTCAGCCTGAACTGCCGGACTGGGTTTACGACGGCGTGACGCTGGGTATACAGGGCGGCACCGAGGTGTGTCAGCAGAAGCTCGACGCAATGCGCCAGGGCGGTGTGAAGGTGAACGGCATCTGGGCTCAGGACTGGTCCGGCATTCGTATGACCTCCTTTGGTAAACGCGTGATGTGGAACTGGAAGTGGAACAGCGAGCTTTATCCTCAGCTTGACGAGCGTATTGCGCGGTGGAAACAGGAAGGCGTGCAGTTACTCTCCTATATCAACCCGTACGTCGCCAGCGATAAAGATCTCTGCGAAGAGGCGGCAACGCGCGGCTATCTGACCAAAGACGCCGACGGCAAGGACTACCACGTCGAGTTCGGCGAGTTCTACGCGGGCGTTATTGACCTGACCAACCCGGAAGCCTACGGCTGGTACAAAGAGGTCATTAAAAAGAACCTGATCGCGCTGGGCTGCGGCGGCTGGATGGCCGACTTCGGAGAATATCTGCCGACCGACACCTTCCTGCACAACGGCGTCAGCGCCGAGATCATGCATAACGCCTGGCCTGCCCTGTGGGCGAAGTGTAACTACGAGGCGCTTGAAGAGACCGGCAAGCTCGGCGAGATCCTGTTCTTCATGCGCGCGGGCTACACCGGCAGCCAGAAGCACTCGATGATGATGTGGGCGGGGGATCAGAACGTCGACTGGAGCCTGGACGACGGTCTGGCGTCCGTCGTTCCTGCGGCCCTTTCGCTGGCGATGACCGGGCACGGCCTGCACCACAGCGACATCGGCGGCTATACGACGCTCTTTGAGATGAAGCGCAGCAAAGAGCTGCTGCTGCGCTGGTGCGACTTCAGCGCCTTTACGCCGATGATGCGTACCCATGAGGGTAATCGTCCGGGCGATAACTGGCAGTTCGACGGTGACGCGGAAACCATCGCGCACTTCGCACGCATGACCACCGTCTTCACCACCCTGAAGCCGTACATCAAAGCCGCCGTCGCGCAGAACGCGAAAAGCGGCCTGCCGGTGATGCGCCCGCTGTTCCTGCACTACGAAGACGACGCGCGCGCCTACACGCTGAAATACCAGTATCTGTTTGGCCGCGACCTGCTGGTGGCACCGGTTCATGAAGAGGGCCGCCGCGACTGGACGCTCTATCTGCCGCAGGACAGCTGGGTCAACGCGTGGACCGGGGAAATCTGCCAGGGCGGTGACGTGACCGTTGATGCCCCGCTCGGCAAGCCGCCGGTGTTCTATCGCCAGCACAGCGACTGGGCAGATCTGTTTAGCACCTTACGTCATATCTGATAAGGCTCGCCCGCGGGGAAACCTGCGGGCAGACGGAGAATAATAATGAGTCAACATACTTCCGATCCGGCAACCCTACGACTGCCGTTTAAAGAAAAACTCGCCTACGGGATGGGCGACCTCGGCTCTAACATCCTGCTGGATATCGGCACGCTCTATCTGCTGAAGTTCTACACCGACGTGCTGGGGCTGCCGGGCACCTACGGCGGGATCATCTTCCTGATTGCGAAGTTCTTTACCGCCTTCACCGACATGGGTACCGGGATCATGCTCGACTCCCGGCGCAAGATTGGCCCAAAAGGGAAATTCCGCCCGTTCGTGCTGTACGCAGCATTCCCGGTGACCTTACTGGCGATAGCCAACTTCGTCGGCACACCGTTTGAAATTACCGGTAAAACGGTGATGGCGACGGTGCTGTTCATGCTGTACGGCCTGTTCTTCAGCATGATGAACTGCTCCTACGGCGCGATGGTGCCCGCCATTACCAAAAACCCGGACGAGCGCGCCTCGCTGGCCGCCTGGCGTCAGGGCGGCGCCACGCTGGGCCTGCTGCTCTGTACCGTCGGCTTTGTGCCGGTGATGAACCTGATTGAAGGTAACGACCAGCTTGGTTACATCTTTGCCGCGACCCTCTTCTCGCTGTTCGGGCTGTTCTTTATGTGGTGGTGCTACAAGGGCGTGACCGAGCGTTACGTCGAGACACAGCCTGCAAACCTGGCGCAAAAACCGGGCCTGCTGCAGTCGTTTCGCGCCATCGCCGGGAACCGTCCGCTGTTTATCCTGTGCATCGCTAACCTGTGCACGCTGGGTGCCTTTAACGTCAAGCTTGCCATCCAGGTCTACTACACGCAGTACGTGCTGAACGACCCGATTCTGCTTTCGTACATGGGCTTCTTCAGCATGGGCTGTATTTTTATCGGCGTCTTTATGATGCCCGGCGCGGTAAGGCGTTTCGGGAAGAAAAAGGTCTACATCAGCGGGCTGATGATTTGGGTGGCGGGCGATCTGCTCAACTACTTCTTCGGCGGCGGCTCGGTGAGCTTTGTGGCGTTCTCCTGCCTGGCGTTCTTTGGCTCCGCGTTTGTGAACAGCCTGAACTGGGCGCTGGTGTCCGATACCGTGGAATACGGCGAGTGGCGCACCGGCGTGCGCTCCGAGGGGACGGTCTACACCGGCTTTACCTTCTTCAGGAAAGTATCGCAGGCGCTGGCAGGCTTCTTCCCGGGGATCATGCTCACGCAAATCGGCTATGTGCCCAACGTGGTGCAATCCGCTGGAACGGTTGAAGGGCTACGGCAGCTGATATTTATCTACCCGAGCCTGCTGGCGGTTATCACCATCGTGGCGATGGGCTGCTTCTACAACCTCAACGAGAAGATGTATGTGCGCATCGTGGAAGAGATCGAACTGCGCAAACGTACGGCATAAATGACGTGATAGAGCGCCCGGCTGGGCGCTCTGAGGATCGACCATGACACATAACAGTGATCCGTTAACCCTGAAGTTAAGCCTGCGCGAGAAGTGCGCCTACGGGATGGGCGATTTTGGCTCGAACCTGATGCTCTGTATCGGGACGTTGTATTTG
The DNA here is from genome assembly GCF_004362415.1 of Enterobacter sp. AG326. Taxonomy (NCBI): domain Bacteria; kingdom Pseudomonadati; phylum Pseudomonadota; class Gammaproteobacteria; order Enterobacterales; family Enterobacteriaceae; genus Enterobacter; species Enterobacter sp. AG326. The sequence goes on along the minus strand of NZ_SNXG01000010.1, from coordinate 19,931 downwards.
CTGAAGTTTTACACGGACGAACTGGGCATGCCTGCGTTCTATGGCGGCATCATTTTCCTGGTGGCAAAGTTTTTTACCGCGTTGACCGACATGCTGACCGGCGTGCTGCTGGACTCCCGGCGTAACATCGGCCCGAGGGGGAAGTTCCGGCCATTCATTCTTTACGCCTCCGTCCCGGTGGCGCTGGTCGCGACGGCGCAGTTTATGGCCAATGACTTTAGCCTGACGGTGAAAACGGCCCTCGCCACCGTGCTCTTCATGATGTTTGGCCTTTGCTATAGCCTCATGAACTGCGCCTACGGCGCGATGGTTCCGGCTATCACCAAAAACCCGAACGAGCGCGCGCAGCTTGCGGCGTGGCGTCAGGGTGGCGCAACGGTGGGGCTGTTGCTCTGCACCGTCGGCTTCATGCCCATCCAGGCGCTGTTCGTCAGCCAGCCCTCCCTCGGCTATCTGGTGGCCGCGCTGGCATTCGTCACCGGCGGCCTGTTCTGCATGTGGTGGTGCTATAGCGGCGTGAAAGAACGCTACGTGGAGCTCACGCCCGATCATCATAAGCCCGGCATGCTGAAATCGTTCTGCGCGATTTTCCGCAATCCGCCGCTGCTGGTGCTGTGCATCGCCAACCTGTGTACCCTCGCCGCGTTTAACATCAAGCTGGCGATTCAGGTCTATTACACTCAGTACGTGCTGAACGATCTGCATCTGCTGTCGTGGATGGGCTTCTTCAGCATGGGCTGCATTCTGATTGGCGTGTTTCTGGTGCCCGGCGCGGTGAAGCGCTTTGGCAAGAAACCGGTCTATCTGGGCGGGCTGACGCTGTGGGCGGTGGGCGACGTGCTGAACTTCTTCTGGGGGACCAGCTCCCTGCTGTTCGTGCTGTTTTCCTGCATGGCCTTTTTCGGCACGGCGTTTGTTAATAGCCTCAACTGGGCGCTGGTGCCGGACACCGTCGATTACGGCGAGTGGAAAACCGGCATTCGCGCCGAAGGGTCGGTTTATACCGGCTACACCTTCTCGCGCAAAATCTCTGCGGCGCTCGCTGGTTTCCTGCCCGGGATTATGCTGACCCAGATTGGCTACGTTCCCCATGCCGCGCAGAGCGCGGGCACGCTGCTGGGCTTACGTCAGCTTATTTTTCTCTGGCCGTGCGGCCTGGCGATCGTGGCTGCCGTGACCATGGGGCTGTTTTATAAACTCAACGAAGCGCGCTTCGCCTTTATTATCGAGGAGATTGGAAAACGGAAAAAACAATCAGCGAATACCCCTGAGATAACCACCAACAATAAAGCGTCAGCAGTCACTTTATAACAATAAATCCGGCCATTCTTTCCTTCCTGTTAATCAGGAGGGAGGCCTTTCTGTACCTGATACATGGACAAATTATGAAAAGAATCATCACTGTACTGATCGTGTCGTCTGTGTCCTGCCCGGTATTTGCCGGAGCGTATGTCGAAACGCGTGAAGCCTACAATACGGCCTCTGAGCTGCACGAGGTGATCCTGCGCGCGGGGTATAACTTCGACATGGGCGCGGGGCTGATGTTCACCAACGCCTATAACGTGGGGAAATGGGATGAGCTCAAGCACAGCTATAACGAAATAGAGGGGTGGTATCCGCTCTTCAAACCGACCGCCAAACTTACCTTCCAGCCCGGCGGGTTAATCAACGACAGCAGCGCGGGGTCAGGCGGCGCGGTTTATTTAGATACCAACTACAAATTTACGGACGGATTCAACCTGACGTTCCGCTATCGCTATAACCATAACAATTACGATACGCCGGACTATAACGGGCAGATGGATAAAAACGACACGCACGAATTTGCCAACTACTGGAATTTCAAAGTGACGGATGCATTTTTCTACACCTTTGAACCGCACTTTTTCCAGCGGGTGAATGATTACCACAGCAAAAATGGCAAAGACCATCACTGGGAGATTACCAATAAGTTCAGCTATAAGATCGACAGAAAATGGCTGCCGTATCTTGAGCTGCAGTGGCTGGACCGATGGAATGATTACAACCGCGAGCAGTACCGTATTCGATTAGGGTTACGGTATTCGTTCTAATAAAAAAGCCGCTGATTTCTCAGCGGCTTTTTTTAATACGCTTTAGCCGTATTAGTCTTCTTTCGGACCGCGCATCGCACGTTTACGATCGTTCTCGGTCAGGTGACGTTTACGGATACGAATTGACTGTGGAGTCACTTCTACCAGTTCGTCATCATCGATGAATTCCAGAGCCTGCTCCAGAGTCATCTTGATCGGTGGAACCAGAACCGTTGCTTCGTCAGTACCGGACGCACGCATGTTGGTCAGTTTCTTACCGGTCAGGCAGTTTACGGTCAGGTCGTTAGAACGACTGTGAATACCGATGATCTGGCCTTCATAAACTTCAGCACCGTGACCCAGGAACAGCTTACCGCGATCCTGCAGACCGAACAGCGCAAACGCAACCGCTTTACCCTGACCGTTGGAGATCAGCACGCCGTTGTTACGCTGGCCCACTTCGCCCGGACGCACGTCGTCGTAGTGGCTGAAGGTGGAGTACAGCAGACCGGTACCGGAGGTCATGGTCATGAACTCTGAACGGAAGCCGATCAGACCACGGCTTGGGATCACGTAGTCGAGACGTACGCGGCCTTTGCCGTCTGGATTCATGTTTTTCAGGTCGCCTTTACGCTCACCCAGAGCCTGCATCACAGAACCCTGGTGCTGCTCTTCAACGTCCAGCGTTACGTTTTCGAACGGCTCTTGTTTACGGCCGTCGATTTCGCGGAAGATTACTTTCGGACGGGAAACCGCCATTTCGAAACCTTCACGACGCATGTTCTCAATCAGAACAGACAGGTGCAGCTCACCACGACCGGAAACGCGGAATGCGTCTGCATCCGGGGTTTCTTCAACGCGCAGCGCAACGTTGTGCACCAGCTCTTTGTTCAGGCGGTCAAGGATCTGACGAGAGGTAACGAACTTACCTTCTTTACCACAGAACGGAGAGGTGTTGACGTTGAAGAACATGGTTACGGTTGGTTCATCAACGGACAGGGCTGGCAGCGCTTCGACGTTCTGCGGATCGCAGATGGTGTCGGAGATGTTCAGCTCACCCAGACCGGTGATAGCGATGATGTCGCCCGCTTCAGCGATGTCGCTCTCGATACGCTCAAGACCCAGGTGAGTCAGTACTTTACCAACTTTACCGTTACGGGTTTTGCCTTCGCTATCGATGATAGTGACCTGCTGGTTAGGCTTCACTTTACCGCGCTTGATACGACCAATGCCGATTACGCCAACGTAGTTGTTGTAGTCGAGCTGAGAGATCTGCATCTGCAGGGTGCCGTCGAGATCGACGTTTGGCGCAGGAACACGGTCAACAATCGCCTGATACAGCGGGGTCATGTCTTCAGCCATGTCTTCGTGGTCCAGACCTGCGATACCGTTCAGCGCAGAGGCGTAAACGATAGGGAAGTCCAGCTGCTCGTCGGTCGCGTCGAGGTTAACGAACAGGTCGAAGACCTGGTCAACAACCCAGTCAGGACGCGCGCCAGGGCGGTCAACTTTGTTGATAACAACGATTGGCTTCAGACCATGGGCAAAAGCTTTTTTGGTCACGAAGCGCGTCTGTGGCATTGGGCCATCCATTGCGTCAACGACCAGCAGAACGGAGTCTACCATGGACATTACACGTTCAACTTCACCACCGAAGTCGGCGTGCCCTGGGGTATCAACGATGTTGATACGGTAGTCATTCCATTTAATCGCGGTGTTTTTCGCGAGGATGGTAATCCCACGCTCTTTCTCCAAATCGTTGGAGTCCATCACGCGTTCTTGGGTTTCGGCACGCGCATCAAACGTACCGGATTGCTGCAGCAGCTTGTCAACCAGGGTAGTTTTACCATGGTCTACGTGCGCGATGATGGCGATGTTACGCAAATTTTCGATCACAACTTTGCCTCAGGCATTTAGAAATAGCGCGTTATTGTACACGGATTAATCGCACTACAAAACAGGATCACAAACATCCCCCGCAAACAAGTATTGCAGAGATGCTTTGTGATCGCTTTCACGGAGCGGTAAAAGGGCACTTTAACGTAAATTGCACCAATATGGTGCTCAATGTTCACATTGAAGCACTATACTGGTGCAACAAATCCATTGTGGTGCAGCCCTTTTGCACTATGGTGCGCATGATAACGCCTTTTTGGGGTGTTTTAAAAGTTGGCACAGATTTCGCTTTATAAAAAATACATGGCACCAGCCAGTACAAACAGAAATTGAAGACCTCGTTACCACGACGACAATGACCAATCTGGAGAGTTAAGTATGTCCGCTGAACACGTTTTGACGATGCTGAACGAACATGAAGTGAAGTTTGTTGATCTGCGCTTCACCGATACCAAAGGTAAAGAACAGCACGTCACAATCCCTGCTCATCAGGTGAACGCCGAATTCTTTGAAGAAGGCAAAATGTTTGACGGCTCCTCCATTGGTGGCTGGAAAGGCATTAACGAATCCGACATGGTTCTGATGCCAGATGCGACCACTGCGGTCATTGATCCGTTCTTCGAAGAACCAACCCTGATCATCCGTTGCGACATCCTTGAGCCAGGCACGCTGCAGGGCTACGACCGCGACCCACGTTCTATCGCGAAACGCGCTGAAGAGTACCTGCGTTCTACCGGCATCGCAGACACCGTTCTGTTCGGGCCAGAGCCAGAATTCTTCCTGTTCGATGACATCCGCTTCGGTGCTTCTATTTCTGGCTCCCACGTGGCTATCGACGACATCGAAGGTGCATGGAACTCCTCCACCAAATACGAAGGTGGTAACAAAGGTCACCGTCCTGGCGTGAAAGGCGGTTACTTCCCGGTTCCTCCTGTCGACTCTGCACAGGACATTCGTTCCACCATGTGTCTGGTGATGGAAGAGATGGGCCTGGTTGTTGAAGCTCACCACCACGAAGTGGCGACTGCTGGTCAGAACGAAGTGGCAACCCGCTTCAACACCATGACCAAAAAAGCGGACGAAATTCAGATCTACAAATACGTTGTGCACAACGTTGCGCACCGTTTCGGTAAAACCGCGACCTTCATGCCAAAACCAATGTTTGGCGATAACGGTTCCGGTATGCACTGCCACATGTCTCTGTCCAAGAACGGTACCAACCTGTTCTCTGGCGACAAATATGCCGGTCTGTCCGAGCAGGCTCTGTATTACATCGGTGGTGTTATCAAACACGCTAAAGCGATCAACGCCCTGGCGAACCCAACCACGAACTCCTACAAGCGTCTGGTCCCGGGCTACGAAGCGCCAGTGATGCTGGCCTACTCTGCACGTAACCGTTCTGCTTCTATCCGTATCCCGGTGGTGGCTTCTCCTAAAGCGCGTCGTATCGAAGTTCGCTTCCCGGACCCAGCGGCTAACCCATACCTGTGCTTCGCAGCACTGCTGATGGCCGGTCTGGACGGTATCAAGAACAAGATTCATCCGGGCGAAGCGATGGACAAAAACCTGTACGACCTGCCGCCAGAAGAAGCGAAAGAGATCCCACAGGTTGCTGGCTCTCTGGAAGAAGCCCTGCAGGCGCTGGACGCAGACCGCGAGTTCCTGACTGCAGGTGGCGTATTCACTGACGACGCTATCGATGCTTACATCGCCCTGCGTATGGAAGAGAACGACCGCGTGCGTATGACTCCACACCCGGTTGAGTTCGAGCTGTACTACAGCGTTTAATTAAAGTTGTTTTACCCGGCGTGATAAGCGCCGGGGGTAGTTGCCGTGGAAACTTTTAGCCCATCTCCGGATGGGCTTTTTTCTCCACCAACAACCTGATCTCACGCGCTTTTTACGCCGAAAACGCTATACTGCACTAAATTAGTGCAAACGACTCCAGGAGACTGCTGAATGGCAACTGGCACGCTGCCCGATGCTGGGCAGATCCTCAATTCTTTGATTAACAGCATATTGCTGGTCGATGACGAGCTGGCCGTTCATTACGCCAACCCGGCCGCGCAGCAGCTGCTCGCCCAAAGCGCACGTAAACTGTTTGGCACCCCGCTTCCTGAACTCCTGAGCTATTTTTCGCTGAATATTGGCCTGATGCAGGAAAGTTTGCAGGCTGGCCAGGGGTTTACCGATAACGAAGTCACGCTGGTGATCGACGGGCGCTCGCACATTCTGTCGCTGACCGCGCAGCGTCTTCCCGAAGGTCTGATCCTGCTGGAAATGGCGCCGATGGATAATCAGCGTCGACTGAGCCAGGAGCAGCTTCAGCATGCGCAGCAAATTGCCGCCCGTGACCTGGTGCGCGGTCTGGCACATGAAATCAAAAACCCGCTGGGTGGATTACGCGGCGCGGCGCAGCTTCTGACCAAGGCGCTGCCCGATCCCGCGCTGGCGGAGTATACCAACGTCATCATTGAGCAGGCGGACCGTCTGCGGAATCTGGTAGACCGTCTTCTCGGCCCACAGCAGCCGGGAATGCACGTCACAGAAAGCATCCATAAAGTGGCTGAGCGGGTGGTGAAGCTCGTCTCAATGGAGCTGCCGGAGAACGTCACGCTGGTACGTGATTACGACCCAAGCCTGCCGGAACTGGCCCATGACCCGGACCAGATTGAGCAGGTCCTGTTGAATATTGTGCGTAATGCCCTGCAGGCGCTGGGACCTGAAGGCGGCGAGATTATTTTACGCACCCGTACCGCCTTCCAGCTCACGTTACACGGCGTGCGCTACCGGCTGGCCGCCCGAATCGACGTTGAGGATAACGGGCCCGGCATTCCATCGCATTTGCAGGACACCCTGTTCTACCCGATGGTAAGCGGTCGCGAAGGCGGAACCGGCCTGGGCTTATCCATTGCCCGCAGTTTGATCGATCAACACTCCGGGAAAATTGAATTTACCAGTTGGCCGGGACATACCGAGTTTTCGGTTTTCCTGCCGATTAAAAAATAAAGGTGACGTTTATGCAACGAGGGATAGTCTGGGTAGTCGATGACGATAGCTCCATCCGTTGGGTGCTTGAACGCGCGCTCACAGGGGCGGGATTAAGCTGCACGACGTTTGAGAGCGGCAGCGAAGTGCTCGACGCACTCACCACTAAAACGCCAGATGTTCTGCTTTCGGATATTCGCATGCCGGGCATGGACGGGCTGGCGCTGTTAAAGCAGATCAAACAACGCCACCCTATGCTTCCGGTCATCATAATGACCGCGCACTCCGATCTGGATGCCGCAGTGAGCGCCTATCAGCAAGGGGCGTTCGATTACCTGCCCAAACCCTTTGATATCGACGAAGCGGTGGCGCTGGTTGAGCGCGCGATTAGCCATTATCAGGAGCAGCAACAGCCGCGCCACGCGCCCGATTTTGGGCCAACGACAGACATCATCGGTGAAGCGCCGGCGATGCAGGACGTGTTTCGCATTATTGGCCGTTTGTCCCGCTCGTCCATTAGCGTATTGATTAACGGTGAGTCGGGAACCGGTAAAGAGCTTGTGGCGCATGCATTGCACCGCCATAGCCCACGTGCAAAAGCGCCATTCATCGCCCTGAATATGGCGGCGATCCCGAAGGATTTGATTGAGTCCGAACTGTTCGGCCATGAAAAAGGGGCATTTACCGGCGCCAATACCATTCGCCAGGGGCGGTTCGAACAGGCCGATGGCGGTACGCTGTTCCTGGATGAGATCGGCGATATGCCGCTGGATGTCCAGACCCGCCTGCTGCGCGTGCTGGCCGACGGGCAGTTTTATCGCGTGGGCGGCTATGCGCCGGTGAAGGTGGACGTGCGTATTATCGCCGCGACCCACCAGAACCTGGAGCAACGCGTGCAGGAAGGAAAATTCCGCGAGGATTTATTCCACCGTCTGAACGTCATCCGCGTTCATCTGCCGCCGCTGCGTGAGCGTCGGGAAGATATTCCCCGCCTGGCGCGCCATTTCCTGCAGGTGGCCGCCCGCGAGCTGGGTGTGGAAGCCAAGCAGCTTCACCCGGAAACCGATGCCGCTCTGACGCGTCTGGCGTGGCCGGGCAACGTGCGCCAGCTGGAAAACACCTGCCGCTGGTTAACCGTGATGGCCGCCGGGCAGGAAGTGCTGATTCAGGATTTACCGGCCGAGCTGTTTGAAGCGACCGCACCTGAAAGCAGTACCGGGCACGCGCTGCCGGACAGCTGGGCGACGCTGCTGGCGCAGTGGGCCGACCGCGCGCTGCGTTCCGGTCATCAAAACCTGCTGTCTGAAGCTCAGCCAGAGATGGAGCGTACGCTATTAACTACCGCGCTTCGTCATACTCAGGGTCATAAGCAGGAAGCCGCTCGCCTGTTGGGATGGGGACGTAATACCCTGACGCGCAAGCTTAAAGAGCTGGGAATGGAGTGATCGTACGCCGCTGTGTAAAGGTTATTAATTGAGCGCAAATTGCCGTTATTTTGCGCTTTACTGTTCCGATGAGTTTTGTATGATCGTGCCCGGAAATTGGGGGTGAACATCATGCTGGAAACAATCGTGAATATGCTCTCTAGCGGAGCCGCTGAAAGCCACACGCCACAAACAGCCGTTGCGGCTATGCTGTGCGCGGCGCTGGTTGGGCTGTTTAGCTAGCGAGTTGAACGTAAAAGCCGGGTGGCGGCTTCGCCTTACCCGGCCTACGTTTTGTGCATTTTGCAATGCGCCTTAAATCACCCGCGAGAACTGCTGCAGTCGCGCTTTCTGGCGCAGATACGCGTCAAAGCACATGCAAATATTACGGATCAACAGACGCCCTTTCGGCGTGACCTCAATCGCGTTCTCCGACACATCCACCAGCCCGTCTTTCGCCAGCGGTGCAATCAGCTTCAGGTCTTCCGCAAAATAATCGCTGAAGTGCAGATCCCACTGCGACTCAACGTCGCTGAAATCGAGACGGAAGTTGCAGATGAGCGCCTTAATGACATCGCGACGGATGCAGTCGTCGCGCGTTAACGCAATGCCGCGCCTCAGCGCGTTGCCCGTTTCATCAACCTGCTGGTAGTAGCGCTTCAGCTCTTTCTGGTTCTGCGCGTAACAGTCGCCAATCATACTGATGGCGGAGACGCCCATCCCCAGCAAATCGGTATCGCCCTGCGTCGTGTAGCCCTGGAAGTTACGGTGCAGTACCCCTTCACGCTGCGCAATCGCCAGCTCGTCATCCGGACGAGCAAAGTGATCCATCCCGATAAACTGATAGCCGGTTTCGGTCAGCGAGGTGATGGTTTCCTGCAGAATATCCAGCTTCTGCTGGGCTGAAGGAAGATCGGCATCTTTGATTTTGCGCTGGGCGGCAAAGAGGGTCGGCAGGTGCGCATAGTTAAAGACGCTCAGGCGGTCCGGGTTGAGTTCGGCCACGCGCTTCAGGGTGAAGGCGAAGCTCTCCGGCGTCTGCTTTGGCAGGCCGTAAATCAGGTCGATATTGGTCGATGTAAAGCCGATATCACGCGCGTGGTTGAGCAAGGCAAAGATAAACTCTTCGTCCTGCTCGCGGTTCACCAGACGCTGAACCTCTTTATTGAAATCCTGCACGCCCATGCTCAGACGATTGAAGCCTTCGGCGCGTAAGTGCTCCAGTACATCCAGCTCAATTTCACGCGGATCGACTTCGATCGAGATTTCAGCGTCGGCGTTAAAACTGAAATTGCCGCGCAGCAGGGTCATCAGGCGGCTTATTTGCGCTTTATTCAGATAGGTTGGCGTGCCGCCGCCCCAGTGAAGCTGGCTGACGTGACGGCCAGCAAACAGCGGTGCGCGATGGACAATTTCTTGTTCGAGGGCATCAAGATACTGATCGGCTTTGTGCTGCTGACGGGTAACGATTTTATTGCAGCCGCAGAAGTAGCAGAGCTTGTGGCAGAACGGAATATGGACGTAGAGCGACAGCGGACGCTCAGGATAGCGCGCGACAGCATGCTGGAAATCAGCCTCGCCGAAGGCATCGGAGAACTCCAGCGCGGTGGGGTATGACGTATAACGCGGCCCGGAATAGTTATATTTCTGGATTAGGGCCAAATCCCAGTCGATAGTTGGTGCTGACATGCTCACTCCTTCCGTTGGTGTCGCGTTCGTATACGGCGGCCCGTTCTGACCCCGTTGCGGGCCATCACTCGGGTGCGCAGCCACTTCTGTCGCCGCGACAACCGCCGTAGTTTAACGAATAACCACACCAGATAACATATAACCGGAAGGGTTATAAGCAGGACTATCGTGCCTGCCGGGTGCAAATGTTAGTTTCCACCCTTCAGAAGTCGCATCATATCTTCCTGCTTCTCGTCTTCTTCTTCATCTTCGTCATCGTCGTATGACAGGCCCAGCTTCTGCATCAGTTCATCGATACGATCCAGTTTGGCATCCACCCATGACTGCTCTTCAGCGGTCAGGGTTTCACCCTCTTCAAGACGTTCCAGCAGCGCGTCCAGGCGCTCATCGTTCTCCAGCAAATCCAGCTCAGCCTGCGGTGAAAGCATAGGTTTCTCGCTCTTTGGTTTGTGCTGCTTAGTGACCGGGGTGTCTGTCACGCCCAGTGGAATGGGAGTTTTACTGCCGATACGAGGGTCTTTCTGCTGTTTGCCTTTTGCAGAAGCACCCGCTGCACCACCACCGTTGGCACGGCTACCCGCAGTATGACCGCGATGTTTTTTGTCGCGTTTACGATCGCGCGCTTCCTGGTTCAGTTCTTCGCGCGTTTTGCGGCGTGCTTTTGCAGGGCGTTTCGCGCCCGCAGCGGAGGTTGGTTTTTTCATGATGTTTTATCTTTAAGTCGTTTTCTTCAGTATAGAATTGCGGCGAAATCTAGCAGAAAGCAAGCAAAGAAAAAAGGCGACAGAGCAATCTGTCGCCTTTTTTCCTGACTCACAACCCTTAGCGGGTCAGACTTTCCGTGTTTGCCAACAACAAACCCTGTTTATCCCTTGGCTAATACCATCCGTGATACGGTTCCATTTCCTTTTAAAACGCCTCCAGGCGCTGGTCATCCTGACAATCCTGCGTCTTCGCCTCCTGGCGCTCCTGACCCTTGTCCTTAAGTCGATATCCTGCTGGCTTCCTCGCCCTGACGCACACTTTACCTTGTTCCGTTAAACTAACAAGCAACGAAACGGTACAAAAAGGAATTTTCAGACAATTACCCGGAAATAAGCTTATGATTTAAAACAGTTTGGCTTTTTTGACGCCTGCGAATTCTCTGAAATCTCCCATAGCATCACTGGCCGATCTCTCACACCGGTTGGGGCATTCGCCTACAGCTCATCGCAATCAGAAAAGCCTTTTGCCTGCATTCGGGTATAATCCCCTTCAGATTACGATTTTGGAGACGACCACGTGACTACCTGGAACTACCAACAGACGCATTTTGTCACCAGTGCGCCCGATATTCGCCACCTTCCCTCTGATACCGGTATTGAAGTGGCATTTGCTGGCCGCTCCAATGCGGGGAAATCCAGCGCCCTGAATACGCTGACCAATCAGAAGAGCCTGGCGCGTACCTCAAAAACACCTGGCCGTACCCAGCTGATCAACCTGTTTGAAGTCGCTGAGGGCAAACGCCTGGTCGACTTACCGGGCTACGGTTACGCGCAGGTACCGGAAGAGATGAAAATCAAGTGGCAGCGTGCGCTGGGTGAATACCTGGAAAAACGCCTGTGCCTGAAAGGTCTGGTGGTGCTGATGGATATTCGCCATCCCCTGAAAGATCTGGATCAGCAGATGATCGACTGGGCTGTAGCAAGCGATATCGCCGTGCTGGTGCTGCTGACGAAAGCCGATAAGCTGGCGAGCGGCGCGCGTAAAGCGCAGGTGAATATGGTTCGCGAAGCGGTGCTGGCGTTCAACGGTGATGTGCAGGTTGAGCCGTTCTCCTCCCTGAAAAAGCAGGGCGTGGACAAGCTGCGTCAGAAGCTCGACACCTGGTTTAGCGAGCTGGAACCCGCGACGGAAGCGGAAGAAGAGTAATACCGAGCGCGGCGATAGCCGCGTTTTTTTTGCCTGAATTTTTCTTTGACGCAATAAAAAACGCCCCAGTCATTACTGACTGGGGCGGCTAAAATATTCAGCCAAATCCGATTACGTGAAGTAAAAGGTCTGAAAGATAGAACATCTTACCTCTGTACCCTACGCCGACAACTCTACCCCTTTTTGTGCTGCAGAAAAAGCACTTTTTGTAGTTTTTTTTCATTCTTTACATAGGGAATTCTAATGATTGTCACAAAACGCGCGTTGTTATGTTGCAAACTTACATAAAAAGCGCGTTATGCGAAGAACCGTTAGTGAGCCTGATCCCAGTTTTCGCCACTTCCTACTTCCACCAGCAACGGTACGTCAAGCGTCATGCTGCTTTCCATCAGTTCGTGGATCTTCTTCGACACGGCGTCAATGTCGTCTTTGTGCACTTCAAATACCAGTTCATCGTGTACCTGCATGATCATTTTCACGCGAGGCTTCTCTTCTTCCAGCCAGGCATCAACGGCGATCATTGCACGCTTAATAATGTCCGCCGCGGTACCCTGCATCGGGGCGTTGATCGCCGCACGCTCTGCGCCAGCGCGACGCGCCGCGTTGCTGGATTTGATGTCCGGTAAGTAGAGACGGCGGCCATCCAGGGTTTCGACGTAACCTTTTTCCTTCGCCTGCGCGCGGGTGCGTTCCATATATTCCAGCACGCCCGGATAACGCTCGAAGTAGAGATCCATATACTTCTGCGACTCTTTACGCGGAATGTTGAGCTGGCGCGAAAGACCAAATGCACTCATGCCGTAAATCAGACCGAAGTTGATCGCCTTAGCACTGCGGCGCTGTTCGTTGGTCACGCTGTCCAGCGGCAAGCCGAAGACTTCCGCCGCGGTTGCCCGGTGGATATCCTTCCCTTCGGCAAACGCGGTCAGCAGGCCTTTGTCGCGGGACAGATGCGCCATAATGCGCAGCTCAATTTGCGAGTAGTCAGCAGAGACAATCAGATAATCCTCTGGTGCGATGAAAGCCTGGCGAATACGGCGGCCTTCTTCGTTACGTACCGGGATGTTCTGCAGGTTGGGATCGGTAGATGAGAGACGACCGGTCGCCGCGACAGCCTGATGGTACGACGTGTGCACGCGACCCGTTTTCGGGTTGATCATCAGCGGGAGCTTGTCGGTGTAGGTAGACTTCAGCTTCGCGAGGCCACGGTACTGCAGAATCACTTTTGGCAGCGGGTAGTCCAGCGCCAGCTCTTCCAGCACCTCTTCAGAGGTTGACGGCGCGCCGCCTGGGGTCTTCTTCAGCGGCTTGATGCCCTGCTTTTCAAACAGAATGGTTTGCAGCTGCTTCGGTGAAGAGAGGTTAAACGGCTCGCCTGCAAGCTCATGCGCTTTTTGCTCGAGCTCGGTCAAACGCTGCGCCAGCTCCCCGGAGTGGTTATGCAGCACCGTTGGGTCAATCTTCACGCCGTTGCGTTCAATGCGGGACAGCACGGGCACCAGCGGCATCTCGATATGCTGGAACACATTCAGCGGACCTTCATGCTTCTGCAGTTTTGGCCACATCTTCAGGTGCAACTGCAGCGTGACATCTGCGTCTTCCGCCGCGTAGCGCCCCGCTTCTTCCAGAGCAATCTGGTTAAAGGTGAGCTGATTTTTCCCTTTACCGGCAATCTCTTCAAAGGTGATCGTTTTGTGCTTGAGCCAGCGGTCAGATAAGGAATCCATATCATGGCGGCCCGCGACGCTGTCCAGAATGTAGGATTCAAGCATGGTGTCGAAGGCAATCCCGCGCAGTTCAATGCCGTAGTTTTGCAAAATACCGCGGTCGTACTTGAGGTTTTGTCCAACCTTGAGCGCCTTTTCGTCTTCCAGGATCGGCTTCAGCAGCTCAAGCACGCGTTCACGGGAGATCTGCTCCGGCGCATCCAGGTAATCGTGCGCCACAGGGACGTAGGCGGCAATACCAGGCTCTGTCGCAAATGACAGGCCAACCATATTGGCTGAGATGTTATCAAGACTGTCAGTTTCGGTATCAAAGGCAAAGACCGGCGCCTTTTTCAGTTTCTCGATCCAGGCGATCAGCTGTGACTCTTCAAGAATGGTTTCGTAGTTGTCGAAGGAAAGCGCCACGGCTTCTTCTTCCGCCTGCTCTTCTGCGTCAACGACGATCGTCTCCTTTGGCTTTGCAGCAGGTTTGGCCCCTTTCGCCTGCAGCCATTTACCGGCTTCAACGTCAGCGGTCCAGCGCTTGAACTCGTATTTCTTAAACAGGCTCAGCAGATCGTCAGCGGAAGGCTGTTGCACTTCAAGCTGCTCACAGCCCAGCTCTAGTTCGACATCGGTTTTGATTGTGGCCAGCTTATAGGAGAGATAAGCCACCTCTTTGTTCTCTTCCAGTTTTCCGGCCATGGTTTTTGCGCCACGGAAGGAGAGCCCGGCGATTTTATCCGATTCCGCGTACAGCGTATCCAGACCGCCCAGCCCCTGAAGCAGCGCCTGCGCGGTTTTTTCACCGACGCCAGGGACACCCGGGATGTTATCCGAGGAGTCGCCCATCAACGCGAGGAAGTCGATAATCAGCTCGGGCGGCACGCCATACTTTGTGACCACTTCTTCTGGCCCCAGAATGGTGTTGGTCATGGTGTTAATCAGGGTGATACCTGGCGTCACCAGTTGCGCCATATCTTTATCACCGGTGCTGATCAGCACAGGACGACCCATCTTTTCTGCTTCACGCGCCAGCGTGCCGATGACGTCATCAGCCTCAACGCCAGAGACGGCCAGCAGCGGCAGCCCCATCGCTTTTACCATGGTGTGCAGCGGCTCAATCTGCGCACGCAGATCGTCAGGCATTGGCGGACGGTGAGATTTGTAATGCTCAAACAGCTCATCACGGAAAGTTTTACCTTTCGCATCAAAGACTACAGCCGCATGGGTTGGCTGATACTGAAGGATCAGGCTGCGCAGCATGTTCAGCACGCCGTACATTGCGCCGGTAGGTTCCCCTGCGCTATTGGTCAGAGGAGGAAACGCATGGTACGCCCGATACAGGTAAGAAGAGCCATCGACGAGAATAAGAGGGTTTTCTGGGATCTGAACCATAATGTCCGTGCCTTTAATCAATTTATGGGTAAAGGATGCCACAGAAGGATGAAAACATCAGGTATTAGCGCCAGATACAGGAAAAGATTTTGCGATCGTGAGGATCGCTCGCAAAAATCAAACTGTGGATAAGTTTGTGCATATTTTCACTTCATATGAATAACAGACGTAAAAAATACATATGAGTTAATTTTTAGATCTTAATTATCATGCTGTTATCGCATTAGATCTTCTCTATATGGTCACCTGATGGCAATTTAGTCTATGTGGATATAAGCCTTGTTAAGCGCGGAATCACAGAGAAATCTTCTGCGACAGTGTAAAAGCGGCCAAATCATCACGTCAAAGCGCCATTAATTTGTCTGTTTTCTGGTAAAATCAGCGCCCGGCGTTGCATAGCCGACCGCTCACTTAAAGCTAACCATTTGAAAAAGCTCATCATGTCGAGATTGCTCGCTGCAATAACATTACTGTTAAGCATCATTTTAACTATCCTGGTGACTGTCGCCTGCTCTGTGCCGATCATTATCGCCGGGATTATTAAACTGCTGCTGCCTGTCCCTGTGGTGTGGCGAGCCGTGTCCGCATTTTGTAATTTCATGATGTACTGCTGGTGCGAAGGACTGGCGATCCTGCTGTGCCTGAACCCGCATCTGAAGTGGGATATCAAAGGGCTGGAGAGTCTTAACAAGAAAAACTGGTATCTGCTGATCTGCAATCACCACAGCTGGGCGGACATCGTGGTGTTATGCGTACTTTTTCGCAAACACATCCCGATGAACAAATACTTTCTGAAGCAGCAGCTCGCCTGGGTGCCTTTTATCGGGCTGGCCTGCTGGGCGCTTGATATGCCGTTTATGAAACGCTATTCGCGCAGCTATTTAATTCGTCATCCCGAGCGTCGCGGCAAAGATGTGGAGACCACGCGCCGTTCCTGCGAAAAGTTTCGCGCGCATCCTACGACCATCGTGAACTTTGTTGAAGGCTCCCGATTTACGGAGGAGAAGCATCAACAAACTCGCTCTCCTTACCAGCACTTGCTGCCGCCAAAGGCTGCGGGTATTGCGATGGCGCTTAACGTGCTGGGAGCACAGTTCGATAAACTCCTGAACGTCACGCTCTGCTATCCGGAAAACGATATGACGCCGTTTTTTGATATGCTCAGCGGCAAACTTACGCGCATTGTTGTGCGTGTCGATCTGGTCCCGATAGATGCCGGGCTGCACGGTGATTACGTTAACGATAAGAATTTCAAGCGTCGTTTCCAGCAGTGGCTTAATACGCTCTGGAAAGAGAAAGACGAACAGATAGACAATATTAAATCTTCATACAAAAACGCCGGTCAGTGACCGGCGTTTTTACATCAGCGAAATTACTTCTTCTCAACCAGGTATTTTACGGTATCAGCATACTGCTGTACGAAGATATCCATGCTGCTGGTGTCCATGCCCTGCATGTTCAGCTGGTATTTGCCGTTAACAAACATCGCCGGAACGCCCTGAAGCTGGAGGTCAGCAGCCGCTTTTTCCTGCTGGGCAACCAGTGATTTCACCACAAAGCTGTTCCATGCAGCGTCATACTCTTCACCTTTCACGCCGGCATCAACGAACACTTTACGGATATCCGCAGTAGTCTGAACGGTCTGGGTTTTCTGTACGGCTTCAAACATTGGCGCAGTGATCTTATCTTCCACGCCCAGTGCCATCGCAACCGCCCACGCCTGAGTCAGGTCTTTACCCAATGGGCCCAGGAACTCGACGTGATACTTGGTCATTTTGGTGCCTTCCGGCAGCTTTTTCTTCACGTTGTCAGACACATGCAGAACCTGCTCGAACTGATAGCAGTGCGGGCAGTAGAACGAGAAGAACTCCAGAACCTGTGGCTCGCCAGCGACCGGTTTGTCCAGCGTGGTGTACTGTTTGCCGTCGGTAAACTGCGCAGCAGAAGCGCTAAATGCCAGAATCATACCTGCCAGCGCCAGCCAAATTTTTTTCATGATTAACTCTCTCCTGGGTGTGTCCAATTAATACATCGGCGTTAATTGCAGAGGGGGTTCCTGAAGAACCTTGACCTGCTCAGTAAATGTAGATATCTGGCTACGCCAGTAATCCTCTCCGGTAAGCCACGGGAAATTCCGGGGAAATGCGGGATCGTCCCAACGCCTGATTAACCATGCGAGATAATAAACAAAACGCATCGCACGTAAAGGCTCAATCAGGGCAATTTCGTCTGAATTAAACGGGCTAAATTCTTCATAAGCTTCAATAATGGTTTCAAGCTGCATGCGTTGCTCGGTTTTATCGCCATTGAGCAGCATCCACAGGTCCTGAACCGCTGGCCCCATACGCGCATCATCGAGATCGACAAACAGCGGGCCATCACGCCAGAGGATATTTCCGGCATGACAATCGCCGTGCAGGCGCAGGACGGAAATATCGTCGCGCCAGCAGGTTTTAACGGCAGCAATGAGCTTATCGGTGGCGTTGAGGAAATCATCCTTTAACGCAGTGGGGATCATGGCAGACGTTTCGAATATTCCCCGCGGTTCAAGAAGGTATTCCTGAAATCCGATAGTCGGGCGGGCAATAAAGGCTTTTTTGCGTCCCGTCTGGTGTATGCGCCCAAGATAGCGGGCAACCCACTCCATCTGATCGATATTATCCGCTTCAAACTGGCGCCCCCCCAGGCTCGGGAACACAGCGTAGTAAAACCCTTCGTGCGTGAGGAGCGTTTGGTTATTAAATTTTAGCGGTGCGGCAACGGGAACATCGTCATCCAGCAGATCGTGAGCAAACTGATGCTCTTCCTGAATTTGTTCTGCGGACCAGCGTTCAGGGCGATAGAACTTTACGACGAAGCGCTGACGATCCTCGTCCTGAAATTGATAGACGCGGTTTTCGTAGCTGTTTAACGGTGTTAGCCCGGAATCCACCCGAATATCCTGTTCAAACAGGGCATCCATAATGGTGTCCGGGTGTAATGTCTGGAAAGTAAAAGCCTGGTCGTTCATCCGATCATCCGGAAATTATACGAATGATTCAGGATATCATCTTGTGGCGATTTCGGTGCCGCCGCTTACAAGCTTTTACTCTTTAATTACGCCTCGGGCGCGCAATAATGCAGTCTTAAAATCTTCCTCATAATCCTTCTGAATACCAGGAATAACAGCATCTTTGGCAGAATCACGCATTTTAAGGTGGTAGATCAGGATGTCGTCAGAAAGGTCTGCCAGATCGCCGTCAAAACCTGACTCTTTCGCCAGTTTCTGTAAAAATTGCATCAGATTTAGCTCTGGCTCTTTTTGCCAGGCGGGCTGGAGGAGTTCAATAACTTCATTCAGACGTTTACATTTCATGGTGGGGCTCCTTTCATTTAGAGTGACACGTTAGCAGGGTCAATCCCACAATAAAAGAGGCGATATTCGTGAATCTTAGCCAGGAAATCATTGGGGTCGTTCTGGCAGGTGGCAGAGCGACGCGAATGGGGGGGAAAGATAAGGGGCTTCAACGCCTGAACGGCAAACCCTTATGGCAATGTGTCGCTGATACGCTCGCAGGCCAGGTGTCGACAATGGTCATCAGTGCTAACCGGCATCTCGACACTTACCAGCTCAGCGGGTACGCCGTTTACCAGGATATCCTTGAGGATTACCCGGGACCGCTGGCCGGGATGCTTTCTGTAATGCAACAGTCTTGCGGAGAGTGGTTCATCTTCTGTCCCTGCGATACTCCGTTTATTCCGTCCTGTCTTGTCGAGCGTTTGTTGCTGCTTCGCGGTACGGCTCCTGTGGTTTGGGTACATGACGGCGAGCGTGATCATCCTGCTATCGCATTGATGCACCGATCGCTAGCGCCAGCCCTGCAGTCCTATCTGGCTGCGGGTGAGCGCAGGGTGATGGTTTTTATGCGCGAGTCTGGCGGCCATCCCGTTGATTTTAGCGATTTGAAATCAGCATTTGTGAATGTGAATACGCGTGAAGATCTGCAGATGATGCAGGAGAAAAGATGATACCTGTTGTAGCCATTTCCGCCTGGAGTGGGACCGGGAAAACCACGCTGCTGAAAAAGCTCATTCCTGCGCTTTGTGCAAGAGGTATCCGTCCAGGCTTGATTAAGCATACCCACCATAATATGGATGTCGATAAACCTGGCAAAGATAGCTATGCGTTACGTAAAGCGGGTGCAGCGCAAACGATGGTGGCAAGTACTCAACGCTGGGCGCTGATGACAGAAACGCCGGATGAGGCGCCGCTGGATCTCGCTTATCTGGTCAGCCGGATGGATCATTCCACGCTCGATCTGGTGCTGGTTGAGGGATTTAAGCATGAGGCCGTGCCTAAGATCCTGCTGTTCAGAAGCGATGCCGGACATGATTTCAGCGAGTTAACGCTGGATGAGCATGTGATTGCGGTGGCCAGTGATGTTGTATTGCCGCTTGAGGTTCCGGTGCTGGACTTAAATGATGTGGATGGGATTGCGGACTTTATTGTGGCGTGGAGTGCGGTCTGACTTGCCGGGTGCTGGCTTTGCCTTACCCGGCCTACAAAATTCGTTGGTTCAGAAACGCAAAAAGGCCATCCTTTCGGATGGCCTCTTCACTTATTTGATGCCTGGCAGTTCCCTACTCTCACATGGGGAGACCCCACACTACCATCGGCGCTACGGCGTTTCACTTCTGAGTTCGGCATGGGGTCAGGTGGGACCACCGCGCTAAAGCCGCCAGGCAAATTCTGTTAAATCTGTATCAAAGCTGAAATTTGATTGTCTGTCTCTTCGCCGAAACAGCTTCGGCGTTGTAAGGTTAAGCCTCACGGTTCATTAGTATCGGTTAGCTCAACGCATCGCTGCGCTTACACACCCGACCTATCA
>NZ_SNXG01000009.1:0-140869 GCF_004362415.1 Enterobacter sp. AG326 | reverse complement strand
TGATAGGTCGGGTGTGTAAGCGCAGCGATGCGTTGAGCTAACCGATACTAATGAACCGTGAGGCTTAACCTTACAACGCCGAAGCTGTTTCGGCGGACGAGAGACAGAAGATTCTCAGCTTTGATACAGATTAACAGAATTTGCCTGGCGGCTTTAGCGCGGTGGTCCCACCTGACCCCATGCCGAACTCAGAAGTGAAACGCCGTAGCGCCGATGGTAGTGTGGGGTCTCCCCATGTGAGAGTAGGGAACTGCCAGGCATCAAATAGAAGAACCCCGTACCGTAAGGTGCGGGGTTTTTTGCTTTGCGCGCGCAGAAAAGGCCGATAGTGCTGCACTTGCCGGGCCTGCGGGCTCAGTAGGCCGGATAAGGCAAAGCCGCCATCCGGCAACGCAGACCGCACGATCCCACGGCAAAGAGAAACAAGAATACAAAGAAGGGATTTATAAACGCAGAAAAGCAAAAACCCAGCCATAGGCTGGGTTCTTTAAATAGTGGTGCCCGGACTCGGAATCGAACCAAGGACACGGGGATTTTCAATCCCCTGCTCTACCGACTGAGCTATCCGGGCAACGGAGCGCATTAAACCGCAATCACGCTCGATCGTCAACATTATTTCGGGAAAAGCTGTTCAACTGCTTAAGTTTGCGGCAATCTGTCCGCTTTCGCCGTGAAAATGCACAAATCTTCCAGACAGAACCAGTGTAATACGGCAATGCTGAGAGCAAGAGGAGGGCAGTATGGCAAATGACTGGCTTGAACTGCGTCAGCATGCAGATACGGGGATTGAGACGATTAAAGCGCATTTCGAAGGGCATGCTTTTGATCCGCACTGGCACGATAGCTATCTGGTAGGGATAACCCTCTCTGGCACGCAGCAGTTTCACTGCCGCCGTGAGCGTCATCGTAGCCAGCCGGGCGACGCATTTCTCCTCGAGCCAGGAGAAATTCACGACGGAGATGCGCCTGTCGAGGGCGGTTTTACCTATCTGACCTTCTATCTTGATGAGCGCTGGCTTACCCATGCGCTACAGGGGCTCTACGAATCGACTCCAGGGAGTTATTCACTCCACTTTGCCCAAACGCTGACGCGGGAGCCGCAGCTGGTGCGCGCTATCGGTGAGACATTCTCCACCCTGCATAATGACGAGATGAAAATCGTTCAGCAAAGCACAATGGATAATCTGCTCTCCCGGATCACCGCCCACTGCCACTGGCGTAAGAAACTACCGTCGCAGTTACAAAGCGCTGCTGTGGCGCATCGTGCGCGCGACTATCTCTATGCCCATATCGGTGAGAACGTGGGGCTGTCAGATCTTGCGCGCGAGACGGGCACGGATCGCTTTACCCTGACGCGCTGTTTTAAGCGCGAGTTCAACCTGGCGCCCCACGCATGGCTTATTCAGCTGCGTCTGGCAAAGGCCCGACAGCTGCTGGCGCGTGGCGACCAGCCCGTTGATGTGGCTGCCGCAGTGGGTTTTGCCGATCAAAGCCATCTGGGGCGATGGTTTCAGCGTGCTTACCGTATCTCTCCCGCACACTACCGCCGATTGTGCACAAACCTTCCAGACGTTTCCAAAAAATAACGGCACATTCATGGCTCTAATAAAAAGGAGCCACCTGTGAGTTTGATACCCTTTCTGCTGTTCGCATTTGTCGCCTCCATTACGCCGGGGCCAACCAATATCCTGGTGCTGACGAACAGCCAGCACTTTGGCGTAAAAAATACCGTACCTGCTATTCTGGGCGGGTGTATCGCGGCTAGTGCGATCGTGCTGGTATCAGGCGCGGGCGCAGGAGAAGTGCTGCGTCAGTATCCTCTGATACGTCAGATAATGAGCTGGGCAGGCGTGCTGTGGCTAAGCTGGATGAGCTGGCAGCTGTTTCGCGCTCCGGCCGCCCGTCTTTCCGCTGAGAACCGTATCCGATTCACCGCTCGGGCGGCGGCGCTGCTGCAGATCGTGAACCCCAAAACCTGGATGATGGCGCTGGCCGTCGTCAGCCTGTTTGCCCCAACTGGCGACCATGCATTGCGGGATATTGCGCTAATGGCGCTATGGTTTCTGCTGATCTCGATAGCCTGCTTGATGTGCTGGGCGTGGTTGGGTAAAGCGGTGAACCGAATTTTTCGCACCACCGTGGCGATGGTGCGGTTTCAGCGCCTGATGGCGCTGTGTCTGCTCGTCTCCGCCTGGGCGGGCATGCTGGCTTAAGTCAGCGCTCCACCCATTCTGCATTGGGCAAAGCGTAGAATATCTTCCGCCAGGCGGTGCGCCGTATCCACATCGGCCTGGCTACGGTTCACCAGCATGCGGCTGAGGCAACCTTCCAGCACCAGCTCCATCTGCTTCGCCACCATCGCCGGGTCATCGACTTCCAGCGTGGTCAGCAGCTCGTGGGTGAAGTCATGCGCCGCCCGTTTTTGCTGCTCCGCCAACTGGTGGATAGGGTGGCCTGGGTCGGGAAAATAAGTGCAGGCGGCGATGAACAGACAACCCGGGTAGCGGTTGTTGCTGACGCATTCGGTCAGCGCGGTATAGCGCGCCAGCAGCTTTTGCTCCGCGGTCAGTTCTTCATTCAGCATCAGTTGCCTGCGCCAGATATCAACCTGCTGGCTGAGATAGCGCAGGGCATCATAGAGTAGTGCCTCTTTATCAGGCCAGAAGCGCTTAAGTTCATCCAGAGGATAATCGATACGGTCGGCTACCATCTCAAGCGTGGTGCTGGCGATCCCTTGAATCTCAAGTAGTTGCAGGGCTTGTCCCAGTACGTCTTCACGTTGCACGGTTATCTCCTCCGCTATTCCCAACGGTATGTCCCGTTTAAAGTGTTGTTTACGGTTGGCGATTGCGCAAATGCGCGCTAAATGCCGCCGCATCCATAAACCCGGTTACACGCTGTTCTGGCTGCTCCTGGCCCTGTTGATTGAAGAACAGAATCGTTGGCAGCCCGAGCACGTTAAGCTGCTTCAGCAGAGCCTTATCCTGCGCATTATTGGCGGTCACGTTCGCCTGGAGCAAAACGGTCTCTTTCAGGACGCTTTGCACCTGTGGATCGCTAAAAGTATATTTTTCAAACTCTTTGCAGGCGACACACCAGTCGGCATAGAGATCGAGCATCACCGCTTTGCCTTTCGCCTCTGCCAGGGCGCTGTTGAGTTCATCCACGTTTTTAATCTGGGTGAAGTTCAGATGCGCTTGCGTCTGACCCACCGGTGTGCCGAACGCCCAGTCCTGCAGAGGGCGTACGCTCACCAGCGCAGCAGCCAGCAGCAGGATTTGTACCAGGCGCATCCATGGCTTCTTCGCCCCCAGGCTGACAATAAACGCCCAGGCAAAGAACGCTACGCCGAGCATCGCCCACAGGCGTAAACCCCAGACGTCCCCGATGATACGCTCAAGGAGGAACACCGGCAGCGCGAGGATGACAAAGCCAAACGCGGTTTTCACCGTCTCCATCCACGGGCCGCTCTTCGGCAGCAGTCGATTGCCGAAAACCGTGACCAGAATCAGCGGCAGGCCCATGCCCAGGGCATACAGGTACAACGTTCCGCCGCCGAGCCACATGTTGCCGCTCTGGGCTATGTACAGCAGGATAGCGCTCAGCGGCGCGGTAGTGCAGGGAGAGCATATCAGCCCGGCAATGGCACCCATCGCGAACACGCCGCCTGCGGAGCCGCCCTGCTGACGGTTGCTCATCAGCGTTAAGCGCGTTTGCAGCGAGGAGGGCAGCTGTAGCGTGAACAGGCCAAACATTGACAGCGCCAACAGGATAAACACCGCTGACAGGCCAATGAGAACATAAGGGTGCTGGAGTGCTGCCTGGAACTGTAAACCGGCAGCGGCAACCGCGAGGCCGAGCGCCGTGTAGGTTAGCGCCATTCCCTGCACGTATATAAAGGCCAGCAGCAGCGCGCGGGCAGTAGAAAGACGCTGTTTGCCGCCCAGCACGATGCCAGAGATGAGCGGATACATCGGCAGCACGCACGGCGTAAAGGCAATGCCTATACCAATCAGTAACGCCCACAGCGCTGAGAACGGAAGGTCAGCGCTGTCGTTGGTTTTCTCAACCGAGGGGACCGGCGTTACAGCAGCAGACGCTTTCACTTCGCTAAGCGGCACGACTTTCGTCTCCGGCGGATAGCAGAAACCTGCATCCGCACATCCCTGATAGGTTACCGTCAGCGTCGCGCCTTTATCGGCCTGATTCACCGTCACGGGCACGCTTAAGCGCTGGCGGTAGATCTCACTCTTGCCGTAGAACTCGTCCTCGTGCCACTCGCCAGCGGGCATCTGCAGTGCGCCCACGTTTGCCTGGGCAGGGGTAATGCTCACCTGCTTGCGATAGAGGTAATAGCCCTCTTTCACCTGCCAGGTAAGATTGAGATCGTGCTGGTTTTGCTGAAAGTCGAAAACGAACGCCTGGTCGGCAGGAATAAAGTTCGAACGGCCGGGCGCGTCAAACAACCCGGCAAAAGCTGACGTGCTGCACAGCAGCAGGATCAGCGTAAGGAAGCGTTGAGCCATGAGAGATAGTCGTTATCGCCGTGGACCACTGGCAGCACCAGCAGTTCCGGAGTTTGGTAAGGATGATGAGATTTGAGGCAGTCCAGGAGAGCCTGCTGATTCGCCAGATTGGTTTTGAGCAACATCTGGACTTCGTACTCTTGCTCCAGTTTGCCTTCCCAGTAATAAAGGGAGGTAGCACCGGGAAGGAGCGTCACGCAGGCAGCCAGTTTTTCGGCCAGCACTTTGGCGGCGAGATCCTGGGCAGAGGCTTCATCAGGGGCGGTACACAGTACGACAACAGCATCAGGCGTGTTCACAAGTCGACCTCCTCATCACGAAAGGCTTCACTATATCACGCAAGGCGGTTGGTCATTAATGAAACGGGCCGCAGAGCGGCCCGATTTTAACTATTTTTACAACCACTCACCGTTTACAGCACCACGCCGCCAATGATAAAGCCGAGGATCACGCAAAGTGAAATGGCGACCACGCCCGGGATCAGGAACGCGTGGTTAAACACATACTTACCGATACGGGTTGAGCCGGTGTCGTCCATCTCCACCGCCGCCAGCAGGGTTGGATAGGTTGGCAGAACGAACAGGGCAGAAACCGCTGCGAAAGAGGCAATCGCCGTCAGCGGGGTAACGCCCAGCATCAGTGCCGCAGGCATCAGCGCTTTGGTGGTCGCCGCCTGGGAGTAAAGCAGGGTAGCAGCAAAGAACAGCACCACCGCCAGCAGCCATGGGTAGTTGTGCAGCAGGTCGCCAGCGACGGTCTGAATGTCGCTGATGTGCGCTTTCACGAAGGTATCACCAAGCCAGGCTACGCCGAGGACGCACACGCAGGCGCTCATACCGGATTTGAAGGTGCTGGCGTTCAGCACTTCGCTGGTATCAATTTTACAGGTGATGCTAATCAGCGTCGCGATGGTCAGCATAAACACCACAATCGCTTCGTTACGCGGCAGGACCGGGTTCTGGATCAGGCCCACGGTGTCGCTGATGGCGGTCGCGTAGAACATCACCGCGACAATACCGATCAGGAACAGCAGCACGGAACGTTTTGCGTGCGGCTTCAGCTCGAAGACCTGGCTGCCGCGCAGTCTCACTTCACCCTTGGCGAGGCGTTCCTGATAAACCGGATCGTCTTTCAGTTCGGCGCCGAGGAAGTTACACAGCACGGCAGTGATCATCACCGCAATCAGCGTCACCGGGATACAGATCGCCAGCAGCGTCAGGTAGCTCACGCCCATCGGCTCAAGGATACCGGCGAAGAAGACCACCGCAGCGGAAATCGGTGAGGCGGTAATCGCAATCTGGGATGCGACGACGGCAATAGAGAGCGGACGAGACGGACGGATACCCTGCTCTTTCGCCACTTCGGTAATCACCGGCAGCGTAGAGAAGGCGGTGTGGCCCGTACCGGCGAGAATGGTCATAAACCAGGTCACCAGCGGGGCAAGGAAGGTAATGTATTTTGGATGGCGGCGCAGCATACGCTCCGCCAGGCTTACCAGGTAGTCCATACCGCCTGCCACCTGCATGGCGGCGATAGCGGCAATAACGGCCATGATGATTTCGATAACGTCGAACGGGATTGCGCCGGGTTTAATCTGAAAGATAAGGGTAAGAACGAGCACCCCGAGACCGCCGGCAAAACCGATGCCGATACCCCCGAGTCTTGCTCCCAAATAAATCGCCAACAAGACGATGACGAGTTCTGCTCCAAACATAAGGACCTTCCTTGCTTATTAACAAGTTGATATTGAATTGTTGTATTTTGGTAACGCCTAAAAAGAAAAAAGGCACGTCACAAGTGACGTGCCTTAAGAAGCCTAGCCTGAACGGTTACTGTTCGCTTTCATCGGTATATCGTTTTGCTTTATATGCCGGGTGCATCAGGTTCTGGGCCGAGAAGATATCGTCCAGCTCAGCTTCGGTCAACAGCCCGCGCTCCAGCACCACTTCACGTACGCTCTTACCGGTTTCGGCACAAATCTTACCGACGATATCACCGTTGTGGTGACCGATGAACGGGTTGAGGTAGGTGACGATCCCGATGGAGTTATAGACATAACCCTCACAGACTTCTTTATTCGCCGTGATGCCGTTAATGCATTTTTCCAGCAGGTTGTAGCAGGCGTTGGTCAGGATGTGGATGGATTCAAACATCGCCTGGCCAATCACTGGCTCCATCACGTTCAGCTGCAGCTGACCCGCTTCAGAGGCCATGGTCACGGTCGTATCGTTACCGATGACTTTGAAGCAAACCTGATTCACCACTTCTGGCACAACCGGGTTCACCTTGGCTGGCATGATGGACGAACCCGCCTGCAGTTCTGGCAGGTTGATTTCATTCAGGCCAGCGCGCGGACCGGAAGAGAGCAGGCGCAGGTCGTTACAGATTTTGGACAGTTTCACCGCCAGACGTTTCAGGGCGCTGTGTACCATGACGTAGGCGCCGCAGTCGGAGGTGGCTTCAATCAGGTCTTCTGCAGGTACAACCGGCAGGTTAGAGACTTCAGCCAGCTTCTGTACCGCCAGCTGCTGATAGCCATCCGGGGTGTTCAGACGGGTACCGATGGCGGTGGCGCCCAGGTTCACTTCCAGCAGCAGCTCGGAGGTGCGCAGCAGGTTTTTGGTCTCTTCGTTCAGCAGTACGTTAAACGCGTGGAATTCCTGGCCGAGCGTCATCGGCACCGCGTCCTGCAGCTGGGTACGGCCCATTTTCAGGATGTCCTGGAACTCAACCGCTTTACGCTGGAAGCCATCACCCAGCTGGTTGATCGCATCCACCAGTTTCACCACAGAGGCATACACCGCGATACGGAAGCCGGTAGGGTAGGCGTCGTTGGTAGACTGGCATTTGTTTACGTGATCGTTCGGGTTCAGGTACTGGTATTCACCTTTCTGGTGACCCATCAGCTCCAGGCCAATGTTTGCCAGTACTTCGTTGGTATTCATGTTGACGGAGGTGCCCGCGCCGCCCTGATAGACGTCAACCGGGAACTGGTCCATGCATTTGCCGTTGTTCAGCACTTCATCGCAGGCTGCGATAATCGCATTTGCCGCGCTTTTAGGAATGGTTTGCAGCTCTTTGTTGGCCAGTGCTGCGGCTTTCTTCACCATCACCATGCCACGGACAAACTCAGGAATGTCGCTGATTTTGCTGTTGCTGATGTAGAAGTTTTCAATCGCTCTCAGAGTGTGGACACCGTAGTAGGCATCCGCTGGAACTTCCCTGGTACCCAACAAGTCTTCTTCGATACGAATGTTGTTTAACATGTGAACCTTCTTTTCAAGCTGCCGATGGATTGTACTAAACACACAGTATTTATGTGGTTTTGAATATTTTCTGGCCGACGATTATTCCCTCAATCAGCCAGATGCTCGAGATCATATGCTGATGATAGCGAATTGCCGTAAGCTGGATCACTTATTATCGAGCCGATTCCATGATAATTATTAATCTGTGAAATGGGTCACCGCTTTAAAATTTCCAAAAAAAATATCCGTGCAAACTGATTGAATTTTCGCTAACCGTCACCATCTCATACAAACGCGCGTCGCGAACACATTCAGACAGGGGCCCGATGGCCTCTGCCACACAGGAGATGCCAGTGCGCTGGATACCGTTTATTGCTTTCTTTCTCTATGTTTACATTGAGATTTCCATTTTCATCCAGGTTGCCCATGTGCTGGGCGTCCTGCTGACGCTGATTCTGGTGATTTTCACCTCCGTCATCGGCATGTCGCTGGTGCGTAATCAGGGTTTCAAAAATTTCCTGATAATGCAGCAGAAGATGGCCGCAGGGGAAAGCCCTGCGGAAGAGATGATCAAAAGCGTGTCGTTGATTATTGCGGGGCTGCTGCTGATCCTGCCGGGGTTCTTCACTGACTTCCTCGGCCTGCTGCTGCTTCTGCCGCCGGTGCAAAAACACCTGACCATGAAGCTGCTGCCGCATCTGCGCTTTAGCCGTATGCCGGGCGGCGGGTTTAGCACCGGGCCGGGCGATACCTTTGAAGGGGAGTATCAGCGTAAGGATGAACAGCACGACCGTTTAGATCATAAAGACGATCGGTGATTTTGTTGCCCGGTGGCGCTTCGCCTACCGGGCCTCCGGGAGCTCACCGCGCTTCGGCAAAAACACCCACAGCCCTGCCAGCATGACAATCGCGTACAGACTCTTCCATCCCACCATCGCCAGCAACAGCAGGCAAAGCACACCCCCGACGACCGCCAGAGCTTTATAGCGACCTTTCAGCAAACGACATCCCGCCAGCATGCACAGCAGGTAGATCATGATGAAAATGCCGTTGGCGTAGACGATGAGCGCGTCCAGATTAATCTTCAGTGCGTAAATACACAGCGTGCTCACCACGCAGCAGCCCAGTACGGCATTCAGAGCATTCAGCGGAAGCTGGCGTTTAGACAGGCGCGCGAGGCGATTCTCTGGTTTGTCGAGTGCCTGCGACCACACCAGCCGGGCAAAGCTCTGGATATAAATATTGAGGCTGGCAAAACAGGCGAGATAGCCGATCGCACAGGCGATCCATAGTGCCTTCACGCCGAACAGTTCCACCACGATACCCGGTAGCGATGCCGCGGCGGCGAGATCCGCTCCGAACGCGTGGAAGTGTAAGACCAGCACGGTACACGCCCAATAGACCGTGCCAGCAAGCAGCAGACCTATCATCAGCGCGCGGGGGAAATCGCGTTCAGGCTGCTTAAATTCAGAGGCCAGATGGGCAAAGGCTTCCAGGCCGACAAAACACCAGAACATGACGGAGAGCGCGGCGAAAAGCTGTGAATGGTCGACGTCTGTCACCGCAGGGAAGGGAATTTCCTTGATTGTGATATCGCCCACCCACCAGATAGCGACAACGAGCGCGACAATCAGCACCGCAACCAGCGTCTGCAGGTTGGCGCTGGAGCTGGCGCCGCGAGAGCCTACCCACCGGACGATTGCCAGCGTTCCCAGTTCGGCCAGCAATAACTGCTCGTTATACCAGCCAAACAGCGCCTGACCAAAGCCGGTCGCAATATGCAGCGCCGCAGGTAGGCCAACCGGAATGACGGAAAGAAACAGCCAGCCGGTGACGCGCTGCAGCCGCGGGCCAAAGGCCAGTCCGACAAAGTGCGCCACACCGCCCGCGCTGGGGAAATGCCGCCCCAGGATGGCAAACACAATGGCTATCGGGAAAACCAATACAATCAGCGCCGGCCACGCCCACAGGCTGTTATTTCCAGCCACCAGCGCCGCCAGCGCGGGTACGGCAAACACGCCCGTACCTAACAAGGAGGTTGAGAGCAGTCCGACGCCCTGCGCCAGCCCCAGCTCCTGCTTGAGTCCACTCATTCACATCGCCCTGCCAGTACCAAAAGAGAGGCGATGGTAACACTTTCGCAAATTTTTTTTTCGACTCCCCCTTGAAGGGGGAAAAAGCTATCCCCATCTCTCAGGGCACTAGTCGGAAAACCGCATGCGGGCCGGCGTCATCCATAACTGATAATGACTTTCTCAAAGGAGAGCTATCAATGAGTATTCGTCCGTTACATGATCGTGTGATCGTCAAACGTAAAGAAGTTGAAACCAAGTCTGCTGGCGGCATCGTTCTGACCGGTTCTGCAGCAGCCAAATCAACGCGTGGCGAAATCATCGCTGTCGGTAAGGGCCGCATCCTGGAAAACGGAACTGTGCAGCCACTGGACGTTAAAGTTGGTGACATCGTAATTTTCAACGATGGCTACGGCGTGAAATCCGAGAAGATCGACAATGAAGAAGTGTTGATCATGTCCGAGAGCGACATTCTGGCAATTGTTGAAGCGTAATTTACGCACGAGAATTTGAGGAAATAAGAACATGGCAGCTAAAGACGTAAAATTCGGTAACGACGCTCGTGTAAAAATGCTCCGCGGCGTAAACGTACTGGCAGATGCAGTTAAAGTGACTCTGGGCCCGAAAGGCCGCAACGTAGTGCTGGATAAATCCTTCGGCGCGCCAACCATCACCAAAGATGGTGTTTCTGTAGCACGTGAAATTGAGCTGGAAGACAAGTTCGAAAACATGGGCGCGCAGATGGTGAAAGAAGTTGCCTCTAAAGCGAACGACGCTGCAGGTGACGGTACCACCACCGCGACCGTACTGGCGCAGGCAATCATCACCGAAGGTCTGAAAGCCGTTGCTGCGGGCATGAACCCAATGGATCTTAAACGCGGTATCGACAAAGCCGTCACTGCCGCTGTTGAAGAACTGAAAGCGCTGTCCGTACCGTGCTCTGACTCTAAAGCCATTGCTCAGGTTGGTACCATCTCCGCTAACTCCGACGAAACCGTAGGTAAACTGATCGCTGAAGCGATGGACAAAGTCGGTAAAGAAGGCGTGATCACCGTTGAAGACGGTACCGGTCTGGAAGACGAACTGGACGTGGTTGAAGGTATGCAGTTCGACCGCGGTTACCTGTCCCCATACTTCATCAACAAGCCAGAAACTGGTGCTGTTGAGCTGGAAAGCCCGTTCATCCTGCTGGCTGACAAGAAAATCTCCAACATCCGCGAAATGCTGCCAGTACTGGAAGCCGTTGCGAAAGCAGGCAAGCCTCTGGTTATCATCGCTGAAGACGTTGAAGGCGAAGCGCTGGCGACCCTGGTGGTTAACACCATGCGCGGCATCGTGAAAGTGGCTGCTGTTAAAGCACCTGGCTTCGGCGATCGCCGTAAAGCGATGCTGCAGGATATCGCTACCCTGACCGGCGGTACCGTGATCTCTGAAGAGATCGGTATGGAGCTGGAAAAAGCGACCCTGGAAGACCTGGGCCAGGCGAAACGCGTTGTGATCAACAAAGACACCACCACCATCATCGACGGTGTGGGTGAAGAAGCCGCTATTCAGGGCCGCGTGGGTCAGATCCGTAAGCAGATCGAAGAAGCGACTTCCGATTACGACCGTGAAAAACTGCAGGAGCGCGTAGCGAAACTGGCTGGCGGCGTTGCGGTAATCAAAGTCGGTGCAGCTACCGAAGTTGAAATGAAAGAGAAAAAAGCACGCGTTGACGATGCCCTGCATGCGACCCGTGCTGCGGTAGAAGAAGGCGTGGTTGCTGGTGGTGGTGTTGCGCTGGTGCGTGTTGCCGCTAAGCTGGCAGGCCTGACCGCACAGAACGAAGATCAGAACGTGGGTATCAAAGTTGCGCTGCGCGCAATGGAAGCGCCTCTGCGTCAGATCGTGTCTAACGCCGGTGAAGAACCATCTGTTGTGACCAACAACGTGAAAGCGGGCGAAGGTAACTACGGTTACAACGCGGCAACTGAAGAATACGGCAACATGATCGACTTCGGTATCCTGGATCCAACGAAAGTAACCCGTTCTGCTCTGCAGTACGCGGCATCTGTCGCTGGCCTGATGATCACCACCGAGTGCATGGTAACCGACCTGCCTAAAGGCGATGCACCTGACTTAGGTGCTGCTGGCATGGGCGGCATGGGCGGTATGGGCGGCATGATGTAATCGTGCGTTCTACGTCGTAGAATGTGAAAAACCCCCGGGCAGAAATGCTCGGGGGTTTTTCTTTTGGTCATCTTTTAGGTATAAGATTTACACACGGACAACTACTGTCCAGCTTATTGAAAACGAGGAATAACATGCGCGTAAAAGTCTGTGCAGGGATTGTAGGGGCAGCATTGCTGCTGGCGGGTTGTAGCTCCAGCAATGAGCTGTCGGCAGCGGGCCAGGGCGTTCGCTTTGTGGAAGATAAGCCTGGCAGTGAATGCCAGCTGTTAGGCACGGCAACCGGTGAGCAAAGTAACTGGATGTCAGGTCAGCATGGCGAAGAAGGTGGCTCGATGCGCGGTGCGGCGAATGCCCTGCGTAACCAGGCTGCGGCAATGGGCGGAAACGTGATTTACGGCGTGAGCAGCCCAACGCAGAGTATGCTGTCCAGCTTCGTGCCGACCGCCAGCCAGATGAACGGCCAGGTCTACAAGTGCCCAAACTGATTGCCTTTTTCCCTCTCCCTGTGGGAGAGGGTTAGGGTGAGGGGAAACTAGCACTGCCGCAGCTGCAAATCCAGCGGCGTCTTGCTCGGCTCTCCGCCAATCTCGCGTGCCAGCTTCGGCACCATATAGCCTGAAACCAGTGTTAACAGTTCGCGCATAATCTGCCGGGCTTCTTCATCCGTCACCATGAAATGGGCCGCGCCCTGAACGCGATCCAGCACGTGCAGGTAATAGGGCATCACGCCCGCATCAAACAGGGCATTACTCAGGTCAGCCAGCACGCGGGCGCTGTCGTTCACGCCGCGCAGCAGCACGCTCTGGTTCAGCAGCGTCACGCCCGCTTTACGCAGACGCGCCATCGCCGCGCGAAAGTCATCATCAATTTCGTTCGCGTGGTTGATATGGTTCACCAGCAGCACCTGCAATCTTGACTGCTCCAGGCGCGATACCAGGCCGTCAGTGACACGTGCCGGAATGACAATCGGTAAACGGCTGTGAATACGCAGGCGCTTTACGTGCGGAATGGCTTCAAGCTGGGTCAGCAGCCAGTCCAGCTCATGATCTTTTGCCATCAGCGGGTCACCGCCGGAAAAAATAATCTCATCCAGCTCCGGATGGGTGGCGATATAGTCCAGCGCGACCTGCCAGTTGCGTTTATTGCCCTGGTTATCGGCATAGGGAAAGTGCCGACGGAAGCAGTAACGACAATTTACCGCACAGCCGCCTTTTACCAGCAGCAGGGCGCGGTTGAGATACTTGTGCAGTAAACCCGGCACCACGCTGTTCTGCTCTTCCAGCGGATCGGTGCTATAACCTTGCGCGGTGACAAACTCATCCTGCGAAGTAAGCGTTTGTTTTAAAAGTGGATCGTCGGGGTTGCCTTTCTCCATTCGCGCCACAAACGCACGGGGAACGCGCAGGGCGAAAAGGCGCTTTGCCTCGCGGCCTGCAAGCAACTCTGGGTGCTGATCGAGGTCTAAAAGACGCAGCAATTCATCAGGACTGGTGATTACATCGGCAAGTTGCGATAACCAATCTTCTCTGGACGGGGTGTTTAGGGTTACAATATGCGCCATTTTGTGGCTTAGCTACCAGTTAACAAATTTAGAGGGCCTTATGGCAACGTACTATAGCAACGATTTTCGTGCTGGTCTTAAAATCATGATGGACGGCGAACCGTACGCGGTTGAAGCCAGCGAATTCGTTAAACCAGGTAAAGGCCAGGCATTCGCACGCGTTAAGCTGCGCCGTCTGCTGACCGGTACCCGTGTTGAGAAAACCTTCAAGTCTACTGACTCCGCTGAAGGCGCTGATGTTGTTGATATGAACCTGACCTATCTGTACAACGACGGTGAGTTCTATCATTTCATGAACAACTCCACTTTCGAACAGCTGTCTGCTGACGAGAAAGCGGTAGGTGATAGCGCTAAATGGCTACTGGATCAGGCTGAGTGCATCGTGACCCTGTGGAACGGCCAGCCTATCGCTGTGACCCCACCAAACTTCGTTGAACTGGAAATCGTTGAAACCGATCCAGGTCTGAAAGGTGATACCGCAGGTACCGGCGGTAAACCAGCCAAACTGTCTACCGGCGCAGTGGTTAAAGTTCCACTGTTCGTACAGACTGGCGAAGTGATCAAAGTGGATACCCGCTCCGGCGAATACGTGTCCCGCGTGAAGTAATTTACGTCATGATTGAAGGCGCAGCGCCCGCTGCGCCTGATTTTTGCAGGCAGGGATGATGAAACGTACCGTTAAAATTCTGCTTCTGTTAGCGCTTTCCAGCGCATTGCTTTCCGGCTGTAACACCACCCGTGGGATGGGACAAGATATCCAGGATCTCGGTCATATCATTTCTCACGCCGCCAGCTAAGTTCGTCTAATTTTCCTAAAAATGCTTCCTTTTCCGTCAACCGGCGGGATCTTGTCTATTCTTAAGTTGCTATACACAAAACAACTTTGGCTATAAAAGGAAGATATTATGGTTAAGAAAACAATTGCAGCGATCTTTTCAGTCCTGGTACTTTCTTCAGTGTTAACGGCCTGTAATACCACGCGTGGCGTCGGTCAGGATATTTCTGAAGGTGGTAGCGCAATCTCTGGTGCGGCAACTAAAGCTCAGCAGTAATTAACATACGGTACGAGACCAGCCGGGTTTCGTACCGTCAGCTTTCTGATTCCTGCAGGGATAAGAACGGAGAAAAACGCGTATCCATATGCAGTTTCATGCGGATATTGCGTTTATAGGTATAGACCGTTTTTCCGTTGATACTCAGATGAGCGGCAATTTTTTGATTGCTCGCACCATCCATCCACAATGTCAGCACTTTCTCTTCCTGTCGGGTCAGCAACGGGGCAGCCGCCGTTGGCCTGTCAGCGCTGGCGCGCGAGATTAATGCGTCGTTGATAGTCGTTGCCACTTCTTCGAGACTGGCGTTTTTCAACAGCGACGACCACACCGGGAACTTTCCGAGCCAGTCGGTCATGCCGCGGTCCTCTCCCGATTGCAGCAAAATAAACGGTAATCGTTCACTGGCGCTCAGCAACGACGAGAGCTGCTGAAAATGATGAATATCCTGCCTGAAGCCGTAAAGATCGGCGATAACCAGCGTGGGTTTCCATTGCAGAATGTGCTCCCTGGCAAGGAACAGATTATTTAACCCGGTCACAACGAAGTGTCCCGGGAACAAACCGGAATGATTGAGCCATGCTTCAAATCCCGTGCGGGTGAAGTGACAACGGTCAATCAAGAGAATTTTGAACATATGTTATTCGCAGTCGGCTAGTGGTTTGGCTTCCTGCCATCAGAAAGCACATCATCATAGAGAAGTCGGATGAGTGCTAAATGCCGGAACTACGCGCCATACTGCGGCTATTTCTTGCCTTAACGTGTTCAGCAAAAAATGATTGAAAAAAAATAGCACGCTAACCACAATATGGGGCGTAATCTCTGCCTTACGGGACGACCCGTAAGCGTTTCTTTCACCGGGGACGGCCCCAACTTGAATTAAGTTAAGGAGCCTGAAATGTCCTGGATCATTCTTTTTATTGCTGGCCTGCTTGAAGTGGTATGGGCAATTGGTCTCAAGTACACCCACGGATTTACCCGCCTGACGCCCAGCGTCATAACCGTCACCGCGATGATCGTGAGTATTGTCCTGTTATCCTGGGCAATGCGCTCGCTGCCTGTAGGAACGGCTTATGCCGTCTGGACGGGCATTGGTGCGGTGGGGGCCGCCATCACCGGCATTCTGCTGCTGGGAGAGTCAGCGAGTCTGGCGCGTATCGCCAGCCTCGCCTTGATTGTGGCCGGGATCATTGGGCTGAAGCTCAGCACCCATTAATGGGGTTGTTTTACCCAGATGAGTTTTGACACATCAAACCCTTGCCGGGTCGCGACGTCCAGCATCTGCTGTTTCATTTCTGACGAAATAGTTGGCGTGCGGGAAAGTATCCACAGATAGTCGCGATCCGGTCCGCAGACCAGCGCGTGACGGTACTCTCTGTCGAGCGCGATCACGTTATAGCCGCCATAAAACGGGCCAATGAACGAGACTTTGAGCGCGGCCCGTCGCGGGTCGCCCGTGAAGTACGCTTTCCCAATCGACTGCTGCCACATCTCCCGGTCGGGATTATAGCCCCTGTTGATCACCTGAATACCGCCATCGTCCATCGGACTGTAATTCGCAGTGACCTTCTCTAAGCCCTGCTCAAAACGATGGTCGAGGCGCGCGATTTCATACCATGTTCCAAGGAAGCGTTGTGCATCAAAAGGCGTGACGACGGTAACGCCTGGCGGTGGGGTAGGGGAACTACAGGCAACCACTAAAAACGCGGCTGTCACCGCGGCGATAACAGGCAGAATGCGCATAGGAGTTTCCTTACTGTTTTTTTGTTAAGTGTAGATGACGGCAAGGAAAATGTGGTTTTTGTGCGGTGTGTTTCGCCGGATGGCCACCCCTGGGATTTTGTAGGCCGGGTAAGCGTTAGCGCCACCCGGCAATGTTTACTACAGCGCGCTCAAAATACGGTAAGCCGTCTCAACGCGTGCTGGGTTGGGATAGCTTTTATTCGCCAGCATCACAATGCCGAGCTGCTTTTCAGGAATAAAGGCCACGTAGCTGCCAAACCCGCCGGTAGAGCCTGTTTTATGGACCCAGGACGCGTTGACCGGAGGCGCCGGAGGATTCACTTCTCTTGCGGGCAGCGGTGCCAGCGCCACCTTATTGTCGCTACCTTCTACCACGGTTCTGGCATCGACCGGCCAGTTAAGCATTTCCCAGCCCAACCCCTGATACATGGCACCCACGCGCCAGTAGCGAGACTGCGCCAGGGCAATGCCTTGCCTGAGTGAATTATCCTGAAGGGAGTCCGGCTTCATGTTGACCATCACCCAGCTTGCCATATCCTGCACGTTGGTTTTTACGCCATAGGCTTCCGCGTCGAGCATGCCTGGCGAAACGTGTACCGCTTTACCGTCACGGTATCCCCAGGCGTAATGCGCCTCTTCCGCTTTCGGAACGTTAATCCACGTATGGTCCAGCCTGAGCGGCTTAAAGACCCGCGTCGTTATGGCCTGCTCATAGCTCATGCCGGAAGGTTTGACCGCCAGCGCGCCAAAAAGGCCGATGCTGGTATTGGCATAAAGGCGCGTGTTACCCGGCTTCCACTGCGGCTGCCAGTTTTGATAAAAGCGCAGCAGAGAGGCGTTATCCGTGACCTCATCCGGTACCTGTAACGGCAGACCGCCTGCGGTATAGGTTGCCAGATCCAGCATGCGGATCCCCTGCCACTGCTTGCCCGTCAGCTCAGGCCAGTATTTGGTCACCGGATCGCCCAGCGATATTTCACCGCGAGCAATCGCATCGCCACCCAGTACGCCGGTGAAGGTTTTACTTATAGAACCCAGTTCGAACAAGCTTTGTGGGGTGACAGGCTTGTTTGCCGCAACATCGGCTTTACCGAAGGTAAAGTAGTGCGGCTGACCCTGATAAATCACCGCCACCGCCATACCCGGAATGGCCTGCGCTTTCATCAGCGGCGTAACGGTCCGTTCCACCACCTCAGCCAGCTGTTTTTCTGACATCGGGGCAGCCAATACCGAGCAGGAGGTGCTGAGCAGCAGGGCGCAGCAAAGGGATTTTGTCATCATCATTTATCTTCCGTAATAGCAGTTCAAGGGAGTGTCCGGGCCCGTCAGACCGCTGTAGTCTGTTGGATTTGACTATGGCTGACAAACGGTTAAATTTAGCATTAGCTGTTAATTTTTCTAACGGACGAGCCCATGACGCGCAGCTATCTTCCTCTTAATTCCCTGCGGGCATTTGAAGCTGCCGCCAGGCACCTCAGTTTTACGCATGCCGCTATCGAGCTGAACGTCACGCATTCCGCGATTAGCCAGCACGTAAAGGCGCTGGAGCAGCACCTTAATTGCCAGCTGTTTGTCCGCGTTTCGCGAGGGCTGATGCTGACCACCGAAGGCGAGAATTTGCTGCCGGTGCTGAATGACTCGTTCGATCGCATCGCCGGAATGCTGGATCGTTTTGCCAGCCAGCGCGCTCAGGAGAAGCTTAAAATAGGTGTGGTAGGGACTTTTGCCACGGGTGTTTTATTCTCGCTGCTCGCGGACTTTCGCCGCTGCTATCCGCATATTGATCTTCAGCTTTCCACCCATAACAATCGCGTCGATCCGGCGGCCGAAGGGCTTGATTACACTATTCGCTACGGTGGCGGCGCGTGGCATGGAACCGATGCTGAATTCCTTTGCCCTGCGCCGCTGTCTCCGCTCTGTACACCTGACATAGCCTCAGTTCTCAAAAGCCCGGCAGATATCCTGAAGTTTACCCTGCTGCGCTCCTACCGGCGCGACGAGTGGACTGCGTGGATGCAGGCAGCGGGTGAACATCCTCCCTCACCGACGCACCGGGTGATGGTGTTTGATTCGTCCGTGACCATGCTGGAAGCCGCGCAGGCAGGCACAGGGATTGCCATTGCGCCTGTCGACATGTTTACCCATTTACTCAGCAGCGAGCGCATCGTGCAGCCGTTTGCAACGCAGATTGACCTCGGCAGCTACTGGCTGACCAGGCTACAGTCACGGACAGAAACGCCCGCAATGCGCGAGTTTGCCCAGTGGCTGGTGGGGAAGATGCAGAAATAAAAGGCCCGCCGGATCGCGGGCCTGAAGCGTCAGATGGTGACCACGGCAATCAGCGTCACCACGGTCAGGATGGTCGCCAGACCGTAGAACACCCATTTCCCGCTCGGTACATGAATTTTCAGGTCATGCATCGCATGGTGAATACGGTGCAGACCACACCACAGCGGCAGGACGATCATCAGGAAGATGAACACGCGGCCGATAAAGCTGCTCGCGAACGCCAGCACGCGCTCGTAGCTCAGCGCATCGCCCGGGAACAGCCCCAGCGGCAGCATAATGCCGACCAGCAGGATGATGACGGGGGCGATGATGGCACTCCACATGCCGCCTGCGCCAAACAGGCCCCAGAAGACCGGCTCGTCAGAACGTTTTGGATTTGGATTGATCACAGGTGTCTCCTTACCAGAACAGTGCGACAAACAGAATGACCACAGTGACCAGAATCGTCACTGCCCAGAGTCCTTTAATTACCGGCTCTGGCCCCATTTTCTCGCCTTTTACGATGATGTTCGCTGCTTTTGGCGCCAGCTCAAACCAGGTTTTGGTATGAAGCAGCGCGGCCGCGAGCACGATCAGGTTCAGAACAACAATGATCGGGTTTTGCAGGAAACCGACAAAGCTGGCCCAGGCTTCCGGGCCATGCTTGAGGGCAAAAACGCCGTACATCAGCTCAAGGCTGAACCAGACCGCCGGTACCGCCGTGCCTTCACGCAGCATGTAGAAGCGATAAAACGGCAGGTTTTTCCACCAGGTGGACGGCACAGGCCGCACATAGGCTTTGCGTTTAGTCGTCATCATGCACTCCTTAGCGTGGTTTCAGGGTAGCGATAAGAAAGTCTTTCGAGCTTTCCACTTTACCCTGTTGAATAGCGGCGGCCGGGTCGACGTGCTTCGGACAAACTTCGGAGCAGTAACCCACAAAGGTACAGCTCCACACGCCGTTCTGGCTGTTAAGCTGCGCCATACGTTCTTTTTTACCGTGGTCGCGGCTGTCCTCGTTGTAGCGGTGCGCCAGGGTAATGGCGGCCGGGCCGATGAACTCCTTGTTCAGGCCAAACTGTGGACAGGCTGCGTAGCACAGGCCGCAGTTGATGCAGCCGGAGAACTGATGGTATTTTGCCATCTGCGCCGGCGTCTGGGTATTCGGCCCCTGATCCGGCGTGCGCGGATTACCGATGATGTACGGCTTAATGGCTTCCAGGCTTTCGATAAAGTGGGTCATATCGACCACCAGATCGCGTTCAATCGGGAAGTTGCCCAGCGCTTCGACCTTAATGCCTTTGGTGTACTCGCGCAGGAAGGTCTTACAGGCCAGCTTCGGCACCTTGTTGACCATCATGCCGCAGGAGCCGCAGATGGCCATGCGGCAGGACCAGCGGTAGCTCAGGTCTGGCGCCAGGTTGTCTTTGATATAGCCGAGCGCATCCAGCAGGGAGGTTTGCTCGTCATAAGGGACTTCATAGAAAGCGCTGTGCGGTGCGGCGTCCACTTCCGGATTGTAGCGCACCACTTCAACCTTCATTTTTTGCATCTCAGCCATTCGCCTTCTCCTTCTTCTCGGCGGCTTCTGCTTCTGCACCGTACACGCGTTTAGCTGGCGGCAGCGTGGTGATTTTCACGTCGCTGTAGTCCAGACGTGTGGTGCCATCCGCATCGCGCCAGGCGAGAGTGTGTTTCAGGAAATTGACGTCGTCACGTTCGGTACAACCTTCGTCCAGACGCTGGTGGGCTCCACGCGACTCTTTACGCGCCAGCGCAGAATGCGCCATACATTCCGCGACGTTCAGACCGTGGCCCAGCTCGATGGTGTAGAGCAGGTCGGTGTTGAATACGCTGGAGGTATCGGTGATGCGCACGCGCTTGAAGCGCTCCTGCAGTTCCGCCAGCTTGTCGACGGTTTTTTGCATCAGCTCTGGCGTACGGTAAATACCGCAGCCTTCTTCCATCGACAGACCCATCTCGTCACGGATCTTAGACCAGTTCTCGTTACCCTCCTGGTTCACCAGATCTTTCAGGCGTTTTTCAACGTCTGCGACCTGCGCATCCAGCGCGGCACCGTTGGCTTCGCCTGAGGTAGCCGCCCGCTCCATGGCGCGCTCGCCCGCCATGCGGCCAAAGACGACCAGCTCTGCCAGAGAGTTAGACCCGAGACGGTTGGCGCCGTGCAGACCCACGGAGGAACACTCGCCGACGGCGAACAGGCCTTTAATACGGGTTTCGCACTGCTGGTCGGTTTCGATCCCGCCCATGGTGTAGTGCGCGGTTGGACGCACCGGAATCGGCTCTTTTACCGGGTCGACGCCGACGTAAGCTTTTGCCAGCTCGCAGATGAACGGCAGACGTTCCAGCAGTTTCTTCTCGCCAAGGTGACGCAGGTCGAGATAGACCACATCGCCGCGCGGCGTGGAGATAGTGTTGCCTTTGCGCCACTCGTGCCAGAAGGCCTGAGAGACTTTGTCGCGCGGGCCGAGTTCCATGTATTTGTTCTTCGGCTCGCCGAGCGGGGTTTCCGGGCCCATGCCGTAATCCTGCAGATAGCGGTAGCCGTTTTTGTTGACCAGAATACCGCCTTCACCGCGGCAGCCTTCCGTCATCAGAATGCCGGAGCCCGGCAGGCCGGTTGGGTGATACTGCACGAACTCCATATCGCGCAGCGGTACGCCGTGGCCGAGCGCCATGCCCATGCCGTCACCGGTCACGATGCCGCCGTTGGTGTTATAACGATAAACGCGACCCGCACCGCCCGTTGCCATCACTACCGCGTTGGCGCGGATCTGGATAAGCGTGCCTTCCATCATATTCATCGCCACCAGGCCACGCGCCTGTCCGTCATCAACCAGAATGTCGAGGACGAAATGTTCATCGAAGCGTTGAATTTGTGGGAACTGGAGGGAGGTCTGGAACAGGGTATGCAGCATGTGGAAGCCGGTTTTATCGGCGGCGAACCAGGTGCGTTCAATCTTCATTCCGCCAAAGCGGCGAACGTTGACGCTGCCGTCCGGACGGCGGCTCCACGGACATCCCCACTGTTCAAGCTGGGTCATTTCCGTTGGACAATGATGCACAAAGTAGTCAACGACATCCTGTTCGCAAAGCCAGTCGCCCCCTGCAACCGTGTCGTGGAAATGGTATTCAAAGCTGTCATGATCCTGCGCAACGGCGGCGGACCCTCCTTCTGCTGCCACTGTGTGACTACGCATTGGATAGACTTTTGAAATCAATGCGATTTTAGCGTTGGGATTAGCTTGTGCTGCAGCAATCGCAGCACGTAATCCAGCCCCGCCAGCGCCTATTACGGCAAGATCGGCTTGAAAAGTTTGCACGACATTCCTCCAGATTTTTGTTATTTCGCAACGCGACAAACTAAAGGTAGTTCACCCGTCCAAAAGGACGATTGCGAAAGCGTTTCCACTGCTCCTTTATGGGTAAAACAGTATAACCGTGTAGATGTCAGGGAAATTTGACGTGTTCGATTTTTTTGCTGTTCTGTACGGCGATTTATCATGAGGATTGATGAAATACGTCACGAAAAAGTTCACCTAAATGAAATGCGCTTTTTTACTGCGCAAAATTTGTCTCTGCCCCTGCTAACGAGTAGACTTCGTGCCCTTGTCTGAAATCGGAGAACAACTCATGAGCGAAACGGCCACCTGGCAGCCGAGCGCATCCATCCCTAATCTGTTAAAACGCGCTGCAATTATGGCGGAGATCCGCCGTTTCTTTGCCGACCGCGGAGTCCTGGAGGTGGAAACGCCGTGCATGAGTCAGGCAACGGTAACGGATATTCATCTGGTGCCGTTTGAAACCCGTTTTGTTGGCCCCGGCCACTCTCAGGGCATGAATTTGTATCTGATGACCAGCCCGGAATACCACATGAAACGCCTGCTGGCGGCGGGGTGTGGTCCGGTGTATCAGCTGTGCCGCAGCTTCCGTAATGAAGAGATGG
Organism: Enterobacter sp. AG326; assembly: GCF_004362415.1. NCBI lineage: Bacteria > Pseudomonadati > Pseudomonadota > Gammaproteobacteria > Enterobacterales > Enterobacteriaceae > Enterobacter > Enterobacter sp. AG326. Next base: position 118,260 of record NZ_SNXG01000009.1, on the reverse strand, counting down.
GTCGTCACCACAACCCGGAATTCACCATGCTGGAGTGGTACCGCCCGCATTATGATATGTACCGCCTGATGAATGAGGTGGACGATCTGCTGCAACAGGTGCTGGACTGCTCAGAAGCCGAAACGCTCTCCTATCAGCAGGCTTTCCAGCGCCATCTGGAAATCGATCCGCTGTCGGCGGACAAAACCCAGCTGCGCGAAGTGGCGGCAAAACTGGATCTGAGCAACGTGGCGGATACCGAAGAGGATCGCGACACGCTGCTGCAGCTGCTGTTTACCTTCGGTGTAGAACCGCAGATTGGCAAAGATCGTCCGACGTTTGTCTATCACTTCCCGGCAAGCCAGGCGTCACTGGCGCAGATCAGCACCGAAGATCATCGTGTCGCAGAGCGTTTTGAGGTCTATTACAAAGGCATCGAACTGGCGAACGGTTTCCACGAACTGACGGATGCCCGCGAGCAGCAGCAGCGCTTCGAGCAGGATAACCGCAAGCGCGCCGCGCGCGGTCTGCCGCAGCAGCCTATTGATGTTAATTTGCTTGAAGCATTAAAAGCAGGTCTGCCGGATTGCTCCGGCGTGGCGCTGGGTGTTGACCGTCTGGTGATGCTGGCCCTGGGGGCAGAACAGCTTGGCGAGGTGATTGCGTTTACCGTAGATCGCGCCTGACGGCAGTTAACCCTCTCCCGCGGGAGAGGGTTGCACCGCTTACCTTACAAACTTCCCGCCGGGCGCGTACGCGCCGCTGACGTTAGCGTCCTTCCCGTTTTACGCCCGTCCAGGCTTTCCAGGCGCATCTGGAACGGTGGGAACGGCATATCAATACCGTGCTCGCGGAAGCCCGCCAGAATCAGCTGGTGGATCTCATGGCGCAGCGGCATACGGTGTCCCATTTCGGCGGCGTAGATACGCAGCTCGAAAATCTGGATCCCCTGCTGTAAATCCACAAGGAATACTTCCGGCGCCGGGTTGTCGATTACCAGCGAGCAGCGCTCAGCGGCGGTGTAGAGGATCTGGGTGACCTCTTCACTGTTGGCGTCCGAAGGTGCCGGTACCGTCAGCACCACGCGGGTAACGGAGTCTGACAGCGACCAGTTGATGAACTGCTCGGTGATAAACGCCTTGTTTGGCACAATGATCTCTTTCCGATCCCAGTCGCTGATCGTCGTCGCACGGGTGTTGATCTTCGTGATGCTGCCGGTCAGATCGCGGATCGTTACGGTATCGCCAATACGGATCGGTTTTTCGAACAGAATGATCAGGCCAGAGATGAAGTTGGCGAAGATCTCCTGTAAACCAAAACCTAACCCTACACCCAGGGCCGCCACCAGCCACTGCAGCTTCGACCACTCAATACCGATCATCGAGAAGCCAACCAGCCCGCCAAACAGCATGATCAGATATTTGGTAATGGTCGTAATCGCATAGCCTGTACCCGGCGTTAAATCCAGATGCTGCAGCAGCGCCAGCTCCAGCAGCGCCGGGAAGTTGCGCACCAGCTGCGTGGTGATGATCAGCACCAGAATGGCAATCAGCACCGCCCCTAAGGTAATCGGCTCCAGGCTCTCAACACCCTGCACCGTCGACGTCACGTCCCAGAGAGAGATGTTCTCCAGGAAGCCGAATGCGGAGTGGATCTCTGACCACAGGAAGATCACCGACAGGAGGGCAATCAGCATCAGGATGGAGCGAACCAGGCGTAGGGACTGGGTACTGATGGCATCCAGATCCAGTTCGACCTCGTCCGCTTCCGTTGTGCCTTCCGTACTGTTGACGTGGTTTGGCTCTTCCTCACCCCGCGCACGCTGGGCGAGGATCTCCGCCCGGCGATGCTTGGCTCGGTCAAAGGCCAGACGGCGGCGTTGGATCAGCATCCAGCGGCGGATCACGTGGTACACCACCAGCAGCAGGAACCAGATGGCCACCGAGGTTTCCAGCCGCGCCAGCAGCGCCTGCGCGGTTGCCAGATAGCCCACCGCGGCTGCCAGCATCGCAAACAGCGGCGCGCTAAGCAGCATGTTCCAGAGCAGCCGGTTGAACATGTTTTCGCCGCTGCCGGATTTATCGAGATAGAGCGGAATGCCCGCGCGTTTCAGGCTGAGCGTGACGATGGCCAGCGCCCCGCATATCAGCATAAAGCAGAGGCGGCCCAGCGAGCCTGAGAATTCCCGGTCGTTGAGATTATCGAACATGATCAGCGCCATAATCAGCGGCACAATCAGCCCGATGCTCATCAGGTAGTAACGCATGGCGCGCGCAACGCGATTACGCGGCCAGCCAAAGTGGGTGATGAACAGGCCATTGGGGCGCGCGAAGGTGGCGCAAATCATGACCACCCACAGCAGCGGCACCGTGGCGGTGACGCCATCGCCAATCGCGACCGCGAGCGGATAGGGCCAGGCTTCCCGCAGGCCATACCCCAGCGTCATCCACAGCACCGGCAGCGGGGAGGCGACAAGAATCGACCAGAATACGGTGCGCAACGTCAGCCAGAAGTGATCCTGGGTGACTTTCCCGACCCTGGAGCTGGAACGCTCCAGGAAGCGGGTGAAATGTCTGCGCGAGTAAATGCTGAAGCCAACCAGAATCAACGCCCCCAGCAGCGGGAAAATGGTCTCTTTGCTGGTGAACATCATCACGCTGGCCTGTCCCAGCTGGCTGAAGGTGTCCAGCGAAATCAGGCGTCGCAGGTCCTGGACAATCTCAATCGGCCACGAGAAGGTCATCGGGCGCACGTCGGACGTCCAGAAGAGATAACGGTGCGTAGCCTCGTTCACCTCTTTCAGCGCATCTTCCAGCTGGCTGTTGGAGACTTTTAGCTTGGTCAGCTCCAGAATCAGCGTATCCCCGCCCTGGAGCAGAGAGTTCAGCAGTTCACGCTGGGTACGCAGCTGGGCTTCCAGAATACGGTTTTGCTCGCTGGTCAGGGGCTGTCCGTCAGCCTGACGGATCTGGCGGATTTGCGGCTGTTTATTGAGAAGATCTTCAAAGTGCAGGCGCTGAACGCGCAGCTGGGCCATCTCGGTATCCAGCTGCTGCGGCTTCGGCATTTCCGGCAGGCGCGCGACCTGGGCGCGTAACGCTTCGCCCAGCAGGTTTGATGACCCGAGCCACTGGGACTGCTCGCGCAGGGTGTTGAGCGCCTGGCGAACCTGCAGGGTTTGATTGGTCGCCTGACGCTGCTGCGAGGCAACCAGATCCATGCGCTGCGCCTGCTGGTTCAGCGCGGCAGAAAGCTCGCGGTTGACCCTGAATTGTTCGTTGATACCGGCAGGCAGGTTTTCGCTGTTTTCAGCGAGCAGTTCTGTACTTTCCAGCGCCCGTTCGGCTTCACGCTGGCGCTGGCTGTTGAGCTGATTGCGCAGGGCCTGGAGATACGCATCCAGCTGCTCGCTCTGCTTCTGAGCGAGTTCAGAGCGCATCCGCGACAGCTCCTGGCGGTTATTGGCGGAAAGCTGCGCCAGCTCCAGCTCATCGACAAGGGCCTTCAGGCGAGCAGATTCTGCCTGCAGGCCCAGATTTTGGGCCTGAGCCTGTGGCGTATTGCCGCTTTGCGTACCCACGCGACGCTCAACTTCATTAAGCTGGCGGCGGGCGTCGGTTTGCTGTTGCGGAAGCTGGCTGAGGGAGTCGGCAATTTCACGCGCTCGCTCCTGCTCCTGCTGGGCAAGGCGGCTCTTTTCCAGAAGCTGGCTGCTGACCTGCAGGATCTCCTGGTTCAGAGCGTCCGAGGTCATGCCTGCGGGCACGTCGCGCGGTTCGTCACGCAAATTATTGAGCTGCGCGCGCAGCGTCTGCGAGAGTTTGGGGAAGTTATCGATAACCTGCTGATACTGCTGAGCGCGCTCAAGAGAGCCTTTCCGCTCCTCAAGCGCGTTCAGGGCAGACTGGAGCGACTCGACGGTCTCTGGCTGAGCGGGTTTGGCCGCTTTTGCCTGCTCCAGTTCCTGGGCTATCTGTTTGGCGTCGGGGGCTGTCGCTGCGTACGCCCCCATGCTGAGGCACCAGGCCATCAGTAGAACGATAATCGGGCGCACGTCAGCGATCCTTCTGTTGTTAGCCTTCGTCTTTTTTGTCGTCAACCAGCGGGCTGGCGTCGTGCTCGGCGTTGATCTCTTCCTGTGACAGCGGAGCAGGTTCTGCATCCGGCGTCACGAAGGTTTCGGTAGAGACCGCCAGCGGCTGGCCCAGTTTGGTGACCGACAGGCTTTCGAGCTGTTCAGCCAGCTTCACTTTGCCCGGCGCAAACAGGTTGATTACGGTAGAGCCCAGCTTGAAGCGACCCATCTCCTGACCTTTCAGCAGGGCCACCGAGCCTTCCGCTTCACCGGCAGGCCAGGTCCAGCGTTTGATCACGCCTTCGCGCGGTGGAGTGATAGTGCCCGCCCAGACGGTTTCAATGCTGCCTACGATGGTTGCACCCACCAGAATCTGTGCCATAGGGCCAAATTCAGTATCGAACAGACAGATGACGCGCTCGTTACGGGCAAACAGGTTCGGCACGTTCTGCGCGGTCAGGTGGTTAACGGAGAACAGGTCGCCCGGGACGTAAATCATTTCACGCAGGATACCGTTACACGGCATGTGCACGCGGTGATAGTCGCGCGGTGACAGATAGGTAGTGGCAAACGTACCGTTGCGGAACAGATCCGCCATCAGGTAGTTACCTGCCAGCAGCGCTTCCAGACTGTAGTTATGGCCCTTCGCCTGCAGGATTTTGTCGTCTTCGATGTTACCCAACTGGCTAATCACGCCGTCTGCCGGCATCACCAGGACGTTAGGATCGGTGTTCAGCGGGCGCACTTCGTCACGCAGCGGGCGCACGAAGAACTCGTTGAAGGTGCGGTAGCTAGCGGTATCCGGCTTTTGCGCCTCTTTCATGTCGACCTTGTAATATTTTACGAAAAGGTCGATGACCAGTTTGGTCAGCCAGCCCGCGCGTTTGCTTGCGCCCCAGCCCGCCAGGCGAGTGAGCCACAGTTTTGGCAGAATGTATTGAAGCGAAAGTTTAAATGCGTTTAACAAGGTAGCCTCCAGGCCATTGTTTTGTCGTTCCTGATCCGGCGTTAAGCCGCCGGAACCTGAAAAAAGGGGACGATTTTAGCGATGCTTAGCTTAGTTGTCAGTTATCAGAATCAGAAAAGTTTTTACGCGTTTTTACGTCTTCCATGCTCTCAAGAATACGGTGGTAATTCTCGAAGCGGGTTTCCGCGATCTCGCCTTTCTCAACTGCTTCACGGATAGCGCAGCCAGGGTCGTTATCGTGTTTACAGTCGCGGTATTTACAAGCGCCTAAATAATCATGGAATTCGACAAATCCGTTAAAGATTTGTTCCGGCTCAAGGTGCCACAAACCGAACTCACGCACGCCCGGGGAGTCGATCACGTCGCCGCCGTGCGGGAAATGATACAGACGCGAGGCGGTAGTGGTGTGCTGGCCCAGGCCAGAGACGTTGGACACATCGTTGGTCAGGATCTCTTGCTGGAGGCCAAGCAGGTTGTTCAGCAGGCTCGATTTACCCACGCCGGACTGGCCCGCAAAGATGCTGATGCGGTCGGTCAGTGCCTCTTCCAGCGGTTTAAGACCATCTTTGGTGTGGCTGGAGACCATCAGCACGCGGTAACCAATCTTGCGGTAGATATCCATTTGCTCATTCACGAAGGCCATGCCGTCGTCATCCAGCAGATCGATTTTGTTCAACACGATAATCGGTTCAACCTGCAGCGTTTCGCAGGCGACGAGGTATCGGTCGATAATATTGAGCGAAAGCTCAGGTAAAATCGCCGAAACAATGACGATCTGGTTAATGTTGGCGGCAATAGGTTTGACCCCGTCGTAGAAATCGGGACGGGTTAACACGGACGTGCGCTCATGAACCGCTTCAACGATACCTTTTACCGTAACGCCTTCCGCCGCCTCTTTACCCGGACGCCAGACCACGCGATCGCCGGTAACCAGTGAACGGATGGTGCGACGGATATTGCAACGGTGAATATCCCCGTCGGCGGATTCGACATCGGCATGCATACCGAAACGGCTGATGACTACGCCTTCTGTCGCTTCACCAAACAGGTTGTCGTCATAATCCGGCTTCTCCGAAGTGGTTTTAAGACGGCGCTGGTGGTTGGCGTTTACGCGGCGCTGCTGCCCTTTGGAGAGTTTATTTTTACTCAATCGCGCTGGCTCCTGGTCGCCCGTAAGGGGCAAAACCTCTATGATACACTCTAATTAATACTAGTTAACCTGCTACTGCCGGTTATGCGAGAAGGGTGGAAAATAACATGAGCGCGGATGAAAACAACCTGATTTGGATCGATCTCGAAATGACCGGGCTGGATCCCGAGCGCGATCGCATCATTGAAATTGCAACGCTGGTGACGGACGCCAACCTGAATATCTTGGCTGAAGGGCCAACGATAGCGGTGCATCAGTCCGACGATCAGCTGGCTTTGATGGATGAATGGAACGTGCGCACCCACACCGGCAGTGGTCTGGTGGAGCGCGTGAAGGCGAGCACGTTTGGCGACCGTGAGGCGGAGCTGGCAACGCTTGAGTTCCTGAAACAGTGGGTTCCGGCAGGCAAATCGCCAATCTGTGGGAATAGCATCGGTCAGGATCGCCGTTTCCTGTTTAAGTACATGCCGGAGCTGGAGTCTTACTTCCACTACCGTTATCTGGATGTCAGCACCCTGAAAGAGCTGGCGCGTCGCTGGAAGCCTGAAATCCTCGACGGTTTTAAAAAGCAGGGGACCCACCAGGCGATGGACGATATCCGTGAGTCCGTGGCGGAGCTTTCCTACTACCGCGAAAACTTTATTAAGCTGTGATTTTGCGATCCGGCGCCTTGCGTGGCCGGGTTTTTGTCGTTAAATTGTTCAGCTTGCCGATTTAATAAGCATTTGAACTTAATTTCGAAAAAATCGCTTTAAGGGGGGTTGCAGCTAAAAGGATTTCTCGTATAATGCGCCTCCCGTAACGACAGAGAATTACACGTTACGACAGCAACAAAAGCAGTGCAGATTTGCGGGAATAGCTCAGTTGGTAGAGCACGACCTTGCCAAGGTCGGGGTCGCGAGTTCGAGTCTCGTTTCCCGCTCCAAAATTTGAAAAGTGCTTCCAAAGCACGGACCACCCAAGCGGGAATAGCTCAGTTGGTAGAGCACGACCTTGCCAAGGTCGGGGTCGCGAGTTCGAGTCTCGTTTCCCGCTCCAAAATTTGAAAGTGCTTTCAAAGCACGGACCACCCAAGCGGGAATAGCTCAGTTGGTAGAGCACGACCTTGCCAAGGTCGGGGTCGCGAGTTCGAGTCTCGTTTCCCGCTCCAAATTCTTCTTAATCTCTAAAATATCCACAGCGAAAAGAGTCGTTGGGGACGTTTTCTATTGTCTCTGAAATACTCTTGTGAACAGAGTTATCCACAGAAACTACGCTTAACCGTAACAGGGTTAAAACTTAGCAGGGTGAATAATATCTTTGCAATGCGCTGTATTTATTAAATAAATTTTCATTTCAAAATGTTATTGAGATCACTTGACCTCTTCTCCAGCCCAGATGGCGCTTGAGTTTGTAATTTTATTCACAGGCTGTGAATAGTTCAGGCATCCCGCGGAAGCCCTTTTTCAATCACCCTCACCAGACGCTGTTTCTTCGGTAGCTGTACCTCGATCGTGCAGGCATTACGCTTCTCTATTTGCTGCGCAATCGCCCATTCTATGTGCTCATCAAGAAGTGGGTGCTCACCTCTTCGGCTTTCAAGCGCCCGAATAATGGCTTCATCCCACGGGGCATTACCCAGCGCGACGGCAACATTACGCAGCCAGCGCAGATGACCGATACGGCGAATGGCCGAACCTTCCGTCACTTTCAGGAACCAGGCTTCGGTCCAGGCGAACAGCTCAACGAGCTGAGGCGCATGCAGCGCCTTACGCGGGCTGAAATCCTCTTCGTCCGTGAGCTGCGAATAGCGGTTCCACGGGCAGATCAGCTGGCAGTCGTCACAGCCGTAGATACGGTTGCCAATAAGCGGTCGAAACTCTTCGGGAATGGCCCCTTCCAGTTCGATAGTGAGGTAGGAGATGCAGCGGCGCGCATCAACGGTGTAAGGCTCGACGATGGCACCCGTCGGGCAGATGGTCATGCAGGCCACGCAGCGGCCGCAGCCTTCCTCTACCGGGCCGTCAACCGGCAGCGGTAAATCAATCAGCAGTTCACCGAGGAAGAAGAACGAACCGGCGTCGCGGCTGAGGATAAGTGAGTGCTTACCTGTCCAGCCAAGCCCGGCTTTTTCGGCGATCGGGCGCTCAAGAATAGGCGCAGAATCGACAAAGGGTCTAAAATTCAGCGAAACACAGTGCTGCTGAATAGTTTCCCCGAGTTTTTTTAAACGGTTACGCAAGAGCTTATGGTAATCACGTCCCAGGGCGTACCGGCTGACGTAACCCAAAGAGGGATTTTTTAGCGTGCGCGCAAAGGCCGCGTTGGCGGGCAGATAGTTCATGCGCACGCTGATGACGCGTAATGTGCCCGGCAAAAGCTCGTGAGGGCGGGCGCGCATCATGCCATGACGCGCCATCCACTCCATTTCGCCGTGGTATTGTTTGTCCAGCCAGGCCTGCAGTTTTGGCTCGCTGGTGGAAAGGTCGGTATCGGTAATGCCCACCTTCTGGAAGCCAAGCTCAGCACCCCACTGTTTTATTTTTTGCGCTAATTCATTGAGATCGAGGGGCTGTGACATGACGGACCATACGGTGAAGAAAAACCCCGCAAGTATACCACATTCCATCTGGCATGCGGATGACCTCCGGCGCGCCGAAAAAGAGGCTGCAGACAGCCTCGGGATTACCCTTTATGAACTGATGCTGCGCGCGGGGGAGGCGGCGTTTACCGTTGCCCGCAGCGCGTACCCTCAGGCCGCCCACTGGCTGATTCTGTGCGGTCACGGCAATAACGGCGGCGACGGCTACGTTGTCGCTCGTTTGGCGGTTGCGGCAGGTATCCGCGTGACGTTGCTGGCCCTGGAGAGTGATAAACCGCTGCCGGAAGAGGCCAGCGCGGCCCGGGAGGCGTGGCTTAACGCAGGCGGTGTGATTCATGCGCCTGATATCGTCTGGCCGGAAGAGGTGGATCTGATTGTTGATGGTCTGCTGGGTACCGGGCTACGCAGTGCGCCTCGTGAAAACATTGCCGCGCTGATTGAACACGCTAACAGACATTCCGCGCCGGTAGTCGCCCTGGATATTCCCTCTGGCCTGATTGCACAAACCGGCGCGACGCCGGGAGCTGTCATTGAGGCTGCCCATACGGTGACCTTCATCGCCCTCAAGCCGGGGTTACTGACCGGTAAAGCACGAGACGTCGTTGGCGTGCTGCACCACAATGCGCTGGGGCTGGAGAGCTGGCTGGCCGGGCAGGAAATGCGCATCGCGCGTTTTGATGCGTCGCAGCTTGCGGCGTGGCTCCCGCCGCGCCGGCCGACGTCTCATAAGGGCGATCACGGCAGGCTGGTGATTATTGGCGGCGACCATGGTACGGCAGGTGCGATTCGCATGACCGGCGAAGCGGCATTACGCAGCGGTGCCGGATTAGTGCGAGTACTCACTCGCATCGAGAATATTGCGCCGATCGTTACGGCCCGACCGGAGCTGATGGTGCACGAGCTTACGCCCCAGGCGCTTGAAGAAAGTCTGGAATGGGCGGACGTGGTAGTGATTGGCCCCGGGCTTGGGCAGCAGGCATGGGGTAAACAGGCCCTGCAAAAGGTCGAGAATTTTCGTAAACCGATGCTGTGGGATGCCGACGCGCTTAACCTTCTGGCAATAAACCCCGATAAGCGTCACAATCGCATTCTGACGCCACACCCCGGCGAAGCCGCGCGACTGCTTAACTGCAGCGTGGCAGAAATTGAAAGCGATCGCTTACTTTCTGCTCAGCGTCTGGTAAAACGTTACGGAGGTGTTGCTGTTTTGAAAGGGGCAGGAACCGTTGTCGCCAGTGACGAGACGCAGGGCATTATTGATGCTGGAAATGCGGGCATGGCAAGCGGCGGCATGGGCGATGTGCTTTCCGGCATCATTGGCGCATTGCTTGGACAGAAACTTCCCCTTTATGATGCAGCCTGCGCGGGCTGCGTGGCCCACGGTGTCGCGGCGGATAAACTCGCCGCGCGTTACGGTACACGCGGTATGCTGGCCACCGATCTTTTTTGCACGCTGCGGCGTGTTGTTAACCCGGATGTGATTGACGTAGAAAATGACTAATCGAGCGATTCCTTTACCTGATGAACAAGCCACTTTAGAACTCGGCAAGCGCGTGGCGCAGGCCTGTCAGGGGGCAACCGTCATTTATCTGTATGGTGATTTAGGTGCGGGTAAAACCACCTTCAGCCGGGGTTTTTTGCAGGCGTTAGGGCATAACGGGAATGTGAAAAGCCCAACCTACACGCTGGTCGAACCGTACACCCTTGAAAATCTCATGGTGTACCACTTTGATTTATACCGCCTTGCGGATCCTGAGGAGCTGGAATTTATGGGGATTCGTGATTATTTTGCCAACGACGCCATTTGCCTGGTGGAGTGGCCGCAACAAGGTGCGGGTGTGCTGCCTGACCCGGATGTCGAAATTCACTTAGATTACCAGGCACAAGGGCGTGAGGCACGCATCAGTGCTGTTTCCTCATCAGGCAGTTCCTTACTGGCGCGACTGGCCGGTTAAGCGTAGGGATGACGGGATGATAAATCGCGTTAAAGGTTGGTTGTTGGCTGCCACCGTGCTGCTGTGCGCGCAGGCCGGGGCGGCAAACCTCTCAGATATTCAGGTATCAAACGGCGAAAGCCAGGCCCGGATCACGTTCAGCTTTATGGGCGATCCTGAATATGCGTTCTCACAGCCAGACAGCCACAGCGTGGCGCTGGATATCAAACAAACAGGCGTGATCCAGGGGCTACCGCTGCGGTTCAGCGGTAATAATCTGGTGAAAAGTATCCGTTCGGGAACGCCTCAGGATAGCCAGTCGTTACGCCTGGTGGTCGATCTGACCGAAAAGGGCAAAACGAAGGCGGTGAAGCAGCAAAACGGGGCGAACTATACGGTGGTCTTTACCATCAATGCCGATGCACCGCCACCGCCTCCACCGCCGCCGGTCGTAGCGAAGCGCGTGGAAGAACCGGTATATACGCCGCGTCCTTCTGAACCTGCGCGTAATCCGTTTAAATCGCAGAACGACCGCATTACTGCGGCAACCAGCAGCAATACGGTGACGCGTCCGGCGGCCAGCGCGCGACGCGCGACGGTCAGCGGTGACAAAGTGATTATTGCCATTGATGCGGGCCACGGCGGGGAAGACCCGGGGGCGATTGGCCCTGGCGGCACGCGAGAAAAAAACGTGACCATCGCTATCGCGCGTAAGCTGCGTTCGTTACTCAATGACGACCCTATGTTTAAAGGCGTGTTGACCCGCGACGGGGACTACTTTATCTCCGTCATGGGACGCTCGGATGTGGCGCGTAAGCAAAACGCGAACTTCCTGGTCTCCATTCATGCGGACGCCGCACCGAATCGTAGCGCCACCGGCGCCTCGGTTTGGGTGCTGTCGAACCGTCGCGCTAACAGCGAAATGGCCAACTGGCTGGAAGAGCATGAGAAGCAGTCTGAACTGTTAGGCGGCGCGGGCGACGTGCTGGCGAACAGCCAGTCCGATCCGTACCTCAGCCAGGCGGTGCTGGATTTACAGTTCGGTCATTCTCAGCGCGTCGGGTATGATGTCGCCACTAACGTATTGAACCAGCTGCAAAGCGTTGGCGTGCTGCATAAACGCCGTCCGGAACATGCCAGCCTCGGCGTTCTCCGCTCGCCGGATATCCCGTCCATCCTTGTGGAGACGGGCTTTATCAGTAACAACGGTGAAGAGCGTCTGTTGGGAAGCGACAGCTACCAGCAGCAAATTGCCGAAGCAATTTATAACGGTTTACGCAAATATTTTGAGGCGCATCCTCTGCAGTCTGCGCCACAGAGCGGCGCTGCCCAGACGGCCAGCGCAGCGCTGCCGGGTGAGATGACCGCGACCAACTAAGGAGAATTCATGCCGATTCAGGTTCTACCGCCGCAGCTCGCGAACCAAATCGCCGCCGGTGAGGTGGTGGAACGCCCTGCGTCGGTGGTGAAGGAGCTGGTGGAAAACAGCCTCGATGCGGGCGCCACCCGCATCGATATTGATATCGAACGCGGTGGCGCGAAGCTTATCCGTATTCGCGACAACGGCTGTGGCATTAAAAAAGAGGAGCTGGCGCTGGCGCTGGCCCGTCACGCCACCAGTAAAATCGCCTCTCTGGACGATCTGGAAGCGATTATTAGCCTCGGTTTTCGCGGCGAAGCGCTGGCCAGTATCAGCTCCGTTTCGCGCTTAACGCTGACCTCCCGTACCGCTGAACAGCAGGAAGCCTGGCAGGCTTACGCCGAAGGGCGCGATATGGATGTGACGGTGAAACCCGCGGCGCACCCTGTCGGCACGACGCTGGAAGTCCTGGATCTGTTCTACAACACCCCCGCCCGACGCAAGTTTATGCGTACCGAGAAGACCGAGTTCGGCCATATCGACGAGATCATTCGCCGTATCGCGCTGGCCCGCTTCGATGTCACCATTAATCTCAGCCATAACGGCAAGGTGATGCGCCAGTATCGCGCGGTGACAGAAGGTGGACAGAAAGAGCGTCGTTTGGGGGCCATCTGCGGTACGCCGTTTCTGGAACAGGCGCTGGCCATTGAGTGGCAGCACGGCGATCTGGCGTTACGCGGCTGGGTTGCCGATCCAAACGCGAGCAGTGCTGTGTTCTCTGAAATTCAGTATTGCTACGTGAACGGCCGCATGATGCGCGACCGTCTCATCAATCACGCGATTCGCCAGGCCTGCGAAGACAAACTCGGGGCCGATCAGCAGCCAGCTTTCGTCCTTTATCTGGAAATCGACCCCCATCAGGTAGATGTAAACGTTCATCCTGCCAAGCATGAGGTGCGGTTCCACCAGTCGCGTCTGGTTCACGACTTCATTTATCAGGGCGTGGCCGCTGTGTTGCAGCAGCAGGCAGAACCAACGCTGCCGCTGGAGAATGACGCCCCTGCACCGCGTCCGCTGCCGGAAAACCGTGTCGCGGCAGGGCGCAACCATTTTGCGGAGCCTGCCGTCGCGCGTGAACCGGAGGCCCAGCGTTTCTCCCCGGCAGGGAGCGCACCGCGTCCAACGGGCGCGAACTACCCGAATGCCCAGCCCGGCTATCAGAAGCAGCAGGGCGCGTTATACCGCAAGCTGCTGGAAACGCCAGCCGTGGAGCGTAAAGAGCACATTCCGCCCGCTCAGCCTTCTCTGGACGGTCATAGCCAGAGTTTTGGCCGGGTGCTGACGATTATCGCGCCGGATATGGCACTGCTTGAGCGTGACGGCAAATTGATGCTTCTGGCACTGCCGGTCGCCGAACGCTGGCTCAAGCAGGTGCAGCTCACGCCAGGCGAAAATGCAGCCTGCGCGCAGCCGCTCTTAATTCCGGTTCGCCTGAAAATATCCCCTGAAGAAACAAGGGTATTGCAGCGCGCAGAGCCGCAGCTGGCGCAAATGGGTATTGAAATTGTGCTCGAACCACAACATGTGACAATTCGTGCAGTGCCTTTACCCTTACGCCAACAAAATTTACAAAACTTGATTCCTGAACTGATAGGCTACCTGGCGCAGCAAACATCGTTTGATGCCGCCAACACCGCGCAGTGGATCGCCCGCCATCTGGCAAGCGAACACGCGCCGTGGAGTATGGCGCAGGCCATTAGCGTGCTGGCGGAGGTGGAACGCCTCTGTCCGCATCTGGTGAAGACGCCGCCGGGTGGGTTATTACAACCTGTTGATTTACAAACGGCGATGAATGCCCTGAAACATGATTGACGCAAGTAAGGCGAGCCTGCCTAAGGCAATTTTTTTAATGGGCCCAACGGCCTCCGGCAAAACGGCGCTAGCCATTGAGTTGCGTAAAGTTTTGCCTGTAGAGTTGATTAGCGTCGACTCCGCCCTCATCTACCGAGGGATGGACATCGGCACGGCGAAGCCTGACGCAGAAGAGTTGCGTGCGGCACCGCACCGTTTGCTGGATATTCTCGACCCGGCTCAGGCCTATTCCGCAGCGGATTTCCGCCGGGATGCCTTAGCCGAAATGGCCGAGATAACGGCGGCGGGACGTATACCGCTGTTGGTTGGCGGAACCATGCTCTATTTCAAGGCGTTGCTGGAGGGGTTGTCACCTCTGCCATCCGCGGATCCGGAAATAAGAGCGAAAATTGAGCAGCAGGCGGCAGAGCAGGGTTGGGACGTTCTGCATCAGCAACTGGCGGAGATTGACCCGGTTGCAGCAGCACGGATCCATCCAAATGATCCGCAAAGGCTTTCCCGGGCACTGGAAGTTTTTTTCATTTCGGGTAAAACTTTAACGGAACTGACGCAAACGTCAGGAGACGCTCTGCCGTATCAGGTGCATCAGTTCGCCATCGCCCCGGCGAGCCGTGAACTGCTCCATCAGCGAATTGAGCAGCGTTTTCATCAGATGTTAGCTTCAGATTTTGAAGCAGAAGTGCGGGCGCTATTTGCCCGTGGAGATTTGCATACGGACATGCCTTCCATTCGTTGTGTGGGATACCGCCAGATGTGGTCGTATCTTGAAGGTGAGATTTCATACGATGAAATGGTTTATAGAGGTGTTTGCGCCACGAGACAGTTAGCGAAGCGCCAGATCACCTGGTTGCGCGGTTGGGAGGGGGTTCACTGGTTAGACAGTGAAAAACCGCAACAGGCGTTAAACGAAGTGATTGAGGTTGTTGGTGATATCGCTCACTGAATGTGTACAATTGAGACGTATCGTGCGCAATTTTTCAGAATCGCAAGGTTCTAAGTACAAAACAAGCATATAAGGAAAAGATAGAATGGCTAAGGGGCAATCTTTACAAGATCCGTTCCTGAACGCATTGCGTCGGGAACGTGTTCCAGTTTCTATTTATTTGGTGAATGGTATTAAGCTGCAAGGTCAGATTGAGTCTTTCGATCAGTTTGTGATTCTGTTGAAAAACACGGTCAGTCAGATGGTCTACAAGCACGCTATTTCTACTGTTGTTCCGTCCCGTCCGGTATCTCATCACAGCAATAACGCTGGCGGCGGCACTGGTAGTAACTACCATCATGGCAGCAGCGCGCAGGGTTCTTCAACGCCGGCGCAGGACAGCGACGAAACCGAATAAGGTTTCGCACTGTTATCCACACGGGGAGCCAGGGATCCTGCGTTCCCCGCTGATCTTTTTAGAGAGGTTTACGCTTGTTTGACCGTTATGATGCCGGTGAGCAGGCGGTGCTGGTACACATCTATTTTTCGCAAGACAAAGATATGGAAGACCTCCAGGAGTTTGAATCTCTGGTCTCTTCCGCCGGTGTCGAAGCAATGCAGGTGATTACCGGTAGCCGTAAAGCGCCGCACCCAAAGTATTTTGTTGGTGAAGGTAAAGCAGTCGAAATTGCGGATGCCGTAAAAGCAACCGGCGCGTCAGTCGTGTTGTTTGATCATGCGCTGTCTCCAGCCCAGGAGCGCAACCTGGAAGCCCTTTGCGAATGCCGTGTTATCGATCGCACGGGTTTGATTTTAGATATTTTTGCTCAGCGTGCACGTACCCACGAAGGGAAACTGCAGGTTGAGCTGGCGCAGCTGCGCCATCTGGCAACGCGTCTGGTGCGTGGCTGGACACACCTTGAAAGACAAAAAGGCGGGATTGGTTTGCGCGGCCCGGGTGAAACCCAGCTCGAAACCGACCGTCGTTTGCTGCGTGGCCGAATTACCCAGATCCTCTCACGTCTGGAACGTGTAGAGAAACAGCGCGAACAGGGGCGTCGGGCGCGAACCAAAGCCGATATCCCGACGGTGTCGCTGGTGGGCTATACCAACGCCGGTAAATCCACCCTGTTTAACCAGATAACCGAGGCCCAGGTTTATGCCGCAGACCAGCTGTTTGCGACCCTGGACCCTACGCTGCGCCGTATTGACGTTGCAGACGTCGGTGAAACGGTGCTGGCGGATACCGTAGGGTTTATTCGCCATCTGCCGCATGACCTGGTGGCGGCGTTTAAAGCCACCCTGCAGGAGACGCGACAGGCGACTCTGCTGCTGCACGTGATTGATGCAGCAGACGTGCGCGTGCAGGAGAATATCGACGCGGTGAACGTGGTGCTCGAAGAGATCGACGCCCATGAGATCCCAACGCTGTTGGTCATGAACAAGATCGATATGCTGGACGATTTCGAACCGCGTATCGACAGAGATGAAGAAAACAAACCGATTCGGGTCTGGCTTTCTGCCCAGACCGGTATTGGTGTGCCACTGCTTTTCCAGGCTTTGACAGAACGTCTTTCCGGTGAGGTAGCTCAGCACACGCTGCGACTGCCGCCACAGGAAGGCAGGCTGCGCAGCCGGTTTTATCAGCTTCAGGCGATAGAAAAAGAGTGGATGGAGGATGACGGCAGCGTGGGGATGCAGGTGCGTATGCCGATCGTTGACTGGCGTCGCCTCTGTAAACAAGAACCTGCGCTGGTCGACTATATCGTCTGATCAGAAAGGGGATGCCTGAATAATTCGCCCTTGCATAACAAATATGGAGCATATACATGGCGTGGAATCAGCCCGGTAATAACGGACAAGACCGCGACCCGTGGGGAAGCAGCAAACCTGGCGGCAACTCTGAGGGAAATGGCAACAAAGGTGGTCGCGAGCAGGGGCCGCCGGATCTGGATGATATCTTCCGCAAACTGAGCAAGAAGCTTGGCGGCCTTGGCGGAGGAAAAGGTTCTGGCTCGGGTGGCAATTCCACTCAGAGTTCGCGCCCGCCAATGGGTGGCCGCGTAGTCGGCATCGTGGCCGCTGCGGTAGTCATCATCTGGGCAGCCAGCGGGTTCTACACCATTAAAGAAGCAGAACGCGGCGTGGTCACCCGTTTCGGTAAGTTCAGCCATCTGGTTGAGCCGGGTCTGAACTGGAAGCCGACCTTCATTGACGATGTGACCGCGGTAAACGTGGAATCCGTCCGTGAACTGGCCGCCTCTGGCGTGATGCTGACCTCTGACGAAAACGTGGTGCGCGTTGAGATGAACGTGCAGTACCGCGTGACCGATCCTGAGCGTTATCTGTTTAGCGTGACCAGCGCCGATGACAGCCTGCGCCAGGCGACCGACAGCGCCCTGCGCGGTGTGATCGGTAAATACACCATGGACCGTATTCTGACCGAAGGTCGTACCGTTATTCGTAGCGATACCCAGCGCGAGCTGGAAGAGACCATTCGTCCGTACAACATGGGTATTACCCTGCTGGACGTCAACTTCCAGGCTGCGCGTCCGCCGGAAGAGGTGAAAGCCGCATTTGACGATGCGATTGCTGCCCGTGAAAACGAACAGCAGTACATCCGTGAAGCAGAAGCGTACACCAACGAAGTTCAGCCACGCGCTAACGGTCAGGCGCAGCGTATTCTGGAAGAAGCGCGCGCGTATAAGACGCAGACCATCCTGGAAGCTCAGGGTGAAGTGGCCCGCTTCGCGAAGATCCTGCCGGAATATAAAGCGGCACCGGAAATTACCCGTGAGCGTCTCTATATCGAGACCATGGAAAAAGTGCTGAGCCACACCCGCAAAGTGTTGGTTAACGACAGTAAAGGCGGAAACCTGATGGTTCTGCCGCTGGATCAGATGCTGAAAGGCGGTTCTGCACCAGCAGCGAAAGGCGACACCAGCGGCGCGAACAACCTGCTGCGTCTGCCGCCAGCCTCATCAGGCAGCGCCAGCACGAACACAACGCCTTCTTCGAACGATGGTGACATTATGGACCAACGCCGTGCTAACGCGCAGCGTAACGACTACCAGCGTCAGGGGGAATAAGGATGCGTAAGTCAGTTATTGCGATCATCATCATCGTACTGGTCGCGCTTTATACCTCGATTTTTGTGGTGAAAGAAGGCGAGCGTGGGATTAAGTTCCAGTTCAGCAGCGTCGTGCGTGATGGCGACAAACGCCCGGTGATTTACGAGCCGGGTCTGCACTTCAAGGTGCCGTTCATTCAGTCAGTGAAAACGCTTGATGCGCGTATCCAGACCATGGATAACCAGGCCGACCGTTTCGTGACCAAAGAGAAGAAAGACCTGATCGTTGATTCCTATATCAAATGGCGCATCAGCGACTTCAGCCGTTACTTCCTGGCAACGGGCGGCGGTGACGTTTCTCAGGCAGAAGTGCTGCTGAAACGTAAGTTCTCTGACCGTCTGCGTTCCGAGATTGGTCGTCTGGATGTGAAAGACATCGTGACCGACTCCCGCGGTCGTCTGACCCTGGAAGTTCGCGATGCGCTGAACTCCGGTACAGCGGGCACTGAAGATGAAGTTTCAACGCCGGCAGCAGATGATGCGATTGCCAAAGCGGCTGAACGCGTTCAGGCGGAGACCAACGGTAAAGTGCCGGTGATCAACCCGAACAGTATGGCTGCGCTGGGTATCGAAGTGGTTGACGTGCGTATCAAGCAGATCAACCTGCCAGCGGAAGTGTCCGAGGCGATTTACAACCGTATGCGCGCCGAGCGTGAGGCGGTAGCCCGTCGTCACCGTTCACAGGGCCAGGAAGAGGCTGAGAAGCTGCGTGCAGCAGCGGACTATGAAGTCACCAAGACGCTGGCGGAATCTGAGCGTCAGGGCCGTATCCTGCGCGGTGAAGGCGATGCCGAAGCGGCGAAGCTGTTTGCTGATGCTTTCAGCCAGGATCCTGACTTCTACGCCTTTATCCGTAGCCTGCGCGCTTACGAGAATAGCTTCCAGAGCAACCAGGATGTGATGGTGCTCAGCCCGGACAGCGATTTCTTCCGTTATATGAAGACGCCGACTAACGCAACGCGATAAACTCAGGCTCGTTTGAGTATTCAAACCACCGCTCTCAACGGAGCGGTGGTTTTCTTTTATAAGGAATAAAAATGAATTCAACGATCTGGCTCGCACTGGCTTTGGTCCTGGTGCTGGAAGGTCTTGGACCGATGCTTTATCCGCGCGCCTGGCGCCGAATGATCGCCACGATGAGCCAGCTGCCGGATAATATTTTGCGTCGTTTTGGCGGCGGTCTTGTGGTTGCGGGCATCGTGATCTACTACATGTTGAGGAAAACGATTGGCTGATCAAAAAGTAGGCGCAATCGGCGTATTTTGAGGTCAAAAAGTGCTGTATATCTGAAAAAGCGATGGTAGAATCCATTTTTAAGCAAACGGTGATTTTGAAAAAAATGGGTAACAACGTCGTCGTACTGGGCACCCAATGGGGTGACGAAGGTAAAGGGAAGATTGTTGATCTTCTGACTGAACGGGCTAAATATGTTGTACGCTACCAGGGCGGTCACAACGCAGGCCATACTCTCGTAATCAACGGTGAAAAAACCGTCCTCCATCTTATTCCATCAGGCATTCTTCGTGATAACGTCACCAGCATCATCGGTAACGGCGTTGTGCTGTCTCCTGCTGCGCTGATGAAAGAGATGAAAGGTCTGGAAGACCGTGGTATCCCTGTTCGTGAGCGTCTGCTGCTCTCCGAAGCCTGCCCGCTGATCCTGGATTATCACGTGGCGCTGGACGTAGCGCGTGAGAAAGCGCGCGGCGCGAAAGCGATCGGCACCACCGGTCGTGGTATCGGTCCGGCTTACGAAGATAAAGTTGCACGTCGCGGTCTGCGCGTGGGCGACCTCTTCGACAAAGCAACCTTCGCTGAAAAACTGAAAGAAGTGATGGAATATCACAACTTCCAGCTGGTGAACTTCTACAAAGCTGACGCTGTTGACTACCAGAAAGTGCTGGATGACGTCATGGCGATCGCTGACATTCTGACCGGTATGGTTGTTGATGTGTCCGATCTGCTGGACCAGGCGCGCAAGCGTGGCGATTTCGTCATGTTCGAAGGTGCGCAGGGTACGCTGCTGGACATCGACCACGGTACCTATCCGTACGTTACCTCCTCTAACACCACTGCAGGTGGCGTGGCGACCGGCTCTGGCCTGGGTCCACGTTATGTGGATTACGTGCTGGGCATCATCAAAGCGTACTCCACTCGCGTGGGTGCGGGTCCATTCCCGACCGAGCTGTTTGATGAAACCGGCGAGTTCCTCTGCAAGCAGGGTAACGAGTTTGGCGCGACCACCGGTCGTCGTCGTCGTACCGGCTGGCTGGATGCGGTTGCAGTGCGTCGCGCAGTGCAGATCAACTCCCTGTCTGGCTTCTGCCTGACCAAGCTGGACGTACTGGACGGCCTGAAAGAAGTGAAAATCTGCGTAGGCTACCGTATGCCAGATGGCCGCGAAGTGACCACCACTCCGCTGGCTGCTGACGACTGGGAAGGCATTGAGCCAATCTACGAAACCATGCCGGGCTGGTCTGAGACCACTTTCGGTGTGAAAGAGCGTAGCGGCCTGCCGCAGGCGGCGCTGGATTACATCAAGCGTATTGAAGAACTGACCGAAGTGCCGATCGATATTATTTCTACCGGCCCGGATCGTACTGAAACGATGATCCTGCGCGACCCGTTCGACGCATAATCTTCGTGAATGCTGGCCTGCGGGGTGACCCGTAGGCCGGATAAGCGTAGCGCCATCCGGCGACCGCTCCTGGATCTCTGCTTTTTCGCCCCGTCTGTCAAATAAATTAGCCGCTCACTATCTGGCTGGTTTATCATCATTAATGAATATCTCTGCGGTTTGACCGCGTTTTCCCTTTTTCCTGAGGTTGATGTGCAGTTAACAAGTTTCACCGATTACGGCTTACGTGCGCTGATTTACATGGCGTCGTTACCCGAGGGGAAGATGACCAGTATCTCTGAAGTCACAGAGGTTTACGGCGTATCCCGTAATCATATGGTCAAAATAATCAATCAACTTAGTCGTGCCGGATACGTTGCTGCCGTCCGCGGGAAGAATGGTGGGATCCGTCTCGGTAAACCGGCACAGAGTATTCGTGTGGGCGATGTGGTACGTGAACTGGAGCCGCTGTCTCTGGTGAACTGTAGCAGCGAGTTCTGCCACATCACGCCCGCTTGCCGCCTGAAAAAGGCGCTTTCAAAGGCCGTGCAAAGTTTTCTTATGGAACTGGATAACTACACGCTGGCCGATTTGGTTGAAGAGAATCAACCGCTTTATAAATTATTGCTGGTGGAATGAAGAAAATTTCCACCGGAGCTGACAACGGAGGAACCGACATGTCACATGATCCTTTCCAGGAACGCGAAGCCGAAAAATACGCGAATCCTATTCCCAGCCGCGAGTTCATCATTGAACACTTAACAAAACGCGAAAAACCCGCCAATCGTGAAGAACTTGCCGTTGAATTAAACATTGAAGGTGAAGAGCAAATTGAAGCCCTTCGCCGCCGTCTGCGCGCAATGGAGCGTGACGGGCAGCTGGTCTTTACCCGCCGCCAGTGCTACGCGCTGCCAGAACGCCTCGATCTGCTGAAAGGGACCGTCATTGGTCACCGCGATGGCTTCGGCTTCCTGCGCGTGGAAGGCCGTAAAGACGATCTGTACCTCTCATCTGAACAGATGAAGATGTGTATCCACGGCGACCAGATCCTGGCGCAGCCGCTGGGCGCTGACCGTAAAGGCCGCCGCGAAGCGCGCGTCGTGCGCGTTCTGGTGCCAAAAACCAGCCAGATCGTCGGCCGCTACTTTACCGACGCTGGCGTGGGCTTCGTGGTGCCGGACGACAGCCGCCTGAGCTTCGACATTCTGATCCCACCTGAAGAGGTGATGGGCGCCCGCATGGGCTTTGTGGTGGTGGTCGAACTCACCCAGCGCCCAACCCGTCGCACCAAAGCGGTAGGTAAAATCGTCGAAGTGCTTGGCGACAACATGGGCACAACCATGGCCGTTGATATGGCGCTGCGTACCCATGAAATTCCGTACATCTGGCCGAAAGCGGTTGAAGAGCAGATCGAAAGCCTGCGCGAAGAAGTGCCGGAAGAGTCCAAAGTGGGCCGCGTGGATCTGCGCTCCCTGCCGCTGGTCACTATCGACGGTGAAGACGCCCGCGACTTCGATGACGCCGTCTACTGCGAGAAAAAACGCGGCGGCGGCTGGCGTCTGTGGGTTGCTATCGCTGACGTAAGCTATTACGTCCGTCCGCACACCCCGCTGGATAACGAAGCCCGCAGCCGCGGTACGTCGGTCTACTTCCCGTCCCAGGTCGTGCCGATGCTGCCGGAAGTGCTGTCTAACGGCCTGTGTTCCCTGAACCCGCAGGTTGACCGCCTCTGTATGGTTTGCGAGATGACCATCTCCACCAAAGGGCGCTTAACCGGCTACAAGTTCTACGAAGCGGTGATGAGCTCGCACGCGCGTCTGACCTATACCAAGGTCTGGCATATGCTGCAGGGCGACCAGGATCTGCGCGAACAGTACGCGCCGCTGGTCAAACATATCGAAGAGCTGCATAACCTCTACAAAACGCTGGATCAGGCGCGTGAAGAGCGCGGCGGGATCTCGTTTGAGAGTGAAGAGGCGAAATTCATTTTCAACGCCGAACGCCGTATTGAGCGTATCGAGCAGACCCAGCGTAACGACGCGCACAAGCTGATCGAAGAGTGTATGATTCTGGCGAACATCTCGGCGGCACGTTTCGTCGAGAAAGCCAAAGAGCCTGCGCTGTTCCGTATTCACGATAAGCCGACCACGGAAGCCATTACGTCGTTCCGCTCCGTGCTGGCTGAACTGGGTCTGGAACTGCCTGGAGGCAACAAGCCAGAGCCGCGCGATTACGCCGAGCTGCTGGAGTCTATTGGTGACCGTCCTGACGCAGAAATGCTGCAGACGATGCTGCTGCGCTCTATGAAGCAGGCGATTTACGATCCGGAAAACCGCGGGCACTTCGGCCTGGCGCTGCAGTCTTACGCCCACTTTACCTCGCCGATCCGTCGTTATCCTGACCTCTCTCTGCACCGTGCGATCAAGTATCTGCTGGCGCAGGAGCAGGGCCATAAAGGGAACACCACCGAAACCGGTGGCTACCATTATTCGATGGAAGAGATGCTGCAGCTGGGTCAGCACTGCTCCATGGCCGAACGTCGTGCCGATGAAGCAACCCGCGACGTGGCGGACTGGCTGAAGTGTGACTTTATGCTCGATCAGGTAGGTAACGTCTTTAAAGGCGTGATTGCCAGCGTGACCGGCTTTGGTTTCTTCGTTCGTCTGGACGAGCTGTTCATCGACGGTCTGGTGCATGTCTCCAGCCTGGATAACGACTACTACCGCTTCGACCAGGTCGGCCAGCGCCTGATTGGCGAATCTGGCGGCCAGACCTACCGTCTGGGCGACCGTGTGGAAGTGAAGGTCGAAGCCGTGAATATGGACGACCGTAAGATCGACTTCAGCCTGATTTCCAGCGAGCGCGCGCCGCGTAACGTCGGTAAAACCGAGCGTGAAAGGGCGAAAAAAACCGGTAACGGTAAACCGGGCGGCGGTAAACGTCGTCAGGCGGGCAAGAAGGTAAACTTCGAACCGGACAGCGCGTTCCGCGGCGAGAAGAAACAGAAGCCGAAGGCTGCGAAGAAAGAAGCTCGTTCAGCGAAAAAACCTTCCGCGAAAACGCAGAAAATCGCTGCCGCCACCAAAGCGAAGCGCGCGGCCAAGAAAAAGCAGGCGGAGTAAATTCTCCCCTCACCCTGACCCTCTCCCCAACGGGGGGAGGGGAAATACTTATTACGAGAACCATCAATGAGTGAAATGATTTACGGCATCCACGCGGTGCAGGCCCTTCTCGAGCGCGCACCGGAGCGTTTTCAGGAAGTGTTTATTCTGAAAGGGCGTGAAGATAAGCGTCTGATGCCGCTGATCCACGCGCTGGAAGCGCAGGGCGTGGTGATTCAGCTGGCGAACCGCCAGTTCCTGGATGAGAAAAGCGAAGGCGCGGTGCACCAGGGGATCATTGCCCGAGTGAAGCCGGGTCGACAGTATCAGGAAAACGATCTGCCGGATCTGATTGCCGAGCTCGAGAATCCGTTCTTCCTGATCCTCGATGGCGTAACCGATCCGCACAACCTCGGCGCGTGCCTGCGTAGCGCCGATGCGGCGGGCGTGCACGCGGTGATCGTGCCGAAAGATCGCTCCGCGCAGCTGAACGCGACGGCGAAGAAGGTGGCCTGCGGCGCGGCGGAAAACGTTCCGCTGATCCGTGTGACCAACCTCGCGCGCACCATGCGTCTGCTGCAGGAAGAGAATATCTGGATCGTCGGTACCGCCGGTGAAGCGGATCATACTCTGTACCAGAGCAAAATGACCGGCCGTCTGGCGCTGGTGATGGGTGCGGAAGGCGAAGGCATGCGTCGTCTCACCCGCGAGCACTGCGACGAGCTGATCAGCATCCCGATGGCGGGCAGCGTGTCGTCCCTGAACGTTTCCGTTGCGACGGGCATCTGCCTGTTTGAAGCGGTGCGTCAGCGCGGAGAATAAACAGCAAGGCCGTCCACAGGACGGCCTTTTGTGTTTTTTCCCTCTCCCTTGTGGGAAATGGGCGGGGTGAGGGCACCAGACGGTGAAAAACTCACTCCTCCAGCGACCGCAAATGGTCATCCTTCCTCAGCGTCATCAGCGCGAAAATACTTACTACCGCCGTCGCCATCACGTAATACGCCGGAATATCCAGGTTGCCCGTCTGCTTAATCAGCCCGGTAATGATTAGCCCTGCGCATCCCGAGAAAATCGCGTTCGACAACGAGTAGGCCAGCCCCAGCCCCGTATAGCGCACGCGCGTCGGGAACATCTCAGACAGCATCGCCGGGCCCGGCCCCGCCAGCATTCCTACCAGACCGCCCGCAATCAGTACCACACCAGCCTTCACCGCCAGCGTGCTCGACTCCGCCTGCAGGATTTTCAGCAGCGGCAGGGCGAGGATCAGCAGCAGCGCGGTGGCGATAATCATTACCGTGCGGCGCCCGATCCGGTCGCTCAGGATCCCCGACGGAATGATGGTGAGTGCAAAACCAATATTCGAAATCACCGCTATCAGCAGCGCCTGGTTAAACCCGGTGTGCAGCGCCGACTGCAGATAGGTCGGCATAATCACCAGGTAGGTGTACCCCGCCGCAGACCAGACCATGACGCGCCCAATCCCCATCACGATGGCCCGGAGCGTGGCGGCAGTATCCGCCTCAGCGACAGCCGGTTTATCCTGCTGCTGCACGAAGCTGGGCGTTTCCTCCATGCTGACCCGAAGCCACAGCGCAACGATGCCCATGGGCAGCGCCAGGAAGAAAGGAATGCGCCAGCCCCAGTCGTGCAGGGCTTCAGGCGTGAGAAGGGCGGAGAGCAGCGCCACGATGCCTGCGCCTGCTAAAAGCCCCAGCGCCACGGTAAAGGACTGCCACGCGCCATAGAGCCCACGCTTGCCGCGCGGGGCGAACTCCGTCATCAGCGAGACCGCACCGCCGTACTCGCCGCCCGCGAACAGCCCCTGCAGGATGCGCAGCAGCGTAATAATGAGCGGCGCGGCAATCCCGATGCTGGCATAGACCGGCACAACGCCGATGGCGGCGGTAGCGAGCGTCATCAATACCAGCACAATGATTAGCGTCGGCTTACGGCCAATCCGGTCGCCGATGCGGCCAAACACCACCGCACCCAGCGGGCGGAAGAAGAAGGCGATGGCAAACGAGGCGTAGGTGAGGATCAGGCTGGTCAGCCCCGCTTCTCCTTCAAGCTGGAAGAAGTTTTTCGCAATGACGGTCGCCAGAAAACCGTAGACCGCAAACTCATACCACTCGATAAAGTTACCAATGGAGCCTGCAATTAATGCTCGCTTGTGCGCATCCGGTTGCATAACGATCCTCACTGAAAAGGGTAAGAATAAATTATTCAACAAAAGCGAAGTCATGAAATAGTTTATTCTTATGTTCTGTGAGCTATTTCACGAATGATATCAGCGGGATCGTGAACGTGTGACTCCCCTCCCATGCAGCGTGCGCGCGGTCTGTCCATACTTATCGTCATTGCCACTGAAGGAGGGAGACAGCATGCACTGGCAGACCCATACCGTTTTCAATCAACCTGCACCGCTTTCCAACAGCAACCTTTTCCTCTCGGACTGCGCCCTGCGCGATGCGGTCGCGCGTGAAGGGGCCGAGTGGGATATTGAGCTGCTCGCCAGCATCGGACAGCAGTTAGGCACCGCGGAGTCGCTGGAGCTGGGCCGGTTGGCAAACGTCAACCCGCCCGAGCTGTTACGCTATGACGCCACCGGAGAGCGGCTGGACGACGTGCGTTTTCATCCGGCATGGCATCTGCTGATGCAGGGGCTTTGCGCCAACCGCGTGCATAACCTGGCGTGGGAAGAGGAGGCGCGTAAAGGGTCGTTTGTCGCTCGGGCCGCACGCTTTGTGCTTCATGCTCAGGTGGAGGCGGGCACGCTTTGCCCGGTCACCATGACGTTCGCCGCCACGCCGCTGCTGCAGCAGGCGCTCCCCAAAGCATTTCACGACTGGCTGACGCCGCTGCTCAGCGATCGCTACGATCCGCATCTGGCCCCCGGTGCGCAAAAGCGCGGCCTGCTGATTGGCATGGGGATGACGGAAAAGCAGGGCGGCTCGGACGTGCTCAGCAACACCACCAAAGCGGAAAAATGCAGCGACGGCAGCTACAGGCTGGTGGGGCATAAATGGTTTTTCTCCGTCCCGCAAAGCGATGCGCATCTGGTGCTGGCCCAGGCGAAGGGCGGGCTATCCTGCTTTTTTGTGCCGCGCTTTTTGCCTGACGGACAGCGCAACGCCGTGCGTCTTGAGCGCCTCAAGGACAAGCTCGGGAACCGCTCCAACGCCAGCAGCGAGGCGGAGTTTCTTGATGCCTCTGGCTGGCTGCTGGGGGAAGAGGGCGAAGGGGTACGGCAGATCCTCAAAATGGGCGGTCTGACGCGCTTTGACTGCGCGCTGGGCAGCCACGGACTGATGCGTCGGGCGCTTTCGGTGGCGCTGTACCATGCCCATCAGCGTCAAACCTTCGGCAAAAATCTCATCGATCAGCCGTTAATGCGCGAAGTGCTAAGCCGGATGGCGCTGGTGCTGGAGGGGCACACGGCGCTGCTGTTCCGCCTGGCCCGCGCGTGGGACAAGCGTGCCGATCCGCAGGAGGCCGCCTGGGCGCGGCTGTTTACCCCGGCGGCGAAATTTAGCGTCTGTAAAGCGGGCATCCCGTTTGTCGCGGAGGCGATGGAGGTGCTGGGCGGGATCGGATATTGCGAAGAGAGCGAACTTCCCCGCCTGTACCGCGAGATGCCGGTGAACAGTATTTGGGAAGGATCGGGAAATATCATGTGCCTGGACGTGCTGCGCGTGCTGGC
Source organism: Enterobacter sp. AG326 (assembly GCF_004362415.1). Classification (NCBI taxonomy): domain Bacteria; kingdom Pseudomonadati; phylum Pseudomonadota; class Gammaproteobacteria; order Enterobacterales; family Enterobacteriaceae; genus Enterobacter; species Enterobacter sp. AG326. The sequence continues at coordinate 90,872 of NZ_SNXG01000009.1, read as the reverse complement.
GAAGCAGCCGGGTATTCACGATCTGCTTGCCGACGAGTTTGCGCAGGTGAAAGGGCAGGACAGACACTTCGACCGCAGCTGGCGACAGCTTCAGCAAAAACTGCGTAAACCTCAGGAGGCGCAGGGCCGGGAGATCGCGCAGCAGCTTTTCTTGCTGGGTACCGGAAGCCAGATGCTGCGGCACGCATCGCCCCCGGTGGCGCAGGCGTGGTGCCGCATGATGCTGGACACCCGTGGCGGTACGCTGATGAGCGAGCAGGTGCAAAGCGACCTGCTGCTGCGTGCGACGGGCAGAGTTGGCTAGCCTTTTAACTGGAACAGACTCACCAGCTGAGTCAGGTGTGAACCCTTCTCGCGCAGCGTTTGAGCGGTTTGTTCGCTGCGTGAGATGCGATCGGCATTGATATGCGACGCTTCGCCAATATGGGTCATGGCGAGGTTCACCTGGCCGATCCCGGCGGACTGCTCGCGTGAGGCATGGTTAATCTCGGTGACCAGCTGGCTGATGTTATCGATATGAATGATGATGTCATCCATCGCCAGGCGCGTCTGTTCAGACAGCGCATGACCCTCACTCACTTTTCTGAGCGTATCGCCAATTAGCTGTTCAATCTCCTTCACCGCGTTAGCGCTGCGTCCCGCCAGCGCGCGAACTTCCTGCGCGACAACCGCAAACCCTTTTCCGTGCTCGCCTGCGCGGGCCGCTTCCACTGCCGCATTCAGCGCCAGAATATTGGTCTGGAAGGCAATGGACTCGATCACGCGCGTGATGTCTTCGATGCGTTTTGACGCTTCGCGAATGTCGTCCATGGTCGACACCGCGTGGGTGACCGTTTCACCGCCCTGATGGACCGCGAGCGAGGTTTCACCCACCAGCTGCTGCGTTTGCTCCATATTGGCGGCATTTTGCTGAACGGTGGCGGCCAGCTGCTCCATGCTGGCAGACGTCTCTTCCACGCTGCTGGCCTGCTTGTTGATCTGCTCTGAAATCTCGCCAGTGTCGGCTGCCAGCGCGTTGGTGCCCAAATGGATCTCGCCTGCTGCCTCACGAACCTGCAGGACAATTTTTTGCAGGCCGCCGCCGATGCCGTTGATAGCATCGATCAGCTGGCCGACTTCGTCCTGGCGGGTCACGGGCAGGCTGGAACGGAGATCCCCTGCGGCATATTGTCGGGCAAGATGGATAACGTTGCGCAGTGGACGGGTCAGCACGCGGCGAATAATGACCACGAACAGGCCAGCAAAAAGGATGGATAAGACCACGCCGGCCAGCAGGAAGCGATCGCGCATGGCGGTAACGCTTGAGAGCAGCACCGATTTATCCACTTCGCCCACGATCGTCCAGTTCCAGCCCGGCAGCGGGGTATACGCCATTTTCAGCGTCCGGCCGTCGTCGCTTGTACGCTCCAGCGTGCCGGGTTTGTCACCCAGAAGCTGCTGCTGCGTCGCGCCGTCCCACTTCGGCAGTTTTCCCTCTTCGCTGGCATGGAACAGGTATTGCCCGCGCGTTTTGCCGTTGCTGCGATCCAGAACGAAGAAGTGACCGCTCTCGCCCAGGCGGCGGTTGAGGATTTTCTCGCGCATGACGTCCCAGGAGTGGGTGATGTCCACCCCGACAAAGACAATCGCAATGACCTGCCCTTCGGCATTTTTAACGGGCTGGTACTGGGTGATGTAGCGTTTGCCGAACAGCAGCGCCAGGCCGCGGTAGACTTCACCTTTGTTGACGGCAGCAAAGGCCGGGCTGGCGTTATCCAGAACGGTGCCCATTGCCCGATCGCCGTTCTCTTTGCGCAGGGAAGTGGCTACGCGAACAAAGTCGTTACCGCTGCGTACAAACAGCGTCGAAATGGCTCCCGTACGGTTCAGGAACTCGTCCGAAAGGGTGTTATTTTCATGCAGCCCGGTGTCTCCGCCTTTCAGAAGCGGAACGCTGAGCCCGTTAATCGTCTGGGTTTGGGAAGTATCAATGTTCAGGGGCTGCGGTAAAAAGGTGGTAAACAGACGGGTATAGCTCTCAACCTCTTCACTCAGGCTGGTATTAAACATCTGCACCATGTCGACCATGCCGGTGGACTGATTATGCAGATCTTCGACCGCAAGGGCTTCAAGCTGCTGGCTGGCTTTTTGGCTGAGCAGAAAAGTGAATAGCAGAAACAGCGTGGCGACACTGACGCCAGTTAGCAGCGAGAGTTTCGACCCCAGGCCCGCACGGCGGAAAAAGTTGATCATAAATTGCTCATCATTGAAAAGTTATGGTTCTTCAACGGCAGAGCGGGGATTACGTTTACTGTTTTAATGTAACAAAATGTTATTTAATTGTTCTTTATTGGTTTTATATAAGATAAAAAATTTGCAAAAACGAAAAGCCACTAAAAGTAAGTGGCTTTTATCAGAAGGGAGATTACACGTAGAGAATGGCCTGTACCCGCCAGCGATCGATATGGTTATCTTCCTGCATCTGGATGATGCGATACCATGAAGCACCCTGCTCATCGGCCTTTAATGCCACGACACGTTCAACGTCTTGCGGGCTCCCCGAGATATTATTCACGGAGATCTGGCCAATTTCATTCAGGCCAGTCACGCAATCAGCACTGGCGAATTCTGCTGACTGCGCGGTGGTGCTCAGCAGGCCTGCTGAGAGCAACAGTGAGGTCAAAGCAAGAGTTCGTTTCATCGTCAGCTCCATTTCACATATATCCGGTATCCGCCGGGCAATCCTTCGCTAATAAACTCCCTTCCATTGATGCGGGCGTGGAGTTTATTGTGGACAGGAAAATGTCTATGGACGCAAAGCAGTGTAAATCTCGTTCAAAGGAAAACCATTATTTACGGTACAAAATGGCCTGTGAATACCACTGTCCCGTTATGATGGTTTCGTCGATCATAATGATGACGTAATAATCTGCTTTGGCGGCGACGGCCTGTGCTTTTATTGCCGATTCTGCGTCATCCGGAGAGCCGCGAACCAGCGCGGAGATGGTGCCCATTCGTTGTAATCCTTCCGTCTGATTACGACGAATCTCCTGTGGATGATCGGCGACCGGTGGAGCGGGTTGCGGCGTTCCCTGCAGCGCGCTACAGCCACTCAGCAGAAACACCAGCAATAAAGCAGCAAACCTGCGCATAACCATATCTCGTTTCCTGATAGCCATAGTGTAGTTGTCTGTGAATTTAGTTTTGGGGGAATGTTCCCGAAGTGTTATCTGGTACGTATATTTCGAATGAAAATGACGCGAAAGCGTAATCCAGTTCTCAACATTATGAATCATAGATTCGCACAGGGTCGACAATGATTGAAATTGAAATACGCCACCTCGGCGACCATGAAATTTTACACGCGATGCCAGCGGGTAAACGTGATAAACCGCTGCCTGTTGTGGTTTTTTATCATGGGTTTACCTCATCGAAGCTGGTTTACAGTTATTTTGCGGTAGCGCTGGCGCAGGCGGGTTTTCGCGTGGTGATGCCAGATGCACCCGACCACGGCGCACGCTTTACGGGTAATGAACAGGCGCGGCTGGGGCAGTTCTGGCAGATTCTGCACGGGAGCCTGACCGAGTTTGCCGGGCTGCGCGATGCGCTTTATGAGGCTGGGCTGGTGGCCGACAATCGTCTGGCGGTAGCCGGGGCATCGATGGGCGGTATGACGGCGCTGGGGATTATGACGCATCATCCTGAAGTGAAGTCTGTCGCCTGTCTGATGGGCTCGGGTTACTTTACTTCGCTGGCGAAGACCCTTTTCCCCCCTCAGGATTTAACGAAAATGACCGCGACGCTGGCAGAGTGGGAAGTGACCCGGGCATTGCCGCGCGTGGCCGAGCGCCCGCTGCTGCTGTGGCACGGTGACGCGGATGATGTGGTCCCGCCCGAGGGAACCTTCCGTCTGCAGCAGGCGTTAATGAATGAAGGGCTGGACGGTAATCTGACCTGCCTGTGGGAACCGGGCGTCCGCCACCGCATTACGCCAACGGCGCTGGACGCCACGGTGGCGTTTTTCCGCCAGCACCTGTAAACGCGCAGGACTTTGATGTCCTTATCTTCCCGCTTGTGGAGGATCTTTGAGGGGCTATTTGACCGGTAGTATTCCGGAGCCATTCACAAAAAAAAGCCCCCGGGCAGGGGGCAACGTCATCTATGGCTATGTTCTCGTTGTTGGCTTTCCTGGTGCTAGCGTTAAAGCGTTATCGGTAAATATCTGCACGGGCGTGCATGTTGCCGTTGCTGCCGGGCTCACGGGTTAACATCACGTGGTAATAGGTTGCGCCCTGCGCATCGGTTTCTGCGTTTAATGCCTGATCTGCTTCACTTTCCGTGGCGAAATTATGATTGATGTAAATTACGCCCAAGCTTTGCACATCATCCATGTTTCTGGCCTGTCGGCTGTCTATCTTGATGGCTGCCATCGCGTTTGCACTGAGCAAAAGCGCCGCCATTATGGCTAATGCGATTTTTTTCATGATATGCGCTCCACGACTACGTGCTGCGAGAGGGGGGATGCTCCTTCTTTAATTCAGGCGATCTCTGATTAAAGTGTAATCACTCATCCGGCGGGGATGCGTGACCATTTCTGATGCACTTGTTCAAAAAAACATCGTTTCCGGGTGTGACTAATTTTAAATCACCCACTTAGACCCGCTTCGCGCTTTGTGCGAATTATTTGTGCAATCAGCTTGAGTTTCCAGGGGCGCGCAAGTATTATGACGCGTCAATTTTTCAGCCGACCTTTAACACGTTCCTTGCCTCCCCGGGCCTCGGCTGACCCAGACAGGAGGCTGAATAATCCGTAAGGAGCAATTCGATGCGTCATTACGAAATCGTTTTTATGGTCCATCCTGACCAGAGCGAACAGGTTCCGGGTATGATCGAGCGTTACTCTGCTGCCATCACTGGTGCAGAAGGTACGATCCACCGTCTGGAAGACTGGGGCCGCCGTCAGCTGGCTTACCCGATCAACAAACTGCACAAAGCACACTACGTTCTGATGAACGTTGAAGCGCCGCAGGAAGTGATCGATGAGCTGGAAACTACCTTCCGCTTCAACGATGCCGTTATCCGCAGCATGGTTATGCGTACCAAAAACGCAGTTACCGAAGCATCTCCGATGGTTAAAGCGAAAGACGAGCGCCGTGAGCGTCGCGATGATTTCGCAAACGAAACCGCAGATGATTCTGATGCTGGGGATTCTGAAGAGTAATTTCTGATGACCAACCGTCTGGCGTTGTCCGGCATCGTATGCAGGGCTCCCCTTCGAAAGGTCAGTCCATCAGGAATTCCGCATTGCCAGTTCGTGCTTGAGCATCGTTCTGTGCAAGAGGAAGCCGGGTTTCACCGGCAGGCGTGGTGCCAAATGCCCGTTATTATTAGCGGACACGAAAACCAGGCCATTACTCACAGTTTAACGGTCGGTAGCGCAGTAATCGTTCAGGGGTTCATCTCTTGCCACAAGGCAAAGAACGGCCTGAGCAAAATGGTTCTGCATGCCGAGCAGATTGATTTGATAGATTCTGGAGACTAGCCATATGGCACGTTATTTCCGTCGTCGCAAGTTCTGCCGTTTCACCGCGGAAGGCGTTCAAGAGATCGACTATAAAGATATCGCAACGCTGAAAAACTACATCACCGAAAGCGGTAAGATTGTCCCAAGCCGTATCACCGGTACTCGTGCAAAATACCAGCGTCAGCTGGCTCGCGCTATCAAACGCGCTCGCTACCTGTCCCTGCTGCCGTACACTGATCGTCATCAGTAATCGGGCACGGTCCATTAATACGACTTTAAGAGGATAAGGTAATGCAAGTTATTCTGCTTGATAAAGTAGCAAACCTGGGCAGCCTGGGTGATCAGGTTAACGTTAAAGCGGGTTACGCACGTAACTTCCTGGTTCCACAGGGTAAAGCTGTTCCAGCTACCAAGAAAAACGTAGAGTTTTTCGAAGCACGTCGCGCTGAACTGGAAGCCAAACTGGCTGACGTTCTGGCGGCTGCTAACGCTCGCGCTGAAGCAATCAACGCACTGGGCACCGTTACCATCGCGTCTAAATCAGGCGACGAAGGTAAACTGTTCGGTTCCATCGGTACCCGCGATATCGCTGATGCAGTTTCTGCAGCAGGCGTTAAAGTGGCTAAGAGCGAAGTTCGTCTGCCGAACGGCGTTCTGCGTACCACTGGTGAGCACGAAGTTGACTTCCAGGTTCACAGCGAAGTGTTCGCTAAACTGGTTGTTAACGTTGTAGCTGAGTAATTTTTTACTCTGCTCACGTTGAAACGCCGGCCTTGTGCCGGCGTTTTGCTTTTTAGAGAACCGGGCTTTAGCGCGCCCTGATAAAACTGCCGTCTGGCTGGCGGGTAAACAGTACCTGTTGTCCACTTCCCGTATCAATCGTTAACCCTGTCACCACCCCGCTGGCATTCTGGCGAATCTGTACCATCTGACCATTCTGCAGGTTACTGAGCGGTTTACCCGCACCTTCCACCTTCGCCATGGCATACACGTCGGTTGGCGGCAGGTTGTGGTCGCGGAACAGCTGTGCCAGAGTTTTACCCGGCTCTACGCGATAAGAACGCCACTGTTGCTCAATGCCGGTGGGCTGTTGCGCCTGAGGCTGAGACGGGGCGGCGGCTTGATCCTGCGGCTGTTCATCCTGAATAGGTTCTGGCTCAACCGGCGCGACCTGACCCGGATCGTTAGACGGGGTAACGAGCTGCGTCTGCATCGGCTGTGCGTCAGGCTGAGGCCGCGTCTGCGACTGAATGTCCAGTTGGGCATTGCGGGTGACGGGTGCGGTATCAATATCATCGCCCCCGGAAGGAAGCAGGAAGCCCACGATCACCATCAGCGCGCCAATGATGATCCCTCTGCGATGCAGAGGAGGCAGCGGGTCCATGATGCGAAAATTGTCCGGCGCCTGCCAGATTTTCGCCAGGGTAGGTTTCAGTTCAAATCGCCCGGGCATGGCACTCCTCCTGCTCCGCGTATTTTTTATCCTGTGCCCCGAAGTATAGTTTGCTAACTGCCTGAACGGCGTAGTAAACCCGACATCCGTGACATCAGTTCGGGATTAATCCTGGTTATCTCTATTGTTTCTGTTTCGTCGCGGTTTGTCACCTTAACTTCAGACAAAGTTTTACCCATAAGGGCATGGCTGATATGCTGCCCGCTACTTTAAATGTGATGGAAGGAAAACCCATGACCACCCCGACTTTTGACACTATCGAAGCGCAGGCAAGTTACGGTATCGGCTTGCAGGTAGGACAGCAGCTGAGCGAATCCGGCCTGGAAGGTCTGTTACCAGAAGCGCTGGTGGCGGGTATCGCTGACGCGCTGGAAGGCAAACAGCCTGCCGTTCCGGTAGACGTTGTGCACCGTGCGCTGCGTGAAATCCACGAACGTGCTGACGCCGTGCGTCGCGCGCGCTTCGAAGAGATGGCGGCCGAAGGTGTGAAATATATGGAAGAGAACCGTGAGCGTGAAGGCGTGAACAGCACCGAATCCGGTCTGCAGTTCCGCGTGATCAATCAGGGCGACGGCGCAATCCCGGCGCGTACCGATCACGTTCGCGTGCATTACACCGGTAAACTGATCGATGGTACCGTGTTCGACAGCTCCGTGGCGCGCGGTGAACCGGCTGAGTTCCCGGTCAACGGCGTGATCGCAGGCTGGATCGAAGCTCTGACCCTGATGCCAGTGGGTTCCAAATGGGAACTGACTATCCCGCATAACCTGGCCTACGGCGAGCGCGGCGCTGGCGCGTCCATTCCGCCATTCAGCACCCTGGTCTTTGAAGTCGAGCTGCTGGAAATTCTGTAATCGACTTTTCTTATTTCCTCTCCCCGGTTGGGGAGAGGAAAATAGTGTTAAAACCTATAGTTACGACGTAATCAATATTTTATCTTGCAAATGAAACTGTTGCGTGTATTTTTGTGAGCTGTTTCGCGCTGTATGAGTGATATGACACTCACTTTCAACATATTATTAACATAATATCTAAATCATAGTATTCATCCCGCCGATTCTTACCTAATATCGATAAACCCTTACAAAGGGACCGTCATTTTTTGACGTTTTTAAAGGCCAGAAGAGCCTTAACAACACAGACAGGCATAAACAGGAAAATTACATGGTAGATCAGGTCAAAGTCGCCGCTACAGAAGAGGCGACGTCTGAACAGTCGCTACGGCGCAATCTCACAAACCGTCATATTCAGCTCATTGCGATTGGGGGTGCCATCGGTACCGGGCTGTTTATGGGGTCAGGCAAAACCATCAGTCTCGCCGGGCCGTCGATCATCTTCGTTTATATGATCATCGGTTTTATGCTCTTCTTCGTGATGCGTGCAATGGGTGAATTGCTGCTCTCGAACCTCGAATACAAATCCTTTAGCGACTTCGCTTCTGACCTGCTCGGGCCGTGGGCGGGCTATTTCACCGGCTGGACCTACTGGTTCTGCTGGGTCGTCACCGGTATGGCGGACGTCGTGGCGATTACCGCCTACGCGCAGTTCTGGTTCCCGGGGCTGTCGGACTGGGTTGCCTCGCTGGCGGTTATCGTCCTGCTGCTGAGCCTTAACCTCGCCACCGTTAAAATGTTCGGTGAGATGGAGTTCTGGTTCGCGATGATCAAAATCGTGGCGATTGTCGGGCTTATCGTCGTGGGTCTGGTGATGGTGCTCACCCACTTCCAGTCGCCAACGGGCGTGCAGGCGTCGTTTACCCATCTGTGGAATGACGGCGGCTGGTTCCCGAAAGGTATTAGCGGCTTCTTTGCCGGCTTCCAGATCGCGGTATTTGCTTTTGTGGGCATCGAGCTGGTGGGCACGACGGCAGCGGAGACCAAAGATCCCGAGAAGTCTCTCCCGCGCGCGATTAACTCTATTCCGCTGCGTATCATCATGTTCTACGTCTTTGCGCTGATCATCATTATGTCCGTGACGCCGTGGAGCTCCGTGGTGCCAACCAAGAGCCCGTTCGTTGAGCTGTTCGTGCTGGTAGGCCTGCCTGCCGCCGCGAGCCTGATTAACTTCGTGGTGCTGACCTCTGCGGCGTCTTCCGCGAACAGCGGCGTGTTCTCCACCAGCCGTATGCTGTTTGGCCTGGCACAGGAAGGCGTGGCGCCGAGCGCGTTCGCCAAGCTGTCGAAGCGCGCGGTACCGGCAAAAGGGTTGACCTTCTCCTGCATGTGCCTGCTGGGCGGCGTGGTGATGCTCTACGTGAACCCAAGCGTGATTGGCGCGTTCACCATGATCACCACGGTCTCTGCGATCCTGTTTATGTTCGTCTGGACCATCATCCTCTGTTCATACCTGGTGTACCGCAAGCAGCGCCCGCACCTGCATGAAAAATCGATCTACAAGATGCCGCTGGGCAAGCTGATGTGCTGGGTGTGCATGGCGTTCTTCGTCTTCGTGCTGGTTCTGCTCACGCTGGAAGATGATACCCGTCAGGCACTCATCGTCACGCCGCTGTGGTTTATCGCGCTGGGGCTGGGCTGGGTGTTTATCGGTAAGAAACGTATGGCAGGCATAAGGTAAAAGCAAAACGGCAACTTCGGTTGCCGTTTTTAGTTTTTGCACCCTCTCCCCGTGGGAGAGGGCCGGGGTGAGGGCATCAGGCCGCAGCGGCCTTTTTTATTCCCCAGCTAATGCCCGCGGGAACAGAACGTTGTTCTCAAGACTGATGTGTTCCATCAGGTCGTCGATCATTTCGTTAATGCCGTTGTACATCGCTTTCCACGTTGTGCACGCTTCTGGCGGCGGCGTGACGTTGTGGGTGGTGTGTTTGATCACTTCCAGCAGTTCACCCGCATCATCGTGCTCGCTTTCCATCACGCTGATAGGCCCCATCGCCTGGCCTCCCATTCCCTGCTTAATCATCGGGAAGAGGATCTGCTCTTCTTTCATCATATGGCTGGAAAGCTCTTCGTGCAGCAGGGTCAGGTACTTCGCCAGGCCGCGCGGTACGGAAGGTTTGTCGGCATGGACGCGCTCGACTTTGGTTGCCTGCAGGATCAGCTCCGGCAGCTGTTCACGGTGACGGTCATGGTATCGCACGATGATATGGTCGATGATTTCAGCGAGCGGGGCGGTTCGCCAGTCTTTGTCGACGGGCTGCTCGGCCAGCAGCGCCAGCTCTGCTTCAATCACCTCAACGTCCAGCTCTTTGCGCGAGGCCGCACGTGCCAGGGTTTGCTTACCGCCGCAGCAGTAATCCATATCGTATTTCCGAAACAGCGCAGAAGCGCGAGGAATGGAGAGCGCCAGCTCGCCAAGGGGTTGGTCGCGAAAGGCCATAGCAGTTACCTCGTCATCAATAATATAAGATGCATATTAAATGCATCTTTAAGCCAGCGCTATAACCCTTTAGAGGCAAGGGGGAAAGTGAGAAGCAGATCACAAAAAAATACCCCATTTAACTCTCTGAATGGACATAGGAAAGTGGTTTAGAAACTTTTTAAAGGTGTAGAAACAGTAAACAACCCGCCGCGCCTGCCGATATATCCACGTCAGACAAACCTGCATATAACAAAGGCAACGCATGTTTAAACGTATAAAAGTCATTACCCTTCTGATTTCGGTGCTGCTTGTGCTCGGTATCATGCAAGTGATTTCCGCCGGTATCTTTATCAACGCGCTGAATAACGATAAAGACAACTTCACCGTGTCGCAGCTTTCCAGCAAGAACGTGGCGGAGTTTACCGATGCGTGGATCAGTCTGAACCAGGCGCGCGTAACGCTGAACCGCGGGATGCTGCGTCTGCAAAGCAGCATGGCCTCTCAGATTAACGGTGGGCAGCTTAATGAGCTGGTCAACACGGCGAAAAATCTGCTCGCCGATGCACAGGTCCATTACGATAAATACTATGCCCTGCCAAATACGCCGGGCCTGGACGAGAACCTGGCCAATCGTCTGGAAGAGCAGTACCGCATTTACTCTGCAACGCTGACGCAAATGAACGTTCTGCTGAGCCAGGGCAATCTGGAAGATATGTTCAAGCAGAATGCAGAGCAAAAGCAAAACGCGATGCAGACGGTTTACCGTGAATGGCGCGAAGCGCAGGCAACGCTTACCGATAAAGGTATCCAGGACAATGAAAGCGACTACAGGCGCATTCTGTGGATCCTCTCTGCGGTTATGCTGCTGGTGATTGTGGTGATTATTTCCAGCTGGGTAGCCATGCGCCGCGTGCTGCTGCTGCCTCTGGAAGAGGTGATTAACCATATTCGCGCCATTGCGGCAGGGGATTTAACCCAGCCGATTCAGGCTGAAGGTAAGAACGAAATGGCTATCCTGGCGCGCAACGTTCAGGAGATGCAGACCTCGCTGGCGAACACCGTGGGCGTGGTGCGTGAAGGCGCAGATACGATTTACACCGGTGCAGGCGAAATCTCTGCGGGCAGTAATGACCTCTCTTCCCGTACCGAGCAGCAGGCCGCGTCTCTGGAAGAGACGGCAGCCAGCATGGAACAGCTGACGGCAACCGTGAAGCAGAACGCCGATAACGCGCGTCAGGCTTCCCGTCTGGCGCTGGACGCCTCCTCAACGGCGAAGAAGGGCGGTAACGTGGTGGAAGGCGTGGTGCGTACAATGGACGAAATCGCCACTAGTTCCAGTAAAATCGCGCAAATTACTAACGTGATCGACGGTATTGCCTTCCAGACTAACATCCTGGCGCTAAACGCGGCGGTTGAAGCGGCGCGCGCGGGCGAGCAGGGCCGTGGTTTTGCGGTGGTGGCAGGGGAAGTGCGTACTCTCGCTCAGCGCAGCGCCCAGGCGGCGAAAGAGATCAAAGCGCTGATCGATGATTCCGGCGAGCGCGTGAACGCGGGCTCCCAGCTGGTTAACGAAGCCGGGGAGACGATGGCAGAGATCGTTAATGCAGTCACCCGCGTCACCGACATCATGGGCGAAATTGCCTCGGCCTCTGACGAGCAGAGCCGCGGTATTGACCAGGTAGGCCAGGCGGTAGCCGAGATGGACCGCGTGACCCAGCAGAACGCCTCGCTGGTAGAGGAGTCCGCGGCCGCGGCGGCGGCGTTGGAAGATCAGGCTGCACGCCTGAACGAAGCGGTGGCGGTGTTCAAAATCACCCGCAACCAGGCGGTAAAAGCGGCGCCGGTGAAAACCTATGTGCCAAAAGCGCAGCCCGCAGCGGCGGCGTCTGAAGGGAACTGGGAAACGTTTTAAGGACTTGCCCGGTGGCGGTTACGCCTTACCGGGCCTACGGTTTTGTAGGCCCTGCAAGCGCAGCGCCGCTGGGCAATGCTCACACCTCCGACGCCGGAACGACCCTCGGTTTTTCCGGCTTCGCTCTTACCGCCATCACCACTCCCACCACCAGCAGCGCGATCCCGCAGGCCGTAAATAGCGGCGGCACGCTCTGACGCATCAGGAAGGTATAAAGCAGTCCGGCCAGGGTTTCGAAGACAATCAGCGGCCCTAAAATCACCGTTGGCAGCTTCTGGCTGGCAATGTTCCAGCACAGCGCGCCCACCCATGAGCACAGCACCGCAATCGCAACCATCAGGCCGATAAACACCCAGGGTCTTGGCCCGAAGGGCTGGGCGAAGTCTGGCTGTTGATGGCCTAACCAGATGCACGCCCCGGCATATCCCACCAGCGAGACGGGCAGCGTGACAAGCGCCTGCGCCGTCGCCCACATCATCGGGTGCTTGTCCGGGTTCTCCCGCAGCCAGCGCGCGTTGCGCAGGGCATACCATGCCCAGCACGCTACGGAAATGAACGCCAGCACAATACCAGAACCGTAACGCCACAGGTCCACATCCGCCTGCCCATGACGCAGCTCGGCAATATTGACGCATACCAGCCCCACGGCGGTGCATACCAGCGCCGGTATCATTTTTGACCACGCCAGTTTGCCATCGCGGTGGCTGTAGAGCAGGTTAGCAAAGACGGGGATAACGACCGGCAGCGTGCCGATAATCATGGTAGATACCGGCGCACCGGTACGCTGAATGGCACTCGCGAGGCAAACGTAGTAGATAAGATTGCCCATCATGGTCAGCGCCAGCGCGGTGCCCCAGTCCTGACGGCTGAGCTGACGCAGGCGTGCGCGTCCCAGCCACGCCAGAGGCAGGGCAATCAGCCCCAGCGCCAGATAACGTCCGGTCGACTGCAGTATTGCCGGATACTCGGGCACGATCAGCGGGCCGACAAAAATCAGCCCCCACATCATCCCGGCCAGCAGGGCATATAACACTCCACTAATCATTTTTCCATCCACAGGTATTTACGCTGTAGGCAGTGTAGGAGGGCAAAATGCGCGCGTATTGTATGAGGTTGCGCATTAGCGCCGGGTGACCTGCTTCTGGTAGCGCACGGGCGTAATGCCGTAGCGGTGGGTAAACGCGCGGGTTAAATGGGACTGGTCGGTCAGCCCGGTCGCGGCTGCCACTTCGGCGGCGGGCATGCCGTGGGTGAGGAACGCTTTGGCGCGCCAGAGGCGAATGGCCATCAGCATCTGGTGCGGCGTAACGTGAAAATGGGCTTTGAACTGGCGCTGGAAATGGTACGGGCTGAGCGATACGACGCTGGCCAGCTCGTCCAGCGTCAGGGCGCGCATATAGTTGTCGTGCAGATACTCGCGTACGCGTTCGAAGCGGTGCGCGCCTTCCTGAATCACCGGCGCGTGATGGGCCAGCGGCCGGAAGGTCTCAATCAGATCCAGCAGTAATCCTTTTTGCGCAAGCGGATCGTCCGTGTGCCACAGGCCGTAAATCAGCCTGCCGATTTGCTGCGAGCGCAGCGGGTCATGACGCGTGACATCGCTAAACCACCAGTGCCGGAGGCCGGTCACCTCTTCCAGCAGGTCGGGTTCGATATAGACCATCCGGTAGCGCCAGCCGCCTTCGGTGGCGGATTCGCCGGTATGGATCTCGTCCGGGTTCATGGTGACGACGGATTTTTCCGCCGCGAGATGCTGGGTGCCGCGATAGCGAAAGCGTTCGGCACCGGTTTCAATCGTGCCGATCCCGAAGGCTTCATGGGTGTGAGGCTCAAAGGCGTAGTCAGAAATATGCGCGTGATAAAGCTCCAGGCCCGGCAGCTGTGCCAGATGGCGAAAGCGCGCGCTGTCTCTTTCATCATTAAACTGTTCCGGTACGCCTTGCACGTTGAGCCTCCTCGTGGTCATCTTTTCATTATCAGAGATGACCGGCGTTTATGCACTAAACATCTTTGCCCGGACGGTCTTACGGTAATCCCCCGGTGAAACTGTTGTTTTATGCTTAAACTGGCGATTAAAGTGCGCAATATCCTGATATCCAACCGCATTCGCGATCTCCTGAATGGAAAGATTGGTGGATTGCAGCATTGTCATGGCGGATTCAATTCTGGTGGTTAATAAATACTGCAGAGGAGACATGTCGGTGGCATTTTTAAAGCGGCGATTAAAGTTGCGCAAACTCATGCCGGCCATATCTGCAAGACTTTGCATGGATATATCCGAAGCGCAGTTAGCTTTTATCCAGATTTGAATTTGAATAACATCTTCATCCGGATGGGGCTTGTTTTCTTCACTGTAACATTGGCGTTCAAACTGGCTACGAATTTCATGGAAAAATGTCCGTTGAGTATGTGTGGCTACACGTTTCCCGTATATCGTTTCTATAAAATGGATCGTCAGGTCTGACAGGGCCTTAACGCTTGCGGCGCAGTAAATATTATCGGCCTGAGTGAGAAAATGTTTTGTTTGTAATTTTACGGCGGGGTAGTCGCGCGAGAATTGTTTGAAGTAGTGCCAGTGGGTAGTGGCGGGTTTCCCGTCGAGCAGTCCCGACTCCGCCAGAAAACAGCAGCCCGTTCCGACGGCGGCGATGCGGGTTCCTCGCGCGGCCTGCTCGGTCAGCCATTCCAGAAGTTCAGGCTGTTGTCTGACCACGCCGCGAGGATTGCGCCAAAGGGCCGGAAGATAGATAACGTCATAGTGTCTGTCTGCGGCAAGTGTAGTATCGGCGGTAATGCTAAAGCCACTGTGCGTCAGGATGGGCTCGCTGTTTATGCCAATGGTATTCACCTTCAGAATACTCTCCGGGCGACAGAGCCTGAAGGGCGACTTCTCCGGTTTGTGCGTGTCTGCGTGGGATGTTGTTTTTTGCTCAGCTAAATAACTACTGGCTGCGGCTTTCCACATTTCAATCGGAAGACTGAGACCGGAACTTAGCATGCGTTCGCATAACACAAATCCTATTTGTGTATTTGTCATTTTTGATTAATACCTGTTTTGACTATTGTTTTTGGTAGCTCATCGTTGTCCTGGCCAAAAAAGTCAGCATTTTGGCTGGATTTGCATATTAGCTTTTGGTGGTGGTTTGTAAACTAATATCTGGAATTATCGCACTTACTTACCGAAATAAATTCACGACCACTACAGGATAAATTATGGTGAAGTTACCCGTAATAACGGCATTTGGCGGCTATGGTCCAGCTGGTCGTAGTTCTTCACATCATGCATTTCGCCGAATGATTATCGAGTCATTATCTGAAGAGGAAAGGCAGGAGACGTTATTATCGTTAGCCATTCTGATGGGCGTCCTTAAATATGATGAAAGTGGGTATCGCGATATTTCCGGTAAAATATTTACACCTGCTCAGGCTGCCGCGAGGATAAAAGACGAGGCGCTTGAGGGGACCCTTATCAGAAAAATCACGCGCGACTATTTTGATGTCGATGCTATCGCCAGCCATGCAAAATTGAATATGGTTTCAGGCGAAGAGGGGCTTAGTTTTAATATCTCTGCCAGACAATTACCTCAACCCTTACCGGCGGGATGGCACGTTGAAGAATTAGCGGATCGACGTGTCCGTATTACCGTTCAGGGAGAGATGGACTGCAAAATTGAGGCGTTGCTGCGCACGGAGGTTCAGGCTGCAGGGCTGTTGCCGCAGGGATTCCGCCCGGGCGACCATTACAATTCGCAGTTCCATCCGCGGGCGTTACAAATGGCGATTGTCGGAGCGTCAGACGCCATCAACGCGCTGGGGATCCCGTGGCGAGAGGTACAGACCAAAATCACGCCGGATCAGCTCGGCGTCTATTCGGGCAATATCATGGGGCAGCTCGACGATTATGGCTTTGGCGGAATGCTGCAGTCGCGCCTGAAAGGCCATCGCGTCAGCGCCAAACAGTGCCCGCTAGGCCTGAACAGCATGTGCGCCGATTTCCTCAATGCCTATGTGCTGGGTAGCGTCGGTCATACCAGCGCCACGCTGGGGGCGTGCGCCACGTTGCTGTATAACCTGAATGCGGCAGTCGAAGATATCAAAGCGGGGCGCATTCGCGTGGCCGTCGTTGGCAGCGCCGAAGCGCCGGTCACCTCAGAAGTGATTGAAGGCTTCGATGCCATGGGCGCCCTGGCAACGGAGAGCAAGCTTAAGCACATTGATGAAACGGAAACGGCCGACTGGCGCAACAGCAGCCGCCCGTTTGGCAACAGCTGCGGTTTTGTTATCGCAGAATCCAGCCAGTATGTCGTGCTAATGGACGACGAGCTGGCGCTGCAGCTTGGCGCAGAGATCCACGGTTCGGTGGGGAACGTCTTCATCAACGCTGACGGCTTTAAACGTTCTATTGCGTCGCCGGGTCCGGGGAATTACATCACCATGGCGAAAGCCGTAGCCTCTGCGGTATCGATGGCCGGGATAGCGACGGTGCAGAAGGGATCGTTTATTCAGGCGCATGGCTCAAGCACGCCGAAGAATTGCGTCTCCGAGGCGGATATTTTTGACCGCGTTGCGCAAGCATTTTCGATTCGCGACTGGCCGGTGACGGCGGTGAAATCGTATCTCGGCCACTCCCTGGGCCCCGCCAGCGGCGACCAGCTAATCAGCTGCCTCGGCGTCTTCCGCTATGGTATTTTGCCGGGAATTAAAAGCGTGTCCCACATCGCGCCGCAGGTGAATAACGCGCGCTTAACCATTCCTCTTCAGGACTGCAAATTAGAGGAAGACCAGGGACAAATCGCCTTTATTAATTCAAAAGGCTTTGGCGGTAATAATGCCACGGGGGTGGTTTACTCGCCAAAGCTTACCTATCAATGGTTGCGTAAACGCTATGGGGAAGCGGTGTTTGCGGATTATCAGCAGCGTAATCGCCAGGTGCGACGTCAGGCTAACGCCTACGACCAGGCGGCGTCGCAGGGTGAACTGAATGTCATTTATCTGTTCGGACAGCAGGGAATAAATGAGGAAGATATTAAGATTGATATGAATGGCATCACTATTCCCGGATTTGAAAAACCGATAACGTACGCGACGGATAAAGAATACCCGGACTTTTAATCGTTATATCTGTTTTTATTATTAATAAATATGAGCGGGCCGGGTAAGGGAAATCACCCGGCCGCAGGAAAGAACGGTGACACCGTTAAAGAATGGCTTTAATGCTCTGCGCCAGCGGCGTAGTCGCACGCCCGATCAGTTTGCTCAGCGTATGGCTATCGTCAAAGAGTCCCCCTTTGGACGCACCGACATCGGAGTCCGCCAGCATATCTGCCAGCCCGGCAGGCAGGCCGACGCTTTTCAGCGCGGCGGCAAAATCCGCTTCACTGAGGTTCTGATAGGTTACCGGCTTCCCGCTCTGTTTGCTGAGTTCAGCCGCCAGTTCGCTCAGCGTCCAGCCATGGTCGCCCGCCAGTTCATATACCTTGCCCGCATGGCCTTCTTCAGCGATCACTTTCGCTGCCGCCGCGGCATAGTCAGCACGGGTGGCAGAGGCAATTTTGCCGTCGCCTGCCGCACCAATAAACACGCCGTGTTCCAGCGCAGGCGGCGCGCTCGCCAGATAGTTTTCGGTATACCAGCCGTTGCGCAGCAGGGCATAAGGAATGCCGGATGCCGCCAGCGCTTTTTCAGTGGCAACGTGTTCAACGTGCAGGCCCAGCGGTGATTTATCCGCATGCAGCAGGCTGGTGTAGGCGATAAATTTCACGCCAGCCGTTTTGGCGGCGTTAATCACGTTCTGGTGCTGGGTCGCGCGCTGGCCGACTTCGCTGGAAGAGATCAGCAGCAGCTTATCCACGCCGCTCAGCGCGGCGGTGAATGCGGCTTCATCCGTGTAGTCCGCCTGACGAACCACAATTCCCTGCTGGCTTAAGGCCTGCGCTTTCGCCGGGTTACGTACGATGGCCACAATCTGGCTGGCCGGTACGGTTTTCAGAAGCTGTTCAATAACGAGATGGCCAAGCTGGCCGGTAGCGCCGGTAATCGCGATCATGATGAATCTCCTTCGTGTTTGTCTGGTGTTGTGGCACACTAGCACCATAGCTAACTTTTAGTAAGTACGTACAAAAAGGTAAGTATGAAAACAACGATACCGACGCTCAGCGAACAAATGCGCGATGGCAATCTTTTCGCGGAACAGTGTCCTTCACGCGAGGTGCTCAAACACGTGACCAGCCGCTGGGGTGTCCTGATTCTGCTGGCCCTGCGCCAGGGAACGCATCGCTTTAGCGATCTGCGCCGTAAAATGGGCGGGGTGAGCGAAAAGATGCTGTCCCAGTCACTCCAGGCGCTGGAGCTGGATGGGTTTGTCGATCGCGTGTCGTATCCGGTGGTGCCGCCGCACGTAGAGTATAGCCTGACGCCGATGGGGACTGAGGTGAGCGAGAAGGTCGCCGCGCTGGCGGACTGGATTGAGGTGAACACGCCGAAGGTGATGGCGAACAGGGACGATCGTGCGGCCTGATCTCTTCACCCTGACCTAATGCCTGCGTGGCGACCCCCTCTCCCATAGGGAGAGGGAACAAACACGAAAAACGGCAACGCATGTTGCCGTTTTGTTTTTACTTACTCAAATCCACCTGATAAATCGCGAACCCGATATCATCCGTCGCGACCTTCTTCATCGGATACTGGGCTTTATCCTTGATAAACGCGGCTGCCTTATCGGACGGCGACGTTTCGAAGCGGATATCCAGTTTGGTATCGCTGTTGATCGGCGCGAGACGCCAGTTGTTATCCACCGCCGGATGAATTTCGCCCGCCTTCTTCGACTCCGCGCTGATCCACGCCGCCAGCACCGAGCGGTTCTCATCCGGCGAGGCAAAGGCGATGTGGCTATCGCCCGTACCGGCAAACTTACCGCCGTAGGCACGGTAGTTATTGGTCACGACCAGGAAGGTGGCATTCGGGTCGATCGCCTTGCCGTTGTAGGTCAGGTTTTTGATGCGCTCCGCCTGCGGGTTGATCGCCTGACACTCGCCGTCATATTTCGCCGGCTGGGTGACGTCAATCTGGTAGTTCACGCCGTCGATCACGTCGAAGTTATAGGTGCGGAAGCCGTCCCAGTTAATCAGCGACTGCGGCTTACTGCTGTGCGGGTCAATCTGGTTAAACTGTCCGGCAGAGCACTCCAGCCACTCTTTCACCTCCTGGCCCGTCGCTTTTACCACCACCAGCGTGTTCGGGTAGAGGTAGAGATCGGCGGCGTTCCGGAAGGTCAGCTGGCCCTTTTCGACTTCAACATAGCTTGCCGGGTCATTCTTACGCCCGCCCACCTTGAATGGCGCAGCGGCTGACAGAACCGGCAGCTTTGCCAGATCCGGATCGCCCTGCACAAAGTGTTCGGCATAGGCTTTCTGCGCCATGTTGACGACCTGAACGGTCGGGTCGTCCTGAACCAGCGCCAGGAAGCTGTACATGTTGTCGGCGGATTTGCCGATCGGCTTGCTGACGAATTCGCGCGTAGCGTCGTGATCGTGCTTCAGCACGTCAACCAGTTTTTTATCTTCCGCCGCCAGAGATTTTTTAGCCGCAGCGTCGTAAATCGGGCGCGCTTCGGCTTTTGACTGCGTCACCTTCCAGCTGCCGCCGTCGTTATTCAGCACCAGGTCCACCACGCCAAGGTGGTCGCCCCACATGCCCGGCATCACCGCCGGCACGCCGTTGAGCGTCCCTTTCTCAATGTCCGCCCCTTTGATGCTGGCGAAATCTTTGCCCGGGAAGACCGCGTGGGCGTGGCCGAACAGGATCGCGTCGACGCCCGGAACTTCACTCAGATAGTAAACGGAGTTTTCTGCCATGGCCTGGTACGGATCGGCGGAGAGGCCCGAGTGGGCGACAACGACGACCAGATCGGCGCCTTTTTCGCGCATTTCCGGCACGTATTTGCGCGCGGTTTCGGTGATGTCGTTAACGGTCACTTTACCGTCAAGGTTGGCCTTATCCCACGTCATGATCTGCGGCGGCACAAAGCCGATATAGCCGATTTTCAGCGTCTGTTTTTTACCGTCCTGGTCGACGACGTTGGTCTCTTTAATGAGGTAAGGGGTAAAGAGTGGCTTTTGCGTTTTAACGTCGATGATATTGGCGTTAACGTACGGGAATTTCGCACCGGCGAGCGCATCGTGCAGGTATGTCAGACCGTAGTTGAATTCGTGGTTACCGAGGTTGCCGACGGTATAGTCCAGGGTGTTCATCGCTTTATAAACAGGATGAATCTCGCCTTTTTTCAGCCCCCTGGTCGCCATGTAATCCCCGAGCGGACTGCCCTGAATGAGGTCGCCATTGTCGACCAGCACGCTGTTTTTCACTTCGCCACGCGCCGCATCGATCAGGCTTGCCGTGCGTACCAGGCCGAATTTTTCCGTCGGGGTATCTTTGTAGTAATCGAAGTCCATCATGTTGCTGTGCAGATCGGTCGTTTCCAGAATACGCAGATCTACCGTCGCCGCCTGTACGCTTGCTGCAATCAGCGTCGCCAGAAGCGTTGCACTAAACTTAATCATCAGAGGAGTCCTTTTTTCGATGCAGACCACAAAAGAGTATGTATCTATAGCGTGTTGCTTACAGAAATGTGAATCCTGACAGAAAAAAGTAACCTGAAACCGGAATTGCTTCACAGATAGCGGAATTGTTCACATTACGATATAACTAAAACAAAGAGTTAACCTCACTGCGTTAACAAAGAGGTGGAAAATGCTAGATAAAATTTGTCAGCTCGCACGGGATGCGGGAGATGCCATCATGCAGGTGTATGACGGCAGTAAACCTATGGAGGTTGTCAGCAAGGCCGACGACTCTCCGGTCACGGCGGCGGATATTGCGGCTCATAAGGTGATCCTGAAAGGGTTACAGGCCTTAACGCCGGACATCCCCGTTCTGTCAGAAGAAGCGCCGCAAAGCTGGGACGAGCGCCAGCACTGGCAGCGCTACTGGCTGGTCGATCCGCTGGACGGGACAAAAGAGTTCATCAAGCGCAACGGTGAATTCACCGTCAATATCGCCCTGATTGAGAAGGGCAAAGCGGTGCTGGGCGTGGTCTACGCGCCGGTAATGAAGGTGATGTACAGCGCCGCAGAAGGGAAGGCGTGGAAGGAAGAGTGCGGCGTGCGCAAGCAGATCCAGGTGCGCGATGCGCGTCCACCGCTGGTGGTGATTAGCCGCTCGCACAGCGACAGCGAACTGCAGGAGTACCTGCAGCAGCTGGGGGAACACCAGACCACCTCGATTGGCTCATCGCTGAAATTCTGCCTGGTGGCGGAAGGCCATGCGCAGCTCTACCCTCGCTTTGGGCCAACCAACGTCTGGGATACTGCGGCAGGTCATGCCGTTGCTGCGGCCGCCGGGGCGCATGTTCATGACTGGCAGGGCAAGCCGCTGGACTATACCCCGCGCGAATCCTTCCTCAATCCCGGCTTCCGCGTCTCTATTTACTGAGCCAGCAGCTTATGCAGCAGGTCGACAACCTGCTGCACCTCTTCCTGGGTTAACGCGCCGTCTTTCGCCCACTGTACGCGACCTTCCTTATCCAGCACGATAATCGCGGAGCTCTCTTCCTCCAGCTGCCAGGCCTTACGGGTTACGCCGTTGCTGTCGACGATAAACTGCGACCACGGATAGAGTTTTTTATTGCTCTCAAGGCTGGATCGCACAAACATCCCGGAGCCCGGAATAGCGTCATCGGTGTTAACAATGGTGGTCGTCTGGTAGCGGTCGTGAGAGAATTTTGCGGCCTTGATCGCTTCCACCAGATTGGCATTTTTCTCTTTTGCGGATGTACGACCGGCAATATGTTGTACAACTCTCACTTTGCCCGCGAGCTGCGCGCTATTCCAGGGTTTGTAGCTAAACTTATCATTGTCGAGAATCAATTCTCCCCGGTCAGCAATGCCGACTGGCGGTACACGTTGTCCTTTTTCAATGTTGTGAGCGGAAGCCCACAGGGGCAGCAGCAGGGAGGCTGCTGCAAGGATATTACGTAGGGTCATGGCGTTTCCTTATTGTTTGCAGGTGATCCGACCACTTGGTCTTGCGCTTTTAATCATAAGTGCGATCAATGGGGTTTTCCCGCAATCCCGATGCCAGTTTGCGGGCGAACGCACATATCCATGAAAAAACGACGGCTTATACTGCTCTCAGTCACGCTTTGCAAAGATTATTCTGAATAATTGTAATCAAACGGTAAATAAACTTATGCACACTGGGTAACACCTTAGTTCTGGTCTATAGTCATTGGGCATTAAAATTTGCGCTCAGGACAGTCGGGCCGATTGTGGCACCGCAAGAGCGTATGATTCGCAGGAGATACAAGAATGAAAATTTTCCAACGCTACAACCCGCTTCAGGTGGCGAAGTACGTGAAGATCCTGTTCCGTGGACGGTTGTACATCAAGGATGTTGGCGCTTTTGAGTTTGATAAGGGCAAGATCCTTGTCCCAAAAGTGAAGGACAAACAGCACCTGTCTGTGATGTCCGAAGTCAACCGTCAGGTTATGCGTCTGCAGACTGAGATGGCTTAACCAACGTGCTATGCAGTAGTTAAAAAAACGGCTCCCAATGGGAGCCGTTGATGTTTGTGGGGGCAGGGAGTTTACGCCGACACCTTCTCTTCCGCGTCCGGCAGCTTTGGTACCAGTACGGTCGGTTTGTTGTCGATGCGCGTCACCAGCAGCTGGTCGATGCGGTAGTTATCAATATCCACCACTTCAAACTTGTAGCCGGAGAACTTCACCGAGTCGGTACGTTTCGGGATCTTACGCAGCATAAACATCATAAAGCCGCCGATGGTCTCGTAGTTACCGGACTGCGGGAACTCGTCGATATCCAGCACGCGCATTACGTCTTCAATCGGCGTGCCGCCATCAATCAGCCATGAATTATCGTCACGCTGAACAATCTGCTCTTCCAGCCCCTGGCCAACCAGGTCGCCCATCAGCGTGGTCATCACGTCGTTCAGGGTGATAATACCCACCACCAGCGCGTATTCGTTCATGATAACCGCGAAGTCTTCCCCGGCGGTTTTGAAACTTTCCAGCGCTTCTGAGAGCGTCAGGGTGTCCGGCACAATCAGGGTATTGCGGATCTGCACGCCGCTGTTGAGCGCGAGGCTCTGGTTTGCCAGCACGCGGTTCAGCAGGTCTTTGGAGTCGACGTAACCGATGATGTGGTCGATATCTTCATTACAGACCAGGAACTTAGAGTGCGGATGCTGCGCCACTTTGTTCTTCAGGCTCTGCTCATCTTCATGTAAATCGAACCAGATAATGTTCTCACGGCCCGTCATGGAAGACGGCACGGTACGGGATTCCAGTTCGAATACGTTCTCAATCAGCTCGTGCTCCTGCTTGCGCAGCACCCCGGCCAGCGCGCCGGCTTCCACCACCGCATAAATGTCGTCAGAGGTGATGTCATCTTTACGCACCATTGGCAGCTTAAAGATGCGGAAAATCACGTTCGCCAGGCCGTTGAAGAACCACACCAGCGGACGAAACACGTACAGACAGAAGCGCATCGGGTTGATGATACGCAAAGCCACAGCTTCTGGCGCAATCATACCGATGCGTTTCGGGGTCAGGTCTGCAAAGAGGATGAACAGGCCGGTTACCAGCGAGAAGGAGAGGATAAAGCTCAGCTGTTCGGCCAGTTCAACGGACACGTACTTAACAAACAGACTATAAAACGCCGGGGAAAACGCCGCATCACCCACGATACCGCCGAGAATGGCGACCGCGTTGAGGCCAATCTGCACCACGGTGAAGAACATCCCGGGGTTTTCCTGCATTTTCAGGATGCGGGTGGCATTGATGTTGCCTTCATCGGCAAGCAGCTTCAGTTTGATTTTACGGGACGCGGCCAGCGAGATCTCAGATATCGAGAAAAACGCGCTGACGGCAATCAGACAAAGTATTACTAAAATACTGTTTAACATAGTTTATCCGGCTTCTCGCCAGATCCTCAGAAGGGGAGTTGATACCATTTGTGTGAAAACACATTGAAAATCAGCTCGTAGCGTTGAGCCGATTATTTCAGCGGGTAGTATAGCGTAAAGAGATGTAAATCTGCCAGAGGTCACAATTTGGCGAAGATGGCCGGCGGGGGCGGCTAACGGGTGGTTGTTATATTATGAGACAACGCAGTCGCTTTCTTGAGCGCCACGCGGCTCGCGTGGCGCTGGGTAAGTATCAGGCCAGCTGTGGCGGCAGGCAGACGCCGATGCCCCCGATACCGCAGTAGCCGTACGGGTTTTTATGCAGATACTGCTGGTGGTCGTCCTCGGCATAGTAGAACGGTTTCGCGGTGGTGATTTCCGTCGTCACCTCGCGCGTATCGCCCGCTTCACGCATGGCCTGCTGGAAACGCTCAAGGCTGGCGCGCGCGGCGGCATCCTGCTCGGGCGTGAGCGGATAAATGGCCGAACGGTACTGTGTGCCGTGGTCGTTGCCCTGACGCATGCCCTGCGCCGGGTCGTGGTTTTCCCAGAAGACCTGCAGGAGCTGCTCGTAGCTAATGACTGCAGGGTCATAGACCACGCGTACCGCTTCCGCATGCCCGGTTTCGCCGGAGCAGACTTCGCGATAGGTCGGATTCGGCGTGTAGCCGCCCGTGTAGCCAGCCGCCGTGCTGTAAACGCCGGGCAGCTGCCAGAAGAGACGCTCAACGCCCCAGAAGCAGCCCATGGCGAACAGGGCGATTTCCATTCCCTCCGGCACGTTGGTCATGGAATGGCTATTGACGGCGTGTAAGGTCGCCACAGGCATAGGGGTGTTGCGTCCCGGTAATGCATCAGTTTGTGAAACCAGATGCTTTTTGTCGAATAAACTCACGATGGGGCCTCCCGGGGTGCGATGTTTCGGTTAAGGTTGTCACGAAGCGTTTAATTGAACACAATAAATGCGCTGAATGAGTCTAGATTTAATCATAAGAAATATTTGGGTGTTACACCCGTTTTCAACCCGTGATTTGGGTTTTGGGCCAACAGGCCGTATTTTGCCGCGGAGCGGCACTTCATTTGCTTCCAGGGTGGAAACAGGGATATTCAGGAGAAAACGTGACAAAAATCCGCCAGTTATGTTTAGTCAGTGTGTTGCTGACAAGCGGGATTGCCAGCGCGGCGAATGTCCGTTTGCAGGTTGAGGGGTTATCCGGGGCGCTACAAAAAAACGTGCGTGCGCAGTTGTCGACCATCCAGAGTGATGAGGTGACGCCGGACCGGCGTTTTCGCGCGCGCGTCGATGACGCCATCCGTGAAGGGCTGAAAGCGCTGGGGTATTATGAACCCACCATTGATTTCGATCTCCGCCCGCCGCCAAAGAAGGGGCGCCAGGTCCTTATTGCCCGCGTTTCGCCGGGTGAGCCGGTACTGATTGGCGGTACGAACGTCATCCTGCGCGGCGGGGCGCGTACCGACCGGGATTACCTGGACCTGCTCAGCACGCGGCCGAAAATCGGTACCGTGCTTAACCACGGCGACTACGACCATTTCAAAAAAGAGCTGACGAACGTTTCCCTGCGTAAGGGTTACTTTGACAGCCAGTTCAATAAAAGCCAGCTGGGCATTGCGCTGGATCGGCGTCAGGCCTTCTGGGATATCGACTACGACAGCGGAGAACGCTACCGCTTTGGCGATGTGACGTTTGAAGGTTCGCAAATTCGTGAAGAGTACCTGCAAAACCTCGTGCCGTTCAAAAAAGGGGATTATTACCAGTCGAGGGACCTGGCGGAACTGAACCGTCGTCTTTCCGCTACCGGCTGGTTTAACTCCGTGGTTGTCGCGCCGGAATTTGAGAAGTCTCGCAAAACGAAGGTGTTGCCGCTGCATGGCGTTGTCTCGCCGCGCACCGAGAACACCATTGAGACCGGTGTTGGCTACTCGACGGATGTTGGACCACGCGTGAGAACCTCGTGGAAAAAACCGTGGATGAACTCGTACGGTCACAGCCTGACCACCAGCCTGAGCCTCTCTGCGCCCGAGCAGCAGCTGGATTTCAGCTACAAAATGCCGCTGCTGAAAAATCCGCTTGAGCAATATTATCTTGTGCAGGGCGGTTTTAAGCGCACCGACTTGAACGACACCAAGCAGGACTCTACGACCCTTGCGGTCTCCCGCTTCTGGGATCTCTCCAGCGGCTGGCAGCGCGCCATCAACCTGCGCTGGAGCCTGGACCACTTTACCCAGGCCAACGTCACCAACACCACCATGCTGCTTTATCCGGGCGTGATGATCAGCCGTACCCGCTCGCGCGGGGGCCTGATGCCGACCTGGGGCGACTCGCAGCGCTACTCCATTGATTATTCCAACTCCGCCTGGGGCTCCGACGTGGACTTCTCCGTCATGCAGGCGCAAAACGTCTGGATCCGCACGCTGTATGACAAACACCGCTTTGTGATGCGCGGCAATCTCGGCTGGATTGAAACGGGAGACTTCGAGCGCGTTCCGCCGGATCTGCGCTTCTTCGCCGGGGGCGACCGCAGCATTCGTGGGTATAAGTACAAATCGATCTCACCTGAGAACGAAAAGGGCCAGCTGACCGGTG
The DNA here is from genome assembly GCF_004362415.1 of Enterobacter sp. AG326. Taxonomy (NCBI): domain Bacteria; kingdom Pseudomonadati; phylum Pseudomonadota; class Gammaproteobacteria; order Enterobacterales; family Enterobacteriaceae; genus Enterobacter; species Enterobacter sp. AG326. Next base: position 64,104 of record NZ_SNXG01000009.1, on the reverse strand, counting down.
CGTCAAAACTGGCGACCGGATCGCTGGAGTATCAGTACAACGTCAGCGGAAAGTGGTGGGGCGCCATGTTTGTTGACGGCGGTGAAGCGGTGAACGACATCCGTCGCAGCGACTTTAAAACCGGCGCGGGCGTGGGCGTACGCTGGCAGTCACCCGTCGGGCCCATCAAGCTCGACTTCGCCGTGCCTGTCGGCGACAAAGAAGAGCACGGATTACAGTTTTACATCGGTCTGGGGCCTGAATTATGAGTTTATGGAAGAAAATAAGCCTCGGGGTGCTGATTTTTATCGTGCTGCTGCTCGGTACGGTGGCGTTTCTGGTGGGAACGACGACCGGGCTGCATCTGCTGTTTAACGCTGCGAACCGCTGGGTGCCGGGGCTGGAAATTGGCCAGGTAACGGGCGGTTGGCGCGATCTGCGTCTGAAGAACATCCGCTATGAGCAGCCGGGCGTGGCGGTGAATGCCGGGGAGTTCCATCTCGCGGTGAAGCTGGGCTGCCTGCGCGACAGTAAGCTCTGCGTCAACGATCTGTCGCTAAAAGACGTCAACGTGGCGATAGATTCGAAAAAAATGCCGAAGTCAGCGCCGGTCGAGGAAGAGGACAGCGGCCCGCTGAATCTTTCCACGCCGTACCCGATCGCGCTCTATCGGGTAGCGCTCGATAACGTCAATATCAAAATCGACGACACCACCGTGTCCGTGATGGATTTCTCCTCCGGCCTGCGCTGGCAGGAGAAAAACCTCACCCTGACGCCGACGTCCCTGCAGGGCTTGCTGATCGCGCTGCCGAAAGTGGCAGACGTGGCGCAGGAGGAGATCGTCGAGCCGAAGATCCAGAACCCGCAGCCGGAAGAGAAGCCGCTGGGCGAAACGCTGAAAGATCTCTTCTCGAAGCCTGTCCTGCCGGAAATGACCGACGTTCACCTGCCGCTGAATCTCAACATCGAGGAGTTCAAAGGCGAGCAGCTGCGCCTGACCGGCGATACCGATCTGACGGTCTACACTATGCTGCTGAAGGTCAGCAGCATTGACGGCAACATGAAGCTCGACGCGCTGGATATCGACACCAACCAGGGCTCGGTGAATGCGTCAGGGAATGCCCTGCTGCGCGACAACTGGCCGGTGGACATTACGCTTAACAGTGCCCTCAACATCGATCCGCTGAAAGGCGAAAAGGTGAAGGTCAAAGTGGGCGGTGCGCTGCGCGACAAGCTGGACGTCGGGGTGAATCTCTCCGGCCCGGTGGACATGGTCCTGCGCGCGCAAACGCAGCTGGCGGAAGCCGGGCTGCCGCTCAATCTTGAGGTTGTCAGCAAGCAGCTTTCCTGGCCGTTCACCGGCGAAAAACAGTTCCAGGCCGATGACCTGAAGCTAAAGCTGAGCGGCAAGATGACCGACTACACGCTCTCGTTCCGCACCGCGGTGAAGGGGCAGGGCGTGCCGCCCGCGAACATCACGCTGGATGCGAAGGGCAACGAACAGCAGGTCAACCTCGACAAGCTGACCGTCGCGGCGCTGGAAGGCAAAACCGAGCTGACCGCGCTGCTCGACTGGCAGCAGGCGATCAGCTGGCGCGGCGAGCTGAAGCTGACGGGCATTAACACCGCCAAAGAGGTGCCGGACTGGCCGTCGAAACTGGATGGCCTGATTAAAACCCGCGGCAGCCTGTACGGCGGTACGTGGCAGATGGACGTGCCGGAAATTAAGCTCACCGGGAACGTGAAGCAGAACAAGGTTAACGTTGAAGGCTCGGTGAAAGGCAACAGCTATCTGCAGTGGGTTATCCCGGGGCTGCACGTGGCGCTGGGCCGCAACACGGCGGATATCAAAGGCGAGCTGGGGGTGAAGGATCTCAATCTGGACGCCACCATCGACGCGCCGAATCTCGACAACGCCCTGCCGGGTCTGGGCGGCACGGCGAAAGGTCTCGTGAAAGTGCGCGGTACGGTGGAGGCGCCGCAGCTGCTGGCGGACATTACCGCCAATAACCTGCGCTGGCAGGAGCTGAGCGTTGCCCGCGTCCGCGTGGAAGGGGATGTGAAATCCACCGATCAGATCGGCGGTAGCCTGAACCTGCGCGTGGAGCGCATTTCTCAGCCGGACGTGAACATTAACCTGGTCACCCTGGACGCCAAAGGGAACGAGAAGCAGCACGACCTCCAGCTGCGCGTGCAGGGCGAGCCGGTCTCCGGCCAGCTTCACCTCACCGGCAGCTTCGACCGCAAGGAAGAACGCTGGAAAGGGACGCTGGACAACACCCGCTTCACTACGCCGGTCGGGCCGCTGGCGCTCTCGCGATCCATTGCCCTCGACTACCGCAACGCCGAGCAGAAGATCAGCATTGGGCCACACTGCTGGACCAACCCGAATGCGGAGCTGTGCGTGCCGCAGACCATCGATGCGGGTGCGGAAGGGCGCGCGCAGATCAACCTCAACCGTTTCGATCTGGCGATGCTGAAGCCGTTTATGCCGGACACAACCCAGGCCAGCGGCGTCTTCAGCGGGAAAGCCGATGTGGCCTGGGACACCACCAAAGAGGGGCTGCCGCAGGGCAGCGTCACGCTGTCCGGGCGTAACGTGAAGGTGACGCAGGAGATCAACGACGCGCCGCTGCCGGTGGCGTTCGACACCCTGAACCTGAGTGCCGATCTGCATAACAATCGCGCACAGCTGGGGTGGACGATCCGCCTGACCAATAACGGTCAGCTGGACGGGCAGGTCCAGATTACCGATCCGCAGGGACGGCGTAATCTGGGCGGCAACGTCAACGTCCGTAACTTCAACCTGGCGATGGTGAACCCGATTTTCGCGCGCGGGGAAAAAGCGGAGGGTATGCTGAACGCTAACCTGCGCCTGGCCGGTAACGTGCAAAGCCCGCAGCTGTTCGGCCAGCTGCGCCTCAGCGGCGTGGATATCGACGGTAACTTCATGCCGTTTGACATGCAGCCCAGCCAGATCGCGATGAACTTCAACGGCATGAGCTCGACGCTGAGCGGCTCGGTATTGACGCAGCAAGGGCAAATCAACCTGAGCGGCGACGCGGACTGGAGCCAGATCGATAACTGGCGCGCCCGCATCGCGGCGAAGGGGAGCCGGGTACGCATCACCGTACCGCCAATGGTGCGCCTGGACGTTTCGCCTGATGTGGTCTTTGAAGCCACGCCAAGCCTCTTTACGCTTGACGGGCGCGTCGACGTGCCGTGGGCGCGCATCGTGGTTCACGACGTGCCGGAAAGCGCGGTCGGCGTCTCAAGTGATGAAGTTATGCTCAATGAAAATCTGAAACCTATCGAACAGAAGAGCGCTGGCATACCGATCAATAGTAACCTTATCGTGCACGTGGGGAATAACGTGCGGTTGAATGCGTTTGGGCTGAAGGCGAGGCTCACGGGCGATCTGAAAGTGGCGCAGGATAAACAAGGGCTTGGCCTGAACGGGCAGATCACTATTCCTGAAGGGCGTTTCCACGCCTATGGTCAGGATCTGATTGTGCGCAAAGGCGAGCTGCTGTTCTCCGGACCACCGGATCAGCCCCTGTTGAACATCGAAGCGATTCGTAACCCGGAAGCGACGGAAGACGACGTCATTGCTGGCGTTCGCGTCACCGGTTCCGCCGACGAACCGAAGGCGGAGATCTTCTCTGACCCGGCGATGTCGCAGCAGGAAGCTCTCTCTTATCTGCTGCGTGGACAAGGTCTGAACAGCGGACAAAGCGACAGTGCGGCGATGACCTCGATGTTAGTGGGTCTGGGGGTTGCACAAAGTGGGCAGGTTGTGGGTAAAATCGGCGAGACGTTCGGCGTAAGCAATCTGGCGCTGGACACCCAGGGCGTGGGTGACTCCTCGCAGGTGGTGGTCAGCGGCTATGTACTGCCGGGTCTGCAGGTAAAATATGGTGTGGGGATCTTTGACTCACTGGCAACTCTCACGTTACGCTATCGCCTGATGCCCAAGCTATATCTGGAAGCAGTGTCCGGCGTAGACCAGGCACTTGATCTGCTCTATCAGTTTGAGTTTTAGCAATGCGAATATTTGTCTACGGCAGTTTACGAACCAAGCAAGGCAACAGTCACTGGATGACCAATGCCCTGCTGCTGGGGAATTACAATATCGAGAACTACCAGTTGTACAGCCTGGGCCACTATCCAGGCGCGGTTCCGGGCGAAGGAACAGTACAGGGTGAAGTCTATCGTATTGATAACGCGACGCTTGCCGAACTTGATGCCTTGCGCACCAGGGGCGGTGAATACGCACGCCAGTTGATCCAGACGCCGTACGGAAGTGCGTGGATGTACGTCTACCAGCGTCCGGTCGAAGGGTTAACGCGGATTGTAAGCGGTAACTGGTTAGACAGAGACCAGTACTGAAAAAAAACAACGCCACCATGAGGTGGCGTTGTTTTTTTGCTCCTTCAACTCTCTTCTGTATCCCGGCGCCGGGTTAAAAACAGAGGAACGAACAGCATGATATAGGGGGCAATAAGCCATAACAAACACAGGGCGCGTGAACGGCCATAATAGTTTATGCACCGCGTATTGCTTGAAATGACGGGCAGGAAAAACAGTAAAAACAGCAGAATCGCATAATCGCTTCGATAAGGGATCCATAAGTAAAACAAAAACCAGGCAAGCTGGAATGTCATGATGCAGAGATACTGCCATTTGCTGTCTTTGCCGTAACAGTCAAACGCCTTTATGTAGCCCATCTTTATGCTTTGAAGAAAGAAACTTAGCATGTATAACGCTCACGATCGCGACGGTCAGGAGTGTGCTCGTCAGCAACGCCCCTAAAAAATAGCTGTGGGTAATATCAGTAGCACCCGAGCCTAAAGTATGTAATTTACTATATCCTCTATCTACTGCAAAAAAAAGCGTATATAGCCCGATGTTAATACAGAACTGAAGCAGACAAGAAGTGACAATATTTCCTGGGATTTTTTTTAACAGAGTAAGTGACGCATAAATAATACTTGCTGATAGAGCGAAGTAAAGCCCGTTAAATAAACTGGATAGTAAAGAACTATTTATTTCGCTGAATATTAAATTATCGCTTCCATAGTACCATGACAGATATTCAACATACGTACTTCTGCCAAAGATAAAGGAGGCAACAATAAGGATAAATAGGCTCACAATATGGCTTTTCTTACTCATAATTTTGCTCCCTTAGATAGCAGTTCCTTCATCGTTTTACTGGCTTCTAGCTGATCTTTGATTATGGCAAGGTCACGAGTATTGTGGTTATATTTTGCAATAGCGGTTGGCGTACCTTTACCACCATTGTCCATAAAGAAGACAATATCCTTACGACCATAAAGAAGAACTTGTGGGATGGGATCCCGCCCATAGCTCACCGCCTGTGGCAGGGAGTGGATAGACTCTGTCGTGAGGAACCGAGGAATATTTTCATGCTCAATATTACCTAAAGGCGTTGTGGCGACAAGAGAGCCAATAAAATCGGTCGTATACACTAACGCATCTGTATCTTTGGTCGTTACTTTTGAACCCGTAATATATTTTATCTGTTGCCAAAGAGTAATATCTTTAGGGGAAACCTTAACGCCATCCATAAACATATCTTGTTTGCGCTTTAGCTGAATGACAGTACGGTGCACCTGTGTTAAAGAGGGGCTGATTTCCCCAATAGAAGGCATAAGACCATCGCGAGAATAAAGCCGTTCAATGATAAAATAAATCCCAGTTGGGCGGGCAACGTCAATGTTAATGGATGACATATGAATCCTGTAAGGAAGGGGGATTAATGTTCATCATGACAGTATGTTGCGAACAGCCTGGCTATTCAACCACTCCCACCATAAATGATAGGGCGTCTTTTCTTTTTTTTAATACCCAAATCAAAAGGAATGGGATTTTTCTTAAATAATCCGTTTTTACTGCTTTTAACCAACGAAATAAAAAAGCCCCGACCAGCGGGGCTTTCATCGATCGGCAGTAAGAATTACTTCTTAGCAGCACGTTCGAAAGAGGCGATGATTTCTGCTTTCGCCGCTTCTGCGTTGTCCCAGCCGTCAACTTTAACCCACTTGCCTTTTTCGAGGTCTTTGTAGTGCTCGAAGAAGTGAGTGATCTGCGCTTTCAGCAGCTCTGGCAGGTCGTTCACATCTTTGATGTGATCGTATTCTTTGCTCAGCTTGGTGTGCGGTACCGCAACCAGCTTCGCATCTTCACCGGATTCGTCGGTCATTTTCAGCACGCCAACTGGACGGCAGCGAATGACGGAGCCTGGCTCCAGTGGGTATGGCGTTGGGACCAGCACGTCAACCGGGTCACCGTCCAGAGACAGGGTGTGGTTGATGTAACCGTAGTTGCACGGATAGAACATCGCGGTAGACATGAAACGGTCTACGAACAGGGCGCCGCTCTCTTTGTCCACTTCGTATTTGATCGGATCTGCGTTAGCCGGGATTTCGATAACTACGTAGATGTCTTCTGGCAGTTCTTTACCCGCTGGGACGTTGAGTAAGCTCATGTCGGTGTCCTTTAAAATGGATGGTAAACAAGTGGCAGGTATTATAGCCAACTCGCGCTGAATGTCTCCGCCTGTTTTCGCTTTCTCTCCCCGCTTTCTCCACTTTTCAGACCGATTCCATGACAGGAAAATCCATAAACTCAGCCGCATTTTTCATGGCGAAATGAAAGCGATTACAAACTTGTGATTAACGTTTTATTCACTTTTCTGAAGTGTGATGTAACGCAATTCGTTACATATTTCATGGGCTATAGTCATTTCGCAGAACATCTTTTAACCAACAATAAACACCCCTACGAGGACGCTCATATGTGGAAGCGCTTACTTCTTGTCACAGCAGTTTCGGCAGCCATGTCGTCTATGGCGATGGCCGCTCCCTTAACCGTAGGTTTTTCGCAGGTCGGCTCTGAATCTGGCTGGCGAGCGGCTGAAACCAACGTTGCCAAAAGCGAGGCTCAGAAACGCGGCATTACCCTGAAAATCGCCGATGGTCAGCAAAAACAAGAGAATCAGATCAAAGCCGTGCGCTCCTTTATCGCCCAGGGCGTGGATGCCATCTTTATTGCACCCGTCGTGGCGACCGGCTGGGAACCCGTCCTGAAGGAAGCGAAAGACGCTGAGATCCCGGTCTTCCTGCTCGACCGTTCCATCGACGTTAAAGACAAATCCCTCTATATGACCACCGTCACCGCCAACAACGTGCTGGAAGGGCAATTGATTGGCGACTGGCTGGTGAAGCAGGTTGACGGCAAGCCGTGTAACGTCGTTGAGCTGCAGGGCACCGTCGGCGCGAGCGTGGCCATCGACCGTAAAAAAGGCTTTGCTGAGGCCATCGCTAAAGCGCCAAACATCAAGATTATCCGCTCTCAGTCCGGCGACTTTACGCGCAGTAAAGGTAAAGAGGTCATGGAGAGCTTTATTAAGGCTGAAAACAACGGCAAGAACATCTGCATGGTTTACGCCCACAACGATGACATGGTGATCGGTGCGATTCAGGCAATTAAAGAAGCGGGCCTGAAGCCGGGCAAAGATATCCTCACCGGCTCTATCGACGGCGTGCCGGACATCTACAAAGCGATGATTGACGGTGAAGCCAACGCCAGCGTGGAGCTGACGCCAAACATGGCGGGCCCGGCATTCGACGCGCTGGAGAAATTCAAGAAAGACGGCACGATGCCTGAGAAGGTGACGGTCACCAAGTCCACGCTCTACCTGCCTGACACGGCGAAAGAAGAGTTAGAGAAGAAGAAAAATATGGGCTACTAAGACCCGCGCCCCTCACCCCAGCCCTCTCCCCGGAGGGGAGAGGGAGAAAGGCAGGGCGGAGCTGGATATTAACAATTGGCACGATCAATCCCCTCTCCCCTCCGGGGAGAGGGTCAGGGTGAGGGGGAAAACCATGACCACTGAACAACACCAGGAAATCCTCCGCACAGAGGGCTTAAGCAAATTCTTCCCCGGCGTAAAGGCGCTGGATAACGTTGATTTCAGCCTGCGGCGCGGTGAGATTATGGCGCTGCTGGGCGAGAACGGCGCGGGAAAATCGACGCTGATTAAATCCCTCACCGGCGTTTATCATGCCGATCGCGGCACCATCTGGCTGGAAGGCAACGCCATTTCGCCGAAAAATACCGCCCATGCCCAGCAGCTGGGGATCGGGACGGTGTACCAGGAAGTAAACCTGCTGCCGAATATGTCGGTGGCGGATAATCTGTTTATTGGCCGTGAGCCGCGACGTTTTGGCCTGCTGCGCCGCAAAGAGATGGAGGCGCGGGCGACAAAGCTGATGGAATCGTACGGCTTCTCCCTCGACGTCCGCGAGCCGCTGAACCGCTTTTCCGTGGCGATGCAGCAGATTGTCGCCATCTGTCGCGCGATCGATCTCTCCGCGAAGGTACTCATCCTCGACGAACCCACCGCCAGCCTCGATACCCAGGAAGTGGAGATGCTCTTTACCCTGATGCGCCAGCTGCGCGATCAGGGCGTCAGCCTGATCTTCGTTACCCACTTCCTCGATCAGGTATATGAGGTAAGCGATCGTATCACGGTGCTGCGCAACGGCAGTTTTGTCGGCTGCCGCGAAACCCGCGAGCTGCCGCAGATCGAACTGGTGAAAATGATGCTGGGTCGCGAGCTGGAAACTAACGCCCTTCAGCGCGCAGGGCGCACGCTGCTGAGCGAGAAACCGGTCGCCGCGTTCAGCGATTACGGCAAGAAAGGCGTGATATCGCCGTTTAATCTGGAAGTCCGCCCTGGCGAAATTGTCGGGCTGGCGGGCCTGCTGGGCTCCGGCCGGACCGAAACCGCCGAGGTGATCTTCGGGATCAAGCCGGCGGACAGCGGCACCGCGCTGATCAAGGGTAAACCGCAAACCTTACGATCGCCGCATCAGGCCTCCTGCCTGGGCGTCGGCTTCTGCCCGGAAGACCGAAAAACGGACGGCATTATTGCCGCGGCCTCGGTGCGGGAAAATATCATCCTGGCGCTGCAGGCACAGCGCGGCTGGCTGCGCCCGATCCCCCGTAAAGAGCAGAACGCGATTGCCGAGCGCTTCATCCGTCAGCTGGGCATTCGTACCCCGAGCGCGGAACAGCCTATTGAGTTTCTCTCCGGCGGTAACCAGCAGAAGGTTCTCCTCTCTCGCTGGCTGCTGACCAAACCGCAGTTCCTGATCCTCGACGAACCAACCCGCGGCATTGACGTGGGGGCGCACGCCGAAATTATCCGGCTTATCGAAACCCTGTGCGCGGACGGTCTGGCGCTGCTGGTTATTTCGTCCGAGCTGGAGGAGCTGGTGGGCTATGCCGATCGCGTCATCATCATGCGCGATCGCAAACAGGTGGCAGAGATCCCGCTGGATAAGCTGTCCGTTCCGGCGATCATGAATGCCATCGCGGCATAAGGAGTAAATCGTGATGCCCCGTTCGCTTTCGCAAACCGGTGAGTCAAAGCGCCGATTCAGCTGGCCAACCGGCACGCCGCAAATCGCAGCGCTGCTGGTTGTTCTGCTGGTTGATAGCCTGGTCGCGCCGCATTTCTTCCAGATTATCGTGCAGGATGGTCGCCTGTTTGGCAGCCCGATAGACATTCTAAACCGTGCCGCGCCGGTGGCGCTGCTGGCCATCGGGATGACGCTGGTCATCGCCACCGGCGGGATTGACCTCTCCGTAGGCGCGGTGATGGCTATCGCCGGGGCCACGGCAGCCTCCATGACCGTGTCCGGACACAGCCTGCCGGTGGTACTGCTGGCGGCCTTAGGCACCGGCGTGCTGGCCGGATTATGGAACGGCATTCTGGTGGCTGTGCTGAAAATTCAGCCCTTTGTCGCCACCCTTATCTTAATGGTGGCCGGGCGCGGCGTGGCGCAGCTGATCACCTCTGGGCAGATTGTCACCTTTAACTCTCCGAGCCTGGCGTGGATCGGGAGCGGCAACCTTCTGTTCTTCCCGACGCCGGTGATCGTTGCCCTGGCCACGCTCGTCGTCTTCTGGCTTTTCACCCGCAAAACGGCGCTGGGCATGTTCATTGAAGCCGTCGGGATCAACATCCGCGCCGCACGCAACGCCGGGGTCAACACCCGCCTGATGGTGATGCTGACCTACGTGCTGAGCGGCGTCTGCGCCGCCATCGCCGGGGTCATCGTCGCGGCGGATATTCGCGGGGCGGATGCCAACAACGCGGGACTGTGGCTGGAGCTGGACGCGATCCTCGCGGTGGTGATCGGCGGCGGGTCGCTGATGGGCGGGCGCTTTAACCTGCTGCTCTCGGTGATAGGCGCGCTGATCATTCAGGGAATGAACACCGGGATCCTGCTTTCGGGGTTTCAGCCGGAGCTCAACCAGGTGGTGAAAGCGGTGGTCGTGCTTTGCGTGCTGATCGTCCAGTCGCCGCGCTTTGTCAGCATCATTAAGGGGATCCGTGGCCATGATAAAACGTAATTTACCGTTGATGATCACGCTGGGCGTATTTGTGCTGGGGTACCTCTACTGTCTGACGCAGTTCCCCGGTTTTGCCTCCACGCGTGTGATCTGCAATATCCTGACCGATAACGCCTTTTTAGGCATCATCGCCGTCGGGATGACCTTTGTGATCCTCTCCGGCGGGATCGATCTCTCCGTCGGGTCAGTGATCGCGTTTACGGGCGTGTTCCTCGCGAAGGCGATCGGCTTCTGGGGGATCTCTCCGCTGGTGGCGTTTCCGCTGGTGCTGGCGATGGGCTGCGCGTTTGGCGCCTTTATGGGGCTGCTGATCGACGCGCTGAAAATCCCGGCGTTTATCATTACCCTCGCGGGTATGTTCTTCCTGCGCGGGGTGAGCTATCTGGTGTCGGAAGAGTCGATTCCGATTAACCATCCGGTGTATGACACGCTCTCCAGCCTGGCGTGGAAAATTCCCGGCGGCGGCCGCCTGAGCGCGATGGGGCTGCTGATGCTGGGCGTGGTGGTGATTGGCATCTTCCTCGCCCATCGTACCCGGTTTGGCAATCAGGTGTACGCCATCGGCGGTAGCGCTACGTCGGCAAACCTGATGGGGATCTCAACCCGCAGCACCACCATCCGCATCTATATGCTCTCGACCGGCCTGGCGACGCTGGCGGGTATCGTCTTCTCGGTGTATACCCAGGCGGGCTATGCCCTTGCAGGCGTGGGCGTTGAGCTGGATGCGATTGCTTCTGTGGTCATCGGCGGCACGCTGCTCAGTGGCGGGGTGGGCACGGTGCTGGGGACGCTGTTCGGCGTGGCCATCCAGGGGCTGATACAAACCTATATCAACTTTGACGGCACGCTCAGCTCCTGGTGGACGAAGATCGCCATCGGCATTCTGCTGTTTATTTTTATTGCCCTGCAGCGTGGCCTGACGGTGCTCTGGGAGAACCGTCAAAGCTCGCCTGTTACCCGCGTAAACACATCGGTAACAGAGCGATAACACGCTGAATTTGCTTAAAGTCTAAACATTTTCCGGTAGCGGCCGATACTCTTTTTTTATGCCCAGAAATATCTCGCTACCGGAAATAATATCATGCTTAAAACGCTATCGATTCGTACCGGCTTGCTCTCTTTACTGGCCGTTATGACCCTTCTGCTGCTGATTGTCAGCGGCATTGGCATTTATGCCCTCACACAGAGTTCTTCTTCACTGCAGCGTATTAATCACCTTCAGGGTGAGCAGATGGTGCAGCTTAATTCAGGCTATACGCTGATCCTGCGCGCGCGCAATGAGGCGGGCCAGGCCGTCCGCATGATGGAAATCGGCATGCTGGACGATGCGGCCAAAGCGGTAAAAAACATCAATCAGGAAGTTGCCCTGGCCCAGAAAACGCTGAAAGGCGTAATCGACGGCGGCGTGGCTGACGAGCAGGGGCAACAGCTGCTCGATAAAGTGGCGGCCAGCCTGGCGACGTATAGCCAGCAGGGGATCAACCCGATGCTGAAAACCCTGAATGACCAGAGCGCGGACGGGTATTACGATCTGCTGGAGAAGACGCTGATTCCGGTGGCGAAGCAGTTTGATAACGATATGCAGGCGTTTCAGAAATGGAGCGAAGCGCGTGGTCAGGCGGAAGTGAGTGCCGTGCAGGCGAGTAAAACCCACGTACTGATCCTGATTATCGTCGCCGCGCTGCTGACGGCGGGCATTATCGTGCTCGCCTGGCTGGTGCTGCGCCATATGCTGCTCAAGCCGCTCTCTGCATCGATCGCTCAGCTGGAGAACGTGGCGGCGGGTGATTTAACCCATACGCTGAATGCCCCCGCGAGCCAGGAGTTTAACCGCCTCAACGCGGTGATAGAGGAGATGCGACAGTCGCTGATGAACTCGGTTATGCGGGTACGCGATGCCAGCTCGCAAATTGACACCGGCAGCCGCGAGCTGACGCTGGGAAACCGCGATCTTGCAGAGCGTACGGAATCCACCGCCACGTCGCTGGAGCAGACGGCGGCCAGCATGGAACAGATCACCGCGACGGTGAAGCTCAACGCCGATAACGCCGAGCAGGCGCACCAGCTGGCGAAGTCGGTGTCCGACACGGCCGATCACGGCAGCGAAATGGTCTGCTACGTGATTGAAAAAATGCGCGATATCTCCGGCAGCTCGGCGCGCATCGCCGACATCCTGAGCGTGATCGACGGTATTGCTTTCCAGACCAATATCCTGGCGCTTAACGCCTCCGTGGAAGCGGCGCGCGCGGGCGAGCAGGGGCGCGGGTTTGCCGTCGTCGCGGGCGAAGTGCGAAACCTCGCCAGCCGCAGCGCCGACGCGGCGAAAGAGATCCGAACGCTTATCAGTGATTCGCAGACCCACGTTAATGAGGGCAGCGAGCTGGCCCAGCAGGCTGGCGAGACGATGGACGAAATCGCAACAGAAGTGCTGCGCATGACCAAACTGATGCGTGAGATTGCGACCGCGTCTCAGGAGCAGAGCCGCGGTATTGAGCAGGTGAATATTGCGGTGAATCAGATGGACGAAACCGCGCAGCAGAATGCGGCGCTGGTGCAGCAATCCTCCGCCGCGACCCGCTCCCTTGAGGAGCAGTCGCGTCAGCTGATGGAAGCCATGTCATCATTCAAAGTGGCGACTCAGACCGCTGCATAATATTACCCAGCCCCGGTACGTTCTGTGCCGGGGTTTTATTTTTCCCGGAATTAACTGCCGCAATATTATCGTGAATATCACCCATTAATATTTCCAGCGAGCTGGTTAAGGCTAACGCCTTTTCCGTCGGTTCAAGATATAAACCTTTGCGGAAAAATAACGGTTCATCAAAGAGTTGATTAAAACGCTTTAAGGCCAGACTCACCGCCGGACGTGACATCTCCAGACGCAAAGAGGCTTTTGCCATGCTGCCGCAGCGGACGATCTCAATAAATACAGGGATAAGATTTAAATCAATGCCGGTATTAGCACGGGAATAATTTTTCATTGCGATTCTGCTCCACGAAATATCTGTCAAACTGTTATGGAAATAATGCAGGAGCAGTGGTGAATATTAAAGCATGTTTTTTATAAACACTTATACGGTAAAATATATAAATGACCAGGGGAGCCAGAACGGCTCCCCTGTAGAGAGGCATTACGCGTCCGGGTACTCACGGATAAAACGCTCAACGTCTTCAACCATGTGGTTGTTGCCGACGAAGAATGAACGGCGCTGGTGAAGGCTTTCCGGCACGATATCCAGAATACGCTCTTTACCGTCGCTCGCCTTGCCGCCCGCCTGTTCGGCGAGGAACGCCATCGGGTTGCACTCGTACAGCAGGCGCAGCTTCCCGTCCGGGTGGCTGGCGGTGCTTGGGTAGAGGTAGATACCGCCTTTCAGCAGGTTACGGTGGAAATCCGCGACCAGAGAGCCAATATAGCGGGACGTGTACGGGCGCTGGGTCGCTTTATCTTCTTCCTGGCAGAATTTAATGTACTTCTTCACGCCGTTCGGGAAGCGGATGTAGTTGCCTTCGTTGATGGAGTAGGTATTGCCTTTCTCCGGGAAGCGCATGCGTTCCTGGCTCAGACAAAAAACGCCGAGTGAAGGATCGTACGTAAAGGCGTGAACCCCGCACCCGGTGGTGTACACCAGCATGGTGGAAGAGCCATAAACGACGTAACCGGCAGCAACCTGATTAATGCCCGGCTGCAGGAAATCTTCTTCGGTCACCGGCGTGCCAACAGGCGTGACGCGGCGGTAGATGGAGAAAATGGTACCGACAGAAACGTTAACGTCGATGTTTGAGGAGCCGTCGAGCGGATCCATCAGAACAACGTATTTAGCGTGTTCACACCCTTCGAAAACAACAATTTCATCTTCTTCTTCAGAGGCGATACCCGCAACGATGTCGCGCGCGCGCAGTGCAGCTTTCAATTTTTCATTTGCGAACAGATCGAGCTTCTGTTGAACCTCGCCCTGAACGTTCTCGGCACCGCTGGCACCCAGGATATCGACCAGACCGGCCTTGTTGATATCGCGGTGGATGATCTTAGCGCCCAGCTTTATTGCCGACAGCAAAGCAGTGAGTTCACCGGTAGCATGAGAGAACTCGTGCTGCTTTTCGACAATAAATTCACCTAACGTTTTCATAACACTTTCCCTGCATCTTTGTGAGTAGAGCGATTGTATGTTCACTAAAACGACTAAAGCCCAACAATCTTAACAAACATTCAAATATTAGCGCAGAGGTGAATCGCGCCAGCAACATACGGATTTACCTGAAATGCGTTTCACAGCCGCTAACATGTGAGTAAAATGTGCGCCACATTGAAGAAGGATAGTGACGTATGCGCATTCATATATTGGGGATTTGTGGCACTTTCATGGGCGGACTGGCAATGCTGGCGCGCTCGCTGGGCCATGAAGTGACAGGTTCGGACGCCAATGTGTATCCGCCAATGAGCACACTTCTGGAGAAACAGGGCATCTCGTTAATTCAGGGCTACGATGCCAGCCAGCTTGATCCCGAGCCGGACCTGGTGATCATCGGCAACGCCATGACCCGCGGCAATCCGTGCGTCGAGGCGGTTCTGGAACGCAATATTCCGTTCATGTCCGGCCCGCAGTGGCTGCATGACTTCGTCCTGCGCGACCGCTGGGTGGTTGCCGTTGCCGGTACGCATGGCAAAACCACGACCGCGGGCATGGCGACCTGGATCCTCGAAGCCTGCGGCTACAAGCCTGGCTTCGTGATTGGCGGCGTACCGGGTAATTTCGACGTTTCTGCGCGTCTGGGCGACAGCCCGTTCTTTGTGATCGAAGCCGACGAGTACGACTGCGCGTTCTTCGACAAGCGTTCCAAGTTCGTGCATTACTGCCCGCGCACGCTGATCCTCAACAACCTTGAGTTCGACCACGCGGATATTTTTGACGACCTGAAAGCGATCCAGAAACAGTTCCACCACCTGGTGCGCATTGTTCCGGGCCAGGGGCGCATCATCCTGCCGGAGAACGACATCAACCTGAAGCAGACGATGGCGATGGGCTGCTGGAGCGAGCAGGAGCTGGTGGGCGAGCAGGGCCACTGGCAGGCGAAAAAGCTCAACGCCGATGCCTCCGAGTGGGAAGTGCTGCTCGACGGTGAGAAAGTGGGTGAGGTGAAGTGGGGCCTGGTGGGCGAGCACAACATGCACAACGGCCTGATGGCTATTGCTGCGGCGCGTCACGTGGGCGTTCTGCCTGCGGATGCGGCCAATGCGCTGGGCTCGTTTATCAATGCCCGTCGCCGTCTGGAACTGCGCGGTGAAGCCCATGGCGTTACCGTGTATGACGATTTCGCGCACCACCCGACGGCCATTCTGGCAACGCTTGCCGCCCTGCGTGGCAAGGTCGGCGGGACAGCCCGCATCCTGGCGGTGCTGGAACCGCGCTCGAACACCATGAAGATGGGCATCTGCAAAGATGACCTCGCGCCGTCGTTAGGACGTGCCGATGAGGTCTTCCTGCTGCAGCCGCAGCATATTCCGTGGCAGGTGGCCGAAGTGGCCGACGCCTGCATTCAGCCTGCGCACTGGAGCGCGGATGTGGATGTCCTGGCGGATATGGTGGTGAAAGCCGCACAGCCTGGCGACCACATTCTGGTGATGAGCAACGGCGGTTTTGGTGGGATCCATCAGAAGCTGCTGGACGGTCTGGCGAAGAAAGCGGAAGCGGCCGCCGCAGAGTAAAAAAAGCCCGGTGGCGCTTGCGCTTACCGGGCCTACTTTCCCGTGTTTTCTCCCTCGCCCCTCTGGGGAGAGGGCTGGGGTGAGGGGAAGAGATTACTCTTCGTTCTCAGACAGCTCGCGCAGATACTGGAAAATCAGGCGCGCAGACTTCGGCGGCTTATTCCCTTCTTTCTCTTTCTGCGCGTTGCGGATCAAGGAACGCAGCTGCTGGCGGTCGGCATCCGGCCACAGGTTCAGCACTTCCGGTACGGCATCATCACCCTGTTCAATCAGGCGATCGCGGATCTGCTCAAGCTTATGGAAAAACGCAACCTGCTGGTTGTGGCGGTTTTTCAGCTTGTCCAGCGCCTGGCGGATCGGATCGACGTCGCGCTGACGCAGCATTTTCCCGATAAGCTGAAGCTGGCGACGACGGCCTTCTTTCTTGATTTTCTGTGCCAGTTCAATGGCATCACGCAGATCCTGGTCGAGCGGGATCTTGTCCAGCGCGTTTTTACCCAGTTCTACCATTTCTGCGCCAAGCTGTTTTAACTCTTCGGCGTCACGTTTAATTTCACTTTTACTGACCCAGATGATCTCATCATCTTCGTCTTCGATGTCATCACCGGGAACGTCGTCGAGCCAGTCTTCGGGCTGCTTAGTCATGTCAGGCTCCTTAAAAAAAGAGGCTAATGTTACCAGTTAAGACGCGCACTGAAAAACGGTTCTCTGTTAGACTTCAGATAACTCTCTCTTACAGTATGGCATTTGCGATGAAAGTAACCTCACAAGTTGAAGCGCAGCGTAAGATTCTTGAAGAAGCCGTCTCCACCGCGCTGATGCTTGCTTCAGAAAAATCAGATGGCGCCGAAGTGGCGGTCAGCAAAACCACCGGCATCAGCGTGAGTACCCGCTATGGTGAAGTGGAGAACGTAGAATTCAACAGCGATGGCGCGCTTGGGATCACGGTGTATCACCAGAATCGCAAAGGCAGCGCGTCATCCACCGATCTCAGCCCGGATGCCATTGCCCGTACGGTGCAGGCGGCGCTGGATATCGCCCGTTATACCTCCCCGGATCCTTACGCAGGCGTGGCGGATAAAGATCTGCTGGCGTTTGACGCGCCGGATCTCGATCTTTTCCACCCGGCAGAAGTGACCCCGGACGAAGCGATCGAGCTGGCCGCACGCGCCGAGCAGGCTTCCCTGCAGGCTGATAAGCGCATCACCAATACCGAAGGCGGCAGCTTCAACAGCCACTACGGCATTAAAGTCTTCGGCAACAGCCACGGCATGCTGCAGGGCTACTGCTCTACCCGTCATTCGCTCTCCAGCTGCGTGATCGCCGAAGAGAACGGTGACATGGAGCGCGACTACGCCTACACCATTGGCCGCGCGCTGGGGGACTTGCAGTCTCCTGAGTGGGTGGGTAAAGAGTGTGCCGAACGCACGCTGTCGCGCCTGTCGCCGCGTAAACTCTCCACCATGAAGGCCCCGGTCATTTTTGCCAACGAAGTGGCAACCGGTCTGTTTGGCCATCTGGTGGGCGCTATCGCAGGCGGCTCGGTTTACCGTAAATCGACCTTCCTGCTCGACTCGCTGGGCAAGCAGATCCTGCCGGAATGGCTCACCATTGAAGAACATCCGCACCTGCTTAAAGGGCTGGCCTCCACGCCGTTCGACAGTGAAGGCGTGCGCACCGAACGTCGCGATATCATCAAAGACGGTATTCTGACGCAGTGGCTGCTGACCAACTACTCCGCGCGCAAGCTGGGGCTGAAAAGCACCGGACACGCTGGCGGTATCCACAACTGGCGCATTGCCGGACAGGGCCTGAACTTTGAGCAGATGCTGAAAGAGATGGGCACCGGGCTGGTGGTCACCGAGCTGATGGGGCAGGGCGTAAGCGGCATCACCGGCGACTACTCGCGCGGCGCTGCGGGCTTCTGGGTGGAAAACGGCGAAATCCAGTATCCGGTAAGCGAGATTACGATTGCCGGCAACCTGAAGGACATGTGGCGGAATATCGTTACGGTCGGTAACGATATTGAAACACGTAGCAATATACAGTGTGGTTCTGTACTTCTGCCGGAAATGAAAATCGCCGGTCAGTAATACCCGTAAAGGCGTTTTAATAATAAAAAAGGAAGTGAGCAATGCGTAAACATCTGTTAGCGATCGTCGCGGCTTCAACGCTGGTTCTTGGCTCTTCTGCGTTTGCTGCCGATCTTGAAGACGACATGGGCATCCTCGGTCAAAACCTGAAGGTGGTGCAGAAAACCGACAATGCGGCTGAAATGAAAGACGCGCTGACCAAAATGCGTGAAGCGGCGCTGGACGCACAAAAAGCGACGCCTCCGAAGCTGGAAAGCAAAGCGGCAGACAGCGCAGAGATGAAAGACTACCGCCACGGCTTTGACGTGCTGGTCGGCCAGATCGACGGTGCGCTGAAGCTAGCTAACGAAGGCAAAGTGAAGGAAGCCCAGGCGGCGGCCGAGCAGTTTGTGACGACCCGTAACACGTATCACAAGAAATACCGTTAACCGATCGCGCATCTGACAAACAACCAGCGGGGGCCAGTGGCTCCCGTTTTTTTTACGCGGTAATAAGTAAACCCTATCGCCATCACATTTTTGCGTCACCACGCCTGAACGTTTCGTTTCCCCGGCGCGCGTTTTGCCGCTGGAATACGTGATATTCATCACGCAAATACCGGGATTAATTCAGATTCACCGCATTTATGTGGCACAGATCACTGCTGCGGCTCGCCTTTCCACTTCGAAGTGGAAAACAACTCGCTACAAACAATTCCCCCCCAACGTTAGTTTTATTCCAGAGCCATTAACGGGGTAAGACCAGTGATTAACGGAGCGGTAATGAACGACGTTGGGGAACAGGCGGAGCAAACAGAACAGCTCGCGAACACCATGCTGCAGCAGGTTTATGCCCTGCTGGCCCGGAACAACATCATCCCCAATGCGGTACAGGAGCAGATGCTCACTTCCCACGTGCGCGCAATGGCGCACCGGTCCGTGACCGGCGAGCCGCTGCCGGAGGTTGAAGCAGAGCTGTTTGACGAAATTTCACCGGATTCAATGCGGCTCGCCCGTGAAGTGGTCGCGCAGTTTGGCAATCTTCCTGATGAAGAAGCCTGGCTGCTCTCCGTTCACTTTGAAGTCGCGAAAGACAACCTTTAAGGAGCAACACATGGAACAGATTACAGTCGTGATTGGCGATCGCCTGGGTAAAGGTCAGAAAGTGGCTGCCGGTGTGGAAAAAGCAGGTGGACGCGCGGTGGTTGTGCCGGGCATGGCGGCGGACATGAAGCTCGGCGACATGATGAAGGCGGAAAACGCCACCTTCGGCATCTCCTTCTGCGGCAGCGGCGGCGCGGGTGCCATCACTGCCCAAACCAAATATGGCTACAAGGCCAAATACGGCATGCGTTCGGTGGAAGAAGGCGTGACCGCCATCAACGAAGGCTGCAACGTGCTGGGCTTTGGCTTTATGGATAAAGAAGAGCTGGGCGAGCGTCTGGTACAGGCGTGGCAGAAGAAATACGGCGCATAAGCATGAAAGAACAGTTCACAACCACGGTGAGAGTGAAGGGAAAAGGCGACGCCAAAGCGCGCGCCTTTGCCGACGCGCTCAACCACGTTCAGGCCGCGGTGATGAAAGCCTCACCGCATATCTTACTGCGTATTGAGCCACAGGATGTGCAGGTCGTTCAGGCGCAAGAAGCGGTGCGTAAAGAAGCGTTTCTGTTCTTCTTTCTGCGCCGGGAAAGACGCACCTACAGCGTGGAGCTGGATGTGACCGTCAACGTGACCGCTATCAATCTTGACCAGGTGGATTTCGTCACGCAACGCTGATTATTCATAAAAGGGCAGACTGATGTTCTTAATTATATTAATAAAATCGCTCATCATTGGCGGCCTGGTTGGCGTCGGTGTCGGAGCCGGGGCTGCACGCATGTTTCATGCGCCTACCACTCAGGGTATGGGCGCGTTTCGTACGTTGGGGGAACTGAACTCCTGTGAAGGGGATCCGGCGTCCCACTTCTCCTTTGGGTTAGGTTTCTTCTTTAACGCCTGGGCCTCTTCCGTGGCCGCAGGTGCCTTCACACAGGACGTTGACCACCGCATCATCCCGAACTGGGGTGCTGCTGCACTGATGATCAAAAACCGTAACGTCGGCGAAACGCTGCACGACCCGCGCAAAATGGCGATTGCCTGCGGCGTGATCGGCATGCTCGTCGTCACCTTCCTGAACCTGACCGCCTCCTCCGTTCCGGCAGCGCTCCAGGTCACCGCGGTCAAGGTGCTGGTGCCTGCGGCAAACCTGCTGGTGAACACCGTCATGCCGGTGATCTTCTGGCTGGCGGCCATCGACGCGGGTAAAAAGTCGGGCTTCTGGGCCACCATCTTTGGCGGCGCGGCGCAGCTGATTATGGGCAACGCCGTACCGGGCCTGGTGCTGGGGATCCTGATCGGGAAAGGCGTGGAAGAGAGCGGCTGGAACCACGTCACCAAAGTGATGATGGCGGCGATCGTCCTGCTCTTCGTGCTGAGCGGCTTCTTCCGCGGCTTCGACATGAAGATGATCGAATCCTTCCATCTGACCGTGCCGAACTGGCTCGACATGATCCACAACTCGCTCAGCGGTAAATAACAGGAGCCTCTAAATGGAACAGAATAAAGGTTTTTGGTATGCCGACTGGTCGTTCCCGATCTTCGTTGGCCTGCTCTCCTCCGGCGTCTTCGCCGGGACGCACATGTACTACCTCTACGGCATCGGTGCGTTTAACGAAGTGGCCTTCGTGGCGATGCTGAAAGCGGGGATAGATACCGGCGTCTACGGCGCGGTGGCGGCATTTGGCGCGAGCTTCCTGTTCGCCCGTATTATCGAAGGCTCGCTGGTGGGGATTCTCGATATCGGCGGTGCGATCCAGACCGGCGTGGGCCTCGGCGTTCCGGCGCTGCTGCTGGGCGCGGGCATCATGTTCCCGGTGACCAACTTCATTGCCGCGCTAATTACCGGCCTGGTGATTGGTCTGGCGATTGGCTACGTCATCATCCTGGCGCGTAAGTTCACCATCAACCAGAGCAACTCTACCTACGGTGCAGACGTAATGATGGGCGCGGGTAACGCCTCCGGCCGCTTCCTCGGGCCGTTGATTATCCTCAGCGCCATGACCGCCTCCATTCCTATCGGCGTCGGTTCCCTGCTGGGTGCGCTGGTGTTCTACATCTGGCAGAAGCCGATCACCGGTGGCGCCATTCTCGGCGCAATGCTGTTGGGCTGGCTGTTCCCGGTCGCCCTTTAATACCCGCGGGCGCTCAGGCGCCCGCCTTATCAGGAGATCCTCATGTTTGATTTACTCCTGCGCCGTGCGCGCCTTGCCGACGATACCCTGACCGATATCGCCATTCAGGACGGGAAGATCGCGGAGCTGGGCGAGATTAACGCCCCCGCGCATAAAACGGTTGAGCTGAACGGCGACGTGTTCGTCAGCGCAGGCTGGATTGACTCCCACGTTCACTGCTACCCGAACTCCCCGATTTACCACGACGAGCCCGACAGCGTGGGCATTGCTACCGGCGTCACCTCCGTGGTGGACGCGGGCAGTACCGGTGCCGACGACGTGGACGATTTCTACGACATCACCCGCAGGGCCTCTACCGAGGTGTTTGCCCTGCTGAACATCTCCCGCGTGGGGCTGATCGCTCAAAACGAGCTGGCCAACATGGCGAATATTGATGCCGACGCGGTGAAGCAGGCGGTGAAGCGCCACCCTGATTTTATCGTCGGCCTGAAGGCGCGCATGAGCAGCAGCGTGGTCGGTGAAAACGGCATTACGCCGCTGGAGCGGGCGAAAGCCATTCAGAAAGAGAACGGCGACCTGCCGCTGATGGTGCATATTGGCAACAACCCGCCGAACCTCGACGAAATTGCCGAGCTGCTGAGCTCCGGCGACATCATCACCCACTGCTACAACGGCAAGCCCAACCGCATTCTGACGCCCTCCGGCGAGCTGCGCGCCTCCATCACCTCCGCCCTGAAGCGCGGCGTGCGTCTGGACGTCGGCCACGGCACGGCGAGCTTCAGCTTTGAGGTGGCGAAACGCGCCATCGCGATGGGCATTCTGCCGCACACCATCAGCTCGGATATCTACTGCCGCAACCGCATCAACGGCCCGGTGGGCTCGCTGGCAAGCGTAATGTCTAAATTCCTGGCCATCGGCATGTCGCTGCCGCAGGTGATTGACTGCGTGACCGCGAACGCCGCCGACGGCCTGCGCCTTGCGCGCAAGGGCCGCATCCAGCCGGGTCTCGACGCCGACCTGACGCTGTTCACGCTCAAACGCCAGCCGACGGTGCTGACGGATGCTGAAAACGACAGCCTGCAGGCTGAACACATTCTGGTGCCGCTTGCCGCGATCCGCGCGGGCAAGGGCTACATGACCGAACAAGGGAGCACGGAACATGCCTTCGATTTATGAGAAGTACAACTTAAAGCAGGTTATCAACACCTCTGGCCGCATGACGGCGCTGGGCGTTTCCACGCCGCGCCCGGAAGTGGTGCAGGCGGCGATGGACGGCATGAATCACTATTTCGAGATGAAGGATCTGGTCAACAAAACCGGGGAATACATCGCGAAGCTGCTGGATGTGGAAGGCGCGACGGTGGTCTCCTGCGCGTCGGCGGGCATTGCCCAGTCCGTGGCGGCGGTGCTGGTGAAAGACAGCGACTGGCTGCTGGAAAACCTGCATGTGACTCCGATTGAGAACAACGAAATCGTCCTGCCGAAAGGCCACAACGTGAACTTTGGCGCGCCGGTGGGCACCATGGTGGCGCTGGGCGGCGGCAAGCTGGTGGAGGCGGGCTACGCCAACGAATGCTCTGCCGATCAGCTGGCGGCGGCGATCACTCCGCGCACCGCGGCGATCCTCTACATCAAATCTCACCACTGCGTGCAGAAAAGCATGCTCAGCGTCGAGCAGGCGGCGGTTGTGGCGCGCAAGCACGATCTCCCGCTGATCGTCGATGCGGCGGCGGAAGAAGATCTGCACGCGTACTACCGATCCGGCGCCGATCTGGTGATCTACAGCGGCGCGAAGGCGATTGAAGGCCCAACCAGCGGGCTGGTGATCGGCAAAACCCAGTACGTTGAATGGGTGAAGCGCCAGACCGCGGGCATTGGCCGCGCCATGAAAGTGGGCAAGGAGGGCATTCTTGGCCTGACCTGCGCCATCGAACACTACCTGACGGCGACCAAAGAGAGCGGGGCCGAGATGGTGGCGAAGATGACGCCGTTTATCGACGCGCTCAATACCCTGAACGGCGTGACCGCTCGCGTGGTCTGGGACAGCGCCGGTCGCGATATCGCCCGTACAGAGATTAAGTTCGACGAAGCCGCAACGGGCGTCGGCACGGGCGATCTGGTGGCGAAGCTGAAACAGGGGGAATACGCCATTTACTTCCGTGGCTACAAGGCCAACGAAGGGATTATCGAGGCGGACGTGCGCAGCGTGAACGCTGACCAGCTGAACATCGTGTACCGCCGCATTAGCGAAGTATTAGGACAGGAGAAAAAAGCATGAAACTGACCCCCAACTTTTACCGTGACCGCGTCTGCCTGAACGTGCTGGCAGGATCGAAAGCCAACGCCAGCGCCATTTACGAGGCGGCGGAAGGTCACGTGCTGGTGGGCGTGCTCTCCAAAAATTACCCGGACGTGGCGAGCGCCGTTGCCGATATGCGTGAATATGCCGCGCTGATTGATAACGCACTCTCCGTAGGCCTCGGCGCCGGGGATCCGAACCAGTCTGCTATGGTGAGTGAAATCTCCCGTCAGGTGCAGCCGCAGCACGTCAACCAGGTCTTCACCGGCGTGGCCACCAGCCGCGCGCTGCTGGGGCAGAATGAATCGGTGGTTAACGGTCTGGTCTCTCCGACCGGCACCGTGGGCATGGTCAAAATCTCCACCGGACCGCTGAGCAGTAACGCGCCGGACGGCATCGTACCGGTTGAAACCGCGATTGCCCTGCTGAAGGATTTCGGCGGCAGCTCCATCAAATACTTCCCGATGGGCGGCCTGAAGTGCCGTGACGAGTACAAAGCGGTGGCGGAAGCCTGCGCCCGTCACGACTTCTGGCTGGAGCCGACCGGGGGTATCGATCTGGAAAATTATGAGGAGATCCTGCAGATCGCCCTCGACGCGGGCGTGAGTAAAATCATCCCGCATATCTACAGCTCGATTATCGACAAAGCCAGCGGCGATACGCGCCCGGAAGACGTGCGTACGCTGCTTGCGATGACGAAGAAGCTGGTGAAGTAGTATCTGCCCTCACCCTAACCCTCTCCCTTTGGGAGAGGGCCGGGGTGAGGGAAAACAAACCGCACAAATATAAAGGAGCCACCATGCACACCCGTACCCTGCTTGTTGCTTCACTCTCAATGTTCGCCACCGCCGCCATCGCCCAGACGCAGTACGCCTGGGTGGGCACCTACAACCCCAACGGCGAAGGGCTGTACCGCTTTACCGTTGACCCGCAAAGCGGCGCGCTGGCGAATAAAACGCTGGTGAGCAAGCTGCCGAACGCTGCGCAGCTGGCCGTCTCGCACGACGGAAAAACGCTCTATCTGGCAAGCGAAGTGGAGCAGGGCGTGGTGCAGGCGCTGAGGGTGGGGGATAACGGCGCGCTGAGCGAGCTGAATCAGGTGGCCTCCGGCGGCGCGGGGCCGGTGTATCTTTCCCTGACGCCGAACGGTCGCCATCTGCTGGTGGCGAACTACGTCAGCGGATCTATCGCAGTGCTGCCCGTTAAAGCAGACGGCAGCCTGGGTGAGGCGACGGATAAGCATCAGGATCAGGGCGAGCCGGGCGCGGCGAAGCCGGAAGCGGCAGCGGAGGGCAGCTTTGCCATCAGCGATCATAACGGCCCCCACGCGCACATGATCGCCGCCGATCCGAGCGGGAAATACGTCTTTTCCACCGATCTTGGGCTGGATCGCCTCTACCAGTACCGTTTTGACGATCGAACAGGGAAGCTGACGCCGAACGATCCGCCGTTTATCAGCGCCTCCTCAAAAGGCGCCGGGCCGCGCCACTTTGTCTTTACGCCAAAAGGCGATGCCCTGTGGCTGATTAACGAAGAGGCATCTACGCTCACCCATTATACCGTGAGCGCCAACGGCACCTTAAAAGAGGGCAAAACGCTTTCAGCCCTGCCGGAAGGTTACAAAGGCACCAGCTTTGCTGCCGGGCTCGCATTAAGCGCCGACGGTAAACAGCTGTATGTGGCTAACCGTTTGCATAACAGCATCGGGCACTTTACCGTAACAGCGGAGGGCACGCTGACGCATCAGGACGACGTGTGGACGCGCGGCGACTACCCGCGCACCCTGACGCTTGATAAGCAGGGGCGCTGGCTGTACGTCATGAACCAGCGCAGCGACAACATTACCCGTTTCCGCGTGGCGCAGGACGGCAAATTGAGCTTCGAGCCAGACTACACACCGGTCGGCAGCCCATCCCAGATGGTCATTTCACCTTAAGCCGTAAGAGGACAAACCCGTGCGATTTCCGAACCAACGTTTAGCGCAACTGTTCGATCTGTTGCAAAACGAGACGCTGCCGCAGGACGAGCTGGCGCAGCGGCTGTCGGTCTCCACGAGAACCGTCCGTGCCGATATCACCGCCCTGAACGCGCTGCTGGCAGGCCACGGCGCGCAGTTTATATTGAGCCGGGGCAACGGCTACCAGCTCAAAATTGATGATGCCCAGCGCTACCAGCAGCTGCAGGCATCCCACCCGCGCGCGCTGCGTATTCCCCGGACCGGGCCGGAGCGCGTGCACTATCTGGTGGTGCGTTTTCTCACCTCGGCATTTTCTCTTAAGCTCGAGGATCTGGCTGACGAGTGGTTCGTCAGCCGCGCCACGCTGCAAAGCGACATGGCCGAAGTGCGCGAGTGGTTTCACCGCTACAACCTGACGCTGGAAACGCGTCCGCGCCACGGCATGAAGCTGTTTGGCAGCGAGATGTCGACCCGCGCCTGCCTGACCGATCTGCTCTGGGAGCTGGCGCAGCAGGACAGCCTGAACCCGCTGGTGACCGACGTGGCGCTGAATGCAGGCGTGGTGGAGCAGATGGTGCCTGTGCTGCACGAGGCGCTGACGCGTCATCACATCCGTCTGACCGATGAAGGCGAACTGTTCCTGCGCCTGTACTGCGCGGTGTCGGTGCGGCGCATCAGCGAGGGCTATCCGCTGCCGGAATTCCATGCCGAAGACGTGGAAGAGAACGTGCGCGAGGCGGCGAAGGATATCGCCGTTACTATCCAGCAGCTGGCGGGCAAAGCGCTTTCACCTTCGGAGGAGAGCTGGCTCTGCGTGCACATTGCGGCGCGGCAGATCCAGGAGATTGCCCCGAGCGCAATTAACGCGGATGACGACGAAGCGCTGGTCAACTACATCCTGCGCTATATCAACACCCACTATAACTACAACCTGCTCAGCGACGAGCAGCTGCACGCGGACCTGCTCACGCACATCAAGACGATGATCACCCGCGTGCGGTATCAAATCATGATCCCCAACCCGCTGCTGGATAACATCAAGCAGCACTACCCGATGGCGTGGGATATGACCCTCGCGGCGGTATCGAGCTGGGGAAAATACACGCCGTATGTGATCAGCGAAAACGAGATCGGCTTCCTGGTGCTGCATATCGGCGTCGGGCTGGAGCGCCATTACAACATCGGCTACCAGCGCCAGCCGCGCGTGCTGCTGGTGTGCGACGCCGGGAATGCCATGGTCCGCATGATTGAAGCGGTGCTGCAGCGTAAATACCCGCAGATTGAGGTGACGCGAACCCTCACCCTACGCGAGTACGAATTGGCCGACTCTATCGGCGAAGACTTCGTGATCGCCACAGCCCGCGTGAGCGAAAAGTCTAAGCCGGTGGTGACGATCGCCCCGTTCCCGACCGATTACCAGTTAGAGCAGATCGGCAAGCTGGTGCTGGTGGACCGCACCCGCCCGTGGATGCTGGATAAATACTTCGACGCGGCCCATTTCCGCATTCTCGACAAGCCCGTTGACCAGCAAACGCTGTTCCGCGAGCTGTGCGCGCAGCTTGAAGGCGAAGGTTTCGTTGGCGCGGAGTTTCTGGATTCGGTCGTCGAGCGTGAAGCCATCGTCAGCACCATGCTCGGCGACGGTATTGCGCTGCCGCACTCCCTCGGCCTGCTGGCGCAGAAAACGGTAGTCTATACCGTGCTAGCCCCGCACGGCGTCCAGTGGGGCGACGAAACCGCGCACGTCATCTTCCTGCTCGCCATCAGCAAAAGCGAATACGAAGAGGCGATGGCGATTTACGATATCTTCGTCACCTTCCTGCGTGAACGGGCGATGTCGCGGCTCTGTAGCTGCGGAGATTTTGCCGGGTTTAAGGCGGTGGCGATGGAGAGTTTGAGCCGGTTTTGAGAGGCGTTATCCAGAATTCGATGTAATGCGAATGTAATGCTAAACTGCATTACAAATTCGATTTTACCGGAGGCATAATGGCCACGCTGAACGTCCGTCTGGATGACAAACTCAAAAACGAGGCTTATGCCGTGCTGGAAAAACTCAATATCACCCCAACGGAAGCCGTGCGATTACTGTTTCAGTACGTCGCGGAGACGGGACGTATGCCGGTGAAAACGGTCACGATTAGCGACAGTGAAGATGCGCTGATACAGACGGTCCGGGAGCGACTGGCGAATCCGCAAAAGGGAATTAAGGTTAGTCTGGATGACTTATGAA
The DNA here is from genome assembly GCF_004362415.1 of Enterobacter sp. AG326. Taxonomy (NCBI): domain Bacteria; kingdom Pseudomonadati; phylum Pseudomonadota; class Gammaproteobacteria; order Enterobacterales; family Enterobacteriaceae; genus Enterobacter; species Enterobacter sp. AG326. The sequence goes on along the minus strand of NZ_SNXG01000009.1, from coordinate 36,179 downwards.
CTGGCATTTGATCCGAGGGCGTTAAAGGAGTGGAGCAAGCTGGGGGAGACTGTAAAAGACCAGTTTAAGAAGAAACTTGCGGAGGTGTTGGTGAATCCCAGGGTCGAATCGGCCCGCCTGCATGGTCTACCGGATTGCTACAAAATAAAACTCAGATCGCAGGGTTATCGTTTGGTCTATCAGGTTCAGGACAACGTTGTAACGGTATTTGTTATCGCTATCGGTAAGAGAGAGAAATCAGCCGTTTATCATGATGCAAACAAACGGCTTTAGCTATCACCGCAAATGATGCACTACCTGGTTACTGCTGCCGCGCCAAATCAGAGCCGGATCTTTTAAATCCTGCACAAACTTGCCGTCGACCAGGACGTTAATCAGATCCACCACTTCCATTTGCTGCGCGTTCAGCTCATCCAGCTTATAACCCGTCCAGACCCAAATATCTTTGCCTGCACATTCGCGGCGAATGCGCTTCACCAGCTTCAGGATATCCGGCACGTTTTGCGGGTGCAGGGGGTCGCCGCCGGAGAGCGAAATCCCCTGGCGTTTGATGCGCGTATCGTTCAGGTCGTTGACGATCCGGTCTTCCATTTCGGCGGTGAACGGCATGCCGGAATTTAAGCGCCAGGTGCTTTTGTTATAGCAGCCGGGGCATTCGTGGACGCAGCCTGAAACAAACAGGGTGCAGCGGGTGCCGGGGCCGTTGACGATGTCGACGGGGTAGTATTGATGGTATCGCATAGAAAATGTCCAGAGAATGTGTGCGCGCTGATGCCCTCACCCCGACCCTCTCCCACAGGGAGAGGGGTAGGGTGAGGGGGGAGAACCCTGCGCAGAACTTACCCGATCTGCCCATTCCCCAAATGCTTCACGCGACGCTTCACCTCTTCCTGCTTGCCGGCGTTAAACGGACGCGCGTCCGGGCTGCCGAGATAGCCGCACACGCGACGGGTCACGGAGACGCGGGCCGCATCGTGGTTGCCGCATTTCGGGCAGGTGAAGCCTTTGCTCGTACATTCGAACTCACCGGTAAAGCCGCACTCGTAGCACTCGTCGATTGGCGTGTTGGTTCCGTAATACGGCACGTGCTGATAGCTGTAATCCCACACGTCTTCCAGCGCCTTCAGGTTGTGCTGAATGTTCGGATACTCGCCGTAGCAGATGAACCCGCCGCTGGCGATCGGCGGATACGCCGCTTCGAAGTCGATCTTGTCGTACGGGGTCACCTTTTTCTCCACGTCGAGGTGGAAGCTGTTGGTGTAATACCCTTTGTCGGTCACGCCTTCCACAATCCCGAACTCGGCGGTGTCCAGACGGCAGAAGCGGTCGCACAGGTTCTCGCTCGGCGTGCTGTAGAGGCTAAACCCGTAGCCGGTTTCCTCTTTCCACTGGTCTACCGCGTCGCGCAGGCGCTGAACAATCGCGATGCCTTTCTCACGCAGGGCCTCGCTGTCGTACATATGCGTGTCGCCAGCCAATGCGTTGATGGTCTCGTGAATGCCGATATAGCCCAGCGAAATGGACGCGCGACCGTTTTTGAAGATCTCAGACACGTCATCGTCCGCCTTCAGGCGCACGCCGCAGGCCCCTTCCATATAAAGGATCGGCGCCACGCGGGCTTTCACCCCTTCAAGGCGCGCAATGCGGGTCATCAGTGCCTTACGCGCCAGCTGCAGGCGCTCGTCCAGCAGCGTCCAGAATTCCGCTTCATTCCCTTTCGCCTCCAGCGCGATGCGCGGCAGGTTAAGGCTGATGACGCCCAGGTTGTTGCGCCCGTCGTGGATCTGCTCGCCGTTTTCATCTTCGTACACGCCGAGGAAGCTGCGGCAGCCCATTGGCGTTTTAAATGAACCGGTCACTTTGACGACCTGATCGTAGTTCAGGATGTCCGGGTACATGCGCTTGCTCGCGCACTCCAGCGCCAGCTGTTTGATGTCGTAGTTCGGATCGCCAAACTTGTGGTTCAGGCCGTCGCGGATAGCGAATACCAGTTTCGGGAACACCGCGGTTTTGCGGTTTTTGCCGAGGCCGGAAATGCGGTTGCGCAGGATGGACTGCTGGATCAGGCGCGATTCCCAGCTGGTGCCCAGACCAAAACCGAAGGTCACAAACGGCGTCTGGCCGTTGGCGGTGTGCAGCGTGTTTACCTCATACTCCAGCGACTGGAAGGCGTCGTAGCACTCTTTCTCGGTGCGGGAGTGCGCATAGCCGTCGGCGTCCGGGATCTGCCACTCTTCGGCCGTTTTACGATGCTTGTTGAAGCTTGCCGTCACGAACGGGGCCAGCACTTCATCAATGCGGTTAATCGTGGTGCCGCCATAAATATGGCTGGCGACCTGAGCGATAATCTGCGCGGTGACGGCGGTGGCCGTGGAGATCGACTTAGGCGGTTCAATCTCGGCGTTACCCATTTTAAAACCGTGGGTCAGCATGCCCTTCAGGTCGATCAGCATGCAGTTGAACATCGGGAAGAACGGCGAATAGTCGAGATCGTGGTAGTGAATTTCACCGCGCTCGTGCGCCGACACCACGTCGCGCGGCAGCAGATGCTGACGGGCATAGTGTTTGGCGACGATACCGGCCAGCAGGTCGCGCTGGGTCGGGATCACTTTGCTGTCTTTATTGGCGTTTTCATTGAGCAGGGCGGAGTTGGTCTGCTCCACCAGGCCACGGATTTCCTGGTTCAGACGACCGCGCTTCTCACGCTGCACGTCACGATCGTGACGGTACTCAATGTAGGCGCGCGCCAGCTGTTTGTAAGGCCCCGCCATCAGCTGGTTCTCAACCGCGGTCTGGATCTCGTTGATATCAACCTGGCTGCGTTCGTTCATCTGGCTGCTAACGACTTCTGCGACGGTGGCGCAGTAATCTGCGTCATCGACTCCCGCTGCTTTAGCTGCACGCAGAATGGCTTCCTGGATGCGCTCTGATTTAAACGGCACTTTACAGCCATCACGTTTCATCACATGCGGTGTCATGATCACTCCATTTTTTGAAAACAGGTTATCCACAGAGGTGGAGAAGTATTCACCGGGCGTATTCCCCGCCGGGCCAAAGACTTCCCGCGTGCCCAGCTCGTGTTATCCACAATTCCGGCCAGCGTAAGCGCCGTCTTGTTGTTGGAATAGTAGACGATAAATACAAGATGTTGGGTCGGCGTGCATTTTAAGTGCTACATATAGTGATTTGCATCAAACATGTTTGCGTTTTATTTGATGCAGAACAAAGTAAAAAGACGAGAGTACAAACGGCGGGCGCTTCAGCGATTGTAAAGGCGAGCGAGAAAAATCTGATTAATTATTCAACAAAAACAGTAAAATAAGCCGGGTGCAGGGCTGCACCCGGCAGGACGGTTACTGCTGCAGCCACCAGACGGCTTCAAACGGACGGAGCGACGTCGTTTGCGGTGCCGGGTAGTTACTCATCAGCATCTGCGACTTATCGCTGAGAGCGTCTGTCTGCCATTCCTGAGGCGTAGGACTCAGGTTTGCCGCCACTATCAGCGTCTGCCCCTGCCACTGAAGACGGTAGCACCAAAGAGAAGGATGTTCCGGCAGGAGATCTTCATAATCTCCCCACGTCAGCACCGGCAGGGTTTTGCGCAGGCTAATCAGCGACCGGTAGGTGTAGAACACCGAATCCGGGTCGTCCAGCGCCGCGCGGGCGTTCACGGTTTCGTAGTTATCGCAGACGCCAATCCACGGCTCGCCCTCGGTAAAGCCCGCATTGTGCGAGGCGTCCCACTGCATTGGGGTTCGACCGTTATCACGAGACTTACTCGCCAGAATCGCCAGCAGTTCATCCGGCTCGCGGCCGCTGGCCCGCAGTTCCGCAAACATGTTCAGGCTCTCCACGTCGCGATAGTCGGTAATGCGGCTGAAGTGCGGGTTGGTCATCCCCAGCTCTTCGCCCTGGTAGATATACGGCGTGCCCTGCATGCCGTGCAGCACCATGCCGAGCATCTTCGCGGCCTGAACGCGGTATTCTCCTTCGTCACCAAAGCGCGACACGATGCGCGGCTGATCGTGGTTACACCAGAACAGCGCGTTCCAGGCCCTGTTGTGCATCCCCTGCTGCCAGTGGCGGAAGAGGGTTTTCAGCGCCACGAAGTCCGGCTTCGCCTTCGTCCATTTTTCGCCGCCGGGGTAGTCCACCTTCAGGTGGTGGAAGTTAAAGGTCATCGACAGCTCGCGTCCGTCGAGCGAGGCGTACTGCTGGCAGTTCTCCAGCGAGGTCGAGGACATCTCGCCCACCGTCATCAGGTTGCGTGGGGTGAAGACGTCGCGGCTCATCTCCTGCAGATATTCGTGAACGCGCGGCCCGTCGGTGTAGAAGCGGCGGCCGTCTCCGATGTTGTCGTCCGGGAAATCCTGGTCTTTTGAAATCAGGTTAATCACGTCGAGACGCAGGCCGTCCACGCCGCGATCGGCCCAGAACTCGCATACCTTTTTCAGCTCGGCGCGCACTTCAGGGTTTTCCCAGTTGAGATCCGCCTGCTCCGGAGCGAACAGGTGCAGGTAATACTGCTCGCTCTCGGCGTGCCAGCGCCAGGCGTTGCCGCCAAACTTGGAGCGCCAGTTGTTGGGAAGCTGCTCCGGCGTGCCGTCGCGCCAGATGTAGAACTGGCGGTACGGGCTCGCTTTGTTCAGCGATTCGCGGAACCAGGCGTGCTGCGTGGAGGTGTGGTTAAACACCATATCCAGCACGATGCGAATGCCGCGCTCGTGCGCCCGGGCAACCAGCTCGTCGAAATCATCCAGCGTACCGTAGGCCGGATCGATGGCGGTGTAATTCGCCACGTCGTAGCCGTTATCCACCTGCGGGGAGATATAAAATGGCGTCAGCCAGATGGCGTCGATGCCGAGGGTTTTCAGGTAGTCCAGACGCTGCGTCACGCCGCGCAGATCGCCGGTGCCGCTGCCGGTGGTGTCCTGGAAGCTCTTTGGGTAAATCTGATAGATGACGCCGTTCTGCCACCAGTGAGGAAGGGTATTCATAGTGCGTTCCTGCAAATGCGAAGGGGCGCAACTGCGCCCCGAAAGAAGAAGTTAAACAATCTGCAGCGAGCCCTGACGGAACTTACGCTGGTAAACCACGGTGGTGAGCGCCATTGGGACGATGATCGCGATGGCCATCGCCAGGGCAAACACCTGCCAGTAAGCGGGCTGGATGGAGAGGATGCCCGGCAGGCCGCCGACGCCAATCCCGTTCGCCATCACGCCGTTCAGACCGCACACCAGGCCCGCCAGACCGGAACCGATCATCGCGCAGAGCATCGGGAAGCGGTATTTCAGGTTGATACCGTACATCGCCGGTTCGGTGACGCCGAGGTAAGCAGAGATGGCCGCCGGAACGGAGATCTCACGCTCGTTATGCTTGCGGCTGACGATGATGATGCCGGTAACTGCCGACGCCTGCGCAATGTTAGACAGGGCGATAATCGGCCAGACCGGCGTGCCGCCGAGGCTCTGGATCATCTGCATGTCGATAGCCAGCGTGGTCTGGTGCACGCCGGTGATCACCAGCGGGGCGTACAGGAAGCCAAACAGCGCGGCACCGACTGGCGCGAAGCTGCCGGTCATCAGGTGACGCACCGCGAAGGCCACGCCGTCGCCGATCATGCGGCCAAACGGACCGATAAAGGCGTGCGCCAGGAACACCGCCAGGATCAGCGAGCAGACCGGCACCACCACCAGATAGAGGTAATCGGGCACGATGCGTTTCAGGCGCGTTTCAATAAAGCCCAGTGCCAGACCGGCCAGTAATGCCGGAATGACCTGCGCCTGATAGCCCACTTTGGCGATGGTAAACAGGCCGAAGTTCCACACTTCAGGCACCTGCTGACCAAGTAAGTAAGCGTTCATTAACTGCGGAGAGACCAGCGTGACGCCCAGCACGATACCGAGAATCGGCGTGCCGCCCATCTTGCGCACCGCGGACCAGCAAATCCCGACCGGCAGATAGAAGAAGATCGCCTCGCCAATCAGCCACAGGAAATCGTAAACGGTTTTCAGCGCCGGATACATCTGCGCCAGGGTTTTGCCGTCGCTCATCGGCACATCGCCGATGACGTTACGGAAGCCTAAGATTAAGCCCCCGCTGATCAGCGCGGGCAGCAGCGGGAAGAAAATTTCCGCGAAGTGGGAAATCAGCTGCTCGTGCCACTTCATATTCTGGCGCGCGGCCTTCTTCGCCTGCTCTTTATCGGCAGAAGAGTGCCCGGTTGTCGCCAGCAGAGCCTGATAGTAATCGCCCACTTCGGTACCAATAACGACCTGGAACTGCCCGGCGTTGGTGAAGCAGCCTTTGACCATGGAAAGTTCTTCAATGGCCTTTGGGTTGGCTTTGGCCGGCTCGTTCAGCACGAAGCGCAGGCGGGTAATGCAATGGCTGACGGTAGCGATGTTTTCGCGTCCGCCGACCAGGACGATCAGCCGATCGATATCTGCTTGTTTGACTTTACTCATCATGAAACCTCATGACAGATGGTGAGGGGGTGTAATGACCTGAGCGCAAGCCTACTCCTTCAGCGTGACGGCGAAAATGGGAACGTTCCCGAAATCAGGCGAAGATCACAATAATCTGTTTTAGAGGGGTTACGAAAGGTGAGCGGGAATGACGATCTGACGCGGGTCTGCGCGCCCGTTTATCTGCTCGATCAGCTGCGCGGCGGCCTGTCTGCCGGACTCGGCGTAGCCCGGATCGACGGTGATGATCTCCGGGTGCAGGAACTTCATCAGCGGCGTGCTGCCGACGCTCGCCACCTGCAGATTATCGATGCGCTGTTCCTGCAGATATTTGCTGGCACCCAGCGCCAGGGTATCCGTGGCGCACACCAGCGCCGTGGTCTGCGGCGTCAGAACGCTGGCGACCTGCTCGTAGCCCTGCTTCATGCCCAGCCCCGGGAGAGAGGCCACGGCGGAGAGATTGTGCTTTTTGCAAAAGGCCAGATAGGCCTCATGACGGCGCTTGCCGGTGGTGACGTCCGCGTGCGGGACGCCGAGGAAGCTGATGTGGCGATGGCCTTCGTCAAACAGGCGCTGCATCAGGGTGATAATCGCGCCCTCGTCGTCATAGCAGACGGAGGCAAAGCCGTGGGCATCGCGCGCCAGCAGCACCAGCGAAGGCTGCCAGGGTTTCAGCATCTCGTCTTTAATGCCGGTAAAACCGAACAGCACCACGCCATCAATGTTGCGCCGCTGGAGCATGCCCAGATGCTCTTCAACCAGCTGCACAGAGAACTGACTCTCCATCATGATCGGATCATACCCCTGCTCGTAGAAGGCGGGCAGCATGGTCTGCACGGCGAGATTTTCAGACAGAGAATCCAGACGCGAAACAATAATGGCGACCACCTTGTCACTCTGCCCGCGCATGGCGCGCGCGGAGCGGGAAGGGGAAAAACCGTGTTGATTCATGACCGCCTCAACGCGCTCGCGGGTGCGTTCGCTGACGCCGCTTTCGTTGTTCAGCACGCGTGAGACGGTCGATTTCCCCACGCCGCTTAAACGTGCGATGTCTTTAATCGTTAGGCGGTTCTGCATGCTGTATTCCCTGTAACAACGACAATGTAGTGAATTGAGCCTAATGCTATAGCGCGATTTCGCTATGGGCAAAGTCTGGTTTACGTTCGGTTTATTTGCAGGGGGGTATAATACCGCCCGAATCGTCACAAAGGGTACGCTTAAATCCCTATACTGCGCGGCGACACCCTACTTTTTACTTACCGGAGGCCACATGGATCCCGATCCCACACCTCTCCTGAGCGGGAGAAAACGTTCTTTCCGGTAAGCCAGCCTTGTTGCTGTCTCACCGGCGTGAGGCAGTAGCGTCTTAAACGTTCCTGCTTGAAAAATTAAGTGCCTCTCAGGTACGGCCTTGCCACGCCTGAAGGAAATGCTGCGTCCGCCCCTGCGGATGCGGAGGAATGCCTATGTTTAAAAATATCACCCGGCAGCTGCAGGCCCTGCTGAGCCGCCACCTGCCACACCGTCTTGTTCAGCGCGACCCGCTGCCAAACGCCAAAAACATGGCGGGGGCGGCGATCCCCACGTCCCTGACCGAACGCTGCCTGAACGTGGCGGCGATGGATGAAAACGAAGTCTGGCGCGCGTTCGGCGGACACCCGGAAGGGCTAAACGCGGCCGAAGTGGAAAAAATCCGCGCCGTGCACGGCGATAACCAGATCCCGGCGCAAAAGCCGTCTCCGTGGTGGGTGCACCTGTGGCTCTGCTACCGCAACCCGTTCAACCTGCTGCTGACCGTGCTCGGCCTTATCTCTTACGCGACGGAAGATCTGTTTGCCGCAGGGGTGATCGCTCTGATGGTGGGTATCTCCACGCTGCTGAACTTTATTCAGGAGGCCCGCTCCACCAAAGCGGCGGATGCCCTGAAGGCGATGGTCAGCAACACCGCGACCGTCTCGCGCGTGATTAACGATCTCGGCGAAAATGCCTGGGTGGAACTGCCTATCGACCAGCTGGTGCCGGGCGATCTGGTGAAGCTGGCCGCGGGGGACATGATCCCGGCGGATTTACGCATCATCCAGGCGCGCGATCTTTTCGTCGCGCAGGCCTCGCTGACCGGCGAATCCCTGCCTGTTGAAAAGGTGGCGCGCAGCCGCGACCCGCAGCAGATGAACCCGCTCGAGTGCGATACCCTGTGCTTTATGGGCACCACGGTGGTCAGCGGCACCGCGCAGGCGATTGTCACCGCCACCGGGGGCGACACCTGGTTTGGACAGCTTGCCGGGCGCGTCAGCGAGCAGGAGAGCGAGCCAAACGCCTTCCAGAAAGGGATTGGCCGCGTCAGCATGCTGCTGATCCGCTTTATGATGGTGATGACGCCAATCGTGCTGCTGATCAACGGCTACACCAAAGGCGACTGGTGGGAGGCGGCCCTGTTTGCGCTCTCCGTGGCCGTTGGCTTAACACCTGAAATGCTGCCGATGATTGTCACCTCCACGCTGGCGCGCGGGGCGGTGAAGCTCTCTAAACAGAAAGTGATCGTCAAACACCTCGACGCCATTCAAAACTTTGGCGCGATGGACATCCTCTGCACCGATAAAACCGGCACCCTGACGCAGGACAAAATCGTGCTGGAGAACCACACCGATATCTCCGGCAAAACCAGCGAGCGCGTCCTGCACAGCGCGTGGCTGAACAGCCATTACCAGACCGGGCTGAAAAACCTGCTCGACGTCGCAGTGCTGGAAGGGGTGGATGAGGAATCCGCCCGCACGCTCTCCGGCCGCTGGCAGAAGGTGGATGAGATCCCGTTCGACTTCGAGCGCCGCCGCATGTCGGTGGTGGTGAGCGAGCAGACGGACGTGCATCAGCTGATCTGCAAAGGGGCGCTGCAGGAGATCCTCAACGTGTCGACGCAGGTTCGCTATAACGGCGACATCGTGCCGCTGGACGACACCATGCTGCGCCGCATCAAGCGCGTCACCGACAACCTGAACCGTCAGGGGCTGCGCGTGGTGGCGGTCGCGAGCAAGTTCCTGCCCGCGCGCGAGGGTGACTATCAGCGTATCGACGAATCCGATCTGATCCTCGAGGGCTACATCGCCTTCCTCGATCCGCCGAAAGAGACCACCGCGCCGGCGCTGAAGGCGCTGAAGGCGAGCGGTATTACCGTCAAAATTCTCACCGGTGACAGCGAGCTGGTGGCGGCCAAAGTATGCCATGAAGTGGGGCTGGACGCGGGCGACGTGGTGGTGGGGAGCGATATTGAGCACCTGTCCGATGACGAACTGGCGAAGCTTGCCCAGCGTACCACGCTGTTTGCCCGCCTGACGCCGATGCACAAAGAGCGCATCGTCACCCTGCTCAAGCGCGAAGGGCACGTGGTGGGCTTTATGGGCGACGGCATCAACGACGCGCCCGCGCTGCGTGCGGCGGATATAGGTATCTCCGTGGACGGCGCGGTGGATATTGCCCGCGAGGCGGCGGATATTATCCTGCTGGAAAAGAGCCTGATGGTGCTGGAGGAGGGCGTGATCGAAGGACGCCGCACCTTTGCCAACATGCTCAAGTACATCAAAATGACCGCCAGCTCCAACTTCGGTAACGTCTTCAGCGTGCTGGTGGCGAGCGCGTTTCTGCCGTTCCTGCCGATGCTGCCGCTGCATCTGCTGATCCAGAACCTGATGTACGACGTGTCTCAGGTGGCGATCCCGTTTGATAACGTGGACGACGAGCAGATCCAGAAGCCGCAGCACTGGAACCCGGCGGATCTGGGGCGCTTTATGCTGTTCTTTGGGCCGATCAGCTCCATCTTCGACATCCTGACCTTCTGCCTGATGTGGTTTGTATTCCATGCCAACACCCCGGAACACCAGACGCTGTTCCAGTCCGGCTGGTTCGTGGTGGGTCTGCTGTCGCAGACGCTGATTGTGCATATGATCCGCACCCGCCGCATTCCGTTCATCCAGAGCCGCGCCGCGTGGCCGCTGATTGTGATGACGGGGATTGTGATGGCGCTCGGCATCGCGCTGCCGTTCTCGCCGCTGGCAGGCTACCTGCAGCTGCAGGCGCTGCCTCTGAGCTACTTCCCGTGGCTGGTGGCAATCCTCGCGGGCTATATGGTGCTGACACAGATGGTGAAAGGATTCTATGCGCGTCGGTACGGGTGGCAGTAATTTTTTACCCTCACCCTAACCCTCTCCCTGGAAGGGAGAGGGGACCGCTCGGTGCCGCCTTTCACCCTCGCCCCTTTGGGGAGAGGGGACTGGCTTTCCTCCCAAATTCAACAACCTGTGATCTCCGTCGGCGCATTCGCTTGACGACAAATTGAGCGCATGTTAACAGAATGTTTTGCCTTTATTTGGCCCGTCAGATAAGGAACATTCATGTTACGGTACAGTCTCTTAACCGCCGGGCTGATGCTCGGCGCCTCAGCCTTTGCCGCCCCGGCAGGCGATCTCCCCTTAATGCCCTGGCCTGCCAAGGTTGAACGCCCGACGACACAGGGCGCGCTGGTGCTTAATGATAAAATCTCTGTCAGCGTCAGCGGCGACGATCTGGGCGACGCCGTCAACCGCCTGCGCCAGCGCATGGCCCTGCAAACCGGCTGGACGCTGCAGCCGCAGGCTGAAAAGCCAGACAAACCGACCATCCGCATCGCGGTTGCCAAAAAGGTAAAACCGCAGCCGCTGCCGGACAGCGATGAAAGCTACAGGCTCACGGTGGATGCCAACGGCGTCGATATCTCCGCCAACACCCGCTTCGGCGCGCTGCGCGCCATGGAAACCCTGCTCCAGCTGATGCAGAACGGGGCGGAAAACACCTCGCTGCCGTGGGTCACCATTGAAGATTCGCCGCGCTTCTCGTGGCGCGGGCTGCTGCTCGACTCGGCTCGTCACTTTATTCCGCTGCCGGATATCAAGCGCCAGATCGACGGCATGGCCGCGGCGAAGCTCAACGTCCTGCACTGGCACTTAACCGACGATCAGGGTTGGCGCTTCAGCTCGAAGCGCTACCCTAAGCTGACGCAGCTTGCCAGCGACGGGCTGTTCTACACGCCTGAACAGATGCGCGAAGTGGTGCGTTACGCCGCCGAGCGCGGTATCCGCGTGGTGCCGGAGATCGACATGCCGGGCCACGCCTCGGCGATTGCCGTGGCCTATCCGGAGCTGATGAGCGCCCCGGGGCCGTACGCCATGGAGCGCCACTGGGGCGTGCTGAAGCCAGTATTAGATCCCACAAAAGAGGCAACCTACGCCTTTGCTGACGCGATGGTCAGCGAACTGGCGGCGATCTTCCCCGATCCGTATCTGCATATCGGCGGTGACGAGGTCGACGACAGCCAGTGGAAAGCGAATGCCGCGATCCAGAATTTCATGCGCGACAACAGGCTGGCGGACAGCCACGCGCTGCAGGCGTATTTCAACCGCAAGCTGGAAACGATCCTTGAGAAACACCACCGGCAGATGGTCGGCTGGGACGAGATCTATCATCCCGACCTGCCGAAAAGCATTCTGATCCAGTCCTGGCAGGGCCAGGACGCGCTGGGGCAGGTGGCGCAGAACGGCTACAAGGGCATTCTCTCCACCGGTTTCTATCTCGACCAGCCCCAGTCCACCGCCTATCACTACCGCAACGAAATTGTCCCGCAGGGGCTGAACGGCGTGGATGTGATTGCAGACACGGACAGCGTCCAGAGCTGGGCCTTTTCCATGCCGCGCCTGAAGGGCAAGCCGGTGGAGGGGAGCTTCACGCTGGTGAAAGGGGACGCAGGCTGGCGCGGGTTTATTGATTTTGCCGGGAAATCGCGCCGCGCGGTGCAGGATATTGAATGGCGTGACGACAGCCAGGTGACCTTCACCGTCGATACGTGGATGGGCGAGACGCGCCCTGTGGTCTCCGTTGATAACGACAAGCTCACCGGCTATTTCCTGGTGGGGAATACGCGTTACCCAATCAGCGGCACGCGTCTGGACGCGGTGCCGAAAGGCATTCCGCCCGTCGTGCCGGACGTGGCGAATCAGGCCAACCTGCTCGGCGGGGAAGCCGCGCTGTGGGCGGAGAACGTGGTGGCGCCGGTTCTGGATATCCGCCTGTGGCCGCGCACCTTCGCGGTGGCGGAGCGCCTTTGGTCCGCGCAGGACGTCAACGACGTCGACAACATGTACACCCGCCTGCAGGCGATGGACAGCTGGTCGACGGTGTCGGTTGGGCTGCAGCAGCATACCCAGCAGCAGGTGCAGTTCACGCGCCTCGCCGGTAATGCCGACACGCTGCCGCTGCAGATCCTCGCTCAGGCGGTAGAGCCCGCGCAGTATTACACCCGCCAGCACCTGAAGTTCCAGGCGGGAAATTATCATCAGTTCGAACCGCTCAACCGCTTCGCCGATGCGCTTAACGCCGAAAGCGCCACCGTGCGCCAGATGAAAAAATGGGCGGACCGCCTGGTGAGCGATGCGGAAGACGCGGAAAGCGCCGACGCGCTGCGCCACGTCTTTAACCGCTGGCAGAGCAACACCAGCGACGCGCTGGCGTTAAGCGAAAACAGCTATCAGCTGAAGGCGATGAAGCCGGTGATCCAGGAGGTGGATAAGCTGGCCTCCATTGGCCTGCGGCTGACGGATCTGGTCGCGCGCCAGGGCACGCTGGATGATAAAGAGATAGCCTCGATTCAGAGCGAGCTGGATAACGCGGCGAAGGTCCAGGACGAGGTGGTGATTGCGGCGGTGTATCCGCTGGAGACGCTGCTCAGGGCGACGCGGAATCAGTAGCAAGCAACAAAAAAGGCAGCCTGGGCTGCCTTTTTTTATCGCCAAAGCGAATTAGCGACGTACCGCAATCGCTTCGATTTCAATTTTCACGTCTTTTGGCAGACGGGCCACTTCCACGCAGGAGCGCGCCGGGAAGGTGGCGTTGTGCTCGGTGAAGAACGCTTCGTAAGTGGCGTTAACGGTCGCGAAATCGTTCAGATCTTTCACGAAAACGGTGGTTTTGACGATGTCGCCCACTTTCAGACCGGCAGATTCAACGATGGCCTGCACGTTTTCCAGCGACTGACGCGCCTGTGCCGCGACGTCTTCCGGCACCGCGCCGGTTTTTGGGTTCACCGGGATCTGCCCGGAAGTGATGATCATGCTACCCAGATCAACGCCCTGAACGTAAGGGCCGATAGCCGCTGGTGCATTTTCCGTCGCGAGTACTTTGCTCATGTTTTCTCCAGAATTACAGCGTTAAGAATGTTCCCGGCCATTATAACAGCCGGGATTTCATTACCAACCTCAATTAGTTGGCCAGCACCACATAATGAGAAAACTCTTTTTCGCAGTATTTGCATTTGAGCGCGATGTCATCGGCGCGTTTTTTCACTGCAAAGCTGGAAGAAACCGGCTCAGCGTGACTGATGCAGTTGCTGTTCGGGCAGACCAGCACGCTTTCGATACGATCCGGCAGGCTCGGACGGGATTTGCCGACCACTTCATACTCGTCGATGCGGTTGACGGTGGCGTCCGGCGCGTACAGCGACAGCTGGTTGACCTGCTCGTCGGTCAGGAAGGTGTTCTCGATTTTAATCAGGTCTTTGCGGCCCATCTCGCCCGACGGCAGGTTCAGGCCGATGGTGATGCGCTGGTCGGTTTCGGTCAGTTTGAACAGCGTCAGCAGCTTAAAGCCCACCTGCGCAGGGATGTGGTCAATCACGGTGCCGCGCTTGATGGCTTCAACCTGGAGTTTGTTATCGTGTGTCATGGTCGTTTCCCCTTACAGTGCCAATTCGCGATTCAGAACCAGTGCCAGTAACGCCTGGCGGGCGAAGATGCCGTTTCCGGCCTGCTGGAAGTACCAGGCGTGCGGCGTTTTGTCCACGTCTGTGGTGATCTCATCGATGCGCGGCAGCGGATGCAGCACCTTCATGTTGTCGCGCGCCCCCTCGAGGTCGCTGGCGCGCAGCACGAACTGCGCCTTCACGTTGGCGTATTCGGACGGGTCCAGACGCTCTTTCTGCACCCGGGTCATGTAGAGAATATCCACGTGGCTCATCACCTCTTCGATGCTGGCGTGCAGGCTCCACTGAATGCCTTTCTCATCCAGCATGTCGAGAATGTACTGCGGCATCGCCAGCGCGTCAGGCGCGATGAAGAAGAAGCGGTTGCCGTTAAATTTCGCCAGCGCCTGGGTCAGGGAGTGGACGGTGCGGCCATATTTCAGGTCGCCGACCATGGCGATATTCAGGTTCTCGAGCTTGCCCTGCGTCTCCTGAATGGTGAACAGATCCAGCAGGGTCTGCGTCGGGTGCTGGTTGGCACCGTCACCGGCGTTCAGCACCGGAATGCCGCCGGAAAACTCGGTCGCCAGACGCGCCGCGCCCTCCTGCGGGTGACGCATCACAATCGCGTCGACGTAGGTGCTGATCACTGAAATGGTATCCGCCAGGGTTTCGCCTTTTTTACCCAGCGACGTGTTGCTGCTGTCCGAGAAGCCCACCACGCTCGCGCCCAGGCGGTGCATGGAGGTTTCAAAGGAGAGGCGGGTGCGGGTCGAGGCTTCGAAGAAGCAGCTCGCAATCACCTTGTGCTTCAGCAGCTCCGGTTGCGGATTGGCCTTCAGTTTTGCCGCGGTTTCCAGAACCAGTTCCAGCTCTTCGCGGCTGAGGTCGTTTATGGAAATGATGTGTTTTTGATAAAGCGGATTCATGTTTATCTCCTGACGCCGGGCAAAAAAAAGCCCCTCAAATGAGGGGCTCTGGGAATAGGTTTAGCAACGGGAAGAAAAACGGCAGGCCAGCGTCTGATTTCAGACGCGGTAAGACGTTATGTCGTACACGCTTGACCATGCTTCCTCCCGGCAAATTGTCGGGCATTATACGCAGCTCGCTTTTCTGATCAAGCGATTTAATGCACGCTTTACTCAATGCAAACGGTTCTTTATGAATATTAATGCGTTCTGAGTAAATAATTAATTTGCTTATGCACCAGTGCGGTGCGCTTCACGACCCGGGGAGCGACCCAGACGATACTGCTGCCGGCTACCACGCCTAAAATTTCCGGTAGCTGGTGATAATCCAGAATACGCGCCACCGCGCGGCCATATCCGGCGACGGTATGAACAAGGATAAACTCGCTATTGTGCTCGACGCTGACCACCATTTCGGACACGGTACGCGCGGCGTCGGGGGCAGGGCGCAGCTGGGGATTCAGCGAATAAATCTTTAGCCCTTTGGCATTTCGAATTTTTATGACACCGAGCAATTTAAGCAGACGTGAAACGGTGGACTGGCTGATGGTCTCAAAACCACGCTCCTGCAAATCCCGGCGGATCTCCTCCTGAGAGAGATAGCTCTTTTCTGCGATCAGGCGCTGGCAGACCGTCAGCTGTAGTTGCTCTTTGGGAGAGTACTCTTCGTAATCCATCATAGTTCCCATATCAGTTCCTGAAATAACCGGTGGCACCGCACCGATCCGTAGGCCGGATAAGCGCAGCGCCATCCGGCAAATCACAACAAGGCACCCAGACTTAACGCCACCATAATCACCACCGTTAAAATGCCCAGCAGCGGCGCCACCCATTTCAGATAACGCACGTAGGGCACGCGGGCGATAGCCAGCCCGCCCATCACGACGGCAGAAGTGGGCGTGACGAGGTTAACGATGCCGGAGGCCGACTGGTAAGCCGTCACCACCAGGTCGCGGTTGACGTTAGCGAAATCGGCAAGCGGCGCCATGATCGGCATCGTCAGAACGGCCAGGCCGGATGAAGAAGGCACAAGAAATGACAGCACGACCTCCAGCCAGTACATCACGTTGATAAACGCTACCGTGGACAACCCGCTGACCAGCCCTTCCGCGCTGTGCAAAATGGTGTGGGTAATCATGCCCTTATCCATGATGACTACGATACCGCGCGCGATGCCGATAATCAGCGCGACGCCCAGCAAATCTCGCGCGCCGTTGATAAACGTCGACGTCAGCTCCTCTTCGCTCATGCGGGCAATCAGGCCGACGATAATCGCGCTGGCGAGAAACACCGCCGAGATCTCCGCCATCCACCAGCCCAGCACCGCCACGCCGTAGATCATCACCGCGAAGGCGAGGGCGAAAATCACCAGGATGATTTTGCGCACCGGGGTGAATTCCAGCGACTGTTCGCCCTTGTCGCCGAGGAAATGGGCGCGGTTCTCTTCCTGTTTGTCTGCGACGATCGACAGCGACGGATCCTGGCGCACCTTACGGGCGTAGCGCATCACCCACGCTACGCAGATGATCCAGCCGATGACCAGCAGCGCCACGCGCAGGGCAATGCCGTTAGTAAAGGGGATCCCGGCAGCGTTGGCGGCGATCACCGTGGCGAACGGGTTAATGGTGGAGCCGAGGGTGCCGATCCCCGCCCCGAGCAGCACGGTAGAGGCGGCGACCACCGGATCGAACCGGGCGGCCAGCATCACCGGCACCAGCAGGGTGTAGAACGGCAGCGACTCTTCAGCCATGCCGTAAATCGTGCCGCCCGCGGCAAACAGCGCCATCAGGATCGGGATCATCCACTCCTCGCGTCCGCGCAGCCGGGTGGTGACGCGTTCAATCCCGGCGTCAATCGCCCCGGTTTTGGTGACGATCCCGAGAAAACCGCCGATGATCAGGATAAACAGCGCGACGTCGATCGCCCCGGCCTGGCCGGAGACCGGATCGTACAGCCCGGCGATGGGCGCCATCAGGACGGAAACCAGCCCCTGCGGATGTGCCGCCACGTGCGCGTACGTTCCGGCAATCGGGACTTCTTTACCGAGGGTTTCGTTCATCGCCATCTGGTACTGACCGGCGGGGACGACCCAGCTCAGCGCCGCCACAACGGCAATCAGGAAAAAGAGAATGGTGTAAGCGGAGGGAAACTTAAACTTGCCCATGATGTGCTCCTTAAACCCGGCGCACCCCGCGGCGCGCCGGGCGGTGATTAGTCGCCGAGTGTCGCCACCATGACCGCTTTAATGGTGTGCATGCGGTTCTCTGCTTCGTCGAAGACGATGGAGTTCGGTGATTCGAAGACCTCTTCCGTCACCTCCAGCCCCTTCAGGCCGTACGCCATCTCGATCTCGCGGCCCACCCTGGTGTGCTCGTTGTGGAACGCCGGCAGGCAGTGCATGAACTTGACGTTCGGGTTGCCGGTGGCTTTCATCACGTCCGCGTTGATTTGATACGGCTTCATCAGGCTGACGCGCTCGGCCCAGGCTTCCTTCGGCTCGCCCATGGAGACCCACACGTCGGTGTAGAGGAAATCGGTCCCCCGCACTCCTTCTTCCACGTCGTCGGTGAGGGTGATGCGCGCGCCCGTCTCTTTCGCGATGGCGCGGCACTGCTCAACCAGCCCGGCTTCCGGCCAGAAGGATTTCGGCGCGACGAGGCGGATATCCATCCCCATTTTGGCCGCCCCGACCATCAGCGAGTTGCCCATGTTGTTGCGCGCGTCGCCGAGATAGGCAAAGCTCAGCTCCGGCAGGGTTTTGCCCGGCGCGTGCTCCAGCATGGTCATCAGGTCGGCGAGGATCTGCGTTGGGTGGAACTCGTCGGTCAGGCCGTTCCACACCGGCACGCCCGCGTACTCGCCCAGCTCCTCAACGATGGCCTGGCCGTAGCCTCGGTATTCGATACCGTCATACATGCGGCCCAGCACGCGGGCGGTGTCCTTCATCGACTCTTTATGGCCGATCTGCGAGCCGCTTGGGCCGAGGTAGGTCACCTGCGCGCCCTGGTCGAACGCACCCACTTCGAATGCGCAGCGGGTGCGGGTGGAGGTTTTTTCAAAAATCAGGGCGATGTTTTTCCCGACCAGGGTTTGCTTTTCACGTCCGGCTTTTTTGGCGGCCTTCAGCTCGATGGCGAGGTCGATCAGGTATTGGATCTCCGCCGGGGTGTAGTCCAGCAGTTTCAGGAAGTTGCGGTTTTTCAGGTTGATGGTCATCTGGGAAATCCTTTTAAAAATTTAGCTGTCTGATGCCCTCACCCCGGCCCTCTCCCTTAGGGAGAGGGTTAGGGTGAGGGGAAAACGACTCAGTTACGAATCAACGTGCCTTTCTCGCCCGCCAGGATCTCCGCGCCGTCGGCCAGCGCGCCGATCCCGGCCATGCCGTTGCAGGCTTCAACAAACTCGCGGCAGGCGGCCACTTTCGGGCCCATCGATCCGGCGTCGAACTGCATGCCTCTGAGCAGCTCCGGCGTCACCTGCGCCAGTGGGCGCTGGGTCGGCTTGCCCCAGTCGAGGTACACCGTGTCGGCATCGGTCAGGATCAGCAGGGCGTCGGCCTCGATCTGCCTCGCCAGCAGGGCGGCGGAGAGGTCTTTGTCGATCACCGCCTCAATGCCGCGATAGCCGTTGGCGTTCTCCACTACCGGTACGCCGCCGCCGCCGTTGCAGATCACCAGGTGGTCACGCTGGATCAGCGCCGTGATGGCGTCGCTCTCGACGATACGCTTCGGCTGCGGCGACGGCACCACGCGGCGGACGTAGCTCCCGTCGGCCCTGAACACCCAGCCTTTTTCCGCGGCCAGCGCTTTCGCCTGGGCTTCGCTGTACACCGGGCCGATGTATTTGGTCGGGTTGCTGAAGGCCGGGTCGGCAGCGTCCACTTCCACCTGCGTGAGCAGGACGCTCACCTCGCGCTGCGGCAGATTGTTTTTCAGCGCCTGCTGGAGCATGTAGCCAATCATTCCCTGGCTTTCGGCGCCGAGAACGTCCAGCGGGTAGGGCGTGACTTTGTCGTAGGCGCTGTTCTGCAGCGCCAGCAGCCCGACCTGCGGCCCGTTGCCGTGCACCAGCACCACGCGCCACTGTTCCGTCAGCCCGGCGATGGTGCGGGCGGCCTGCTCGATGTTCTGGCGCTGGATTTCGGCTTCCAGCGGCTCGCCGCGCTTGAGCAGCGCGTTGCCGCCCAGGGCCACAACCAGAGTGGGTTTTCGTTCCATGATGGCTCCTTTAAATTCCGTCGCGTTCCAGCGGGCAGCTCATGCAGCGCGCGCCGCCGCGGCCGCGTCCGAGTTCGTCGCCCGGGATGGGCAGCACGGTGATGCCCGCTTTGTCGTACTTCTCGTTGGTCCAGACGTTGCGCTCGTAGCCGATCACCACGCCCGGGCGGATGGTCAGCACGTTGTTGGCGTCGTTCCACTGCTCGCGTTCGGCTTCAAAGGCGTCGCCGCCGGTGGTGATCAGGCGCACCTGGTTAATGCCGAGCGCTTTCTCGATGGCGTGCAGCAGGTCGGTTTCCTGGGTGCGCAGCAGGCCGCCGCGTCCGTCCGGGGTGAGCGTCCAGCACTGGGCGTCCTTGCGCACCACTTCCGGGTAGACGGAGAAGGTGTCCACGTCGATGTGGGTCATGACGGTGTCGAGGTGCATGCAGGAGCGGTGTTTTGGCAGCTCAACGGCGATCACGCGCTCGGCCTGGCGGTGTTTGAACAGGCTGTTGGCGAGGAACTCCACGCCCTGCGGCGTCGTGCGCTCGGACATGCCGATCAATACCGCCCCGCGGCCAATCACCAGTACGTCGCCGCCTTCTAACGTGGCGTGGTCGTAATTAATATTCTCGTCGCCGAAATACTTAATAAAATCGCCGTCGGCAAATGCCGGGTGCCAGCGATATATTGCCCGCAGGTTATTGGTTTCACGCTGACGGGCCGGTTTCGCCATGGGGTTAATAGAGACGCCGTTATAAATCCAGCACGAGGTGTCGCGGGTAAATAAATGGTTCGGCAGCGGCTTCATAATAAAATCATTCGCCGTGTGGGTATCCACCACCATATTTTTAATCGCCGCCGGAATTTCGCCGTAGGTTAATCCGCCGCTCAGTCTGCGCGCCAGTTCCCGGTGCGGCATATCCGCCAGCCAGCCGCGCACGTCGCCGGCAAAGGTTGGACCGAGGCGATAGTCGGAGATTTGGGTATCCAGCAGCCAGGCTTTCGCTTCTGCAATATCAAGGCTTTGTGTCAAAAGGTCGGTCAACAGCAGGACTTCCACACCCTGCTCACGCAGCGTGTTGGCGAAGATGTCATGCTCCTCACCCGCCCGCTCAACCGAGAGCACGTCATCGAAAAGCAGCTCCTGACAGTTTGATGGCGTTAAACGTTTCAGACTTAAATTTGGGCGGTGCAGCATAACGCTACGCAATTGACCAATTTCAGAACCGACGTAATGCTTTTCCATAATTATTCCTTTAACTGTTTTTCAGAATAAAAAGGGCATGCGCCATGTGATGTATTTAATTTCATGACGGCTAAGCTCAATTGATTTCGTGATTCATACTAGGCAGTTAAATAATCCGTATTGTGATATTGCTCACGCGAAACCGGATATTTAGCGGTTTATTTTCATTTGCATGATTCGCATCAGATAATGATTAATTTCATATTATTAAGGGGTGAATAGCTAAGCAGGATCCGGTGGCATTATTTGAGGTTGTTATTGTTTTGTAGATTTTAATCTTTTGAAATATGTTGTTATGTGGCTGATTTTAAATGATAAATATTATAAGCAAGAATGGCTATGCAATTAACGTAATTAACTATTTTTGACTTAAGAAAAATCAATAAATAATTATGGTTTTTTAGAGCAAATTATCAAAACAGTAAAGTGTGAGGCGGCAACGGGTTTTGTTAATTAGAGAGCATGATCAAGAGGTTAGAACAGCCATGCGATAAGCGCGGATCGAGGTTATGCATAACCCCTGCATAATTGCCTGGACAGGATTAACAGTGGGTTAACACCTTTCCCGATAAACATGCGCTCGCGCAAACCTCTTCGAAAAAGGGCTGGTATGGCAGTCTTAACTCTCGTATAAAAGATAAAAATGAAACGTTGTTTTACATAGAGGGATTTCACATGATTATCGGCAACATCCACCATCTGCAACCCTGGCTGCCTGACGCGCTGCGCCAGGCCATTGAGCACGTTAAAGCCCACGTCACCGACGCCACGCCGCTCGGCAAACACGACATCAACGGCAACAGCCTCTTTTATCTGGTCTCTGAAGACATGACCCAGCCGTTCGCCGAGCGCCGCGCCGAGTACCATGCGCGCTACCTTGATATCCAGATCGTGATGAAAGGAGAGGAAGGGATGACCTTCAGCACATTGCCGCACGGCGCGCCGGACACCGACTGGCTGGCGGACAAAGACATCGCGTTCCTGCCGGAAGGCGAGCAGGAGAAAACCGTGGTGCTTAGCGAAGGGGATTTTGTAGTGTTCTGGCCGGGCGAAGTGCATAAGCCGCTGTGCGCGGTTGGGACGCCTGCACATGTGCGTAAGATAGTGGTGAAGATGCTGATCGGTTAAACGGGTTTACTCCCTCTCCCTGTGGGAGAGGGCAGGGGTGAGGGCACCAGACCGCACCCACGCATAATGTGATCCAGCTTAAATTTCCCGCACTCCCTCTTCCCTTCCCATTTACCTGCGCTTTTTCTGCGTCATAGTATGATCGTTAAATTAATGAACGCTGTTCTATAATGTAGAACAAAATGATTCAGCAAGGAGATCTCATGCCGCAGTCCGCGTTGTTCACGGGAATCATTCCCCCTGTCTCCACCATTTTTACCGCCGACGGCCAGCTCGATAAGCCGGGTACCGCCGCGCTAATCGACGATCTCATAAAAGCAGGCGTTGACGGCCTGTTCTTCCTGGGCAGCGGCGGCGAGTTCTCCCAGCTGAGCGCCGAAGAGCGTAAAACCATTGCCCGCTTTGCTATCGATCATGTCGATCGTCGCGTGCCGGTCCTGATCGGCACCGGCGGCACCAACGCCCGGGAAACCATTGAACTGAGCCAGCACGCGCAGCAGGCGGGCGCGGACGGCATCGTGGTGATTAACCCCTACTACTGGAAAGTGTCGGAAGCGAACCTGATCCGCTATTTCGAGCAGGTTGCCGACAGCGTCACGCTGCCGGTGATGCTCTATAACTTCCCGGCGCTAACCGGGCAGGATCTGACTCCGGCGCTGGTAAAAACCCTTGCCGACTCGCGCCGCAATATTATCGGCATCAAAGACACCATCGACTCCGTCGCCCACCTGCGCAGCATGATCCATACCGTCAAAGGCGCCCATCCGCGCTTCACGGTGCTCTGCGGCTACGACGATCACCTCTTTAATACTCTGCTGCTCGGCGGCGACGGGGCGATCTCGGCGAGCGGTAACTTTGCACCGCAGGTTTCGGTGAATCTTCTGAAAGCCTGGCGCGACGGGGACGTGGCGAAAGCGGCTGAGTATCATCAAACCTTACTGCAAATTCCGCAGATGTATCAGCTGGATACGCCGTTTGTGAACGTGATTAAAGAGGCGATCGTGCTCTGCGGTCGCCCTGTCTCCACGCACGTGCTGCCGCCCGCCTCGCCGCTGGACGAGCCGCGCAGGGCGCAGCTGAAAACCCTGCTGCAACAGCTCAAGCTCTGCTGAGCCGGACGATAACGATGACCATTGAGAAAATTTTCACCCCACAGGACGACGCGTTTTATGCGGTGATCACGCACGCGGCGGGGCCGCAGGGCGCGCTGCCGCTGACCCCGCAGATGCTGATGGAATCCCCCAGCGGCAACCTGTTCGGCATGACGCAGAACGCCGGGATGGGCTGGGACGCCAACAGGCTGACCGGCAAAGAGGTGCTGATCATCGGCACCCAGGGCGGCATCCGTGCCGGAGACGGACGCCCAATCGCGCTGGGCTACCACACCGGGCACTGGGAGATCGGCATGCAGATGCAGGCGGCGGCGAAGGAGATCACCCGCAGCGGCGGGATCCCGTTTGCGGCCTTCGTCAGCGATCCGTGCGACGGGCGCTCGCAGGGCACGCACGGCATGTTCGATTCCCTTCCATACCGCAACGACGCGGCGATCGTGTTTCGCCGCCTGATCCGATCCCTGCCGACGCGCCGGGCGGTGATCGGCGTGGCAACCTGCGATAAAGGGCTGCCCGCCACCATGATTGCGCTGGCCTCGATGCACAATCTGCCGACCATTCTGGTGCCGGGCGGGGCGACGCTGCCGCCGACCGTCGGGGAGGACGCGGGCAAGGTGCAGACCATCGGCGCGCGCTTCGCCAATCACGAACTCTCCCTGCAGGAGGCCGCCGAGCTGGGCTGCCGCGCCTGCGCCTCGCCGGGCGGCGGGTGTCAGTTCCTCGGCACGGCGGGCACCTCGCAGGTGGTCGCGGAGGCGCTGGGCCTGGCGCTGCCGCACTCCGCGCTGGCACCGTCCGGGCAGGCGGTGTGGCTGGAGATCGCCCGCCAGTCGGCGCGCGCGGTGAGCCAGCTGGATAACCGCGGCATCACCACGCGGAATATCCTCACCGACAAATCCATCGAAAACGCGATGGTGATCCACGCGGCGTTCGGCGGCTCCACCAATTTACTGCTGCACATTCCGGCCATCGCCCACGCGGCGGGCTGCACGATCCCGGACGTTGAGCACTGGGCGCGCGTCAACCGCAGGGTGCCGCGCCTGGTGAGCGTGCTGCCCAACGGCCCGGACTATCATCCGACCGTGCGCGCGTTCCTCGCGGGCGGCGTGCCGGAGGTGATGCTCCACCTGCGCGATCTCGGCCTGCTGCACCTGGACGCCATGACCGTAACCGGCCAGACGGTGGGCGAGAACCTCGACTGGTGGCAGGCGTCCGAGCGCCGGGCGCGCTTCCGCCAGTGCCTGCGCGAGCAGGACGGCGTGGATCCTGATGACGTGATCCTGCCGCCGGAGAAGGCAAAGGCGAAAGGGCTGACCTCGACGGTCTGCTTCCCGACGGGCAACATTGCGCCGGAAGGTTCGGTGATCAAGGCCACGGCGATCGACCCGTCGGTGGTGGGCGAAGATGGCGTGTACCGCCACACCGGCCGGGTGCGGGTGTTTGTCTCGGAAGCGCAGGCGATTAAGGCTATCAAGCGGGAAGAGATCGAACAGGGCGATATCATGGTGGTGATCGGCGGCGGGCCGTCCGGCACCGGCATGGAAGAGACCTATCAGCTCACCTCCGCGCTGAAGCATATTTCGTGGGGCAAGACGGTGTCGCTCATCACCGATGCGCGCTTCTCGGGCGTGTCGACGGGCGCCTGCTTCGGCCACGTGTCGCCGGAGGCGCTGGCGGGCGGGCCGATAGGCAAGCTGCGCGATAACGACATCATCGAGATAGCGGTGGACCGCCTGACGTTAACAGGCAGCGTGAACTTTATCGGCACGGCGGACAACCCGCTGACGCCGGAGGAGGGCGCGCGCGAGCTGGCGCGGCGGCAGACGCACCCGGACCTGCACGCCCACGACTTTTTGCCGGACGACACCCGGCTGTGGGCGGCGCTGCAGTCGGTGAGCGGCGGCACCTGGAAAGGCTGTATTTATGACACCGATAAAATCATTGAGGTAATTAACGCCGGTAAAAAAGCGCTCGGCATTTAATTATTTTCTAAGATAAAACCGTCTGCGGGAAATATTCCGCGGACGGCTTTGTCATTTCTGTTATTTATCAATATAAACAATGAGTTGAGATATATCGTCGGCGTCACAAAAGCAAAATAACGTAATTCGGAAATAAGATATGACCATTGCTGGTTAATTGAACAGCTCATTACACTCCATTAACACGATGTTGTAATTCAGCACACTACATAAGGGTGTAATTCTGATGACGCAATTAACCATGAAAGACAAAATTGGCTACGGGCTGGGTGACACCGCCTGCGGCTTCGTCTGGCAGGCCACGATGTTCCTGCTGGCCTATTTCTACACCGACGTCTTCGGCCTGTCGGCGGGCATAATGGGCACGCTGTTTTTGGTCTCCCGCGTGCTCGACGCCGTCACCGACCCGCTGATGGGGCTGCTGGTAGACCGCACCCGCACGCGGCACGGCCAGTTCCGCCCGTTCCTGCTGTGGGGCGCCATCCCGTTCGGCATCGTCTGCGTGTTGACCTTCTACACGCCGGACTTCTCCGCGCAGGGCAAAATCATCTACGCCTGTGTGACCTACATTCTCCTGACCCTGGTCTACACCTTCGTTAACGTGCCGTACTGCGCCATGCCGGGCGTCATCACCGCCGACCCGAAAGAGCGTCACGCCCTGCAGTCCTGGCGCTTCTTCCTGGCGGCGGCGGGCTCGCTCGCCATCAGCGGCATCGCGCTGCCGCTGGTGAGCATCATCGGCAAAGGGGACGAGCAGGTGGGCTACTTCGGCGCCATGTGCGTGCTGGGGCTGAGCGGCGTGGTGCTGCTCTACGTCTGCTTCTTCACGACTAAAGAGCGCTACACCTTTGAGGTTCAGCCGGGTTCGTCGGTGGCGAAAGATCTCAGGCTGCTGCTGGGCAACGGCCAGTGGCGCATCATGTGTGCGTTCAAGATGATGGCGACCTGCTCCAACGTGGTGCGCGGCGGGGCGACGCTCTACTTCGTGAAATACGTGATGGATCACCCGGAGATGGCGACCCAGTTCTTACTCTACGGCAGCCTCGCCACCATGTTCGGCTCGCTCTGCTCCTCCCGCCTGCTGGGCCGCTTCGACCGCGTCACCGCCTTCAAGTGGATCATCGTCGCCTACTCGCTGATCAGCCTGCTGATTTTCGTCACCCCGGCGGAGCACATCGCGCTGATTTTTGCCCTCAACATCCTCTTCCTGTTCGTCTTCAACACCACCACGCCGCTGCAGTGGCTGATGGCCTCTGACGTGGTGGATTACGAGGAGAGCCGCAGCGGTCGCCGCCTCGACGGGCTGGTGTTCTCCACCTACCTGTTCAGCCTGAAGATTGGCCTGGCGATTGGCGGGGCGGTGGTGGGCTGGATCCTGGCGTACGTCAACTACTCCGCCAGCAGCAGCGTGCAGCCGGTTGAGGTGCTCACCACCATCAAAATTCTGTTCTGCGTGGTGCCGGTGGTGCTCTACGCGGGCATGTTCATCATGCTGTCGCTCTACAAGCTCACCGATGCCCGCGTAGAGGCTATCAGCCAGCAGCTGATCAAACACCGCGCGGCGCAGGGCGAGGCCGTTCCCGACGCCGCGACAGCCGCATCCCATTAACCGGAGGCAATATGGAAATCACTAACCCGATACTCACCGGCTTCAACCCGGACCCGTCCCTGTGCCGCCAGGGCGAAGACTACTACATCGCCACCTCGACCTTCGAGTGGTTCCCGGGCGTACGCATCTACCACTCCCGCGACCTGAAAAACTGGTCGCTGGTCAGCACGCCGCTGGACCGCGTGTCGATGCTGGACATGAAGGGCAACCCGGACTCCGGCGGCATCTGGGCGCCGTGCCTGAGCTATGCCGACGGTAAATTCTGGCTGCTCTACACCGACGTGAAGATTGTCGACTCGCCGTGGAAAAACGGCCGCAACTACCTCGTCACCGCACCGTCCATCGAGGGGCCGTGGAGCGAGCCGATCCCGATGGGCAACGGCGGGTTTGACCCGTCCCTGTTTCACGACGACGATGGCCGAAAATATTATATCTACCGCCCGTGGGGGCCTCGCCACCACAGCAACCCGCACAACACCATCGTGATGCAGGAGTTTGACCCGCAGACCGGCACGCTCTCGCCCGAGCGCAAAACGCTGTTTACCGGCACGCCGCTCTGCTACACCGAAGGCGCGCACCTGTATCGCCACGCGGGATGGTACTACCTGATGGTCGCCGAGGGCGGCACCAGCTACGAGCACGCCGTCGTGGTGCTGCGTTCCAAAAATATCGACGGGCCGTACGAGCTGCACCCGGACGTGACGATGATGACCAGCTGGCACCTGCCGGAGAACCCGCTGCAGAAGAGCGGCCACGGCTCGCTGCTGCAGACGCATACGGGTGAATGGTACATGGCCTATCTCACCAGCCGCCCGCTGCGCCTGCCCGGCGTACCGCTGCTGGCCTCCGGCGGACGCGGCTACTGCCCGCTGGGGCGCGAGACCGGCATCGCCCGCATTGAATGGCGCGACGGCTGGCCGTACGTGGAAGGCGGCAAGCACGCGCAGCTGACCGTGAAAGGCCCGCAGGTGGCCGAGCAGCCCGTTGCCGTTCAGACGACCTGGCGGGACGATTTCGACTCCAGTTCGCTTGACCCGGAGCTGCAGACCCTGCGCATTCCGTTCGACGACACCCTCGGCTCGCTCACCGCGCGCCCCGGCTATTTACGGCTCTACGGCAACGACTCGCTCAACTCGACCTTTACCCAGTCGACCGTGGCGCGCCGCTGGCAGCACTTCGCTTTCCGTTCAGAAACGCGGATGCAGTTCTCGCCGGTCCACTTCCAGCAGAGCGCGGGGCTGACCTGCTACTACAACAGCAAAAACTGGAGCTACTGCTTTGTGGACTATGAGGAGGGGCAGGGGAGAACGATTAAGGTGATCCAGCTCGACCACAACGTGCCGTCATGGCCGCTGCACGAGCAGCCGATTCCGGTGCCGGAGGGTGCGGAGAGCGTCTGGCTGCGGGTGGATGTGGATACGCTGGTCTACCGCTACAGCTACTCGTTCGACGGCGAGACGTGGCACGCCGTGCCGGTCACCTATGAGGCGTGGAAGCTGTCGGACGACTACATCGGCGGGCGCGGCTTCTTCACCGGCGCGTTTGTGGGGCTGCACTGCGAGGACATCAGCGGCGACGGCTGCCACGCGGACTTCGACTACTTCACCTACGAGCCGGCCTAACGGCTCAGGCCGGGTAGCCCAGCGCGCGCGAGAGCGCGAGCCCGGCCTGCTGAAGCTGCTCGCGGAAATTAGCCAGCTCTGCGTCGTCAACGCGGGAGGTCAGCGTCGACAGGCTCAGTGCGGCGATGACGCGGGACTCGTGGTTCCACACCGGCACCGCCACGCAGCGCACGCCCTGCTCGTTCTCTTCGCTGTCCAGGGCGTAACCCTGCTCGCGGGTCTGCGCCAGGGCGCTCATTAAGGCTTCACGAGAGGCGAGGGTAGCGGGCGTAAAGGTGGTGTACTGATAGCCCTCCAGCAGGGCGTTCAGCTCGGGCTCGCCCAGCCAGGCAATCAACACCTTGCCGATGGCGGTGGCGTGAACCGGCAGGCGGCGGCCGATGCGCGAATAGGCGATGGCGGCCAGCTTGCCTTCAATCTTCTCGATATAGACCCCTTCACGCCCGTCCAGGATCCCCAGGTGGGTGGTCTGCCCGGTCCGCTGGGACAGCTCCGTCAGCCAGCCTTTTGCCTTTTGCCGAATATCGATGGAGCCCACGACAAAATGGCCGCGCTCGACCAGCTTCATGCCGAGACGATATTTACCGTTTTCCGGGTTCTGATCGATATAGCCGTGAAGCTGCAGGGTTTTCAGCAGCGAGTGGAGGGTACTCTTGCTCAGCCCCATCAGTTTGCTGATGTCGGTGATCTTAAGCTCGGTGGCCTGCTCGTTGAACAGGTCGAGGATCTGCAACGCACGTTCAACAGACTGAATAATCGGCATAATGCTGGCATGTCCACGCTGGAATTAAGGCGAAAACGTACCTTTTTCGGGGTGAAAAATCAATGAAATGGAGGTAAAAGCAAAAACGACAATCTTGTTGTCGTTTTTTAGTGTTTTCTCCCTCTCCCCGTGGGAGAGGGCCGGGGTGAGGGCACCCGCGCGCAGAGGACTAAATCACTCCCCAAGCGTCGCCACCATCACCGCTTTAATCGTATGCATCCGGTTTTCCGCCTGGTCGAACACGATGCTCGCCGCCGACTCAAACACCTCGTCCGTCACTTCCATCCCGCCGTGCAGATCGAACTCTTTCGCCATCTGCTTGCCGAGCGTGGTCTGGTCGTCATGGAACGCCGGCAGACAGTGCAGGAACTTCACGTTAGGGTTGCCGGTCAGCGCCATCATCTGCGCGTTCACCTGATACCCGCGCAGCAGCGCGATCCGCTCCGCCCACTTCTCTTTGGCTTCGCCCATCGACACCCACACGTCGGTATAGATAAAGTCCGCGCCCTTCACGCCCGCCGCCACGTCTTCCGTCAGGGTGATCTTCCCGCCGTGCTTCTCCGCCAGCGCGCTGCACTCCGCCACCAGGTTCTCTTCCGGCCAGCAGGCCTTCGGGGCCACCAGGCGCAGATCCAGCCCGGTCAGCGCCGCGGCTTCCAGCATCGAGTTGCCCATGTTGTTGCGCGCGTCGCCCGCGTAGACCAGCGTCATCTCGTTAAACGCCTTGCCCGGCAGGTGCTCCTGCATGGTCAGCAGGTCCGCCAGCAGCTGGGTCGGGTGGAACTCGTTGGTCAGCCCGTTCCACACCGGCACGCCCGCATACTGCGCCAGCGTTTCGACCACTTCCTGGCCGTGGCCGCGATACTGAATGCCGTCATACATCCGCCCGAGAACCCGCGCGGTGTCCTTAATTGACTCTTTATGCCCAATCTGGCTGCCGCTCGGGCCTAAATACGTGACGCGCGCGCCCTGGTCAAATGCGGCAACTTCGAAAGAGCAACGTGTACGGGTCGAGTCTTTTTCGAAGATGAGCGCGATGTTTTTACCGGTAAGCTTCTGTACTTCCTTGCTATTTTTTTTATCGGCTTTGAGCTGTGCGGCAAGGGTCAGCAGAGAAGTGAACTGTGCAGGGGTAAAGTCGAGCAATTTCAGAAAGTGTTTCTTGTATAAATCGGACATCTTATCCTCGCATGGCGAACGCCACTTATTGAATTAAAATTCACTTTATATGTGTAATTATTCATTTGCAACCCCGTTTCACAATTCTTTCTTACAAAGGTGGAGGCAAACCCGTCCGTGTGTGAAAATAGAAGTATCTGCCGCACTTTAAAGAGGATTGAGCCATGGCAAACCCGGAACACCTGGAAGAGCAACGCGAAGAGACGCGTCTGATTATTGAAGAACTGCTGGAAGACGGTAGCGATCCGGACGCGCTGTACACCATCGAGCACCATTTCTCTGCGGATGATTTCGACGCGCTGGAAAAACTGGCCGTGGAAGCCTTCAAGCTGGGTTACGAAGTAACCGAGCCGGAAGAGTTGGAAGTGGAAGAGGGCGACACCGTCATCTGCTGCGACATCCTGAGCGAAGGCGCGCTGAAGGCGGAGCTTATCGACGCGCAGGTAGAACAGCTGATGAACCTGGCCGAGAAGTTTGAAGTGGAATACGACGGCTGGGGAACCTACTTCGAAGATCCGAACGGTGAAGACGGCGAAGAAGGCGACGACGAAGATTACGTCGACGAAGACGACGACGGCGTGCGTCACTAAGCGTTTCAGGCGGTGGCGCGCGCCACCGCTTTTTCAAGGCAGAACCATGGATTACCCGCAGATACTCGCCCCCGTACTCAACTTCCTCCAGTGCCCGACCCCGCAAGCATGGATTGATAAAGCCCGCGACCCGGCGAACCTGCCGCTGCTGCTCACCGACCACATGGTGTGCGAGCTCAAGGCCGCCCAGACCGCGTTATTACTCGTGCGTAAATACGTCGCCGACGAAAGTGGTGCCGACGCGCTGCTCGACTGGCTCAAGCCCTACGAACAGTTCACCTTCCGCGACGGCCCGGAGCCGGACTTCATCGCCCTGCACAAGCAGATTGGCAAAAGCGTGATGCCCAAAACCGACGACCCGTGGGGCCAGGCGCTCATCGACAGCATGGTTATGCTGATTAAAGAGGAGCTGCACCACTTCTGGCAGGTGCGCGAGGCGATGCTGGCCCGCGACATTCCGTACGTCAAAATTACCGCCAGCCGCTACGCCAAAGGGATGCTGAAGGAAGTGCGCACCCACGAACCGCTGACGCTGATCGACAAGCTCATCTGCGGCGCCTACATCGAAGCCCGCTCCTGCGAACGCTTCGCCGCGCTGGCCCCGTTCCTCGACGACGACCTGCAGAAGTTCTATCTCTCGCTGCTGCGCTCGGAAGCGCGCCATTATCAGGACTACCTGACGCTGGCCCAGCAGGTGAGCGACGACGATATCTCACCGCGCATACAGCATTTTGGCGAAATTGAAGCCACACTTATCTCGACACCGGACAACGAGTTTCGCTTCCACAGCGGCGTGCCGGTGTAAACCGGCATAACTCAAGGATAAGGATGCGAGATGAATAAAACGTGGACCCGTACCGTGATGGTTGTTGTGGTGGCCGCCGCCGTGGCGTTCTGGGTGTTCTTCGACAGGCAGCGCGCTCCGGAACGGCAGATGGATTCCGCTCTTAACGCGATGCCCGCCTGGCAGGTGATTAAGGAGCAGGAGCCTGTGCTGCATCAGCGCATTCTCGACCAGATGGCCGCCCTGCAAAAGGCCGGCGAGCCGGAGCAGCACATTATCGACACCATCCAGCCGCAGATCCTGCATCTGCAGATGTCGCGCCTGCAAAACGCCCCGGACGCCAACGTGGTGAACTACATGACCATCAACATGGAGCAGACCGCCGCCATTCAGAAGGTGAGCGACGACGCCTGCTTCCGCTTCCTCTACCCGACGGTGAAGGGCGGCGTGAACCCGATGCGCATGCTGGATAAAGACCTGATGGCGCGGCGCATGCAGGCCGACGCCGACATGATGCGCGCGGCCTACGGCAAAAACCGTCACACCGTGACGCAGGCTGAACGCGAGGCGGCTGTCGAAGACGTGCGGCCGATTATGAAGCAACTTGCCGATAAGTACGGCGAGGACATCCAGCAGCTGCAGATGCCGGAGAAGGCGGCGGGCAAAGCGAAGCTCTCCTGCGATATGGTGCAGGAGATGTGGGCGAAGGTGCTGGCGCTGCCGGAGCAGAAGGCGGCGGGTGTGATTCGTCTGGCGGTGTCTGAGCTGGAGTGACGAAGGACGCTGGTTTTTTGGGCACTTAGCGCGGGTTTAGCGCGTCGTCGCTTGCATGGCGGCGCGCGACAGGTATAATCCACAACGTTTCCGCATCCCCTTCAGTGCCGAAGTGGCGAAATCGGTAGACGCAGTTGATTCAAAATCAACCGTAGAAATACGTGCCGGTTCGAGTCCGGCCTTCGGCACCATACAAAGCTTTTTTCAAGTCTACTAACATCTACTTTAGTCCATAAAAACAGTAAGTTAAGCAGGTTTCTGGCTTTTCTTAGTCTGTACACGTCTACTCAATTCCTTGAACATATACCAACTGATGATGGTATAACTGATGGTATTCCCGGTTCGATTGATTTTGGTACCAACACTGGAGGTATCAACTGATGGCTCTCACCGATATCAAAGTTAGGACTACCAAGCCCTCCGACAAACCTTTCAAACTCACAGATGGGCAGGGTATGCACCTGCTGATCAACCCCAATGGTTCAAAATACTGGCGACTCCAATACCGTTTCGAGGGCAAACAAAAAGTTTTAGCATTGGGTGTTTATCCAATGGTCTCTCTTGGTGAAGCTCGCAGGAAACGAGATGAGGCCAAAAAGTTGGTATCTGATGGTATCGACCCTTCCGAGAAGAAAAAAGCAGACAAGATCGAGCAGAGCGAAGCCCTGACATTCGAAGCTGTTGCAAGGGACTGGCATACTGCCTGTAAAAGGAAATGGTCAGATTCCCACAGCGAAAGAGTTCTAAAAAGCATGGAAGATGGTCTCTTTACTGCTATTGGTAAAAGAAAAATATCCGAACTTAATACCAGAGATCTTCTTGCCCCTATCAAGGCTGTTGAAGCTTCTGGGCGACTGGAAGTTGCTTCCCGATTACAGCAAAGAACAACGGCAGTAATGAGATATGCTGTCCAGAACGGGCTGATAGATTACAACCCTGCCCAGGAGATGGCAGGAGCTATTGCGGTAGCTAAAAGAGTTCACAGGCCAGCTTTGCCATTCGAACGATTCTCAGAACTTTTAGAACGAATTGATAGTTTCAAGGGGAGAAAACTCACGAAGTTAGCCGTAAAGCTGACATTGCTCATTTTCATTCGTTCCAGTGAACTCAGATTCGCAAGATGGTCGGAAATCGATTTCAAGAATGCAATGTGGACTATTCCCTCTGAACGAGAACCACTACCCGGAGTGAAACATTCGCACCGTGGTTCGAAAATGCGAACTCCACACCTTGTTCCTTTGAGTTGTCAGGCATTGTCTGTGTTGATGGAAATTAAAGAGATCAGCGGTGACCATGAACTTGTGTTCATTGGCGACCATGATTTCAGAAAGCCTATGAGTGAAAATACGGTAAACAAGGCTTTGAGGTCTATGGGCTATGACACAACCGTGGAGGTCTGTGGACATGGATTCAGGGCTATGGCTTGTAGTGCCTTGATTGAATCCGGCTTGTGGTCGAAAGATGCTGTTGAACGGCAAATGAGCCATCAGGAGCGGAACTCAGTTCGTGCTGCCTACATACATAAAGCAGAGCACCTTGATGAGAGAAAGCTTATGTTGCAGTGGTGGGCCGACTACCTTGACCTCCTTAGAATACGACAAGTTTCACCATTTGATTTTAAAAAGACTTAACTATGAATAAATAGTTAATTAATCGTTCTCCCTTATCAACCTTGTTAAGGGAGAATTAATTCAAATAAGCAGTGTTAACTCATTCAAGCTTTGAATACAGTGGAGGGATTAATGAAAGTAGTAAGCCCTTATGAAGAATTAAAAAGCTGGTTTAGTCTCGAAAACTATGAGCAGTTAAAATCACTAACAATCAAAGAACTGCATACTGAGCTTGCCTTTAGAGAAGCGATTTTCGACAGTGTAAATTTTGGATGGGAAGATGATAATCAAAATTTAAGGTCTATCCTTGAAGGTAATCCTATTTTAAGCAGACAAGATAATAATCATGGCCTTTTTGGCAAGGGCCAAAGACATGTTGCTCAGGTTAGCTTTGGTGATATAAAAAAATTAGAGAACAAGTTAATGATGTTTAGCATGGATTTTTTTGAAGAAAATGGCGATTTCAAAAAAGAATTGAAAAAGAAACCAATAACAAAAACTATGAGAGACTTTTTTTTGAACCAAAATAGCAGCAAGATGTATGTTTCATTTGATTTAGGAATGTCCAGCGATGAAGAAATTATAACAGCCTTACAAACGATGCTACCCATTCTCAGGAAAGAATATGAAATTGAGCCAGTCAAAACAGAAAAAATTGGACTGGCAAAGATAAGAAAACTTGTCGATTACAATATTATCCCAATGATGGATCTATTGATTTGGGCAAAATTTAAAAAAGTAAAAATCTCAAATATGGTCTTGTCTCGTGTCTTGTATCCCGACTTTACAAGTGAGATCAGAGGAGAAGATCACATTAAAGATACAGACAGGCCTGTTGCAGAGAAGTCATTGAATGGAGAAACAACCCGTAGTCTCGAATATTTTATCAGCAAAAACAGCCATCTCCTCAACATACCGATTTCTGAACTCGGCTCTTTCTAGTTGTAAATCATCATGTTAATTGTCAAGGGGAGGGCGTAAATATTTTTCTTCCCCGGAATTTCCTTTCATTCTTCCCTCATCTAACTTTTCAGTTATCAGCATTCCCTTCATAGATACAAATCTGTGTGGCTAATATCTCCGTAACGGAAACGGAGGAGACAGCCAAATGAATACAATCAATCAAAGCTTAATTCGTTTACCAGAAGTCTTGAAACGAACTGGTTTCGGCAAAGCCTGGATCTATCGTCTGATCAGTGAAGGTCGGTTTCCGGCACCAGTGAAGATCGGTGTTCGTGCCGTTGCTTTTGTCGAGAGTGAAGTTGACGAGTGGATTCAATCAGTTATCGAAACAAGTCGAAATAATGTTGCTTAGTTAATTTGGGGAGACATGTTATGAATATCGAAGAATTTGTGAGTGAAGATAACCATATGTGCAATTTAGGCGATGATCTTTTTTACAAGATCTTCGAACCCGGAGCAATTTATGATTTACCCAATAACGAATTTAATAAAGAAATCATTTACTGGCTCAGTCAGTACCTTGTAGGAAATTTGAGAGAACCTTTAGACTCAATCTCTGAGCTTGATATTTTCAAGCAGTTTTATGTTTACGAGACATGGTTCTCGCTAATTAAATGTCCCGTTGAAATTAGAAATCTTTCAAAGCGAATAATTCAATACCAGATTGGGCTGAAAACTCTTTTGTAAAAATGTAAAGTTTGGACCCATATTTTGGCTTAAAACCTTACAAAATAATTTACATTATTTTGGTTGCCGTTTATTAGCAAGGCAGTGAGATAGTTTCCGAAGTATTAGGTGTACATAATATTAACTAGATCTACCAGATGATAATTTGACAGGAATATTCGTCTATCTCACTGTTTTAATTTAACTAAATGACTTAATCGATTCAAATAAATTTGTAAATCTACGAAATGCTTATTATTAATATATTGGAATTATACTTTTTGTAAGGTTTAGGAGGAAAATATGCGTAGTATTTGTGTGGATTCTTTTATGTTCGAAAATGGTGAGAGATATTGTCATATTGTAAATAAAAATACTGGTGAACCATTGTATTATCCTAACTTGTATATAACAACACAGGTCAGGAATCGGTCAGAGTCTATATCAACAATGAAGGTTATTGCCGGTAGCATTTCATTGTTATATCGATTCTTTATGAGGAAAGAGATCAATATTGATGAAAGAATTCAGAAAAAAATATTTCTGGCTCCTCATGAAATTGAAGATTTGATTGAATTCACTTCATTCAATTTCCGAGATGGCGAGGATGATAATTTTAGGAGTTCAAATGTCAAAAAACCAACTAAGTACTTTCGGATTACAACCATAGCTAACTATCTGGAATGGCTGTGCAAAATACATCTTTCTCATACAGGACAGAAGGATACTCTCAAATATATTTTAGATTTCATTAA
>NZ_SNXG01000008.1:0-167679 GCF_004362415.1 Enterobacter sp. AG326 | reverse complement strand
TGATAGGTCGGGTGTGTAAGCGCAGCGATGCGTTGAGCTAACCGATACTAATGAACCGTGAGGCTTAACCTTACAACGCCGAAGCTGTTTCGGCGGACGAGAGACAGAAGATTTTCAGCTTTGATACAGATTAACAGAATTTGCCTGGCGGCTTTAGCGCGGTGGTCCCACCTGACCCCATGCCGAACTCAGAAGTGAAACGCCGTAGCGCCGATGGTAGTGTGGGGTCTCCCCATGTGAGAGTAGGGAACTGCCAGGCATCAAATAAGTGAAGAGGCCATCCGTAAGGATGGCCTTTTTGCGTTTATACGCTGCACAAACTAATCCCCCAACGCCCTGCTTATACGGTAAACTACCTGCGTTTTTGCATCAGGATAGCGTCTATGAACCACTCCCTTAAGCCCTGGAATACCTTTGGCATTCAACGCAATGCTAATCAAATTGTACGTGCCGATACTGCACAGCAGCTGCTGGATGCATGGCAAAACGCGACAGAAAATAATGAACCCGTACTGATTCTGGGCGAAGGAAGTAATGTCCTGTTTCTCGATGACTTTGCGGGAACGGTGATCGTTAACCGCATCATGGGGATTGATGTTGAAGAGCGTGCCGACAGCTGGCACCTACACGTGGGGGCCGGAGAAAACTGGCATCATCTGGTGCAATTCACCCTCGAAAAAGGGATGCCGGGCCTGGAAAACCTTGCGCTTATTCCAGGCTGCGCCGGATCGTCACCTATTCAAAACATCGGTGCCTACGGCATCGAACTGAAACATGTCTGCGAATATGTCGACTGCATCGAACTGGCGACCGGAACGGCTAAGCGATTAACGGCGGAACAGTGCCGGTTTGGCTATCGTGACAGTATCTTCAAACATGAATATCAGGATCGCTACGTGATTGTCGCCGTAGGTCTGCGCCTGTCGAAGAACTGGCAGCCCGTGTTGACCTACGGGGATTTAACGCGTCTCGATCCGGCTACCGTAACCGCCCGCGACGTTTTTGACTCGGTTTGCCATATGCGGATGACCAAACTTCCCGATCCAAAAGTAAACGGAAACGCCGGCAGTTTCTTCAAAAACCCGGTTATCAGCAGCGAAAATGCAAAAGTCTTTCTTGAAGGATGGCCAGCCGCGCCACATTACCCTCAGGCGGATGGCAGCGTGAAGCTTGCCGCGGGATGGCTTATCGATCAATGCCAGCTAAAAGGCACTTCAGTAGGCGGTGCCGCCGTTCACCAGCAGCAGGCCCTGGTACTGATTAATCAACGCGATGCGACCAGCGATGATGTTATACAGCTGGCTCATTATGTTCGTCAGCGTGTGGGCGAAAAGTTTAACGTCTGGCTGGAGCCAGAAGTTCGCTTCATTGGCTGCACAGGTGAAGTTAATGCCGTGGAGGCTATCGCGTGAAGGACAATACCATTCCCTTAACCCTGATTAGCATCCTTGCTGACGGTGAGTTTCATTCTGGCGAGCAGCTGGGTGAACAGCTTGGCATGAGCCGTGCTGCTATCAATAAACATATCCAGACGCTTCGCGACTGGGGTGTTGATGTGTTCACGGTTCCCGGAAAAGGCTACAGTCTGCCGGAGCCGATTCAATTGCTGAATGAAGAAACGATCCGCAGCCAGATCGGACACGGCAATGTTGCGGTGCTGCCGGTGATTGATTCGACGAACCAGTATCTTCTGGATCGTCTGCCTGAGCTGACATCCGGCGATGCCTGCGTTGCTGAATATCAACAGGCCGGTCGCGGCCGTCGCGGTCGCAAATGGTTTTCGCCATTTGGCGCTAACCTCTATTTGTCCATGTACTGGCGACTCGATCAGGGCCCGGCCGCTGCCATTGGCCTGAGTCTGGTCATCGGCATCGTCATGGCGGAAGTGCTGCACGATCTGGGAGCGGATAAGGTACGTGTTAAGTGGCCTAATGACCTCTACCTCAACGATCGTAAACTTGCCGGCATTCTGGTCGAACTGACGGGAAAAACGGGCGATGCGGCGCAAATCGTCATTGGCGCAGGCCTTAATATGGTAATGCGCAATGTACAAAATGATGTGGTGAATCAGGCCTGGACTAACCTCCAGGAGGCGGGGATCGTCATCGATCGTAACACCCTTGCCGTGCGTATGATTAAAGAGTTGCGCAGTTCACTCACGCTTTTTGAGCAGGAAGGGCTGGCACCGTTCCTGTCTCGTTGGGAAAAGCTGGATAACTTCATTAACCGCCCGGTGAAACTGCTGATTGGTGATAAAGAGATCTACGGGACTTCACGCGGTATTGACGCACAGGGCGCGCTGCTCCTGGAACAGGATGGCGTAATTAAACCCTGGATGGGCGGTGAGATTTCACTGCGAAGTGCCGAATAACCGGATCGAGTTAATTATGCGAAAACCCGTGTGCGCAACGCTGGCCGTCATGATGAGTCTGCTGTTCTCGCCTCTCTCTCATGCGGATCGGGCCTGGGAGAGTTACAAGGCCCGCTTTTTCAAACCGGAAGGCCGCATTGTCGATACCGGCAATGGCGGCGTGTCGCATACGGAAGGTCAGGGTTTTGCCATGCTGATGGCGGTGGCCAACGACGATAAAGCCACGTTTGATAAGCTCTGGCAATGGACAGACAGTCAGCTGAAGAACAAAGAAAATGGTCTGTTTTACTGGCGCTATAATCCTGCTGAGTCCAACCCGGTCGCCGACAAAAACAACGCTGCAGATGGCGACGTGCTAATTGCCTGGGCGTTGCTGAAAGCCGACGCCCGCTGGCATGACAAACGCTACAGCGCCGCATCGGATGCAATTACAAAAGCACTGATTGACCATAGCGTGATCCGCTATGCTGGTTACCGCGTGATGCTGCCCGGCGTCCAGGGGTTTAAGCTTGAGGGTGAAGTGGTCCTTAATCCTTCCTATTTCGTGTTTCCGGCCTGGCAGGCCTTCTCCAGACGCAGTCATTTGCCGGTCTGGCGCGATTTGATTAAGGACGGGAAACGCCTGCTGGGGAAAATGGGTTCGGGTAAAGCGAATCTGCCCACTGACTGGGTTTCACTGGCATCAGGTGGCAAGCTGGCACCTGCTAAAGGCTGGCCGCCGCGAATGAGCTATGACGCGATTCGTGTTCCGCTGTACGTCGCCTGGTCTGATAAGCAAAGCCCGCTGCTGACGCCGTGGAAGGCCTGGTTCGGACAGTTTTCCCGGGAACAAACTCCCGCCTGGGTTAACGTCACGACCAACGAATATGCGCCCTACATGATGGAAGGCGGCCTGCTGGCTGTACGTGATTTCACGATGGGGCAGTCTTCCGGTGAACCCGAAATCACCTCTAAAGACGACTACTATTCGGCAAGTCTGAAAATGCTGGTGTGGATCGCCCAGCAATAATGTTGACATTGTCCCTCTCCCCGATGGGGAGAGGGACGTCATACCGTGTTACTGCGGATACGGTACCCAATCCCCGCCGTTCAGGCGAACGTAAGGTTTGTTTTGATATTGAATGACGACCGCGTTAGCGTTCTCTGAGACTTCCGCTGTTTGCGGCAGTTTGCTGGTGAGCTGATCCCAGTTCACGCTATCTTCCACAAACAGCTTCCCGTCAACGGCGCGGGCAACCAGTTCTGAAATCGCCAGATAGCTGGTTGGCTGTGTAATCTCAATCGGTGCGCCCTGATGCGGTGCCTTCATCCCAAAGAATTTAATACCTGCAGGCACGTTGGTGATGGACGGGCTTGGGATATCACGCAGGCCTGACACCTGCATTCTGTCACCTTTCAGCGCACCACCGTGCTCAGGCACCACAACCACCATCACTTTACGGCCTGATTTTTCCAGCTCCGTGAAGAACGCGTCCAGCTCGTCGAAGAATTTCTGCGCACGCACTTTATAATCTGCCGTTTTGCTCACGCCCGGGAAATGGTTACCGTCGTGGAGCGGCAGGGTATTAAAGAACGTCGCGCTGCGCGGGTTACTGTCTTTTTCGATGGTCTGCAGCCAGCGTTGCAGGACGGCGGTATCGTCATAAACGGGCGAACCGTCGAAGCCCAGCAGAGAGACAGGAAGACCGGTTTGGTCCATCAGCGGTGACTGCATGCCACCCTCTTCGCGCACCTCTTTCAGGAAGTTACCGAACTGGCCGTTATGCCCCAGCATCAGATGCTGCGTAAATCCCAGCTTTGCAAGGTTATCGAACAGATAACACTGGTTGCCGGCGGGTTGATACAGGTTTTTATGCGATGTCTGACCGCAGCTTGCACGCAGCAGGCGGATCGCAGCAGGGCCGCTGTACGAGGTGGCAGAGTTGAAATCTTTAAACTGAATGTCGAAATGTGACCACAGCGGATGAGACATCAAACCGGCGGCGTCCACGTCGGCCCAGGAGAGAGAGCAGATGTTGATCACCAGCAGTTCAAACGGCTGAGCATCCGCCGGCAGCGCATCCGGGAATTTAGTCTGTCGCTTGTCTTCCGCAGTATAGAAACTGGAGAGCCAGGCGTTCAGGTTGGTTGAGGTCGGCGGTGCGGTCTGGGTTGGGATATCGCCCACCACAGGCGTATCGCCTGCCGTTGTGACGGTTGCCGCCGCGCTTCCCCCTGTGGTGGTCACCGTGGTGGTCGGTTGACCGGCAGGCCACAGCGAAAAGTTCGGCCCAGCCAGCGTCAGCACGTTAAGCCAGATCATAATCGCGACCACAAACACCGTGACGCGGATCCACTGCGACAGGAACAGCCAGGCAACCAGCAGCACAAATACCGCGCCAATCATCTGCCAGTTAATAAAGCGCTCGGTCAGATCGAGGACATAGCTGGCGCTAAAGCCCGCCACCTGCGACCCCTGGCTCATAATGCTGTCCGGCCCCGGTAGCCAGGTATCATGCCAGAACAGCGC
The DNA here is from genome assembly GCF_004362415.1 of Enterobacter sp. AG326. Taxonomy (NCBI): domain Bacteria; kingdom Pseudomonadati; phylum Pseudomonadota; class Gammaproteobacteria; order Enterobacterales; family Enterobacteriaceae; genus Enterobacter; species Enterobacter sp. AG326. The sequence goes on along the minus strand of NZ_SNXG01000008.1, from coordinate 162,799 downwards.
AAAGCCGACAGGTATAGCAACCCAGTGGCGCAAGCGATGTAGCCTGATATTCGGCAGCGGCATCAGCAGGAAGGCCATAAACACCAGGTTGAGAAGGGGATGGAAATTCAAATAGCCTGCCCACAGCAGGCCAAACTTCACCAGAAAGTAGAAGTTCCAGCCGGAAAGGCCGCGCCAGTATTGCCAGAGCGGCGAGGGTGACGAAGCGGTATAGGTAGAATTAGTCATGTTTTCGGTCTGCCTTGACGTGTGATGCCCGTGTCAGTGTTCCGGCTGGTTTTACATAGCGAGGTTTAATAAACAGCACTCTGGCCGTATCGCGGATACGGCGTATGGAATGGCGCGCATAGTAGCCAAGCGGGAAAAAGATCAGCGCACAGAATATAACCAGTTGAATGATATCGCTGATGTTCATGATGATGCGTTCTCCGCGTTGTCTGTTAGTAAGCGAAGGGGTTCCGGAACCCGACGCCAGACGTGTCCATCATGCCTGGCATTGAGGATCGGTTTGGCATCGCTCTTGATTGCGAGCGGTTTGGCCCATTGTTCAGGCTGGAGCGCACGCATCTGCACCAGCTCCGCGCTAATCGTATTATCTTCGAACCAAATCATACGGTTCGAGAAAATATCCCCTGTAGGCAGGGGGAAGATGTGGTTAAGCGCCGTATCGAGATCGTTTACCCGGCAGAAGGACAAAAACAGCACCAGGCGATTGTCGCCAATGGTCATGATGTCCCCAGTACGGTTCGGGCGACATAAGGTGAGAGCCTGTTCAACGCGAATACCCGGTACAGGACGCAGGGCAACCATGACCCCTTTTCCGTCAGCAGGAAGAAGCGTGTTGTTCATCATGTTGCCCACGGCGTCGCAGAAGGTATCCCATTTTTGGTACCCACGCAGCTTCATCGGCTGCGTCATGGAGAGCAGCGTGGAAATATCTTCCGGTACGTGGCGGCTAAACTGCTGGCCCTGAACGCTTTCGATAAGCGTCAGGCAGCGTGACAACGGCGCATTCCATGGAATAACCATATTGGCACCGCAGCCCAGAAGCAGGCGCTCATCGGTGGCGCGCAGGCTGGTATTATTTTCGCGCACGATGATTTTCAACGCACTGCCGCGCTGGCGGCGTAAGGTGTGGATTTGCCGTGCCAGCGTCTCAATCTGGTTATTCTGCATCAGCGAGAAAATAAGGGTTGCCGCCTGGGTTGTGCGGGCTTCATGGAAAAGGGCTTCGTTAGAATCAAACAGCGTCCAGTTTTCCGACAGGGCGGGTGCCCCCTCTAAAACCGCGATATGGCTCAGGATGCGTTTTTCATCACTGCGCGGTTGCACCACGGTTTCTTCCTGCTGCGCCAGGTGCCACTCGCCCTCGATATGTTTCAGCGTAAGCTGTTGCCTGGCGCTCACGCCTTTTTCATTACACCAGAATGCAATATCGTAGAGATAGCTGCCTGCCTGGTCACGAACGCTTGCCAGGCCGAACAGGGAGCGATATTCGCCCATTAAAAGTGAAAACAGCTTGTCATTATTACTGCCGGGATTGACTATCAATAGCGTGCAATTTTGAAATTTTGCCCATTTATTGATTTTTTCCAGCCACGGCAGTAGTTTTTCAGCGGGCATATTTTGCAGGACGTTATTTGCACATTTTAGAATCACTAAATAGTGATCCGGATCAATAGAGCACTGAACGTCGCGGGACAAAAAGTATAGACTATCGGCTTCCGATGTCATGGAAAATAATCGCACCGTCTGGGGGCCGCGACCACTTTCAAGCGTAATAATTTTCTTCGGATCTTCGCCCATGCTAATGACGGCCACGCGGGAATCCTTATCCTGAGCAGCAATTGTCTGGTTTACCAGACTGATAGCATCTTCATTACGGTCCGTATTAATCCACCAGACTCCTCCGACTGGCATGTGGCTCAATTCGTCCCATAATGACTGGATGCCAATAGAAAATATGGAGTCCACGGTGTCCCTCTTTTCGTCTAATTTATCTGTATCTCAGTTTACTAGCGAAAGCGTAGAAATAAACCTAACATTGAAATTAAAGAACATCAGATTTAGCATGTAAATGAAATTTGTCAGGGCAGGAAGCCTCGCAAGTTCTTTAGCGTGCGATTTTCCTTAAAGGGATGGAAAAAGAATGGATAATAACGAACCTGGAACCCCAGTCGACTCGACTCTGGGTTACACATTCCAAAACGATTTTCTGGCGCTGACGCAGGCCTTTTCTTTACCTGAAATAGATTACACCGATATTTCCCAGCGGGAACAGTTGGCCGCGGCTATTAAACGCTGGCCGTTATTAGCTGAATTCGCCCATCAACAATAAGGGAGCCATTGATGGCCATACTCGGATTACAGGGTGTCCGTGGCGGTGTGGGTACCACATCAGTTACCGCGGCGCTGGCGTGGTCATTACAGCTTTTAGGTGAATCGGTGCTGGTTATTGACGCCTGCGCCGATAATTTGTTGCGTATGTCGTTTAACGTCGACTTTTCTCGTGAAGAGGGCTGGGCCCGGGCACTGCTTGATGATAAAGACTGGCAGGATGCAGGGATGCGCTATACCTCCCAGCTTGATCTGCTGCCGTTTGGGCAACTGACCACCACGGAACGCGAGAATGAAGCCGCGTATCAGCGCTTGTTTTCACAGTTCACGCTGGCGCTGCAAACCCTGAAAGAAAAGGGGCACTACAAGTGGATCCTGCTGGATCTGCCGCACGGCGCCGGCACGCTGACCCGACAGCTTATCGCCCAGTGCGATCATATACTTTCCATCGTCAACGTCGATGCGAACTGCCATATCCGCCTGCATCAGCAGGGGCTGCCTCAGAACGCTCACCTTCTGATTAACGATTTGCGCATTGGCAGCCAGATTCAGGACGATCTGTATCAGGTCTGGCTGCAAAGCCAGCGCCGTCTGCTTCCCATTGTCATCCATCGTGATGAGGGGATGGCGGAATGCCTTGCGTCTAAGCAACCGCTCGGCGAATACCGCAGCGATTCACTGGCGGCAGAAGAGATCCTGACGCTGGCTAACTGGTGTCTGCTGAACTTCGCCAACAGGGCGGAGCATGCAGGGAGTTCTGTATGAGTCGTCTCGCCAGCTGGTTACTCATCCCACCGGTCAGTTCGCGTTTGAGCGAACATTACCGGCATTTCCGCCGACACGGTGCTTCGGCATTTAGCGCCGCGCTCGGCTGCTTCTGGATGATTCTGGCCTGGATGTTTATTCCCCTCGAACACCCGCGCTGGCAGCGCATACGTGCCCGGCACAGTGAGCTGTATCCGCACATTAATCCCAACCGGCCGCGTCCTTTGGATCCGGCACGCTATCTCATTCAAGCCATCTGGCTGGTGGTCACGTCATCCCGCTCAGAGAAAATAACGCCGCACTGGCGCAGCTTCTCCCGCGTGCAGCAGTTACGTGAACGTTACCACCAGTGGCTGGACAGGCTGCCCAACAGCGTAAGCGATAAGACCAGCCATCTGGATAACCACAAAGAGCTCGGGCATCTCCACCCGGGCCTGCGGCGCTTTATCCTCGGCGTGATCGTCGTGTTCTCGCTCATTCTGGCGCTGGTCTGTATTACGCAACCTTTCAACCCTCTGGCGCAGTTCACCTTCCTGATCCTGCTGTGGGGCGTGGCGCTGCTGGTCCGCCGTATTCCAGGCCGCTTCTCGGCGCTGATGCTGATTGTGTTGTCGTTGACCGTCTCCTGTCGCTACATCTGGTGGCGTTATACCTCAACCCTGAACTGGGACGACCCGGTCAGCCTGGTGTGCGGCCTGGTGCTGCTGTTTGCCGAAACCTACGCCTGGATTGTACTGGTGCTGGGCTATTTCCAGGTTATTTGGCCGCTCAACCGCCAGCCGGTTCCGCTGCCAAAAGACACCGCGCAGTGGCCGTCTGTTGATCTCTTTGTACCGACCTACAACGAAGATTTGAGCGTGGTGAAAAACACCATTTATGCCGCGCTGGGCATCGACTGGCCGAAAGACAAGCTCAAGGTCTGGATCCTGGATGACGGCAACCGTCCGGCGTTCCGCCAGTTCGCAGAGGAGGTTGGCGTCGAGTACATCGCCCGTCCGACTCACGAGCATGCGAAAGCCGGGAACATCAACAACGCGTTGAAGTATGCCACAGGGGAGTTTGTCTCGATCTTTGACTGTGACCACGTGCCGACGCGCTCGTTCCTGCAGATGACTATGGGCTGGTTCCTGAAGGAGAAAGAGCTGGCGATGATGCAGACGCCGCACCACTTCTTCTCGCCGGATCCGTTTGAACGTAACCTTGGCCGCTTCCGCAAAACCCCGAACGAAGGCACCCTGTTTTATGGCCTGGTGCAGGACGGGAACGACATGTGGGATGCCACCTTCTTCTGCGGCTCGTGTGCGGTTATCCGCCGTAAGCCGCTGGATGAAATTGGCGGTATCGCCGTCGAAACGGTCACGGAAGATGCGCACACCTCTCTGCGCCTGCACCGTCGTGGCTATACCTCGGCGTATATGCGTATTCCGCAGGCTGCCGGTCTGGCAACGGAGTCACTGTCGGCGCACATTGGTCAGCGTATTCGCTGGGCGCGCGGCATGGTGCAGATTTTCCGTCTCGATAACCCACTGATAGGGAAAGGGCTCAAGCTGGCGCAACGTCTCTGCTACGTCAACGCCATGTTCCACTTCTTATCCGGTATCCCGCGGCTGATCTTCCTGACCGCGCCGCTGGCGTTCCTGCTCCTTCACGCTTATATCATTTACGCCCCGGCGCTGATGATTGCGCTGTTTGTTCTGCCGCACATGATCCACGCGAGCCTGACGAACTCGAAGATACAGGGTAAATACCGCCATTCCTTCTGGAGTGAAATCTACGAGACGGTGCTGGCCTGGTATATCGCGCCGCCGACGATGGTGGCGCTGATTAACCCGCATAAAGGGAAATTTAACGTCACCGCCAAGGGTGGCCTGGTAGAAGAAGAGTACGTCGACTGGGTGATCTCCCGTCCGTATATCTTCCTGGTATTGCTGAATATCGTAGGCGTCATCGCCGGTATCTGGCGTTACTTCTACGGCCCGGAAAACGAAATCCTGACCGTCTTTGTGAGTATGGCCTGGGTCTTCTACAACCTGATTATCCTCGGCGGCGCGGTAGCGGTGTCGGTGGAGAGTAAACAGGTTCGCCGTGCGCATCGCGTTGAAATCTGCATGCCTGCGGCGATCGCCCGTGAAGATGGCCACCTCTTCTCCTGTACCGTGCACGACTTCTCTGACGGTGGTCTGGGGATCAAAATCAACGGCCAGGCGAAGGTGCTGGAAGGCCAGAAAGTTAACCTGCTGCTTAAGCGCGGTCAGCAGGAGTATGTCTTCCCGACGCAGGTTGTTCGAGTGGCGGGCAATGAAGTCGGTTTGCAGCTGATGCCGTTGACCAAAAAGCAACATATCGATTTTGTGCAGTGTACGTTTGCCCGCGCGGACACGTGGGCTCTCTGGCAGGACAGCTTCCCGGAAGATAAACCTCTGGAAAGCCTGCTGGATATTCTGAAGCTGGGGTTCCGTGGCTATCGTCACCTTGCAGAATTCGCCCCGTCGTCGGTGAAATTAATTTTCCGGTCACTTACTTCGCTGGTTTCCTGGGTCGTGTCGTTCATTCCTCGTCGTCCTGAGCGGGATGAGGCGAAGCAGGCGGACCCGGTTATGGCTCAACAATGATGATAACGCGATGAAAACAAAACTTTCCTGGTTATGTGCAGTGGCAATGGGGATGAATGCCCTCCCCGCAACAATGGCTAACGCAGCTCCTGGTAACGCAGCGGCAACGCCTGCGCCAACGGTACCTGTCGTCGCGCAGGCAACCGATCCGGTTGTCACCGCGGCACCCGGTCAAACAGAAAATATCACGCCGAACCAGCCAACGGAGGGGAACACCCTGCCGGCAGACGGCCAGGTCATCGGGCAGGTGATGCCGGGCGTCCGGGGGGCGAATGCGCCCGTCGTTGCGGACAATGCGCCGTCGCGGGACGTGAAGCTGACCTTCGCGCAAATTGCACCGCCTCCGGGCAGTATGGTGCTGCGCGGCATCAACCCTAACGGCGGCATCGAGTTTGGCATGCGCAGCGATGAGGTCGTTTCGAATGCGGTGCTGAACCTGGAATACACGCCGTCGCCATCTCTGCTGCCGACGCAGTCTCAGCTGAAGGTCTACCTGAATGATGAGCTGATGGACGTACTGCCGGTCACCAAAGAGCAGCTGGGTAAGAAAACCCAGGCTCAGGTGCCGATCAACCCGCTGTTCATCACCGACTTTAACCGTATCCGTCTGGAATTTGTCGGCCACTACCGCGATGTCTGCGAAAACCCGGCCAGCAACACGCTGTGGATGGACGTCGGACGTAACTCCTCGCTGCAGATGACCTACCAGTCGCTGGCGCTGAAAAACGATCTCTCGGCATTCCCGGTTCCGTTCTTCGATCCGCGTGATAACCGTCCGCTCACGCTGCCGATGGTGTTTGCATCATCCCCGGACGTGACCGAGCAGCTGGCGGCCACCATTGTGGCGTCCTGGTTTGGTTCACGTGCTGGCTGGCGTGGACAGAGCTTCCCGGCGATGTATGACAAACTGCCGGACAGAAATGCCATTGTGTTTGCGACCAACGCGAAACGCCCGGCCTTCCTGCGCGATCATCCGGACGTCAAAGCGCCAACCGTTGAGATGATAAGCCACCCGGAAAACCCGTACGTGAAGCTGCTGGTGGTCTTTGGCCGCGACGATAAAGATCTGGTGCAGGCCGCAAAAGCGATTGCCCAGGGCAACGTCCTTTTCCGCGGTGACAGCGTGGTGGTGGATGAGGTCAAACCGCTGCTGGCGCGTAAACCTTATGATGCGCCAAACTGGGTGCGTACCGACCGTGCGGTGACATTTGGCGAGCTGAAAACCTATGAAGAACAGCTGCAGGCGACGGGGCTTGAGCCAGCGCCGATTAGCCTGTCACTGAATCTGCCGCCGGATCTGTATCTGCTGCGTACCAACGGCATTGATATCAACCTGAACTACCGGTATACCGCGCCAGCGACCAAAGACAGCTCGCGCATGGATATCAGCCTGAACAACCAGTTCCTGCAATCGTTCAGCCTGCAAAGCACGCAGGATACTAACCGCCTGATGCTTCGTCTGCCGGTGTTGCAGGGGCTGCTGGACGGTAAAACGGATGTCTCCATCCCGGCACTGAAGCTCGGCGCGATAAACCAGCTGCGCTTTGACTTCCAGTACATGAACCCGATGCCTGGCGGCTCGGCGGAAAACTGCATCACCTTCCAGCCCGTACAGAACCACGTTGTGATTGGCGATGAGTCGACCATCGACTTCTCGAAGTACTATCACTTCCTGGCGATGCCGGATCTGCGCGCCTTTGCTAACGCGGGCTTCCCGTTCAGCCGCATGGCCGATCTCTCTGAGTCCATCGTTGTGATGCCAAAAGCGCCAAGCGAAGGGCAGGTAACGACCCTCCTGGATACCATGGCGACCGTTGGGGGACAGACGGGATTACCGGCGATTAACGTCACGTTGACGGATGATGGCAGCCAGATCCAGAACAAAGATGCTGACATCATGGTGATCGGCACTATTCCGGATAAGCTGAAGGATGACAAACGTATCGATCTGCTGGTGAAAGCGGCCCAGTCCTGGGTTAACACGCCGCTGCGCCAGACCGAGTTCCCAAGCATTATGCCGGATGTGAATGACCGTCAGGCCAGCGCGCAGACGACCGTAACGTCTCAGGGGGCAATGGCCGCGGTGGTGGGCTTCCAGTCACCTTACAACGAACAGCGTAGCGTGGTGGCTCTCCTGGCGGACAGCCCGCGCGGGTATGAATTGCTCAATACGGCCATGAACGACAGCGGTAAACGTGCCGCGATGTTTGGTTCCGTTTCGGTGATCCGTGAGTCCGGCGTCAATAGCCTGCGCGTGGGCGATGTGTACTACGTAGGCCATCTGCCGTGGTTCGAACGACTGTGGTATGCGCTGGCTAACCATCCGGTTCTGCTCGCCATCCTGGCGGCGGTCAGCGTGGTCTTGCTGGCATGGGTGCTGTGGCGTCTGCTGCGTATCATCAGCCGTCGTCGCCTGAACCCGGATGAGTAAGATGTGATGAAAGCCTTTCGCTGGTGTGCATTAGCAGCGTTGATGCTGGCGGCGCTTCCTCTTCGCGCCGCCTGTACCTGGCCTGCCTGGGAGCAGTTTAAAAAGGATTACATCAGTGAGGGCGGGCGTGTCGTTGATCCCAGCGACACGCGCAAAATTACGACCTCGGAAGGGCAAAGCTACGCCTTGTTCTTTGCCCTTGCGGCGAACGATCGCAGCGCGTTTGACCAGCTGCTGACCTGGACGCGCGATAATCTTGCCAGCGGCAATCTCAACGACCATCTGCCCGCCTGGCTATGGGGTCAGAAAGATAAAGAGACGTGGGCGGTGATTGATACCAACTCCGCCTCTGACGCCGATGTCTGGATCGCCTGGTCTCTGCTCGAAGCGGGTCGGTTGTGGAAACATCCGGACTATACCCGCACGGGTAAGGCGCTGCTGAAACGCATTGTCAGTGAGGAAGTGGTGAAAGTGCCGGGGCTCGGCGCAATGCTGCTTCCCGGTAAAGTCGGTTTTGCCGATGAAAACGTCTGGCGTTTTAACCCCAGCTATCTTCCTCCGCAGCTAGCGAGTTATTTCACGCGTTTTGGTACCCCGTGGACCCAGCTTCGTGAAACCAATCAGCGTCTGCTGCTGGAGAGCGCGCCGAAAGGTTTTTCGCCGGACTGGGTTCAGTATCAGAAAAACAAAGGGTGGCGGTTACAGCAGGATAAATCGCTGGTGGGCGGCTACGATGCCATCCGCGTTTATCTCTGGGTGGGAATGATGAGTGATAAAGATCCTCAGAAAGCCCGGCTGCTGACGCGCTTCCAGCCGATGGCGGCAAAGACAATGAAACGGGGTGTGCCGCCGGAGAAAGTGGATGTGGCGACGGGTAAACGCACCGGGAATGGTCCGGTCGGGTTCTCTGCCGCCATGCTGCCGTTTTTACAACAACGTGATGCCCAGGCGGTTCAGCGCCAGCGCGTTGCAGACCATTTTCCCGATAATAATGCCTATTACAGCTACGTGCTGACTCTCTTTGGGCAAGGATGGGATCAGCATCGTTTTCGCTTCACCGCAAAAGGTGAATTAATACCGGATTGGGGCCAGGAATGCGCAAGTTCACAGTAAATCTACTCACTTTATCGCTTGGCCTGGCACTGATGCCGATGGCTGAGGCCGCCAACTCTCCGCAGCAGAAACAGCTGCTGGAACAGGTTCGGCTGGGCGAATCGACAGAGCGTGAGGATTTGGTTCGTCAGTCGCTTTACCGTCTTGAGCTGATTGACCCGAACAACCCTGACGTCATTGCCGCACGCTTTCGCTACCTGCTGCGCCAGGGCGATAACGCCGGTGCGCAAAAAGAGCTGGATCGTCTGAAAGGGATCGCGCCGGGCTCGAGTGCGTATCAGTCATCTCGCAACACGATGCTGCTGTCCACCCCGGATGGCCGCCAGCAGCTCCAGCAGGCGCGATTGCTCGCCACCACGGGACACACGCAGGAGGCGATTGCAGCCTATGACAAGCTGTTTGACGGCAACCCGCCGGGCGGCGACGTGGCGACGGAATACTGGAACGTCGTGGCGAAAGACCCCGCTCGCCGGAATGCGGCCATTAACCAACTCAAGAAAATCAACACCAGCAGCCCCGGAAATACGCAGCTGCAGGCGACGCTGTCCCAGCTTTTGTTCCAGAGCGGACGCCGTGATGAAGGCTTTGCCGTATTGCAGGAGATGGCTAAATCGACCAACGGGCGCAGCCAGGCGTCTGATATGTGGTATGACCAAATCAAAGGCCAGCCTGCCAGCAGCGCCAGCGTCAGCGCGCTGCAAAAATACCTGAGCGTATTCAGCAGTGGTGATAGCGTCGTGGCGGCGCGTGCCCAGCTCGAAGAACAGCAAAAACAGCTCGCTGACCCGGCGTTCCGCGCGAAAGCGGAAGGGCTGGCGGCGGTGGATGCCGGGCAGGGGAGTAAGGCTGTGGCTGAGCTGCAAAAAGCCGTCAGCGCCAACCATGCCGACAGTGAAGCGGTGGGCGCCCTTGGCCAGGCCTATTCCCAGAAAGGCGACCGCGCCCGCGCGGTGGCGCAGTTTGAAAAGGCGATCGCCCTCGATCCCCAGAGCGATAACCGGGGTAAATGGGACAGTTTGCTCAAGGTTAACCGCTACTGGCTGCTGATCCAGCAGGGTGATGCGGCCCTGAAGGCGAATAACCCTGCGCAGGCGGAGCGTTACTATCAGCAGGCGCGCGGTATCGACAATACCGACAGTTATGCCGTGCTGGGGCTGGGCGATGCCGCCGCGGCGCGTAAAGACAACGACGCGGCGGAACGTTACTATCGCCAGGCGCTGCGTATGGACAGCGGCAACAGCAATGCGGTCCGCGGCCTGGCCAATATTTACCGCGCGCAGTCCCCGGAGAAGGCCTCGCAGTTTATCCAGTCTCTCTCCGCCAGCCAGCGCCGGAGCATCGATGATATTGAACGCAGCCTGACCAACGAGCAGCTCTCCGCTCAGGCAGAACAGCTGGAAAATCAGGGGAAATACGCCCAGGCGGCAGAGATTCAGCGTCGTCGTCTGGCGCTCTCTCCCGGCGACGTGTGGATAACCTATCGTCTCTCCCGCGATCTCTACAGCGCGGGTCAGCGCAGCCAGGCGGATACCCTGATGCGTCAGCTTGCCAGCCAGAAACCGTCCGACCCGGATCAGGTGTACGCCAACGGGCTCTATCTTTCCGGCAACGATCAGGACCGCGCCGCGCTGGCGCATCTGGACACGCTGCCGCGCAGCCAGTGGAACGGCAATATTCAGGAGCTTGCCGACCGCCTGCAAAGCAACCAGGTGCTGGAAACCGCCAACCGTCTGCGCGACAGCGGCAAAGAGCAGGAGGCGGAAAACCTTCTGCGCCAGCAGCCGACCTCCACCCGCATCGACCTGACGCTGGCGGACTGGGCGCAGCAGCGTGGCGATCTGGCGTCGGCGAAAACGACGTACAGTGCTGTACTGCAGCGTGAACCGCAGAACGAAGACGCGATCCTCGGCCTGACCGAGATTTATAGCGCGCAGGGTGACAAAGATGCCGCGCGCGCAGAGCTGGCGAAACTGCCCGCCGCGCAAAACGGCCAGCCGCAGTCGCTCAACATGCAGCGCCGGGTCGCGATGGCGCAGGCAGGACTGGGCGATTCCGCTGCCGCAGAACAGACCTTCAACAACATCATTCCGCAGGCTAAATCGCAGCCCGGCTCCATGGAAAACGCGCTGGTGTTACGTGATGCCGCGCGTTTCCAGGCGCAAAACGGTCAGCCTCAGCAGGCGCTGGAAACCTATAAAGACGCGATGGTGTCGTCCGGCGTCACGACGACCCGTCCGGCCGACAACGACAGTTTCACTCGTCTGACGCGTAACGATGAAAAAGACGACTGGCTGAAGCGCGGCGTGCGCAGTGATGCCGGTGACTTGTACCGTCAGCAGGATGTTAACGTCACGCTGCAGCACGACTACTGGGGTTCCAGCGGAACGGGCGGCTATTCCGACCTGAAAGCGCACACCACCATGCTGCAGGTGGATGCCCCGCTGTCTGACGGGCGCATGTTCTTCAGAAGCGATCTGGTCAACATGGACGCCGGTTCATTTGATAACAATAACGGGACCTACGATCCAAAATGGGGGACCTGCTACGAAACGCCGTGTAGCGGCAACACCCATCAGTCCGACAATGGCGCAAGCGTCGCCGTCGGCTGGCAGAATAAAACCTGGGCGATGGATATTGGCACCACGCCAATGGGCTTTGACGTCGTCGACGTGGTGGGCGGGATCAGCTACAGCAGCGATCTGGGCCCCATCGGCTATACCGTTAACGCCCATCGCCGCCCAATCTCCAGCTCTCTGCTGGCGTTCGCCGGGCAAAAAGATACCAACACCGGCACCACCTGGGGCGGCGTACGTGCCACCGGTGGCGGCGTCAGCATGAGCTATGACAAAGGGGAAGCGAACGGCGTCTGGTCAAGCCTGAACGCGGAAACGCTGACGGGTAAAAATGTGGAAGATAACTGGCGCGTCCGCTGGATGACGGGTTACTACTACAAGCTCATTAATAAAAACAACGAGCGCCTGACGGTCGGCGTCTCCAATATGCTCTGGCACTACGACAAAGACCTGAGCGGTTATACCCTGGGTCAGGGCGGCTACTACAGCCCGCAGGAGTATGTCTCCTTCGCACTGCCGGTGACCTGGCGTAAACGCACGGAGAACTGGTCATGGGAGCTGGGTGGCTCAGTGTCCTGGTCTCACTCTAAAACCAAAGACGAGCTGCGCTACCCGATTCAGAACCTGATCCCGACCGATGAGCCAGACCGCTATACCGACCGGGGCGCGATGGAAACCGGCAGCAGTTCCTCAGGCACGGGTTATACCGCGCGGGCCATTATCGAACGCCGCGTAACGTCCAACTGGTTTGTGGGCATGGGCGTGGATATTCAGGAAGCGAAAGACTATACCCCAAGCCATGCGCTGATCTATGTGCGTTACTCTGCTGCAGGCTGGCAGGGCGATATGGACTTACCGCCGCAGCCGCTCATCCCTTACGCGGACTGGTAATCGGATTTTCCTTAATCCATTTGTAAGTCTCTCTTAATAGCGCGGCAATCGGGTATACTCAGGCGCGCCAGGTTTACACCCTGGCGCGCCCTGCGCTTCGAGTTTTGTGGAGAGTCATTTTGCGTGTCAGCCGTTCCTTAACAATCAAACAGATGGCGATGGTTTCTGCCGTCACCATGCTGTTTGTACTGCTCTTCTGCGTAATTTTGCTGTTTCATTCCGTACAGCAGAATCGCTATAACACGGCTTCGCAGTTAGAAAGTATCGCCCGCTCGGTGCGCGGCCCTCTCTCTGCCTCTATCCTGAAAGGGGATATTCCCGAAGCGGAAACCATTTTAAAACGCATTCAGCCTGCCGGCGTCGTGAGCCGCGCCGATGTGGTCTTGCCCAACCAGTTTCAGGCGCTGCGGATGAGCTTTATCCCGGAGCGTCCCGTCCCGATGATGGTGATGCGCCTGTTTGAACTGCCGGTGCAGATTTCGCTGCCCGTTTATTCGCTTGAACGCCCTGCCAACCCGCAGCCGCTGGCCTACCTGGTATTACAGGCGGACTCCTACCGCATGTATAAATTCGTCATGAGTTGGGTGGTTACGTTAGTGACCACTTGCTTACTTATGACGCTGATCCTCAGCGTGGCGCTCACCTGGTGCATTAACCGGCTGATTGTTCATCCGCTGCGCCGTATCGCCCGCGAGCTGAATACGCTTGCGCCGCAGGATCAGATGGGGCATCAGCTTGAGCTACCGCGTCTGCATCATGACGATGAGATAGGTATGCTGGTGCGCAGCTACAACCTCAACCAGCAGCGCATCCAGCGCCAGCAGGATGAGCTAAACAGCAGCGCCACGCGCTTCCCGGTGTCTGAGCTTCCTAATAAAGCCTTCCTGATGGCGATGCTGGAGCAGACCGTTGCCCGTCAGCAAACCACGGCGCTGATGGTTATCGCCTGTGAAACCCTGCAGGACACGGCTGGCGTGCTCAAGGAGAGCCAGCGCGAAATGCTGCTGCTGACTCTGGTCGAAAAAGTGAAGTCTGTCCTTGCCCCGCGCATGGTGCTGACCCAGGTCAGCGGTTACGACCTGGTGGTGATTGCCAACGGCGTAAAAGAACCCTGGCATGCGATCACTTTAGGTCAGCAAGTACTCACTGTCGTTAATGAGCGGTTGCCCATTCAGGGAATTCAGCTTCGTCCAAGCGCCAGTATCGGTATTGCGATGTACTATGGCGATTTAACGGCAGAGCAGCTTTATCATCGCGCGTTCTCGGCGGCGTTCACCGCCCGGCGCAAAGGCAAAAATCAGATCCAGTTCTTCGCGCCGGAAGAGATGGAAAAGGCGCAGCAGCGCCTGACGGAAGAGAGCGACATCCTGACTGCGCTGGATAACCGCCAGTTTGCCCTCTGGCTACAGCCGCAGGTGAATTTGCTGACGGGAGAAGTGAAAAGCGCCGAGGCACTGCTGCGCGTGCAGCAGCCGGATGGTTCATGGGAGCTACCGGAAGGGCTGATTGAGCGCATTGAGTCCTGCGGCCTGATGGTTACCGTTGGCTACTGGGTGCTGGAGGAGTCCTGCCGTCAGCTTGCTGCCTGGCAGGAGCGCGGCGTGACGCTGCCGCTGTCGGTCAATTTGTCTGCCGTGCAGCTTATGCACCCAACCATGGTTTCAGAGATGCTGGAGCTGATCCATCGTTACCGAATCAAGCCTGATACGTTAACTCTGGAAGTGACGGAGAGCCGACGCATCGACGACCCTAATCAGGCGGTCGCAATTCTGAAACCGCTGCGTAATGCCGGCATTCGCATCGCGCTGGATGATTTTGGCATGGGATACGCCGGGCTGCGTCAGCTTCAGCACATGAAAACCCTTCCGGTGGATGTGCTCAAAATTGATAAAGCGTTTGTCGACGGTCTGCCGGGCGACAGCAGCATGGTGCAGGCGATTATCCAGATGGCGCGCAGCCTCAACCTGCATCTTATTGCCGAGGGAATTGAAACCGAAGCGCAACGCGCCTGGCTGGCAGAGGCGGGCGTGGAGAGCGGACAAGGCTTCCTTTTTGCCCCTGCTGTTCCTTCGGATGTCTTTGAAGAACGATACCTTTCTGGTGCTGACAATAGCGCAAAAGTGTAATTTTGTTGCTGGCTTGTGCGAGCCAGCTCAAAGTTCTTAACATTTGTGTTTCAAATTTGAACTGAGTTTATTTCTGTCCTGTTATGTGGGTGTTATTTTAAAGCCGCAGGTTAACCATAACCTTACAAAGCCTGTGGTTTTTCTTCCCAAGGACACCTTATGAAAACCTCACTCTTCAAAAGTCTTTATTTCCAGGTCCTGACAGCCATCGCCATCGGTATTCTGCTGGGTCACTATTACCCTGAGCTGGGCGCGCAAATGAAACCGCTTGGCGACGCGTTCGTTAAGCTCATCAAAATGGTCATCGCTCCGGTGATCTTCTGTACCGTCGTGACGGGCATCGCTGGCATGGAAAGCATGAAGGCGGTAGGTCGTACCGGTGCGGTGGCGCTTCTCTATTTTGAAGTGGTCAGTACCCTTGCACTGATTATCGGTCTGATCATCGTCAACGTGGTGCAGCCGGGCGCGGGGATGAACGTAGACCCGTCAACGCTGGATGCCAAAGCGGTTGCGGTGTATGCCGAGCAGGCGAAGGATCAGGGCGTGGTGGCCTTCCTGCTGGACGTGATACCGGGCAGCGTCATTGGCGCGTTCGCCAGCGGAAACATCCTGCAGGTTCTGCTGTTCGCCGTGATGTTTGGCTTTGCCCTGCACCGTCTGGGCAGTAAAGGCCAGCTTATCTTTAATGTGATCGAAAGCTTCTCGCAGGTGATCTTCGGCATCATCAATATGATCATGCGCCTGGCGCCGATCGGTGCTTTCGGTGCGATGGCCTTCACCATCGGTAAGTATGGCGTCGGTACGCTGGTGCAGCTGGGTCAGCTGATTATCTGCTTCTATATCACCTGTATCCTTTTCGTGGTCGTAGTGCTGGGCTCCATCGCCCGCGCGACGGGTTTCAACATCTTCAAATTTATCCGTTACATCCGCGAAGAGCTGCTGATTGTTCTGGGGACCTCCTCTTCAGAATCGGCGCTGCCGCGTATGCTCGACAAGATGGAAAAGCTGGGGTGCCGTAAATCGGTGGTCGGGCTGGTGATCCCGACGGGCTACTCCTTCAACCTGGACGGCACCTCGATATACCTGACGATGGCGGCCGTGTTTATCGCTCAGGCGACCAACAGCCATATGGATATTTTCCACCAGATTACCCTGCTGGTGGTACTCCTGCTCTCCTCTAAAGGCGCGGCAGGCGTGACGGGCAGTGGCTTTATCGTGCTGGCTGCCACCATTTCCGCTGTGGGTCACCTGCCGGTGGCGGGTCTGGCGTTGATTCTCGGTATCGATCGCTTCATGTCAGAGGCGCGCGCGTTAACCAACCTGGTGGGTAACGGCGTGGCAACGGTGGTAGTGGCGAAATGGGTAAAAGAGCTGGATCACAAAAAGCTCGACGATACTCTGAATAATCGTTCAACTGACAGCAAAAATCCTGGCTTATCCTCTTAATCTTGTCACAAATGCCCGTATTCCCTTGTCGGGATGCGGGCTCCTGCGCATAATAACTGTTCGTACCTGTCATAATTCGACAAGATTTTTTTTGGGTATATTTCACTTCTGACCGTGACGTTTTGCCGAACGCGCGGTCTAATCGACGTGTTTTCATCGTCATCTTTAAGAGTGAAGAGCGTCGCGAAACACTCTTTTTTAACCAGGAATGTTGATCAGGGGTTCACATGCAGGGCACAAAAATTCGACTCTTAACCGGCGGTTTGCTGATGATGGCAGCAGCCAGTTATGTGCAGGCAGATGCGCTCCAGCCAGACCCGGCCTGGCAACAAGGGACATTAGCGAACGGTTTTCAGTGGCAGGTGTTAGCCACTCCGCAGCGTCCCAGTGACCGTATAGAAATCCGTCTGTCTATTAATACCGGTTCCCTCACGGAAAGCACTCAGCAAACCGGTTTTAGCCATTTTATTCCCCGGCTGGCGCTCACGCAGAGCGGCAGCCTGCAAGCGGTTCAGGTGCGTTCGCTTTGGCAGCAGGCCATCGATCCAAAACGCCCGCTCCCCCCGGCTGTTGTCTCGTATGACTACACCATGTTTAACCTGAGCCTGCCAAACAACCGTAACGACCTGCTTAAAGAAGCGCTTACGTATCTCTCCGATGCCTCTGGCAATCTGGCGATTACGCCGGACACCGTCAACTATGCGCTGAGCAACAGCGACATGGTGGCGACCTGGCCTGGGGATACCAAAGAAGGCTGGTGGCGTTACCGCCTGAAGGGCTCGACGCTGCTGGGACACGATCCGGCCGAACCGCTGAAACAGCCGGTGGATGCCGAACAGGTAAAATCGTTCTACCAGAAGTGGTACACCCCGGACGCGATGACGCTAATCGTGGTGGGTAACGTGGACAGCCGCGCGGTGGTGGAGCAGATCAACAAAGCGTTTGGTGATTTGAAAGGCAAGCGTGAAACGCCAGCCCCTGTTCCGACGCTCTCTCCGCTGCGTGCAGAGCCTGTCAGCATTATGACGGACGCCGTGCGTCAGGATCGCCTCTCCGTCATGTGGGATAACGCCTGGCAGCCAATCCGCGAGTCCGCGGCGATGCTGCGCTACTGGCGTGCCGATCTGGCGCGTGAAGCGCTGTTCTGGCACGTTCAGCAGACGCTGAGCAAGAACAACGTGAAGAATATCGGTCTTGGCTTTGACTGCCGCGTGCTGTTCCAGCGTGCGCAGTGCGCCATCAACGTTGAATCGCCGGGCGATAAGCTGAATGCCAATCTGGGCGTGGTTGCGAAAGAGCTGGCAAAAGTGCGTAAAGAGGGTCTTTCCGAAGAGGAATTCAACGCTCTCGTGGCGCAGAAAAAACTCGAGCTGCAGAAGCTGTTTGCGACCTACGCTCGCGCCGATACCGACATTCTGATCAGCCAGCGTATTCGCTCTCTGCAGAACCAGGTGGTGGACATTGCGCCGGAACAGTACCAGAAGCTTCGTCAGGACTTCCTCAACGGTCTGACCGTCGAGATGCTCAATCAGGACCTCCGTCAGCAGCTGTCGCAGGAGATGGCGTTGATCCTCCTGCAGCCGAAGGGCGAGCCGGAATATGACATGAAGGAACTTCAGACGACCTGGGATTCCATTATGGCTACCGCGCCGCAGCCCGCGCAGGCCGCCACGGCCGATGATTTACATCCGGACGCGACGGATATTCCGCAGGGGCAGTAATGCTTAAACATTCCCTCTCCCTGTGGGAGAGGGTTAGGGTGAGGGCATCAGCCCGCACCTTACTTAAACAGGCATCGCCTCACGCGGAATAATCGCCCCGCGATACTGAATCACCGTGCTGGCCGTCAGGTGACCACGCTGTGCCGCCGCTTCCGGCGTTCCACCCGTCAGACGTACCGCCAGATATCCCGCGCTGAATGAATCGCCGGCCGCCGTGGTATCAATCACTTTCTCTTTGGCAAGCTTCACCGCCGGAACGTTAACCAGCGCTTCGCCCGCCACCGCGACCAGGCACGAATCCGCCCCGCGCTTAATCACCACTTCGCTCACGCCTGCCGCCTGCGTGCGTGCAATCACGTCCTCTACCGGTTTCTCACCCCACAGGGCGTCTTCATCGTCGAGCGTCAGGAAGGCGATATCGGTGCACTGCAGCATCTGCTGATAGACCTGCTGCGTCTCTTCGCAGCTGGCCCACAGGCGCGGGCGGTAGTTGTTATCGAAAATAACTTTGCCGCCGTTTGCACGGCATTCGCGCAGCAGCGAGAGCAGCTTTTCACGGCTGGCGGGGCTTAAAATCGCCAGGCTAATGCCGCTCAGATAGAGGTAGTCAAAGGTCGCCAGCTTTTCGCAGATGGCCGCGGCCGCGTCGCTCTCCAGCCAGAATTTGGCCGCGGCTTCGTTACGCCAGTAATAAAACGTGCGTTCGCCGGTGCTGTCGGTTTCGATGTAATAAAGCCCCGGGAGGCGGTTCTCCATACGCTGAATCAGCGACGTTTCAACATGTTCACTCTGCCAGGCCTCCAGCATTTGCTGGCTGAAGCTGTCCGTGCCCAGGGCGGTCACGTAGTTCACGGTAAGCGCGTCAGGCGCGACCTGACGGGCAATATAAACGGACGTGTTTAACGTATCGCCACCAAATCCGCGGCTGACTTCCGCGCCTTTTTGTGACAGCTCAATCATGCATTCGCCAATCACGGCAATTTTTTTGGACATAGTCGTGAACCTGAACAGAAGAATTATCAGCAGTGTGCGCTGAGTGAATTAACCGGTCAACTATATTAAAACAACGTTCCATTATTTTATTTGAGCCAGCGCGTGTTCCCGCGCATTTCTGTCATCTTAATTTCATTTTCCCGGTGAATTGAACATAAAGTTCTCAATTGTCGCGCCGATAATCCTGTGACGAGTCCAGAAAGGCTATCCCAACAACAGGACATCTGAAATGAAGTCAGAGCAGGTTATCCAGCGGCTGAGCACTACGCCTGAGGCAAGTATTGAGAACTTGCAGGAGCATCGCTACTGGCTGCAATGTGAGCGTGCGTACACCTATCAGCCGATCTACCGAACAGATGGTCGACTGATGGCAATTGAAATTTTGACCGTCGTTACGCATCCCTCAAACCCTACTCAGCGCATCGCGCCGGATCGCTATTTTGCCGAAGTTGCCGTTCGCCAGCGTCTGGACGTGCTGGAAGAGCAGCT
This sequence comes from Enterobacter sp. AG326, assembly GCF_004362415.1. Classification (NCBI taxonomy): domain Bacteria; kingdom Pseudomonadati; phylum Pseudomonadota; class Gammaproteobacteria; order Enterobacterales; family Enterobacteriaceae; genus Enterobacter; species Enterobacter sp. AG326. The sequence continues at coordinate 143,302 of NZ_SNXG01000008.1, read as the reverse complement.
TCGTATGCTGGCGACGAAGCAACCTTTTTTCGAACAGCACGATATCCTCGCCTCGGTGAACGTCGATGGCCCAACCCTGCTGGCGCTGCGTCAGAACGCAAAATTGCAGGAGCTGATCGCCACCCTGCCGTGGATGCGCTTTGAGCTGGTGGAGCATGTCCGCCTGCCGCAGGATTCCTCATTTGCGTCGATATGCGAATACGGCCCGCTGTGGCTGGATGACTTTGGCACCGGCATGGCGAACTTCTCCGCCCTGAGTGAAGTTCGCTACGACTACATTAAAGTGGCCCGCGACCTGTTCATTATGCTGCGTCAAACCCCGGAAGGGCGGAATCTGTTTACGCTGTTATTACAGCTGATGAACCGCTATTGCCAGGGCGTGATTGTTGAAGGTGTGGAAACACTGGAAGAGTGGCGCGATGTGCAAAACTCTCCCGCAGCGGCGGCGCAAGGCTATTATCTCTCCCGCCCGGTACCCATGGATCGCCTCGATAGCGTTATAACGACCCTCTGATAAGCCCGCTTCCCTTTGTCTGGACTATAGTTTTACAGGACAGGTCATCAGGAAAGGGGATAAAAATGACGAGAACAACCAGGGTAATCTCCTGGACAGCAGGGATTTTCTTGTTGTTGATCGTGGTCGTCGCCATCATTATTGCGACGTTTGACTGGAACCGTCTCAAGCCGACCATCAACCAGAAAGTCTCAACCGAACTGAACCGCCCCTTCGCCATACGCGGCGATTTAGGGGTGGTATGGGAGCGTCAGAAAGAGGAGCCAGGCTGGCGCAGCTGGATCCCCTGGCCTCACGTCCATGCCGACGACATCATTCTCGGCAACCCGCCGGATATCCCGGACGTCACCATGATCCACCTGCCGCGCGTTGAAGCCACGCTGGCTCCGCTGGCGCTCCTCACCAAAACGGTCTATCTGCCGTGGATCAAACTTCAGCAGCCCGATGCGCGCCTGATCCGACTTTCAGAAAAAAACAACAACTGGACGTTTAACCTTGCCAGCGACAGCGAAAAAGATCCGAATGCCCAGCCTTCCTCCTGGTCATTCCGTCTCGACAATATTCTTTTCGATCGAGGACGGATCGCCATCGACGATAAGGTCAGCAAGGCGGATGTGGAGATCCTGGTCGATCCGCTGGGCAAACCGCTGCCGTTTAGCGAGGTCACGGGCACGAAAGCAAAAGGCGACGCGGCAAGCGTAGGTGACTATGTCTTCGGCCTGACGGCAAAAGGGCGCTACAACGATCAGCCTCTCAGCGGTAAAGGAAAAATAGGCGGCATGCTGGCGCTGCGGAGCGAAGGCACACCGTTCCCGGTGCAGGCGGACTTCCGTTCCGGTAACACCCGCGTGGCGTTCGTGGGCACGGTTAACGATCCGATGAATATGGGGGGCGTCGACCTTCAGCTCAAATTTGCCGGCGATTCGCTGGGCGAGCTGTATGAACTGACCGGCGTGCTGCTGCCGGATACCCCGCCGTTCGAAACGGACGGGCATCTGGTTGCCAAAATCGATACCGAAAAAGCGTCCGTTTTTGACTACCGGGATTTCAACGGCCGCATCGGTGACAGTGATATTCACGGCACGCTGACCTACACCACCGGAAAACCGCGCCCGAAACTGGAAGGGGATGTTGAGTCCCGTCAGCTGCGTCTGGCCGACCTGGGCCCGCTAATTGGCGTGGACTCGGGTAAAGGTACCAAGTCGAAAGAGATCAAAAAGGATGTTCAGCCTGCCGGCAAAGTGCTGCCATACGATCGCTTCGAAACCGACAAATGGGACGTGATGGATGCGGATGTGCGCTTCAAAGGCGGAAAAATTGAACATGGCAGTACGCTGCCGATCAGCAATCTTTCGACCCATATCCTCCTCAAAAACGCCGACCTGCGCCTGCAGCCGCTGAAGTTCGGCATGGCGGGCGGGACGATTTCCTCGAATATTCACCTGGAAGGCGATAAGAAGCCGATGCAGGGACGGGCGGAAATCCAGGCGCGTCGATTGAAGCTGAAAGAGCTGATGCCGAACGTAGAACTGATGCAGAAAACTCTCGGTGAAATGAACGGTGATGCCGACATTCGCGGCGTGGGGAACTCGGTGGCGGCGCTGCTGGGCAGCGGCAATGGTAACCTGAAGCTGCTGATGAACGACGGGCTGGTGAGCCGCAACCTGATGGAGATCCTGGGGCTGAACGTCGGTAACTACGTCATCGGGCAAATCTTCGGTGATGACGAGGTGCGGGTGAACTGCGCGGCGGCCAATCTGGATCTGGTTAACGGCGTGGCGCGTCCGCAGATATTTGCCTTCGACACGGAAAACGCGGTGATTAACGTGACCGGGACCGCGAGCATGGCCTCGGAGCAGCTTGATTTGACGATTGACCCGGAAAGTAAGGGGATCCGCATCATCACCCTGCGCTCGCCGCTTTACGTGCGCGGAACCTTCAAAAACCCTCAGGCGGGCGTGAAGCCCGGACCGCTGATTGCGCGCGGTGCGGTAGCTGCGGCCCTGGCGACGCTGGTCACCCCAGCCGCAGCCCTGCTGGCGTTGATTTCGCCGTCTGAGGGCGAGGCTAATCAGTGCCGTACTATTTTGTCGCAGATGAAGAAGTAGCTCCCTTTCTCCCTCTCCCTGTGGGAGAGGGGCGGGGAGAGGGCATCGGGCCGCAGTGAATTACAGAGCCTGATGCTTCGTCTCGTGCGTCAGCAGTAGCGCAATCAGCGTCAGCGCTGCCATGGCCGCCAGATAGACGCCCACGTAGAACAGACCATAGTTCGCCTGCAGCCAGGTGGCGATATACGGCGCAACGGACGCGCCCAGAATAGAGGCAACGTTGTAGGAGAACGACGCACCGGTATAACGCACTTCCGTCGGGAACAGCTCAGGCAGCAGCGCGCCCATCGGGCCGAAGGTCAGCCCCATCAGGCTCAGGCCAATCAGCAGATAGGCCATCACCAGTGCCGGACTACCTGAACCCAGCAGCGGCGGGAAGACGAACAGGGCAAACAGAATGATCAGCGTGGTGATCACAATCATGCTTGAGCGGCGACCAAACTTATCCGCCAGCAGACCCGCAATCGGTACCATGACCCCGAACCCGATCACTGCCATCATCAGCATCCACAGCACTTCGTTACGCGGCAGCCCCAGGCCAACCGGCGCGGCGGCGGTACTGAACGTCATAGAGTAGACGGTCATGATGTAGAACAGCGTATAGGTTGCCAGCATGATGAACGTGCCCAGTACGGTCACGCGGACGTGTTTGGTCAGCAGCGTACCCAGCGGCACTTTCACCTGCTTGTTCGCCGCGGCCACTTTCGCAAAAACTGGGGTTTCATGCAGCGAAACGCGCACATACAGGCCAATCAGCACCAGCACGGCTGAGAAGATAAACGGGAGACGCCAGCCCCAGCTCATGAACTGTTCATCCGTCAGCAGCCAGGAGAGCAGCAGGAACGTCCCGTTGGCAAAGAAGAAGCCAATCGGTGCGCCCAGCTGCGGGAATGAACCGTACAGCGCGCGCTTGCGCGCCGGGGCGTTCTCGGTGGCCAGCAGCGCCGCGCCGCCCCATTCACCGCCCAGTCCCAGACCCTGACCGAAACGCGCCAGCGCCAGCAGGACCGGCGCCAGAATGCCGATGGTTTCATAGGTCGGCAGCAGACCGATGGCTACGGTGGAGATGCCCATCGTCAGCAGCGAGGCCACCAGGGTGACTTTGCGGCCAATGCGATCGCCAAAGTGTCCAAACAGCGCAGAGCCAATCGGACGCGCAACAAACGCGATGGCAAAGGTCGCCAGAGACTGCAGTGTGGCCGCCGTCGGATCGCCCTGCGGGAAGAAAATATGCGGGAAGACGATGACCGCGGCGGTGGCATAAATATAAAAGTCGAAGAACTCAATGGCGGTGCCAATCAGCGAGGCGACGACAACTTTATTGCGCGAGTTTACCGGAACGTTTTCCGTTCCTGAGTCGAGTGTGGTGGCTGTTGCTTGCATAATATTTTCTTATTTTTGTCGAACGAAAGGCCATATTACGCACAGCAAAAGCGACATTTCAATCTGTAACAAAGCCGCGCGCTGGTGATAAAAGCAACAAAAAGCGGATAATTTTCAGGCCAGCGAAAACACGTCTATGAAATGCTTCACAGATTTTAAATATCAGTCAATTAAACTGGTTTTCAGTTAAATAAAAGTTACGGACTGGATTTATATGCTGAAATGATGAATCGGGCTGAAATTTCAGCCCGAGAGCGGGGCTAGCGGTGCGTTTTACCGGGCATTCGCGTGTCGCCTTTGTACTCGGCGGTGGCAATCCATGCCGCGCAGAACAGCGTCAGGCGGGCGAAGAAATAGAAGAAGGCCATCAGTCCCAGCACCGAGCCAAACGCCGCGCCGGAAGGCGATTTCACCAGCGATGGCAGCGTGTAGGTCATCACGATTTTGATCACCTCAAAGCCGATCGCCGCAATCAACGTGCCGCGAATCAGCGCCTTCTTGCGCGGACGATGGCGGGGCAAGCGCCAGAAGATCCAGAAGAACAGCAGGTAGTTAGCGAAGATGGAAATGGCCAGCCCAATGCCGCGCCAGGCGGGCTTCAGCCATTCGATGTAATCAAGATAGAGCGCGGAGATGATCATCTGCTGCGCCGAGCCCGCCACGGAGGTAATGGAAAGCGTCACGATCAGCGCGACGAGCAGGCCAATCAGCGAAACAAAATCGCGGAGATACTTAACCCAAATTTTCTCCTGGTCCTGCGGCTTACGCTCCCAGACGTCGCGTGACTGGGCGCGAATGGCCTCGCGCAGGTTGCCCATCCAGTTAACGCCGGAGTAAAGTGCAATCAGCAAACCGACGATACCGACGGTGGTACGCTGCTGCACGGCGGTATTGATGGTGCTCTTGAGCGTGCTGGCAAGAGTCGGGTCACTGACGTTATTCAGGATCTTACTGAAGATATCCTGCAGCAGCGTCGGGTGCGACGCGAGCACAAAACCTGCCGCTGCAAACGACACCATCAGGATCGGGATCATCGACAGGAAGGAAAAATAGGTGATGGCGGCCCCAAACTGGTTCCCCATGCGGTCATTAAAGCGCTCGGTCGCGCGTATCAGATGCGCAACCATGGGAAACTGCTGAATTCTCGCGGCGATGCCGGTGACGGTCCCCAGCGCTTTGCTGGCGGTGCCTGGCGTTTTGGCCTCTTCGGGCCCGGTTTCCATCTTTTTGACGGGCTCATACTCTAAATGTTGGGTGGGTCGTTGCGGGTTGTTTTCCGGCGTCACGCGCATTTTCCTTTTCGTTGAGCTGGATGTGTTTTTGAATTATAGCTTGCGGCTAGTCCACGTAAGCTTTTGTGAGTTCGGTAAGCCACTCCATGAACAGATGGACCCGGCGGGAGAGGTTGCGGCGGTGAGGGTAAATCAGGGAGACGGGCATCGGTTCGGCCCGGTATTGCGGGAGGATCTCAATCAGTTTCTTCGCGCGCAGTAAATCGCGCACCCCAACCCGCGGAACCTGAATAATGCCCAGCCCGGCGAGACAGGCAGCCTGGTAAGTTTCCGTGCTGTTGACGGTTAACACCCCGCCCGTTTTTATCCACTGCGTCGCACTGCCGTTATAAAACTCAAAGCCCTGCGGGCGGGTTCCCAGCATCGCAGCGTAGTGGATCACGGCGTGCGAGCCTAAATCGTCCAGGGTTTCCGGATAGCCAAAACGCGTCAGATAATCCGGGCTGGCGCAGTTAATCACCGACAGCTTGCCCAGCGGACGGGCAATCAGCCCTGAATCCTTCAAAGTGCCGACGCGCACCACGCAATCAAACCCTTCGCGAATCACATCCACCAGGCGATCGCTGCTGCTGAGCTCCAGTTCAATGCCCGGATAGTGCTGCAGAAAAGCAGGTAGTTTGGGGATGACTAAATTTCGAGCAACGCCGACGGGCATATCCACGCGCAGCCGACCGCTGATGCTGGAGGGATCGTGCTGAAACATACCGTCGAGTTCATCAAGGTTTGCCAGCAGATCTTTTGCCCGTTCGTAATAGACCATGCCGTCCTGCGTCAGGCTGACGCGGCGCGTGGTGCGGTGCAATAGCTGGGTCCCAAGCCGGTTTTCCAGGGCCTGAATTTGCCGCGAGACGCTGCCTTTCGGCAGGGTTAATGTTTCGGCCGCGCGGGAAAAACTCTCCAGTTCCGCGACGCGGACGAACAACTGCATTGCGTGAATTTTATCCATAGAGGAAGCTCATTGTTGTTTCTGGTGAAACAGTGAAGCGTTTTAACCCATCTTTATTGATTTTCTATCACCTAATAAGCTCTTTCTCAATCTTCTTAACAGCCAAAACGAGGTTTATGATGAGTGAACGTATCGCATTAGTGACGGGTGGTAGCCGTGGTCTAGGTAAAAACGCTGCGTTAAAGCTGGCGGCAGACGGCACGGGAATTGTCCTGACATACAACCGTAGCCAGCAGGAAGCGCTGGATGTTGTGCATGAAATTCAGCAAAAAGGCGTCAACGCAGCGGCATTACAGCTCAACGTCGGGGATATCACGGGTTTTGATCATTTTGCCCGACAGCTTCAGGAAACTCTTAAGACCGTCTGGCAGCGCGAAACCTTTGACTATTTATTGAACAATGCCGGAACGGGTTTATATGCGCCCTATGCCGACACGACGGAAGCCCAGTTTGATGAAGCGTTGAACATTCATTTCAAAGGACCTTTCTTCCTGACCCAGCGCTTGCTGCCGCTGCTTAACGACGGGGGACGTATCCTCAACGTCTCCAGCGGGCTGGCCCGTTTTACCCAGCCGGGCTCAGGGACCTATGCGGCCATGAAGGGAGCGATGGAAGTGCTGACGCGTTATCAGGCGAAAGAGCTGGGCGCGCGCGGGATTTCCGTCAATATCATTGCGCCGGGTGCGATAGAAACCGACTTTGGCGGCGGACGCGTGCGCGACAACGCGGAGCTGAATCAGATGCTGGCCTCGCAGACGGCGCTGGGACGGGTGGGGCTGCCGGACGATATTGGCGATGCCATTGCGGCACTGCTCAGCGATAAGCTGGGCTGGATGAATGCGCAACGTATTGAAGTGTCAGGCGGTATGTTCCTGTGATGCGCGGGCTTAAGGGGAAGGAACCTCTTAAGGAAACCCTTAATATGGATGTGTCTGCATACTGACAGTGATAAAGAACGCAGGCAGCCATAGCCGATAACCCATTTTCATCACGATATTTCTCCAGAGAAAGACCCGGATGTTTTTTTATTAACGCAATGGCCGCTGAAAATATTTCCAGCGAATGACGTTTGATATTCGTTTCCTCTTAATAGCGACACTGAAGAGGAAACGACGTCCGGGAAATATCTGCTAAAAAGCGGTTGGTCAGGAATTATTATTCAGGTATTCCTGCTGTAATAAACCAAATAGCCAGTCATTTTGCCAGCGCCCCGCAAGGTAATAGCTCTCGCGTAATTCACCTTCCAGGCGAAAGCGGGCTTTTTCCAGCAGGCGTCTTGACGCGACATTTCCCGCGGTGACGGTGGCGGTGAGTCGCCGTATACCGCCCTGATGAAAAGCGTAATCGCAAAGTGCTTTCAGGGATTCAAAGCCGTAACCTTTCCCCTGCGCCTCGGGTGCGAAAAGGAAGCCCACTTCGGCGCAGTCCTCCTCCCGATGAATATACCCGGTAACGCCCAGCGGGGCATGTGAGGCGGCGTCACGTACGACGAGACAAAGCCAGTGCGCGCTGCCCGGTGACCAGGGCGTCAGGCGCGAATCAAACGCGTCGCGGATCGCCGCGACGGGGCGGTCTTCCGCCACAAAGCGCATGACGTCGGGGTGCTGCTGGAGCGCCAGAAAAAAGGGCCAGTCTTGTTCCTGCAGGGGCGAACAGGTCAGGCGAGAGGTAATTAAAACCGGCATTCAGTTTCTCCTGAAACATTTTAAATCATTTTAGGGTTGTCACTTTATTTCAACAGAAAGTCAGGTATGGTTAACCGCGTATAAATAAAAAGAAAAAAGGGCGTCTCGTGCCCATTCCGGATGTCTTCGTTGTCGCTTAAGGAAAACAATGACTCTCAGCACATCACACCATATCCGCGAACAGTTTGAACACTGTCTGGCGGTCATTCGCCATGCGTCGGTGGAAATTTTACTCCTTCTGAATGTACATGCTTCTGAGGGAAAAGATCCACGCTGGTTCCTGGAACAACTCGACAGCGCGCGATTAGCTCTGGGCGGCTGGGGAGCCGTTGCGAAAAAACTCAACCTCAATGATGCCGAGATGTCGGAATTTACGCTCCAGCTGCGCCTGCTGCAGCAGCGCGTTCCGCAGTATGAAAGCGGACAGGATGTGAGTGAAAACCAGCTTATTGCGGCGATGCGGTTTGTGACCGCGCTGGAACATCTTCGCCTGCAGCAGCCGCTGTTGACCTACAGCACTGACCTGGCACCGGGAAGCGAACTCCAGCAGCAGCAGGCGCACAAGCAGGTACGCGCGATTGAGCTGATGATTAAAGGGCTCATCCAGCAGGCCTGGCCCGATCAGGTGCGGCTGAACAACCATCTTAAGACCCTGTTTAACGCTGACCGCGTGCGGCGCTGGCTGAAGCTTGGCGAGATCAATGATGTCCTCAGCGGCATGATGTTCAGTGAACTGGCGCAGATGCTGGTGGATAAAAAAGAGTTCAGCCGCTATTACGCTTCGCTGTTCAGCGACCCGTCCATGCTGACGCTGCTGGTTGAACCGCGCAAAACGCTGCAAACCTTCCTCGATGATATTCGGCAAATCCGCAACAGCATCACCGTTCAGAAAACGCTAAGCTCGGCGCAAATCCAGCTGCTGGATAACTACTATGCGCAGATCGCGCGGCCCGTTCAGCGCGCGTTTGAAGAGGGGAGAACGCGCGTCAATCCGGCCGGATTCATGGCGGTAGATGCCAGCGAATTGCATACCTTCTGGGAAAAGGCGCAGAAAATGGATCGGGTCACCGGTGGGGATCTGTTTGAAGTCCGTGACACCATTGAAAAGCCGACCCAGCGCGCGCCGCGTACCCCTGAACAACGCGAGCAGCTCATTTCCGGTGCGCTATGGGGGGCGGTTGGCGTCATGGTGATCGCCATCGTGGCGGGAGGCTTCTGGCTGGTGACCAGCAGCAAACCGCAGCCTGCAACCGCCAGCGCGGCTGAAGCGGCTCCTCCGCAGGAAATGCGCGAGACGCCTTCCTCGCGCGAAACGCTCACGCGGATGGGGGTGACCTGGGACGAGAATAATTTCCGCTCGGCCATCAACCGCAACGATACCCGTGTGACCCTGCTATTTTTGCAGGGCGGCATGGACTGGAAGCTCTCCTGGACCGAAGAGGCGATGTCGGCAGGCTATGACGATGTGCTGGAGCTGATGTTACGCTACCGGCAGAACATGGTGGAAGAGAAGCCGTGTCGTCGCTTCATCAACACGCTCAGCCATGCCATGTCGAACGGCGAGTCTCTGACCTCGGTTCGTAAAGAGTATCTCAAAGCGTTCTGCACCGTGCCTGCCGTGGTGAAACGCCAGCAGCACGATCTCGACATGGCCACACGCCGTGCGCAGTCGCAGCCGGATGCCACCACGAAAAAATGGCAGTCCATTCAGACTGCCATTTATGAGGTGATTCGCTGATCTCTTCTCCCTCTCCCTGTGGGAGAGGGCCGGGGTGAGGGCACCAGACCGCACCCCGCTTAAGGCTCCCCATACAACCCAATCAGCCGCCGCACCACGCCGTTCGTCCAGCCAAAACCGTCCTGCAGCGGATACTCACCCCCGCCACCTTCGCGCGGCGTGCTGCTGGCGATGTGATACTTCTCAATTAGCTTGTGATGCGTCTTATAAAAATGGTTCACCGTATGCAGCCAGCTCCAGGCGATCTCATCGCCCAGCGAGTCGTTGCCGTACTGCTTGAACCCCTGAATCGCCATCCACTGCAGCGGCGCCCAGCCGTTGGGTTTATCCCACTGTTCGCTGGTTTCGTACTCGGTCGCCAGAATTCCGCCCGGGGTCAGCAGCCGCGATTTGACCGCATCAGACAAACGTTCTGCCTGCTCGTGCGTCGCCATTCCAACATACAGCGGCACAATGCTGGCGGCAGAAAACAGCGCCAGCTCTTCGCGTCGCCAGTCGTAATCGCGGTAGCAGCCGCTCTCCTCATCCCACAGATAGCGGTTCACCGCCGCGCGGCGATCGTTGGCTTTCTGGCGGAACGCCTCTGCCGTCTCTTTATCCCCTTTCGACGCCGAGATATTGGCGATAGCGCTTTCCAGCTTGAACAGGAAGGCGTTCAGATCGATGGGGATAAACTGCGTTGTGCGGATGCTGGCGAGCCGCGTCGGATCGCGCAGCCAGCGGGACGAATAATCCCAGCCGGACGCCGCCCCCGCGCGCAGATCGCGGTAAACCTCATTGGGCGGACGACCCGAGTGGCGGGCAGTTTCCACGTCCTCAATCCACGATTCGTCGCGCGGGGTATCACGGTCGTCCCAGTAGCGGTTGAGCAGTGAACCGTCCGGCATGCGTACGGCGCTGCGGTAAGCCTGGTTAAGCAGCAGCGACTCCGCACCGTCCATCCAGAAGGCGTACTCCATTTTGAGGTGATCCAGATAGCGTTTCGCACCGCGCACGCCGTCCTCCTCGAACAGCTCCACCATCAGGGCAAAGACCGGCGGCTGCGAGCGGCTGAGATAATAGGTGCGGTTGCCGTTGGGGATATGCCCGTAGCGTTCAATCAGCCAGGCGAAGTTGTCCGCCATACACTTCAGCAGATCGTTACGGCCACTCTCCGCCAGCCCCAGCATGGAGAAATAGGAATCCCAGTAGTAGGTTTCGCTGAATCGCCCGCCGGGGACTATATAGGCCTGCGGCAGGGCCAGCAGGGAAGACCAGGGAATATGATCCTGTGGCTCGCGCGTCAGCACCGGCCACAGGTTATCAATGTGCTCTTTCAGGGAGAGTCCCGGGTCGGAGACATATTCTGTGCCGTACGTTTCCGGCATCCAGAAGTGGTTCTCCACAAACTGGCGAAGGTCGAAATCCCGATGGCGTCTGACCTTGCGGTAGCGGATCAGGATATCCAGCGGATCCATCTTCGGCGCGCAGTCGGGGAAGGTTTTACTGTCCGCAAACAGCCGCGTCGACTGCACATGCTCGAACAGTTCAAGATAGCGGTCTGCGGGCGTCAACGCATCGGAGGCGGGTAGCCCCTCGATCATTTCGGGTTCCGGCTCCGCCTCAATCATTTCATCCAGTTTCAACTCGCAGGGATCGGTCTCGTAGCGCAGCTCTTCTGCAATCTCGAACTCGATGTTCTCGGTAGCCTGTAGTTTCTGGTTGAACATGGTGATAGGGACCTCCGGTTGTGTGTTCAAAAGACAGGTTTATCCGGGCGTCCTATAAGCGTAGTCATTCGCTTCGGTAGATGGGGAGGGATATGTGCGGTAGATCACTATTTTCGGAGCATTCGTTTTGCAACGATTTATGAATGTTAAAAAAATGCCCCTCCGGGGAGGGGCATCAGGATTAACGCATGGTCACAAACTCTTCCGCGGCCGTTGGGTGGATGGCCACCGTGTTGTCGAAGTCTTTCTTGGTTGCGCCCATCTTCAGCGCCACGGCGAAGCCCTGCAGGATCTCGTCCATGCCGAAACCGATGCCGTGGATACCGACAATCTTCTCTTCCGGACCTACGCAGACCAGCTTCATGCGGCACGGCTGACGGTGAGAGGTGACGGCGGTGTACATCGCGGTAAATGCCGATTTATACACTTTCACCTGGTCGTCGCCGTACTGCTCGCGCGCCTGCGGCTCGGTTAAGCCGACGGTGCCGATTGGCGGGTGGCTGAAGACCACGGTCGGAATGTTGCTGTAGTCCAGATGCTCGTCCGGCTTGTTGTTGAACAGGCGCTCGGAGAGACGACGACCCGCCGCAACGGCGACCGGCGTCAGCTCAACCGCGCCGGTGTTGTCGCCGACCGCATAAATGCCCGGAACGCTGGTGTTCTGGAATTTATCGACGACAATATAGCCTTTTTCATCGGTTTTCACGCCGGTCACGCCCAGGTTGAAGTTATCGTTCGCCGGCTCACGGCCAATCGCCCAGATCAGGCAATCGACGGTCTGGCTGCGGCCATCTTCCAGCTCAAGCGTCAGGCTGCCGTCCGCGTTTTTCACCACCGCTTTTGGCACGGCGTTGGTGTGCAGGGTCGGGCCTTCGGTGTTCATTACTTCAACCAGCGTATCGACAATCAGCGGGTCAAAGCTGCGCAGCGGCGCGTGTTTACGTACGAACAGGTGCGCTTCTGCGCCCAGGCCGTTAATCACGCCGGCCAGTTCCACCGCAATGTAACCCGCGCCAACAACGGCAACGCGCTTAGGCAGGGCAGGCAGCTCGAAGAAACCGTCGGAATCAATGCCGTATTCTACGCCCGGGATGTTCGGGTGGCTCGGACGACCGCCGGTGGCGATCAGGATGCGATCGGCGGTGATCGTCTCGCCGTTCACTTCGATCGTTTTCGCGTCCACAAAGCGGGCGAAGCCGTGGATCACGTCAACGTTATTTTTACCCAGCACGTTGTCGTACGAGGTGTGAATGCGGTCGATGTAGGCGGTACGGCTGGCGATCAGTTTGTCCCAGTCGAAGCGGTTGATGGTGGTGTCAAAGCCGTAGTCCGGGCCATACATATGGATAGCTTCACGGATTTGCGCCGCATGCCACATCACTTTCTTCGGTACACAACCCACGTTCACGCAGGTGCCGCCCAGCGCTTTGGCTTCAATCAGCGCGCACTTCTGGCCGTACATGGCCGCACGGTTGATGGAGGCGATGCCGCCGCTGCCGCCGCCGATTGCGATGTAGTCATAATGCTTAGTCATTGCTTTTGTCCTTAATCGTGAATTGCCGCGATTGTATACCTGAAATCAATAGTTTCCACCGATGGCTGCGATTACTCCGGCACGATCCAACTGACGGTGGCGTGGCCTGTACCCGCTGGCACCAGCGTTTTATGCAGCCACGGCAGCACGTTGTTCATCTGCGCTTCGAGCTTCCACGGCGGGTTGATCACAATCATCCCGGAGGCGGTCATGCCGCGCTGATCGCTGTCAGGGCGTACCGCCAGCTCGATCTGCAGGATCTTGCGGATGCCGGTCACTTCCAGGTCTTTGATCATGCGTTTGATTTGCGCGCGCAGCACCACCGGGTACCACAGGGCATAGGTGCCGGTAGCAAAGCGTTTGTAGCCTTCGTGGATACCGGTCACCACCGCCTGATAGTCGGTTTTGATTTCGTACGGCGGGTCGATCAGCACCAGGCCGCGACGGGAAACCGGCGGCAGTTTGGCCTTCAGCTGCTGGTAACCGTCGGATTTTTCCACGCGGGCGCGGCTGTCTTTCTGGAATTCAGAACGCAGCAGCGGGAAGTCGCTCGGATGCAGCTCGGTCAGCTGGAGGCTGTCCTGCTCGCGCAGCAGCTGACGTGCAATCAGCGGCGAGCCAGGGTAGTAGCGCAGCTGGCCGTTGCGGTTGAAGTGATTCACCACACCGATGTAAGGCTCCAGCTCGGCAGGCAGGTCGTCCTGCTGCCAGATGCGGGCAATCCCTTCCAGATATTCACCGGTACGCTCGGCATGCTCGCCGCTCAGCTGATAACGGCCCGCGCCCGCGTGCGTGTCCAGATAGAGAAACGGCTTCTCTTTCTCTTTGAGCGATTCGATGATCAGGCTCTGAACGGTGTGTTTAAGGACGTCGGCGTGGTTGCCTGCGTGGAAGCTGTGGCGATAACTGAGCATGGATGAATGTGTTCCAGGTAGTAAACGTAGGCCCGATTAGCGTAGCGCCATCGGGCAAAAATAGAGCGTATCGCCACAGTATACAGAAAAGTTTCCACCGCCGCGAAAGCGCAACGTCCGGCATTGAAATCCTCTACACTTAACCCCATTCTAGATCTCATATGCACAGCGCCGGATGCGCGCTTCATTCACCTTTTTCAACAGGACAGCGTTTATGACCAATCCATTACTGACGCCTTTTTCGTTGCCGCCGTTTTCTAAAATCCTCCCTGAGCATGTGGTTCCAGCCGTTACGCAATCGCTGGACAACTGCCGCGCGGCGGTAGAAAGCGTGGTAGCGCAGGGCGCGCCGTACACCTGGGAAAATCTGTGTCAGCCGCTGGCCGAAGTGGACGACGTGCTGGGGCGTATCTTCTCCCCGGTGAGCCACCTGAACTCGGTAAAAAACAGCCCGGAACTGCGCGAAGCCTACGAACAGACGCTGCCGCTGCTCTCTGAGTACAGCACCTGGGTTGGCCAGCACGAAGGGCTGTACAAAGCCTACCGCGACCTGCGCGACGGCGACCACTATGCCGAACTGAACACGGCGCAGAAAAAATCGGTCGATAACGCCCTGCGTGATTTTGAGCTGTCCGGGATTGGCCTGCCAAAAGAGAAGCAGACCCGCTACGGCGAAATCGCCGCGCGTCTGTCCGAGCTGGGCAACCAGTACAGCAACAACGTGCTCGACGCCACCATGGGCTGGACGAAGCTGATTACCGACGAAGCTGAGCTGGCCGGTATGCCGGAAAGCGCGCTGGCGGCGGCAAAAGCCCAGGCCGAAGCGAAAGAGCAGGACGGTTTCCTGTTAACGCTGGATATCCCGAGCTATCTGCCGGTGATGACCTACTGCGACAACCAGGCCCTGCGCGAAGAGATGTACCGTGCGTACAGCACCCGCGCCTCCGATCAGGGGCCGAATGCCGGTAAGTGGGACAACAGCCCGGTAATGGCGGAGATCCTCGCCCTGCGACACGAGCTGGCCCAGCTGCTGGGCTTCGAAAATTACGCCGATAAATCCCTCGCCACCAAAATGGCGGAGAACCCGCAGCAGGTGCTCGACTTCCTGACCGATCTGGCGAAACGCGCCCGTCCTCAGGGTGAGAAAGAGCTGGCCCAGCTGCGCGCCTTCGCGAAAGCGGAGTTCGGCGTGGACGAGCTGCAGCCGTGGGATATCGCGTACTACAGCGAAAAACAGAAGCAGCACCTCTATAGCATCAGCGACGAGCAGCTGCGCCCGTACTTCCCGGAAAACAAAGCCGTTAACGGCCTGTTCGAAGTGGTAAAACGCATCTATGGCATCACCGCCAAAGAGCGTACCGATATCGACGTCTGGCATCCGGACGTGCGCTTCTTCGAGCTGTATGACGAGAAAAACGAGCTGCGCGGCAGCTTCTACCTCGATCTCTACGCGCGTGAGAACAAGCGCGGCGGGGCGTGGATGGACGACTGCGTGGGCCAGATGCGTAAAGCCGACGGTTCTCTGCAGAAGCCGGTCGCCTACCTGACCTGTAACTTTAACCGTCCGGTGAACGGCAAACCGGCGCTGTTCACCCATGACGAAGTGATTACCCTGTTCCACGAGTTCGGTCACGGTCTGCACCACATGCTGACCCGCATCGAAACCGCAGGCGTGGCCGGTATCAGCGGCGTGCCGTGGGATGCGGTCGAGCTGCCAAGCCAGTTTATGGAAAACTGGTGCTGGGAGCCGGACGCGCTGGCGTTTATCTCCGGTCACTATGAGACCGGCGAGCCGCTGCCGAAAGAGCTGCTGGATAAAATGCTGGCGGCGAAAAACTACCAGGCGGCGATGTTCATCCTGCGCCAGCTGGAGTTCGGCCTGTTCGATTTCCGCCTGCACGCCGAGTTTAGCCCGGAGCAGGGCGCGAAAATCCTTGAGACCCTGGCCGAGATTAAAAAGCAGGTTGCCGTTATTCCTGGACCAACCTGGGGCCGCTTCCCGCATGCCTTCAGCCACATCTTCGCAGGTGGCTACGCGGCGGGCTACTACAGCTACCTGTGGGCCGACGTGCTGGCGGCAGATGCCTTCTCTCGCTTCGAAGAAGAGGGGATCTTCAACCGCGAAACCGGCCAGTCGTTCCTCGATAACATCCTGACCCGCGGCGGGTCTGAAGAGCCAATGGTGCTGTTCAAACGCTTCCGCGGACGCGAGCCGCAGCTGGATGCGATGCTTGAGCATTACGGGATCAAAGGCTGATTGTTACGTGAAGATCTGCTTAGTAGATGAAACAGGCGCCGGAGACGGCGCCTTATCTGTTCTGGCGGCCCGCTGGGGGCTGGAGCACGATGAAGAAAACCTGATGGCGCTGGTGATGACGCCGGAGCATCTCGAATTACGCAAGCGCGACGAACCGAAGCTCGGCGGGATTTTCGTCGACTTTGTCGGCGGCGCGATGGCGCACCGGCGCAAGTTCGGCGGCGGTCGCGGCGAAGCGGTGGCCAAAGCGGTCGGCATCAAAGGGAGCTACCTCCCGGACGTGGTCGATGCCACGGCGGGGCTGGGGCGCGATGCGTTTGTGCTGGCGTCAGTCGGCTGTCGCGTGCGGATGCTGGAGCGTAATCCGGTGGTCGCTGCGCTGCTCGACGATGGGCTGGCGCGAGGCTACGCGGACCCGGAAGTCGGCCCGTGGCTGCAGGAACGACTACAGCTGATCCACGCCTCCAGCCTGACGGCATTGACGGATATCACCCCGCGCCCGCAGGTGGTCTATCTCGACCCTATGTTCCCGCATAAGCAGAAAAGCGCGCTGGTGAAGAAAGAGATGCGGGTGTTTCAGTCGCTGGTGGGGCCGGATTTGGATGCCGATGGCCTGCTGGAGCCGGCTCGTCAGCTTGCCACGAAGCGGGTGGTGGTAAAGCGCCCGGACTATGCACCGCCGCTGGCGGACGTTGCGACCACTAACGCGGTGACCACGAAAGGGCACCGGTTTGATATTTATCCGGGTACGCCGGAATAAAAAAGCCGGGTGGCGGCTTCGCCTTACCCGGCCTGTGTCCTCGATCTATCCCCTCTCCCTTTGGGAGAGGGTTAGGGTGAGGGGAGCTTAATGCACTTACTCGTCTTCTTCGTCACGCAGTGGAACAATCAGCATATCCACGTGAACGGTGTTAATCAGCTGGCGCGCTGAAGACATCAGCTTGCTCCAGAAGTCCTGATGGTGACCGCAAACCACCAGGTCCATATCGTATTTCTTGATCGCATCAACCAGCACCTGGCCCAGGTCGCCGCTGCCGCTCAGGGTTTCGGTAATTGGATAGCCCGCGTTGGTGGAGAGTTCGCTCAGAGCGTGGTGAGTCTCTTCGGAAATGCGTTTCTGCATATCGCCAAGATTCACGTCGATCAGACCGGTGTAGAGGTCGGAGTAATTCACGTCAACGTGAATCAGCGAAACTTTCGCGTTGTAGGGACGTGCCATGGATACCGCTTTATCAACCAGCACTTTGCTCTCAGGGGAGAGGTCAACCGCGATGAGAATGTGTTTGTAAGCCATAGTGTTACTCCTTCCTTAAGTTATCGATGACTAAGTGAGAATGCCGTCGTCTGATACTTTCATTACGGCCCAGTTAAACATATTTTTCAAGCTTTGGTGTTGATAACGATTAACCTTGTGGCAAAAAAATTAACGGATCTCCTACACTATTAAATGAGCCGTTCGGATATTAAAACGCGAACCGGATCGACTTTTGGTCATTCTTTCACTGAACTGTCTGTCAGGGCATTGGGGTGCGGTAGCTCAGGAGCCTTGCTTCGTGGGCGGACGCCGGGGAGGATGTATGATTAGCACCGTCGCATTGTTTTGGGCGTTATGCGTGGTTTGCATAGTGAATATGGCGCGCTACTTCTCATCGTTACGTGCGCTGTTAGTGGTACTTCGTGGTTGCGATCCGTTGCTTTATCAGTATGTGGACGGTGGAGGGTTCTTCACCTCGCATGGACAGCCCAGCAAGCAGATGCGTCTGGTGGGATACATCTACTACCAGCGCTACCGCGATCATCACGATGAAGAGTTTATTCGTCGCTGCGAGCGCCTGCGTCGTCAGTTCATTTTGACCAGCGCCCTGTGCGGGCTGGTCGTGGTCAGTATGATTGCATTGATGATTTGGCACTGAGCATAAAAAAAGCGGGTCAGTTTCTGACCCGCTTTTTTGTCGTCTTCAACCGATTAGATCAGCTTCAGCGAAATCCAGTACAAACCGCCAGACAGCAGGATGGATGCCGGAAGGGTGAACACCCAGGCCATCAGAATGTTGGTCACGGTTTTGCGCTGCAGACCGCCACCGTCAACAATCATGGTACCTGCCACGGACGAGGAGAGTACGTGGGTGGTGGATACCGGCATACCGGTGTAGCTCGCCAGACCGATAGACACTGCCGCCGTCATCTGCGCGGACATACCCTGCGCATAGGTCATGCCTTTCTTACCGATCTTCTCGCCGATGGTGGTCGCCACGCGGCGCCAGCCAATCATCGTACCGATACCGAGCGCCAGCGCGACGGCCATGATGATCCAGATTGGCGCGTACTCGATGGTGTTGAGCATATCGCCTTTCAGTTTCTTCAGGAGACGCTGGTCGTCAGCATTCACGTCAGGCAGCTTCGCCACTTTATCCGTCACATCAGAGATGCACAGCATAATGCGACGCAGCTGACCACGCTGCTCAACGGTCAGTTTGTCATAACTTTCGATATTGCCCAGCATGCCTTTCGCACGTTCCAGCGCGTTAATCGCGTTTGCCGGATGGCAGTGGAACTCGCCTGGTGCAGTCGTGGCACCGGCTTCCGGAGAAGGGATTAACTGGTCAACGCCGGTCGCCTTCTTCAGCAGTTCAGGATGCTGCTGGAAGTAGGTTTCGACGTTGTTGACCGCATCGCGGGTACGGGTGATTTCGTAGCCGGAGGCATTCATGTTGACCACGAATCCTGCCGGTGCAACGCCAATCAGTACCAGCATCACCAGACCAATGCCTTTCTGACCATCGTTCGCGCCGTGTGAGAAAGCCACGCCGATAGCGGAAATGATCAGGGCAATACGCGTCCAGAATGGCGGTTTTTTCTTGCCGTCTTTCTTTTCACGCTCTGCCGGCGTCAGGTGAATACGGGAGCGTTTTTTGGTATTGCTCCAGTAACGACGCAGGATGAAGATCAGCCCGCCAGCCACCACCAGACCCACGATAGGGGAGACGATGAGTGAGGCAAAGATCCCCAGTACTTTCGGGATATTTAATGCATCAACAACCGAGGTACCGGTCATGAGGGCATTCGTTAACCCGATACCGATAATCGCGCCGATGAGGGTGTGAGAACTGGATGCAGGCAGGCCAAAATACCAGGTACCGAGGTTCCAGATAATTGCAGCAAGCAGCATTGAGAACACCATAGCGAGGCCATGGCCAGAACTAACGTTAAGCAGCAGATCCGTTGGCAGCATATGCACGATGGCATACGCAACGCTCAGCCCGCCCAGGAGAACACCAAAAAAGTTAAATACCGCCGCCATAACAACCGCAAGCTGCGATCGCATTGCGCGAGTGTAGATAACCGTCGCTACTGCGTTTGCAGTGTCGTGGAAGCCGTTGATCGCTTCGTAAAACAGTACAAAAACCAGAGCAAGCAATAATAAAAGCCCGGTATGTAAATCCAGGCCGGCAAACAAATGTAGCATAGGACGTTACGCCATTTTGAGGACATGAACGCGGCGCATTATCCAGGACAAATGCGCGGCGGGCAAAGTGAAATATAGACTTTTTTTGACATACCACCTGATTTGCGAAAAGCACCAGAAAGGATATTCTTTAAATTTCAATGGAATGCCTTTGTAATATCTTTTTACGCTGGTGTGACCACAGAGGAAACTTTACAATCCGCGGCAGTTAACAAAGAGGGTTTTGACGTGGAAAGGTTTGATGCCGTGGTAATTGGCGCCGGTGCGGCGGGTATGTTTTGTGCGGCAATGGCCGGACAGGCGGGTCGTCGCGTGCTGCTGCTGGATAACGGTAAAAAGCCCGGCCGTAAGATCCTGATGTCCGGCGGCGGGCGCTGCAACTTTACTAATCTGTATGTTGAACCCGCGGCCTATTTGAGCCAAAACCGTCATTTTTGTAAATCTGCGCTGGCGCGCTACACCCAATGGGATTTTATCGGCCTGGTGGGTAAGCACGGCATCGCGTGGCATGAAAAGACGCTGGGGCAGCTGTTCTGCGACGACTCCGCGCAGCAGATTGTCGATATGCTGGTGGCCGAGTGCGAGAAGGGTGGCGTCGTCATGCGCCTGCGCACGGAAGTGCTGGAAGTCGCCCGCGACGACCAGGGCTATACGCTGCAGCTGAACGGTGAAACCGTCAGTGCGGATAGCCTGGTGATCGCCAGCGGCGGCCTGTCGATGCCGGGGCTGGGCGCCTCCCCGTTCGGCTATAAGATTGCCGAACAGTTTGGCCTTAAAGTCTTGCCCACTCGCGCCGGGCTGGTGCCGTTTACGCTGCATAAACCCCTTCTTGAACAGCTTCAGACGCTGTCTGGCGTGTCTGTTCCTTCGGTCATTACCGCCGAAGACGGCACGGTGTTCCGCGAAAATCTGCTCTTTACCCATCGCGGCCTCTCCGGTCCGGCGGTACTGCAAATCTCCAGCTACTGGCAGCCGGGGGAGTTTGTCACGGTGAATCTGCTCCCGGACTGCGATCTCGACGCGTTCCTTAACGAGCAGCGTACCGCGCACCCAAATCAAAGCCTGAAAAACACCCTGGCAATGCAGCTGCCAAAACGTCTGGTGGAATGTTTGCAGGCGCTGGGGCAGATCCCGGACGTGTCGCTCAAGCAGCTTAACAGCCGCGAGCAGGAGATGCTGGTGGAAACCCTGACAAACTGGCGCGTGCAGCCAAACGGCACCGAAGGCTACCGCACGGCGGAAGTGACGCTGGGTGGCGTTGACACGAATGAGCTCTCGTCCCGCACCATGGAAGCGCGCAACGTGCCGGGGCTCTATTTTATTGGCGAAGTGATGGATGTGACCGGCTGGCTCGGCGGGTACAACTTCCAGTGGGCATGGGCAAGTGCCTGGGCGTGTGCTCAGGCGCTGGCAGAAGACAAGTGACATAAGAGCACAGCCACTCGTCGCGGTTGGCTTTATGGGCTGACGGTGGTTACGTCCGTCACAGCAAGAATATTGCTCGCGGCCACGGTCCCCATCTTGATATATGACGCTGCGGTAACGCCGCCAATATGCGGTGAAATAACCACGTTTTCTACGGACTGCCACAGGTGCGGCGCGGTCATCGGCTCGCGGGTAAAGCTGTCCAGCGCGGCGCTGTGCAGCGTGCCATCCCTGAGCGCCGCCAGTAACGACTCATCGTGGATCAGTCCACCGCGTGCCGTATTGACCAGAATCGCGTTCCGCTTGCAGTGTGCGAGCGTCTGGCTATTGATCATCCCCCGATTCTCATCTGTCAGCGGACAGTGCAAAGAGATGACATCGGAACGGGAAAGAAGTCCGTTCAGCGTTTCTGCGCGTTCGCACAGGGCAGGCATGGTCTTAGCATAGGGATCGTAAGCCAGCACCTTCATGCCGAAAGCGTGGCCAATAGTCGCCACGCGCGAGCCGATAGCACCCAACCCAATTAGCCCTAGCGTTAAGCCCTCCAGTTCAATGGATTTATGCGTCGCCTTATCCCAGTGCCCGTCTCGCAGCCGCTTGTCCAGAGGCACCACTGACTTTGCGGAGGCGAGGATCAGCGCCCAGGTATGTTCAGCCACTGCCGCCGCGTTTGCGCCTGGCGCAGCCCGGACGGCGATGTTGCGCTCGGCCGCTGCCGTCTGGTCTATCACATCGATCCCGCTTCCGTGCTTGGAAATAACCTGCAGAGCCGGGGCGGCATCCATGACCTTCGCGGTGATCCTGCCGTAACGTACAAGGATCGCCACAGGATTGTGTCGTTTACACAGCGCGATCAGGTCATCTTCTGTGGGCTGGCGGCCCGCAAACACTACCTCAAAGCCCTGTAACATGACCATGGCCTGCTCCGCCAGGTCGCTTCCGGTAACCAGAACTACGTCTTTGCCGCCCATTACAGCGTCTCCCCGTCGTTCAACATACCTGCCTTACGAAGCGCGTCATCAAGCCAGCGTGGACGTAAATCGCCTTCACGGATGGCAGCAAGACGCCGGGTCTCCATCTCCAGCTTTTCTTTTGCCAGAGCGATAACCTCCTGAACCTCATCTCGCGGGATAACGACCACGCCGTCGATATCCGCGACAACCAGATCCCCGGCCTGAACCGTCGCCCCGGCGACTGAAATGGGATGATTAACCCGGCCAGAAATTAACTTTGTCGGGCCGCAGGGGTTCAGACCGGCAGAAAAGACGGGGTAGTGACCTTTGCTCAGGGTATCGGCGTCACGTACAGCGCCATCAATAATAATGCCCGCAATGCCGCTCGCCTGAGCCTGAGTGGCCATGATTTCCCCAAGCAGCGCGCAGCTCAGGTCGCCTTTGCCATCGACGATCAGGACATCGCCGGGCTGCGCCACCGCCATCGCGGCATGAATCGCCAGATTATCACCCGGACGGACTTCAACGGTGATGGCCGGACCCGCTACGGACATGTGTGGGGCCAGCGGTTTGATGCGGCCATGAAGCGTACCGCGGCGACCGGCCACGTCGGCCAGAATAGCCGCCTGATACTCGGCAGCCCGACGAACGTCCTCGGCAGAAACGCGCTCGAAATGGCGATTAATCGGTTTTTTTTCAGTAACGGACATAAATGCCTCCATATTGTTTTACTGAGTACAATGCAGGTGTACAGAACAAAACAACTATAGCGGTGTTGCTTTCCTTTTAGCCAGACCCGAGGTGGCGTTTGTGATGTAAACACGAAGTGACTCACAAAATTTGAGGTACACTCACTGCCGGGCTAACAAGGAGATAATGATGGGGAATGAAGGCGTTGTAGCGGTTGAAAAAGCGCTGGCTTTACTGGATTGCTTCCGTCCTGGGGATGAGAGCCTGACGCTGACCGCGCTGGCACAGCTGTCGGGTTATCACAAAACCACGGTTTACCGCTTGATGAATTCTCTTGAACGGATGAATTACGTCGTCAGGCATGAAGACGGCAATTATGCGCTGGGCCCACGTCTGCTTTACCTCGGCAAGCTGTATGAACAATCTTTCCATCTTTCCCGGGTGGTTCAGCCAGAGCTTCAGGCCTTATCCCTGGCGTCTCAGGAGAGTGCCAGCTGGTATGTGCTGGAGGGAGGGCAGCGGCTTTGCCTGTTTCGCGCTGAAGCGTCGCATGGCCTGCGACACAGCAATCTTCCCGGCAGCCAGTTCCCGCTCGATAATTCGGCCATCAGTAAGGTATTGCGTCATTGGGGGCTCAATGAAAGCCTGCCGGAGGAAGAGGCTGAACTCCCATTCTACACGTCAGGCGCACGCGATCCCCACACCGCTGCGTTTGCGATGCCTGTCTTCGGCGTTCACGACAAGCTGGTTGCGGCGTTAGCCCTGACCGGCCCCATCTCGCGGCTGACGGAAGATCGTCGTGAGAAGGAGATAGGGCAGTTGATGAAGGCGGCCGCAAGCCGTCTGTCGCAGAAAATGGGCGCCAGTAAGCCCTTCTGTCAGCAGTTCTTTGGTGAAACGAGCGACGCGGCGGAAGAAAATCTTTAAACGCCGAAGCGGGACAAATGTCCCGCTTCTGTCATCGTTAATGCGTGACCTGTTTTTCGTGTAGCTGAGCGCGGCGGGCCTGCCGGCCCATAATGAGCACCGCGATGCCCCCAGCCACGCACAGCGCGGCCAGCGGAAGCATAGCCAGCGTGTAGCTGCCCGTTCGCTCATTGATAATGCCGTACGCGTTTACCATCACCGCCCCGCCTATCAGGTTTGCGATGGCGCCAATCGCGGCCAGTCCCGCCGCTGCTGAGGTACTGCTCATCCAACCGGACGCCAGCGCCCAGAAAGGCCCTTTCATTGAATAAGCGCCTATCAGCATAATGCTGAGGATAACGATCGTGGCAGACAGCGAGACGCTTACAAAGGCGGCGAACACGCCGGCGGCAATCATGAACAGCGTGAGTGCGGTATGCCAGCGGCGTTCGTTGGTACGATCGGAATTCCGTCCCCATACAATCATCAGAACCGATGCCAGACCGTAAGGAATGGCGTTAAACAGACCTGTCTCCAGGTTATCGAGATGGAAGGATTTCAGCAGTTGAGGAGACCAGACGCTGATGGTGGTGCCCGCGGAAGATGCACCCGCGTAAATCAGCGCCATCAGCCAGATTTGGCGATGCTTTAGCAACTGCCACGTCGTCTGGTGTCCAATGTTCTTTTGCTGGCTACGCTCGGTCTCAAGCGTGGTTTCCAGCCACTTTTTCTGTTCATCACTGAGCCATTTCGCCTGATGAGGGCGATCCCGGAGAATAAACCAGGCTGCAATACCCAGCAGCACCGCCGGCAAGCCTTCAATGATGAACAGCAGATGCCAGCCGCGAAGGCCCAGCCAGCCATCCAGTGACAGTATCAACCCGGAAAGCGGGGAGCCGATGAAGTTAGCGAGCGGGATGGCGACCATAAAGGACGCAATAATGCGTGCGCGGTAGCGGGACGGGATCCACCAGGTCAGATACAGCACGACGCCCGGGAAGAAGCCCGCCTCTGCAGCACCGAGAAGAAAACGGACGATATAGAGCGACGTGGTGTTCTGCACCAGGGCCATACACATGGAGACGATGCCCCAGCTGATCATAATGCGCGGGATCCACAGCCGGGCGCCGACTTTCTGCATGGCCAGGTTGCTGGGTACCTCAAACAAAAAATAGGCCACGAAGTAAAGGCTGCTGGCGAAGCCAAACGCGGCTTTACTGAGGCCAAGGTCCTCATTCATCTGCAGCGAAGCCATGCCGATATTCCCGCGATCGATAATGGAGACCAGGTAACTGACAATCAGAAACGGGAGAATACGCCAGATCACCTTCCGCATCGTCTCTCTTTCTATGTCCTCGGTGGCGGTCGCGCCGTTACGTAAATGTTCTGTCATTGTGTCCTCGCAGGGTTTGTTCTTTGTTTTATTAGGTACAACTAAGTTTTATTAAACAAAACCACTATAGCGACGGCGCGTTATTTTTATCCAGTTAATGGAAGGTTTAAATGATGTAAATAAGAGGTGACTCACAGATAGTGCGCTTCAGATATATCGTTCACAGCAGCCGAACCAGTGGCAAAGAGGAGGTTCTGTAATGGAAATAATCACGCAACGCAATTATTGCACCAACTTTTCCTCGCCGTTCAACTAAGCTTCGACCGGGTGCCCCGCCGCGTTAGCGGGGCCATATTCCTTTTGGTCGAGCACGCATCATGCAGCTACTCAGTATTATTATTTTGCTTACCCTAACCGTGGTGATCCATTCGCTGTGGATGTTTGGCGTTTTAAAATTCATCAAATTAGAAGTCGATTCTGCGGTACGCATCGTGTTACGCAACGTCGGTATCGTCATCTCCATGATCTTCGCCCACCTTCTTGAGGCCGGACTGTTTGCTGCGTTTTATTTTGTCATCGACGCGTTTAATGACTGGAACACCAGCTTCTATTTTTCACTGGTCAGCTACGCCACCGTGGGATACGGCGACGTCACGTTACCCCAGCACTGGCGGCTCATCGGCGGTGTGGAAGGGCTGGTGGGCGCGTTGATGGTGGGCTGGTCCGTGGCGGTTCTGGTGGCGGTGCTACAGCGTTTGCGCGGCATGAGCGCCTAAACGGCAGATGCGCGATCCCCGCCTGGTAAGGTAAAGTACTCCTCCTTGCGCGGCCTGAAGGCCGCGAATTTGAGGGCGAAGAGGCTGATTAACGGCCCGCCCTTTTCTGTTCCTGGTTTACGCCAGTTTGCATGGTGTTGTGTTTTGTCTGCCAAAAGGGTTTTGTATGTCTGCTGCTCATCTCGGTTTCCCGACGGAAACCGTTGTTGTCTTTGTGGTGATGGCCGTTGGGGCGATGTTTATCGACCTCTTTATGCACCGTCACGATAAACCCGTCTCGCTGAAAAGCGCGGCGATGTGGTCCATTTTCTGGGTCATGATGGCGATGGCCTTCGCCGGATTCCTGTATGTTCACCACGGCGCCGAGATGGCGAGCCTGTTCCTCACCGGCTATGCGCTGGAAGAGGTGCTCTCCGTCGATAACCTGTTCGTGATGATGGCGATCTTCGCCTGGTTCGGCGTGCCGGATAAGTACCGTCACCGCGTGCTCTACTGGGGCGTGCTGGGGGCGATTGTCTTCCGTGGCATCTTTGTGGCTATCGGCACCAGCCTGTTAAGCCTGGGGCCGTACGTTGAGGTGATCTTCGCGCTGGTCGTCGGCTGGACGGCGGTGATGATGCTCAGGCGCAATGAAGAGAGCGACGAAGTGGAAGATTACTCGGGTCATCTCGCCTATCGCCTGGTGAAGCGCTTCTATCCGGTCTGGCCGAAAATCAGCAGCAACGCCTTTATTCTGACGCAGAAAGAGGTGGATGCGGAGCTTGAAAAGCCGGAAAACCAGGACGTGATGGTCGGACGCGTGAAGAAGGCGAAGCGCTATGCGACGCCGCTGCTGCTTTGCGTAGCCGTCGTCGAGCTCTCTGACGTCATGTTCGCGTTTGACTCCGTGCCGGCCATTATTGCCGTGAGCCGCGAGCCGCTGATTATCTACAGCGCCATGATGTTCGCGATTCTCGGCCTGCGTACGCTTTACTTCGTGCTGGAAGCGCTGAAGCAGTATCTGGTGCACCTCGAGAAAGCCGTGGTGCTGCTGCTGTTCTTCGTGGCGTTCAAGCTGGGGTTAAATGCCACCGACCACTTCTGGCATCACGGTTACAGCATTGGCGCCACGGCCAGTCTGTTTGTGGTGCTTGGCGTGCTGGCGCTGGGGATTATAGCGAGCGTGATGTTCCCGGGGAAACGTGAGGCCTGATGTACCGCTTTTCTCCCTCTCCCTGTGGGAGAGGGCCGGGGTGAGGGCGCCAGTCCGCACCTAACCCTTAATCGGTGAATTCCGACGCTTGCGCGGGTGGTGGAAGTGCCGCCAGTGCGGATCCTGCGCCGCCGCCAGCAGCTCGTGGTCGCCGCGGGTGTCTCCCCAGGCGCGCAGGTGATAGGCGTTCAGATCGCCATACACTTTTTCCAGCCTCGCCACCTTCTGGGCGCAGCGACAGTTATTGCCCGTAATGCGCCCCGTCAGCTTGCCGTCTTTCACTTCCAGCTGCGTGCCAATCAGCTTAATGCCGAGCTTATCAGCCCACGGCTGGAGCACCAGCGCCGGGGATGCGGAACAGATGGTCACCTCCGCACCGGAATTTACCTCAGCCGCCACCGCCAGAACCCCTTCAGGGCGCATCAGCTTGTTCCAGTATTTTTCGCAAAAGGCTTCCGCCTGCTGGCGCAGCCAGTGTTCATCCACGCCCGTCAGGAACGTTTTAATCAGCACTTCCTTCAGCTCATCGCGCGTCAGCTTGCGACGCACGCAGTGGAGCGTGGGCAGCGCCATGCGCACCAGGCGGCCCGCGAAGTAGCGTTTGCCAAAGGCAAAACGCAGGAAAGGAATAAAGCTGTCGTGGTGCGTTAATGTCCCGTCAAAGTCAAAGACAGAGAGCACGCTGGATTTTGCCACCGTCTCGTCGGCAATCATATTGGTCATAAATACGTCTTAGCTGAAATACACATTCTGCGGATCAGTTTACCTGCTTTAGCTGGACAGTCCTTATATCACCACTCTTTTTTTCTCGATCTTGCGATCTCAAAGTGAATCCATTTTTGGCCTCGATAACAATTGGTGAAAAAACGAACTGTCTATGTTATCGCCACATCGCAAGATATTTAGGGGAACCATTGGGCCCCACAGGTAAGGAAAAACTCACTCACTACTTCTTTCTTGATATGACTCTTAGATCGCTTATTTCAATCCTCACGTTAAGTTTTGCTTCGTTTTCTGCGTTCAGCTTTCAACTTCCAGCGTCGATGCTATCGATGAACAGTGAGCTGGCAGCATCACCGGCGAAATCTGCGCTGGTGCATCAGGAAACAGGCCCGCTGCGCTCGCGTATTCTCGACCAATACCAGAAGTGGAAAGGCACCCAGTACCGGTGGGGCGGAACTACGCATCGCGGGGTGGATTGCTCCGCGCTCATGCAGCACCTGTTCACCGATGCGGCGCATCTTAATTTGCCGCGCACGACGAGTGAACAGATCCATCGCGGCGTGCAGGTCGCGCAATACCGCCTGAGAGCCGGCGATCTGGTCTTCTTCCAGACGGGCCCGAACCGCAAGCACGTCGGCGTTTATATTGGCAAAAACCAGTTTATTCATGCCTCAACCAGTCAGGGCGTAACGGTTTCAACCCTGACGGATGATTACTGGCAAGCACACTACATTACCGCCCGTCGCATTGCAGGCAGCGCGGCCTGACAGCATCAGATAATGTCATCCACGACGCCACCGTCGACGCGCAGCGCCGCGCCCGAGGTGGCGGAGGCCTGGGTCGAACAGACATAAATCACCATATTAGCCACCTCTTCAACCGTTGCCGCACGCTGGATAACCGAGCTGGGGCGGTTGGCCATCACAAACTCTTTCGCCAGCTGTTCCAGCGATTTGCCGGTTTTTTCGATTTCATCTTTCATCATCTCTGCGAAACCGTCTGACATCGTCGGGCCCGGCAGCACGCTGTTGACCGTCACGCCGCTCCCCGCCACGAACTTCGCCAGCCCGCGCGCCAGCGAGAGCTGCGCCGTTTTGGTCACGCCGTAGTGGATCATATCCGCCGGAATATTGCAGGCCGACTCGGAGGAGATAAACACCACGCGTCCCCAGCCTTTCTGCACCATACCCGGTAGCAGGGCGCGGGACAGACGCACGCCGGACATCACGTTGGTCTGCCAGTAACGCTCCCAGGTCTCATCGTCGGTGGCATAGAAATCCTGCGGACCGTAAATCCCGGCGTTGTTGACCAGAATATCGACGTTATTCGCTACCTTCAGAAGCGACTCGACCCCTTCCGCCGTGCTGAGGTCGGCAATCGCGGCGCGCACCTGTACGCCCGGCACCACCTGCTGGAGCTGCTGAATGCCTTTATTCACCGATTCCGTGCTGCGGCCATTGACGATCACTTCCGCACCGCTTTCTGCCAGACCTCTGGCAATGGCGAACCCGATCCCGCCGGTTGAGGCGGTCACCAGCGCCACTTTCCCCGCAAAGTCGATTTTCATCATCTGCTCCTTCTCGTTTAAACGTTCGGACCTTAAAGCGTAGCAGGTGAGGATGACGGCTCCTGGCTAAAAAGGCGCAACAGCGTCTCAACCTGCTCATCAAGCGGGGCGAGGGAACGCTTTACAATCAGGTGAAGCGGCGTTGCCCTGCGCGCGCCGTGGCTCAGCGGCAGGCGCTTCAGTACGCCCTGATCCAGCTGGGTCTGGATGCGTTCCTCTGGCAGCCAGCCGTAGCCGACCTGAGAGACGACGGCCTCAATAGCGGCATCGATGGTGGAGAAGGTCCACGACTCGCCGGCAGCACGCGCGGCGGGCTGACTGTCCGCAATCTGGATGAGCGGCCACGGGCGCAGCATCTCATCATTTAGCGGCGCGTCGAGGTGAAACAGGGGATGCCGGGAATGGGCCACGGCAACAAAGTCGATATTCATCAGCCATTCGCCGAGCCCGGTAATGTCCTGGCGGCGGGTTAAGACCATCACATCGGCTTCGTCGTTAATGGCGTCGGCGCGGGTATTTTCCAGCACCTCTGTCAGACGAACCTGAGTCTGCGGATACTGCTGCTGGAACTGACGAAGAATAGCGAACAGGCGGCGGCGCGGGAAAATGGAATCCACCACCAGATCTAACCTCGTGCGCATCCCGTTGCGAAGGGTCGCTGCTCGCGTCTCAACGTACGAAAACGCTTTCAGCAGCGGTTTAACCTGGTTGAGAAGAAGCTCTCCGGCCGGAGTTAACACCGCTCGTCGCCCCTCCGGGACCAGGAGCGCCACGCCGAGCCGCTCCTGCAGCAGCGACAGGTTATAGCTCACCGAGGACTGGCTGCGGTGGGTTTCTTCCGCGGCTTTGGCGAAGCTGCCCGCTTCCACCACTCTTTCCAGTAAAGCCCATTGTTCCAGCGTCGTCTTATGCATAATTTATCTAAAATTTGGATGAATTTGATTAAAACATAGCGTTATTCATTCATTTTTTGAAGGGGTACGATCGTCTCATCAAAACAAAGGAGACATCTTATGAACACCTTCGACAAACACGACTTAAGCGGCTTTGTTGGTAAACATCTTGTATATACCTACGATAACGGCTGGAACTACGAGATTTACGTAAAAAATGAGACTACGCTTGATTACCGTATTCACAGCGGTCTTGTAGCCAACCGTTGGGTGAAAGATCAGCAGGCTTATATTGTGCGGGTAGGCGAGAGCATCTATAAAATTTCCTGGACCGAGCCAACCGGTACCGACGTCAGCCTGATTGTGAACCTGGGCGACAAACTGTTCCACGGCACCATCTTCTTCCCACGCTGGGTCATGAACAATCCGGAAAAAACCGTCTGCTTCCAGAACGACCATATTCCGCTGATGAATAGCTATCGCGATGCGGGCCCGGCGTATCCAACTGAAGTGATTGATGAATTTGCTACGATCACCTTTGTGCGCGACTGCGGTGCGAATAATGAAAGCGTTATTGCCTGTGCAGCCAGTGAATTGCCGAATGATTTTCCTGCTAATCTTAACTAAGCGCGACAGTTGATTCCGCGACAATTGATATTAATAAAAAGTTCCCGGAGGATGACGGAATTTCCACTCAAACCTCCGGGATTTTTATTTTGGTTGAGTGTTCATTTACTTTTCTTATAATTTCACTGTAAACAAAATGAAATAGTAGAGTAATCGTTGTGAGTCCACCCACAAAAAAAGAAAAAAATAGTAAGAATGACTATCTTGCTGTTGTAAAACGATTTTCTATTCTCTTTTATGTGCTGTTTCCCTTCTGCTTTTCACCTGTCTTAATTTTTTCCTAAGAAAACGACGTTACTTTTGCTTCAGTTGATGGTTTGTTGACATAACTGTAATAGCGACTTAATTTTATTTGGTCTTTATTTAATAACCATCTTGCATGATTCCATTGAGCTGCCCATTACGACAGCGCAGTAAAAGATGACGCCTTTAATACAGCAAGGAAATTAATAATGAGTGATTTTCTGCCTTTTTCGCGACCGTCGATGGGCGCTGAGGAAATTGCGGCGCTTCAGGACGTTTTGATGTCGGGCTGGATCACCACTGGGCCAAAGAATCAGGAACTTGAAGAGGCATTCTGTCAGCTTACCGGGAATCAGCATGCGATTGCCGTCTGTTCAGCCACCGCAGGTATGCACGTCACGCTGATGGCGCTGGATATTGGCCCGGGCGATGAAGTCATTACCCCTTCCCAGACCTGGGTCTCCACGCTGAATATGATCGTGTTGCTGGGTGCCACACCGGTCATGATTGATGTGGACAAAGATACGTTAATGGTGACGCCAGAAGCCGTTGAAGCCGCCATTACCCCGCGTACCAAAGCCATTATTCCCGTTCATTATGCCGGCGCGCCGTGTGAAATCGACGCTATTCATGCCATCGGTGAACGTCACGGTATTCCGGTTATTGAAGATGCGGCCCATGCCGCCGGAACCTACTACAAGAACCGTCATGTAGGCTGGAAAGGGACCGCGATTTTTTCCTTCCACGCCATTAAAAATATGACCTGCGCGGAAGGTGGCTTAGTCGTCACGGATAATGCCCAGCTGGCACAGCGGATCCGCAGCCTGAAATTCCATGGCCTGGGCGTAGATGCCTATGACCGCCAGACGCACGGCCGCGCGCCGCAGGCGGAAGTGATCGCGCCGGGCTATAAATACAACCTGGCGGACATCAACGCCGCGCTGGCGCTGGTGCAGTTAGGCAAACTGAAAGAGGCCAACAGACGCCGCCAGGAAATTGCTGAACGCTACCTGCGTGAGCTTGCCGATACGCCGTTCCAGCCGCTCACCATTCCGTCATGGCCGCACGTGCACGCCTGGCACCTGTTTATTATTCGCGTTGACGAAGCGCGCTGTGGAATTTCCCGCGACAACCTGATGGCGGCGCTGAAAGAGAAAGGCATCGGTACCGGCCTCCACTTCCGCGCGGCACACACCCAAAAATACTACCGCGAGCGTTTTCCTGATGTATCGCTCCCGAATTCTGAATGGAATAGCGCGCGTATTTGTTCTCTCCCTCTTTTCCCGGACATGACTCATGACGACACAACCCGCGTCATTACCGCACTCCATCAGCTTGCAGGACATTGATATGTTCAGTGCACCGCCTGTACAAAAAGTTTCCGTGGTAATCCCGGTTTATAACGAGCAGGAGAGCCTGCCCGAACTGATCCGCCGTACAACCGCCGCCTGCGACACGATGGGCAAGGCTTATGAAATTCTGCTGGTGGATGACGGCAGTAGCGATAATTCCGCGCTGATGCTGACCGAGGCCGCGCAGGCCGAAGGCAGCCATATTGTTGCCGTGCTGCTCAACCGCAACTACGGCCAGCACTCGGCGATTATGGCGGGGTTTAGCCACGTCACGGGCGATCTGATCATCACCCTGGACGCTGACCTGCAAAACCCGCCGGAAGAGATCCCGCGTCTGGTCGCCAAAGCCGATGAAGGCTATGACGTGGTCGGCACGGTACGTCAGAACCGTCAGGACAGTCTGTTCCGCAAGCTGGCCTCACGCACCATCAACCGTCTTATCCAGCGCACGACCGGTAAAGCGATGGGCGATTACGGCTGCATGCTGCGCGCCTACCGCCGCCATATTGTCGACGCGATGCTGCACTGCCATGAGCGCAGCACCTTTATTCCGATCCTCGCCAACACCTTTGCCCGCAAGGCAACGGAAATTCCGGTTCTGCACGCCGAGCGCGAGCATGGGGAATCGAAGTACAGCTTTATGCGTCTCATCAACCTGATGTATGACCTCATCACCTGCCTGACCACCACGCCGCTGCGTCTGCTGAGCGTGTTCGGCAGCATCATCGCCGTGGCCGGGTTTGCGCTGTCCGTTCTGCTGGTGGTGCTGCGACTGGTCTTTGGCCCGCAGTGGGCGGCGGAAGGGGTCTTCATGCTCTTTGCCGTGCTGTTTATGTTCATCGGCGCCCAGTTTGTCGGGATGGGCCTTCTCGGTGAATACATTGGCCGTATCTATAACGATGTTCGCGCGCGTCCGCGCTACTTTATTCAACGTGTTGTCCGTCAGGAACACAAAGCATCTCAAGAGGAAATTCACCCATGAAAGCTGTTGTATTTGCCTATCACGATATGGGGTGCACGGGCACGCTGGCCCTGCTGGAAGCGGGCTATGACATTGCGGCAATCTTTACCCATCCGGACACGGCCGGAGAGAATAACTTTTTTGGCTCCGTGGCGCGTATCGCCGCCGAGCGTGGGATCCCGGTTTATGCACCGGACGATGTAAACCATCCGCTGTGGGTGGATCGCATCCGCGCGCTCGCGCCTGACGTAATCTTCTCGTTCTACTATCGCAACCTGCTTTCCGACGAAATCTTAGGTCTGGCCGCAAAAGGCGCCTTTAATCTTCATGGTTCTCTGCTTCCCGCCTACCGTGGCCGCGCTCCGCTGAACTGGGTGCTGGTGAACGGTGAAACGGAGACGGGCGTGACGCTGCACCGCATGGTGCGCCGTGCTGACGCGGGCGCTATCGTGGCACAGCAGAAGGTCGCTATTGATGCGGACGAAACGGCGCTGCAGCTGCATCAAAAGCTGAATGCAACGGCGCAGACGCTGCTGCGTGATGCACTTCCCGCCATTCTCAGCGGCACCTTCAGCGAGACCGCGCAGGATGAGAGCAAGGCAAGCAGCTTCGGCCGCCGCGCGCCGGAAGATGGCCGTCTGGACTGGAACAAGCCTGCCCGCCAGCTGCACAACCTGGTGCGCGCCGTGACCGACCCGTGGCCGGGCGCGTACAGCTTTGCTGGCGTAAGCAAATTTATCGTCTGGAAATCCCGCGTGCGTGACGACATCCCTGCCGCCAAACCGGGCACCGTCGTCTCTGTCACTCCGCTGATTGTGAGCTGCGGCGAGCAGGCGCTGGAGATCGTCACCGGACAAACCGACAACGGCCTGTACGTTCAGGGCACGCAGCTGGCGCAGTCTCTGGGTCTGGTGGCCGGGGCGCTGATCACCAGCGCGCCGGTTGTTGCCATCAAGCGCCGTACCCGCGTGCTGATCCTCGGCGTGAACGGCTTTATCGGCAACCACCTGACCGAACGTCTGCTCAAGGACGATAACTACGAGATTTACGGTCTGGATATCGGCTCTGACGCCATCAGCCGTTTCCTCGATAACCCGCGTTTCCACTTCGTGGAAGGGGATATCAGCATCCATTCCGAATGGATTGAATACCACATTAAAAAATGCGACGTGGTGCTGCCGCTGGTCGCCATTGCCACGCCAATCGAGTACACCCGTAACCCGCTGCGCGTGTTCGAGCTGGACTTCGAAGAGAACCTGAAGATCATCCGCGACTGCGTGAAATACGACAAGCGCATCATCTTCCCGTCCACGTCTGAAGTGTACGGCATGTGTACCGATAAGAACTTCGATGAAGACACCTCCAACCTGGTGGTCGGGCCGATCAACAAACAGCGCTGGATTTACTCCGTCTCCAAACAGCTGCTGGACCGCGTGATTTGGGCCTACGGTGAGAAAGAAGGCCTGCGCTTTACCCTGTTCCGTCCGTTCAACTGGATGGGCCCGCGTCTGGATAACCTCAACGCGGCGCGTATCGGTAGCTCCCGTGCGATCACCCAGCTGATCCTGAACCTGGTGGAAGGCTCGCCAATTAAGCTTATCGAAGGCGGGAAACAGAAACGCTGCTTTACGGATATCAGCGACGGTATCGAAGCGCTGTTCCGCATCATCGAAAACAAAGATAACCGCTGCAACGGTGAAATCATCAACATCGGTAACCCGGACAACGAAGCGAGCATTCGCGAGCTGGCAGAGATGCTGCTGGCCAGCTTTGAGCGCCATCCGCTGCGCGACAAGTTCCCGCCGTTTGCCGGTTTCCGTGAAGTGGAAAGCAGCAGCTACTACGGCAAAGGGTATCAGGACGTTGAGCACCGTAAGCCAAGCATCCGCAACGCGAAGCGCTGCCTGAACTGGACGCCGACGGTGAAGATGGAGCTGACCATTGATGAGACGCTCGATTTCTTCCTGCGCACCGTGGAGCTGTCGGAACAGGACTCATGAAAAAAGTCGGTTTACGCATTGATGTCGACACCTTCAGGGGAACGCGTGACGGCGTACCCAAACTGCTGGAACTGCTGAGCAAGCACGGTGTGCGTTCCAGCATTTTCTTCAGCGTGGGGCCTGACAACATGGGACGCCATTTATGGCGTCTGGTTAAACCGGCATTTCTGTTCAAAATGCTGCGCTCGCGCGCGGCATCCCTCTACGGCTGGGATATTTTGCTGGCCGGCACCGCCTGGCCCGGCAGACGCATCGGCGCGGGTAATGAAGCCGTTATCCGCGAGGCGGCGCAGCATCATGAGGTGGGTCTGCACGCCTGGGACCACCATGCCTGGCAAGCCTGGGCGGGCGTCTGGGATATCCCGCGCCTGTCCCGTGAGGTCGAGCGTGGGATGCTGGAGCTGGAGGCCATTACCGGTCAGCCCGTGCGCTGCTCCGCCGTGGCGGGATGGCGTGCGGATCAACGCGTCGTGAAAGCCAAAGAAGCCTTTGCGTTTCGCTACAACAGCGACTGCCGCGGAACCGGGCCTTTTTTGCCGCTGTTAGGCGAAAATCGCTACGGTACCGTGCAAATTCCGGTCACGCTTCCCACCTGGGATGAAGTGGTCGGGCGCGAGGCGAAGGCTGATGAGTTCAATCGCTACATTCTGGACCGCATCCATCGTGACGCCGGCACGCCGGTGTATACCATCCATGCCGAAGTGGAAGGGATTGCGTATCAGCATGATTTCGATGAACTGCTGACGATGGCCGCTCAGGAGGGTATTGAATTTTGCCCGTTGAGCGAGCTGCTGCCGGACGACCTCAGCACCCTGCCCGTGGGTAAAGTCGTACGCAATGAAATGGCTGGCCGGGAAGGCTGGCTTGGCTATCAACAAACCGTGAGTCCGGTCCCATGAAAACAGCCCGTTATGGCTTAGCGCTTCTCGCACTGTTTATCGTTTACTACCTCATTCCGGTCGATATTCGTCTGCTCTGGCAGCCTGATGAAACCCGCTATGCGGAAATCAGCCGCGAAATGCTGGCATCCGGAGACTGGGTTGTCCCGCATTTTCTGGGGCTGCGTTACTTTGAAAAACCGATTGCTGGCTACTGGATCAACAGCATCGGGCAG
This sequence comes from Enterobacter sp. AG326, assembly GCF_004362415.1. Taxonomy (NCBI): domain Bacteria; kingdom Pseudomonadati; phylum Pseudomonadota; class Gammaproteobacteria; order Enterobacterales; family Enterobacteriaceae; genus Enterobacter; species Enterobacter sp. AG326. The sequence continues at coordinate 107,001 of NZ_SNXG01000008.1, read as the reverse complement.
CTGCTGTTCGGGCACACCAACCTCGCCGTGCGCGCCGGTTCTATATTCTCAACCGGGTTAGCGGCGCTGCTGGTCATCTGGATGGCCTGGCGTCTCTGGCGAGATAAGCGGACCGCCATTTTCTCCGGTCTTATCTTCCTGACCCTGTTCCTGGTGTATGGCATCGGCACGTATGCGGTGCTGGATCCTATCATCACCCTGTGGCTGGTGGCGGCGATGTGCAGCTTCTGGCTGGCCTCACAGGCTCAAACCGTTGCCGGAAAAGCGGGTGGCTATGTGCTGCTTGGGCTGGCCTGCGGGATGGGAGTGATGACCAAAGGCTTCCTGGCGCTGGCGGTACCGGTGATTGGCGTGCTGCCGTGGGTGATCGCCCAGAAGCGCTGGAAAGAGGTGCTGATTTTTGGCTGGCTCGCGATCCTGAGCTGCGTGCTGATTGTTCTGCCGTGGGGGCTGGCCATTGCGCAGCGTGAGCCTGACTTCTGGCGTTACTTCTTCTGGGTTGAGCATATTCAGCGTTTTGCCCAGAGCGACGCGCAGCACAAAGCCCCGTTCTGGTACTACATACCGTTCCTGATCGCGGGCAGCCTGCCGTGGCTTGCGCTTTTGCCCGGCGCGATTCGTCTTGGTTGGAATGACCGACAAAACGCGGGTGGCGGGTTCTATCTGCTGGGTTGGGTGGTGATGCCGCTGCTGTTCTTCAGCATCGCCAAAGGCAAGCTGCCGACCTATATCCTGCCGTGCTTTGCCCCGCTGGCTATCCTGATGGCGCGCTATGCCTGCCTCGCGGCGGAAAAAGGTGCCAGAGCGTTACGCATTAACGGCGGGATTAACCTGGCGTTTGGCGTTATCGGCGTAGTGGCGGCGCTGGTGGTCTCGCCGTGGGGACTGTCTAAGCATCCGGTCTGGACGTCGGTCGAACTGTATAAAGTCTTCTGTGCGGTGGTGGCGTTCCTCATCTGGGCCGCTGTAGGCTGGTTTACGCTCAGGCAGAGCCAGCAGCGCTGGTGGCTGGCGGCACTGTGCCCTGCAGGGCTGGCGCTGCTGATTGGTTTTGCCATTCCGAACCTGGTGGTGGATTCCAAACAGCCGCAGTCGCTGGTCGATACCGTGCGCGAGCCGCTTCAGGAAAGCCGATTCGTGCTGGCCAATAACGTTGGCGTGGCAGCGGGCCTGGCGTGGGAGCTGAAGCGCAATGACATCACGATGTTCGATCAAAGCGGCGAACTGCGCTACGGACTGGACTATCCCGATGCGAAAGATCGTTATGTTGATAAAGATGACTTCGCGCAGTGGCTGGCGGAGCACCGTCAGCAGGGGCGCGTATCGCTGGTGATGCTGCTGTCAAAACACGACGATATTTCACAGGCGAATTTACCGCAGCCGGACAATCTCTATATTCAGGGGCGTCTGGCCCTGCTGGAGTATCTGCCGAAGTGATGACCTGGATCTGGCTGATACTGGCAAGCCTGCTCAGCTGCGCGGGACAGCTGTGCCAGAAACAAGCCACCCGTCCGGCGAAAGCCGGGCGGCGCGGGGCGCACATCGTGCTGTGGCTTGGCCTGGCACTGCTGGCGCTGGGCAGCGGGATGCTGGTCTGGCTGGTGGTGCTGCAACGTCTGCCCGTCGGCATTGCCTACCCCATGCTGAGCCTCAATTTTGTCTGGGTGACGCTGGCGGCGAAGGCGTTCTGGCGTGAGAACGTCGCGCCGCATCACTGGCTGGGGGTAGGGTTCATCATCATTGGGATTATTGTGCTGGGAGGGAGCCTGTGAAAGGAGCGTTCTGGGCCTTATGCAGCGTGCTGTTAGTCAGCGCGGCGCAGCTGCTGCTGCGCAATGCCATGCAGGCATTGCCACCGGTGAGTGAGATCCTGGTGTTTGTTTCCGCGCTGTGGCACTTCTCGTCCGGCACGGGCGCGCTGCTGCTGGGGTTGACGGGGTACGTGGCCTCCATGGGCTGTTGGTATCTGGCGCTGCACCGTATGGCGCTCAGCAAAGCCTATGCCCTGCTGAGCCTCAGCTATATTCTGGTGTGGGCCGCCGCGATCCTGCTGCCGGGCTGGGGGGAGCGCTTCTCCTGGCACGGGCTGGTGGGCGTCGGGTTTATTATTCTGGGCGTGTTAGTGATTTTTCTGCCCCGAACGTCCCAACGTGAATAATCGACTCGTTGGTCAGGGTATAAGGGGTCGATGTGCAGACGGCAAGGCTCAGCGAGCCAACCTGTAGCTGACTGACCGCGTGCGTCTGCGCCGTGCTGTCGATGCTGACAATCTGCCAGGCGCTGCCGCCACGCTGTTTCACAATCGCTTCTTTCCGCGTCCAGATACGCCAGAACGCGGAAAGCCGTTCCTCGGGCGCTTCACGCTCCAGCTCGTCATGCTCCGTCATGCTGAATACCGCATTAGCCAGCGCCTGCCAGTTCTTCCTCGGGCGAATCACTTCGATATCGCAGCCGACCTCGCCTTCATCGCTCATCAGCAGGGCGATATCGTCACCGCTGTGGCTCAGGTTGAACCACAGCGGATGACCCTTCGCAAAGGCCGGTTTCCCCTGCTCACCGTAAATGATGTCGGGGAGCGGGTGAGGGGATAACGTTCTGGCGAGCAGCGTCCTCCCGGCAAGCCAGGAGGCCTGTCGGGCACCCTGAGGCGCCCTGTCTGCGAGCGCTGACGCCAGCGGGTCCGCGCAAAGAGTGGAGATTTTTCCCAGTACAAACTGGTACATAGTTACGCCCAGCGTTTAATGATAATCGAGGTGTTGATGCCGCCAAACGCGAAGTTATTGCTCTGCAGATACTCGCAGTCAATCTGACGGGCTTCTCCCATAATATAATCTAAAGCACCGCATTGCTCATCCGGCTGCGTTAAATTGAGCGTCGGAGCAAACCAGCCTTCACGCATCATCTGCAGGCTCATCCACGCTTCCAGCGCGCCGCAGGCGCCCAGCGTATGGCCAAAATAGCTCTTCAGCGAGGACACCGGCACGCTGTCACCGTAGATAGCGGCGGTAGCCAGGCTTTCGGCGATATCGCCGCGATCGGTGGCGGTACCGTGCGCGGAGATATACCCCATATCCCGGGCGCTTAATCCCGCCATGGCCAGCGACTGTTCCATGCAAATCTGCATGGTTTCACGCTGAGGCTGGGTGATATGGGCCGCGTCGCAGTTAGTGGCAAAGCCCACGATTTCGCCGTAGATCGTGGCCCCGCGCGCTCTGGCGTGCTCCAGCTCTTCCAGAATCAGGGTGCCTGCGCCTTCTCCAATCACCAGACCATCGCGCTGCGTATCAAATGGCGACGGGGTGTGTTTAGGCGCGTCATTGCGCTGGCTGGTGGCGAACAGCGTGTCAAACACCGCCGCTTCAGACGGACAAAGTTCCTCAGCGCCCCCCGCGACCATCACGGTCTGATAGCCGTGGCGAATGGCCTCCCAGGCGTAGCCAATCGCCTGGCTGCCGGAGGTACAGGCGCTTGAGGTCGGGATGACGCGGCCGCGTAGTCCAAAGAACAGGCCGGTATTCACCGCCGTAGTGTGCGGCATCATCTGGACGTAGGTTGTTCCGGTGATGTTATTGGTGTGCTTTTCGGTGAGCATGGTCGCGAATTCGCTGACCGGCCCGGTACTGCCCGTGGATGAGCCATAGGCGATACCGGTTTGACCGTTGGTGAGCACCGCTTCGCCAATCAGCCCCGCCTGCTCCAGCGCCAGCTCGGTGGCGCGGGTCGACATCAGCGACACCCGGCCCATGGCGCGAATACGCTTGCGGGTATAGTGTTCCGGCAGCGTGAAATCATCGATCGGCGCGCCCAGAAGGGTATGCAGGCCATCATACACCTGCCATTCCGGCATTTTACGCACCGCGTTTTCATACGCCAGCAGCCTGCTGGAAACGGATTGCCAGCTTTCGCCAAAGGCGGTCACGCCGCCCATGCCCGTAATCACCACGCGACGCGTCATAGCATTCCTCCGTTAATGGAAATGACCTGGCGGGTAACGTAGCCCGCAATATCCGACATCAGATAGCTTGCCAGCCCGGCGACCTCCTCAGCCTGGCCCATACGTTTCATTGGGATGATGGACATCGCTTCCTTCAGCGCGGCTTCTTCCATCTCAATCATGCCGGTATCAATCAGGCCCGGGGCAATGCAGTTGACGGTGATTTTGCGTTTTGCCAGCTCAATCGCCAGCGCTTTGGTGGCGCCGATAATACCCGCTTTGGCCGCGCTGTAGTTCACCTGTCCGCGGTTGCCCATCACGCCGGACACGGACGATAAGGTGATAATGCGCCCCCCTTTACGGGTGCCAATCATCGGCATAATGCAGGGGTGAATGACGTTATAAAAACTGTCGAGATTGGTGTGGATCACGCTGTCCCAGTCGTCTTCGCTCAGCGCCGGAAAGGCGCCGTCGCGCGTAATTCCGGCGTTGCTGACCACGCCATACCATGCGCCATGGGCTTCAATCTCCTGCTCCAGCACCTCGCGGCACTGTTCGCGGTTGCCCACATCAAAGGCGAGTAAACGACCGTTGCCACCCGCCTGCGTGATGGCGTCCAGCGTCTCCTGCGCGCCTGCGGCATCACGATGGTAATGCACGCCTACGGTAAACCCGTCGGCGGCAAGCTGGCGGGCGATGGCGCGCCCTATGCCTTTGCTGGCCCCTGTGACCAGTACGGAACGACTCATGCGTTAGATCCCTGATTAAAAAGCGATATTAATTCTTCTGCGCTCGGCTGGAAGGTATTGACCCGGCCCGTGGCCAGCGTCTCTTCATTCGCGGAAATCGCGCATTCAAAACTGCCGAAGCGTTCGTCCTGCATCAGCAGCTTAACGGTGATGTCCAGCGTCAGGCCTGCGGCGAAATGCCCGCTGGCGCAGACCAGCTCGCGCGCGCCGAGCACCATGCCCAGCGCGATATGATCCTGCCCCTGCTGCTGGCGATGCCAGCCTGACCAGACGCCGACGGTTTGCGCCATCAGCTCGAGCGCGTACCAGCCCGGCAGGTCGCCATCGGCATTGAGAAACGGCGCCAGCACGCTTTGCCCGTTGACGGCCACGCGGCAGACCGCCGTGTCGTCCGTAACGTTCTCAACGGATCCCAGCAGCATCATCGGCGCCTCGTGCGGCAAATAGGCTTCGGGTGATAAGTAGCTCATGAGGCTCTCCCCAGCAGGATGCTGGCGTTATTGCCGCCAAACGCGAACGAGTTAGACAAGATGACCGGCTTTTTCAGGGCGGCGCGCTGGTGCAGAAGGCCGCACGGCGCCAGCGTGTCGTCCGGTGCGTAGCGGGCGAAGTCCTGCGGCGGCAACGGCAGATCGCGCGTCAGAATCAGCCAGCTCAGGGCCGCTTCGGTAATGCCGGCAGCGCCCAGCGTATGGCCGGTAAGGTGTTTGGTGGAGCTGCAGGGCACGCTTTCCCCGAAGAGATCGTGAACGACCTGCGATTCAATCTGATCGTTGAGCGGCGTGGCCGTGCCGTGCAGGTTGATGTAGCCGATATCTTGCGGCTGCATACCCGCTTCGTTAAGCGCCTGAGCGATAGCCCTTATCGCCCCTTCGCCCTGCGGATGCGGAGCGGAAATATGGTACGCATCGCTGGATTCACCCGTCCCGATCAGCGCCACGTCGGCGGGCTCCCGGCTCAGCACCATCAGCGCGGCGGCTTCACCGATGGTGATCCCCCGGCGGTCGCGACCAAACGGCTCGCAGAGCGTGGGGGAGAAGGATTCAAGGCTGTTAAAGCCGTTGACGGGCATCCGGCTCAGGGTATCGGCCCCGCCGACAATGGCGATGTCCACCAGTCCGGCTTCAATGAGACGTTTGCCGCCGATCATCGCCCGCGCGCTGGAAGAGCAGGCCGTCGAGATCGTATAGGCCGGCCCTTCGAGCTGAAGCCAGTTGGCGAGGAAGCGGGACGGATCGCCCAGCTCCTGCTGCGGATACTGCCAGCGCGTGCTCGCTTCGCCATGGGTCATGCGGCGCACGTGCTCATCGCCCTCATCCAGCCCGGAGGTGCTGGTCCCCAGCACCACGGCCACGCGGTCGCGACCGACGCGGGCGATGGCCTCGTCAACGGCGGGCTGAATCTGCGCCAGCGCGGCCAGCAGCAGCTGGTTATTGCGGGTGCGGTGTGCGGAGAAGGTGTCCGGGATGGGCGGCAGCTCGCCTTCCACGCCGCCCAGTACGGCTTCGGGTAAACCCTGCAACCAGCCGGTCCGGGCGTACATCCCCGGCGCCACGCCTGCCGTCAGGTTCGCGGCAATCTCGTCAGGCGAGTTGCCCAGCGCGTTGACCATGCCAACAGCGGATATATAAATCATCTCAGTCACCCAGATATTGAATGGTGATGTGGTATTTAAAGACGTGCTGCTCGATGCTGATCGGCTCGCGCTTGCCCTTGCGCTGCAGGTAGACAATCTCCGTCACCAGCTTGCCGCTGTCGTTGCGCAGCTCGCGCCGATCGCCATTGTCCGTTAACGTCCAGCCCTTCGGCAACTGCGGCTGCCAGGCGCTAATCGGCCAGTGGCTGAGCATCACGTCGGCCAGAACCTGGCTGGCGGGCGGCAGCTGCGGCACGACGATAGACTGCTCGGTATGAATACCGGTCTCATCGTACGTTGCCAGGAACAGACGAATGCCCACGGAAGAGAGCCCGGCCAGCGTCACCTTATGCGCATCCGCGTTGAGCATCACCAGCAGGGACTGCGTTTGTCCGTTAAAGCTGCCGGTCAGCAGCTGCTGGGAGCTTACCGCCGGGCTAATGCCGGGCGGCGGCAGCATCACTCTGGTGCCCGGCTGGAGCCAGGCCTGGGGACGCGTCTCTTTGGTATCGGTCGAATGGCTGCAGCCTGCCAGCAGCAGCGCCGCGGCCAGCGCAACGGCGCGATAAAAAGCGTTCATTTACGTTTTCTCTCTTTCTTATCCGGCATCGCCAGCGGAGCCAGCAGGAAGGCGGTAAAAATACCGCTCACCAGCACGATGCCAAAGCTGCTGATGGCCTGGGTGGCGCTGAAGACGAGCATGCCCAGCGTGAGCAGCGTGGTCATCATGGCCAGCGTAATCGCCAGCATTGAGGTCAGCGGCGTACCGCGCGGGTTGCTGAAAAACAGCGTGTAGTTAATGCCAATGCCGAGCACCAGTACCAGCGCCAGCAGTGAGAACAGATTCACCGTGTGGCCCGCTGCGGCCAGCACCGCCAGCCCGCAGGTCAGCGACAGCACGGACGGCACCAGGCTTATCAGCCCTTTACGCCAGCCGAGGCGCAGCATCGCCCCGCAGGCAATCACCGCCAGCGCGGCAAACAGTAGCCCCGTCAGCAGCGTGCGGTAGAGGGCAAACAGGCTGTCAAAGCTGGCTTTGCGATCGACCCAGACGACGCCGTCATGGCGCGCGGCCAGTTCACCGAGGTACGCGCTGTTTTTCGCGCCGTCCACCGGCACCAGCACGCCGCTTTCCCCGTTGGGCAGGGTCAGCCAGAGCAGACGCCAGCCTTCGCTGGCCGGGCTTTTAAGCCACGCGTCCACGCTGACCGGCATGGCGTCGAGATTCGGGGATACGGCGCTGAGCCCGGCGCTTTTCAGCACGTTCGTTACCGCAGGCGCGGCGTTCTGCAGCAGCGTAAGATCGCTTTTCTGGCGCGCCAGCGAGTTCAGCGGCAGGGTACGCCAGCGGGCGATCTCTCCGGCTTTTTGCGCCTGTGCCAGCGCCGGGGTAAAGGCTTCCAGCCGCTCCAGCGTTTGCTGAGGCGAGGCGCCATGCACCACAAACCATTTCTGATCGACGCTTTGTCCGGTCAGGGCGGTAATGGCCTTCTCCTGCGCCAGAATATCTTTTGGCAGGGCCTGCAGCTGGGCGATGTCATCGTCCACCCTCAGGGTGCTCATCCCCACGGCGGAGAGCAGCACCAGCGCGACGGGCAGGCCAACGGACAATTTTTTATTGCGTCGCCAGGCGGCCAGCCAGCGCAGCATCAGGACCATCAGCGGAACCGGGCGCACCGGTAAGCCCCGGCACAGCCACGGATGCCAGAAAATCACCGTCAGGCAGGAGGCGCTCAGCCCCACGGCGGCGAACACCGCCATCTGGCGGATCCCGGGGAAGGGGGCCAGCATCATAATCAGGTAGGCGGCGACGGTCGTCAGCAGCGCCAGCAGCAGCGCATTGCGTACTTTGGCCAGGCTTTGCCAGGGGGAATATTCCGCGCCGTGCACCATCCGTTCGGTCAGGTAGTAGAGCGTGTAGTCGGCTGAAATACCGATGATGCTCATGCTCATCACCAGCGTCATCAGGTGCAGTTCGCCAAAGAGCAGCAGCGTCACCACCGTACCCGCCAGCGCGCCGATGGCAATCGAGAGCACGCTCAGCAGCAGCGGGCGCAGGGAGCGGAACACCGCTACGATGAGCAGGAACACGCCAAGCAGGGTGGCGATGCCCAGCGTCGAGACGTCGCGTTTGGCCTGCTGGCTGGCGTAATCGCTGTAGAACACGGTCCCGCGAGAAAGCAGCTGCGCCTGCGGGAAACGCGCTTTTAGCGTCTCCTGCAGCGCGTTAAGCGTCGTCACCAGCCGGTGGGTCTGCTGCATATCAAATGACGAGCCCGCCAGCTCGCCGTGCAGCAGATACCAGTAGTTTCCCGCCTCATCTTTTGTGACCAGCCAGCCGTCCATCAGCCGCAGCTTCTGGCCGTTTTGCGCCAGAGCGAGCTGCGAGCCGCGCATCAGCATCAGGGGATCGTTTTGCAGCTCTTTGCCGCTGACGCCGGAAAAGGCCGAATAGAGCTGAGATAAAATCCACTGCGCCTGCGCTTCTCCGCCGTTTTGCAGGCGGGCGCGGGTGGCGGGATCGATCAGGCCATTCCGGTGCTGCCAGAAGAATTCTCCCCAGGCTTTTTGCCCGGCGGCGTCCATCGGACCTTTGACCTCGCTAAGCGAATCGCTGCTTTGCAGCAGCGCCAGCCACTGCTGCGCCACGCGCGGATCGGGCTCTTTGCCGGGGCTGACCAGCCAGACCAGCTGGCGGTCGAGACGCTGCATAAATCCGTCGTTGAGCGCCGGCGGGATCGCCCCCAGCGTCTGCTTCGGCAGCATGGCCAGCACGCTGCTGTTCAGACGCGCGCCGGGCAGCAGCGACAGCAGCACGCCCAGCAGAATGAGGCATAGCGTGGCCCACAGCAGCGCCGGGCGCAGGGATTTACGGTGCGGCAAAGCGTTGGCGTTCGTCATCGGTCAGGCTGGCGGGCGTCAGTTGGTGGCGTGAAAGGGCGATATCGGTACGGTCGCCCTGTTTGTCGTTGAGGCGAATCGTCTCCAGATAGGTCGCGCCGCCCAGATCGAGGGTGACGAAAATCTTGTCCAGCGGCGTCGTTTTTGGCGTAAGCACCAGCGACCAGCGGCCCGCGCCCAGGTCTTTAAAATCGATGCGGAAGTTCTCTTCAAGCACCTTGCGGTCGGCCTGGAACAGGGCCCGCAGAAGATGGTTGAACTGGAACATCTGCGGATTATTGTCGGCGGTGACGGTCTGCGGCGGCTGGCCGTTAATGGCCTGAACCATCCGCTTGTCATCGAGCAGGAGCGTCATCGGAAACGGCGCTTTTTGATCCCACAGCAGGCCGCTGTCGCGGGCGATCAGCATCTCGCCCTGCGAGCGCAGCGGCTGCGGCATATCTTTTATGGTGCGAACCTGTTCGAAGTGCGCGCGCACGACTGGCTGCACGGTGAAGCGCTGCTGCAGTTCATCCAGCGTCACGGCGCTGACCAGCGGGCTGACGATCAGCGCCAGCAAAGGCAACCATTTCATGGCGTCACTCCCATTCGTTCAAACAGTATTGCCGGGCTCACAAAGCACATTTCGCGGGTGGCTTCTTCTACCGCTACCTGGATGGTGTAACCGGTCGTGGTGCGTTTGCCGGTCTGCGCATCGAAAATTTGATAGGCAATGCGCAGGCGGTTTTCATACTCTTCAATATGCGCGCGGACGCGAATACGCTGCTCAAAGGTCACCGCATCGCGGTATTTTACCCGGGTATCGACGACGGGCCAGACGTAGCCGGAGGCCTTCATCTGGCGATAGCCATAGTCAAACTGATTGAGCAGCGCCTCGCGGGCGATCTCAAAGTAGCGGAAATAGTTACCGTGCCAGACCACGCCCATCATATCGACGTCGTGGAACGGAACGGTGATCTCGACTTCAGTCGTAAAGCGGGGATCGGTCAGCACCCTTTACTCCTTCTCTCTGGACTCTGGCAGATGCCAGAAATCGAAAAAATTAAACCAGTCGAGCGGCGACATGAGGGCGTAATGCTCCAGCCGCTGCGCGTAGCGATCGACGGTCTCCTGCAGTGCCTGCTGGCGTTCGCCGCGCGGCAGGCGCAGCGGGTCGGCAAACGGTTCGCTGTGCAGGACGAGCTTACCCTGCTGGCGCAGGGCAAAAATCAGCACCACCGGGCAGCGCAGGATGGAGGCCAGGATAAACGGCCCCTGTGGGAACGGCGCTGGCTGGCCCATGAACGGACTCCAGATCACGCGCCACTCGCCGCCACGCTGCGGATTCACCGCGATGCGGTCGCCCACAATCGCGACCCATTCTCCCCGCTCAAGCTTCTCTTTGATGGCAATCGCGGTGTCCGGGCCGATGTCGGTAACCGACATCAAATTCACGCCCGCCTGGGGCGCCATTTCGCTCATGATTTGCTTAAAGCGCTGGGCGTTCTCGCTGAAGACCAGGGCGGTGATAATTTTGCTGCCGTCCAGCTGGGCCAGCGCCCGGCAGGCCTCAACGTCGCCAAGATGCGAGGCCAGCAGCAGCTTGCCCTGCGGCGCCGCGACGTTAAGCGTTTCGCTCGCGCCGGGGGCAAAGACCACGTCGCGATCAAACTTCAGCTCACCGCGCCAGCTGGCGACTTTATCCAGCATCGCGTTGCCGAAGCGCATGAAATGGAAAAAGCTGTTGAGCCGCGGGGGAACGGTCATGTTCCGCTGACGCAGCTCGTGCTTCACTCTCTCAATCCACTGCCGCGAGGCCTGGCGCGCCGGACGCGCGATAAGCCAGTACACGCCGATCGTTGGCCACAGCAGCACCGTAAAGGCCCGTCGCCCCATCAGCTTCCAGACGCGCAGCATCAGGCGCATTCCCCACAGGCCCTTGACCTCGTCCTGCTGCGCCCAGTGCTGGCGGCGTCGACGGAAAAGCAGGCCGGGTATGCGGGGCAGCATGCCGAAGAACAGCCGGGTATGCATCAGGGAGATCCGCACGTTATCTTTTAACGCGTCGAAGTGGGATAACCCGTCCTGCGGGTAGGTGACGCGGGTGGGCAGAAAGACGCTGGCATTGCCCTGCCAGTAGAGACGGACCATCACTTCGGTGTCAAAGTCCATCCGCTTGCCGAGCGTTTCACGCGCTGCCAGCCGCAGCGTGGGCGAGACCGGATAGACCCGAAAGCCGCACATGCTGTCTTTAAGCTGCAGGGATAAGGTCTCAATCCACACCCAGACGTGGGTTACCCAGCGTCCGTAGAGCCGCGAGCGTGGAATGGAATCATCGTAAATGGGCTGGCCGGAAATCAGCGCGTCCGGGTGGCGCTCCGCCAGCGCCAGCAGTTTGGGGATATCTTCGATGGCGTGTTGACCGTCCGCGTCCACCTGCACGGCGTGGGTATAGCCCGCGCGCGCGCACTCCTCCAGCCCCCTGATGACCGCGGCACCTTTCCCGGCGTTTTCCGCCAGACGGACCAGCGTTACCTGCGGTTGCTCTGCCGCCAGGCGCTCGAGCTCCTGTCGGGTGATCGCTTCGCTGCCGTCATCCACCACCAGGCACGGCAGGCCGAACGGCGCGAGACGCGACAGTACGCGGGCAATCATGGCGCCGTGGTTGTAGCACGGGATCAGCACGCAGGGGCGAAAGATCACTGACATAGCCGAATTTTCCCGCTGCTGGCGGTATGGCGCTCCGCCCCGGCGTGAAGCTGATAGCTGAAGGTCAGCATCTGACGTTCGGCATGCCACTCAAGCACCAGCGTCACCGTGGTTTCCGGCAGCTGAGGCGCCTGGAACTTCACGTTTTGAATGCTGTGAAAGCGGTAGCCCGGTGCCAGTAACGTCGTGGCGTAGTGCATCACCCAGTCAAGCTGCGCAACGCCGGGCAGCAGCGGTTGTACGGCAAAATGGCCCTGAAACCAGAACAGCGCCGCGTCGAGATGCAAAATGATTTCCAGCTTCTCCGGCTGTGTCTGGCGGCGCTCAATTTCATGAATTTTCATGAAATAACTCCTCTAACTGCGCATAGACACGCTTGTTCATACTGTTTACCGGCATTTCATCGACAATGCGCCAGTAGCGCGGAACGGCGACCGGCTCAAGCCACGGCAGCAGGGCGCGACGCCAGGCGAACTCCTGCGCTTTTTTATCCTGCATATACCCGCGCTGACGAACCGCTTCGTCCAGGACAAGCAGCGCGCCAATCCCCTGACGGCCTCCGCGCGTGACCGGCAGCGCAGCCGCTTCGCAAATGCCGTCGAGCTCCAGCAGGCGACGTTCGATCTCGTTAAGCGAGATGCGCTTTTCTTCAATTTTGACCACCCGCCCGCGACGACCGGCGATGCTGAACAGCCCCTCGCTGTCGAAGTGGAGGATATCGTCCAGCTGGAGTCCTTCTTCCTCATGGATCAGTGGCGACGTGACGCGACAGGCTTCATCTTCCTGATGGAAGATAACGCCGGGGAACGCGAGCCACGGCACGTTATCCTGCTGGCGATGGCGCCAGGCGAGGATCCCGGTTTCGGTGCTGCCATAAATTTCATCCGGCCAGATGTTAAGCCAACCCGCGGTGGTGGCGACGTCACACCACGGCAGCATTCCGCCTGCTGAAATCAGCATTCTGACGGGCGGCGCGGGCAGCTCCGTATCCAGGCGCTTCAGGAACGCCGGGCTGCTGATGAACAGGTAATGCCGATCATGAGGAAGGGCGGCCAGCTGCTCTGCGTAGTAGAGCATCGCGGCATGCAGCGGCAGGCCCAGCGCCATCGGCAATACGATACGGAATGTCAGGCCGTACAGATGTTGCGGTACGACCGAGGCGACAACGCTACAGCCGGTCAGCCGCTCGCCGAAGCGGTCAGCCAGCAGACGGGCTTCGCGATCCAGGCTGACGATGTGCTTAATCACCCGGCGCGGGGTACCCGTGGAGCCGGAGGTGAACAGCTCAACGAAGCGGCTTTCGTCAATCTCCGGCAGGGGCGCCCAGCGGCTAGCCGTCTGATGGCTGGAGGCCACCTCAATCAGCTTGCCATGGAAATCGAGAGTCCGATCGCTCAGAACGCCGCTAAACAACGACTGCTGTTCTTCAAGCTGCGAGACGCGGCTATGGCCGGGAATAACCGGCGTTTTACCGGCATGCAGCGAGGCCAGCAGCGCAACGATAAACAGGTAGCTGTTTTCAAAGCACAGCGCCCAGCGCTCGCCTTCCTGCTGACGTAGGGTGTCGACCAGCATGGTCACGTCGTGGCGCAGCTGGCCAAGCGTCCAGGTACGATCGTCAAGCCAGGCAACGGGCATGTCGTCAGGGCGGGGCGCATTTAACCACTGGCCCAGCGGAAGAGGGTTAGTCATTGTGCATCTCTTTTTTAATCACCCGCTGGCGCACCAGCCACTCGGTCGCCATCAGCGTTCCCATCAGGATGTAGGCCACCATACCGTTCCACAGCGTCCACAGATGCATGTCGCCGTGCAGCACGGTGAACAGCGCCATCGCGCCGTTTCCGATGAAAAAGCCGCACCAGACGAGGGTCACCTTGCGGGTATAGCGCACGCCCTCCGGGGGCAGGTTTGGCTCGCGCAGGCGCGCCAGTCGCTCGACCAGCGGCATCGCGGTCCACAGTGAACCGCCGAACACGGCCAGCATCACAAGGTTGACGACCACCGGGTAGAACAGCAGCCACTGGTGGGTTTTCAGCAGGTAGCTGGCCGCGCAGAGCGCAATGCCCGCGAACGCCACGCACTGCACCACATACCGCATCGGGCCAGCGTTCCGCCGCGCCTGGCGCAGCCGCAGCAGCAATACCAGCGCCATCACCGGCAACAGCCACTGCAGGCTGTTGTGTGTTAGCCCAAATCCAATCAGGAAAGGCCACGCCAGCAGCATCAGCCCCGTCAGCAGTGGGATGACCGGGAACGTCCGTCCACCACGCACGAGGTCTTACTCTTCGCGCAGAAGCTGTTCGACGGCGTCTACCACATCCTGAACGGTACGAACCGACTTGAAGGTTTCCGGCTTGATTTTCTTGCCCGTTTTCTTCTGCAGATGAACAATCATGTCCACCGCGTCAATGCTGTCCAGCTCCAGGTCTTCGTAAAGACGGGCTTCGGGCGTAATGTCCTGCGGGTCGATTTCAAAGAGCTTGGTCAGAAGGCCGCAGACTTCCTGGTAAATGTTTTCTTGTTCAGTCATCGTTCACATCTCAGGCGCGTTGAGCGTTGATAAAGGACGCCAGCGTGGCGACGGAAAAGAAGTGCTGGCGCATCTCTTCGCTTTCAGCAGAAAGCACCACGCCATACTGGTTTTTCACGGCCAGACCCAGTTCCAGCGCGTCAATGGAGTCCAGACCCAGCCCATCGCCAAACAGCGCGGCATCGGTATCAATATCCTCTGCGGTAAGCTCGTCCAGATTCAGCGTGGTGATAATGAGATTCTTAATTTCAAGATAAAGCGCTTGCATCATTAATTCCTGACAAAGATTGAAGGCCTGATGTTAATCGATGCTGTAGATGCCGGTTTAACTGCCTTGCCGCCAGCGCCGGTTCTTGTTCATTTGCATCGTAAAATTCGTCGATGTTCACGCGGTCGCGGACATCCACGGTGAAAACGGGTTTTTCTGGCGGTACATCATACCAGCGACTTTTTTTATCCAGCAGGTGTTCGCTACAGTGGATCAGCACCACCCGCAGATCGCTGTTACAGCGCACGGCGATATTTGCCGCGCCGCGCTGGAGGGAGATAGCCTCACCAAGCCGGGTACGCGTGCCTTCCGGGAAGATTAACAGCGTGTCGCCCTGAGCCAGACGCTGCTGGCTGGCCGCGAGCAAGGGCTCGGCTTCGCTGTTAATCAGGTAATCCGCCGCGCGGATAACGCCGCTGACAAAGGGGTTGCGCAGCAGCGCGCTCTTCACCAGACAGTCGGTTTCCGGCATCACCGACGCCAGAATCACGTAGTCTATTAACGTGGGGTGGTTAGCCACCACCAGACAGCCCCGATCGCTGCGCAGCGCGTCAAGATTGTGAATGCGATAGTCCAGTACGCCGAGGCCGCGCGCCACGGTCAGGAAGAAGCGGAAGCTGGCCGCAATGCTGCGACGCGCCAGGCGGCGACGGCTGGCGCGGTCGCGCTGGACGATCGGCAGCAGGTTGAACCAGACCAGCGACAGCAGCAGCCCGCCCACGCCAAACAGCGCGAAGCAGAAGCCGGTCATCGCCAGACGCCATAGCCAGTTGATGCGGGCGGCCAGGCGGTTCATGCGCGCGTCCATTGCCACAGCAAACGTTCGCCGGGCACTACAAACTGACGTTCCTCGCTGAGATAGCGCTGCAGGAACATCAGGCTTTGCGGCAGGGCGGGTTCTTCACCCGTGCTGCCGCTGCGGGTTTCACACTGCATTCCGTTGCCGGATTCAATCACCAGCGCCAGCGCGTAGGGCCAGGTGGGCATCTGTGGCGGTAGCGCCGGATGGTAAAATTCCGGCAGCGCGCCGTCAAAATCGACCAGCAGGACGCGGGAATAGCCCGCCAGCAGCAGGCTCAGCACTTCACATAAGGCCTGCTGGAAGGTGTCCAGTCCGGCAGAAATAGATGACGAGACGATGGCCTGGCGTGCGGTGATCGTGAGATTGCCCACCGCGGAATTGTGCACGGACATCGCGAAATCGGTGGGTGAAACGGACTGCCCGGTCGCCAGAGCATGCAGAATACGGTCGTTGCGCTCCAGCTCGCCGTGGCGGCTGGAATAGACGACGGCATCAATGGCGTGGTTTTGTAGCATGGCAAGACCAATATCCACCGCCAGCTTACTGCCTGAATTGAGGCGGCGCGCGGTCATCATGGGTAGAGCGGTCAGTCGGGGAAGCGGGGCCGATGGGTCAACGGCCAGCTGCAGGCGCGACCACGCCTGCCACTCTGTGGCATCGCTGAGTCCTGGCGCTCTTGCCTGCCAGTCGATAATGTTCAGTGAAAATTTCATCTACGCGCGTCCGCGACAAATAACCGTATTCAAAGGGCAGGCTGGGCCACCCGGGCAGCTAAGCTGCTCTATTGTTCACGTTTGGTGCATATCAGCAGGGTATGACCGACCCCAAGGTTGTCCAGCCGCTGTTCAACGCTGAAACCTGCGCTCTCCAGGTAGCGATAAAACTTCTCTACGCTGTAAAACCGGCTATTACCATTCGCCATACAGGTGAAATAGAGCGAGGTGGCATTCAGGCTGAAAGAGGCTGCTTCAAATTTCTGAGCATCCCAGAAAAGCTCCATGATGCACAAACGTGCGCCTGGCTTCATAGCCTGTGCGACGCGCGTCAGCATGGCGACAATCTGATCCGGAGAGAAACAATCCAGGAACTGGCTCATCCACCAGACGTCGGCGTCACCCGGCAATGTTGCTGGG
Organism: Enterobacter sp. AG326; assembly: GCF_004362415.1. Classification (NCBI taxonomy): domain Bacteria; kingdom Pseudomonadati; phylum Pseudomonadota; class Gammaproteobacteria; order Enterobacterales; family Enterobacteriaceae; genus Enterobacter; species Enterobacter sp. AG326. The sequence continues at coordinate 90,360 of NZ_SNXG01000008.1, read as the reverse complement.
CTAAGCATATCGATAGCATGGAATGCAATACGATGAGAAAAACCTGCTTTTGCGATGTTTTCCTGCGCCAGCGCTATCTGCTGCGGCAGATCGAGGATCGTCACGGCAACATTTTCGTCATAGCGGCAGCAGCGTAACGACCATTTACCCGTATTTCCGCCCACATCGTACAATTTTGTCGGCGAGCTTGCGAATATATATGGCAAAGCAGCGTCAAAAGCGGCGTCAGAATAGTAATGATCGAAGGCGAACCAGCTCTCTTTCGCCGGAGCAGGTAATTGGGATAACGCCGGGTAGATGGTTGGCCAGTTGCCAAACACGGCTAATCCGGCCGGTTTTTCTTCCTGCAGGGCGTCCGCCAGGTGAAATAGCCCCTGGTAACAAACGTCCTGGGTGAAATCCATATTTACGCGGGTCATTTCGTCGTGCAGTAAAAAATGGCCCACTTTCGCCAGGAAATAACGTCCATTCTGTTGGGTAACAATTCGACCGCTTAATCCCATATCCAGCAGTACGCTGACGCCATAGCTGCCGAGCGTGCTGTGTTCGGTTATTTCCTCGAGGCTTGCCCCCTCTTTACCTTGTTTATCGAGCCAGGCGAGAACGCCTGAGTTACGCAGACAAAGCGCAGTCTGGAATAACATCGGGGCAAAGGCGATGCGCTGCGCTTCGGTAATGGCATCCAGTGCGCTGAGTGTGTCCTTTTCGTACATGACTGCGTAACCTTTGAGGGCAATAAAGAGAGGTTATCGGGCCATACGCGGCCCGACTTTAGAAAAATATTACAGCGCGGCGCCAGAGGAGAGGTTCAGTTGAATATCGTGGTCGAGGTTATTCACCCAGCGGTTATAATTTTTGTGGATTTTACCGTCTGCCGCTTTCAGGTTAAGGCTGTTTTCATAGTTGATTGAATAGCTTGTTGCCGTGTACGGAATACTCACCTGGACCGAGTGATCGCGTGACTGCAGACGCCCCTTAATCATTCCCGGGCCGGTTTCCGTCATGATCCAGTCGCGTTTTTGGCCTGCTTTCATAATTGCCGTTTTTACCTGATCGGCAGTATGGCCTGTGCTTACAATAGAGTGAACCTGAGCGATTGGCGCGGTACGCGCGCAGCCTGCCAGCGCGCCAACGAATACGGCAGCAGCACACCATTTAACGATCTTTTTCATCAACAACTCCATATCAATAATAACAATTAAAGGCAGTGGTTTTTACAAATAATATTCATCCGGCTTTTTTCTATCGCCAGGTGTAATTTTTAATCAATATTAATGTTTGCATTACGTTGAAGCGAAGGCGGGAATAATAACATGGAAAATAAATAAGGATTTCATTTTTTATAATTTGCGTTAAATCATGAATTGCGTTTGAACGTAATGCGCGCGGCGTAATTAAAAACAGAATGAATATCGCCTTAACGCAAATAAAAATACCGCGACGGATTAGGGGCGCGGTAATTTACGGTGTATTACTGACGGTTTAAACCTGCCTGCACAGGTAGGTCCGCTACCCGGGTAATCGGCTTTTTGGCCTCCCCGGCCCGAGCAGGATCGCCAGCTTGCTGCCGCCTTTGGTGGTCTCCATCCAGATTTTACATACGCTGGTCAGGGGGACCGACAGCAGCATACCGACCGGGCCCAGCAGCCATCCCCAAATCAGTAAGGATAAAAATACCACCAGCGTCGACATGCCCAGACGGTGTCCCATCATGCGCGGTTCAAGAATATTGCCCAGCACCATATGCACGACGAGGAACAGCGCGCCGACCAGCATGCATTCGTAGAAGCCGTTAAACAGAAACGCCTGAATCATCGGCGGTACGGCGGAAAGCACCGCGCCAATATTGGGCACGTAGTTCAGCAGAAAGGCCAGCACGCCCCACATCAGCGCGAACTGCACGTCCATCAGCATCAGCCCCAGCCAGACAATCACCCCGGTCCAGACGCTCAGGAGCGTTTTCAGCGCCAGATATTTGGAGACGCCCTTCAGTGCCCGGTGTAAGCCAGCAATGTGAATTTGTGGATTGTTCAGCGCAAAGCGCAGCTTATAGGGGACGTGACGAACTTCGAACAGCATAAACACCACCGTCATGACCAGCAGCAGAATGCTGGCCATCGCGCCGGAAAGCCCGGTCATCAAGGTGGTGGCGTAGGTCATGACCTTCTCGGAGTCCATCCTGCGCAGCATCCGTTCGGGTGAGATATGGAGATTAAGGAAGGGCACCATCTCCTGCAGCGCGACAATTTTACGCGTCAGCTCTTTGTTGTACTGCGGCAGCATGGTGGAGAATTCGCTCAGCGATGCCGCCAGTACGCCAAAGAGCGCCGTCAGGCCAATCAGCATGACAATAACCACGATGGTGATGGCCACCGGACGGCTGACGCCCCGGCGTAAAAACCAGGTGACCAGAGGATTAAGCACGATGGCAAAAAAGAGCGCCAGCAGGAGCTGAACAATAATGTCGGCGGCAGCATGGATACCCGCAAGGATAACCACCAGACAGGCGAGTTTTAATAAGATGTGGAGTCCTGCTTTGTCGGACGGGTTAGCGATCATGCGTGTTCCTTAATATGATGACCCGATAAGTGTAGTGCCCGGGCTTCGCTTCGTCTGGCACCGTTAATCTGAAAGTCGGGGCTGATTTTCTTATTGCGCCGTGGTAATAGTGAAACACTGTTGTAAAAAATCCAGGTAGAACCCCATGCCCGAACCTGCCGCTGAACCGGCACTGAGCGGACTGCGCCTCAATCTGAGCATCGTTTCCGTTGTGATTTTCAACTTTGCCAGCTATCTGACCATCGGCCTGCCGCTGGCAGTCCTGCCGGGCTATGTCCATGACGTGATGGGCTTCAGCGCCTTTTGGGCGGGGCTGGTGATAAGCCTGCAATATTTCGCCACGCTCCTCAGCCGCCCGCATGCCGGGCGCTACGCGGACACGTTCGGTCCAAAAAGCATCGTGGTGGTGGGACTGTGCGGCTGTTTTCTCAGTGGCCTGAGCTATCTGCTGGCTGCCGCAACCAGCCACTGGCCGCTGGTCAGCCTGGCGCTGCTCTGCCTGGGCCGCGTCATTCTTGGCATCGGGCAAAGTCTGGCGGGAACCGGCTCAACGCTGTGGGGCGTGGGCGTGGTAGGCGCGCCGCACATTGGCCGGGTGATCTCCTGGAACGGGATTGTCACCTACGGTGCGATGGCGCTCGGGGCGCCGCTCGGCGTGGCCTGCTATGCGTTGGGCGGGCTGCATGGGCTTGCCATCACCATTATGGCGGTCGCGCTGCTGGCGATCCTCTTTGCGCTGCCGCGCCCGAAAGTGAAGGCCAGCAAAGGCAAGCCGCTGCCGTTTCGGGCGGTGCTGGGGCGCGTCTGGCCGTACGGCATGGCTCTGGCGCTGGCGACCACCGGCTTCGGCGTGATCGCGACTTTCATCACCCTGTTCTACGACGCCAAAGGCTGGGACGGCGCAGCCTTTGCGTTAACCCTGTTTAGCTGTGCGTTTGTTGGCGCCCGCCTGCTTTTTCCTAATGGCATCAACCGCCTTGGCGGGCTGAATGTGGCGATGATCTGCTTTGCGATAGAGATAGTCGGGCTGCTGCTGACCGGAATTGCGATGGTGCCCTGGGTCGCGAAAGTGGGCGTGTTCCTCGCGGGCGCTGGCTTTTCCCTGGTCTTCCCGGCGCTGGGCGTGGTGGCGGTAAAAGCCGTGCCGCAGCAGAATCAGGGGGCGGCGCTGGCGACCTATACGGTGTTTATGGATATGTCTTTAGGCATTACCGGCCCGCTGGCGGGGCTGGTGATGGCCTGGGCAGGGGTTCCGGTGATCTATCTTGCCGCGGCGGGTCTGGTGGTGATTGCGCTGCTGCTGACGTGGCGGCTAAAAAAATGGCCCCCGGTGCAGGCACCGGAGGCCACGTCATCGTCGTGAAGCGTTACTGGATCACGATGGTGTTAATGATATTTTCAGCAGCCGTCTGCGCTTTCTGCTGATCTTCCGCTGGCAGGGTGATCTGCAGGGTCAGCAGTTTGTTATCAACCTTGCCCAGCACCACAGAAGAGTAGGCGGTCTGGCCTTTTGCAGAGATGATGCTGTCGAGCTGTTGCAGCGTGTGGCCTTTCAGCTCGATGGATTTATTGGTCACGACCTGCAGCTGCGGATCGCGGCCGCGCTGCTGATCTTCCAGACGTTTGGACAGAACGGCCAGGTCTTCGCTGGTGTCGTCGCCCACAATCACAATGACCGCTTTCTGCCCGGTTGCGTCGGAGTAAACGTGCATGTTGTTCGCCTGGGTGCCCAGCTTGCCGCTCTGGTCAGTCATATCGGCTGGCAGAGAGAAACTGAGTTTGCCATCCATCAGATTCACCGGCTGGCCGGTCGCGTTGCTCTCTGCGGATGCGCCCTGAGCAGGCGTTTTCGTGTCGCTGTTATCACAGGCTGCAAGACCCACAACCAGCAGGCCAATCCCGACATATTTAACCAGATTGCGCATTGACTTCTTCCTTTCGATAAACGGCCATAACGGCTCATTCGCTCATCTTATCACAACTGATAAAGCGAACCCTTAACCAGCCTGCAATGCCGTGATTTCAGATTTATCTGCCAGCCTTTTCAGCAGCATATTGAGCAGCACGCCGTACATAGGCAGGAAGAACACAATGCTGATAAGCACCTTGAAGCAGTAGTCCACCAGCGCGATTTCCATCCAGTGTTCAGCCATGAACGCATCCGGGCTGCGCCAGAAGGCGATGAAGAAGAAAGCCAGCGTATCGCTCACGTTACCGAACAGCGTGGAGGCGGTTGGCGCCATCCACCAGCGATGATTCTGACGCAGGCGGTTAAACACATGCACGTCGAGGATCTGCCCCAGCGCGTAGGCCATAAAGCTTGCTGCGGCGATACGGGCTACAAACAGGTTGAAGTGGGTTAACGCCTCAAAGCCCTGCCAGCTTCCCATATAAAACAGTGACGAAACCACGTACGAGATGAACAGCGCCGGGAGCATGACCGAAAAAATAATGCGGCGAGCCAGCGGTGCGCCAAAGATACGCACGGTCAAATCGGTCGCGAGGAAAATAAACGGGAAGCTGAATGCGCCCCAGGTGGTATGAAAACCAAAGATGGAGATCGGGAGCTGCACCAGATAGTTGCTGGAGGTGATCACCAGCAAATGGAAAAGCGAAAGCCAGAACAACGCTTTTACGCGCTGTGATTCAGAAAACGACGTCATATTGTGACCTTTTTATACGTTGGGGTGAGGGAACCCAATAAAAACCGCAGCATGATACTGCTTTAGCAGGACATTGCAATGGTTAGTTTTTACGCAATCGTTAACCTGGTTTGCATTGATCGCAACCGGGCGTAAACTACAGCCGTTTTTACCAGACCGAGAAGACCATGACCGACCTGTTTTCCAGCCCAGACCACACTCTTGATGCCCAGGGCCTTCGCTGCCCGGAACCGGTAATGATGGTACGCAAAACCGTGCGCAACATGCAGACCGGTGAAACGCTGTTGATTATTGCCGACGACCCGGCCACCACCCGCGATATTCCCGGCTTTTGTACCTTTATGGAGCATGAGCTGGTGGCACAGCAGACCGAGGCGCTGCCGTACCGGTATTTGATTCGTAAGGGTTAAGTTTTGTAGGCCGGGTAAGGCGAAGCCGCCACCCGGCAAAAAGGCCTCTGCGGCCTGATGCCCTCACCCCGGCCCTCTCCCACGGAGAGAGGGAGAAAGTCATCCTTTCATCCACGCCCTGATCCCGTCCAGGAACATCTGCGTTGCCATCATCACCAGAATCAGCCCCATCAGGCGTTCCAGCGCGTTCACCCCTTTCTCACCCAGCAGGCGCAGGAACAGCGACGACTGCAGCAGGATAATAAACGTCCCGCCCCAGGCGATCAGCAGGGCAATCACCAGATGGCTCATCTGGTTCGGATACTGATGCGACAGCAGCATCAGCGTGGCCAGAATGGTCGGTCCGGCAACGAGTGGAATTGCCAGCGGCACGATAAACGGCTCTTCACCCGCAGGCAGGCCGCTGCTGCTGCCTTCCGCGCTCGGGAAAATCATCTTAATGGCAATCAGGAACAGAATAATCCCGCCGGAAATCGACACGGTTTCGGCGCGCAGGTTCAGGAACGCGAGAATTTTTTCTCCCGCAAACAGGAAGATAAACATCACCAGCAGGGCGATGAGCAGTTCGCGGATCATGATCGCCCGGCGGCGCTTCGGCTCGGTGTGCTTCAGCACCGACATGAAGATCGGCAGGTTTCCCAGTGGATCCATTATCAGGATCAATAAAACCGCTGCGGAAATGATTTCACTCATGTAAATTATCCCTGAAATTCTCTAAGGTTATTATGATAATTAGCTGTATTTCTGATTGCCGGGCAATCATCGATTAATTTCGCTTGCGACTTTGGCAGCATTTTGTAATGTGAAGCATATCCCAGTTCAATACTGGCTTGCACAAACAGCACACACCCTCAGCAGGAAAAAAATGCTATGAAAAACGTTGGTTTTATCGGCTGGCGCGGTATGGTCGGCTCTGTACTCATGCAACGCATGGTTGAAGAGCGCGATTTCGACGCTATCCGCCCGGTCTTCTTCTCCACTTCCCAGCTCGGCCAGGCAGCTCCGTCCTTTGGTGGTACCACAGGCACGTTGCAGGATGCTTACGATCTGGAAGCGCTGAAGGCACTCGACATTATTGTCACGTGCCAGGGCGGCGATTATACCAACGAAATCTATCCAAAGCTGCGTGAAAGCGGCTGGCAGGGCTACTGGATTGACGCGGCCTCTTCGCTGCGTATGAAAGACGATGCCATCATCATTCTTGACCCGGTTAACCAGGGCGTCATCACCGACGGCCTGAACAACGGCGTGAAAACCTTTGTTGGCGGTAACTGCACCGTCAGCCTGATGCTGATGTCCCTCGGCGGCCTGTTCGCGCAGGATCTGGTGGAGTGGGTCTCCGTGGCGACCTACCAGGCGGCGTCCGGCGGCGGTGCGCGTCACATGCGCGAGCTGCTGACCCAGATGGGCCAGCTTCACCAGAGCGTCGCGACCGAGCTGGCAAACCCGGCGTCCGCGATCCTTGATATTGAACGTAAAGTGACTCAGCTGACCCGCAGCGGCGAGCTGCCGGTGGACAACTTCGGCGTACCGCTGGCCGGCGGCCTGATTCCGTGGATCGACAAACAGCTGGATAACGGCCAGACCCGCGAAGAGTGGAAGGGCCAGGCTGAGACCAACAAAATCCTCGCGACCGCGAACACCATTCCGGTTGACGGTCTGTGCGTACGTATCGGCGCGCTGCGCTGCCACAGCCAGGCCTTCACCATTAAACTGAAAAAAGATGTGTCTATTCCGACCGTGGAAGAGCTGCTGGCCGCGCACAACCCGTGGGCGAAAGTGGTACCAAACGATCGCGATATCACCATGCGCGAGCTGACCCCGGCTGCCGTTACCGGCACGCTGACCACGCCGGTTGGCCGTCTGCGCAAGCTGAACATGGGGCCGGAGTATCTCTCCGCGTTCACCGTCGGCGACCAGCTTCTGTGGGGCGCCGCCGAGCCGCTGCGCCGCATGCTGCGCCAGCTGGCGTAATAATTTGTTAACTACCGGGGGTGATTTTCACCCCTTTTTTTTGCGTACTACATGGAGTAACACGCGTATGTCTTATTTTTTATCAGGAGTCATCTAGAGCGTTGGCTATGCTTTAAGGAAGAGTCATTTCTTACCTGAGGTTCGAACGGAGCAGAATGGATGCACATTTTTGTGCTGTCCCGTTCAGGTCACATTAAAAGTCGTCCCGGAGCGCTTAAAAAGGACGACATAAAAAACAGGATGAATACCATGTCCGATCGTGTGGATAGAGACGTGATTAATGCGCTTATTGCGGGTCATTTTGCTGACCCCTTTTCTGTGCTTGGGATGCATCAAACTGAGGATGGCCTTGAAGTTCGGGCACTGTTACCGGATGCCACAGAAGTCTGGGTGATTGAACCCAAAACCGGCCGCAAGGTGGGTAATCTTGAATGCCTCGATTCGCGTGGCTTCTTCTCGGGCGTAATGCCCCGTCGTAAAAACCCTTTTCGCTATCAGCTCGCCGTCCTCTGGCACGGTCAGCAAAACCTGATTGACGACCCTTACAGCTTCGGCCCTCTGCTTAAAGAGATGGATGCCTGGCTGCTCTCCGAAGGAACGCATCTTCGCCCTTATGAAACGCTGGGTGCCCATGCCGATACCATGGACGGCATTACCGGCACGCGGTTCTCCGTGTGGGCGCCTAACGCCCAGCGCGTCTCCGTTGTCGGCCAGTTCAACTACTGGGACGGTCGCCGCCACCCGATGCGCCTGCACCGGGAAACCGGCATCTGGGAGCTGTTTATCCCCGGGGCGCACCCCGGGCAGCTTTATAAATTCGAGATGATCGACGCCAACGGCAAGCTGCGCATTAAAGCCGACCCGTATGCCTTCGAAGCGCAGATGCGCCCGGATACCGCGTCGCTGATTTGCGGCCTGCCGGAGAAGGTCGTCCAGACGGAGGAGCGTAAACAGGCCAACCGCTTTGATGCGCCCATCTCCGTCTATGAGGTACACCTTGGCTCCTGGCGTCGCCACACCGATAACAACTTCTGGCTGAGCTACCGTGAGCTTGCCGACCAGCTGGTGCCGTATGCCAAATGGATGGGTTTTACCCACCTTGAGCTGCTGCCGGTCAACGAGCATCCGTTCGACGGCAGCTGGGGCTATCAGCCCACCGGGCTGTATGCGCCCACGCGCCGCTTCGGCACGCGCGATGACTTCCGCTATTTCATTGATGCCGCGCACGCCGCCGGGCTGAACGTCATCCTCGACTGGGTGCCGGGCCATTTCCCGTCGGATGACTTTGCGCTGGCAGAGTTTGATGGCACGAAGCTGTACGAGCACAGCGACCCGCGCGAAGGCTATCACCAGGACTGGAATACGCTGATCTACAACTACGGTCGCCGTGAAGTCGCAAACTACCTGGTCGGGAATGCCCTGTACTGGATCGAGCGGTTTGGCATTGATGCTCTGCGCGTCGATGCGGTGGCGTCGATGATCTACCGCGACTACAGCCGAAAAGAGGGCGAGTGGATCCCGAACGAGTTTGGCGGCCGTGAAAACCTGGAAGCGATTGAATTCCTGCGCAATACCAACCGCATTATCGGCGAGCAGGTGGACGGTGCCGTGACCATGGCGGAAGAGTCGACCGACTTTGCGGGCGTCTCCCGTCCGCCGTCATTAGGCGGCCTGGGGTTCTGGTATAAGTGGAACCTGGGCTGGATGCACGACACGCTCGACTACATGAAGCTGGATCCGGTTCACCGTAAGTATCATCACGATAAGCTGACGTTCGGGATGCTCTACAACTACACCGAAAACTTCATGCTGCCGCTATCGCACGATGAAGTGGTGCACGGCAAAAAATCCATTCTCGACCGCATGCCGGGCGACGCGTGGCAGAAGTTTGCCAACCTGCGCGCCTACTACGGCTGGATGTTTGCCTTCCCGGGCAAGAAACTGCTGTTTATGGGCAATGAGTTCGCCCAGGGACGCGAGTGGAACCATGACGCCAGCCTCGACTGGCACCTGCTGGAAGGCGGCGACAATTGGCACCACGGGTTGCAGCGTCTGGTGCGCGACCTGAACCTGACCTACCGCCACCACAAAGCGCTGCACGAGCTCGACTTCGATCCGTACGGCTTTGAGTGGCTGGTGGTGGACGACCACGAGCGCTCGGTGTTTGTCTTTGTGCGTCGTGACAAAGCGGGTAACGAAATCATCGTCGCCAGCAACTTCACGCCGGTGCCGCGCGAACACTATCGCTTCGGCATTAACCAGCCGGGCAAATGGCGCGAGATCCTGAATACCGACTCGATGCACTATCACGGCAGCAACGCCGGTAACGGCGGGCTGGTACAGAGCGACGCTATCGAAAGCCACGGGCGACCCAACTCCCTGAGCCTGACGCTGCCGCCGCTTGGCACCATCTGGCTGATGCGGGAGGGCGAATGACGCAGCTTTCGGCAGGTAAACCCGAACCGCTCGGCGCGCGTTTTGACGGGAAGGGGGTCAATTTCACCCTCTTTTCCGCTCACGCTGAGCGGGTAGAACTGTGCGTGTTTGATGGGGAAGGTAACGAGCACCGTTACGATTTACCCGAGCGCACAGGGGATACCTGGCACGGCTACCTGGCCGGAGGACGGCCAGGCATGCACTATGGCTTTCGCGTACACGGTCCGTGGGATCCGGCGCAGGGCCACTGGTTTAACCCGGCGAAGCTGTTGATTGACCCGTGCGCGCACCGCGTGGACGGCGAATTTAAAGACGACCCGCTGTTCCACGTGGGCTACGGCGAGCCCGACCACCGCGACAGCGCGCCCGTCGCGCCAAAAAGCGTGGTGGTGAACGATCTTTATGACTGGGAAGACGATGCCCCGCCGCAGACGCCGTGGGGCAATACCGTCATTTATGAAGCCCACGTCAAAGGGCTGACGTACCTGCACCCGTCGATCCCCAAAGAGATGCGCGGCACCTATAAGGCGCTCGGGCATCCCACCATGATCGCCTACCTGAAACACCTCGGCATCACCGCGCTGGAACTGCTGCCCGTCGCCCATTTCGCCAGCGAGCCGCGCCTGCAGCGGCTGGGGCTAAGCAACTACTGGGGCTACAACCCGCTGGCGATGTTCGCGCTTGAGCCACGCTATGCCGCCCATCCGGAAAAGGCGCGGGACGAATTTCGCGATGCGGTGAAGGCGCTCCATACGGCGGGCATTGAGGTCATTCTGGACGTCGTGCTGAACCACAGTGCCGAAAGCGATCTCGACGGTCCGACGCTCTCCATGCGCGGAATTGATAACCGTAGCTATTATTGGATCAGGCAGGATGGCGATTATGAGAACTGGACCGGCTGCGGTAACACGCTCAACCTCAGCCATCCGGCGGTCACGCATTTTGCTTATGAGTGCCTGAAATACTGGGTGGAAACGTTCCACGTCGACGGTTTTCGTTTCGACCTGGCGCCCGTGATGGGGCGCACGCCAGCGTTCAGCCAGCAGGCGCCGCTGTTTGAGGCGATAAAAAACTGTCCGGTGCTCTCGCAGGTGAAGCTTATTGCCGAGCCGTGGGACATCGGTGAAGGCGGTTATCAGGTCGGGAATTTCCCGCCGCTGTTTGCCGAGTGGAACGATCACTACCGCGATGCCGCGCGCCGCTTCTGGCTGGAACGGAATCTGTCGCTGGGGGAGTTCGCCGGACGCTTTGCCGCTTCAAGCGATCTCTTTAAGCGCGACGGCAAACGTCCGTCGGCCACCGTCAATCTGTTGACGGCACACGACGGTTTTACGCTCCGGGACTGCGTTTGTTTCAATCAGAAACACAATGAGGCAAACGGCGAAGAGAATCGCGATGGCACTAACAATAACCATAGCTTTAATCATGGTATAGAAGGGTTAGGCGGAAGCCTGGACGTCATCGAGCGGCGACGTGCCAGCGTTCATGCTTTGTTGACAACGCTTTTATTGTCGCAGGGCACGCCGATGCTGCTGGCAGGCGATGAACACGGCCATAGCCAGCACGGTAACAACAATGCGTATTGCCAGGACAACACGTTAACCTGGCTCGACTGGGGTGAAGCCAACAGCGGGCTGATTCATTTTACCGCTGCGCTGATCCATCTTCGCCAGCAGATCCCCGCGCTGACCGCCGACCGCTGGTGGGAAGAGGGTGACGGCAACGTTCGCTGGTTGAATCAAGACGCGCAACCGTTAAGCGCGCAAGAGTGGCAACACGGCGTACCACGCCTGCAAATCCTGCTGTCGGATAAATGGCTGGTCACGCTGAACGCGACGGATGACGTCGCAGAGATTGTTTTACCTGAAGGGGAATGGCGAGCTGTTCCCCCCTTTGCCGGAGCGGATAATCCGGTAGTAATGGCTGTCTGGCACGGGCCTGCGCACGGAGTGTGCGTATTCCAAAGATGATAAAAAAGGAGTTAGTCATGGTTAGATTAGAGAAGAACGATCCCTTAATGTTGGCGCGCCAGCTACCATTAAAAACGGTTGCCCTGATACTTGCGGGTGGACGTGGTACCCGTCTGAAAGATTTGACCATCAAGCGCGCGAAACCGGCTGTTCACTTTGGTGGTAAGTTCCGTATCATCGACTTTGCGCTCTCCAACTGTCTCAACTCGGGCATTCGCCGTATTGGCGTCATTACGCAGTATCAGTCGCATACGCTGGTTCAGCATATCCAGCGCGGCTGGTCATTCTTCAGCGAAGAGATGAACGAGTTTGTCGATCTCCTTCCCGCTCAGCAGCGCGTCCACGGCGAGAACTGGTACCGCGGAACGGCGGATGCGGTGACGCAGAACCTCGACATCATTCGTCGCTACAGCGCGGAATACATCGTGATCCTCGCCGGGGACCATATCTACAAGCAAGATTACTCCCACATGCTCATCGACCACGTCGAAAAAGGGGCGCGCTGCACCGTAGCGTGTCTGCCTGTGCCCGTTGCTGAAGCGACGGCGTTTGGCGTGATGCACGTGGATGCCGACGACAAAATTATCGACTTTGTTGAAAAGCCGGCGAACCCGCCAACCATGCCCGGCGATGACACCAAATCGCTCGCCAGCATGGGGATTTATGTCTTTGATGCAGATTATCTTTATGAGCTGCTGGAAGAAGACGACAAAGACGAAAACTCCAGCCACGACTTCGGTAAAGACATCATTCCGAAAATCACGAAAGCTGGCATGGCGTATGCACATCCTTTCCCGCTGTCCTGCGTGCAGTCCGACCCGAATGCGGAACCCTACTGGCGCGATGTGGGAACCCTGGAAGCGTACTGGAAAGCGAACCTGGACCTGGCGTCGGTCACGCCTGAGCTGGATATGTACGACCAGAACTGGCCGATTCGTACCCATATGGAATCGCTGCCGCCGGCCAAATTCGTGCAGGACCGCTCCGGCAGCCACGGCATGACGCTCAACTCGCTGGTATCCGGCGGGTGCATTATTTCAGGCTCGGTAGTGGTGCAGTCGGTGCTGTTCCCCCGCGTGCGGATAAATTCATTCTGTAATATCGATTCGGCAGTCTTACTGCCTGATGTCTGGGTAGGGCGCTCGTGCCGTCTGCGCCGCTGCGTTATCGATCGTGCCTGCGTCATTCCAGAAGGGATGGTGATTGGTGAGAACGCGGAGGAAGACGCGCGTCGTTTCTATCGTTCGGAAGAGGGGATCGTGTTAGTCACACGGGAAATGTTGCGGAAGCTGCAGATCAAACAGGAGCGATGATGCAGGTTTTACATGTATGTTCTGAGATGTTCCCGTTGTTAAAAACGGGCGGTCTGGCAGATGTTCTGGGTGCATTACCGGCGGCGCAAATCGCCGGAGGCGTGGATACCCGAGTCCTGCTGCCCGCCTTTCCGGATATCCGGCGCGGTATTCCCGATGCAAAAGTGGTGACCCGCCGTGAAACGTTCGCCGGACGTATCACCCTGCTGTTTGGACATTACAATGGCGTAGGGATTTACCTGATCGACGCGCCGCACTTATACGATCGACCGGGCAGCCCGTATCACGATACGAACCTGTTCGCCTACACCGATAACGTGCTGCGCTTTGCGCTGCTCGGCTGGGTCGGGGCAGAAATGGCGACGGGGCTGGATCCGTTCTGGCGCCCGGATGTGGTGCACGCGCACGACTGGCACGCCGGGCTTGCCCCGGCGTATCTCGCCGCGCGCGGCCATCCGGCCAAATCGGTCTTTACCGTGCATAACCTGGCGTATCAGGGGATGTACTATGCCCATCACATGAGTGAAATCGATCTGCCATTATCGTTCTATAACATGCACGGGCTGGAATTTAACGGGCAGATCTCGTTCCTGAAAGCCGGGCTGTACTACGCCGATCACATCACGGCGGTGAGCCCAACCTACGCGCGTGAGATCACCCAGCCGGAGTTTGGCTACGGCATGGAAGGGTTGCTGCAGCAGCGCCATCGCGAAGGCCGCCTGTCGGGCATTCTGAACGGCGTGGATGAACAGATCTGGAGCCCGGAAACCGATCTCCTGCTGGCGGCGCGCTATGGCCGTGATTCCGTGGAAGACAAAGCGGAAAACAAACGCCAGCTGCAGATTGCAATGGGCCTGAAGGTTAACGACAAGGTGCCCCTGTTCGCGGTGGTCAGCCGCCTGACCAGCCAGAAAGGGTTGGATCTGGTGCTGGAGGCGCTGCCCGGTTTACTGGAGCAGGGCGGGCAGCTGGCGCTGCTCGGTGCGGGCGACCCGGTGCTGCAGGAAGGTTTCCTTGCCGCCGCGGCGGAACATCCGGGGCAGGTGGGCGTGCAGATTGGCTACCACGAAGCGTTCTCGCACCGCATCATGGGCGGCGCGGACGTCATCCTGGTGCCGAGCCGTTTCGAACCCTGCGGCCTGACGCAGCTTTACGGCCTGAAATACGGCACCCTGCCGCTGGTACGCCGCACGGGCGGACTGGCGGATACCGTATCCGATAGCTCTCTGGAAAACCTGGCGGACGGTATCGCCAGCGGGTTTGTCTTTGAGGACAGTAATGCCTGGTCGCTGCTTCGGGCGATTCGGCGTGCTTTCGTCTTGTGGTCCCGTCCATCGCTCTGGCGTTACGTTCAGCGTCAGGCGATGTCCATGGACTTTAGCTGGCATGTCGCGGCGCAGTCATACCGCGATCTCTATCAACGCTTGATGTAACGAGGCGAAGTTACTGATATGAACGCTCCATTTAGCTACTCTTCACCCACGCTCAGCGTTGAGGCGTTAAAGCACTCCATCGCCTACAAGCTGATGTTCACCATCGGGAAAGATCCGGTTATAGCCAACAAGCACGAGTGGCTGAACGCCACCCTGTTTGCGGTGCGTGACCGCTTAGTTGAACGCTGGCTGCGCTCAAACCGCGCCCAGCTCTCGCAGGAAACGCGTCAGGTTTACTACCTGTCGATGGAATTTTTGATTGGCCGCACGCTTTCCAACGCGCTGTTGTCGCTCGGTATTTATGACGACGTCAAAACCGCCCTGGAAGAGATGGGGTTAGATTTAGAAGAACTGATCGACGAAGAGAACGACCCGGGCCTCGGCAACGGCGGCCTGGGGCGTCTCGCCGCCTGCTTCCTCGACTCGCTGGCAACGCTGGCGCTGCCGGGCCGCGGCTACGGTATTCGCTACGACTACGGTATGTTCAAACAGAACATCGTCGACGGGCGCCAGAAAGAGTCGCCGGACTACTGGCTGGAGTACGGCAACCCGTGGGAGTTTAAGCGCCACAATACGCGCTACAAGGTGCGCTTTGGCGGACGTATCCAGCAGGAAGGCAAAAAATCCCGCTGGGTAGAAACGGAAGAGATCCTGGCCGTGGCCTACGACCAGATAATCCCCGGCTATGACACCGATGCCACCAACACGCTGCGCCTGTGGAGCGCTCAGGCCAGTAGCGAAATTAACCTCGGTAAATTCAACCAGGGTGACTACTTTGCGGCGGTGGAAGATAAAAACCACTCCGAGAACGTGTCCCGCGTGCTGTATCCGGATGACTCGACCTACTCCGGCCGCGAGCTGCGCCTGCGTCAGGAATATTTCCTCGTCTCTTCGACGATTCAGGATATCCTCAGCCGCCACCATCAGCTGCACAAAACCTACGCCAACCTGGCGGAGAAAACGGCGATTCACCTTAACGACACCCACCCGGTGCTTTCCATTCCGGAGCTGATGCGCCTGCTGATTGACGAGCATAAGTTCAGCTGGGATGACGCGTTTGAAGTGACCTGTCAGGTGTTCTCCTACACCAACCACACGCTGATGAGCGAAGCGCTGGAAACGTGGCCGGTGGACATGCTCGGCAAAATCCTGCCGCGCCATCTGCAGATCATCTTTGAGATTAACGACTACTTCCTGAAGACGCTGCAGGAGCAGTACCCGAACGATACCGGGCTGCTGAGCCGCGCGTCCATCATTGATGAGTCAAACGGTCGCCGCGTGCGTATGGCCTGGCTGGCGGTCGTCATCAGCCACAAGGTCAACGGCGTGTCCGAGCTCCACTCGAACCTGATGGTGCAGTCGCTGTTTGCGGACTTCGCGAAGATCTTCCCGACGCGGTTCTGCAACGTGACCAACGGCGTCACGCCGCGCCGCTGGCTGGCGCTGGCCAACCAGCCGCTCTCTGAGGTGCTGGATGAGAATATTGGCCGTACCTGGCGGACCGATTTGAGCCAGCTGAGCGAGCTGGAACAGCACATTGATTTCCCGACGGTGAACAAAGCCGTGCGCGAAGCCAAGCTGCTGAACAAAAAGCGTCTGGCGGTCTGGCTGGCGATGCACCTCAACGTGGTGGCAAACCCGAAAGCGCTGTTCGACGTTCAGATCAAACGCATCCACGAATACAAGCGTCAGCTGATGAACGTGCTGCACGTAATCACCCATTACAACCGCATCAAGGCCGATCCAACGGCCGAATGGGTGCCGCGCGTGAAGATCTTCGCCGGTAAGGCGGCCTCCGCCTACTACATGGCGAAGCACATCATTCATCTCATCAACGATGTGGCGAAGGTGGTTAACCAGGATCCGGATATTGGCGACAAGCTGAAGGTGGTGTTCATTCCGAACTACAGCGTAAGCCTGGCGCAGATGATCATCCCGGCGGCGGATCTCTCTGAGCAGATTTCCACGGCGGGTACGGAAGCATCCGGCACCAGTAACATGAAGTTTGCCCTTAACGGCGCGCTGACCATCGGCACGCTGGACGGGGCGAATGTCGAGATGCTGGAGCACGTGGGCGAAGAAAATATCTTTATCTTCGGTAATACGACGGAAGAGGTGGAGGCGCTGCGCAGGAAAGGCTACTCGCCACGTCAATATTACGAAGAGGATGAAGAGTTACGTCAGGTGCTGACGCAGATCGCGACCGGCGTGTTTAGCCCTGATGAACCGAGCCGCTATCGCGATCTGGTGGACTCGCTGATTAACTTTGGCGATCACTACCAGGTGCTGGCGGATTATCGCAGCTACGTGGACTGTCAGGATAAGGTGGACGAACTGTATCGCCAGCAGGAGAAGTGGACCAGCGCCGCGATGTATAACATCGCCAATATGGGCTATTTCTCGTCCGACAGGACCATCAAGGAGTATGCCGAGACGATCTGGCATATTGATCCGGTGAGGTTATAAAAGCAAAACGGCAACCTCGGTTGCCGTTTTTAGTGTTTGTACCCTCTCCCTGTGGGAGAGGGTCAGGGTGAGGGCATCAGCCCGCACCGATCGTATTACGACGCCAGCGAAAGCTCACGCTTCCCCGCATTTTGCAGTAACCACTGCGCCACGCGAGACTGTTGCTCGGCGTTGAGCCACATCCCTTCTTTGGTACGACGCCAGATAGCATCATCCAGGCGACGAACCCACTCATGCTCAACCAGGTAACGCAGCTCGGCTTCGTACAGCTCGTGGCCGAAATGCTCGCCCAGATCCGCAATGTCCTTCGCATCGCCCAGGAACAGCTCGGTATTGCTGCCGTAGGTGCGGGCATAGTGGCGCGCCATTCCTTCGGTGATGAACGGGAAGCGACGGCGCAGCTTCGCGGCGTAATCATCGCGGTTATCGCCGATATCACCGCCGGGCAGTACCGCGCCTTTGGTCCATGCCGGGCCAATGCCTTTGTAGTACGGCGCCAGTTTTTCCAGCGCGTGCTCGGCCAGCTTGCGGTAGGTGGTCAGCTTGCCGCCAAACACGGAAAGCAGCGGCGCCTGACCGTCAACGTCGTGAATATCGAGCGTATAGTCGCGGGTAATCGCCTGCGGCGAGTCAGACTCGTCATCGCACAGCGGACGCACGCCGGAGTAGGTCCAGACCACGTCGTCGCGTGACAGCTGCTTCCTGAAGTGCGCGTTATACACTTTGAGCAGGTAGTTCACTTCGCTCTCGTCGATCTCGACGTTCTTCGGATCGCCTTTGTACTCCACGTCGGTGGTGCCGATGATCGAGAATTCGTCCATCCACGGGATCACAAACACGATGCGCTTGTCTTCGTTCTGCAGAATGTAGGCCTGCTTCTGCGTATGCACGCGCGGCACCACAATGTGGCTGCCCTTGATCAGGCGAATGCCGTACGGCGAAGGCAGATGCATGCCGTCATCGAAGAACTGCTTCACCCACGGGCCAGTAGCGTTCACCAGGCCGCGCGCTTTCCAGCTGAATTTCTCGCCGGTATCGATGTCTTCCGCTTCCACAATCCACAGGCCGTTTTCACGACGGGCAGCGGTCGCGCGGGTACGGGTTTTCACCTCGCCACCTTTCTTCTCGACCATCTGGGCATTCGCCAGCACCAGACGCGCATCGTCCACCCAGCAGTCTGAATATTCGAAACCGCGCACGATTTCTGGCTTAAGGACCGATTCTGAGCCAAAACGCAAACCTTTCGAACCCGGGAGGCTGGTGCGTTTACCCAGATGATCGTACATAAACAGACCAATTCGGATCATCCACGCCGGACGCAGATGCGGGCGATGGGGCAGGCGGAAGCGCATCGGGATAGCCAGATGCGGCGCCATTTTCAGCAGCACTTCACGTTCGGCCAGTGCTTCACTGACCAGGCGGAATTCGTAGTGTTCCAGGTAGCGCAGGCCACCGTGAATCAGTTTGGAGCTGGCGGACGACGTCGCGCAGGCGAGATCGTTAGCTTCCAGCATCAGTACGGATAAACCGCGTCCTGCGGCATCGACCGCAATACCGGCACCGTTGATGCCACCGCCTATCACAATCAGATCTTTGGTTTCCATAACACCCTCATGCACTTTCGTTAAAGCTCAGAAATGTTCGATATCGCTCATAATAGCAAAGGAACGCGCTTTTGGTAACATCAAAAAAACAATTTAGAGTGATATGGATAACATAATGGCGTTTACCCGCCGCCAGGACGTACACTACGGGGTAAAATCTTGTCGTTGACCACTGTAAAGAGAACACCATGGATCAGTTTGAATGTATTAACGTAGAAGAAGCCCACCAGAAGATGCACCAGGGAAAAGCGGTGCTGGTGGACATCCGCGATCCGCAGAGTTTTGCGATGGGCCACACGCCGGGCGCGTTTCATCTCACCAACGACACGCTGGGCGCGTTTATGCGCGATAACGACTTCGAGACGCCGGTGATGGTCATGTGCTACCACGGCAACAGCAGCAAGGGCGCGGCGCAGTATCTGCTTCAGCAGGGCTACGACGCGGTATACAGCGTCGACGGCGGCTTCGATGCCTGGCATCGTCATTTCCCGGCAGAAGTGGAATACGCTTTTGAGCGCTGATCCCGCTATACTGTCCCCTTTTGTGTGGAAATAAGCGACCGCTGCCCATGTTGATGATCACCTCTTTTACCAACCCGCGCGTCGCCCAGGCGTTTGTCGACTATATGGCGACGCAGGGCGTTATTCTGACCATTCAGCAACATAACCAGACCGACGTCTGGCTGGCCGACGAGGGACAGGCCGCGCGCGTAAACGAAGAGCTGGCGCGTTTTCTTGAGAACCCCGGCGACCCGCGCTATCTGGCGGCCAGCTGGCAGTCCGGGCAGACCGACAGCGGACTGCACTACAGCCGTTTTCCCTTCCTTGCCACCATCCGCGAACGCGCGGGCCCGTTTACGCTGCTGCTGATGGCGGCCTGCATTATCGTCTTCATTATTATGAACGTGGTGGGCGACCAGAGCGTGATGATTGCCCTGGCCTGGCCCTATGACCCGTCTCTTGAGTTTGACGTCTGGCGCTATTTTAGCCACGCGCTGATGCACTTCTCGGTGATGCATATCCTCTTCAACCTGCTCTGGTGGTGGTATCTCGGTGGTGCCGTTGAAAAGCGTCTGGGCAGCGGCAAGCTGATCGTTATCACCCTTATCAGCGCCCTGCTGAGCGGCTATGTGCAGCACAAGTTCAGCGGGCCGTGGTTCGGCGGGCTGTCGGGCGTCGTGTATGCCCTGATGGGCTATGTCTGGCTTCGCGGGGAGCGCGATCCGGAAAGCGGCATCTATCTGCAGCGCGGATTAATAACCTTTGCGTTAATATGGCTAATTGCCGGATGGTTTGATCTGTTTGGTATGTCTATCGCCAACGGTGCACACGTCGCCGGGCTGGCCGTGGGGCTGGCGATGGCGTTTGCCGACACGCTCCATGCGCGAAAACGAACATAATTCTCAGGGATAATTGATGAAACAAACACAACGTCATGACGCTATTATCGAACTGGTAAAAAAACAGGGATACGTCAGCACCGAAGAGCTGGTGGAGCAGTTTGCCGTCAGCCCACAAACCATCCGTCGTGACCTGAACGACCTGGCCGAACAGAACCGCATTCTTCGCCACCACGGCGGGGCGGCGCTGCCGTCCAGTTCGGTCAACACCTCCTGGCACGACCGTAAAGCCACGCAGACGGCAGAGAAAGAGCGCATTGCCCGCAAGGTCGCCAGCCAGATCCCGAACGGGGCGACGCTGTTTATTGATATCGGCACCACGCCGGAAGCGGTGGCCCATGCGCTGCTGGATCACGAGAACCTGCGCGTGGTCACCAACAACCTGAACGTGGCCAATACCCTGATGCAGAAAGACGACTTCCGCATCATCCTCGCGGGCGGCGAACTGCGCAGCCGCGACGGCGGGATTATCGGCGAAGCGACCCTCGATTTTATCTCTCAGTTCCGCCTCGACTTCGGCATTCTCGGGATCAGCGGCATCGACAGCGACGGCTCGCTGCTGGAGTTTGACTATCACGAGGTGCGCACCAAGCGCGCGATTATTGAAAACTCACGCCACGTGATGCTGGTGGTGGATCATTCCAAGTTTGGCCGTAACGCGATGGTGAACATGGGCAGCATCAGCATGGTGGATGCGGTCTATACCGACGTGATGCCGCCGGCGGGCGTGATGCAGGTGATTAAAGATAATAATTTGCAGTTAGAGTTGTGTTGAAAAGCCGTTCCCCCTCTCCCTGTGGGAGAGGGCCGGGGTGAGGGCATCAGGCAAACCTAAACCCCATACCCCATCATCTTCAACAATTGCTGCGCATGCTGCACCGCATCCTGACGATGCGCCACGCCCAGCTTCTGATACAGATTGCGGATATGCGTTTTGATGGTGGTCGCCGCCACTGCGAGCTCGCCGGCAATCTGCTCGTTGCTGTAGCCTGAATAGATCAGCCCCAGAACCTGCCATTCGCGCTGGGTGAGCGGGCTGGTGCGGATAAGTTCCGGCACTTCCGGATGGTTCAGCAGACGTTCAACGAAGTTCTCATCAAAATGCGCGAACTTGTGCCGATGATGCTGGTTAATCTCGCGCAGGATGCGCTGGGCGCGATGCTGGTCCAGCTCCGGCAGCGTGTTGAGCTGAATAAGCTGACGCAGCTGCTGCGCCATCACTTCACCTTCAATCACAAAGTGGCTGATAAACCCGGTGCGGTTAGCCAGCTGCAGCGCTTCCAGCAGCACGCGCTGGGCATCGTTTTTACGACCCGCCTGCCAGTAGAGCTGGTTCAGCAGCAGCAGGTTGCGGTTCAGGTCGCTCATCAGACGCAGGCTGCGCGCGTTCTCGTTCAGCTCTTCCAGCACAATCTCTGCGGGCTCTATTTCACCGAGCAGGATCTGCGCGCGGGCAATGTTGCGCCACTGGCTCTGCAGGAAGTGGTTGTTAGCAAATTCCGGTTTTGGCGTCTGACGCAGCCAGTTGGCGGCGGATTTTTTATCGCCGGTCATCTGCCAGTAAATCACCCGGACCTTATCGGCGTTAGAGACCCAGTCGCTATGATACTGACCGTTGCCGAGCAGGTTCTCCAGGCGGTTCAGATGGTTGCGGGCGTTATCGAGATCGCCGCGCGCCAGCGAGCACTGCACCAGCAGCGCCAGGCACTGCAGCTGCTGCTGAGGCTGGAAGCTGGAAAGGACATCCACACCCTGGCGGGCGCAGCTTTCCGCTTCATCCAGACGTGACCATGCCCACAGCAGCTGAGCGCGAATACGCAACAGGAACTCGTGCATTGGCAGCTGTTCCAGATGCTGTTCACGAATCAGCTGGAACGCTTTTTCCTGGTTTTCCCAAGCGGCCTGCAGGAACCCCTGCGCGAATAAAATCTCGCTCTGTTGGATCAGGCTCCACAGCGCGTAATGCCAGACATCATGACGACGCGCCATCTGTTCGGTTTGCTGCATCAGTGAAAGCGAACGCGTGAGGTCGCCCTTGCAGTGCAGCACTTCGCCGTGCACCGAGGTCGCCACGATGCGGCTGTAGAAGTTAGCCAGCGGCAGCTCGTCCAGCGCGACCATCGCCAGCCGTTCAGCTTCGTCCGGGTCGCCGTCGTTAATGGCCACCTGAGCGCGCAGCGCGTTAAATTCGCCGTGCAGGGTGGTATCCATTTCGCTTTCCATCTCCTGCTCGGCGCGCGCCAGCAGGGTGTTCACTTCGCTGTAGCGGTGCTGGCTCTGCATCAGCCAGGCCTGCAGCAGCACCAGACGCGGGTTCTCCAGCAGGCTTTCCCACGGCAGGGCTTTGAGAGACTCTTCCAGCAGCGTCAGCTCGCTGTGGTTAAACAGGCCCCACGCATGGTTGAGGAGGATATCGCGCAGCATGCTGGCATCACCGGCGGCCAGCGCGTGGTGGATGGCCTCGCTCGGGAAGCCTTGCGCCATCCAGCTTTCGGCAGCGGCGCGGTGGATCTCCGGCAGTTC
Source organism: Enterobacter sp. AG326 (assembly GCF_004362415.1). Lineage (NCBI taxonomy): Bacteria > Pseudomonadati > Pseudomonadota > Gammaproteobacteria > Enterobacterales > Enterobacteriaceae > Enterobacter > Enterobacter sp. AG326. The sequence continues at coordinate 67,610 of NZ_SNXG01000008.1, read as the reverse complement.
AGCCGCCAGTTCCCACTGACAGCGCTGGCGCAGGAAGCTGCCAAACAGCGGGTGATAGCTAAACCACTCGCCGGGATCGTCCATGCGCGTCAGGAAAAGGCCCTGACGTTCAATCTCTTCGAGCTGCAGCTGGCCGTTTTCACAGCCCGTCACGCGCACGATGAGCGCATCGTTCATGGAGCGTAGCAGCGAGCTTTTCAGCAGGAAATTACGCGTCGAGGGATCGACGCTGTCCAGCACCTCATCCACCAGGTAGTCAGAAAGGTGACTGGCGTTGATGCCCGCCAGACGCCGCGCAGACTGATGCGCCGGACTGTTGTTTTGTCGGGCAGAGAGCGCGATAAGCTGCAGCGCCGTGGCCCAGCCGGCAACGTCATCACACAGACGGCTGCTCTCGGCGGCCTCAATCGGTGATGTCAGGCGGCAGTCAAAGAACTGTTTCGCTTCCTGGTGGGTAAAGGCCAGCTGCTGGCTGCCCACTTCCAGAAGCTGATCGCGCACGCGCAGGTTGGCAATACCCAGCTGCGGCAGGTTGCGTGACAGCACCACTAAAGTCAGGTTTTCCGGCTGATGGCGCAGGAAGAAACGCATCGATTCATGAATCACCGGGTTAGTGATGAGATGGTAATCATCAATCACCACGTAAAGCGGGCGATGCCATTCGGCCAGTTCGATAAACAGCTGAGAGAAAAGGGAGGACAGGCTGGCGTACTGGCGCTTTTGCACCATCACCTCACTGGCGACGCAGTGTCCATGGGTGGCTTGCTGTATAGCGGCAATCAGATAGCTGGCAAAACGCTCCTGCTGATTATCGCCCTCGTCGAGGGAGTACCAGCCAAGATCGCTTTTACCCGCGGCCCATTGCGAAATGAGCGTTGTTTTTCCATAGCCTGCAGGGCTCGTAACCAGCGCCAGTCGGAAATTATGCGCGCCGGAAAGTTTAGCCAACAGACGCTCGCGGACCACTGTATGGTCAAGACGAACCGGGCGACTTAATTTAGACGGAATCAACATAGGTTTCACTTCACTGTGGGGAACGAGAGATTTTATTTTTTTTGCGCTTCGTAATTAATAGGATATAAGGTCGAACAGAAAGAGAACTATTGCAAGTTATGTCTGGGTTTTGTGGTTCTGAATTTGCACTCTGTCACAAAACATTCAGGCAAATGTTGGAACTTTCTCGAAAGGGGCTTAACGCCGCGTCACTACTGGCTTGTCTGGATTCGTTACCGCTGCGCTGAAACTGGTTTCAGAAAGGTATAGTGACGTCAAATTTAATAAAGTGCGGGTAAAGTTGAGTGAGAGTAATAGTCTCCGGAGATGTAACCCGATGACTAAATTATTATTCTACGTAAGTAATCATTTCAGAACGGATTAATTTCACCCGAAACTGCATTTCATTTCTTTGACATTCTCCCCGGTTACTTTTTTATCTTCCGGGCACACTCGAACTATGCTCTGAGAGTGGCCACGATCACACTTTTATGCTCATCCCCGCTACTCCTCCCTGTCTAATCCCCCACAGGAGGAGGAAGAGGGGAAATGAGCCAGGCACACTAGCGCCAACTTGTGTTTTCTTTCTAAAGGATGCCGATCCCCTATGTCACAGCCTACCTTCAACAAAGCTCAATTCCAGGCTGCCCTGACGCGTCAGTGGCAGCGTTTTGGCCTTCATGCTGCAAACGAGATGACGCCTCACCAGTGGTGGCAGGCCGTGAGCGGTGCGCTCGCAGAGCAGCTGGATGCTCAACCGGTGGCGAAGCCTGTTAAAGGCCAGCGTCACGTGAACTATATCTCGATGGAATTCCTGATTGGCCGCCTGACCGGCAACAACCTGCTGAACCTGGGCTGGTATCAGGACGTCGGCGATGTGCTGAAAGAACACGACATTAACCTGACCGACCTGCTGGAAGAAGAGACTGACCCGGCGCTGGGCAACGGCGGCCTGGGACGTCTGGCAGCCTGTTTCCTTGACTCTATGGCGACCGTCGGCCAATCGGCGATCGGCTATGGTCTGAACTACCAGTACGGCCTGTTCCGTCAGTCGTTTGCCGATGGCCATCAGATGGAAGCGCCGGACGACTGGCATCGCAATACCTATCCGTGGTTCCGCCACAACGCGCAGCTGGATGTGCAGGTCGGCATTGGTGGGAAAGTGACAAAGCAGGGGCTCTGGGAACCGGCGTTCACCATTACCGGTGAAGCCTGGGATCTGCCGGTGCTCGGCTACCGTAACGGCGTGGCGCAGCCGCTGCGTCTGTGGCAGGCGAAGCACGCGCATCCGTTTAACCTGACCAAATTTAACGACGGCGATTTCCTGCGCGCCGAGCAGCAGGGCATCGACGCCGAGAAGCTGACCAAAGTCCTCTACCCGAACGACAACCACCTGGCCGGTAAAAAGCTGCGCCTGATGCAGCAGTACTTCCAGTGCGCATGCTCCGTGGCGGACATTCTGCGTCGCCATCACCTGGCGGGCCGCAAGCTGGCGCAGCTGCCGGACTTCGAAGTGATTCAGCTCAACGATACGCACCCGACGATTGCCATCCCGGAACTGCTGCGCGTGCTGATCGACGAGCATCAGCTGAGCTGGGACGACGCCTGGGCCATCACCAGCCGTACCTTTGCCTACACCAACCACACTCTGATGCCAGAGGCGCTCGAGTGCTGGGATGAGAAGCTGGTGAAAACGCTGCTGCCGCGCCACATGCAGATCATCAACAAGATTAACGACCAGTTTAAAACCCTGGTGGCTAAAACCTGGCCGGGCAACAAAGCGGTCTGGGCGAAGCTGGCGGTGGTTCACGACAAGCAGGTGCGCATGGCGAACATGTGCGTGGTTAGCGGCTTTGCGGTGAACGGCGTGGCGGCGCTGCACTCGGATCTGGTGGTCAAAGATCTCTTCCCGGAATACCACCAGCTGTGGCCGACCAAATTCCACAACGTGACCAACGGCATCACGCCGCGTCGCTGGATCAAGCAGTGCAACCCGCTGCTGGCCGGTCTGCTGGATAAGACCCTGAAGAAAGAGTGGGCCAACGATCTGGACCAGCTCATCAACCTGGAAAAATACGCTGACGACGCGAAATTCCGCGAGCAGTACCGGGCGATCAAGCTGGAGAACAAGGTTCGCCTGGCGGAGTTTGTGAAAGTGCGTACCGGCATTGAGATCAACCCGAACGCCATTTTCGATATCCAGATTAAACGTCTGCACGAGTACAAACGTCAGCACCTGAACCTGCTGCACATTCTGGCGCTGTACAAAGAGATCCGCGAGAACCCGCAGGCTGACCGCGTGCCGCGCGTGTTCCTGTTCGGTGCGAAAGCGGCGCCGGGCTACTACCTGGCGAAAAACATTATCCTCGCCATCAATAAAGTGGCGGCGGCGATCAACAGCGATCCGAAGGTGGGCGACAAGCTGAAGGTGGTGTTCCTGCCGGACTACTGCGTCTCGGCGGCTGAAATGCTGATCCCGGCGGCGGATATTTCCGAGCAGATCTCTACCGCAGGGAAAGAGGCGTCCGGTACCGGCAACATGAAGCTGGCGCTGAACGGCGCGCTGACCGTCGGTACGCTCGACGGGGCCAACGTCGAAATCGCCGAGAAGGTGGGTGAAGAGAATATCTTCATCTTCGGCCATACCGTGGAAGAGGTGAAAGCCATCAAGGCCAAAGGCTATGACCCGGTGAAATGGCGTAAGAAAGACAAAGTGCTCGACGCGGTGCTGAAGGAGCTGGAAAGCGGTAAATACAGCGACGGCGACAAGCACGCGTTTGACCAGATGCTGCACAGCATGGACAAACACGGCGGTGACCCGTATCTGGTGATGGCGGACTTCACGGCCTATGTAGAAGCGCAAAAGCAGGTCGACGTGATGTATCGTGACCAGGAGGCGTGGACCCGCGCGTGCATTCTGAATACTGCCCGCTGCGGTATGTTCAGCTCTGACCGTTCAATCCGTGATTATCAGGCCCGTATCTGGCAGGCAAAACGCTAAGGAAGCGCGATGGAGAGTAAACGTCTGGACAGCGCCGCGCAGGCGGCGGGGATCAGCCTCAGTTACATAAATGCGCACGGCAAACCGCAGTCTATTGGCGCCGACACCAAAAGACGTTTGCTGGACGCCATGCACAAAGCCGACGCGAAAGCGTCGGTTGCGCCGGTGCCGAACGTGAAGGTGTTCACCGCAGGCAAAAAGATGCCGCTGGCGGTGGAGGGGCGCGGCGAGTTTAGCTGGCTGCTCACCACCGAAGAGGGGCATCAGCACAAAGGCCACGCCACCGGCGGCAAAACGTTAAACCTTCCGGCGAAGCTGCCGGAGGGGTATCACACCCTCACGCTCACCCAGGATGACCTGCGTTTCCACTGCCGGGTGATCGTCGCGCCAAAACGCTGCTACGAGCCGCAGGCGCTGCTCGAAGGCAAAAAGCTGTGGGGCGCCTGCGTGCAGCTCTACACCCTGCGCTCCGACAGCAACTGGGGCATCGGTGATTTTGGCGATCTGAAAAAGATGCTGGCTTCCGTGGGCGAGCGCGGCGGCGCGTTTATTGGCCTCAACCCGATCCACGCGCTCTATCCGGCCAACCCGGAGAGCGCCAGCCCGTATAGCCCGTCGTCCCGTCGCTGGCTGAACGTGATTTATATCGACGTTAACGCGTTAGATGACTTCAAAAATAGCAAAGAGGCGCAGGCGTGGTGGAAACTCAGCACCACGCAGCAGGCGCTGAAGCAGGCGCGCGACGCAGACTGGGTGGACTATTCCACCGTCACGGCGCTGAAAATGGCCGCGCTGCGTCTGGCGTGGAAAGGCTTTTCGCAGCGCGATGACGAGCAGATGGCCGCGTTCCGCCAGTTTGTGACGCAGGAGGGCGAGAGCCTGTACTGGCAGGCGGCGTTTGATGCGCTGCACGCGTATCAGGTGAAAGAGGACGAAATGCGCTGGGGCTGGCCGGTCTGGCCTGACGCCTATCAGTCCGTCGACACGCCTGAAGTGAAAGCGTTCTGTGAAAAATATGCCGATGAAGTGGACTTCTACCTGTGGCTGCAGTGGCTGGCGTACAGCCAGTTTGCCGCCTGCTGGCAGGTGAGCCAGGGCTATAAGATGCCGATCGGCCTTTATCGCGACCTGGCCGTGGGCGTGGCGGAAGGCGGCGCGGAAACCTGGTGCGACCGCGAGCTTTACTGTCTGAAAGCCTCCGTCGGCGCGCCGCCGGATATCCTTGGCCCGCTCGGCCAGAACTGGGGGTTGCCGCCGATGGATCCGCACGTCATGGCGGCGCGTGCCTACGAGCCGTTCATCGACCTGCTGCGCGCGAACATGCAGAACTGCGGCGCGCTGCGTATCGACCACGTGATGTCCGTGCTGCGCCTGTGGTGGATCCCGTACGGTGAAACCGCCGATCACGGGGCGTACGTGCAGTACCCGGTTGACGATCTGCTGTCGATCCTGGCGCTGGAAAGTAAGCGCCATCAGTGCATGGTGATCGGTGAAGATCTCGGTACCGTGCCGGTGGAAATTGTCAGCAAGCTCCGCGACAGCGGCGTCTACTCCTATAAAGTGCTCTATTTTGAAAACGACCATGAGAAAACCTTCCGCGCGCCGAAAGCGTACCCTGAACAGTCAATGGCAGTCGCGACGACGCATGACCTTCCTACGCTTCGTGGCTATTGGGAAAGCGGCGACCTGACGCTCGGCAAAACGCTGGGGCTGTATCCTGATGAAGAGGTTCTGCGCGGCCTGTATCAGGATCGCGAGCTCTCGAAACAGGGGCTGCTGGATGCGCTTCACAAGCAGGGCTGTCTGCCGAAACGTGCCGGACATAAGGCGTCGTTGATGTCGATGACCGCTACCCTCAATCGTGGCCTGCAGCGCTATATTGCCGACAGCAACAGCGCCCTGCTGGGCCTGCAGCCGGAAGACTGGATTGATATGGCGGAGCCGGTGAACATTCCAGGCACCAGCTATCAGTACAAGAACTGGCGTCGCAAGCTGTCCACAACGCTTGAGAAGATGTTTGCCGATGACGGGGTGAACAAGCTGATTAAGGATTTGGACAAGCGGCGAAAAGCGGCCGCGAAGAAGTGATAAAAAAACCCGCCAGTGGCGGGTTTTTTATTGCCGGGTAAGCGTAGCGCCACCCGGCTTTTTTACATCAAACCACCATATTCAACAGCAGCACCCCGACCAGACCACACACCGAAATAATGGTTTCCAGCGCGGACCAGGATTTGATGGTTTCACCGATCGTCAGGTTGAAGTACTCCTTGAACAGCCAGAAGCCAGGGTCGTTAACGTGAGAGAAAATCACGCTACCGGAACCGACGGCGATAACCATCAGCTCAGGGCTTACGCCCGTTGTCGCAATCAGCGGGGCAACGATACCGCCCGCGGTGATCGCCGCAACGGTTGCAGAACCCAGCGCAATACGCAGAACCGCGGCAATAGACCAGGCCATCAGGAGCGGCGATACGTTGGTTTCATGCATCATGGCAGCGATGTATTTGTCCACGCCGCTGTCGACCAGAACCTGCTTGAACGCACCGCCACCGCCGATGATCAGAAGCATCATGGCAATGATTTTGATGGAAGAGGTCAGCGTGTCGTTGATCTGATCCATAGAACGGCCGCGGTTCAGGCCGAAAGTGAACATCGCGATCAGCACGGCAATCAGCGTTGCCATCACCGGGTCACCCAGGAATTCCGCAACGGACAGGAACGGATGACCTTTCGGCAGGATCATCTCCGCCACGGCGCGCATCGCCATCAGGATCACCGGTACCAGAGAGGTCCAGACGCTGACGCCAAAACCAGGCATCTCTTCTTCGGTGAAGGTTTTGGCGCTGTACAGACCTTCCGGAATCGGCTTATCAATGCCTTTCAGGAAGCGGGCGTAAACCGGGCCAGCCAGAATCACCGTTGGGATCGCCAGAATCGTACCGAACAGCAGGGTTTTACCCATATCCGCGTGGAAAATGGTTGCGATAGCGGTTGGGCCCGGGTGCGGCGGCAGGAAGCCGTGAGTCACGGACAGCGCCGCAGCCATTGGCACACCGACATACAGCAGCGGGATGTTTGCCGCAGCCGCGATGGTGAACACCAGCGGCAGCATCAGCACGAAGCCCACTTCATAGAACAGCGCGAAGCCGACGGTAAAACCGGTTAACACCACGGCCCACTGAATGTGCTGTTTACCGAATTTGGCAATCAGGGTGGTGGCAATACGCTGTGCGCCCCCGCAGTCCGCCAGCATTTTGCCGAGCATGGCGCCGAAGCCCATGATCAGCGCCAGGCTGCCGAGCGTGCCGCCGACGCCGGCTTTGATGGAACTGATAACTTTAACCAGCGGCATACCCTGCATCAGACCGACTGCAAGTGCCACCAGAACCAGAGCGATAAATCCGTTCAGCTTGAAGCGGATCATCAAGAGCAGTAATAACACAACACCGATAGCAACGATGACTAATGGCATGATTTACCTGGCCTTTGAATTGTTATGGGTAACGTCATTGTTTCAACGACAAATTCCGATTGTCCCAACTGGGAACAGAGTGTTAACGGCACTCATACTGATGCCTTCGAAACCATTAAGTTTAGTCGGCTGTTATAAGGATGCTGAGTGCCCACGAGAATGATACGGGTAACATGACTTGATTGAGAATCACCCTGGGAGGGTAAATTTGAATTATGAGACGCAGGTCAACATATAGAGGGAGAGGGCTGGGGTGAGGGCATCAGACCTCACTATTTTTGTAGGCCCGGTAAGCGCGGCGCCACCGGGCAATACGGACGGATACTGAATCAGTAGTAAGAGTGCTCGCCGCGCTGGTGCTCGGTCAGGTCACGCACGCCTTTCAGTTCCGGGAACTCGTTCAGCAGCTGCTTCTCGATCCCTTCTTTCAGCGTTACATCGACCATGGAACAGCCGTTACAGCCGCCACCAAACTGCAGAATGGCAAAACCTTCGTCGGTGATTTCCATCAGGGAAACACGACCGCCGTGGCCCGCCAGCTGTGGGTTGATCTGGGATTGCAGCAGATACTCAACGCGTTCCATCAGCGGGGCATCGTCAGACACTTTACGCATTTTCGCGTTCGGCGCTTTCAGGGTCAGCTGAGAACCCAGCTGATCGGTGACGAAGTCGATCTCCGCATCTTCAAGATACGGTGCGCTCAGCTCATCAACGTAGGCGGTGAGCTGTTCAAATTTAAGGGCAGTGTCAGTCGCTTCCACAGCGTCCGGAGGACAATAAGAAACACCACATTCTGCATTCGGAGTGCCTGGATTAATCACAAACACGCGGATCTGCGTCCCTTCTTCCTGATTTGCCAGCAGTTTGGCAAAGTGCGCTTGTGCAGAATCGGAAATACGGATCATAGCTTTGGCCTAATAGTTGACTAAATTACCTGGGTATAATCATACGCCCATTGAAGAAGGGCTACAAGGTACGGCACAGACACCATACCTGAACCGACGCGGCGCCGCTTCGCAAAAGCAGTCGGGAAAGTTCAGCAACGGTACTGCCCGTGGTGACGACATCATCCACAATCGCGATATGGAGACCGTCGACCGGCAATTCAAGGCGAAAGGCATTTTTGAGGTTTCTTTTGCGAAGCCGGGCGCTGAGTTGATGCTGGATGGCGGTGGCATGAACACGCGTCAGCGCGCGGGCCTCGTACCGACAGCCGAGCCACCGCGCGAGGGGACGGCAGAGCAGGTCACTCTGGTTATAGCCGCGCCGCCAGTGCCGACGTCGGTATAAAGGGACATTCACCACCATGTCGATTTTCGCCAGAGCCCGCTGACGTCGCGCCTGCAAAACCGCCAGCAATAGCAGGCGGGCAAGGGGCTGTGCCAGCGAGCTCTGCCCGGAAAACTTCAGCGCATGAACCAGTCTGCTCAGCGGGGGGACATAATCATCCACGGCCACCAGCGCGCTCCACGGCGGGGATTTTTTCAGGCAGCGGCCACAGGGCAACGAGGGGTTTGTGGCCGGTAAACCACATTGTGGACAGATCCCGATACGCCATTCCAGCGCTCGCGTACAGACGGAGCAGACACCCCACCCGCTGAGCGCCAGCGGCATTTGGCATAGCCAGCACAAGCCGGGTACTGTTAGCATGTGCAACCTCCATGTGAAAAAAGAGAACAGTAACTGATGAAGACGCTGTGGTGGCAGACCGTAGGGACAGGAAATTGCCATCTTGTGCTGCTGCACGGATGGGGCCTGAACGCGGAGATATGGCATTGCATACGTGAGGAACTTGCCTCGCATTTCACACTGCATCTGGTGGATTTACCCGGCTTTGGCCGCAGCCGCGGGTATGGCGCGTTGTCGCTTGATGAGATGGCGCAGCAGGTTCTGGACGCTGCGCCGCAAAACGCGGTCTGGCTGGGCTGGAGCCTGGGCGGGCTGGTGGCGAGCCAGATTGCGCTGTCGCGGCCTGACCGCGTAAAAGCGCTGGTGACGGTGGCGTCATCGCCCTGTTTTAGCGCGCAGGAAGAGTGGCCGGGGATCAAGCCTGACGTACTGGCGGGCTTCCAGCAGCAGCTGAGCGACGATTTCCAGCGGACCGTAGAGCGGTTCCTGGCATTGCAGACAATGGGCACTGACACCGCGCGTAAAGATGCCCGAACGCTGAAGCAGACCGTGCTTTCGCTGCCGATGCCGGAGGTTGAGGTGCTAAACGGCGGTCTTGAACTCCTGAAAACGGTTGACCTGCGCGAGCCGCTGGCCGCGCTGACGATGCCGCACCTGCGTATCTATGGTTACCTCGACGGGATCGTGCCGCGCAAAGTGGTTCCGCTGCTGGATTCGCTCTGGCCGGACAGTGAATCGCAGATCATTGCTAAAGCCGCACATGCCCCGTTTATCTCTCATCCGACGGAGTTTTGTTCAGCGCTGATTGCGTTAAGTCAACGTTTAGACTGATTATTTTCTATCCAGCCTGGAAAAAGTTACACACCGCAACCATACTCCTGATGTCGTTGCGGTTGTTCTGCCTACGATAATCAAAACAACAATCCTATGGAGAGTCAGGCTATGAAACTTGTTACAGGTATTGTCACTTCTCTGGTTATTGGGTCACTGTCATTTGGCGTCTTTGCGGCAAAAGAGCTGGAAAAAGATAAAGTTGCCGGCATGAATTTGACGAAAATTGGTGAGATTTCTACGTCTGACACCACCGCGCCGATGGACGCGAGAAAAGAGCTGTCGAAGAAAGCGGATGAGCTGGGCGGAACGTACTATGTCGTCACCAGCGCTGAAAAACAGACCAAAAACGTACGCGCAACGGCGGACGTCTACAAGTAATACGATAAAGCCGGGCAGCGATGCCCGGCTTTGTTAACGCAGCGCCCACCACTCCCTGAGGCAGGCCTTTCCTTCCGGACAGCTTTTACAACTGCCGGAGAGACAACCGTCCGCGTCTTCCTGAATCCGCACGGCTTTCCCCATGGCTTCCAGTCTTTCCAGCATGGCATCGATCATCGGCTGCGGCGTATGCAGGCTGAGGCTCAGCTGTTTCGCCTCCATTCGCCCTTGCAGTGCCAGCAGGTCACGAACCTGAATCAACGATGCCATGGTGTGCTCCTTAGTGACAGTCGCCCGCCGGGCTGCTGCAGCAGGTCGCGGCGGTTTTACGGTTTGCCAGCAGGTCGATGTCGACGCGGCTGCGCGCCCGCCGCAGCAGACCAAGCACGATCGCGTTAAACAGCACAACCGCGAGAATGCAGACCAGGCTGTAGCGCGGATGCTGGCTGAAGTTACCGGTTTGATAAAAGAGCGTCGACAGCGAGTACGCAATGTTTAACCCCCACAGGATGGAGAAGCCCATCCAGCCGCGGCTGGACTCGCGGGCAATCGCCCCCATCACGGAGATGCACGGAATGTAGAGCAGAACAAAGATGAGGTAGCTGTAGGCTGCGGACGCGCTGCCAAATTTCTCGCCCATCACGCCCATGGCACCCGTCGCCATTTCGCCGTCGCCTTTGCTGGCCTCAATAGGGTTCGCCAGCACGCTCAGGCTGAAGGTGTCTTTCAGGCTCTGCCAGGTTTCCTCTACGGCACCCAGCAGTTCATGACCGAGATGAAACTCTGCCGGATTAAATTCCTGTTCCTGAATGTTCTCGGCGGTGTAAAGCGTGTTCAGGGTGCCGACAACCACCTCTTTCGCCATCGCTCCGGTGAACAGCCCGACGGTTGCCTGCCAGTTATCCTCATGCACGCCAATCGGCTTGAAGACCGGCGTGATGACGCGGCTGACGGAGGCGAGGGCAGAGTCGTTGATTTTATCTGCCGCCTGTCCGCTGAGGGTGAAGCTGTTCAGCGCGCTCAGGAAAATGCTGACGATGACAATCACCTTACCGGCGCGCAGCACAAAGCCCTTCAGGCGCTGCCAGGTCTGGATCGCAAGGCTTTTCAGATGCGGCACGTGATACACCGGTAGCTCCATCACAAACGGCGACGCTTCACCGCGCATGATGGTGTGCTTCAGCATTAAACCGGTAAGAATAGCCATCACGATGCCCAGCACGTACAGCGAGAAGACCGCCAGCGCGCCCTGCTGGCCGAAGAAGGCTGCGGCAAAGACCGCAAAGATTGCCAGACGGGCACCGCAGGACATAAACGGCGCCATCATGATGGTCATCAGACGTTCACGCGGCGCATCCAGGGTGCGTGCGCCCATCACCGACGGTACGTTACAGCCGAAGCCGACAATCAGCGGGACGAAGGATTTACCCGGTAGACCCAGCGCCTGCATCAGACGATCCATCACAAACGCGGCGCGCGCCATGTAGCCGGAATCTTCCAGGAACGAGAGGAACAGATACATCATGCCGATCTGAGGCACCAGAGGCAGAACGGTGTTGATACCGCCGCCGATCCCCTGCGCGAGGAAGATGGTTAACCATTCCGGGAAGTGCAGGGTGTAACCCACCCACTGAATACCGTGTACGAAGACCGCGACGGAACCGGCGTCGAAAATGGGCTGGAGTGCGCCGCCGATGTTAATGGCGAGCAGGAACATCACGTACATCACCAGCAGGAAGATGGGCAAACCGAGGAAGCGGTTAAGCACAACCTTATCCACCGCCGCCGTAAAGCGGCTGGGCTCTGCCGTCAGGGCGTTGCTGACAACGTCGCAAATTGAGGCGATGGCCTGGTAACGCGCGTCGGCGATGTGCAGCGCCGGGTCGTCCAGCTCGTCGCTAAGACGGGCCACCGTCGCGTCCAGCTTATCTGCCGCATGTCCGGCGTAAGCGCGGCTGTAGATATCCCCTTCCAGCATCTGCAGGCCAAGCCACAGGCGCTGTTTTGCAGGCATGCTGTTGTCCATCTCCTGCGCCAGCACATTGGCTTCGCGCAGGAGAGGCTGCGCGTAATGCACCAGCTCAATGTCGCGATTACCCTGGTGACGGTCAATGGACAGCTTCAGCGCATCAATACCGCGAGCGCGCGTCGAGACCAGCGGAACGACCGGGCAACCCAGGCGCGCGGAGAGGGCATCGACGTCGATACGCAGCTTTTGTTTCTCCGCAATGTCGAGCATGTTGAGCGCCACGATGCAGGGGATCCCCAGCTCCAGCAGCTGCAGCGTCAGATAAAGGTTACGTTCGAGATTGGAAGCGTCGACCACGTTGATCAGCAGGTCCGCGTCGCCGCCAAGAATATAGTGGCAGGCAATCTGCTCATCGAGCGAAGTTTGCGACGAAATGGTGGTTAAGGAGTAGGTGCCGGGAAGGTCAACCAGCGTCACCTGGCTGTCCGTTGTCGTGAACTGGCCTTCTTTACGCTCAACCGTCACGCCCGCCCAGTTGCCCACGCGCTGGCGGGCTCCGGTCAGCTGGTTAAAAAGGGTGGTCTTGCCGGAATTAGGATTGCCAATTAAGCCAATAGTTAACTTTTTCATTTTTTTAGACTCACTGAAACCGCTGGCTTGTTATCGGGATAAGGCTTCGACTTCTATTAACGCGAGGTCTTTCTTACGCAGCACCAGATTTACGCGGCGGGTTTCGATATGAACCGGATCGCCCAGCGGCGCCACGCGCACGACCTGGAATGACGAGCCGGGCAGCATGCCCAGCGACAGCAGCTTTTGCCGATAGGCCGGGCTAATTTCGCGGGTAAAACCGGTAATCTTCCATGCACTGTCTGGAGTGAATTGCATAACGCCTGATTCCACGAAAGGTTAAATTATCTACTATGGGATGATAATGAGAATAGTTTTTATCAGCAATATTAAAACTGTGACGGAATGTTGTTTACGGTATTAATTTACGGCCTGTTTGACCTGGCTCAATATTTGCTGAATTGCCTGGAAAACGAAAAGGGGAGTATTTGTTAACGGGGTGATAATTCGTGGTTTAAATATGGCTATGCAATCGGTTTCATATATTTCGATATGATTTTATTCCCCCCACCCATGAGGACGTGGGGAAAAGACCGCACCGCGCGCTCCCCTCTCCCTTCCGGGGAGAGGGTTAGGGTGAGGGGCATTGACAACCTTAGCGTTTCTTACCCATCGCTGCCGCCAGCGCATCCATCATCGCGCTGTTGCCTGCAGGCTGAGCGTCACGTCCGCGGGGTTTTGCCGCTTTCGCGGCCGGACGCTGCTGCTCGCGGCCACCGCCGTTTCCGCCACGGCGCGCGTTGGTGTCGCCAGGCTGCTCGTCCAGACGCATGGTCAGGGCGATACGCTTACGCTGCAGATCCACTTCCAGCACTTTGACCTTCACGATGTCGCCCGCTTTGACCACGGTGTGCGGGTCTTCAACGAACTTGTCGGCGAGGGATGAGATATGCACCAGACCGTCCTGATGCACGCCGATATCCACAAACGCGCCAAAGTTGGTGACGTTGGTCACCGCGCCTTCCAGCACCATGCCGGGCAGCAGGTCGTTCATGGTTTCCACGCCGTCGGCAAAGGTCGCCGTTTTGAACTCAGGGCGCGGATCGCGGCCCGGCTTTTCCAGCTCTTTGATGATGTCGGTGACGGTTGGAACACCAAATTTGTCATCGGTGAAATCAACGGCTTTCAGGTTGCGCAGGGCGCTGTTGTCGCCCATCAGGTCTTTCAGCGCCTGCTGGGTGGCGGCCAGAATACGCTCCACAACCGGGTACGCTTCCGGGTGAACGGTGGAGGCATCCAGCGGGTTATCGCCGTGGTTGATGCGCAGGAAGCCCGCGCACTGCTCAAAGGCTTTTGGCCCCAGACGGCTAACCTTCAGCAGCTGCTGACGGTTCTGGAACTGACCGTTCTCATCACGCCAGGCGACGATGTTCTGGGCCATCATGCGGGTTAAGCCCGCCACGCGGGTCAGCAGGGGAACGGAGGCGGTGTTCAGGTCAACGCCGACGGCGTTTACGCAGTCTTCCACCACCGCATCCAGCTTACGCGCCAGCTGAGTCTGGCTCACGTCGTGCTGATACTGGCCCACGCCGATAGATTTCGGGTCGATCTTCACCAGCTCCGCCAGCGGATCCTGCAGGCGGCGTGCGATAGAGACCGCACCGCGCAGGGAAACGTCCAGGTCAGGGAACTCCTGGGCCGCCAGCTCGGATGCGGAATAGACGGATGCCCCGGCCTCGCTGACGATCACTTTCTGTGCCGTCACTTTCGGGAACTGCTTCTGCACGTCGAGGTAGAAACGTTCGGTTTCGCGGGATGCCGTACCGTTGCCGATGGCAACCAGCTCCACGTTGTATTTTTCACACAGCGCCGCCACCACGACGGCCGCTTTGGCTGCCTGGCCGGTGTGCGGATAAATGGTATCGGTCGCCACCAGCTTGCCGGTGCCGTCAACCACAGCGACCTTCACGCCGGTACGCAGACCCGGATCGAGCCCCATAGTCGCACGCAGGCCGGCAGGGGCGGCCATCAGCAGGTCGTGCAGGTTACGGGCGAAGACGTTAATCGCTTCATCTTCGGCGCGCTCGCGCACGGTGCCCATCAGCTCGGTTTCAAGGTGCATCAGCACCTTGATGCGCCAGGTCCAGCTCACCACGCCTTTGCGCCAGCTGTCCGCCGGGGCGTTGTTCAGGCGCAGGCCGAGATGGTCGATAATGATCTGCTCGCAGTGGCTCTCTTTCGGCGGCTCGTCGAACTGCGGGTCGGCGTTCAGGGAGAGCTGGAGCACGCCTTCGTTGCGGCCGCGGAACATCGCCAGCGCGCGGTGTGAAGGGGCGGTAGAAATCGGTTCGTGGTGATCGAAGTAGTCGCGGAATTTCGCGCCTTCTTCCTCTTTACCCGCGACGACGGTAGAGACGATGTGGGCATTCTTCCACAGGTAATCACGCACTTTAGCGAGCAGGGCGGCGTCTTCGGCGAAGCGCTCCATCAGAATGTAGCGTGCGCCGTCGAGGGCGGCCTTGGTGTCCGCTACGCCTTTGTCGGCGTCGATAAATTTGGCGGCTTCGGTTTCCGGGTCGTGGGACGGCTCGTTCCACAGCAGGTCGGCCAGCGGCTCAAGACCCGCTTCAATCGCAATCTGCCCGCGCGTGCGGCGCTTCGGTTTGTACGGCAGATAGAGATCTTCGAGTTCGGTTTTGCTCAGGGTGCCGTTGATGGCGCTTTCAAGCTCGCTGGTCAGCTTGCCCTGTTCGCCGATGGATTTGAGAATCGCCTGACGACGTTCTTCCAGCTCGCGCAGATAGCCCAGACGGGTCTCCAGGTTACGCAGCTGCGTGTCATCCAGACCGCCGGTGACTTCCTTACGATAGCGTGCAATAAACGGCACGGTGTTCCCTTCATCAAGCAGGCGAACGGCAGCTTCTACCTGTTCGGCTCTGGCCTGAATATCACCCGCAATAATGCGGCAGAGCGAATCTTTCATCATGGCTTTATCATCTGTTGAGTCGAAAAAATCAGGGGATAGTTATACGGGCTGACACGGCAAAATGCCAGCCGGGGAGGGCGCTCTCGGACTATTTTACGTAGACGATCTCATTGACGTACCAGCTGGCTTCACCGGCAGGGGTCTGAACGACGGCCAGATCGCCCACTTCCTTTTTCAGCAGCGCGCGGGCCATCGGGGAGTCGATGGAGATGTAATCCTTACGACCAAAAATTTCATCGTAGCCGACAATGCGAAAACGCAGGGTGTCACCGTCGTCGTTTTCAATCTCCACCCACGCGCCGAAGAACACTTTGCCCTCCTGCTGCGGGGAGTAATCGACAATTTTGAGATTCTCGAGGCACTTCGTCAGATAGCGAACCCGGCGGTCAATTTCGCGCAGCCGCTTTTTGTTGTACTGGTAGTCAGCGTTTTCGCTGCGATCGCCCAGGCTTGCCGCCCAGGTCACCTTTTTGGTTACTTCAGGACGCTCTTCGCGCCAGAGGTAATCCATCTCTTTTTTGAGCTTTTCGTACCCTTCGCGGGTGATCAGGGGCGTTTTCATGGTAAAGCCTTTGCTGCCTGCCGGTTAACTGTCTTGCGCACAATACGTACCACACAGTGTAACAGACAGGATTAATAATGATTTATGTGATGAAATGAGCAGATAAGCTGCTGTTAAATATGCTTTGTAACAATTTCGACTAGAATTTATACCAGAATTAACTGGTCGAATACGTGCACTTTTTTAGAATACGCTGTTACAAAGACAATCCGAACCTTTGGGAGTACACACAATGCAAGAGAACTACAAAATTCTGGTCGTGGATGACGACATGCGCCTGCGCGCGCTGCTGGAACGTTATCTGACCGAGCAGGGCTTCCAGGTTCGTAGCGTCGCGAACGCTGAGCAGATGGACCGTCTGCTGACCCGTGAATCTTTCCACCTGATGGTTCTCGACCTGATGCTGCCCGGCGAAGACGGGCTTTCTATTTGCCGCCGTCTGCGCAGCCAGAGTAACCCGATGCCGATCATCATGGTCACGGCGAAGGGCGAAGAAGTTGACCGTATCGTGGGCCTCGAAATCGGCGCGGACGACTACATTCCAAAACCGTTTAACCCGCGTGAACTGCTGGCGCGTATTCGCGCTGTTCTCCGCCGTCAGGCTAACGAACTGCCTGGCGCACCGTCTCAGGAAGAAGCCGTCATCGCCTTCGGCAAATTCAAGCTGAACCTCGGCACGCGAGAGATGTTCCGTGAAGACGAGCCAATGCCGCTCACCAGCGGCGAGTTTGCGGTACTGAAAGCGCTGGTCAGCCACCCGCGTGAACCGCTTTCCCGCGACAAGCTGATGAACCTGGCGCGCGGTCGCGAATACTCCGCAATGGAACGCTCTATTGACGTGCAGATCTCCCGCCTGCGCCGCATGGTGGAAGAAGATCCTGCGCATCCTCGTTATATTCAGACCGTATGGGGTCTGGGCTACGTGTTCGTCCCGGACGGCTCTAAAGCATGAGGCGAATGCGCTTCTCGCCGCGTAGCTCGTTTGCCCGCACCCTGTTACTGATCGTCACCCTGCTGTTCGTCAGCCTGGTGACGACCTATCTGGTGGTGCTGAACTTTGCGATCCTGCCGAGCCTCCAGCAGTTTAATAAGGTCCTGGCCTACGAAGTCCGTATGCTGATGACCGATAAACTGCAGCTGGAGGACGGCACGCAGCTCGTCGTTCCCCCGGCGTTTCGCCGTGAAATCTACCGTGAGCTGGGCATTTCGCTCTACTCCAACGAAGCGGCGGAAGACGCTGGCCTGCGCTGGGCGCAGCACTACGAATTCCTCAGCCAGCAGATGGCGCAGCAGCTGGGCGGCCCAACGGAAGTGCGCGTTGAGGTCAACAAAAGCTCGCCCGTTGTCTGGCTGAAAACCTGGCTGTCACCCAATATCTGGGTGCGCGTTCCGCTGACCGAAATCCATCAGGGCGACTTCTCGCCGCTGTTCCGCTACACCCTGGCGATTATGCTGCTGGCGATAGGCGGCGCGTGGCTATTTATCCGTATACAGAACCGACCGCTGGTCGACCTGGAGCACGCTGCGCTGCAGGTCGGTAAAGGGATTATTCCACCTCCGCTGCGCGAGTATGGCGCCTCGGAAGTCCGTTCGGTGACGCGCGCGTTTAACCATATGGCGGCAGGCGTGAAGCAGCTGGCGGACGATCGTACGCTGCTGATGGCGGGCGTCAGCCATGACCTGCGCACGCCGCTGACGCGTATTCGTCTGGCGACGGAGATGATGGGGGAAGAGGACGGTTACCTTGCCGAGTCCATCAATAAGGACATCGAAGAGTGTAACGCCATCATCGAGCAGTTTATTGACTACCTGCGCACCGGACAGGAGATGCCGATGGAAATGGCGGATCTGAACGCGGTGCTGGGCGAGGTGGTGGCGGCGGAAAGCGGCTACGAGCGCGAGATTGATACCGACCTTCAGGCGGGGGAGATCCAGGTACGCATGCACCCGCTCTCCATCAAACGTGCAGTGGCGAACATGGTGGTCAACGCGGCGCGCTACGGCAATGGCTGGATTAAAGTCAGCAGCGGGTCTGAACTCAACCGCGCCTGGTTCCAGGTGGAAGACGACGGTCCGGGCATCAAGCCCGAGCAGCGTAAGCATCTGTTCCAGCCGTTTGTGCGCGGCGACAGCGCGCGCAGCACCAGCGGCACGGGCTTAGGCCTGGCGATTGTTCAGCGTATTATCGATAACCACAACGGACTGCTGGAGATTGGCACCAGCGAGCGGGGTGGGTTGAGCATTCGCGCCTGGCTGCCGGTACCAGTGACGCGGGGGCAGGTGAAAGAGGGTTAAAAAAAGGGTGGCGCTAGCCACCCTTTTTTGTAGGTCGGGTAAGGCGAAGCCGCCACCCGACAACATAAGACCTCTGCGGCCTGATGCCCTCTCCCACAGGGAGAGGGAGAAGGACTACAGCTTAGGTCCCGCGCTCACCAGCGCAGCACCCGCCGGGGTATCGGTATACTTCTCGAAGTTCTCAATAAACAGCTTCGCCAGCGATTCCGCCTTCTCGCGCCACTGCTCCGGAGAACCGTACGTGTTGCGCGGGTCGAGGATATGCGTATCCACACCCGGCAGCGACGTTGGGATCGCCAGGTCAAACATCGGCAGCGTAAAGGTTTCGGCGTCGTCCAGAGAACCATCCAGAATGGCGTCGATAATCGCGCGGGTATCTTTGATAGAGATACGTTTGCCGGTACCGTTCCAGCCGGTGTTCACCAGGTAGGCCTGCGCGCCGGATGCCAGCATGCGTTTCACCAGCACTTCAGCGTACTGCGTCGGGTGCAGCGACAGGAAGGCCGCGCCGAAGCAGGCGGAGAAGGTTGGTGTTGGCTCCGTCACGCCGCGTTCGGTACCCGCCAGCTTGGCGGTAAAGCCGGAGAGGAAGTGGTACTGCGTCTGGCTGGCCGTCAGGCGAGACACCGGAGGCAGCACGCCGAACGCATCCGCCGTCAGGAAAATGACCTTCGTGGCATGACCCGCTTTTGACACCGGCTTCACGATATTGTCGATGTGGTAGATCGGGTAAGAGACGCGGGTGTTTTCCGTTTTCGACGCATCGTCGAAGTCGATGGAACCGTCGGCACGCACGGTGACGTTTTCCAGCAGCGCATCGCGACGGATCGCGTGGAAGATATCCGGCTCGGCCTCTTCGGACAGGCGAATGGTCTTCGCGTAGCAGCCGCCTTCAAAGTTGAATACCCCGTCGTCATCCCAGCCGTGTTCGTCATCGCCAATCAGGCGACGTTTTGGATCGGTGGACAGGGTGGTTTTCCCGGTGCCGGACAGGCCGAAGAATACCGCCACGTCGCCTTTTTCACCGACGTTAGCCGAGCAGTGCATGGAGGCGATGCCCCGCAGCGGCAGCAGGTAGTTCATGACCGAGAACATCCCTTTCTTCATTTCGCCGCCGTACCAGGTTCCGCCGATCAGCTGGATACGCTCGGTCAGGTTGAAGGCCACAAAGTTTTCGGAGTTCAGACCCTGCTCTTTCCACTGTGGATTAGTGCATTTCGCACCGTTCATCACGATGAAATCCGGGGTGAAATCCTGCAGCTCTTCGTCAGTTGGACGAATAAACATGTTTTTCACGAAATGCGCCTGCCAGGCCACTTCAGTGATAAAACGCACGGAGAGACGGGTGTCGGCGTTTGCGCCGCAGAAAGCGTCGACAATGAACAGACGCTTGCCGGAAAGTTGATGAGTGACGAGCCCTTTCAGGTGCTGCCAGGTTTCCGGAGAGAGCGGTTTATTGTCGTTCTTCCCTTTGCCCTTGTCAGCCCACCACAGCGTATCGCGGGTGGTTTCGTCTCGGACGATATACTTATCTTTCGGCGAACGACCGGTAAAGATACCGGTATCGACGGCGATAGCACCAAGATTCGTCAACACACCACGCTCGTATCCTTCCAGTGCTGGATTGAGCTCTTCCTGATACAGCGTATCGTAGTCGGGGTTGTAGACGATTTCCTGGACGTCGTGAATACCATAAGCCTTGAGATCTTGCGGGGTTAAACCAGTAACACGCATATCACTGCTCCTTAGCCAATATGTACTGCCTGAAATTGTAGGGTTTTTCTGAGGTTGTTAACCGCGACGGGGCTCATAGATTTACGCATCTGGACAAAACCCTTACTAACGGAAAACGCTGCGACTCCAGTCACAGCGCAGGCGGATTATCGCAGGAATCGCTTTTTGGTTGGGGAAAATGTTCCGAAAAGGTTAAAGAGTGGTGATTTTATCGGAAAGAATGTGAATGTAATCGCATACACGTAAGAAAATTACGTAAGTGTTACATAGGGAAAGCGATTCAGCTTAAGCGGGGTTTTTTGCCCTCACCCTAACCCTCTCCCAAAGGGAGAGGGAACTGGATGGGGATATTAGTGAACCTGTGGATCCGCCGGGGAGGCGTTATTGCGGATCTCAGCGATATCCATCGAATTGAACACGTAGTGCGTACCGCAGTAGTCACAGTGCATATCGATTTCGCCGTCTTCCGCCATGATGCTGTCGATCTCTTCATCCGGCAGGGTTTTCAGTGCGCCAGCGCAGCGCTCGCGTGAGCAGGTGCACTTAAATTCCACCGCCTGCGGGTCGTAAACCGTCACTTCTTCTTCGTGATACAGACGCCACAGCACGTCTGTCGCCGACAGGTTGAACAGCTCTTCCGCTTTGATGGTTTCGGTCAGCGTCGCCAGGTGCTCAAAGTCATTGGTCTGTGCGTCCTGCGCAGGCAGAACCTGCAGCAGCATACCGCCCGCAGCAGGCTGACCGTCCACTTCACCGGTGCGGATGAAGAGACGCGTCGGCAGCTGTTCAGAACGCATGAAGTAATCTTCCAGGCAGGCTGCCAGGGTATCGCCTTCCAGACCCACCACGCCCTGATAGCGCTCGCCTTCCTCAGGGGAGATGGTGATCACCAGGTAGCCATTACCCACCAGCGTTTTGAGGTCCGCATTTTCAGGCACGTCGCCCTGAACGCGCGCCACGCCGCGCATCTGCTGCTGGTTATTGCCGTTGATCACCGCCAGCGTCATCGGGCCGTCACCCTGCAGCTGCACGGTGATATCACCGGCAAACTTCAGCGTCGCCGTCAGCAGGCTGGTGGCAACCAGCAGTTCGCCCAACAGGGTCTTCACCGGCAGCGGGTAGTTGTGGTTTTCCAGAATCTGTTTCCAGGTTTCGGATACGGTGACCAGCTCGCCGCGCACGGCGAATTGTTCAAACAGATAGCGGTGTAATTGGTCGTGTTGGGCCATTTTCATCTCTCGTGCGGGTGAGGTTAATCAGTCTCACCGTGTTTAAATTTCATCAGGTCGCGGCGCTCTTTTTTATCCGGTCGCCGGTCCGGGTGGGGCATCGTCAGCGCGTTCATTTTGCGCGCCAGCGCGGTCTTCTCGCGCTTTTCAATGCTCTCCGCCGTCTCTTCATAAAACAGTACGGCTTCCGCTGCAGGTCGACGCTGTTCGGTAATGGCTTTAATCACCACAGTACGTTCATCGTTGCCCTGACGCAGCGTTAAGGTGGCATTCAGCTCAACCAGCTTGCTCGGTTTGCTGCGCTGGCCGTTGTAATGCACTTTTCCGCCGTCAACCATCTCGCGGGCAAGGGCGCGTGTTTTATAAAAACGCGCCGCCCACAGCCATTTATCCAGTCTTACCCCGTCGGAGGGTTTTTCTTTCATGGCGTCTCCTTCACGTTCAGTGAGGGGATCATCTGGCGATAGTCGTTCAGTCCAGGGTGGCGCAGATAGCTTTTTTCAGCCAGGCCAGAGTCAGGATTGGTCACGCCCAGACAGTAGCGAATGCCAAACCTTGCCGCGGAATCCAGAATGGGCTCGCTGTCATCAATGAACAACGTACGTTCTGGCTGCAAACCCGTCTCTTCCCTCACCGCATGCCACAACCGCTGATCCTCTTTCGGATAACCAAATGTGTGGGTGGAAAGTAATAAATCAAGGTGCGACGCCAGACCGGTATGCTCCAGCTTCACCGCCAGATTATGTGGATGCGCGTTGGTCAGCAAAATACGGCGCTTACCGCTTGCTTTCAGCGCATCCAGAAAGGGCACGGTATCCTCACGCAGAACGGCGCGCGGGCCCTGGGCGGTGGTCATGGCACAAATATCCAAACCGAGGCGCTCGCTCCAGTAGTCAAGACAGTACCAGTTTAGCGTATGTTGCACCGCGCTATATTGCGAACGAATGAATGCCTGCGCTTCTGCCGGGGAGATCCCCTGCTGCTCACCATAGGTTTCTGGAACCAGCGTTTGCCAGAAATAGTTATCAAAGGCGAGATCGAGCAGCGTACCGTCCATATCCAGCAGAACGGTATCTACCTCCTGCCAGGCGATATCAAGATGCATAAGGGGGAACTCCAGCCAGAAGAAACGTGCGCGACAGGGTAGCACATCTTGCCGCGCAACGACGTTATCAGATCAGGCTCTCAGACGAGGGGATCAGCTTAGGATTGAGGCAGTTTTCATAATACTGCTGAATGTCTGCAAGCCGGGTGCGCGAGCGCTGGTAGCGGCGCAGGGCCATAAAGCCGTTCCAGAAAATGGCGATCAGCATCGCGGTCATCAGCAGTGAGGTGCCGATATAACGCCACAAGCCTGCGCTATCCGGCATCCGGTGCAGACCGATATGGCGAGTGCCGTTGGCGTCGGTATAAATACTCGTGACAATTCCTTCGGCGCTGAACGGCGTTTGCATCAGCATCTGCGCCAGGCGCTGGAACTGGCTCCACTGCTCCTGCGCCGGGTAGTCATAAAGCGCAACCTGCGGATAGGGCTGATCGACCAGGTCGCTGCCTTCATCGCTTGCTATCACAAAGCCGCCCGGCGCCGGGCTGTTCAGCGCCTGAGCCGCACGGGTGGTCTCGCGCATCATGAACGGCGACGTCGAGGTGGCGACCAGGTTATCCAGCGATTCAGCGCTCACCGGACGCAGCAGGACATTAACGCCATCCAGTCGTCCCGCTTCGGCGCGTTTCACCAGCGAGTCCCAGTCTTTGCTGTTCCCCAGGTTTACCAGGGCGTTTTTAAGGCGTATGCACTCATCCTGAGAGGAGCATAAATCCTGTGTTTTCAGGACGATGTCACCAAAATCATCCAGCAGAACCATGCCTGATTTCTGAATGGCCGAGCGCAGCGCGGGGCTGACGCGCGAATCATCGTCCGGTTTCGGGTGCAGCTGGCGGTTCA
The DNA here is from genome assembly GCF_004362415.1 of Enterobacter sp. AG326. Classification (NCBI taxonomy): domain Bacteria; kingdom Pseudomonadati; phylum Pseudomonadota; class Gammaproteobacteria; order Enterobacterales; family Enterobacteriaceae; genus Enterobacter; species Enterobacter sp. AG326. The sequence goes on along the minus strand of NZ_SNXG01000008.1, from coordinate 44,013 downwards.
CCGTCTGGGTGAGAGCCGTGGCCTTGTTCACCACTTCGGATTCAGGCAGCGGCAGCGGCGGCGCGTCGTTCCAGATAATTTGCGAACAATCGAACGGCATGAACGGCGAGCTCTGACGCGTGTTCCACGCCCCCGGGGTGTGAATATTACACATCCCGGTCCCCTTCAGGCGCAGCGTGTCCCCCACGCGTACACCGGCTTCATCCAGTTTGTTGACGCTGGTCGCTTCAATGGTTTGCGCCCCTTTGATCCACGACAGGGTGAATTTAATGGGCATATCCAGCGGCACGAAAAGCAGCAGCATGACTAAGACCAGCGCGGCGCCGCCGGCAATGACCGCGCTGCGCAGCCAGTGCTGAAGCGGGAAGTTTTTGACTTCATCATGCAGAGACAGAAAGCGCCCCTGACGCACAACGTGGCGGTCAAGGTAGATATCAATATCGGTTTTCTGCCCTAGGTCCTGCGCAATCCACGGCTGCCAGTGGCGCGGGTAGATCAGGTCGATAATACCGAGTGAAATATTGTTGAGATGTTCCTGATCGTTTTCACCGAACAGGCCCCAGCGCTTTGGGGTACCGCGCAGGCAGTGGATCTCTCGCAACGAGGTTTTGGCCGGGGGGGCAAAGAGACCCCAAAGCCCACCAGCCAGCAGCAGCACCGCGCCGCCAGCCAGCCAGGGGACAAACACATCCGGCGTGAGCAGGCAGATAAAAAAGAGCAGGAAGGCCGCGACGATCAGAATGGCTTCACGGATGCCGTCCGGGCGGCTCAGGGCGTACTCTTCATGCGTCTCCTGGCGAATGTTCAGCAGTTCGATCTGCTCAGTCTCTTCGCCACGAATGGATGCCTGCGTTGAACTCGCGCGTTCCAGCGCAAAACGCGGGGCTTCCTGAAGGTATTCATTCAGCGTATGGCCGTTAAGCGTGATAACCAGAGGCAATGAATCGGTGTGAATCAGCTCAACGCTGTTTTCGTCATTAATGTACTGCTCCCAGGACGGGGGCAGATGCACTTCGACGGAATCAAGGTAATAGCGCCATTTGTTGGGGTCATCAGTGGTGATGCCATAGCGCGTGATGGAGCGCGTCACGCAGAGCACGGTATCACTTTGCGCATTAAGCTTGAGCGCGACGGGCGCAGCGGTGGCTCCCGTTGGCCCAGGCGTTAGCTGAGTACGGTTCAGGATTTCGAGATAGTTTTCAACCGCATCGCGCTCGTCTTGCGTGAGTTTACGCGTGCTCGCACCCGCAAATGCATTTAAAAAGGGCAGACGATAACGGCGCTGTACGCGGCGCCTGTACAACCACCCTGCAACCAACGCGCCGGCCAGCATAGCAGCGAGAACAATCAAAATGGTGCTCATGCTTTCCCCATCTTACTTATCTTCTTACAGGTGTAGTCAGTAGCACCTTTACATTGAATGAGAGTCTGTGGTTGGCTATCGGCAAGTATGGAGTCGAACTTGAGCATTCTGAAGCGCATCCCAGTGACCGGTGATGATAGCAAAGCCTGTTATGGCGCGATATCAGCAAATTCCTGGAAACATTTCAACCTCTTGACATTTGTTTTGAATTGAGGATTGATCCCAGTTACGTTGCATAAATGTAAATAAAGAACGATTGACATTGCCGAAACCGTGCGGCATATCGCACAATAACGCCAGTTCTCACTGCTAAGACCCATCAAGATGAGCAAACCACTACAAAAACCCACCATTCTGAATGTTGAAACTGTCGCCAAATCGCGCCTGTTTAATGTCGAAAGTGTGGACCTGGAGTTCAGCAACGGTGTGCGTCGCGTTTATGAACGTATGCGCCCCTCTTCGCGCGAAGCGGTGATGATTGTTCCCATTGTCGACGATCATCTGATTTTGATCCGCGAATACGCTGTGGGAACGGAATCTTACGAGCTTGGGTTCTCGAAAGGGCTTATCGACCCGGGTGAAACCGTCTTTGAAGCGGCAAACCGCGAGCTGAAAGAAGAGGTGGGCTTCGGTGCGAATGAGCTTTCATTCCTGAAAAAGCTGAGCATGGCGCCGTCCTATTTTTCCAGCAAAATGAATATCGTGGTGGCTGAAGACCTCTATCCTGAATCGCTGGAAGGGGATGAGCCGGAGCCGCTGCCGCAGGTTCGCTGGCCGCTAGCGCACCTGATGGATCTGCTGGAAGACCCTGACTTTAATGAGGCTCGCAACGTGAGCGCGCTGTTCCTGGTCCGGGAATGGTTGAAGGGGCAGGGGCGACTGTAGTGGCCTGATGCCCTCGCCCCAACCCTCTCCCACGGGAGAGGGAGCAAACACAAAAACGGCAACCAGAGGTTGCCGTTTTGCTTTGTTGTCAGAACAGCTCGTGCGTCTCGCCGTTATCAATAATCTCTGTCCCCACCTCGTGCACCGCCTGCGTGGTTGGCTGCGTGCCCTCGATGAAATACTCTTCGCGACTATTACCGCCGTTGGCGAGCTGGCCCGTGCTGCGGTCGATATTAACCGTCACCACGCCTGGCGGTGGCGTTAACGGCTGCTCCGGCACGCCTTCAAGTACGGACTTCATGTAGGCGTCCCAGGCCGGCTGCGCGCTCTTCGCACCGCCTTCGTAGCCGGAAATCTGATCCTTAATCGCGCCGGAGGCCGTTGTACGACCTAAGTCACGGCGGTGATCGTCGAAACCGATCCAGACCGATGTCACCACGCCCGGGCCGTAGCCGGAGAACCACGCGTCTTTCGAGCTGTTGGTTGTCCCCGTTTTACCGCCGATATCATGGCGCTGCAAATCACGCCCTGCGCGCCAGCCTGTGCCCTGCCAGCCCGGTTCACCGAAGATGTTGGTGTTCAGCGCGCTTTTGATCAGGAACGACAGCGGCGTGTTGATCACATGCGGGGCATACTCCGGCGCACCGGTCTGTGCCACCAGCGACTGGTTAGCCTGCTCGAGCTGCGGCTGCGGCACGACGCCGTTCTGCTGCTCCTGAGACACGGCGGGGTCTTCCATGTCCTTATTCTCAAGGACTTCGGATTTCGGCGTATTGCCGTAAATGACCGGAATATCGCAGTCAGGGCAGGCAATTTTCGGCTTCGCTTCGAACAGCACGCCGCCCTGATCGTTTTCAATCTTGCTGATGAAGTACGGATCAATCAGGAAGCCGCCGTTGGCCATCACCGAGTACCCGCGTGCGACCTGAAGCGGCGTAAACGAGGCGGAGCCTAACGCCAGCGACTCGGTGCGAACGATGTTCTGCGCCGGGAAACCGAAGCGCTGCAGATACTCTGCGGCATAGTCGACGCCCATCGCGCGCATGGCGCGCACCATCACCACGTTTTTCGACTGTCCCAGACCCTGACGGAGACGAATTGGGCCGGCATACTCCGCAGGGGAGTTCTTTGGCTGCCAGTCGGAACCGGCACCGGCATCCCAGCGGGAGATTGGCACGTCGTTAAGGATGCTGGCGAGGGTCAAGCCTTTATCCATCGCCGCCGTGTAAAGGAACGGCTTGATATTGGAACCGACCTGACGCAGCGCCTGGGTGGCGCGGTTAAATTTGCTCTGGTTGAAATCAAACCCGCCGACCAGGGCCAGGATGGCACCGTTCTGTGGATTGATAGAGACCAGGGCCGAGTTGACGTCCGGCACCTGTGCCAGCCACCAGGATTCGCCTACCTTGCGCACCCAGATTTGCTGTCCGGTCTGGACGGCATCGGTCACTTTACGCGGCGTTGCGCCCTGCAGCGTATCCGAGCGGTAAGGACGCGCCCAGCGGATACCGTCCATACGCAGGGAGACGGACGTACCGTCCGCGAGCGTCGCAACGGCTTCCTGAGGATCGGCCTGCGTCACCACGGCAGGAAGGAGCGGACCATAGGTTGGCAGCGCCTTCAGCGTACTGGTAATTTTTTTGCTGTCCCACGCGCTTTCACCCACTTTCCAGAGCACGTTTGACGGGCCGCGATAGCCGTGACGCATATCGTAGTCCATCACGTTGTTCCGCACCGCTTCCTGAGCCGCCTGCTGGACCTTGCGGGTGACGGTGGTGTACACGCGATAGCCATCTTCGTAGGCCTTGTCACCATAGCGATTCACCATCTCCTGGCGAACCATTTCGGTCAGGTAAGGAGATGCGAAGGCGATTTCAGGGGCGTGGTAGTTAGCGTCAATAACATCGTTACGCGCCTGGTCGTACTCGCTCTGGCTGATGTAGCCTTCGCTCAGCATACGTGACAGGACGACGTTACGACGCGCGGTGGCGCGATCGAGCGAGTAGAGCGGGTTAAACGTGGACGGCGCTTTCGGCAGACCGGCAATGGTTGCCATTTCGCTTAAGGTGAGCTGCTCAACGGGCTTACCGAAGTACACCTGTGCGGCTGCCCCCACGCCATAGGCGCGGTAACCCAGGTAGATTTTGTTGAGGTACAGCTCAAGGATTTCGTCTTTGCTCAGCAGCTGCTCAATACGGATCGCGAGGAACACCTCTTTGATCTTACGTATCAGCGTCTTTTCAGGGCTGAGGAAGAAGTTACGCGCCAGCTGCTGCGTAATGGTACTCGCCCCCTGAGAGGCGTGACCAGAGAACAACGCAATGCTCGCGGCACGGAAAATCCCCACCGGATCGACACCGTGGTGCTCGTAAAAACGGCTGTCCTCCGTGGCGATAAAGGCTTTCACCATCACGGGTGGAATTTGGTTTAAGGTCAGCGGTATACGACGCTTCTCGCCATACTGCGCCATCAGCTCGCCATCGGCGCTATAGACTTGCATCGGGATCTGGAGGCGCACATCGCGAAGCGTGGCGACATCAGGTAGCTGTGGCTCAATATATTTGTATAAACCGTAAATCGAGCCTGCTCCCAGCAGAATGCAACAGACTGCAAGGATGAATAAATACTTTACGAACTTCACCGGAGATTTCCCATTTGGTTTCACTTGGGCAGTTTCTAAACAATCGCGCGGTAGTATAAAGGCAAGCCTGATTCATTGATATAGCCGTCAACCCGACGGGCGATAAGGAGATCGTGAAGCATGGCTTTCAAAATATGGCAAACGGGCGTTCATATTCAACAGGATAGGGCGCTGATAGTCGCCCTGGCCCGGGAGAAGTCGGGCTGGTGCTTGCGCCGCTGGTGGGCGATTCCTCTGGACGAGGGCATCATTCGTGACGGCAAAATTTGTCAGCCAGAACAGCTGGTTGATGCGTTACGCGACTGGCGCAAAACGCTGCCGCACTACCACCGTGTATTCCTCTCTTTCCCGGCAGCACGGACTCTGCAACGGACGCTCCCCCGCCCGACCGTTGCGCTGCGCGACAGCGAGCAGCTCTCATGGCTTGGTGCGGCGCTCGCGCGCGAACTGGAGATGTCTGCCGATACGCTCTGTTTCGATTACGCGCAGGATACCTTCAGCAATACCTTTCACGTGACCGCCGCGCAAAACAACGAGATCGACACCCTACTGGCGCTGGCGAAAACGCTGCGTTTGCGGCTGGTGGCCATTACGCCGGATGCCAGCGCGCTGGCGAATCTTCTTCCCGCGGTGGCACCAGCGACGTGCGTCGCCTGGCGGGACGATCGGCAGTGGCTGTGGGCGATGCGCCACCAGTGGGGACGCCGCTTTACCACAGAAGCCGAAAACGTGGCTGAGCTGTCGGCGCTGCTGGCGCTTGGTTCGGATGACATCGCGCTGTTTGATAGCCGACGTGATCCGTGGGAAATCCTGGAACGCTGCCATGCCCCGCTACCGGACTGCGGCGCTGATTATACCGTTGCGCTGGCGCTGGCCATGAGCGAGGTGCCCGGATGAGCATCATGAACTTTCTGCCCTGGCGACAGCAGCGGCGCGCGCGATGCCTGCGTTTCTGGGGCGCAATGTGTGTCGGCACCGTGCTGTTAATGTTCGTGGTCATTTTCTGCCTGCGGATAAACCCTCTTATGAGGCTACACGCGCTGCAAACGGAGCTGACGGGAACGCAGGCCGTGCAGCACGCGCTTGCCTCCCGGCAGAAACTCGCCTCACAGGCGCAGAAGCCAGCGCAGACCCTTCAACGACGCGCATGGCAACCGGTGCTGGAATCCCTTTCCCGCGCCACTCCTTCACAGGTCTGGCTGACAGAGCTTCGCTATCAGCCTCCTGCTCTGATGTTGAGCGGGTATGCCATAACCCTGCCAGCCCTGTCTGCTCTGCGCGATGCGCTGGGCCAAATAGCGGGTTTTACGCCCGGAACGGCGGGTGAGCTTCGGCAGGACAGCCAGGGGCGCTGGATGTTCACCCTCCATCTTAAAAGCGAGGGGTAACGCATGGATACCCTGTTAGAACGCTGGTGCGAAAGCCGTCCCTGGTATCGGGTGCTTTTCTGGTGTCTGGGGAGTTTCCTGGCAGGACTGGCCGCGTGGGGCACCTTGCTCAGACCGCTAGACAGGCAGTGTGCTGAACGACAGCGACAGCTGATTCAGGACGCGAGGACGAACGCGGCGTTATGGCCTGCCGTCAGAAAGGTGCCGTTTCTTACGGAAACAACGGAAGCACTGGCGCTGACGCCGTTTTCCCCGCTCGATTTTCAGGACGATAACGCGACGCTGGTTCACTGGAAGCCGCAGCAGAACGGAGGGGAACTGATGCTGGAGGTGGAGTGGCAGGCTCTCCCGGCGCTTTTTTCCCGGCTGGCGCAGCGGGATGTGCAGATCGCCGCTTTCGCGATTGCACCACAAGGTACAGCGCTGCGCCTGCGGCTGGAGCTGGAACATGCGAAATAGCGCGCGATATTTGCTGGTTTGCTCAGCGCTGCTATTGACCGGCATGCGCGATCCGTTTCGCCCGCCGGACGATCCCTGCGCCATTGGCGAGCTGGCGCAGTGGCGCTATCGCGGCATGGTGGGAGGGCAGCAGGCTATCGGCATTTTACAGGATGGGCAAAAGCGCTGGTACCGCCTGAAAACGCATGAGCGCTTCCCGGCTGGCTGGACGATAACAGCCATCAATGAAACGGAACTGGTTGTTATTGTGGGTGACACATGTGAACCAGGAAAATGGACGTGGCAACGAGAAGGAACGAATAAGAATGAATTTACGGATAATGCTGTGGCTGCTGGCGTTCAGCCATCCGCTGTGGGCCGCCGCGCCAAAACCGGTCACGCTGGTGGTGGATGACGTGCCTGTAGTCCAGGTGCTGCAGAGCCTGGTTGCACAGGAGAACCGAAATCTGGTGATATCGCCTGATGTCGGCGGCACGCTTTCGCTCAACCTGACGCGCGTCCCCTGGCGTCAAGCGTTACAGACGGTTGTCACCAGCGCTGGCCTCGTTTTGCGAGAGGAAGGCGGCATTTTTTACGTGCACACAGCGGCCTGGCAGCGTGAACAGCAGGAGCGCTCAGAGCAGGAGCGAGCGCGTCGACAGCTTGATGCGCCGCTGGTGTCTCACAGTATCGCTTTTTCCTATGCCGATGCCGGAGAGCTGCAAAAAGCCGCGGAAAAATTCCTGAGCCCCAAGGGAAGTTTGTCTCTCGACAAACGCACTAACCGGCTGCTGATTCGGGATAACCAGACGGTGGTGGAGACGCTGCAGCGCTGGGCCGCTCAGATGGATATTCCCGTCGAACAGGTCGAGCTGGCGGCGCATATTGTGACCATTAATGAAAAAAGCCTGCGTGAGCTGGGGGTGAAGTGGAATCTCGCCGACGCCGCCGACGCGGGCAAGGTTGGCCAGCTCACCACGCTTGGCAGCGATCTTTCCGTCGCCAGCGCCACCAGCCACGTGGGTTTTAACATCGGACGGATCAATGGTCGGCTGCTGGATCTGGAGCTCTCTGCGCTGGAGCAAAAACAGCAGGTCGATATCATCGCCAGCCCGCGGCTGCTGGCCTCGCATATGCAGCCGGCCAGCATCAAGCAGGGGAGTGAAATCCCGTATCAGGTCTCAAGCGGTGAAAGCGGCGCCACCTCCGTTGAGTTTAAGGAGGCGGTATTAGGGATGGAGGTCACGCCGGTGGTGTTACCGGGAGGGCGCGTGCGCCTGAAATTGCACATCAGCGAAAATATGCCGGGACAGGTTCTGCAGCAGGCTGACGGCGAAACGCTGGCGATCGACAAACAGGAGATAGAAACCCAGGTGGAGGTAAAAAGTGGAGAAACGCTGGCATTGGGTGGAATTTTTTCGCAGAAGAACAAAACCGGCAGCGACAGCGTGCCGGGGCTGGGGAAAATCCCCTGGCTTGGACAGCTTTTTCGCCACGATGGTAAGGATAATGAACGGCGCGAGCTAGTGGTGTTTATTACGCCACGTCTGGTCGGTATTCGCTGACGGGTAACGATCCCCGCAATGATTTTGCATTCAGTTTGTTGCAGATGTTTGACGTGGGGCATGAATTAGCATACAAGGAGTACCGATTTGAGTTGGACTTACGTCTTATTACCTTATGCGCCCGACGCGGTGATTTAATCAGTTGCCAAACAAGCCGGAGTATTGAGATAATTTTTAGTCTGACTCTCGCTCTATTGCATATGAGGTTTCAGTTCATGTCCTGCTACGCTGGGTGTCTGCGAAGCGGGGATTACCATTAACGAATAGTCTTAGTAGTACCGATAAAATGGCAGAGAAACGCAATATCTTTCTGGTTGGGCCTATGGGTGCCGGCAAAAGCACTATTGGGCGTCAGTTAGCTCAACAACTCAATATGGAATTTTACGATTCTGATCAAGAGATTGAGAAACGAACCGGAGCTGATGTGGGCTGGGTTTTCGATGTAGAAGGCGAAGAAGGTTTCCGTGACCGAGAAGAAAAAGTGATCAACGAACTCACGGAAAAACAGGGCATCGTTCTGGCAACAGGCGGCGGTTCTGTGAAATCTCGCGAAACCCGTAACCGTCTCTCCGCCCGTGGCGTAGTGGTCTATCTTGAGACGACCATCGAGAAACAGCTGGCACGTACGCAGCGCGATAAAAAGCGCCCGCTGCTGCAGGTTGAAACGCCACCACGCGAAGTTCTGGAAGCGTTGGCCGATGAACGCAATCCGCTGTATGAAGAGATTGCCGACGTGACCATTCGTACTGACGACCAGAGCGCTAAAGTGGTTGCAAACCAGATTATTCATATGCTGGAAAGCAACTGATTCTGGCTTTATATACACTCGCCTGCGGGTAAAAGCATTAAAGGTGGATGTCGCGTCATGGAGAGGATTACAGTTACTCTCGGGGAACGTAGTTACCCTATCACCATCGCGGCTGGTTTGTTTAACGACCCAGCTTCCTTTTTACCACTGAAAGCGGGTGATCAGGCGATGCTGGTCACCAATGAGACGCTGGCTCCGCTTTATCTCGACCGCGTACGCCACCTGCTTGAGCAGGCGGGCGTAAAAGTCGACAGTGTGATTCTCCCCGATGGCGAGCAGTATAAAAGCCTGACGGTACTGGATACCGTCTTTACCGCATTGCTGCAAAAACCGCACGGTCGCGATACAACACTGCTTGCCCTGGGCGGCGGTGTTGTGGGCGATCTGACCGGCTTTGCGGCCGCAAGCTATCAACGTGGCGTCCGTTTTATTCAAATCCCGACCACGTTGCTGTCCCAGGTCGACTCCTCTGTGGGTGGCAAAACGGCAGTCAACCATCCGCTCGGCAAAAACATGATTGGCGCGTTCTACCAGCCCGCATCGGTGGTGGTGGATCTCGACTGTCTGAAAACCCTGCCGAAGCGCGAACTGGCTTCTGGTCTGGCGGAAGTGATCAAATACGGCATTATTCTGGATGGCGAGTTCTTTAGCTGGCTTGAAGAGAATATGGATGCGCTGCTGTGTCTGGATGAGGCTAAACTGGCATACTGCATCCGTCGTTGTTGTGAGCTGAAAGCAGAAGTTGTTGCAGCAGACGAGCGTGAAACGGGCTTACGTGCTTTACTGAATCTTGGGCATACGTTTGGTCACGCGATTGAAGCCGAAATGGGTTACGGTAACTGGCTGCACGGTGAAGCCGTCGCGGCCGGAATGGTAATGGCTGCCCGCACTTCAGAACGTCTCGGGCAGTTCACACCGGAAGAGACGGCACGCATCATTGCGCTGCTTGAGCGTGCAGGTTTGCCGGTGACCGGACCGCAGGAGATGTCGGCGCAAGCGTATTTACCCCACATGATGCGCGATAAAAAAGTATTGGCAGGCGAGATGCGTCTTGTACTCCCGCTTGCAATAGGGAAGAGTGAAGTGCGCGGCGGAGTGCCGCACGATGTCGTTCTTGGCGCTATCGCTGATTGTCAGCAGGCGTAACAACTAGAAAGGTCAGGCCACTGTCGCCGGTGGTCGTTTAGCTTCAGGTGAAATGCAAAGTCGTTAGCATAAGCCTTTGAGTGGGGTGTTAAATGGATGAATTCAAACCAGAAGACGAGCTGAAACCCGATCCCAGCGATCGTCGTACTGGTCGTTCTCGTCAATCTTCAGAACGTGATAACGAGCCGCAGATCAACTTTGACGATGTTGATCTGGATGCAGACGATCGTCGCCCTTCGCGCAGCCGCAACGCGCACGAAGAGCGAGCAGAAGAGGATTATGAGTCCGAAGAAGATTCAATGGACGAACAGCCTGTAGAGCGTCGCCCGCGTAAACGTAAAAAAGCCGCTGCGCCTAAACCGGCGTCACGCCAGTACATTATGATGGGCCTTGGCGTTCTGGTGCTTGTGCTGCTGATTGTCGGCATTGGCTCCGCGCTTAAAGCACCGTCAACGAACTCAACCGAGCAAACTGCTTCCGCTGAGAAGAGCATCAACCTGTCCGGTAACGATGCGACCAATCAGGCGAATGGCGCACAGCCTGCACCGGGTGCGACTTCCGCAGAGCAGACCGCAGGTAACACCACAGCGCCGCAGGATGTTTCTCTGCCGCCCGTTTCTTCAACCCCTGCTCAGGGTCAGGCACCTGCCACGCCTGAAGGCCAGCAGCGCGTAGAAGTTCAGGGAGATCTGAACAATGCGCTGACGCAGCCGCAGAACCAGCAGCAGGTTGATAACGTCGTGGTTAACTCCACGCTGCCAACCGAGCCGGCAACCGTTGCCCCGATTCGCGGTGGTAACGCTCAGCCACAAACGGCTGCGACGGAAACCAAACCGCGCCAGACGCAAACTGCGACGCGTCCTGAACGTAAGCAGGCGGTGATCGAGCCTAAGCGTGAAACCAAACCTCAGGCAGTCGTCAAAGCGCCTGAAGTGAAAGCCGTACCGGCACAGCCGAAACACACCGAAACGGCTGCGGTGAGCGAGCCTGCTAAAGCGCCAGTCACGCAGACCGCGCCGAAAGCAACGGCGACCACAACGGCACCGGCTGCCACAGCTGCGCCTGCAGCAACGGCTCCAGCAGCCACGGCAACAGCCTCCAGCAGCGCCGCAGGCAAAACGGCAGGTAACGTTGGTTCGCTGAAGTCTGCGCCATCCAGCAACTACACGCTGCAGCTGAGCAGTTCGTCTAACTATGACAACCTCAACAGCTGGGCGAAGAAATCAAATCTGAAAAACTACGTTGTTTATCAGACGACCCGTAACGGTCAACCGTGGTATGTGCTGGTCAGCGGTGTTTATACGTCCAAAGATGAAGCGAAACGTGCCGTTGCGGCACTGCCAGCGGATGTTCAGGCGAAAAACCCGTGGGCTAAGCCGATTCATCAGGTTCAGGCCGATCTGAAGTAATGTTTAAAGCGCAGGATGCTGTCGGAGCTTTCTCCACAGCCGGAGAAGGTGTAATCAGTTAGTCAGCATGAAAAAAAATCGCGCTTTTCTGAAATGGGCAGGGGGGAAATACCCCCTGCTCGATGATATTAAAAAGCACCTGCCAAAAGGCGAGTGTCTAATCGAGCCTTTCGTGGGTGCGGGATCGGTGTTCCTCAACACCGATTTTTCTCGTTATATCCTGGCGGATATCAACAACGACCTTATCAGCCTCTATAACATTGTTAAGCTGCGTACCGAAGAGTATGTCGCAGAGGCGCGCAAACTGTTTACGCCGGAGAATAATCACCCGGACGTTTACTACCAGTTCCGCACTGAGTTTAATCAGAGCCAGGATCCGTTCCGCAGAGCGCTGCTGTTCCTCTATCTCAACCGACATGGTTACAACGGCCTGTGCCGATATAACCTGCGCGGGGAATTTAACGTGCCGTTTGGTCGCTATAAGCGCCCGTATTTCCCGCAGGACGAGCTGTACCACTTTGCCGAAAAAGCGCAGAACGCAGAGTTTCATTGCCTCTCCTATGAAGAGTGTATGGAACTGGCAGGCGTAAACTCGGTGGTTTACTGTGACCCGCCTTACGCACCACTGTCTGCAACGGCGAATTTCACCGCTTATCACACCAACAGCTTCAGCCCTGCCGAACAGGCTCGTCTGGCGGAGATGGCGGAAAAGCTGGTCAGCAAAAGAATTCCGGTGTTAATTTCAAATCACGACACGCCTGATACGCGCGAATGGTACAAAGCCGCGAAGCATTTTCAGGTCAAAGTGCGGCGTAGCATTAGCAGCAACGGCGGCACACGTAAAAAGGTGGACGAACTTCTGGCTCTTTATCGCCCCTGAGCCGTTTTGCCCGCCGGTAAACACATTTCAAGGAGAAGCGGATGAAACAGTTTTTGATTGCTCCCTCAATTCTGTCGGCCGATTTTGCCCGCCTGGGTGAAGACACCGCCAAAGCTCTCGCGGCTGGCGCAGATGTCGTCCATTTCGACGTTATGGACAACCACTACGTCCCGAATCTGACCATTGGCCCAATGGTGCTGAAGGCATTACGTAACTATGGCATTACCGCGCCGATCGACGTTCACCTGATGGTGAAGCCTGTCGATCGCATCGTGCCTGACTTCGCCGCAGCGGGTGCCAGCATCATCACTTTCCATCCGGAAGCCTCTGAACACGTAGACCGCACGCTGCAGCTGATCAAAGAGAACGGCTGTAAAGCGGGGCTGGTGTTTAACCCGGCCACGCCGCTGAGCTATCTCGACTATGTCATTGACAAGCTGGACGTGATCCTGCTGATGTCCGTTAACCCGGGTTTCGGCGGTCAGTCGTTTATCCCCCACACGCTGGATAAGCTGCGTGAAGTGCGCCGTCGTATTGATGAGTCAGGTTACGATATTCGTCTGGAAGTGGACGGCGGGGTGAAAGTGAATAACATTGGTGAAATTGCGGCAGCGGGTGCGGATATGTTCGTTGCAGGTTCGGCAATTTTCGACCAGCCGGATTACAAAAAAGTCATTGATGAAATGCGCCGTGAGCTGGCGAAGGTAAGTCATGGATAAATTGCAGGCAATTCGGGGGGTGGCATTCGACCTCGACGGCACGCTGGTCGACAGCGCGCCGGGCTTAACGAGCGCCGTAGACCAGGCGCTGTACGCGCTTGAACTCCCCGTTGCGGGTGAAGAGCGCGTGGTAACGTGGATTGGCAACGGCGCCGATGTTCTGATGGAGCGCGCGTTGACGTGGGCGCGTCAGGAGCGAGCGTCACAGCGTTCCGCGCAGGGTAAACCGAGCGTTGACCATGCTGACATCCCTAAGGATGAGCAGCTGCGGATTCTGCGCAAACTGTTCGATCGTTTCTACGAAGAGACCGTAGAGGAGGGCAGCTTCCTGTTCCCGGACGTTCAGGAAACGCTGAGCGCGCTGCACGCGAAGGGCATCCCGCTGGGGCTGGTGACCAACAAACCGACGCCGTTCGTTGCGCCTCTGCTGGAAGCGCTCGATATCGCGAAGTATTTCTCCGTGATTGTGGGCGGCGACGACGTGCAGAACAAAAAGCCGCATCCGGAACCGCTGTTGCTGGTGGCAGGAAAATTATCCTTAACCCCTGCGGAGCTGCTCTTTGTCGGGGATTCGCGCAATGATATTCTGGCTGCCCGGGCGGCAGGATGTCCTTCCGTCGGATTAACCTATGGCTACAACTACGGTGAGGCCATCACGCTAAGTGAGCCGGATGTGGTTTTCGACCACTTCAAAGATTTGTTGCCCGCACTCGGGCTTTCGCACAGTGAACATCAGGAATTGAATAATGACTAAGCCCATCGTTTTTAGTGGCGCACAGCCTTCAGGTGAATTGACCATTGGTAACTACATGGGTGCGTTACGTCAGTGGGTCAGCATGCAGGATGAGTACCATTGCATTTACTGCATCGTCGATCTCCATGCGATTACCGCGCGTCAGGATCCTGAGAAGCTGCGTAAAGCCACCCTGGACACCCTGGCGCTGTACCTGGCCTGCGGCATCGATCCTGAGAAGAGCACCATTTTCGTTCAGTCTCACGTGCCGGAGCACGCGCAGCTGGGCTGGGCGCTGAACTGCTACACCTATTTCGGCGAGCTGAGCCGCATGACGCAGTTCAAGGATAAATCCGCACGCTACTCTGAAAACATCAACGCCGGTCTGTTCGACTATCCGGTGCTGATGGCGGCGGACATCCTGCTGTATCAAACCAACCAGGTGCCGGTGGGTGAAGACCAGAAGCAGCACCTGGAGCTGAGCCGCGATATCGCCCAGCGCTTTAACGCGATTTACGGCGATGTGTTCAAAGTGCCAGAGCCGTTTATTCCGAAGTCCGGCGCGCGCGTGATGTCGCTGCTGGAGCCGACCAAGAAGATGTCCAAGTCTGACGATAACCGCAACAACGTTATCGGCCTGCTGGAAGATCCGAAATCCGTCGTCAAAAAGCTCAAGCGCGCGGTCACCGACTCCGACGAGCCGCCTGTGGTGCGCTACGACGTGCAGAACAAAGCGGGCGTTTCCAACCTGCTGGATATCCTCTCCGGCGTGACTGGCCAGAGCATTCCTGAACTGGAAAAACACTTCGAAGGCAAGATGTACGGCCACCTGAAAGGTGAAGTGGCAGACGCCGTTTCCGGCATGCTGACCGAGCTTCAGGAGCGTTATCACCGTTACCGTAACGACGAAGCTTTCCTGCAGAAGGTGATGAAAGAGGGCGCGGAAAAAGCCAGCGCGCGTGCGTCCGAAACCCTGAAAGCGGTGTACGAAGCGATTGGGTTTGTGGGTAAACCGTAGGTAAAAGCAAAACGGTAACTACGTTACCGTTTTTAGGGTTTGTTCCCTCTCCCTGTGGGAGAGGGTCAGGGTGAGGGCATCAGACCGCACTTCCCTAAACAAAAAAACCGGGAAAGCCCCGGTTTTTTTACGCCTGAAAATCGCTTACTGCTGCGCCACCGGGCCGCAACCGCCGATGATCTTCGAAATGGAGATCGCCGGGTGCAGCAGGTAATCGTAGCTGCAGTTATTTTTGGTGTTCTGTACATGACCGGTACAGGCAGTCAGAGTCGATAACAGGCCAACCAGAACGGCGGCTTTTGCCAGTTTGAACATACGCATTCCTTGTCTTAAAAACGAAAGTTGGATGTAACTCAAGGGAATAAAGGGAGAAATTCCACTTCGGGGCGGTATGTTATCGACAGCGGTAAGAGGGGAGTAGTCCGCATAAGGACTACTCCGCAAAGGAAGAATATGCGTTAGTGATTTGAGAACCAGTTCAGCTTATCGCGCAGTTCAACCACGCGACCCACCACAATCAGCGCCGGGCTTTCGACCTGCTGAGCCAGTTCACCGAGCTGCGTCAGTACACCATCCACTACGCGTTGCTTGATGGACGTACCGTTTTCCACCAGCGCAACCGGCATATCAGCCTCCATGCCGTGCTCCAGCAGCTTCGCCTGAATCGTCGCGGCCTGGTTCAGCCCCATATAGAAGACCAGCGTCTGCTTTTCCCCGGCCAGGTTATGCCAGTCCAGCTCGCTGCCGGTTTTCATATGGCCCGTCACCAGACGCACGCTCTGGGCATAGTCGCGGTGGGTCAGCGGAATGCCAGAGTAAGCTGAGCAGCCGGATGCCGCCGTAATGCCCGGCACCACGGAGAACGGAATGCCCGCGTCACACAGGGTTTCCAGCTCCTCGCCGCCGCGACCAAAGATAAACGGATCGCCACCCTTAAGGCGCACCACGCGCTTACCTTTCTGCGCCTCGCGCAGCAGGATCTGGTTAATCTCCTCCTGCGGCACGCAGTGATAGCCCGCCCGTTTTCCAACGAATACGCGGTCGGCATCGCGGCGTACCAGGTTCATGATGTCATCGGAGACCAGGCGATCGTAAACCACGGTATCGGCCTGCTGGATCTGCTGTAGCCCTTTCAGCGTCAGCAAGCCCGCATCGCCGGGGCCTGCGCCCACCAGCACCACTTCGCCGCGATGGTCCAGCGGCTCGCTCAGGAGCTGTTCGGTTGTCTCTTCAACGGCTTTGGTGTCCTGATTGGCCAGCGACTGCGCCAGCCTGTCGTTCACAAAGAATTTTTCCCAGAAGCGACGACGCTCGCCCACGGTGGAAAAGGTTTGCTTCACGCGGGAGCGGAGCTGCCCGGCGTAATGGGCAATCTGACCAAGATGCTGGGGCAACAGGGCCTCCAGTTTTTCCCGCAGCAGGCGGGCGAGAACCGGCGAGCGTCCGCCGGACGATACCGCAATCATCAGCGGCGAGCGGTCGATAATCGACGGCATGATAAAGCTGGCCTCTTTCGGCGCATCCACCACGTTGCAGAAGATTCGGCGCGCTTCGCAGGCGTCGCTGATGCGCTGGTTCACTTCATCATCATCCGTTGCGGCAATCGTCAGCCAGCAGGTATCCAGCAGGGATTCATCAAACTCTCCCTGTTCCAGCGTGAGAATCCCTTCCTGGGCCCAGACCTCAAACTGTGGGGCAAAGGCAAGGGCGTTGACGGTCAGTCGGGCGCCAGCCTCTAACAGCAGGCGCGCTTTGCGTTCAGCCACGTCGCCGCCGCCCACGAGCAGGCAGTCGCGGTTGCGTAATTGACAAAAAATCGGCAGGTGATCCACGACGTTACCTCGCAGCATTCATGGAGGGGGTAAGAATTGACGTCAGGATAACAGCAGGAATCGTACAAAACATACGGTTTTTCCTGCCGTTACCCATAGGGGTCATAAGCTTTTCGTATTGAAAAGACGGGGGATTAGCCTTTCAGCTGCACCTTGCCGTCCTTCACGCGAACGTCATAGTGCTTCACTGAATGACTCTCATCTTCCATGCAGTACCCGTCGCTTAAGCGGAAACGCTGCTTTTTCAGCGGACTGGCGACCCACAGCTCCCCCTGATGCTCGGCAATCAAGCCGCGGGAGAGCACGCTGGCCTCGAAGAACGGGTCGATATTGCTGATGGCAAAAACCTGTTCATCGTGGCGAGGGCGGAAAATCGCGACCTGTTCTTGGCCCAGCAGCGCGCACACGCCGGTGGCGGGAATGATGTCGTTAATATCGCAAATGTTTATCCACTGGCTCATGCGTTTTCCTCCACCAGCGTCACCGGAATACGCTCATACGGTGTCGCCGGACGATGCTGTTCACGCTCCGGCACAACCTGTACGTTCGGGTCGCGCTGGGTGCTGTTGATAAAGTGTTTGAAGCGCGTCTGCGCCGCCGGGGTGTTGACGGTTTCCGTCCACTCGCAGATCACCGCCTCGCGAAGGCGCGCCATCTCGGCTTCCAGATGTTCGTTCAGGCCCAGCTTGTCGTCGATGATCACCGATTTCAGGTAGTCAATGCCGCCTTCCAGGTTATCGAGCCAGGAAGCGGTACGGGTCAGCTTATCGGCGGTGCGGATGTAGAACATCATGAAGCGGTCGAGATACTGAATCAGCGTGTCGCTATCGAGATCCGCCGCCAGCAGGTCCGCGTGGCGTGGCTTCATCCCGCCGTTGCCGCAGACGTACAGGTTCCAGCCTTTCTCGGTGGCGATGATACCCACGTCTTTACCCTGCGCTTCCGCACATTCGCGGGTACAGCCGGAGACGCCAAACTTCATTTTGTGCGGGGTGCGGATGCCTTTGTAGCGGTTTTCCAGCTCCACGCCGAAGCCCACGCTGTCGCCGACGCCGTAGCGGCACCAGGTGCTCCCCACGCAGGTTTTTGCCATACGCAGCGCTTTGGCGTACGCGTGGCCGGTTTCGAAGCCCGCTTCAATCAGCTGACGCCAGATTTCCGGCAGGTCGTCCTTCTGCGCGCCAAACAGGCCGATACGCTGGGAGCCGGTGATTTTGGTGTAGAGGTTAAATTCACGCGCAATACGGCCCACGGCAACCAGCCCTTCCGGCGTGATTTCGCCCCCAGCGGAACGTGGAATAACGGAGTAGGTACCGTCTTTCTGGATGTTGGCCAGGAAGTTGTCGTTGGTCTCCTGCAGCGGCGTATGCTCGGGTTTAAGCACGTACTCGTTCCAGCAGGAGGCCAGCAGGGAGCCGACGGTCGGTTTACACACTTCGCAGCCGTAGCCCTGGCCGTGCTTCGCCAGCAGTTCGTCGAAGGACTTAATGCCCTCCACGCGGATCAGGTGGTACAGCTCCTGGCGAGAATACGCGAAGTGCTCGCACAGGTTGTTGTTCACTTCGATGCCCTGTTTCGCCAGCTCGGCGTTCAGCACCTGAGTGACCAGCGGAATACAGCCGCCGCAGCCGGTCCCGGCTTTGGTTTCGGCTTTCAGGGCCGCCACGGTGTGGCAACCTTTGTTGATGGCGGAGATCAGCATGCCTTTGGTGACGTCGAAGCAGGAGCAAATCTGCGCGCTGTCCGGCAGTTTATCCACGCCGATAGACGGCTTGCCGCTGGACGCGTGCGCCGGGAGGATCAGCGCGTCCGGGTTTTCCGGCAGTTCGATGGCGTTCAGCACCAGCTGGAGCAGGTTGCCGAAGTCGCTGGTGTCGCCCACCAGCACCGCACCGAGCAGGGTTTTATTGTCCTGGCTGACGATGAGGCGTTTGTAGACTTCTTTGCTTTCGTCGAGATAAACATAGCTGCGGGAATTTGGGGTGCGGCCATGCGCATCGCCAATTCCGCCCACGTCCACGCCCAGCAGCTTCAGCTTGGCGCTCATGTCTGCACCGGTAAACGCGTTTTCGCTGCCGAGGATATGGTCCACGGCGACCTGCGCCATTTTGTAGCCCGGCGCCACCAGGCCGTATACGCGGTTGTTCCAGCTGGCGCATTCGCCAATCGCGTAGATATCCGGATCGGAGGTCTGGCAAGCGTCGTTGATCATGATCCCGCCGCGCTGCGCCACGGCCAGACCGCACTGGGTCGCCAGCTTGTCGCGCGGACGAATACCGGTGGAGAAGACGATGAAGTCCACTTCCAGCTCACTGCCGTCGGCAAAGCGCATGGTTTTGCGCGCTTCAGTCCCTTCCTGCACGATCTCTTTGGTGTTCTTGCTGGTGTGAACCTTCACGCCCATGCTTTCGATTTTACGACGAAGCTGGTCGCCGCCCATGTGGTCCAGCTGTTCGGCCATCAGCATCGGGGCAAATTCGATGACGTGGGTTTCAACGCCGAGGTTTTTCAGCGCGCCTGCCGCTTCCAGGCCCAGCAGACCGCCGCCGACAACCGCGCCGCGACGGCTTCGACGGGCGCAGGATTCGATGGCGTTGAGGTCTTCAATGGTACGGTAGACGAAGCAATCCTGAGTTTCCGAGCCTTTGATCGGCGGGATCCACGGATAGGAGCCCGTCGCCATGATCAGCTTGTCGTAAAAAACCGTACGCCCGGCGCTGGAGTGGATCACTTTTTCCTGACGGTTGATGGTGATAGCGCGTTCGCCCACCAGCACTTTTACGCCATGCTTCTCGTAGAAACCTTCGCGCACCAGAGAGAGCTCTTCGGCGGTATGATGGGAGAAGTAGGAAGACAGGTGCACACGGTCGTACGCCTTGCGGGGTTCTTCACAGAACACGGTAATATCGAACTGCTCAGCATCGGCCTTATCCAGAAGATCCTCAATAAAGCGGTGGCCGACCATGCCGTTACCGATGATAGCGAGTCTGACTTTGCTCATTATTGCCTCGATTTCTTTTCTATTATTGCCTACCTTAACGATTCAGCAGAGGCGCTTATTGATGCAAATCAAATACGTCTTCGCCTACTCCTTAGGTGGTATGCGACTGATTTGTCAGGATTTTTATAAGTGGCGGAAATCGCAGGCTTTTCGTGCTCGTTGAATTTGTGTACAAATCAGGGGCGGTTTTGCCAAAATCGATACGCCTGAATATCAGCGGCGTTTTTTAGGGGAAGGGTATGTCTACAACACCGTTATGGCTTGTTCAGAATGTTCGTTTACCGGGTCGGGAAGGGCTGTGGCAGCTTGCCATTGAGAACGGGCGATTTGGTGACATCACCCCGATGGACGATACCCACGCCGAAAGTTATGAAGTATTGAACGCGCGCGGCGGGCTTGCGATCCCGCCGTTCATTGAGCCGCATATCCATCTTGATACGACACAGACCGCAGGTGAGCCGAACTGGAACCAGTCCGGCACGCTTTTCGAAGGCATTGAGCGCTGGGCGGAACGCAAGGCGTTGCTCAGCCATGAGGATGTCAAAGCGCGCGCCTGGAAAACGCTGAAGTGGCAAATTGCCAACGGCATCCAGTTTGTCCGCACCCATGTGGATGTCTCCGACCCGACGCTGACCGCCCTCAAGGCGATGCTGGAGGTGAAGCAGGAGGTTGCCCCGTGGGTGACGCTGCAAATCGTCGCGTTCCCGCAGGAAGGTATTCTCTCTTACCCGAACGGCGCGGCGCTGCTGGAAGAGGCGTTAAGGCTGGGGGCTGACGTGGTGGGGGCGATCCCGCACTTCGAGTTCACCCGCGAGTATGGCGTGCAGTCGCTGCACATCGCTTTTGAACTGGCGAAGAAGTATGACCGTCCGCTGGATATCCACTGCGATGAAATCGACGACGAGCAGTCGCGGTTTGTCGAGACGGTGGCAACGCTTGCGTATGAAGCCGGCATTGGCCCGCGCGTGACGGCCAGCCACACCACCGCCATGCACTCCTACAACGGCGCATACACCTCGCGGCTGTTCCGCCTGCTGAAGATGTCGGGAATTAACTTCGTCGCTAACCCGCTGGTCAATATTCATCTGCAGGGGCGCTTTGATGACTATCCGAAGCGCCGCGGCATCACGCGCGTGAAAGAACTCCAGGAAGCGGGCATTAACGTCTGCTTCGGCCATGACGACGTCTTCGACCCGTGGTACCCGCTCGGCACCGGCAACATGCTGCAGGTGCTGCATATGGGGCTGCACGTCTGCCAGATGATGGGCTATCCGCAAATCGACAGCGGCCTGAATCTCATCACCCATAACAGCGCCCGGACCTTCGGCCTGAGCGATTACGGTATTAAGACAGGTAACCCGGCGAACCTGATAATTCTGCCTGCTGAGAGCGGGTTTGAAGCGGTGCGCTGCCAGGTGCCGGTGCGCTGGTCGATTCGTCAGGGACGGGTGATCGCCACGACGCAGCTGGCGCAGACGTGGATCCAGACGGATGTCGGGGGAGAAGAGGTAAGCTTTGCCAGAAACAGCCCCTCTGCAGAGCGCAAAGGGGCGTAAGGGTTAGTGAGACGCTGCTGCCGCGTTGTGCTGGCGGTGGCGGGTCACGAAGCCCAGGATGAAGCACATGATGAACACCACGGCATACAGACCGTTAGCGGTGTGCAGCGCTGCCAGCGGGCCGCTGTGGGCCACGATCGGGCCAGTGACCACGAAGGTCAGCATGGTGCCGATGGTGCCGCAGGTCAGGACGAAGTTAACCAGCTTCGGCGAGGCCACTTTGGTCTGCAGCGAACCCAGGGTGATGATCGAGGTATAAATGGCGCTGGAGAAGAAGCCCAGGGTCAGAATGAACCACGGCATATGTTCCGGTGAACCGTTGATGAACAGGTACATCAGTACGGTCGCCATACCTGCCAGCACGGTCAGAATGCGCTGCAGGTCGAAGAAGCGCAGGATGAAGCTAAACGCCCACATGCCGAACATGTAAGACATCCAGAAATCGCTCACCAGTTTACCCGCGTCGTTCAGGCTCATGCCCAGACCTTTGGCGTACTCCGGTACCCAGGAGATAAAGCCCAGCTGGCCCAGGATGTAGCACAGGGCGGCAACGGAGAGGAACAGCACGCCGATGCCCCACTTTTCTTTCGCAACGGGCTCGGTGGTGGTTTGCGCTTTCTTGCCCAGCACCGGGAACTCACAGCCGAAGGTCAGAATAAAGATCGCCACGTAGACCAGACCAATGCAGGCATAGACCCAGTACCACTCGATGCTGCGCGCCAGCAGAACGGCCGCGACCATCGGGAAAATCATACCGGCCATGCTGAAGAAGGAGTCGGTAAACAGCAGGCGCGCGCCGCGCTGGCGGCCTTCATACATGTGGGTAATCAGGAACGTACCGATCGACATGGTGATCCCGCTGACCAGACCCAGCACGAACATCGCGGCGGAGAACAGCGCGATGCTGTGGCTCAGCATCAGGCCCGCCACGGCGGCGACCATCAGCACAAAGCCAAAACGCAGCTGGGTTTTCAGCGGGACGATTTCCATCAGCCAGGCGTTCAGGAAGATAGAGATCAGAATCCCTGCGTTGAGGAAGGTGAAGGTGTTACTCATGCTGGAAACGGGCAGCTGGAAGTAGTCTGCGATATTTCCCATCACCATCCCGGTGACGATCACCAACGCGCCGGTCAGGGCGTAGGAGAAGAAGCTGATCCATGTGAGCTTGATGCGATTGCTGTTAGTCATGTCTGGCCTGTTCAGAAAAAGAAAAGCGCCCAGGGGGCGCTGAGAGCGGGCAGATTTTAGACATTAAAGTGATCCATTCATATCTTTTAAGAGAAATTAGAAGTTCATTGCATGTTTTTGTGTGATCGTGATCACATAAAAAGGCGCGAAAGCCAACCGTTTGCGTGGTTACAACTGTTTCAATTTCGTAAAATTAGGTAAAAGGCTGGTCTCCGTTCATACTGCTCTTTAGAATCAAGCCATTCGCTTTTTATACTGCGCTTTGTTAAGGAATTCTCATGCTCAAATCAACACTGGCGGCTGTCGCAGCTGTGTTTGCTCTTTCTGCCGTTTCCCCTGCTGCGCTGGCAGCCAAAGGGGACCCTCACGTTCTGCTGACCACCTCCGCCGGGAACATTGAGCTGGAACTGAATAGCCAGAAAGCTCCGGTTTCCGTGAAAAACTTCCTCGATTACGTGAACAGTGGGTTCTATAACAACACCACCTTCCACCGCGTGATCCCGGGCTTTATGGTGCAGGGCGGCGGCTTCAACGAGCAGATGCAGCAGAAACAGCCGAACCCGCCTATTAAAAACGAAGCGGACAACGGCCTGCTGAACAAGCGCGGCACCATCTCCATGGCGCGTACCGCGGATAAAGACAGCGCGACCAGCCAGTTCTTCCTGAACGTGGCGGATAACGCCTTCCTCGACCACGGTCAGCGCGACTTCGGCTATGCCGTTTTCGGTAAAATCGTGAAAGGGATGGACGTGGCCGACAAGATTTCCCAGGTACCTACTCACGACGTCGGTCCGTATCAGAATGTGCCGTCAAAACCGGTGGTTATCCTCTCCGCGAAAGTTCTGCCGTAATTCTTCTGAACGCGGGCTTCTCCTGCCCGCGTTATGTAACCCTCCCTGCGAAAGCGCGTTTTGCTGCTTATACTTGTGGCAAACGGACTATTCAGGGAGGCGTTAAGTGAAAAAGCTCACCGACAAGCAAAAATCCCGTCTCTGGGAACAGCAGCGTAACGTCAATTTACAGGCCAGTTGTCTCCTTGAAAAAGGTAATGGTCCCTCAGACCCCCATATTGAGACGCTTGAACTTGGGCCTTCCGCGCCCGGGTTGCCCCATCTGTGCCTTATTCATCGTCATTTGTACCGCAGCGAGATGAAGCGGGCAGGTGAGCTCCGTACCGACGATATTTTTAAAGGGGATATTCCCTTCTGCCATTTTGAGTACATCGAGAAGATGGGCAACGAGCTGATGGCGGCGCTGGAGAGCGAAAAGTATCTCGTGGGTCTTGAGAAAGCGGCGTTTGTTGACCGGGTTAGCCACTATTACTGCGAAATCAACATGCTGCATCCGTTTATGCGCGGCAACGGTATTGCCCAACGCGTTTTCTTCGAGCAGCTGGCGCTCCACGCGGGCTACTCGCTGGACTGGCGCGATATCGATCCCGACCAGTGGGTGGCGGCTAACCGAAGCGGCGCAACGGGAGATTTAACCGCGCTAAACGCTATCTTTGCCAAAGTAGTGAGCGAAGCGCGGGAATCTGAGTAGAATAGGGCGGCATTTTTTTCGGGAGCCGCCATGATTCTGCTGATAGATAACTACGATTCCTTCACCTGGAACCTTTACCAGTATTTTTGTGAACTGGGTGCAGAGGTGGTTGTCCGCCGCAACGACGAGATCGGACTGGCCGATATCGGGATGCTGGCTCCGCAGAAAATCGTGATTTCTCCGGGGCCGTGTACGCCGTCGGAATCGGGTATTTCTCTGGATGTTATCCAGCACTATGCCGGAAAGCTGCCGATCCTGGGAGTCTGTTTGGGCCATCAGGCGATTGCCCAGGCGTTTGGTGCCACTATCGTGCGCGCCGCCAAAGTGATGCACGGAAAAACCTCTCCGGTCACACACGCCGGCACCGGAGTATTCACGGGGCTCAATAATCCGTTCACCGTCACGCGCTACCATTCCCTGGTCATTGACCCGCCGACGCTGCCCGACTGCTTTGAGGTGACCGCCCGGAGCGATACGCAGGAGATCATGGGGATTCGTCACCGCGAATGGGACCTCGAAGGCGTGCAGTTCCACCCGGAAAGCATCCTCAGCGAGCAGGGGCACGCGCTGCTGGCGAATTTCCTCAATCGCTGAATATCTGTTGCCTTGCTGTGATTTTTTATGCATATTTTGTGATTATATTTTCACAATCACTGTGACATAAAATGGATGGTCATGACATGGCAACTGAACAACCAGCAATTACCCGCGCGACATTTGATGAAGTGATCCTGCCGATTTATGCACCGGCTGAGTTTATCCCGGTGAAGGGAAAGGGCAGCCGCGTCTGGGATCAGCAGGGGAAAGAGTATGTGGATTTCGCGGGCGGTATTGCGGTGACGGCGCTGGGTCATTGCCATCCCGCGCTGGTGGAGGCGCTGAAAAGCCAGGGCGAAACCCTGTGGCATACCAGCAACGTGTTCACCAACGAACCGGCGCTGCGCCTGGGCCGCAAGATCATTGATGCGACATTTGCCGAGCGCGTGCTGTTTATGAACTCCGGCACCGAAGCTAACGAAACCGCTTTTAAGCTGGCGCGCTACTACGCGACAACGCGCCACAGCCCGTACAAAACCAAAATCATCGCCTTCCACAATGCCTTCCACGGACGCTCCTTCTTTACCGTCTCCGTTGGCGGCCAGCCGAAGTATTCCGACGGGTTTGGCCCGAAGCCGGCCGACATCGTCCACGTGCCGTTTAACGATCTGCATGCCGTGAAAGCGGTGATGGACGACCATACCTGCGCGGTGGTGGTCGAGCCGATCCAGGGTGAAGGCGGCGTGACCGCGGCAACCCCGGAATTCCTGAAAGGGCTGCGCGCGCTGTGCGACGAACATCAGGCGCTGCTGGTCTTTGATGAAGTGCAGTGCGGGATGGGGCGTACCGGGGATCTGTTCGCGTATATGCACTACGGCGTGACGCCGGATATTCTGACCAGCGCTAAAGCGCTCGGCGGTGGTTTCCCGGTGAGTGCGGTACTGACGACGCAGGAGATCGCCTCCGCGTTCCACGTCGGATCTCACGGCTCTACCTACGGCGGTAACCCGCTGGCGAGCGCCGTGGCGGGCGCCGCATTCGACATTATCAACACGCCGGAGGTGTTGAACGCCGTGAGCGCGAAGCGCGAGCTGTTCGTAAAACACCTGCAAAAGATTGATGAGCAGTACGACGTGTTCAGCGAAATCCGCGGGATGGGGCTGTTGATTGGCGCCGAGCTGAAGCCGCAGTACAAAGGCCGCGCGCGTGATTTCCTGCACGCCGCCGCGCACGAAGGGGTTATGGTACTCAATGCCGGACCGGACGTGATGCGCTTTGCGCCGTCGCTGGTGGTGGAAGAGAAAGATATTGAGGACGGGTTAACCCGCTTTGCCGCGGCGGTCGCGAAGATCGTAAAAGGCTAATACTCGGTTCGCTTTAACCGGCGGGTTAACCAAATCCCGTGATGCGGGCGCTGACGCCATGCCACTGACGAAATGGTGTGCATGGTGTTCAGATGTCCGAGAACGCGCTGCAAATGCTGCTCCAGCGTGCTCATTGGCCCGTGGGTTAACGTCTCCGGCGCTTCCAGAATGTTCGAATCTCCCGACTCGCCCGGCGAGTCATACTCCAGACGCTGCTGACACCTCTGCAACGCAATTTCACACGACTGCAAATAGCGCTGCGCCAGATCCTGCGTCAGCATCGTGTGCTCGCGCGCCAGCGTGGTCATGGCGTTAATGTGCTCGACGATAAACTGGCTGTGCGTCACCCAGAGCTTCATGTCTGCCAGATAATGCGAGTTAAAGCCCGGCTCCTGCATCGCCTGGTTGAGCGAGTTAAACAGGGCGTTGTGCGCCTGGTTGACCTTCATTCGCTGATAGGCCAGCGGCGAGGGCTGCGGGTCGTCGCTCAGGATCAGGCGAATAGCCTGCTGGTCGGCTTCCAGCGCGTCGTGGGCGTTCTGGCGCAGCAGTCCGCTTTGCCACTGCGGCCACAGCCAGACCATGCCGCCAAAGGCAATCAGACAGCCGATTAGGGTATCAATCAGCCTGGCGACAATAAACTGTTCGCCATTGAGCGTGAGCAGCTGCAGGGTATATACCGCCGTCACCGTAAAGCCCACCATCGCCCAGCCGTAGTTTTTGCGGATAATCAGGTAGCTCACCAGCGTAACCGCCAGCATGCCTGCCAGGGTATAGCCTTCCGGCACGTGGAAGTGCAGCGTCACGCCCGCGATGATCAGCCCGGCCATCGTTCCGCCAGCCCGATGCAGAATACGCACCCGCGTGGCGCCGTAGCCGTTCTGGGTAACAAACAGCACGGTCATTAAGATCCAGTAGGGTTTCGGCAGGTGCAGCGCCATGCCCATCAGGCTGGCGGTACTGAGCATAACGCTAATCCTTGCGGCGTTGCGCAGGGCGGGCGATTTAAGAGAAAGATAGCTTTTGAGCGCGGGCAATAGCGGAAGCCGTTTCTGCTTATCCGCCATCAGGTCGCGGGGATAAAGCGGGCGCTGCGTGCGCAACACGCGGGCGATACGGCTGAAGTGCCAGGCGGCAAACTGGCCGACGGGGTTATCCGGATGCTGACGGGCGATTTTCTCCAGCGCGCCCAGCTGCTTATCCATGTTAAAGCGAGTCGGGTAGCGGTGATAGAGAATATCATCGGCCAGCACGCGCAGACGTGCGGACACGGTCTGCGCGTTCCAGCGGATCACCGCTTCGGCGTGGCTGCGCTCGACCAGCTTTTGCACCTCCTGCGGGTGGTGAAGGCTCACGGAGATATGCTCCTGCAGATCCAGCCCGACCTGGAAGGTACGCAGCAGCCGCTTGTACTCGTGGTTCTTGTTGGCGGCGAGCATGTGCAGCTGCTGATAGCACTGGCTTATGAGATCCACCACCTTTTGCTGGCGCGTCAGCAGCGGCGGTAAGGATTTTTCCGGATCGGTATGCTGGGTGAGCAGGGTGTATTTGGCCTCGCAGTAATCCGCAAGCTGCACATAGAGCAGGCTCAGGGATTCACGCAGCGGCTGTTCG
This sequence comes from Enterobacter sp. AG326, assembly GCF_004362415.1. NCBI lineage: Bacteria > Pseudomonadati > Pseudomonadota > Gammaproteobacteria > Enterobacterales > Enterobacteriaceae > Enterobacter > Enterobacter sp. AG326. The sequence continues at coordinate 16,386 of NZ_SNXG01000008.1, read as the reverse complement.
CGCCACAGCCAGAACCAAAACCAGTTAAACAGGCCGTACCATAATGTCCCCAGGGCGTAAATCAGCAGTGGCTCCCACACCGGCATATTCCCTGCGAGGCTCAGCGTGAAAATGGCCGCAATCAGCGAGGCGGGAAGCAGGCGGGCGTGCAGCGAACTGATTTCCGCCGTGACGCCGAGGGTCATCGCCAGCACGGTCAGGATCAGCGGCAGCGGGATATCACGAGCCAGTAACAGCTGTACGGCGAGGCTACAGCCTGCAAACAGGCAGCCGCCGATAATCAGGCGTTTGAAAAAGCGCTTATGCGGCGTGTCCAGACCGGCAATGTTGCAGCAGGCGGGCACGAGAGAAAACAGCAGGCCTTGCTGAAGATGTCCGAGGATCAGGCCTATGGCCACAGGAAGACACAACACCAGCGTTTGCCGCAGTGCGTAGTTAACTTCCGGGTGATAGATCAGCCTGCGCCACATGGGGAGTAGAGACAAAAACGGCGTGACACCTTGCGATGGCACGCCGTTTAAGCGGAATTAACGCGTTCCGTAGACCACGATGGTTTTACCGTGGGCGGAGATTAGGTTTTGATCTTCCAGCATTTTCAGAATACGGCCCACTGTTTCACGGGAGCAACCGACGATCTGACCAATTTCCTGACGGGTAATTTTAATTTGCATGCCGTCCGGGTGGGTCATGGCGTCTGGCTGTTTCGCCAGGTTCAACAGGGTTTGTGCGATACGGCCGGTAACGTCCAGGAAGGCGAGGTTACCCACTTTCTCTGACGTAACCTGCAGACGGCGTGCCATCTGGGAAGAAAGACGCATCAGGATGTCAGGGTTAACCTGAATCAGCTGACGGAACTTCTTGTAAGAAATTTCAGCCACTTCACATGCTGTCTTTGCACGAACCCAGGCGCTACGTTCCTGGCCCTCTTCAAACAGGCCCAGTTCACCGATGAAATCGCCCTGGTTCAGATAAGAAAGGATCATCTCTTTCCCTTCTTCATCTTTGATCAGCACTGCCACCGAGCCTTTAACGATGTAATACAACGTTTCCGCTTTTTCACCCTGGTGAATCAGCGTGCTCTTTGATGGGTACTTATGAATGTGGCAATGAGACAAGAACCATTCGAGAGTCGGGTCTGTTTGCGGTTTGCCAAGCACCATGCGCTGTTATCCTCTGTTATAAGCTGTCACCAGAGTCATCAGATGCATCCGGACTCTGGGGTTGCAATCGAATTCTTACCCATACCCTGGGAAGTCGGCTACCGTAACGTTTCGCAGCCAGTAAAGTTTGATGTCCTCTGCATACATGTGTAACGTCAATGTATTACTGTAGCATCCAGAGTGTTTTAGCATAGCTTTCGCCGCGTGTCTCCTGGTGTCTCGCTTCAGCATGATGCAGGTCGCCTTCCATTGCGAGAAATGTAACGCACGCGTAATCTGTCACCAAAAATGCAACGTTGGAGTTTAAGAATATGCAAGCGCGCGTGAAATGGGTTGAAGGTTTAACGTTCCTGGGCGAGTCCGCGTCAGGACACCAGATTTTGATGGACGGTAACTCCGGCGATAAAGCACCCAGCCCAATGGAAATGGTGCTGATGGCGGCAGGGGGATGCAGCGCAATTGACGTGGTATCGATTCTGCAAAAAGGTCGTCATGACGTGACGGATTGTGAAGTCAAACTCACGTCAGAACGTCGCGAAGAGGCGCCACGCCTGTTCACCCATATTAACCTGCACTTTGTGGTCACCGGTAAGGAGCTGAAAGACGCGGCGGTCTCACGTGCGGTGGACCTGTCTGCGGAGAAGTACTGCTCTGTGGCGTTGATGCTGGAGAAAGCGGTAAAAATCACGCATTCGTATGAAGTGATCGAGGCGTGATTGATGGGGCATCGTGCGTGTTGATGCCCTCACCCTAATCCTCTCCCACGGGGAGAGGGAACATGCTCACGCGATTTGTTTCCCTTCCATCAGTCGCTCCACCAGCGGCGTCATGATGAGCTCCATCGCCAGCCCCATTTTTCCGCCCGGCACGACTAACGTATTCATGTGCGAAATAAACGAGCCCTGCAGCATTGCCAGCAGCCAGGGGTAATCAATGCCGTCGAGGTTGCGGAAATGGATCACTACAAAGCTTTCATCCAGCGACGGGATGCTTTTGGCCGCGAACGGGTTGGAGGTGTCCACCGTCGGCACGCGCTGGAAGTTGATATGGGTGCGGGAGAACTGCGGCGTCAGGAAGTTAATGTAATCCTCCATGGAGCGCACCACGGAGTCCATCACCGCTTCGCGAGAATGGCCGCGCTCGCTCATGTCACGCGTCAGCTTCTGGATCCACTCCAGGTTAACGATAGGGACCACGCCGACCAGCAGATCTACGTGGCGCGCCACGTCGTGCTGAGGGGTGACCACGCCGCCGTGCAATCCTTCGTAAAACAGGACGTCGGTGGGTTCCGGCAGCGGCTGCCACGGGGTAAAGGTTCCCGGCACCTGATTCCAGGGGACGGCTTCATCATAGGTGTGCAGATACTTGCGGGACTGCCCTTTGCCGCTCTTACCGTACTCTATAAAGGTTTGTTCCAGCAGGCCAAAGTCATTGGCTTCCGGGCCGAAGTAGCTGATGTGTTTACCCGAATCGCGCGCCTTACGAATGGCCATGTCCATCTCCGGACGCGTGTAGCGGTGAAAGCTGTCGCCTTCGACCTCCGCCGCACGGAGATTTAGCTGGGCGAAAATCTTGCGAAATGCGAGGCTGGTGGTGGTGGTTCCCGCACCACTCGACCCCGTAACGGCAATAACCGGATGTCTGGCAGACATAGCAACTCCCTGACTGAAAAGTGTGGAAGATCAGCCGTGAAACGCGTTGCGGGGCATGATATTGACCGTCTCATGCAGTTCTGACCACACCAGCAGCACGTCGCCGCTTTTCAGCTGGCGCTTAACATCGTTGACCTTTTGCTCAAGCGAGCGTTCCTGTTCACCATAATCGGTGCCTTCGCGTAATACAAAGCTTTCAATCAGATTATCGAGCGTTTCGGGAGCCAGATCCTGCCAGGGAATAATCATTTTGCACCGTCCAGATAAGGGGTTAGCCAGTCAGGAATACGCGCCTCAAGCCACATTTTCGGGCGGCGCAGCGTGCCGCCGATAAAACCGACGTGGCCGCCGTGCTCGGTCAACTGATAGTGAACGTTGTCGGGCAGGAACTCCTGAGCGGGGATCGAGTGATGATCCATAAACGGGTCATCTTTGGCATGAATAATCAGCGTCGGCTGCGTGATCTTGCTGAGCAGCGGCATGGCGCTGCACTGACGATAATAGTCAATCGCATCGGCGAAGCCGTGGATTTTCGCGGTGATCAGGTCGTCGAACTCGCGGATACGGCGCACCTTTTTCAGCTGGCGCAGGCTTACTGGCAGGGTATCCGGGTAGGCCTTCAGTTTACGCGCCGCGTTGGCCTTCAGAAGGTTGAGCAGGTAGCGCTGATAGACGCGGGAAAAGCCTTTATCCATGTGGTAGCTGCACTGCTCGAGCATAAACGGCGCGGAGACAATGACGGCGGCATCCAGCGGGACGCTTTCACCCTCTTTGGCCAGCAGACAGGCCAGCATATTGCCGCCCAACGAGTAGCCCACCGCGGCGGTTGGCACGGTGCCAAAGTTGTCCCGCAGCCAGTGTAAAAACCACGTGCCGTCTTCGGTTTCACCCGAGTGATAAATGCGTTTCTGACGATTCGGTTCACCGCTGCAGCCGCGAAAATGCATCACCACGCCGAGCCAGCCGCGCGCTTTTGCCGCTTCAATTAACCCATGCGCATACGGGCTGTGCAGGCTGCCTTCCAGACCGTGAAAGACCACCAGACGCGGTTTATGACGAGCCTGTTCAGGCGCTTCGCTCCAGGCGAGATCCAGAAAGTCACCGTCTGGCAGGTCAAGCCGTTGCCAGTGCGGGGTGAACTGAATCTTGCGGCGGATCAGTCGCGGCAGCATGGTCTGCAAATGGGGATTGGCCACGCCGCGCATAGGCACGAACTCAGTGCTGTCTTCGGCCGCAATGTCGAAGTCTGATGGTATGATTTGGGTCATAAGCGCGATGCTGATTCTTGTCGGAAATTTACGATACTTTCCGAATTGTACCCCGTTTAAGCTGGATTTCCGAACCCGGTACGGATTCTGTTCTTCAAACGGGGTAAATAGGTCAGTCAGCCTGCAGCATTGCTTCCAGCTGTTCCTGCGCGTCGAGCCACGCCATCTCGCACTCTTCGAGACTGGATTTGGTCTTCGCCTGGGTTTGCAGGCAGTCGGTCAGCTCAGCCTTGCGGCTCTGGTCATACAGGCCGCTATCGCCAAGCTTCTCTTCAACGACAGCAAGCGTGGCGTTGAGTTTTTCCATCTCTTTTTCGAGACGGGTAATCTCTTTACGCAGGGGCTGCGTCTGGGTGCGAAGCTCCGCTTCACGACGCTTCTGGTCTTTACGCGCCTGCGCGCTGTTGGCGTTGTCTTTTGCTGACTCTTCCGGCTGGTTTTCCTGCTTCTGCACGTCCGTCAGCCACTGCTGGTAGTCTTCCAGATCGCCGTCGAACGGTTCAACTTTGCCGCCGTGCACTAAATACAGATCGTCCGTGGTGGAGCGGATCAGGTGACGGTCGTGCGAAACCACCACCAGCGCGCCTTCAAACTCAATCAGCGCTTCGGTCAGCGCCTGGCGCATGTCGAGATCCAGGTGGTTGGTCGGTTCATCAAGCAGCAGCAGGTTCGGGCGCTGCCAGACGATCAGCGCCAGCACCAGACGGGCCTTTTCGCCGCCGGAGAAGCGCTCGGTGTTTTCAGTCACCTTATCGCCCTGGAAGCCGAAGCCGCCGAGATAGTCGCGCAGCTTCTGCTCCATCTCCTGCGGCGCCAGACGCGCGAGATGCTGAATCGGTGATTCATCCGCGCGTAAAAATTCCAGCTGATGCTGGGCGAAGTAACCCAGCTTGATGCCCTTCGCCAGGCCGATTTCACCGCTGACCGGGTTAAGCTCGCCCGCCAGCAGTTTGATCAGCGTCGATTTACCGGCGCCGTTACGCCCCAGCAGGCCAATGCGCGAACCCGGCACCAGGTTGAGCTTGATGGAATCGAGAATAATGCGGTCGGCATAGCCCGCGCTGACCTTCTCCATCTTCAGCAGCGGGTTAGGCAGGCTTTCCGGCTCGCGGAAGCTGAAGTGGAACGGGTTATCCACGTGCGCCGGGGCAATCATCTCCATGCGTTCCAGCATCTTGATGCGGCTCTGGGCCTGCTTGGCTTTTGAGGCCTTGGCCTTAAAGCGATCCACGAAGCTCTGCAGGTGCGCCACGCGCTGCTGCTGGCTTTCGTACATGGACTGCTGCTGGGCGAGACGCGTCGCGCGCTGGCGCTCGAAGGAGCTGTAGTTGCCGGTGTACTCGAACATCGTTTGCTGTTCGATATGAATGATTTTATCCACCACCGGGTCGAGGAAGTCGCGGTCGTGGGAGATCAGAATCAGAGTGCCCTGATAGCTCTTGAGCCACTTCTCCAGCCAAATAACCGCATCGAGATCGAGGTGGTTGGTCGGTTCGTCAAGCAACAGCAGGTCAGAGCGGCAGATCAGCGCCTGCGCCAGGTTAAGACGCATACGCCAGCCGCCGGAGAAGTCGCTGACCGGGCGTTCCAGCTGTTCGTTGCTGAAGCCCAGGCCGTGCAGCAGGCTGGAGGCGCGGGAGCGAATGGTCCACGCGTCGATGGCGTCCAGCTTGCCGTGAACGGTGGCGATGGCGTGACCGTCGTTGCGCTCGTTAGCAGAATGAAGTTCCGCCTCGAGCTTACGGTATTCACGGTCGCCGTCGATAACATAGTCGAGCGCCGGTTCACTCAGCGCCGGCGTCTCCTGGTTTACCCAGGCGAGCTGCCAGTTCCCCGGGAAGGTAAAGTTACCGCCATCCGCGCTAATCTCGTTTTTCAGCAGCGCCAGCAGGGTGGATTTACCGCAGCCGTTTTTGCCGACCAGGCCCACTTTTTGGCCTGGGTTGATGGTAGCAGTGGCGTTATCCAGCAGGACGCGCACGCCGCGACGAATTTGTAACGAGGAGAAAACAATCATAGAAGCGCCGTATGTTCCGACTATGTTAATTTGTCATTATGATAATGTAAGGTGTGGGCCATTTTCCGCACCGGGCCGCCATGGTAGCCCAAAACAGCGACGATACACAAAAACAGAAACAAGACCGGGAGGGGAATGATGTCTCAGACAGCAAAAGTGCTGCTGCTGTATGCCCATCCGGAATCTCAGGACTCGGTGGCAAACCGGGTGCTGCTTAAGCCGGCCACACAGCTCAGCAACGTGACGGTGCACGATCTCTACGCGCACTATCCTGATTTCTTTATTGATATCCCTTACGAGCAGGAGCTGCTGCGTCAGCATGACGTGATTGTGTTCCAGCATCCGCTTTATACCTATAGCTGTCCGGCGCTGCTCAAAGAGTGGCTGGACCGCGTGCTGAGCCGGGGCTTCTCCAGCGGGGTGGGGGGCAACCAGCTTGCGGGAAAGTACTGGCGTAGTGTGATTACGACCGGTGAACCCGAAAGCGCTTACCGTCACGACGGGCTGAACCGTTATCCGATGAGCGATATCCTCAGGCCATTCGAACTGACGGCGGCGATGTGCCGCATGCACTGGATGAGTCCGATTATTGTCTACTGGGCGCGGCGTCAGGATCCGAAAGAGCTGGCAAGCCACGCCAGAGCCTATGGTGAATGGCTGGCGTCACCCATTCCGGCAGGAGGTCGTTAATGGAAGGATCGAATTTACTCCTCGCCGGGGTGCTGTTTTTATTTGCGGCCGTCGTTGCGGTGCCGCTTGCGGCACGCATTGGTATCGGTGCGGTGTTGGGTTATCTGCTGGCGGGGATCGCGATTGGCCCCTGGGGACTGGGATTCATCAGCGATGTAGATGAGATCCTCCATTTCTCCGAGCTGGGCGTGGTGTTCCTGATGTTCATCATCGGCCTGGAGCTGAATCCTTCGAAATTGTGGCAACTCCGACGCTCTATCTTTGGCGTGGGCGCCGCGCAGGTGTTGTTCAGCGCCGCGATCCTGGGCGGCCTGCTAATGCTGACCAACTTTTCATGGCAGGCGGCGGTGATTGGCGGGATAGGCCTTGCGATGTCGTCGACGGCGATGGCGCTGCAGCTGATGCGCGATAAGGGGATGAATCGCAACGAAGCCGGTCAGCTGGGCTTTTCGGTGCTGCTGTTCCAGGATTTGGCGGTGATCCCGGCGCTGGCGCTGGTGCCGCTGCTGGCGGGGTCCGGGGACGATCACTTCGACTGGGCTAAAATCGCCATGAAGGTGCTGGCATTCGCGGGCATGCTGATTGGCGGTCGTTTCCTGCTACGTCCCGTGTTCCGCTTTATAGCCGCGTCTGGCGTTCGCGAGGTGTTTACCGCCGCGACGCTGCTGCTGGTGCTGGGATCGGCGTTGTTTATGGACGCGCTGGGGCTGTCGATGGCGCTCGGGACCTTTATTGCCGGGGTGCTGCTGGCGGAGAGCGAGTATCGCCACGAGCTGGAAATTGCCATCGATCCCTTCAAAGGGCTGCTGCTAGGTCTGTTCTTTATTTCGGTCGGGATGGCGCTCAACCTTGGCGTGCTCTATACCCATCTGCTGTGGGTGGTCGTGAGCGTCGCCATCCTGGTGGCGGTGAAGATGCTGGTGCTGTACGTCATGTCACGTATCTACGGGCTGCGCAGTTCGGAACGCATGCAGTTTGCCAGCGTGTTAAGCCAGGGAGGCGAGTTCGCGTTTGTGCTGTTCTCCACCGCCTCCTCCCAGAAGCTGTTTAAAGACGATCAGATGGCGCTTTTGCTGGTGACGGTCACGCTATCTATGATGACCACGCCGCTGCTGATGAAGCTGGTGGATAAACTGCTGTCGCGCCGCCTGAATCCAGCTGACGATGAAGACGAAGCGCCGTGGGTGGAAGACGACAAGCCGCAGGTGATTGTGGTGGGCTTTGGCCGTTTCGGACAAGTTATCGGGCGTTTGCTGATGGCGAACAAAATGCGCATTACGGTACTGGAGCGGGATATCAGCGCGGTCAACCTGATGCGTAAATATGGCTATAAGGTTTACTACGGCGATGCGACCCAGCTCGAGCTGCTGCGCTCGGCGGGAGCCGAAGCGGCAGAGTCCATTGTGATTACCTGTAACGATCCGGAAGACACGATGAAGCTGGTGGATCTGTGCCAGCAGCATTTCCCTCATCTGCATATTCTGGCGCGTGCGCGGGGACGTGTTGAAGCTCACGAACTGTTGCAGGCGGGTGTGAAACACTTCTCCCGTGAGACGTTCTCCAGTGCGCTGGAGCTGGGCCGCAAGGCGCTGATCTCGCTCGGCATGCATCCGCATCAGGCGCAGCGTGCCCAGATGCACTTCCGCCGGCTGGATATGCAAATGTTGCGCGAGCTGATGCCGGTACATACTGATACTGAGCAGATCTCCCGCGTGCGGGAAGCGCGTCGCGAGCTGGAGGAGATCTTCCAGCGAGAGATGCAGCAGGAACGACGCCAGCTTGATGGCTGGGATGAATTTGAATAAAGGGTAACGAAAAATGGCTGTACGTAAACGCTTTATTGCGGGTGCAAAATGCCCGACCTGCCAGGCGCAAGATACCCTGGCGATGTGGCGGGAAAATAATATTGATGTTGTTGAGTGTGTTAAGTGCGGTCACCAGATGCGTGAGGCCGATAAAGAGGCCCGCGATCACGTTCGCAAAGAAGAGCAAGTTATCGGGATTTTTCATCCGGACTAGCGATATGCCCTGAGTTTTTTTAAGCTAAAGGGTACACGGGTGCAGATTTCCGCTACAATCTGCGCCAGCAATTTTCCCACGCTCAGGAGATATCATGAAAGTAGCAAAAGACCTGGTGGTCAGCCTGGCCTATCAGGTACGTACAGAAGACGGTGTGTTGGTTGATGAGTCTCCGGTGAGTGCGCCGCTTGACTACCTGCATGGTCACGGTTCCCTGATTTCCGGCCTGGAAAACGCGCTGGAAGGTCATGAAGTTGGCGACAAATTTGACGTTGCTGTAGGCGCGAACGACGCTTACGGTCAGTATGACGACAACCTGGTTCAGCGCGTTCCTAAAGACGTGTTCATGGGCGTTGACGAACTGCAGGTTGGCATGCGCTTCCTGGCTGAAACTGACCAGGGCCCGGTTCCTGTTGAAATCACCGAAGTGGAAGATGACCACGTCGTGGTTGACGGTAACCACATGCTGGCTGGCCAGAACCTGAAGTTCAACGTAGAAGTTGTTGCGATCCGTGAAGCGACCGAAGAAGAGCTGGCTCATGGCCACGTTCACGGTGCGCACGGTCACGACCATGACCACGATCACGGCCACGACGGCTGCTGCGGTGGTCACGGCCACGATCACGACCATGGTCACGACCACGGTAAAGGTGGTTGCGGTAACGGCGGCTGCGGCTGCCACTAATTCCGTCATGCGGAAAATAAAAAAGCGGGATAATCCCGCTTTTTTTACGCCTCAATAATGAGGTGGTGGCGTCTCTTCTGACTGAGAGGCGATGTGCGATGACTGCGTTGCCTTCACTTTTTCAGTGAGCAGGCGCATCAGATCGCGCAGCTTTGCCATTTCGAGCTCATGTGCGGTCACGGTCTGGTTTAGCTCTTCGATGGTGATGTCCTGAAAAGCCAGGCGGCTTTCCAGCTCAGCCATTCTCGCTTCTATTGCTGTATCCTTCATCATTCACCTCGTTTATTTCAGATTCGCCATAATGGCCCTGCGGCGGCGCAGTTTAACTGAGTTTATCCTTAAGTACAGTTCGCATCTCCTTGGCAGGAAACTTATTTAAACAAAAATAGTCTGAAAAGTGGCGAGAATTGGAAGTGTCTGTCTGTAGATTTCTTCCGCAACGTTTTATAGTACGTAACTCATTTACGTTTAACGCTGGGGTGAGAGTCCCCAGGCCCTGGAGATATGGATGAAATCACTGTTTAAAGTAACGCTGCTGGCGACCACGATGGCTGTTGCGCTGAACGCGCCGCTGTCATTCGCTGCTGATACTGCTGCGAAGCCTGCTGCTACTGCTGACAGCAAAGCGGCGTTCAAAAATGACGACCAGAAATCCGCCTATGCACTGGGCGCATCTCTGGGTCGTTACATGGAAAACTCTCTGAAAGAACAAGAGAAACTGGGCATCAAACTGGATAAAGCTCAGCTGATCGCGGGCGTTCAGGACGCATTTGCAGATAAGAGCAAGCTGTCTGACCAGGAAATTGAACAGACTCTGCAGGCGTTCGAAGCGCGCGTGAAGGGTGCCGCGCAGACCAAGATGGACGCGGACGCTAAAGACAACGAAGCGAAAGGCAAAGCCTACCGCGATACCTTTGCCAAAGAGAAGGGTGTGAAAACCTCTTCTACCGGCCTGGTGTACAAAGTTGAGAAAGAAGGCACCGGCGATGCGCCTAAAGACAGCGACACCGTTGTTGTGAACTACAAAGGTACGCTGATCGACGGTAAAGAGTTCGACAACTCTTACACCCGCGGTGAGCCGCTCTCCTTCCGTCTGGACGGCGTTATCCCGGGCTGGACTGAAGGCCTGAAAAACATCAAGAAAGGCGGCAAGATCAAGATGGTTATCCCACCGGATCTGGCCTATGGCAAAACCGGCGTTCCGGGTATCCCTGCCAACTCTACGCTGGTCTTTGACGTAGAGCTGCTGGATATCAAACCGGCACCGAAAGCGGATGCCAAGGCAGACGCACCGGCTGACGATAAAGCCGCTGCTGCTAAGAAGTAATGTTGAAAAAAACCGCCGCCTTTCAGGCGGCGGTTTTTTTATTGTGGGGCAGATATAATTAACACTGGAAAGCGCTACGCACGCTGTATTAATTTAGTTGTCCGTGTAGATAATGAGCCTGCCCTGAAAACCTAACGACAGGCTCCTGAAAAGGAGTGTTTTTTTCATGTCCAGGTCGCTTTTAACCAACGAAACCAGTGAACTTGATTTGCTGGATCAACGTCCTTTCGATCAGACCGACTTCGATATTCTGAAATCCTACGAAGCGGTAGTGGACGGGTTAGCGATGCTCATTGGCTCCCACTGCGAAATCGTATTGCACTCCCTGCAAGATCTAAAGTGTTCCGCCATCCGCATTGCGAATGGTGAGCATACTGGCCGTAAAATTGGTTCGCCAATTACCGACCTTGCATTGCGTATGCTGCATGACATGACCGGCGCGGACAGCAGCGTCTCCAAATGCTATTTCACCCGCGCCAAAAGCGGCGTGCTGATGAAATCAGAAACCATCGCGATTCGAAACCGCGAGCATCGTGTTATTGGGCTGCTGTGCATCAACATGAACCTTGATGTGCCATTCTCGCAAATCATGAGCACCTTTATTCCACCTGAAACGCCGGACGTTGGCTCCTCAGTTAACTTTGCCTCCTCTGTTGAAGATCTGGTGACTCAGACGCTTGAGTTTACGATTGAAGAGGTGAATGCCGATCGCAACGTCTCGAACAACGCCAAGAATCGTCAGATCGTGCTCAATCTTTATGAAAAAGGGATTTTTGATATTAAAGACGCCATCAACCAGGTGGCCGATCGTCTGAACATCTCCAAGCACACGGTCTACCTCTATATTCGCCAGTTCAAAAGCGGCGATTTCCAGGGACAAGACAAGTAATGCGTTTTGCATTAATGGTGACAGGCCCGGCGTACGGCACTCAGCAGGCCAGCAGCGCGCTGCAGTTTGCGCATGCGCTACTGGCGGCCGGACATGAGCTGGCGAGCGTCTTCTTCTATCGGGAAGGGGTGTATAACGCGAATCAGTTTACGTCACCGGCGAGCGATGAGTTCGATCTTGTGCGCGCCTGGCAGGCATTAAACGAAAAGCAGGGCGTAGAACTGCACATCTGCGTGGCGGCGGCACTGCGCCGCGGGGTGACCGATGCAACCGAAGCCGCACGTCTTGGTTTATCGGGTTCTAACCTGCAGCCCGGCTTTTCGTTGAGTGGTCTGGGTGCACTGGCACAGGCGGCATTAACCTGCGACAGAGTGGTGCAATTCTGATGAAGCGCGTGGCATTTGTTTTTACCTCTGCGCCGCACGGCAATGCGTCCGGCAGAGAAGGGCTGGATGCGCTGCTCGCGACCTCAGCATTGACCGAAGATATCGGTGTCTTCTTTTTGGGCGACGGCGTATTTCAGCTTCTGGCGGGGCAACAGCCTCAGGCCATTCTGGCGCGTGATTACATCGCGACGTTCAAAGTGTTACCGCTTTACGATATCGAAACCTTCTATGTCTGTGCCGACTCCCTGGCTGCGCGCGGCCTAAACGAGGCAACGCCTTTCGTGCTGGATGTGACAGTCCTGTCTTCTGCTGCATTGCGCGAACACCTTTCCCACTACGACACCGTTCTGACTTTCTGAGGCTGACATGCTCCATACTCTGAGCCATTCACCGTGGCAATGTGATATCAACGCGTTACTGAGTATGCTGCGCGAAGGTGATGATCTGCTGCTGATTCAGGATGGCGTGCTTGCCGCACTGGAAGGCAGTCGTTTCGTTGAAATCCTCACGAATGCCCCCATAACAGTCTCTGCGCTGAAGGATGATCTGGATGCGCGGGGTCTTTCTGGTCAAATTTCAGCCAAAATTGACGTGGTTGGCTATACTGATTTCGTCAATCTTACTGTGACGCACGCCAGTCAAATGAACTGGTGATTTGAGATCGCTGTATATTTCTTGACACCTTTTCGACGTAGCCCTAAAATTTCGCGTCCTCATATTGTATGAGGTCGTTTTATTACGTGTTTACGAAGCAAAAGCTAAAACCAGGAGCTATTTAATGGCAACAGTTAACCAGCTGGTACGCAAACCACGCGCACGCAAAGTTGCAAAGAGCAACGTGCCTGCGCTGGAAGCCTGCCCGCAGAAACGTGGTGTATGTACTCGTGTATATACCACCACTCCTAAAAAACCAAACTCCGCACTGCGTAAAGTATGCCGTGTGCGTTTGACTAACGGTTTCGAAGTGACTTCCTACATCGGTGGTGAAGGTCACAACCTGCAGGAGCACTCCGTGATCCTGATCCGTGGCGGTCGTGTTAAAGACCTTCCGGGTGTTCGTTACCACACCGTTCGTGGTGCGCTCGACTGCTCAGGTGTTAAAGACCGTAAGCAGGCTCGCTCCAAGTACGGCGTGAAGCGTCCTAAGGCTTAATGGTTCTCCGTTAAGTAAGGCCAAACTGATTTATCTTAATGTCAAACTAAACTCTTTGAGTTTTGGACAATCCTGAATTAACAACGGAGTATTCCCATGCCACGTCGTCGCGTCATTGGTCAGCGTAAAATCCTTCCAGATCCGAAATTCGGATCAGAACTGCTGGCAAAATTTGTAAATATCCTGATGGTAGATGGTAAAAAATCTACTGCAGAAGCAATCGTATACAGCGCGCTTGAGACCCTGGCTCAGCGTTCTGGTAAAAATGAACTGGAAGCTTTCGAAGTCGCTCTCGACAACGTTCGCCCAACCGTAGAAGTTAAGTCCCGCCGCGTTGGTGGTTCTACTTATCAGGTTCCAGTTGAAGTTCGTCCGGTTCGTCGTAATGCTCTGGCAATGCGTTGGATCGTTGAAGCTGCTCGTAAACGCGGTGATAAATCCATGGCTCTGCGTCTGGCGAACGAACTTTCTGATGCTGCAGACAACAAAGGTACTGCAGTTAAGAAACGTGAAGACGTTCACCGTATGGCAGAAGCCAACAAGGCGTTCGCACACTACCGTTGGTAATCCCTTCGGAGTATTAGTCACCAGGCGGGCGCTTCAGAGAAGCCGCCCGCTCTGGGTAACTTAACTGAACGCCTAAAGATATAAACGAGGAATCAAATGGCTCGTACAACACCCATCGCACGCTACCGTAACATCGGTATCAGTGCGCACATCGACGCCGGTAAAACCACTACTACCGAACGTATTCTGTTCTACACCGGTGTAAACCATAAAATCGGTGAAGTTCATGACGGCGCAGCCACCATGGACTGGATGGAACAGGAGCAGGAGCGTGGTATCACTATCACCTCCGCAGCGACTACTGCATTCTGGTCAGGTATGGCTAAGCAGTACGAACCGCATCGCGTAAACATCATCGACACCCCAGGGCACGTTGACTTCACCATCGAAGTAGAACGTTCCATGCGTGTTCTTGACGGCGCGGTAATGGTTTATTGCGCAGTTGGTGGTGTTCAGCCACAGTCTGAGACCGTATGGCGTCAGGCGAACAAATATAAAGTTCCACGCATCGCGTTCGTTAACAAAATGGACCGTATGGGTGCTAACTTCCTGAAAGTTGTTGGTCAGATCAAATCCCGTCTGGGCGCGAACCCTGTTCCGCTGCAGCTGGCAATTGGTGCTGAAGAAGGCTTCACCGGCGTTATCGACCTGGTGAAAATGAAAGCTATCAACTGGAACGATGCAGACCAGGGCGTTACCTTCGAATACGAAGATATCCCGGCTGAAATGCAGGACCTGGCTGACGAATGGCACCAGAACCTGATCGAATCCGCTGCTGAAGCTTCTGAAGAGCTGATGGAGAAATACCTGGGTGGTGAAGAACTGACTGAAGAAGAGATCAAAAAAGCTCTGCGTCAGCGCGTTCTGAACAACGAAATCATCCTGGTAACCTGTGGTTCTGCGTTCAAGAACAAAGGTGTTCAGGCGATGCTGGATGCGGTAGTTGACTACCTGCCATCCCCGGTTGACGTTCCTGCGATCAACGGCATCCTGGACGACGGTAAAGATACTCCGGCTGAGCGTCACGCAAGTGACGAAGAGCCATTCTCTGCACTGGCGTTCAAAATTGCTACCGACCCATTCGTGGGTAACCTGACCTTCTTCCGCGTTTACTCTGGTGTGGTTAACTCCGGTGACACCATCCTGAACTCCGTGAAAGCGGCGCGTGAACGTTTTGGCCGTATCGTACAGATGCACGCTAACAAACGTGAAGAGATCAAAGAAGTTCGTGCGGGCGACATCGCTGCAGCTATCGGTCTGAAAGACGTGACCACTGGTGACACCCTGTGTGACCCGGATCACCCGATCATTCTGGAGCGTATGGAATTCCCTGAGCCGGTAATCTCCATCGCAGTTGAACCAAAAACCAAAGCTGACCAGGAAAAAATGGGTCTGGCTCTGGGCCGTCTGGCGAAAGAAGACCCATCATTCCGCGTATGGACTGATGAAGAATCTAACCAGACCATCATCGCTGGCATGGGTGAACTGCACCTGGACATCATCGTTGACCGTATGAAGCGTGAATTCAACGTTGAAGCGAACGTGGGTAAACCTCAGGTTGCTTACCGCGAAGCGATTCGTGCGAAAGTTACCGATGTTGAAGGTAAACACGCTAAGCAGTCTGGTGGTCGCGGTCAGTACGGTCACGTTGTGATCGACATGTACCCACTGGAGCCGGGCTCTAACCCGAAAGGTTACGAGTTCATCAACGACATCAAAGGTGGTGTAATTCCTGGCGAATACATCCCAGCCGTTGATAAAGGCATTCAGGAACAGCTGAAAGCGGGCCCTCTGGCTGGCTATCCGGTTGTTGACATGGGTGTTCGTCTGCACTTCGGTTCTTACCACGACGTTGACTCCTCTGAACTGGCGTTTAAACTGGCTGCGTCTATTGCCTTTAAAGAAGGCTTTAAGAAAGCAAAACCAGTTCTGCTTGAGCCAATCATGAAGGTTGAAGTAGAAACTCCTGAAGAGAACACCGGTGACGTTATCGGTGACTTGAGCCGTCGTCGCGGTATGCTGCGTGGTCAGGAATCCGAAGTGACTGGCGTTAAGATCCACGCTGAAGTTCCGCTGTCTGAAATGTTCGGATATGCAACTCAGCTGCGTTCTCTGACCAAAGGTCGTGCATCATACACCATGGAATTCCTGAAGTATGATGATGCGCCTAACAACGTTGCTCAGGCCGTTATTGAAGCCCGTGGTAAGTAATCCACAGGATTAAAACCTAAGTCCCGTGCTCTCTCCACAGGGGAGAGCACTATAGTAAGGAATATAGCCGTGTCTAAAGAAAAATTTGAACGTACAAAACCGCACGTCAACGTTGGTACTATCGGCCACGTTGACCATGGTAAAACTACCCTGACTGCTGCAATCACTACCGTTCTGGCAAAAACCTACGGTGGTTCTGCTCGTGCATTCGACCAGATCGATAACGCACCAGAAGAAAAAGCTCGTGGTATCACCATCAACACTTCCCACGTTGAGTACGACACCCCGACTCGCCACTACGCACACGTAGACTGCCCAGGCCACGCCGACTATGTTAAAAACATGATCACCGGTGCTGCGCA
>NZ_SNXG01000007.1:0-179562 GCF_004362415.1 Enterobacter sp. AG326 | reverse complement strand
TGATAGGTCGGGTGTGTAAGCGCAGCGATGCGTTGAGCTAACCGATACTAATGAACCGTGAGGCTTAACCTTACAACGCCGAAGCTGTTTCGGCGGACGAGAGACAGACAATCAAATTTCAGCTTTGATACAGATTTAACAGAATTTGCCTGGCGGCTTTAGCGCGGTGGTCCCACCTGACCCCATGCCGAACTCAGAAGTGAAACGCCGTAGCGCCGATGGTAGTGTGGGGTCTCCCCATGTGAGAGTAGGGAACTGCCAGGCATCAAATAGAAGAACCCCGTACCGTAAGGTGCGGGGTTTTTTGCTTTGCGCGTCAGAAATCATGCCGAGTGGCTTTGTAGGCCCGGTAAGCGCAGCGCCACCGGGTAAGTCAAACCGCCCCATCCTCTCCTTGAAACTTTCTCACCTTCTGCTTGCAGACTCGACATTCAAACCATTTCTGGGTATCGTTAGCTGTCTGGATGTCTAAACGTTTATACGTATGCTGTGAGGATATAAAGTTATGCCGATTCGGGTGCAGGACGAGCTACCAGCCGTCAATTTCTTGCGTGAAGAAAACGTCTTCGTGATGACGGCTTCGCGTGCGACAGGTCAGGAAATTCGCCCGCTGAAGGTGCTTATTCTCAATCTGATGCCAAAAAAGATCGAAACAGAAAACCAGTTCCTGCGTCTTCTGTCTAACTCCCCGCTGCAGGTTGATATTCAGCTGCTGCGAATCGATGCTCGTGAGTCACGCAACACGCCTTCTGAGCATCTGAACAACTTCTACTGTAACTTCGATGACATTCAGGGTGAAAACTTCGACGGACTGATTGTGACCGGCGCGCCGCTTGGCCTGGTTGAATTTAACGATGTCGCCTACTGGCCGCAGATCAAACAGGTGCTAGAGTGGGCAAAAGATCACGTTACGTCCACATTGTTTGTCTGTTGGGCGGTACAAGCCGCGCTGAATATTCTTTATGGCATCCCCAAGCAAACCCGCACTGAAAAGCTCTCCGGCGTATACGAACACCACATTCTTCACCCACATGCGTTGCTGACGCGTGGTTTCGATGACTCCTTCCTGGCCCCGCATTCGCGCTACGCCGATTTCCCGGCCCAGTTGATTCGTGATTACACCGATCTGGAGATCCTGGCCGAAACGGAAGACGGGGATGCTTACCTGTTTGCCAGCAAGGATAAACGCATTGCTTTTGTGACCGGGCATCCTGAGTACGATCCGCATACCCTCGCGTCAGAGTATTTCCGCGATGTCGAAGCGGGTCTTAATCCGGATGTACCGTACAACTATTTCCCGAAAGACGATCCGCAGAACAAACCGAGAGCAACCTGGCGCAGCCACGGGAATTTGCTTTTCACTAACTGGCTCAACTATTACGTCTACCAGATCACGCCATACGATCTGCGCCACATGAATCCGACGCTGGAGTAATCTTCTGCACTAAACGATCCTAAAGCGTTTCAGCTATTCAAATTAGGCACCTTCGGGTGCCTTTTTTATTTCCGAAATGTCACTCACCGTTCGATCCAACTTTAATCTCAATGAAATCAATCAATTAATTACAATTAATAATTAAAATGGAAATTGTTTTTGATTTTAGAAAAAATATAGATAGTCTTAATTCTGCTGAGCGAAAACTACCCAACGATCTTTCGTTCGCATCGGGGGCGTGATTTTGGATCTTTGATGAGGAGCAGAGTAATGACTCAACAGGCAACGACGGTCGATGAACTGGCCTTTACCCAGCCGTATGGCGAGCAAGAACAGCAGGTTTTGACGGCGGAAGCGATAGAATTTCTGACTGAACTGGTGACTCGCTTTACGCCGCAGCGTAATAAGCTGCTGGCGGCACGCATTCATCAGCAGCAGGAAATTGACGATGGCAAGTTGCCTGGCTTCATTTCGGAAACCGCTTCCATTCGCCGTGGCGAGTGGAAAATCCGCGGCATCCCTGAAGATTTACAGGATCGTCGCGTTGAGATCACCGGTCCGGTAGAGCGCAAAATGGTGATCAACGCCATGAACGCCAACGTTAAAGTCTTTATGGCCGATTTTGAAGACTCACTGGCGCCGGACTGGCGTAAGGTCATCGAGGGGCAGATCAACCTGCGCGACGCCGTGAACGGCACCATCAGCTATACCAACGAAGCCGGCAAAATTTACCAGCTCAAACCGAACCCGGCGGTGCTGATCTGTCGCGTACGCGGCCTGCACCTGCCTGAAAAACATGTCACCTGGCGTGGGGAAGCCATTCCGGGCAGCCTGTTTGATTTCGCGCTCTATTTCTTCCACAACTACAAGAACCTGCTGGCAAAAGGCAGCGGCCCTTATTTCTATCTGCCAAAAACGCAGGCCTGGCAGGAAGCGGCCTGGTGGAGCGAAGTGTTCAGCTACGCGGAAGATCGTTTCAACCTGCCGCGCGGTACCATCAAGGCCACGCTGCTGATTGAAACGCTGCCAGCCGTGTTCCAGATGAATGAAATTCTGCACGCCCTGCGCGACCACATTGTCGGCCTGAACTGCGGACGCTGGGACTATATTTTCAGCTACATCAAAACCCTGAAAAACTACCCCGATCGCGTGCTGCCGGATCGCCAGGTCGTGACCATGGATAAACCGTTCCTGAGCGCCTACTCGCGTCTGCTGATCAAAACCTGCCACAAGCGCGGCGCCTTTGCGATGGGTGGCATGGCGGCATTTATCCCGAGCAAAGACGCAGAGCGCAACAATCAGGTGCTCAACAAGGTGAAAGCCGATAAAGAGCTTGAAGCCCGTAACGGTCACGACGGCACGTGGATTGCCCATCCCGGCCTGGCCGATACGGCAATGGAGGTCTTTAACCACGTTCTCGGCGACAACAAAAACCAGCTGTTTGTCACGCGCGAAGACGATGCCCCAACGGCTGAAGAACAGCTGCTGGCACCGTGCGCGGGCGAGCGAACGGAAGAGGGCATGCGTGCCAATATCCGCGTCGCGGTCCAGTACATCGAAGCGTGGATCTCCGGCAACGGCTGCGTACCTATCTACGGCCTGATGGAAGATGCCGCGACGGCGGAGATCTCACGTACCTCCATCTGGCAGTGGATCCACCATCAAAAAACGCTCAGCAACGGCAAACCCGTGACCAAATCTCTGTTCCGCCAGATGCTGGCAGAAGAGATGCGGGTGATCCAGGACGAGCTGGGCGAACACCGCTTCAGCAGCGGACGTTTTGACGACGCTGCGCGCCTGATGGAGCAAATCACCACATCAGATGACTTAATCGACTTCCTGACCCTGCCGGGCTACCGCTTCCTGGCGTAACTCACCACATAACAATATGGAGCATCTGCACATGAAAACCCGTACCCAACAAATCGAAGAGTTGAAGAAAGAGTGGACACAGCCTCGCTGGGAAGGCATCCGCCGTCCTTACAGCGCGGAAGAAGTGGTGAAATTACGCGGCTCGGTCAACCCGGAATGCACGCTGGCACAGAACGGTGCGGCGAAAATGTGGAAGCTGCTGCACGGCGGCTCTAAAAAAGGCTACATCAATAGCCTCGGCGCGCTGACCGGCGGTCAGGCGCTGCAGCAGGCGAAGGCCGGTATTGAAGCTATCTACCTCTCCGGCTGGCAGGTTGCGGCGGACGCAAACCTGGCGTCCAGCATGTATCCGGATCAGTCGCTCTATCCGGCTAACTCCGTGCCGTCGGTGGTGGATCGGATCAACAACACCTTCCGCCGTGCGGATCAGATCCAGTGGGCTGCCGGTATCGAACCTGGCGATCCGCGCTTTACTGACTACTTCCTGCCGATCGTCGCGGATGCGGAAGCGGGCTTCGGCGGCGTGCTGAACGCCTTCGAGCTGATGAAATCGATGATTGAGGCCGGTGCAGCGGCCGTTCACTTCGAAGACCAGCTGGCGTCAGTGAAAAAATGCGGACACATGGGCGGTAAGGTGCTCGTTCCGACTCAGGAAGCGATTCAGAAGCTGGTTGCCGCGCGTCTGGCTGCTGACGTGCTCGGCGTGCCGACGCTGGTCATTGCCCGTACCGATGCGGACGCGGCGGACCTGATTACCTCTGACTGCGACCCGTACGACAGCGAGTTCATCACCGGCGAGCGCACCAGCGAAGGTTTCTACCGTACCCATGCCGGCATTGAACAGGCGATCAGCCGCGGCCTGGCGTACGCGCCTTACGCGGACCTGGTCTGGTGTGAAACCTCCACGCCGGATCTGGCGCTGGCAAAACGCTTTGCCGACGCCATCCACGCGAAATACCCGGGCAAGCTGCTGGCCTACAACTGCTCGCCGTCATTCAACTGGCAGAAAAAGCTGGATGACAAAACGATCGCCAGCTTCCAGCAGCAGCTGTCCGATATGGGCTACAAATACCAGTTCATTACCCTGGCAGGCATCCACAGCATGTGGTTCAACATGTTCGACCTGGCGCACGCCTACGCGCAGGGTGAGGGCATGAAGCACTACGTTGAGAAGGTGCAGCAGCCGGAGTTTGCGGCGGGCAAAGACGGCTACACCTTCGTGTCTCACCAGCAGGAGGTGGGAACCGGCTACTTTGACAATGTGACCACGATTATTCAGGGCGGTACCTCCTCCGTCACCGCCTTAACGGGTTCAACGGAAGAAGCACAGTTCTAATCTTTTCCCCCTCTCCCCTCTCGGGGAGAGGGTTGGGGGTGAGGGGGAATATATGTCGCGTGGCCTGGAATTGCTGATTGCCCAAACTATTTTGCAGGGCTTCGATGCCCAGTATGGTCGTTTTCTTGAAGTGACATCCGGCGCGCAGCAGCGCTTCGAACATGCAGACTGGCATGCGGTTCAGCAGGCCATGAAGCAGCGTATCCATCTCTACGATCACCACGTGGGTCTGGTGGTGGAGCAGCTGCGCTGTATTACCGACGGTAAAAGTCCCGACGCGGATTTTTTACTGCGCGTGAAGGAGCACTACACCCATTTGTTACCCGACTACCCGCGCTTCGAGATTGCGGAGAGCTTTTTCAACTCCGTCTATTGCCGGTTATTTGACCACCGCTCACTATCTCCTGAGCGGTTATTTATCTTCAGCTCCCAGCCCGAGCGACGCTTTCGAACCATTCCCCGTCCGCTGGCGAAAGATTTCTTTCCCGATCGCGGATGGGAAAAGCTCCTGCACCGCGTGCTAACGGATCTGCCGCTGCGCCTGCCCTGGGAGAATAAAACCCGGGATATCGACTATATTCACACCCATCTCAACGAAACCTTCGGCGCGGAGGTGCTTAGCCATAGCCATTTGCAGGTGGCTAACGAGCTTTTCTACCGCAATAAAGCCGCCTGGCTGGTCGGCAAACTGGTTACGCCGACCGCCATTGTGCCGTTTCTGCTGCCCATTCACCGTACCGACGACGGGGAACTGTTTGTCGATACCTGCCTGACCACCGGCGCCGAGGCCAGCATCGTGTTTGGTTTCGCCCGCTCCTATTTCATGGTGTACGCCCCGCTGCCTGCCGCCCTGGTGGAGTGGCTGCGCGAGATCCTGCCGGGCAAAACCACCGCCGAGCTGTATATGGCCATTGGCTGTCAGAAGCACGCCAAGACGGAAAGCTACCGGGAGTACCTGCGCTATGTCACGACGGCCGACGAGCAGTTTATCGAAGCGCCAGGCATTCGCGGTATGGTGATGCTGGTGTTTACGCTGCCGGGTTTCGACCGGGTCTTTAAGGTGATTAAAGACAGATTCGCGCCGCAGAAAGAGATGACCGCCGCGCACGTTCGCGCCTGCTATCAGCTGGTCAAAGAGCACGATCGCGTCGGGCGCATGGCGGATACCCAGGAATTCGAAAACTTTGTGCTGGATAAACAGCAGATCGACCCGGCGCTCATGGCGCTGTTAATGCAGGAAGCGCCCGCAAAAATCACCGATCTGGGTGATAAAATCGTGATTAGCCATCTCTACATCGAGCGCCGCATGGTGCCGCTGAATATCTGGCTTGAGCAGTCTGAAGGCCAGGCGCTGCGGGATGCCATTGAAGAATACGGCAACGCGATTCGCCAGCTTGCCGCCGCCAATATTTTTCCGGGCGACATGCTGTTTAAAAACTTCGGCGTCACCCGTCACGGGCGGGTGGTGTTCTACGATTACGACGAAATTTGCTACATGACCGAAGTGAATTTCCGCGATATACCACAGCCCCGCTACCCGGAAGATGAGCTTTCCGGCGAGCCGTGGTACAGCGTCTCGCCGGGCGATGTGTTTCCGGAGGAGTTTCGCCACTGGCTGTGTGCCGACCCGCGCATCGGGCCGCTATTCGAAGAGATGCATGAGGATCTGTTCCGCGCCAGCTACTGGCGCGGACTGCAAACGCGGATCAAAAATGGGCATGTCGAAGATGTGTACGCTTACCGCCGCAAGCAGAGGTTTTGCATTAGGTTTGCACCCTCTCCCTGTGGGAGAGGGCCGGGGTGAGGGCATCAGGCCGCACTCAATCTCAAC
This sequence comes from Enterobacter sp. AG326, assembly GCF_004362415.1. NCBI lineage: Bacteria > Pseudomonadati > Pseudomonadota > Gammaproteobacteria > Enterobacterales > Enterobacteriaceae > Enterobacter > Enterobacter sp. AG326. The sequence continues at coordinate 173,088 of NZ_SNXG01000007.1, read as the reverse complement.
GAATCCCACCGTACGCCAGCGTCACCTCTTTCGCCGCCTTAATCACCAGCGCACCCAGTTCCGTCACGCGGTCATCGGTCATCCGCGAAATCGGACCGGAGATGGAGATCGCGGCAAACGGCTCGCGGTGCTCGTCAAAAATGCAGGCCGCGAGGCAGCGCAGGCCCAGGGCATGTTCTTCATCATCAAACGAATAGCCGCGCTTGCGGGTCAGGGCCAGATCTTCTTTCAGATGCACGGGCGACACCAGCGTGGCGTGGGTATAAGCGTGCAGCCCTTTACGGTGCAGCAGCCCCGTTACCTGCTCCTCGCTCAGCTGTGAGAGAAACGCTTTCCCCGCCCCGGAGGCGTGCATCGGCAGTTTGCCGCCAATCGGTGCGGACATACGCATCAGCTGCGTACACTGCACCTGGTCGATGATAATCGCCTGGTGGTCGCTCTGGTCCAGCACCGCCAGGTTTACGGTCTCGCCGGACTCCTCCATCAGCTTGCGCAGAATCGGGTGCACAATCGCCAGCAGGTTGCGGCTCTGCAGGAAGCTGCTGCCGACGATAAACGCATGCGCGCCCACCGCCCAGTGCCCCAGCTCGCCGACCTGGCGGACAAAGCCCAGCTGCTGCATGGTGGTTAGCAGGCGGTGCGTCGTGGAGTTCGGCAGTCCAGCCTGCTGGGCCAGCTCCGTCAGGGCCACGCTGCCGTGCGACTCGGCTATCCACTCCAGCAGCTTCAGACCGCGCGTGAGCGATTGAACCTGTCCGCCCTGTTGTGCGGCGGCGGTGGTGGCAGCAGGCTTTCTGCCGCGTTTAGCGGGAACGGTCGCGACCATGACGATCTCCTTTTTCTGTATCGTGGAAATCATTTTCGTTTTATTTGGTGAATTTGCAACCGTTATCCTGACTGATCGGAGGAGTGATGGTGAACATGTCTCATGTTACCGCTGTGCGCCTTTTCCACCCTGCGAGATTGTGCCAGTATGGAACGCAGCCTTTTGGCCTTGTTGAGCGTTGTCGGGAGCAAGTGTGAGCAGCAAAGTAGAGCAACTGCGTGCGCAGTTAAATGAACGAATTCTGGTGCTGGACGGCGGCATGGGCACCATGATCCAGGGGTATCGTCTGAGTGAAGACGATTTCCGCGGCGAACGCTTTGCCGACTGGCCCTGCGACCTGAAAGGGAACAACGACCTGCTGGTGCTCAGCAAACCGTCAGTCATTAAGGATATCCACAACGCCTACTTCGAAGCGGGTGCGGATATCGTTGAGACCAACACCTTTAACTCGACAACCATCGCCATGGCGGATTACCAGATGGAATCCCTGTCGGCAGAAATTAACCTGGAAGCTGCGAAGCTGGCGCGCGCCTGCGCCGACGAGTGGACGGCTCGCACGCCGGACAAGCCTCGCTACGTTGCCGGGGTGCTTGGCCCGACGAACCGCACCGCGTCGATTTCACCGGACGTCAACGACCCGGCGTTTCGTAATATCACCTTCGATCAGCTGGTTGCGGCCTACCGTGAATCGACCAGAGCGCTGGTGGAAGGCGGTTCCGATCTGATCCTTATTGAAACCGTATTCGACACCCTCAACGCCAAAGCCGCGATTTACGCGGTGAAAGAGGAGTTTGAGGCGCTGGGCGTTGACCTGCCGATCATGATTTCCGGCACCATCACCGACGCCTCCGGCCGTACCCTGTCCGGTCAGACAACCGAAGCGTTTTATAACTCCCTGCGTCACGCCGAAGCGCTCTCCTTTGGCCTGAACTGCGCGCTGGGGCCGGATGAACTGCGCCAGTACGTGCAGGAGCTTTCCCGTATCGCGGAATGTTACGTCACCGCCCACCCGAACGCCGGTCTGCCGAACGCGTTCGGTGAATACGATCTCGATGCCGACACCATGGCGGCGCAAATCCGCGAGTGGGCCGAGTCTGGATTCCTGAACATCGTCGGCGGCTGCTGCGGCACCACGCCGGAGCACATCGCTGCTATGAGCAACGCCGTGGCCGGACTGCCGCCGCGCAAGCTGCCCGAGCTTCCGGTTGCCTGTCGCCTTTCCGGTCTTGAGCCGTTGACCATCGGCGACGACAGCCTGTTTGTGAACGTGGGTGAGCGTACTAACGTCACCGGTTCCGCAAAGTTCAAGCGCCTGATCAAAGAAGAGAAATACAGCGAAGCGCTGGACGTTGCCCGCCAGCAGGTGGAAAGCGGCGCGCAGATTATCGATATCAACATGGACGAGGGGATGCTCGACGCCGAAGCGGCGATGGTGCGTTTCCTCAACCTGATCGCCGGCGAGCCGGACATCGCCCGCGTGCCGATCATGATCGACTCCTCCAAGTGGGAGGTCATCGAAAAAGGGCTGAAGTGCATCCAGGGTAAAGGCATCGTCAACTCTATCTCGATGAAAGAGGGCGTTGATATCTTTATCCACCACGCGAAGATGGTCCGCCGCTACGGTGCCGCCGTGGTGGTCATGGCCTTCGACGAGGTGGGTCAGGCCGATACCCGCGAGCGCAAAATTGAGATATGCCGCCGCGCGTACAAGATTTTGACCGAAGAGGTGGGCTTCCCGCCGGAAGACATTATCTTTGACCCGAATATCTTCGCCGTCGCGACCGGGATTGAAGAGCACAATAACTACGCCCAGGACTTTATCGGCGCATGTGAAGACATCAAGCGCGAGCTGCCGCACGCGCTGATCTCCGGCGGCGTGTCGAACGTGTCGTTCTCGTTCCGCGGCAACGACCCGGTGCGCGAAGCGATCCACGCCGTGTTCCTCTACTACGCCATCCGCAACGGCATGGACATGGGGATCGTTAACGCCGGCCAGCTGGCGATTTACGACGATCTCCCTGCCGAGCTGCGCGACGCCGTCGAGGACGTGATCCTTAACCGCCGCGACGACGCCACCGAGCGCATGCTGGACCTGGCGGAGAAATACCGCGGCAGCAAATCGGATGAGGCGGCAAACGTTCAGCAGGCCGAGTGGCGTTCCTGGGACGTGAAAAAGCGTCTGGAATACTCGCTGGTCAAAGGCATCACCGAATTTATCGAGCTCGATACCGAAGAGGCGCGCCAGCAGGCAGCCCGCCCGATTGAGGTGATCGAAGGCCCGCTGATGGACGGCATGAACGTGGTCGGCGATCTTTTCGGCGAGGGTAAAATGTTCCTGCCGCAGGTGGTGAAATCCGCCCGCGTGATGAAGCAGGCGGTGGCGTATCTGGAACCCTACATCGAAGCCAGCAAAGAGAAAGGCTCCAGCAACGGCAAGATGGTTATCGCCACCGTTAAGGGAGACGTGCACGACATCGGCAAGAACATCGTTGGCGTAGTGCTGCAGTGTAATAACTACGAAATTATCGACCTTGGCGTGATGGTCCCGGCGGACAAAATCCTCAAGACCGCGCGCGAGGTGAATGCCGACCTGATTGGCCTCTCCGGCCTGATTACGCCGTCGCTGGACGAAATGGTCAACGTGGCAAAAGAGATGGAGCGACAGGGCTTCACCATTCCGCTATTGATTGGCGGGGCGACCACCTCGAAAGCGCACACGGCGGTGAAAATCGAGCAGAACTACAGCGGCCCGACGGTTTACGTGCAAAACGCCTCGCGCACCGTGGGCGTGGTCTCCGCGCTGCTCTCCGACACCCAGCGCGACGATTTTGTGGCGCGCACCCGCAAAGAGTACGAAACCGTTCGCATCCAGCACGGCCGTAAGAAGCCGCGCACCCCGCCAGTTTCGCTTCAGGCGGCGCGCGACAACGATCTGGCTTTCGACTGGTTCAGCTACACGCCGCCGGTGGCGCACCGTCTGGGCGTGCAGGACGTGACGGCCAGCATCGAGACGCTGCGCAACTACATTGACTGGACGCCGTTCTTTATGACCTGGTCGCTGGCGGGCAAATATCCGCGCATCCTGGAAGATGAGGTGGTCGGCGAGGAGGCGAAGCGCCTGTTTAAAGACGCCAACGACATGCTCGACACGCTGAGCGCAGAGAAAACCCTCAACCCGCGCGGCGTGGTGGGCCTGTTCCCGGCGAACCGCGTGGGCGACGACATCGAAATCTACCGCGATGAAACCCGCACCCACGTGCTGGCGGTCAGCCGCCATCTGCGCCAGCAAACGGAGAAAGTGGGCTTTGCCAACTACTGCCTGGCCGATTTCGTCGCGCCGAAGCTGAGTGGTAAAGCCGACTATATCGGCGCCTTTGCGGTAACCGGCGGTCTCGAAGAAGACGCGCTGGCGGACGCGTTCGAAGCGCAGCACGATGATTACAATAAAATCATGGTGAAAGCGATTGCCGACCGCCTGGCGGAAGCTTTCGCCGAGTATCTGCACGAGCGCGTGCGCAAGGTGCACTGGGGCTACGCGGCGAATGAAAACCTCAGCAATGAGGATCTGATCCGCGAAAACTACCAGGGGATTCGCCCGGCGCCGGGCTATCCGGCCTGTCCGGAACACACCGAAAAAGGCACCATCTGGAAGCTGCTGGATGTGGAAGCCCATACCGGAATGAAGCTCACCGAGTCGTTCGCCATGTGGCCAGGCGCGTCAGTTTCCGGTTGGTACTTCAGCCATCCGGACAGCAAGTACTTTGCCGTGGCGCAGCTGCAGCGGGATCAGATTGAAGATTACGCCCTGCGCAAAGGGATGAGCGTGTCTGAAGTGGAGCGCTGGCTGGCGCCAAATCTCGGCTACGACGCCGACTAAAATCACTTTTCCTTACAACAAACAGGGCGCTCATTGGGCGCCCTGTCTCTTTCTTACGTTTAAACCCTTATACTGAACCTATGGAAAACGAATAACGATAAGGAGGAAAAACTTCCGTGCTGACGTTGTTACACCTGCTCTCTGCAGTCGCACTGCTCGTATGGGGCACCCATATCGTCCGTACCGGCGTGATGCGCGTATTTGGCGCGCGCTTACGTACCGTTCTCAGCAGCAGCGTTGAGAAGAAGCCGCTCGCCTTCTGCGCGGGCATTGGCGTAACGGCACTGGTTCAGAGCAGTAACGCCACGACCCTGCTTGTCACCTCCTTTGTGGCGCAGGATCTGGTCGCGCTCGCCCCGGCGCTGGTGATTGTGCTGGGTGCGGATGTAGGTACCGCGCTGATGGCGCGTATCCTGACCTTCGATCTCTCCTGGCTGTCGCCGCTGCTGATTTTTATCGGCGTTATCTTCTTCCTTGGCCGCAAGCAGACGCGCGCCGGACAGCTCGGGCGCGTAGGGATAGGCCTGGGGCTGATCCTGTTGGCGCTGGAGCTGATTGTGCAGGCGGTCACCCCAATCACCGAGGCCAACGGCGTGCAGGTCATCTTTGCCTCCCTGACCGGGGACATCATGCTTGACGCCCTCATTGGCGCGGTGTTTGCCATCGTCAGCTACTCCAGCCTGGCGGCGGTTCTTCTGACGGCGACCTTAACCGCCACAGGGGCGATCTCCTTCCCGGTGGCGCTGTGTCTGGTGATCGGGGCCAACCTTGGCTCCGGCCTGCTGGCGATGCTCAACAACAGCGCGGCCAACGCCGCCGCCCGCCGCGTGGCTCTCGGCAGCCTGCTGTTTAAGCTGGTGGGCAGCCTGATTATTCTGCCGTTCGTTCACCCGCTGGCGAACCTGATGGACAATCTCCCGCTGCCGAAGGCGGAGCTGGTGATCTACTTCCACGTGTTCTACAACCTGGTGCGCTGCCTGGCAATGGTGCCTTTTGCCGCGCCGATGGCCCGCTTCTGCGAACGCCTCATTCAGGACGAGCCGGAGCTGGATGCGCGCCTGAAGCCGAAGCACCTGGATACCTCCGCGCTGGATACCCCGGCGCTGGCGCTGGCGAATGCCGCGCGCGAGACGCTGCGCATGGGCGACGCAATGGAAACCATGCTCGAAGGCCTGCAAAAGGTGATGCACGGCGAGCCGCGTGAAGAGAAAGAACTGCGCAGACTGGCGGACGATATCAACGTGCTCTATACCGCCATTAAGCTTTACCTGGCGCGTATGCCGCAGGACGAGCTGGCGGAAGAGGAGTCCCGCCGCTGGGCGGAAATTATCGAGATGTCGCTTAACCTTGAGCAGGCCTCGGATATCGTTGAGCGTATGGGCAGCGAGATCGCCGACAAATCCCTTGCCGCGCGTCGTGCATTTTCAGGTGAAGGCCTGAAGGAGCTGGAAGCGCTGCACGAACAGCTGGTCAGCAACCTCAAGCTGGCGATGCTGGTCTTCTTCTCCAGCGACGTGCCGAGCGCGCGCCGCCTGCGTCGCAACAAGCATCGTTTCCGCATTCTGAACCGCCGCTACTCGCACGCCCACGTTGAGCGTCTGCACCAGCAGAACGTGCAGAGCATCGAGACCAGCTCCCTGCATCTGGGGCTGCTGGGGGATATGAAGCGTCTCAACTCGTTGTTCTGCGCGGTAGCGTACAGCGTGATGGAACAGCCGGATGAAGACGACGAGCGGGATGAGTATTAATCTCTGAAAGCGCCTCGCAAAACCGTTTTGCGGGGCGTGACACCTTATAAAGCGCAATTTACTCTTCAGACCTTACATTTTGAAGGGAATAGAAAATGCTCGTTTATTACGCTACACTTCGCCAATTCATGCGCATTCCGATGGGGGTTCTCATGCGCGCTACTCATGGCATCAAAAAATCAGTCAATGTGTCGTTAGCACCAGAAATCCTTGAAGAGGCGCGTCGGCTTAAACTTAATCTCTCTGCTGTACTCACGGCTGCGCTGCAGGAGCAGTTTCGAGCGCATCAGCGCGCAGAGTGGTTAGCAGAAAATAAAGCTTCTATTGAGGCCATTAACCAGTGGGTTGATGAAAACGGCTCCTTTAGTGATTCTCAGAGATCGTTCTGATGGAACAATATTTTGCTTATGAGAATGAGGGTAAGGGGAAAACTGCCTATCCCTGGCTAATCAATATGCAGCATCCCTTGGCCAATGTGATGAAGCATGTCCTGGTCGCACCAGCAGTTGAGCTTAGCCATCTGGGAGGCATTCAGCCGCCTGCGAAAGTGTGCCCTGTCGTTGAGATAGCGGGTAAGCCCTGCGTGGTCATGATGCACATGATGGCTGGCATATCGCCAAAAGAGTTAGGTGAGCGTGTTGCCGATCTTACGCAAAACCGGGCTTCATTGCGGGATGCACTCGATTTTTTGATCAACGGCTACTAACACTTTTTTGTCAGCCGCAAGGTAAGGTATATTTCGCCCTTCACAGGAGAAACTATGCTGCCAACTCAATCAACCCGATTAAACAAATACATTAGCGAGAGCGGGATCTGCTCACGTCGCGAGGCTGACCGTTACATTGAACAGGGTAACGTGTTTCTTAACGGCAAACGCGCCACCATCGGCGACCAGGTGGTCCCTGGCGATGTGGTTAAAGTGAATGGTCAGGTCATCGAACCGCGTGATGCTGAAGACCTGGTGTTTATCGCGTTGAACAAACCGGTTGGGATTGTCAGCACCACGGAAGACGGTGAGCGGGACAACATCGTTGATTTCGTGAACCACAGCAGCCGTATCTTCCCGATTGGCCGTCTGGATAAAGACTCACAGGGGCTGATTTTCCTCACCAACCACGGCGATCTGGTCAACAAAATTCTGCGTGCCGGTAATGACCACGAGAAAGAGTACATTGTGACGGTGAATAAGCCGGTCACGGACGAATTTATTCGCGGCATGGGCGCCGGGGTGCCGATCCTCGGTACCGTCACGAAAAAGTGTAAGGTGAAGAAAGAAGCGCCGTTCGCGTTCCGCATTACGCTGGTTCAGGGCCTGAACCGCCAAATCCGCCGTATGTGCGAGCACTTCGGTTATGAAGTGACGAAGCTGGAACGCACGCGCATCATGAACGTCAGCCTGTCCGGTATCCCGCTGGGCGAGTGGCGCGATTTAACGGATGACGAGCTGATTGAACTCTTCAAGCTTATCGAGAATTCCTCGTCCGAAGCGAAGCCGAAGGCCAAAGCAAAACCGAAAACTCAGGCGATTAAGCGCCCGGTGGTGAAGGCGCCGCAGGCGGAAGATAAGGGGCGAGGCAAGCCGGGTAATGGAAAACGCTTTACCCAGCCGGGGCGCAAAAAGAAAGGGCGCTGATTAGCGCCTTCCACGGGTAGACGTTGTGGCGGACCAGGAAAAGGTCGCCTCTGCATCCGGTTTATAAGCCTGCTCTTTTTTCAGCTTGCGGGCTTTTTTCGCCGCGGCGTCACGCTGCGCCATCAGCTTATCGATGTACTCTTTTTTCACCTGATTGGTTTCGGCGTTCGTCAGCGTGCGGCCATGGGCGATACGGGCGCGGTCGAGAAGCGTTTTCAGTTCGCGCTGCTCGGCTTCCGTCATGTCTTTCTGGGTCAAACGTGGTGTAGCCATTGCTGAAGCCTCCTGATAGAGAGGCTTCAGTGTAAAGCAAGCCGCGTAAATTAACCCTGCTTCACCGCATCTTTTTTCGTTTGTTCATCAATCGGTTTGCCGGACCAGTAGCCCGCCAGCAGCGAGCCGGAGAGGTTATGCCAGACGGAGAACAGCGCGCCAGGCAGTGCCGCCAGCGGGGAGAAGTAAATTTTACCGAGCGCCGCCGCCAGGCCGGAGTTCTGCATGCCTACCTCGATTGCCAGCGTGCGGCAGGTAGATTCGTCAAAACCGAACAGCTTCCCGCCCCAGTAGCCGCCCAGCAGGCCAATAGTGTTATGCAGCACCACGGCGATGATCACCACAAAGCCCACGGAGGCAATGTGCGATGCGGAACCCGCCACCACGGCGCTAATGATCGCCAGAATGCAGACCATCGAAAACGCGGGCAGGTACGGCTCAACGGCCTTCACCACGCGCGGGAAAAGATGGTGAATGACCAGCCCCAGCGCAATCGGGATCACCACAATCTGCAGAATGCTGAGCAGCATGCCCATCACGTCCACCTGAATATGCGCGTCCACGTACAGGCGGGTTAACAGCGGCGTGGCAACGACGCCAACCAGCGTGGAAACGGACGAGATCGTGACGGAGAGCGCCACGTCGCCTTTCGCCAGGTAGATCATGACGTTGGACGCCGTGCCGCTGGCCACGCTGCCTACCAGTACCATCCCGGCGGAGAGATCGGGCGGCATCTTAAAGGCCATCGCCAGCAGCCACGCCGCAAGCGGCATGACCAGGTAGTGCAGGAAGATCCCCGCTGCGACGGGCGCAGGGCGAGACAGCACGCGTTTAAAGTCGTCGATTTTCAGATGCACGCCCATACCGAACATGATCAGCATCAGCAGCGTGGCGACCCACGGACCAATGCCCGTGAAAGTGGCGGGGGTGTAATACGCGAGTACGGAGAGCAGCAGCGCCCATAACGGGAACAGCCGCGTAACGGCGGATAACATAGTGGATTCCTTGCAGTATTGTCGTGTTGTTTAGTTATGAAAAAGCCGGGTCTGTGCCCGGCTTATAGGTATTGTTTATCGTGCTAACGAATTTTATTCAAACAAATTCTGATGAAGTTTCTGCACGACCTGCTCAGCCTGATCGGCAGGCACCAGGAAGCAGAGGTTGTAGCTGGATGCGCCGTAGCAGATCATGCGGATGCTGAACGGGTCGAGCACGCCGAACACCTCTTTACCCACGCCGCAGGCGCGCGACAGCTTGTTGCCAATGATGGCAACCAGCGCCAGATCTTCTTCCACTTCCACGCGGCACAGCTCAGAAAGCTCAATCAGCAGAGACTGCGTCAGCAGCGTGTCGCCGGTGGAGGTAGAGCCGGTGGTGTCCAGCGTCAGCGCAATGCTCACTTCAGAGGTGGTGATCAGATCCACCGAGATATTGTGGCGCGCCAGAATGCCAAACACTTCCGCCAGGAATCCGCGGGAATGCAGCATATTGTGGCTGTGGAGCGTCACCAGCGTCTGGCGACGGCGCAGGGCCAGGGCGCGGAACAGCGGTGGGTTTTCGGTTTTCTTGCAGACCAGCGTCCCGCCCGCTTTCGGATCTTTGCTGGAACCCACGAAGACCGGAATATCGCTGCGTACGGCCGGCAGCAGCGTTGCCGGGTGCAGCACTTTCGCGCCGAAGGTGGCCATTTCCGCGGCTTCTTCAAAGGCGATCACATCAATACGTTTAGCCGCAGAAACGACGCGCGGGTCGGTGGTGTAAATGCCCGGAACGTCCGTCCAGATATCCACGCGCGTTGCATGCAGGGCTTCGCCCAACAGCGCGGCGGTGTAGTCGCTGCCGCCACGGCCAAGCGTGGTGGTGCGGCCTTTCGCTTCACTGCCGATAAAGCCCTGGGTAATCACGATACCGTCTGCCAGGCGTGGTGCCAGCTGCTGATTGGTCAGCTCCGCCAGCGCCTCAACGTCCGGCTCGGCACGCCCAAAGCGATCGCTGGTACGCATCACTTTACGCACGTCAAACCACTGCGCCTGAATGTTACGCTCGCGCATGATTTCCACAAACAGCAGGGTGGACATCAGTTCGCCGTGGCTGACCAGCTCGTCGGTCAGGGCGGTGGAGGTGGCCAGAGAGGCCGCTTCTGCCAGGGTGGTGATATTTTCCAGCAGACGTTCCACTTCCTCGCGGATAACGTTCGGGTTCTGCAGACGCTCAAGAATGTCGAACTGAATTTTGCGCAGTGCATCTAGCTTCACGAAACGTTCTGTCGCTTCCAGTCCTTCAGACAGAGAAACCAGCAGGTTCGTCACGCCGGCGGATGCTGAGAGCACCACCAGACGGGTATTCGGATCGGCCAGCACCACATCGGCGCTGCGGTTCATGGCATCGTAATCGGCCACACTGGTGCCGCCAAATTTGGCGACCACAAAACTCGTCATAACAACCTCGTGTCAGGGAATGAATAAGCGACCTTGGCACAAGAGTGAAACGAAAACAGGTGCAGGCGCAAAATACGGCCCTATAAATAAAATGCGGGGGAGGTCCTGTCAATGCTGGGATTATGCGGATTTTTTATGGGGGGGTACCCCTGAGAAACAGGACTTATAACAGGGCCATATTTTATGCTCCATTTTAGCCTGTTTTGGGCGACATTTCGCCGCCCCGGGAGGGCACTTCAGCAGCTATACTTTTCGGGTCTTTTCACCTGTGTTTGATGCAGGCCAGGGCAATGGCATAAAAACCATCACAATTTTTATTTGCAGGCGCTACAATCGACCGCAGTCACAATTCTCAAATCAGAAGAGTATTGCTAATGAAAAACATCAACCCAACGCAGACCGCTGCCTGGCAGGCACTCCAGAAACATTTTGATGAAATGAAAGACGTCACCATCGCGGATCTGTTCGCGAAAGATGCCGATCGTTTCGCTAAGTTCTCCGCGACCTTCGACGACCTGATGCTGGTGGATTTCTCCAAAAACCGCATTACCGAAGAGACGCTGGCAAAACTGCAGGATCTGGCAAAAGAAACCGAGCTTGCCGACGCCATCAAATCCATGTTCTCCGGTGAGAAAATTAACCGTACCGAAGACCGTGCCGTGCTTCACGTGGCCCTGCGTAACCGTAGCAATACGCCAATCATCGTTGACGGCAAAGACGTCATGCCGGAAGTGAACGCGGTGCTGGAAAAGATGAAAGCCTTCTCCGAAGCGATCATCTCCGGTAGCTGGAAAGGCTACACCGGCAAAGCGATCACCGACGTGGTTAACATCGGTATCGGCGGCTCTGACCTCGGTCCGTTCATGGTGACCGAAGCGCTGCGCCCGTACAAAAACCACCTCAATATGCACTTTGTGTCTAACGTCGATGGTACCCACATCGCCGAAGTGCTGAAGAACGTGAACCCGGAAACCACCCTGTTCCTGGTTGCCTCCAAAACCTTCACCACTCAGGAAACCATGACCAACGCCCACAGCGCGCGCGACTGGTTCCTGAAAACCGCGGGCGACAACAAGCACGTGGCGAAACACTTCGCGGCGCTGTCTACCAACGGTAAAGCCGTCAGCGAGTTCGGCATTGATACCGCGAACATGTTCGAGTTCTGGGACTGGGTTGGCGGCCGCTACTCCCTGTGGTCTGCGATCGGTCTGTCCATCATCCTGTCCGTGGGCTTCGACAACTTCGTTGAGCTGCTCTCCGGCGCGCACGCGATGGATAAACACTTCTCCACTACCGCACCAGAGAAAAACCTGCCGGTGCTGCTGGCGCTGATCGGTATCTGGTACAACAACTTCTTCGGCGCTGAAACCGAAGCGATCCTGCCTTACGACCAGTACATGCACCGCTTCGCAGCCTACTTCCAGCAGGGCAATATGGAATCCAACGGTAAATACGTTGACCGTAACGGCAACGCGGTGGATTACCAGACTGGCCCAATCATCTGGGGCGAGCCGGGCACCAACGGTCAGCATGCCTTCTACCAGCTGATCCACCAGGGCACCAAAATGGTACCGTGCGATTTCATCGCCCCGGCTATCACCCATAACCCGCTGTCCGATCACCATCCGAAGCTGCTGTCGAACTTCTTTGCGCAGACCGAAGCGCTGGCGTTCGGTAAATCCCGCGAAGTGGTTGAGCAGGAATACCGTGACCAGGGTAAAGATCCTGCAACTCTGGACCACGTTGTGCCGTTCAAAGTGTTCGAAGGCAACCGCCCAACCAACTCCATCCTGCTGCGCGAAATCACGCCGTTCAGCCTGGGCGCGCTGATTGCCCTGTACGAGCACAAGATCTTCACGCAGGGCGCCATCCTGAACATCTTCACCTTTGACCAGTGGGGCGTTGAACTGGGCAAACAGCTGGCAAACCGTATTCTGCCAGAGCTGGGTGATGATAAAGCGATTGCCAGCCATGACAGCTCCACAAATGGTTTGATCAACCGTTATAAAGCGTGGCGTGCGTAATTAAAACGTCATGAAAACGTGCCGGCTTAATGCCGGCATTTTTTTATCAGATAATTCCTGATGTCTGTTAGTTAACTCAAATTCTGAATCTGAGTTTAATCCGAAAAAGACGCTTAACCCGTTAATTGCTGCGGTTTATTTTAAGAAAATACGTAGTGGTCCATTAATATCATTATATTATAACTCATTGATTTGTATGAATTATATATTTATGTTATTTGTCTTTCATTTCCACTTTAACCATTAATCCGAAAACTCCATCCCTATTTCCCCTTACGGCAAACCCACGGCACTAGTTGTGTATACTCGATTCCGCCTGAAATTCTTTTCGGGCAAATCTCCATTCATTCATTGAAGGGAAATTGTTATGAAGAAAGTACTGTATGGCATTTTTGCCATATCTGCGCTTGCGGCGACATCTGTCTATGCAGCTCCGGTTCAGGTCGGGGAAGCGGCAGGTTCGGCTGCGACGTCTGCGTCTGCGGGTAGTTCTACCGCAGCCAGCGCCAGCACCGTAAGTTCAGCCGTGGGTGTCGCGCTGGCGGCAACCGGTGGCGGTGATGGCTCCAATACCGGAACCACGACCACCACGACAACCAGCACCCAGTAATAGCGGGTGTTTTAATCATAACCACACTTCGGTGTGGTTATTTCGCCCCTTCGGAGAAGAGTCGTGAAGCGACCTGCAATCATTCTGATTTGCCTGCTGCTGCAGGCGTGCTCGGCCACCACTAAAGGGCTGGGAAACTCACTGTGGGAAAGCATGTTCGGTACACCGGGCGTACATCTGACCGATGACGAACTTCAAAACATGCCCTATGCCAGTCAGTACATGCAGCTAAACGATGGCCCGCAGCTGTTTGTGGTGCTCGCTTTCGATGAAAACGGGCAGCAGAAATGGGTGACGCAGGATCAGGCCACCATCGTGACGCAGCATGGCCGTATCGTGAAAACCCTGTTGGGCGGCGACAACCTGCTGGAAGTGAATAATATCGCTGCCGATCCGCTGATCGAGCCGAACCAGATCGTCGACGGCGCAAGCTGGACGCGCACGATGGGCTGGACCGAACATAAGCAGGTGCGTTACGCCACGGCACGCTCGACCTTCCGCTGGGACGGCACGGACAGCGTGAAAGTCGGCAGCGACGAAACCCATGTTCGCGTGCTGGATGAAGAAGTCACCACCGACCAGGCCACCTGGCACAACCGCTTCTGGATCGACGAGGAAGGGCAGATCCGCCAGTCCCTGCAGTATCTCGGTGCCGGATTCTTCCCGGTGAAAACCACCCTGATCAAGGCGGCGAAATCATGAAAACGCTCATCCACGTTTCGCTTCTCGCCAGCCTTGCCGCGCCGCTGGCATGGTCCGCAGGGACGGTAAATGTCTACACGCCGGACAGTGAAAAACCCAAAACCTTAACCCACGCCGAGCATCTGATCGATCTCGTCGGACAGCCAAGGCTCGCCAACAGCTGGTGGCCGGGGGCTGTGATCGCTGAACGGCAGAAGACCGCTGAAGCGGAACAACAGCACAAGGCGCTCCTTGCCAGGCTGACGGGGTTAGCGGAGCAGGAAGATGGCGACGACGCGGCGGCCATTAACAGCGTACGCCAGCAGCTGCAGGCGCTGAAGGTGACGGGCCGTCAGAAAGTGAATCTTGATCCCGATGAAGTGCGCGTCACGGAAAAGGGCAACCCCACGCTTGAAGGGGAGTATACGCTCTGGCTGCCGGTGAAGCCGACGACGGTGACCGTGATGGGGCTTATCAGCAGCCCGGGTAAAAAGCCCTTCACGCCCGGTCGTGACGTGGCGAGCTACCTCGACGAGCAGAGCCTGCTGAGCGGTGCCGATAACAGCTACGCCTGGGTGGTTTACCCTGACGGGCACACACAAAAAGCCCCCGCCGCTTACTGGAATAAACGGCATATCGAACCTATGCCGGGCAGCATCATTTTTGTCGGTTTTGCCGACCATTTCTGGACGAAGGCGTATGACGGGCTTAACGCCGATATCCTTCACTCCCTGATTCAGCGGATACCGGAATAATGAAAAAAACCTATCTCTACAGCATGCTGGCGCTCTGCGTGAGTGCCGCCTGCCATGCAGAAACGTATCCGGCACCCATTGGCCCGTCTCAGTCAGACTTCGGCGGCGTCGGTTTACTGCAAACGCCCACCGCGCGTATGGCGCGCGAAGGGGAAATTAGCCTTAACTACCGTGATAACGACCAGTATCGCTACTACTCCGCCTCGGTACAGCTATTCCCGTGGCTTGAAACCACGCTGCGCTATACCGACGTGCGTACGAAACAATACAGCAGCGTTGAGGCGTTCTCCGGCGATCAGACCTACAAAGATAAAGCCTTCGACGTCAAGCTGCGCCTGTGGGAAGAGAGCTACTGGATGCCGCAGGTGTCCGTGGGGGCCAAAGATATCGGTGGTACCGGTCTGTTTGATGCGGAATACATCGTGGCCAGCAAAGCCTGGGGCCCGTTCGACTTCTCGCTCGGCCTGGGATGGGGCTATCTCGGCACCAGCGGTAACGTGAAAAACCCGTTTTGCTCCTACAGCGACAAATACTGCTATCGCGATAACAGCTACAAAAAAGCCGGTTCCATCAACGGGGATCAGATGTTCCACGGCCCGGCATCGCTGTTTGGCGGCGTAGAGTATCAAACGCCCTGGCAGCCATTACGCCTGAAGCTGGAATATGAAGGAAATGACTACTCGCACGACTTCGCCGGGAAGATTGAGCAGAAGAGCAAGTTTAACGTCGGCGCCATTTATCGCGTCACCGACTGGGCCGACGTTAACCTCAGCTACGAGCGCGGCAATACGGTGATGTTTGGCTTCACGCTGCGCACCAACTTTAACGACATGCGGCCGCACTACAATGATAACGCGCGCCCTGCATACCGGCCGGAGCCGCAGGATGCGATTCTGCAGCACTCCGTGGTGGCAAACCAGCTGACGCTGTTGAAATACAATGCCGGTCTGGCGGATCCGAAGATTCAGACCAAGGGCGACACGCTTTACGTCACCGGCGAGCAGGTGAAATACCGCGACTCGCGCGAAGGGATCGAACGCGCCAACCGGATCGTCATGAACGATCTGCCGGAGGGGATCCGCACGATCCGCGTGACGGAGAACCGTCTCAACCTGCCGCAGGTCACAACCGAAACGGACGTTGCCAGCCTCCAGCGCCATCTGGAAGGCGAGCCGCTCGGGCATGAAACCGAGCTGGTGCAAAAACGCATTGAGCCCGTGGTGCCAGACACCACCGAGCAGGGCTGGTATATCGATAAATCGCGCTTCGATTTCCATATCGATCCGGTGCTGAACCAGTCCGTCGGCGGGCCTGAAAACTTCTACATGTATCAGCTGGGCGTGATGGCGACAGCGGATCTGTGGGTCACCGACCACCTGCTGACCACCGGCAGCCTGTTCGGCAACATCGCTAACAACTACGACAAATTCAACTACACCAACCCGCCAAAAGACTCGACGCTGCCGCGCGTGCGTACCCGCGTGCGTGAATACGTGCAGAACGATGCCTACGTGAATAACCTGCAGGCCAACTACTTCCAGTACTTCGGCAACGGCTTCTACGGCCAGGTGTACGGCGGGTATCTGGAAACCATGTACGGCGGCGCGGGGGCGGAAGTGCTTTATCGTCCTGTCGACAGCAACTGGGCGTTCGGGGTGGATGCCAACTACGTCAAGCAGCGTGACTGGCGCAGCGCGCAGGACATGATGAAGTTCACCGACTACAGCGTCAAAACGGGCCATCTGACCGCCTACTGGACGCCGTCGTTTGCCCCTGACGTGCTGGTGAAAGCCAGCGTCGGCCAGTATCTGGCGGGCGATAAGGGCGGTACGCTGGATATCTCTAAACACTTCGACAGCGGCGTCGTGGTGGGCGGCTACGCCACCATCACCAACGTCTCGCCGGACGAATACGGGGAAGGGGACTTCACCAAAGGGGTCTACGTGTCGATTCCGCTGGATCTGTTCTCGTCAGGCCCAACCCGCAGCCGTGCGGCAGTGGGCTGGACGCCGCTGACGCGTGACGGGGGTCAGCAGCTTGGACGTAAGTTCCAGCTGTATGACATGACGAGCGATAAGAACATTAACTTCCGCTGATGCTTCACGCCGGGCGGCATTGCGTTTGCCCGGCCTGCTATTTTGTAGGCCCGGTAAGCGCAGCGCCACCGGGCGAATCACAAGCGGCGCAGTAGCCTCGCCGGGTTCCCGGCATAGACACCTTTCTCGACGATCGATTTTGTTACCACGCTCCCTGCACCAATCACCGCACCGTCGCAGATGGATACCGCCAGAATGGTCGCTCCACTGCCTATCGAAACATCATTCCCCACGGTAATATGGCCCCAGCTCTCTCGGTCGGCGTTCGGTTTCCCCTCCCGAAACATATCGTTGGCAAACATCACGCCATGGCCAACAAAGCAACGCTTACCAATAGTGACATACTCGCAGATGAAGGTGTGCGACTGGATTTTGCAGTCGTCACCGATGCGCGTATTGCCCTGGATTTCAACAAACGGGCCGACGAATACGCCGTTGCCCAGCACACAGTCGTAAAGGTTAGCAGGTTCATATACGATCACATTGTCGCCACAGGTCACGTTGCGAACCCCGGTTTGTTTACGCTCCATCGGTTTTCTTCCTACATAAAACATAATTAAAAAATATAGATCCCCGTCACATTTTTGCGTTATACAGGAACCTCGCCCTGGAGAATGAGGTGCTGTATGACATCCCTGACTCGCCCGCGCGTTGAGTTTATCTCAACTATCCTCCAGACCGTGCTGAACCTCGGTCTGTTGAGCCTTGGCCTGATACTGGTCGTCTTTCTCGGCAAAGAGACGGTGCATCTGGCGGATGTACTGTTCGCTCCTGAACAAACCAGCAAATATGCGCTGGTGGAAGGCCTGGTGGTCTACTTTCTCTACTTTGAATTTATTGCCCTGATTGTGAAGTACTTTCAGTCCGGCTTTCACTTCCCGCTGCGTTATTTTGTCTACATTGGGATCACCGCGATTGTGCGGCTGATCATCGTCGATCATAAATCTCCGCTCGACGTACTGATCTACTCGGCGGCGATCCTGCTGCTGGTGATCACCCTCTGGCTGTGCAACTCGAAGCGGCTGAAACGCGAATAAAAAAATGGCGGCCCGGAGGCCGCCTAACAACAGTCACAAGTTGGGTCAATACAATACGTCTAAAGTTGAGGGTTGCAGTGGCATAACAAAATGAAACTTAACCTTTCACACCGCCCGCCGTCAGGCCGTTGACCAGCCAGCGCTGAGCCAGCAGGAACACCACGGTAATCGGGATGGCAGAAAGTACGGCCGCCGCGGCAAAGTCGCCCCACAGGTAGTTTTGCGGGTTGAGGTATTGCTGCATACCCACGGCCAGGGTGTAGCTGTTCACATCACGCAGTAACAGTGAGGCAACCGGTACTTCGGTGATCGCAGCGATAAACGACAGAATAAACACCACCGCCAGGATAGGCACCGACAGCGGCAGCAGCACCAGGCGGAACGCCTGCCACGGGGTTGCGCCATCCAGCGCAGCCGCTTCTTCCAGCGAGCCGTCGATGGTTTCGAAATAGCCTTTAATGGTCCATACATGCAGTGCGATACCGCCAAGATAGGCGAAGATCACGCCGCCGTGGGTGTTCAGACCGATAAAGGGTACGTACTGGCCCAGACGGTCAAACAAGGCATATAACGCCACCAGCGACAGCACGGCCGGGAACATCTGGAAAATCAGCATCCCTTTCAGGAGCGTCGCTTTGCCCGGGAAACGCATACGGGCGAAGGCGTAGGCACAGGTGGTGGAAAGTGCCACGATACCAATGGCGGTAATGCCTGCAATTTTCACCGAGTTCCACAGCCACAGCAGCACCGGGAACGGCGGCGGCGTGACGCGGCCATCCGCATGTTCCACGCTGAAGCCCAGCGCGAGCTTCCAGTGTTCCCAGGAGATTTCGTCCGGGATCAGGCTCCCGGTGGCGAAGTTGCCCGAACGCAGGGAGATGGCGATAACCATCAGCAGCGGGAACATGATCGCCGCGATGAAAATCAGCAGGCCTAAGTGCGTCGCCAGGAGGCGCAGTTTCTGAGATTTGGGTTGTACCATTGCCATGATCGATGCCCTCCTTAGTCGAATTTCATACGTGTGGCTTTCAGGTTCACAATCGCCAGAGCGCCTACCAGCAGGAAGATCAGGGTGGCAATCGCCGCCGCCAGACCGAAGTCCTGACCGCCGCCGCCTTCGAAGGCGATACGGTAGGTGTAGCTCACGAGCAGGTCGGTATAGCCTGCTGGCGTCGTGGTGCCAAGGCGGTCCGGGCCGCCGTTGGTCAACAGCTGAATCAGCACGAAGTTGTTAAAGTTAAAGGCGAAGCTGGCAATCATCAGCGGCGTCAGCGGCTTAATGAGCAGCGGCAGCGTAATTTTAAAGAAGTTCTGGAACGGGCCCGCGCCGTCCATCGCCGAGGCTTCATACAGATCGTCCGGGATAGCCTTCAGCAGCCCCATGCACAGGATCATCATGTACGGATAACCGAGCCAGGTGTTCACGATGATAATCATCGAGCGGGCGGTGGTCGGGTCGCTGAACCAAGCCGGTTTGATACCGAACAGGGCGCTCAGCATCATGTTGATTTCACCGAAGCTCTGGTTAAACAGCCCTTTGAAAATCAGAATCGAGATAAACGACGGTACGGCATACGGCAGGATCAGCAGCACGCGGTAAATCGCTTTGCCTTTCAGGGATTCCCACTGGACCAGACAGGCCAGCACCATGCCCACGGCCACGGTCAGGATCACCGTCAGCACCGAGAAGACCACCGTCCAGACGAAGATGGCGAAGAACGGTTTCTGAATGCCTTCGTCGGTAAACACGCGGGTAAAGTTGTCCCAGCCGATGGTGACGGTATAGCCCGGGCTGAGCTTGTCATCACCCCATTTGCCGTCGGCAGTAATGGACTGATAGAAACCAATGTCGTTATTCGGACGATATTTCACGCCGCTCTGGTTGTTGGTCAGCGTGCCGTCGTTCGCCAGAGTGTACAGCGGCTGCGTGCCGGAGAACTGGCGCAGCGAGCTCATGGTCACTTTGCTTTCGTCTGGCAGCACGGCGGTGAGCTGGGTCAGCGCCTGACGGTTCTGGGTAATAACGCGCAGGTTGGCACGTTCACCTTCCGGCAGGGCCTGTGCCTCTTTTAAGGCCAGCTTCTGCTCGCCGCCAAATTTGAACGCGTCGGAGACATAGTATTTGCTGCTTGCTTCGTCAGTAAGCGCTAACTTCCACTCGTTACCGGCAGGATACAGGCCGAAGTTAAAGGTCTTGCCTGCCTGATAGGAGCGATCCATCAGAACCTGCTGCGCGCGCTCCTGCGCAAGCTGGTTGGTGCTGCTGTAGTTGGTAAACGCAATGGCGATGGTACAAATCAGCGGGAACAGGACAAACAGCCCCATCCCGGCCACGCCCGGGTAGACATAGCGCCAGGCGTAGGCTTTACGATTAGCGAAAATATACAGGCCAGCAGAGCTTAAAATCAGCGTCATGATGGCGAACAGATATTCCCCTTGTACGTACATTAAAACAACAAGGTAACCCACCAGCAGACACAGCAGACCTATCGCTGACCACTTCAGCGCGTCGCTTTGCCACCAGCGTTTCTTTTTAATGACATCCATGGGGTTTTTCCTCTACAACGTTTGATCTTTTCTCCCTCTCCTGGGGGAGAGGGCCGGGGTGAGGACGTGCGGATAGCGCCAACCCTCACCCTAACCCTCTCCCAAAGGGAGAGGGGACTACGTCATTACTTAGTAATACGACCCTGAGCATCTTTCAGCGCGGCATCGACAGTCTGACGACCGCTTGCAGCGTTGATGACCGCGGTACGCGTGGCGTACCAGAACGCGGCCATTTGTGGGATGTTCGGCATGATTTCGCCTTTCTGGGCGTTATCCATGGTGGCCGCGATACGTGGGTCTTTCGCCAGCTGATCCTGGAAAGATTTCAGCGCGACGGCGCCCAGCGGTTTGTCCTTGTTCACTTCATCCAGACCCTGATCGGTCAGCAGGTAGTTTTCCAGGAACTCTTTCGCCAGCTCTTTGTTCGGGCTGGCGGCGTTGATGCCCGCGCTCAGCACGCCAACGAACGGTTTAGACGGCTTGCCTTTGAAGGTTGGCAGCAGCGTCACGCCGTAGTTGATTTTGCTCTTGTCGATGTTGGTCCAGGCCCACGGACCGTTGATGGTCATCGCGGTTTCGCCTTTGTTGAACGCCGCTTCCGCGATGGAGTAGTCGGTATCCGCGTTCATGTGTTTGTTCTTGATCAGATCCACCAGGAAGGTCAGACCCGCTTTCGCGCCAGCGTTGTCCACGCCCACGTCTTTCACGTCATATTTGCCGTTTTCAAACTTGAACGCGTAACCGCCGTCGGCAGCAATCAGCGGCCAGGTGAAGTACGGCTCTTGCAGGTTGAACATCAGGGCGGATTTACCTTTCGCCTTCAGCTCTTTATCCAGTTTCGGGATCTCTTCCCAGGTTTTAGGTGGGTTCGGTACCAGGTCTTTGTTGTAAATCAGAGACAGGGCTTCAACCGCGATAGGGTAAGCGATCAGCTTGCCGTTATAGCGAACGGCGTCCCAGGTGAACGGGAACAGCTTGTCCTGGAAAGCTTTGTCTGGCGTCACTTCTGCCAGCAGGCCAGACTGCGCGTAACCCCCGAAACGGTCATGCGCCCAGAAGATGATGTCCGGGCCGTCGCCGGTTGCTGCAACCTGCGGGAACTTCTCTTCCAGCTTGTCCGGGTGTTCTACGGTAACTTTGATGCCGGTATCTTTTTCGAATTTTTTGCCCACTTCGGCCAGGCCGTTATAGCCCTTGTCGCCGTTAATCCAGATAACCAGCTTGCCTTCTTCAATTTTGGCGAGCGCTGGAGCGGAAACCATCATTGCTGCAAGGGCGGACAATGCGAAAACGCGTGCGCCAGTCTTGATATTCATATCTGCCATCCTTTTTGGTGATGTGCTCGTGGATACATAAGGTGGTTCAACGTGACTCAGTCTCCTTATTTGACATCCTCTTTCCATCCTCCCAACCCCTACGCCCCACCCCCCGTTTGTGTGATCTCCGTTGCATAAATTTAAGTTATGAGTGCTGGCGCACATAAAAACCCACCGAATTTTGCAGGCGGCTTCACGAATTTTGCCTCAGCCCTCCCGCGGCGGTCGCAGAGCCTGCTCCCTCATCCTCCCGCCTCCTCCCCCATAAAAAAGGCGGGGGGTGGAGGATTCGGGAAAGTAATGGATACCCCATAGTGAACTTATCTTGAATGTTTCTGTCGGTGACAGGTTGTAACGAAGGGAGAAGGGCATGGCGAGCGTACAGCTGCGTAATGTAACGAAAGCCTGGGGTGACGTTGTGGTGTCGAAAGACATCAATCTGGACATCAACGAAGGCGAATTCGTGGTGTTTGTTGGCCCATCAGGCTGTGGTAAATCTACTCTGCTGCGTATGATTGCCGGTCTTGAAACCATCACCAGCGGCGATCTGCTGATTGGTGATACCCGAATGAACGACATCCCGCCCGCCGAACGTGGCGTCGGTATGGTGTTCCAGTCTTATGCACTCTATCCACACCTTTCCGTTGCCGAAAACATGTCCTTTGGCCTGAAGCTGGCCGGCGCGAAGAAAGAAGTCATTAACCAGCGCGTGACGCAGGTGGCGGAAGTGTTACAGCTGGCCCACCTGCTGGAGCGTAAACCCAAAGCGCTTTCCGGTGGTCAGCGTCAGCGTGTGGCGATTGGCCGTACGCTGGTGGCCGAACCGCGCGTGTTCCTGCTCGATGAACCTCTCTCTAACCTGGATGCCGCCCTGCGCGTCCAGATGCGTATTGAAATCTCCCGTCTGCACAAGCGTCTTGGCCGCACGATGATTTACGTCACCCACGATCAGGTGGAAGCGATGACCCTCGCCGACAAAATCGTGGTGCTGGATGCCGGCCGCGTGGCGCAGGTGGGTAAACCGCTGGAGCTGTACCACTACCCGGCAGACCGCTTTGTTGCGGGCTTTATTGGCTCGCCAAAGATGAACTTCCTGCCCGTCAAAGTGACCGCGACAGCCATTGAACAGGTACAGGTGGAGCTGCCAAACCGCCAGCAGGTCTGGCTGCCGGTCGACAGCGCCAACGTACAGGTCGGGGCAAACATGTCCCTCGGTATTCGTCCTGAGCACCTGCTGCCGAGCCACATCGCTGATGTAACTCTGGAAGGTGACGTTCAGGTCGTCGAACAGCTTGGTCACGAAACACAGATTCATATCCAGATCCCCGCCATCCGTCAGAACCTGGTCTACCGCCAGAATGACGTGGTGTTGGTAGAAGAGGGTGCCACATTCGCTATCGGCTTGCCGCCAGAGCGTTGCCATCTGTTCCGTGAGGATGGCACTGCATGTCGTCGGCTGCACAAAGAGCCAGGCGTTTAAGCAATCCCAAAAGAAGACACGAAACCGACAGGTGAAGTGTTCAAAGAAAAGCAATGATCTCAGGAGATAGAATGATGATTACTCTGCGCAAACAAGTCCCTCTGGCAATCGCCATTGCGGCAGGCATCCTGTCTGCCCAGGCAGGCGCCGTGGACTTTAAAGGTTATGCTCGTTCCGGCATTGGCTGGACCGGGAGTGGCGGTGAGCAGCAATGCTTCCAGGCAACAGGTGCTCAAAGTAAATACCGTCTCGGTAACGAATGTGAGACCTATGCTGAACTGAAGCTGGGCCAGGAAGTGTGGAAAGAGGGCGATAAGAGCTTCTACTTCGACACCAACGTCGCGTATTCCGTTTCTCAGCAGAACGACTGGGAATCCACCAGCCCGGCCTTCCGTGAAGCTAACGTGCAGGGTAAAAACCTCATTGAAGCACTGCCAGGTTCCACCATCTGGGCCGGTAAGCGCTTCTATCAGCGTCATGACGTTCACATGATCGACTTCTACTACTGGGATATTTCAGGTCCTGGTGCGGGTATCGAAAACATCGACCTGGGCTTCGGTAAGCTCTCTCTGGCCGCAACCCGTTCTTCTGAAGCGGGCGGCTCAGCGACCTTCGCGGATCGTGACGCGCTGGGTAACCGTATTTATGACAACCTGGTACCGAACGATGTCTTCGACGTCCGTTTAGCACAGATGCAGGTCAACGAAGGCGGTACGCTGGAGTTCGGTGTTGATTATGGTCACACCAATATTCCTGATGATTACTACCTGCAGCCTGGCGCGTCTAAAGACGGCTGGATGTTCACTGCTGAACATACCCAGAGCATGCTGAAGGGCTTTAACAAATTTGTGCTGCAGTACGCAACTGACTCTATGACCTCCAACGGCAAGGGTCGTGCGGAAGGCGGTAGCATCAACAACAACGGTGACATGTGGCGTGTTCTGGACCACGGTGCGATCTCTCTGGGCGACTCCTGGGATCTGATGTACGTGGGTATGTACCAGGACATCAACCTGGATAACAACAACGGCACCAAATGGTGGACTGTCGGTGTTCGTCCTATGTACAAATGGACGCCAATCATGAGCACCCTGCTGGAAGTGGGCTACGACAACGTCAAGTCTCAGAAAACTGACGACACGAACAGCCAGTACAAAATTACCCTGGCACAGCAATGGCAGGCTGGCGACAGCATCTGGTCCCGTCCGGCTATCCGCGTCTTCGCAACCTACGCGAAATGGGATGAGAAATGGGGCTACGCGAACGGCGACTCCGGTGCAGGCTATGACTCTGGTATTGCTTACAGCGACACGTCCGCAAAAACCTTCAGCCGCGGCGACTCTGATGAGTGGACCTTCGGTGCCCAGATGGAAATCTGGTGGTAATTCGTTAGACCTGACGTAATGACCTAAAAAGAGGGGCGCAAGCCCCTCTATCCTTAGGGTGCTGCGCGCTATTGCCTGGCCACCGCAGTGCTCACGCTATCAGAGGTAATAACAATGAAAATGAAGAAAAGTCTCGTCGCGCTGTGCCTCTCTGCGGGGCTGATGGCCTGTGTTCCGGCGGTCTCCTTTGCGGACGTGAATTTCGTGCCACAAAATACCAGCGCTGCGCCGGCTATCCCGGCGGCGGCCCTCCAGCAGCTGACATGGACGCCAGTTGATCAATCCAAAACCCAGTCGACACAGCTTTCTACGGGCGGCCAGCAGCTGAACGTGCCGGGTATCACCGGGCCGGTTGCCGCCTACAGCGTGCCGGCTAACATTGGTGAGCTAACCCTGACGCTGACCAGCGAAGTGAACAAGCAAACCAGCGTTTTTGCACCGAACGTTCTGATTCTGGATCAGAATCTGACGCCGTCTGCTTTCTTCCCAAGCGAGTACTTTAGTTATCAGGAGCCTGGCGTCATGAGCGCCGACCGTCTGGAAGGCAAAATGCGCCTGACGCCAGCGTTGGGACAGCAGAAGATTTATGTTCTGGTTTTCACGACTGAAAAAGATCTACAGCAGACCACTAAGCTTATCGATCCGGCAAAAGCCTACGCCAAAGGAACGGGTAACTCTGTTCCGGATATCCCCGATCCGTTAGCGCGCCACGTCACCGACGGCCTGCTTAAACTGAAAGTCTCAACGAACAATGCGTCCAGCGTGCTGGTCGGCCCGCTGTTTGGCTCCTCCGGCACCGGCCCTGTCACTGTAGGTAACACTGCTGCTCCTGCCTATACCGCGCCAGCTGCTACGGCAGCCGCACCGGTGGCGACCGCCGCGCCAGCCCCGGCGAAGAAAGCCGAGCCGGTACTGAACGACACCGAAGAGTACTTCAACAACGCCATTAAGCAGGCGGTGAAGCGCGGCGATGTCGATAAAGCGCTAAAACTGCTTGATGAAGCCGAACGTTTAGGTTCAACCACTGCCCGTTCCACCTTTATCAGCAGTGTAAAAGGCAAGGGGTAACCGTTTCCCCACAGTGCTGATTTGTTAGTAGTTTGGTGCGCCTGAGTGGGCGCACTTTTTTTCGTAGCCGCCAGGCTGTTGCGCCCATGTTGCGATCGTGATCGTTAAATAACGTTTGGCCCCCCTCAATCCGTGTTTCTGCGATACAATGCCATTACGTTATGTATCGGAGAGTCTGGCATGTCACACCCTGCGCTAACGCAACTGCGTGCGCTGCGCTATTTCGACCAAATACCTGCGCTTGATCCGCAGCAACTGGACTGGCTGTTGCTGGAAGATTCCATGACGAAACGTTTTGAGCAACAGGGTAAAACGGTCACGGTGACCCTGATTCAGGAAGGGTTTGTCTCTGGCGATGAGATCGCCAGCGAGCTACCGCTGCTGCCGCAAGAGCCACGTTACTGGCTGCGCGAAATTTTACTCTGTGCTGACGGTGAGCCGTGGCTTGCCGGGCGGACGGTGGTGCCCGAGTCCACCCTTTCCGGGCCAGAACTGGCGCTGCAGCGTCTGGGGAAAACGCCGCTGGGGCGTTACCTTTTCACCTCGTCTGAGCTTACCCGGGATTTTATTGAGATTGGTCGTGATGCCGAACTCTGGGGGCGTCGTTCCCGCCTTCGCCTGAGCGGCAAGCCGTTAATTCTGACGGAGCTTTTTTTACCGGCATCACCGTTGTACTAAGAGGAAGAAAAAATGGAGTGGAGCCTGACGCAGAATAAGCTGTTGGCGTATCACCGCTTAATGCGTACCGATAAACCCATTGGCGCGTTACTGCTATTGTGGCCGACCCTGTGGGCGCTGTGGCTCGCCACGCCGGGCGTGCCGCCGCTGTGGATCCTGGCCGTGTTCGTTGCCGGCGTCTGGCTGATGCGCGCGGCGGGCTGCGTGGTGAATGACTATGCCGATCGTAAATTCGACGGTCATGTTAAGCGTACTGCTGGTCGTCCGTTACCCAGCGGGCAGGTCACCGGGAAAGAAGCCCGCGTGCTGTTCATTGTTCTGGTGCTGCTCTCTTTCCTGCTGGTGTTAACCCTCAACACCATGACCATTCTGCTTTCCGTTGCGGCGCTGGCGTTGGCCTGGGTGTATCCGTTTATGAAGCGCTATACCCACCTGCCTCAGGTGGTGCTGGGCGCGGCGTTTGGCTGGTCGATTCCGATGGCGTTTGCGGCGGTTAGTGAGTCCTTACCGCTCAGCTGCTGGCTGATGTTCCTGGCGAACATTCTCTGGGCCGTGGCGTATGACACGCAATACGCGATGGTAGATCGCGACGATGACCTGAAGATTGGCATCAAATCCACCGCCATCCTCTTTGGTCGTCAGGACAAGCTGATTATCGGTATCCTGCAGGTCGCGGTACTGGCGCTTATGGTCGCGATCGGTCGCCTGAACGGGCTGAACTGGGAGTTTTACTGGTCAGTACTGGTGGCGGGACTGCTGTTTGCGTACCAGCAAAAGCTGATTGCTAAGCGTGAGCGCGACGCATGCTTTAAAGCGTTTATGAACAACAACTACGTCGGTCTGGTGCTGTTTTTAGGCCTGGCGATGAGCTATTTCGTATAAAAAAAGCCGGGTGGCGGCTTCGCCTTACCCGGCCTACGATTTAGCAAGATATTGAGGCCCGGTAAGCGTTAGCGCCACCGGGCTTTTTTATCGGCGACGCAGCAGCCGGAGCGCGTTCGCCGTCACCAGCACCGTTGCCCCGGTATCCGCCAGCACCGCCAGCCACAGTCCGGTCATGCCGAGCAGGGTCGTCACGAGGAAAATCCCTTTCAGACCGAGCGCGATACCGATGTTCTGACGGATATTGGCCCGCGTCGCCCGCGCCAGGCTAATCATCTGCGCCAGCCCGGTCAGGCGGTTGTGCGTCAATGCCGCGTCGGCCGTTTCCAGCGCCACGTCGGTCCCGCTGCCCATCGCAATACCAATGGTGGACGCTTTCATCGCCGGGGCGTCGTTAATCCCGTCACCGACCATTGCCAGCGGCCCGCGAGCGTTCAGTTCCGTCACGGCGCTGACCTTATCCGCAGGCAACAATCCGGCTTTAAACTCCAGCCCCAGCTCACCGGCAATCGCTGCCGCCGCGCGAGGGTTATCACCGGTGAGAATAACGCCCTGTACGCCCAGCTTGTGCAGCGCCGCCACGGCTTCTTTTGCGTCATCGCGCAGGGTATCGCGCAGCGCCAGCATCCCTTTCGCGACGCCGTCCTGCAGGACGGTCACGACGGTTTGTCCGGTCTGTTCTAACGCCTCAACCTCTGGACTGGAAGACTTGCCTGCCGCGACAATCAGCACCTTTTTACCGTCAACGGTGGCCTCAATCCCTGACCCGACCAGCGCCCGCTGGGCGGTTGCCGGAGGGATGTTCAGCCCGCGCGACTGCGCTTCTCGCACAATCGCCTGCGCCAGCGGGTGAGTGGACCCCTGTTCAACGGCGGCGGCCAGCGTAAGCAGCTCATCTTCACTGGTTTCCTGCGGATATACGCCGGTCACCTGCGGCTTGCCGACGGTTAACGTACCGGTTTTATCGAAGGCGATATGCTGAACCTGGCTCAGCTGTTCCAGCGCCGCGCCGCCCTTAATCAGCGCGCCGCGACGTGCCGCTGCCGCCAGACCTGAGGTAATCGCCGCCGGGGTGGAAATCACCAGCGCGCACGGGCAGCCAATCAGCAGCAGCGTCAGCCCTTTATAAATCCAGCCCTCCCACGGCGCGCCAAAGAACAGCGGCGGGACGACGGTGACCAGCAGGGCAACCAGCATGATGGCAGGGGTATAA
This sequence comes from Enterobacter sp. AG326, assembly GCF_004362415.1. NCBI lineage: Bacteria > Pseudomonadati > Pseudomonadota > Gammaproteobacteria > Enterobacterales > Enterobacteriaceae > Enterobacter > Enterobacter sp. AG326. The sequence goes on along the minus strand of NZ_SNXG01000007.1, from coordinate 144,521 downwards.
ATACGGCTGAAGCGATCGATAAAGCGTTCGACCGGCGCGCGGCGCTCCTCTGCCTCTTCAATCAGCTTCAGGATACGGTCGATGGCGCTGTCGCCCGGCTCGGAAAGCACGGTGAGCTGCACCAGACGGTCGACGCTGGTGGCACCAGCAGGCACTTTTTCACCCGCGGCACGCTCTACCGGAATGGATTCCCCGGTCAGGGCGCTTTCATCAAAGCTCGCGGTGGTGGTAAGCAGCGCGCCGTCTGCGGGCAGACGGCCCCCTGCTGCCACTTCAATCACGTCTCCCGGGCGCAGCGTAGTGATGGCGACCGTTTCACGCGTGCCGTTTATCACGCGAGTGGCGGTTTCCGGCTTCAGCGCCATCAGCGCGCTGACCCCTTTACGCGCCCGGCTCGCCGCCCAGCCCTCAAGGCGTTCGCCGATTAAGAACAGCAGCAGCACCATCGCCGCTTCCGCCGTCGCGCCAATGAACAGCGCGCCGATTGCCGCCACGCTCATCAGCGTTTCGATGGCAAACCAGCTGCCGCTTTTCATCAGGCGCAGCGCCTGACGGGCAATCGGGAACAGGCCGACCAGCGTGGTGGCGATAAACGCCAGATTGCCGAACGGATGGTTAATCTGCTCCAGACCCCAGCTCAGGGCCATCATGATGATGAGGGTAATGAGCGGCAGGTTTTCTTTCAGTGAGGAGGCTTTTTCAACGGGCGCCGTTTCGCTGCGCAGGGTATAGCCCGCCTTGCTGACGGCGGCTTCAACCTGTTTGCTGACGTCGTTATCGGCGCTGACCAGCAGCTTTTCGGTGGCAAACAGCACCTGAACGTGGCTCACGCCCGGCACCTGCTTGACGGCGTTTTCCACCTTGCGGGCGCAGGCCGCGCAGTCCATGCCGTTGACGACCCAGCTGAAGCGGTTCCCGCTTTCAGGAAGGGGTTGAGTTGGCGTTTCGCACGCGCCTTCGCAGCAGCAGTCGTCTTTCGACGGAGCCGGGCTGAGCTTAAGTGCCGAGAATTGAGGTACTTTTTTAGGTATTTCTGGAGTCGACATGGCAGTCTCCGGCAATGATAATTTTCTCATTAACCGCAGCATACACTCTGGAGTCGACTCCAGAGTCAAGCGCTATTTAGATATACAGCGAACGCACAATCAGGAAATGCCCGGCAAAGTAACACGCGGAGGCAATCGCGTTATCCGCCCGGAAGCGGCGGCGATAGTGGCTGCCCAGCCAGACGACATTCCCGATCAGCAGCAGCGCGGCACCGAAGAACGCGGACATCGCCGGAGCGGTCGGACGGAAGAACCACAGCTCGCCCGCCAGCCACACCATCACCAGCGTCATGGCGATAAAGGTACAGACCGGCAAACGCATCTCTTCCAGACGCGACCAGATCACCGCAATCAGCAGCGCGCCAATCACCAGCAGCACCAGCGGCAGCGGCCAGAAGAAGGAGAGCGTCATCTGGCTGGCAAAGTAGATGGTATAGAGCAGATGCGACAGGAAGAACGCCCCAACGGCGTACAGCAGGCGCTGGCGCGGGAGCAGGGTTAAGGCATCGCCAATCAGGGATGCACACAGCCCGGCGAGCACCAGATAGCTGACGGCGTTGAACATCGGCGCTTGCCATGCCAGCAGCAGCAGGAGCAACAGCGTGACCGGTTTAAACAACCAGCGCTGCCAGGTGGGACCGCGATACGACGCATCGACATAAAGCCATGCGGAAAAACAGACAGCGATAAATGACCAAAGCATATTAACTCCCTGTATCTGTTAAGTCTGAATAATCAGTTTCTGATCCAGTGTAGTGACGCGGGCGGGCGTTTGGCAATGGCGGGGGAGGCAAGGTATCCTGAATTCCGCAAAATCTGATGGGATTGTCGAATGAGCAAGATGCCGCTTTTTTTCATTATCGTGGTGGCGATTATCGTCATTGCCGCCTCGTTCCGTTTCGTGCAGCAGCGCCGCGAGAAGGCGGATAACGATGCCGCGCCGCTGATGCAAAAGCGCGTGGAGGTGACCAACAAACGCGAGAAACCGCTCAACGACCGCCGCTCGCGCCAGCAGCAGGTGACACCTGCGGGCACAGCAATGCGCTATGAAGCGAGCTTTAGGCCGGAAACGGGCGGCCTGGAGATGACCTTCCGCCTGGAGGCGCAGCAGTACCATCAGCTGACGGTGGGGGAGAAAGGGACGTTGAGCTACAAAGGGACGCGGTTTGAGGGGTTCAGGACGGAATAATGCACGAACGGTCCCCTCTCCCTGTGGGAGAGGGTGAGGGCATCAGGCCGCCCCTTACTTCTTCACCTGCGCCTTAAACTTTTTCATCCACACCAGCAGTTCAAACACGCCGAAAATAAACACGCGCAGCTGCTGCCAGCCCGTCATCTGTGGGCCGTCTTTCGGCAGGCCGTTTTTCAGCATCACCATCTGCAGGGCGTGCATAAACGACGTGAAAATCAGCGCCACGTTAACGAAAATGTTCATCGGGCGCGGGAACGGGTGCACAAGATTTAAAATCAAAAATGCCCAGACGCCCAGCATCAGCAAACGTCCCAGGTTAATCAGTACCGGCATCGGAGCCTCCTTGTGCCTGACGGTGATAAAGACGGTAAGCGACCTGGCCGGCGACCTTTTCGCGGTGCAGATCCCAGTGAGTGGGAACCGGCGGCAGACCGTTTTCCACTTCGCTTTCAACGTAAATTAGCGCGTCATCCGCCAGCCAGCCGTTTTGCTCCAGCAGGGATAACGTCTCTTCCAGCAGCCCCTTGCGGAACGGCGGATCGACAAACACCACGTTATGCGGCGTGCCTTGCTGCGCAAGAAAACTCAGCGTGTTGGTGTTCACGACTTTGGCGTTGCTCGCCTTCAGCGTCGCCAGATTTTGCTGCAGCGTCTGCGCAACGCCGCGCTCCATCTCCAGCAGCGTGGCGCTGGCGGCATAGCGCGACAGCGCTTCAAGCCCGAGCGCGCCGCTTCCGGCGAAGCAGTCCAGGCAGTGGGCGTCTACCATTGACGGGGCCAGCCAGTTAAACAGCGTCTCGCGCACGCGATCGGTAGTAGGGCGTAAACCGGGGCTGTCCGGCACCGGTAATTTCCGGCCTCGCCACTGACCGCCGATAATACGAATTTGACCGGCCGGGGCGCGGTTGGGTTTCTTCATCTCAGGAAAGCTCTGTTAACAATTGGCCTGCGATTGCGGGCGGTGATGTCAATTAAGTAAAGTGTTAGACTATTTCATCATTTTTTTAGCTTCCATGTATATAGCGCCGCGAGGAGTGTAGTCGCAGATGGCAAAACAAAAAAAACGTGGCTTCTTTTCCTGGCTGGGCTTCGGTGAAAAAGAGCAAGAAACAGAACAGAAAACCGAAGAGCAACAAGCCGTTGAAGAGCAGTCACAGCCTGAAACGCCTGTAGAAACCGCCGCGGTTGTCGAAGCGGAAGAAACGGCGCACAGCAAAGAAGAGATTGAATCCTTTGCAGAAGAGGTGGTTGAGGTCACTGAACAGGTTCAGGAGAGCGAGAAGCCAGAACCGGTTGTCATCGACGCCGTTGCCGAAGCGCCGCAGGCCGTAATCGAGCACGAAGAGCTGCCGCTGCCGGAAGAGGTGAAAGCCGAAGAGGTGTCTGCCGAAGAGTGGCAGGCCGAAGCGGAAACAGTTGAAATCGTTGAGGCGGTGGAAGAAGAAGCGGCACTCGAGCCAGAGCTGACCGACGAAGAGCTGGAAGCCCAGGCGCTGGCGGCGGAAGCCGCGGAAGAGGCGGTCATCGTCGTGCCGGTGGAAGAACAGCCGGAAGAAGAGATCGTTCAGGAGCAGGAAAAACCGACCAAAGAAGGTTTCTTCGCGCGCCTGAAGCGCAGCCTGCTCAAAACCAAAGAAAACTTAGGATCCGGATTTATCAGTCTGTTCCGCGGCAAGAAGATCGACGACGATCTCTTTGAAGAGCTGGAAGAACAGCTGCTGATTGCGGACGTCGGCGTGGAAACCACCCGTAAGATCATCGCCAATCTGACCGAAGGGGCGAGCCGCAAACAGCTGCGCGACGCCGAAGCGCTGTACGGTCTGCTGAAAGACGAGATGGGTGAAATTCTCGCAAAAGTTGACGAACCGCTTAATATTGAAGGCAAAACGCCATTTGTTATTCTGATGGTTGGTGTGAACGGCGTGGGTAAAACCACCACCATCGGCAAGCTGGCGCGTCAGTTCGAGCAGCAGGGCAAATCGGTGATGCTGGCGGCGGGCGATACCTTCCGTGCGGCGGCGGTTGAGCAGCTGCAGGTTTGGGGCCAGCGCAACAACATTCCGGTGATTGCCCAGCATACCGGCGCTGACTCCGCGTCCGTGATCTTCGATGCCATCCAGGCGGCGAAGGCGCGCAACGTGGACGTGCTGATTGCCGATACCGCAGGGCGTTTGCAGAACAAATCGCACCTGATGGAAGAGTTGAAGAAAATCGTCCGCGTCATGAAGAAGCTGGACGAAGACGCGCCGCATGAAATTATGCTGACCATTGATGCCAGCACCGGACAGAACGCCATCAGCCAGGCGAAGCTGTTCAATGAAGCGGTAGGACTGACGGGGATCGCGCTGACCAAGCTGGACGGCACCGCGAAAGGCGGGGTGATCTTCTCCGTGGCCGATCAGTTCGGCATTCCTATCCGCTACATCGGTGTGGGCGAGCGTATTGAGGATTTGCGTCCGTTTAAGGCGGACGACTTTATTGAGGCATTATTTGCCCGAGAGGACTAACAATGATTCGCTTTGAACACGTCAGCAAGGCCTATCTCGGTGGGAGACAAGCGCTGCAGGGGGTGACATTCCACCTGCAGCCGGGCGAGATGGCATTCCTGACCGGCCATTCCGGCGCGGGGAAAAGTACCCTGCTCAAGCTTATCTGTGGGATCGAGCGGCCAAGCGCCGGGAAAATCTTTTTCGGCGGCCATGAGATCAGCCGCCTGAAAAACCGCGAAGTGCCGTTCCTGCGTCGTCAGATCGGCATGATTTTCCAGGATCACCACCTGCTGATGGATCGCACCGTTTTCGATAACGTGGCCATTCCGCTGATTATTGCCGGCGCCAGCTATGACGATATCCGCCGTCGCGTTTCTGCGGCGCTGGATAAGGTCGGGCTGCTGGACAAAGCGAAGAACTTCCCGATCCAGCTGTCCGGCGGTGAGCAGCAGCGCGTGGGCATCGCCCGTGCGGTGGTGAACAAGCCTGCCGTACTGCTGGCGGATGAACCAACCGGTAACCTGGACGATGCCCTGTCCGAAGGGATTTTGCGTCTGTTTGAGGAATTCAACCGCGTAGGGGTCACGGTATTGATGGCGACGCACGACATCGGGCTCATTTCCCGTCGTTCGTACCGCATGCTGACCCTGAGCGACGGGCATTTGCACGGAGGCCACGGTGAACAAGCGTGATGCAATGAACCAGATTCGGCAGTTCGGGAACCGGTTTGATCGTTTCCGTAAGCCGCAGGGCGGTGGTGACGGCAATCGTAATGCGCCGAAGCGCCAGAAGGCCGCGCCAAAACCGGCCTCCCGTAAAACCAACGTGTTTAACGAGCAGGTGCGCTACGCCTTCCACGGCGCGCTGCAGGACCTGAAAAGCAAACCGCTGGCGACGTTCCTGACGGTGATGGTGATCGCCATCTCCCTGACGCTGCCAAGCGTCTGCTACATGGTCTATAAAAACGTCAACCAGGCGGCTTCACAGTATTATCCGTCGCCGCAGATCACGGTCTATATGGATAAAGCGCTCGACGATAACGCCGCGGCGCAGGTGGTTGGGCAAATCCAGGCCGAGCAGGGCGTGGAGAAGGTCAACTATCTCTCACGTGAAGACGCGCTGGGCGAGTTCCGTAACTGGTCTGGCTTTGGCGGCGCGCTGGATATGCTCGAAGAAAACCCGCTGCCCGCCGTGGCGGTGGTGATCCCGAAGCTGGATTTCCAGGGGACCGATTCGCTTAACACCCTGCGCGATCGCATCACGCGCATTAAGGGCATTGATGAAGTGCGCATGGACGACAGCTGGTTTGCGCGCCTTGCTGCCTTGACCGGGCTGGTAGGACGCGTCGCGGCGATGATTGGCGTGCTGATGGTGGCGGCGGTCTTCCTCGTCATCGGTAACAGCGTGCGCCTGAGCATTTTCGCCCGTCGCGATACCATCAACGTGCAGAAACTGATTGGTGCGACGGATGGCTTCATCCTCCGACCGTTCCTTTACGGCGGCGCATTGCTCGGTTTTTCCGGCGCATTTCTTTCACTGATATTGTCAGAAATTTTGGTGATGCGGCTTTCTTCTGCCGTGACTGAAGTGGCGCAGGTTTTTGGAACGAAGTTTGATATCAGTGGCTTAGGGTTCGATGAGTGTCTGTTACTGCTGCTGGTTTGCTCGATGATTGGGTGGGTGGCTGCCTGGCTGGCAACCGTTCAACATTTACGTCACTTTACTCCCGACTAATAAAAGCGTGATATAATCTTTCCCTGCACCGAGATGTTCGCTCTGCAGGGAAAGCGTCCCTGTTGTCGCTCCCCCTGTTATCATTTCCATGTCACATTTTGTGCGTAATTTATTCACCGTTGCACCTGGAACTTGTGGATAAAATCACTGTCTGATAAAAGAGTGAATGCTAATCTCGTTGCTCAAACGCTTTGGCATGGTTGTTGCCTGACGGGGACGACCTGGACCAGAAGAAACATTGAGAGGAATGAATGACCAAAGAAATGCAAACTTTAGCTTTAGCCCCTGTTGGTAACCTGGAATCTTATATCCGGGCTGCGAACACCTGGCCGATGTTAACGGCCGAGGAAGAAAAGGAGCTTGCTGAAAAGCTGCATTACCAGGGCGATCTGGAAGCAGCTAAGACGCTGATCCTGTCTCACCTGCGCTTTGTTGTTCACGTTGCTCGTAACTATGCGGGCTATGGCCTGCCGCAGGCGGACTTGATTCAGGAAGGTAACATCGGCCTGATGAAGGCTGTGCGTCGCTTTAACCCGGAAGTGGGTGTGCGACTGGTCTCCTTCGCCGTGCACTGGATCAAAGCAGAAATTCATGAATACGTGCTGCGCAACTGGCGTATCGTGAAAGTCGCCACGACAAAAGCGCAGCGTAAACTGTTCTTCAACCTGCGTAAAGCCAAGCAGCGTCTGGGCTGGTTCAATCAGGATGAAGTGGAAATGGTGGCGCGCGAGCTGGGCGTAACCAGCAAAGACGTGCGTGAGATGGAATCCCGTATGGCCGCGCAGGACATGACCTTTGATATGTCCTCCGACGACGACGCATCTGACAGCCAGCCGATGGCGCCGGTTCTGTATCTGCAGGATAAAACCTCTAACTTTGCTGATGGCATCGAAGAGGATAACTGGGAAGATCAGGCTGCGAACAAGCTGACCCATGCGATGGAAGGCCTCGACGAGCGTAGCCAGGATATTATCCGCGCCCGCTGGCTGGACGAAGACAACAAGTCCACGCTGCAGGAGCTGGCCGACCGCTACGGCGTTTCTGCGGAACGTGTCCGTCAGCTTGAAAAGAACGCCATGAAAAAACTTCGCGCCGCTATCGAAGCGTAATTTTCGCGAAGTACACCGAGACCCCTGGATGAAAGTCCGGGGGTTTTGTTTTTTTAGCGCCCGCTCTGGCGAATTCCCTCCCCCTGGCAAACACTTACTGATGCGCTAAGCAGGCGACTTACTCAGGGGGACAGGGTGAAAAATAACGAACTGAACGACCGGCGTTTACAGGCGACGCCGCGCGGCATCGGCGTGATGTGTAACTTCTATGCCGATAAAGCTGAAAACGCCACCGTGTGGGACGTGGAAGGCAACGAGTACATCGACTTCGCCGCCGGGATCGCGGTGCTGAATACTGGCCATCGCCATCCAAAAGTCATTTCCGCCATTGAAAAACAGCTCCACGCGTTTACCCATACGGCGTACCAGATTGTGCCGTACGAAGGCTATGTGGCGCTTGCCGAGCGCATCAACCAGCGCGTGCCCGTTGACGGTCCCGCCAAGACAGCCTTCTTCTCTACGGGGGCAGAGGCGGTCGAAAACGCGGTCAAAATTGCCCGGGCGTACACCAAACGTCCTGGCCTTATCACCTTTGGCGGCGCGTTCCACGGCCGCACCTTTATGACCATGGCGCTGACCGGCAAAGTTGCGCCGTACAAGATCGGCTTTGGCCCATTCCCCGGTTCGGTGTATCACGCGCAGTATCCGAATGAACTGCACGGCGTTAGCACGGCGGAAGCGTTGAAAAGCCTGGAACGAATCTTTAAAGCGGATATCGCTCCCGATCAGGTCGCGGCCATTATTCTCGAACCGGTTCAGGGCGAGGGCGGTTTCAACATTGCGCCAGCTGATTTTATGCAGGCGCTGCGCGCCCTGTGCGACACCCACGGTATTTTGCTGATTGCCGACGAGGTGCAAAGCGGCTTTGCCCGTACCGGCAAGCTGTTCTCGATGGAACATCACTGCGTGAAGCCCGATCTGATCACCATGGCGAAAAGCCTGGCGGGCGGAATGCCGCTTTCTGCGGTTTCTGGCCGTGCGGAGGTGATGGACGCACCCGCGCCTGGCGGGCTGGGCGGTACCTACGCCGGAAACCCGCTGGCGATTGCGGCGGCGCATGCCGTGCTCGACGTGATTGATGAAGAGGATCTCTGCACGCGCTCGGCGCATCTTGGCCATCACCTGGTGGAAGTGCTGAACAAGGCGAAGGAACACTGCCCGTATATCGCTGACATTCGCGCGCAGGGCTCGATGGTGGCGGTGGAGTTTAACGACCCGCAAACGGGTCAGCCTTCGCCGGAATTTACCCGCCAGGTGCAGGAGCGCGCGTTGCAGGAAGGGCTGCTCCTTCTGAGCTGCGGCGTCTATGGCAACGTCATTCGCTTCCTCTATCCGCTGACTATCCCTGAAGCGCAGTTCCGTAAAGCGCTGGACATTATCTCCGCGTCGCTGACACGTTAAAGCCACATGCCCGGCGAAAATCCCTGCCGGGCTTATCATATATTCATTTCAAATTAGCTATTCCAAAATCATAAAAATCGGGTATGTTTTAGCAGAGTATGCTGAAAAAGCGCGGACAGCACACCTATAACTGACATAAAGCGCTGTACAACAACATCACAACAATCGTAATAACCATAATAATGGGGAATCTCAGGATGAACATGAAGGGTAAAGCGTTACTGGCAGGATGTATCGCGTTGGCATTCAGCACCATGGCACAGGCAGACATCAAGGTGGCTGTGGTTGGCGCAATGTCCGGTCCGGTAGCACAGTACGGCGACCAGGAATTTACCGGCGCTGAGCAGGCGGTTGCAGACATTAATGCTAAGGGCGGTATCAAAGGCGAAAAACTGCAGATCGTAAAATATGATGATGCCTGTGACCCGAAACAAGCGGTCGCGGTCGCGAACAAAGTGGTGAACGACGGGATCAAATACGTTATCGGTCACCTGTGCTCCTCCTCTACCCAGCCGGCGTCTGACATCTACGAAGACGAAGGTATTCTGATGATTACCCCGGCAGCGACCGCACCGGAGCTGACCGCGCGCGGCTACAAGCTGACCCTGCGCACCACCGGCCTGGACTCTGACCAGGGCCCAACCGCGGCGAAATACATCGTTGAAAAAGTGAAGCCGAAGCGCATTGCTATCGTTCATGATAAGCAGCAGTACGGTGAAGGTCTGGCGCGTTCAGTGCAGGACAACCTCAAGAAAGCGAATGCTGACGTGGTGTTCTTCGACGGGATCACCGCCGGTGAGAAAGACTTCTCCACCCTGGTAGCGCGTCTGAAGAAAGAGAATATTGATTTCGTTTACTACGGTGGCTACCACCCGGAAATGGGCCAGATCCTGCGCCAGGCGCGCGCTGCGGGCCTGAAAACCCAGTTTATGGGCCCGGAAGGCGTGGCGAACGTTTCCCTGTCTAACATTGCGGGTGAATCAGCCGAAGGCCTGCTGGTGACCAAACCGAAGAACTACGACCAGGTCCCTGCGAACAAACCTATCGTGGATGCCATCAAGGCGAAGAAACAGGATCCAAGCGGCGCGTTCGTCTGGACCACCTACGCGGCGCTGCAGTCGCTGCAGGCGGGCCTGAACCAGTCAGCCGATCCGGCTGAGATTGCCACCTGGCTGAAAGCGAATACCGTCGAGACCGTCATGGGACCACTCTCCTGGGACGCGAAGGGCGACCTGAAGGGCTTCGAGTTCGGCGTGTTTGACTGGCATGCGAACGGCACGGCGACCGACGCCAAATAATTTTCCCGTCGCCTTTCGCGCCGCAGGTGCGTTGGCTGCGTTATTCAACCCCGGTCACTTACTTATGTAAGCTCCCGGGGATTTCATAACTTGCCGCCTTCCTGCAACACGAAATGCTTGGGAAAATGCGGCAGATAATGTAGGCCGGGTAAGGCGCAGCCGCCACCCGGCTTTCTTTTAGCGCTTCTCCCACCCGCTCCCCTGCGCCGTAAACCCTAACGCCTGCATAAACGCCGCCATCACGCCGCGGTCTTCCACGCCCACGTCAGCCATCCACCATGAGGTCACGCTCGGGTTTTCGCGGATCACTTCTTCAATTAAATACTGTCCCACACCGCGACGACGGGTGACGTCACGCACGCGCAGCGAGTCCAGCGCCCCTTCTGTACCGCTCAGGGTTACGCGAACCGCAGCCAGCAGGCGCTCGTTAAAACGCGCGGCATAAATGCGGTGGGTCTCATCAACGCGCAGCGACGAAGGGGAATATTCCGGCCAGATCTTGCCCAGGTCGATATGATCCTGGTCGCTAAAGGTCACCAGACGCACGATAGTCAGTTTCATTAGCTACTTGTCCAAATCAGATTGAGTAGGGGCAGTGTACTCAATTTATTCACTCAGCGGCTTCCTCTTTTTATTCTCATTAACCAGGTGATTAGTTTTTTGGCAACGCGATGGGCAGTTTGAAAACACATGGATCGAAAAATAAGCAGAATTTTAACCTGAACGGTAGTGATTTATTCGGCGCTTTGTACCGTTATTTTATGCTGCAAACTGCACTTTTATTTGTTTATCTCTGCCTGATTTCAGAATATTATCTTTGCTTAATCGCCTGAAAAATAGAGATTTTAGTCTGGTTTTTGACAAAAACCTGCGCTAAACCATTAAAGGTACTGGTAAAAATAGCGTTGTTCATTAAAAGTACAGAATGCTTTTTAACCATAATAAAACAAAATATAAACACGACATCACGAATGGGGATTCAGAGATGAAAAGGAACGCGAAGACGTTAATCGCGGGGATGGTCGCACTGTCGATCTCGCATGCCGCTATGGCAGACGACATTAAGGTTGCGGTAGTGGGGGCGATGTCCGGCCCTGTTGCCCAGTGGGGTGACATGGAGTTCAACGGCGCGCGCCAGGCCATCAAAGACATCAACGCCAAGGGCGGCATCAAAGGCGACAAGCTGGTGGGCGTGGAATATGACGATGCCTGCGATCCTAAACAGGCCGTCGCGGTCGCCAACAAAATCGTCAACGACGGTATCCAGTATGTGATCGGCCACCTGTGCTCATCCTCCACGCAGCCGGCGTCTGATATCTACGAAGACGAAGGCATTCTGATGATCACCCCAGGCGCAACGAATCCTGAGCTGACCCAGCGCGGCTATCAGCACATCATGCGTACCGCCGGTCTGGACTCCTCGCAGGGTCCCACCGCCGCCAAATACATCCTCGACACCGTTAAGCCACAGCGCATTGCCATTATTCATGACAAACAGCAGTACGGCGAAGGCCTGGCGCGCTCCGTGCAGGACGGCCTGAAAAAAGGCGGCGCGAACATCGTCTTCTTCGACGGCATTACCGCCGGTGAGAAAGACTTCTCCGCGCTGATTGCCCGTCTGCAAAAAGAGAACATCGACTTCGTTTACTACGGCGGCTACTACCCGGAAATGGGCCAGATGCTGCGTCAGGCGCGCGCCACCGGTCTGAAAACCCAGTTTATGGGGCCAGAGGGCGTGGGCAATGCCTCCCTGTCAAACATCGCGGGGGATTCTGCCGAAGGCATGCTGGTGACGATGCCAAAACGCTATGACCAGGATCCGGCCAACAAGGCTATCGTGGATGCGCTCAAGGCGCAGAAGAAAGATCCGAGTGGTCCGTACGTCTGGATCACCTACGCGGCCGTACAGTCTCTGGCCACCGCGCTGGATCGCTCCGGCAGCAAAGAGCCGCTGGATCTGGTGAAAGATTTAAAAGCGCACGGGGCGAATACCGTGATTGGGCCGCTGAACTGGGATGAGAAAGGCGATCTGAAGGGATTTGAGTTTGGTGTCTTTAAGTGGCACGCCGACGGTTCATCCTCGGCCGCCAAATAATTATCCCACCGCCCGGCATGACGGGCGGGTATAAAAAGGTTTGCATATGTCCGAGCAGTTTCTCTATTTCCTGCAGCAGATGTTTAACGGCGTTACGCTGGGAAGCACCTACGCGCTGATCGCCATCGGCTATACGATGGTTTACGGCATTATCGGCATGATCAACTTCGCCCACGGCGAGGTATACATGATCGGTAGCTACGTCTCCTTTATGATTATCGCCGCCCTGATGATGATGGGCATCGACAGCAGCTGGCTGCTGGTCGCCGCCGGGTTTGTCGGCGCGATTGTGATAGCCAGCGCCTACGGCTGGAGCATTGAGCGCGTGGCCTACCGGCCGGTGCGCAGCTCCAAGCGTCTGATTGCGCTGATTTCCGCGATCGGGATGTCGATCTTCCTGCAAAACTACGTCAGCCTGACCGAAGGTTCGCGCGACGTGGCGCTGCCAAGCCTGTTTAACGGCCAGTGGATTGTGGGGGCCAGCGAAAACTTCGCGGCCTCTATCACCACTATGCAGCTGGTTATCTGGGTGGTGACATTTATTGCGATGCTCGCCCTGACGCTGTTCATCCGCTACTCGCGTATGGGACGCGCCTGCCGCGCCTGCGCGGAAGACCTGAAGATGGCGAGTCTTCTCGGCATCAACACCGACCGCGTAATTGCCTTGACCTTCGTGATTGGCGCCGCGATGGCTGCCGTCGCAGGTGTCCTGCTCGGCCAGTTCTACGGCGTGATCAACCCGTACATCGGCTTTATGGCCGGGATGAAAGCCTTCACCGCGGCGGTTCTGGGCGGTATCGGCAGTATTCCGGGCGCGATGATCGGTGGCCTGATCCTGGGCGTGGCGGAAGCGCTCTCCTCGGCGTACCTGAGCACGGAGTATAAAGACGTGGTGTCGTTTGCCCTGCTGATTCTGGTTCTGCTGGTGATGCCTACCGGTATTCTGGGCCGTCCGGAGGTAGAGAAAGTATGAAACCGATGCATTTTGCAATGGCGCTGCTCTCTGCCGCCATGTTCTTCGTGCTGGCCAGCGTCTTTATGGGCGTCCAGCTTGAGCTGAATGGCACCAAACTGGTTGTTGATACCGCAGCTGACATCCGCTGGCAGTGGGTATTTATCGGTACGGCCGTGGTGTTCCTGTTCCAGCTGCTGCGTCCGCTGTTCCAGAAAACGCTGAAAAACGTCTCCGGGCCGAAATTCGTCCTGCCGGCAATCGACGGTTCTACCGTTAAGCAGAAGCTGTTCCTCGTGGCGCTGCTGGTGGCCGCCGTGGCGTGGCCGTTTGTGGTGTCTCGCGGCACCGTGGATATCGCCACTCTGACCATGATCTACGTGATTCTCGGCCTCGGTCTGAACGTGGTCGTGGGGCTTTCGGGCCTGCTGGTGCTGGGCTACGGCGGCTTCTACGCCATCGGCGCCTATACCTTCGCGCTGCTGAACCACTATTACGGTCTCGGCTTCTGGACCTGCCTGCCGCTGGCGGGGCTGGTCTCTGCCGCTGCAGGCTTCCTGCTTGGCTTCCCGGTGCTGCGCCTGCGCGGCGATTACCTGGCGATTGTGACCTTAGGCTTCGGCGAAATCGTCCGTATCCTGCTGCTCAACAACACCGAAGTGACCGGCGGCCCGAACGGCATCAGCCAGATCCCGAAACCGACCTTCTTCGGCCTGGAATTCAGCCGTACCGCCCGCGAAGGCGGCTGGGATACCTTCAGCAACTTCTTCGGCGTGAAGTATGACCCGTCCGACCGCGTGATCTGGCTCTATCTGGTGGCGCTGCTGCTGGTGGTGATTACCCTGTTCGTGATCAACCGTCTGCTGCGCATGCCGCTGGGCCGCGCGTGGGAAGCGCTGCGTGAAGATGAGATCGCCTGCCGCTCCCTGGGCCTGAACCCGACCCGCATCAAGCTGACCGCGTTCACCATCAGCGCCGCGTTTGCTGGTTTCGCCGGAACGCTGTTTGCCGCTCGTCAGGGCTTCGTTAGCCCGGAATCGTTCACCTTTGCCGAATCCGCCTTTGTGCTGGCAATTGTGGTGCTCGGTGGGATGGGCTCGCAGTTTGCGGTTATCCTCGCGGCCATCCTGCTGGTGGTCTCGCGCGAGCTGATGCGCGACTTTAACGAATACAGCATGCTGATGCTGGGTGGTTTGATGGTGCTGATGATGATCTGGCGTCCGCAGGGTCTGCTGCCGATGACCCGTCCACAGCTGAAGCTGAAGAACGGGCAAGCGAAAGGAGAGCAGGCATGAGTCAGCCATTATTATCCGTTAACGGCCTGATGATGCGTTTTGGCGGCCTGCTGGCGGTCAACAACGTGAATCTGGATCTGCACAAGAAAGAGATTGTCTCCCTGATTGGCCCGAACGGCGCGGGGAAAACCACGGTCTTTAACTGCCTGACCGGCTTCTACAAGCCGACGGGCGGCACCATCATGCTGCGCGACCATCATCTGGAAGGGCTGCCGGGTCAGCAGATTGCCCGCATGGGCGTGGTGCGCACCTTCCAGCATGTGCGTCTGTTCCGCGAGATGACGGTGATTGAGAACCTGCTGGTGGCACAGCATCAGCAGCTGAAAACCGGGCTGTTCTCCGGCCTGCTGAAAACACCGGCCTTCCGCCGCGCGCAGGATGAAGCGCTTGATCGCGCCGCCACCTGGCTCGACCGAATTGGTCTGCTGCAGCACGCCAACCGTCAGGCAAGTAACCTGGCCTACGGCGATCAGCGTCGCCTGGAGATTGTGCGCTGCATGGTGACGCAGCCGGAAATCCTGATGCTCGACGAACCGGCGGCAGGGCTCAACCCGAAAGAGACCAAAGAGCTGGACGAGCTGATTGCCGAGCTGCGCGACCATCACGACACCACCATCCTGCTGATTGAGCACGACATGAAGCTGGTGATGGGCATTTCGGACCGTATCTACGTGGTAAACCAGGGCACGCCGCTGGCAAACGGCACGCCGGAAGAGATCCGCAACAACCCGGACGTGATCCGCGCATACCTGGGTGAGGCATAAGATGGAAAAAGCGATGTTAACGTTCGACAAGGTCAATGCGCACTACGGCAAGATCCAGGCGCTGCACGACGTCAGCCTGCATATCAATCAGGGGGAAATCGTCACCCTGATTGGCGCCAACGGCGCGGGCAAAACCACGCTGCTCGGCACCCTGTGCGGCGACCCGCGCGCCACCAGCGGGCGGATTGTGTTCGATGGTAAAGACATTACCGACTGGCAGACGGCCAGAATCATGCGCGAGGCGGTGGCGATTGTTCCGGAAGGGCGCCGCGTCTTCTCCCGCATGACGGTGGAAGAGAACCTGGCAATGGGCGGGTTCTTCGCCCACCGCGATGAATACCAGACCCGCATCAAGTGGGTGTACGAGCTTTTCCCGCGCCTGTGGGAGCGCCGCATCCAGCGTGCGGGCACCATGTCCGGCGGTGAGCAGCAGATGCTGGCGATAGGCCGCGCGCTGATGAGCCAGCCGCGCCTGCTGCTGCTGGACGAGCCGTCGCTCGGTCTGGCGCCGATCATCATTCAGCAGATTTTCGACACTATTGAGCAGCTACGCAAAGAGGGGATGACCATCTTCCTCGTCGAGCAGAACGCCAACCAGGCGCTGAAGCTCGCCGACCGCGGCTACGTGCTGGAGAACGGGCGGGTGGTGCTGGAGGATACCGGCGACGCGCTGCTGGCGAATGAAGCGGTGCGGAGCGCGTATCTGGGCGGATAGGTAAGAGCAAAAAGGCAACGCAAGTTGCCTTTTCTAGTGTTTTCTCCCTCTCCCTGTGGGAGAGGGTTGGGGTGAGGGCACCAGACGGCACCCAAACCACCCCCCAGCCCCCTTTCACACAACCATCATCCCCCTGACGCCTGGCTGTCACTTATCTGTAAACAAACAGTTATTTTTCTGTAATTCGAGCATGTCATGTTACCTCGCGAGCATAAAACGCGTGATATCGCGCATCCGGCACAATAAGAGAGATGACAATGACATCGTTACGACACACAGCTTTGGGTCTGGCACTGGGTCTGGCTTTTGCGACGAACGCAATGGCTGTGACCACCATTCCGTTCTGGCATTCCATGGAAGGGGAGTTGGGTAAAGAAGTTGACTCCCTGGCGCAGCGTTTCAACGACACCCATCCGGATTACAAAATTGTGCCGGTGTACAAAGGCAACTACGAGCAGAGCCTGAGCGCGGGCATCGCCGCCTTCCGTACCGGCAACGCGCCGGCCCTGTTACAGGTTTATGAAGTGGGTACCGCCACCATGATGGCCTCTAAAGCCATCAAACCGGTCTATGAAGTGTTCAAAGAAGCGGGCATCAACTTCGATGAGTCGCAGTTCGTGCCGACCGTAGCGGGTTACTACACCGATTCCAAAACCGGCCATCTGCTGTCCCAGCCGTTTAACAGCTCCACGCCGGTGCTCTACTACAACAAAGACGCCTTCAAAAAAGCCGGTTTAGACCCGGAGCAGCCGCCAAAAACCTGGCAGGACCTGGCGGAGTACACCGCGAAGCTGAAAGCGGCGGGGATGAAGTGCGGCTACGCCAGCGGCTGGCAGGGCTGGATCCAGATTGAAAACTTCAGCGCCTGGCACGGCCTGCCGGTGGCGACCAAAAACAACGGCTTCGACGGCACCGATGCGGTACTGGAGTTCAACAAGCCGGAGCAGGTGAAGCACATCGCGCTGCTTGCCGATCTGAACAAGAAGGGCGACTTCAGCTACTTCGGGCGTAAAGACGAATCCACCGAGAAGTTCTACAACGGCGACTGCGCCATTACCACCGCCTCGTCCGGCTCGCTGGCGGATATCCGTCACTACGCCAAATTCAACTACGGCGTGGGCATGATGCCGTACGACGCTGATGTGAAGGGCGCGCCGCAGAACGCCATTATCGGCGGGGCGAGCCTGTGGGTGATGCAGGGTAAAGACAAGGGCACCTACAAAGGCGTAGCCGAGTTCCTCGACTTCCTGGCGAAGCCGGAAAACGCTGCCGAATGGCACCAGAAGACCGGCTACCTGCCGATCACCAAAGCCGCGTACGATCTGACCCGCGAGCAGGGCTTCTACAGCAAGAACCCGGGCGCGGACATCGCGACGCGTCAGATGCTGAACAAGCCGCCGTTGCCGTTCACCAAGGGCCTGCGTCTGGGCAACATGCCGCAGATCCGCACCATCGTGGATGAAGAGCTGGAAAGCGTGTGGACCGGTAAGAAAACGCCACAGCAGGCGCTGGACTCTGCGGTAGAGCGCGGGAATCAGCTGCTGCGCCGCTTTGAGCAGTCGACCAAATCGTAAGTCAAACCTGCCCCTCACCCTAACCCTCTCCCCATAGGGGAGAGGGGACTGCGCGGAGCCGTCTTTTCTCCCTCGCCCCTTTGGGGAGAGGGCCGGGGTGAGGGGTGAATACCTACAGAGCAAACCTATGTCATCATCCCGTCCGGTGTTCCGTTCCCGCTGGCTGCCCTATCTTCTGGTCGCGCCGCAGCTGGTCATCACCGTTATCTTCTTTATCTGGCCTGCGGGCGAAGCGCTTTGGTACTCGGTACAAAGCGTCGACCCGTTCGGGCTCTCCAGCCAGTTTGTTGGCCTGGACAACTTTACCGCGCTGTTCCATGACAGCTACTACCTGGACTCCTTCTGGACGACGATGAAGTTCAGCGCGCTGGTGACCGTCAGCGGTCTGGTTGCCTCGCTGTTTTTCGCCGCGCTGGTGGACTACGTGGTGCGCGGCAGCCGTATTTATCAGACCCTGATGCTGCTGCCTTACGCCGTGGCTCCCGCCGTCGCCGCCGTGCTGTGGATCTTCCTGTTTAACCCGGGGCGCGGATTGATTACCCACTTCCTGGCCGAACTGGGCTACGACTGGAACCATGCCCAGAACAGCGGTCAGGCGATGTTCCTGGTGGTGTTCGCCTCGGTGTGGAAGCAGATCAGCTACAACTTCCTGTTCTTCTTTGCCGCGCTGCAGTCCATTCCGCGCTCGCTGGTGGAAGCCGCGGCAATTGACGGCGCAGGGCCCATTCGTCGTTTCTTCAGGCTGTCGCTGCCGCTGATCGCCCCGGTGAGTTTCTTCCTGCTGGTGGTTAACCTCGTGTACGCCTTCTTCGACACCTTCCCGGTGATCGACGCGGCGACCGCAGGCGGCCCGGTGCAGGCGACCACGACGCTTATCTATAAGATCTATCGCGAAGGCTTCGCCGGTCTGGATCTCTCGGCCTCTGCCGCGCAGTCCGTCGTGCTGATGTTCCTCGTCATCATCCTCACGGTGGTGCAGTTCCGCTATGTCGAAAGTAAGGTGCGCTACCAATGATTGAGAACCGTCGCGGGCTGACGATTTTCAGCCATACCATGCTGATTTTAGGGATTATCGTCATCCTCTTCCCGCTGTACGTGGCGTTTGTTGCCGCCACGCTGGACACCAAAGCGGTGTTCGACACGCCGATGACGCTGATCCCAGGCACACATCTTTTCGAGAACATGAAGACCATCTGGACCCAGGGCGTGGGTGCCAACAGCGCGCCGTTCTGGCTGATGATGCTCAACAGCTTCATCATGGCGTTTGGCATTACGGTCGGCAAAATTACGGTGTCGATGCTTTCTGCCTTCGCCATCGTCTGGTTCCGCTTTCCGCTGCGTAACCTCTTCTTCTGGATGATTTTTATCACCCTGATGCTGCCGGTGGAAGTACGTATCTTCCCGACGGTGGAGGTGATCGCCAACCTGAAGATGCTCGACAGCTATGCGGGCTTAACCCTGCCGCTGATGGCCTCGGCGACCGCCACCTTCCTGTTCCGCCAGTTCTTTATGACTCTGCCGGACGAGCTGATTGAAGCGGCGCGCATCGACGGTGCGTCGCCGATGCGCTTCTTCCGCGACATCGTGCTGCCGCTGTCGAAAACCAACCTTGCGGCGCTGTTTGTGATCACCTTTATCTACGGCTGGAACCAGTACCTGTGGCCGCTGCTGATTATTCAGGACGTCAACCTCGGCACCGCCGTGGCGGGTATCAAAGGCATGATCGCCACCGGCGAAGGCACCACCCTCTGGAACCAGGTGATGGCGGCGATGCTGCTCACCCTTATCCCACCCGTAGTCATTGTTTTAGCCATGCAGCGTGCGTTTGTCCGCGGCCTGGTCGATAGCGAGAAATAAGATGGCAGGTTTAAAACTTCAGGCAGTAACCAAAAGCTGGGACGGCAAAACCCAGGTGATTCAGCCGCTGACGCTCGACGTGGCGGACGGGGAATTTATCGTGATGGTTGGCCCGTCCGGCTGCGGCAAATCCACCCTGCTGCGCATGGTGGCGGGGCTGGAGCGCGTGACCTCCGGGGATATCTGGATTGACCGCCAGCGCGTCACCGAGATGGAGCCGAAAGACAGAGGCATTGCGATGGTGTTCCAGAACTACGCCCTCTATCCGCACATGAGCGTGGAAGAGAACATGGCCTGGGGGCTGAAAATCCGCGGCATGGGCAAAGGCCATATCGACGAGCGGGTGAAGGAGGCGGCGCGCATTCTCGAGCTGGACGGCCTGCTGAAGCGCCGCCCGCGCGAGCTTTCCGGCGGCCAGCGCCAGCGCGTGGCGATGGGGCGCGCCATCGTGCGCGATCCGGCGGTATTCCTGTTCGACGAGCCGCTGTCTAACCTCGACGCCAAACTGCGCGTACAGATGCGTCTTGAGCTGCAGCAGCTGCACCGTCGTCTGAAAACCACCTCTCTGTACGTGACCCACGATCAGGTCGAAGCCATGACCCTCGCCCAGCGCGTAATGGTGATGAACAAAGGCATCGCCGAGCAGATTGGCACCCCGGTGGAAGTGTACGAGAAACCGGCCACCCGCTTTGTGGCGAGCTTTATCGGCAGCCCGGCAATGAACCTGCTCGAAGGGCGTATCAGCAGCGCGGGCACGCATTTTGAGCTGGAAAGCGGGATGGCGTTGCCGATCAACTGGTACTATCGTGGCTACGCCGGGCGTAAGATGACGCTCGGTATCCGCCCGGAGCATATCGTTTTAACCTCTCAGGCGGACGGCGGCGTGCCGCTGGTGATGGACACGCTGGAGATGTTGGGTGCAGATAACCTGGCGCACGGGCGCTGGGGCGAACAAAAAATGGTGGTGCGCCTGGCGCATCAGGAGCGTCCGAAAGCAGGCAGCACGCTGTGGCTGCACCTGCCGGAAAACCATCTGCACCTGTTTGACGGTGAAACAGGACAACGAGTATGAGCAACTGGCCTTATCCCCACGTCGTCGCCCACCGGGGCGGCGGTAAGCTGGCGCCGGAGAACACCCTGGCGGCAATTGACGTCGGCGCGCGCTACGGTCACACGATGATCGAGTTCGACGCCAAGCTGTCGAAAGACGGCGAAATTTTCCTGCTGCATGACGATAATCTCGAACGCACCAGCAACGGCTGGGGCGTGGCGGGTGAACTGCCGTGGCGCGATCTGCTGAAGGTGGACGCAGGAAGCTGGTACAGCGGCGAATTCAAAGGCGAACCGCTGCCGCTGCTGGCGGAAGTGGCCGATCGCTGTCGCCAGCACGGCATGATGGCCAATATCGAAATCAAACCGACCACCGGCACCGGGCCGCTGACGGGCAAAGTCATTGCCCTGGCCGCGCGCGAGCTGTGGGAAGGGATGACCGCGCCGCTGCTGTCATCATTTGAAATCGATGCGTTGGAGGCCGCACAGGCGGCCGTACCGGAGCTACCGCGCGGGCTGCTGCTTGACGAGTGGCGCGAGGACTGGCGCGAGCTGACGGGACGCTTAGCGTGCGTCTCTATCCATCTCAACCACAGGCTGCTGGATGAGGCGCGGGTGAAGATGCTGAAGGACGCGGGTCTGCATATTCTGGTCTACACGGTTAACAAACCCCAGCGCGCAGCCGAACTGCTGCGCTGGGGCGTGGACAGCATCTGTACCGATGCAATCGACCTGATCGGCCCGAACTTTAGTTCTGCGGATTAAGCATACTGCCATTCGACTGCGGCGGCAGCATGTGCTGCTGTCCGCTGCCTGACGACGTCATTCCCCCTAACATCCCGCCGTTTTTATTCGGCAGCGGCTGCTCGCGCATCTGCCCCTGCTGCACGCGCTGGGTGTTGGCGTTCATCTGATTTTGCAGGCTTTGCTGCTGCATCTGGGTCTGCGTTTTAAGCTGCTGGTTAAGCATCCCTTTCTGCTGCTGTTGCTGGCTCATCATCTCCGTCTGCATGCGCTGCTGGCTCGGGATAACGTAACCCTGCTGGTTCGGGTTGTTCATGGTGTTAAGCGGCTGTGCGAGCGCGGCAAACGGGATCAGCGCCGTAAGAATCAATAAGCGTTTCATTGTCATTTCCTCCTTTTGAGGTCTCTCTTAAGTTTACCCTGATTTCACCATGACGATGATTTTTTAGGAGTTGTGAACCAGGCTTAAGCGGGGAATATGGACCCTATCACCTGGAGAACAATAATGATGAAACCAACGTTTTTGCGCTGGGTCGCCATCGCCGCGCTGATGGCAGGCGGTACATTTAGCGTGGCGGCCAACCCGCCAGCGGCGCCTCCGGTCTCTTACGGCGTGGAGGAAGATGTTTTTCATCCCGTGCGGGCAACCCATGGCATGGTGGCGTCAGTGGATGCGCTGGCAACAAAAGTGGGCGTCGATATTCTCAGGCAGGGCGGTAACGCGGTGGATGCAGCGGTCGCCGTCGGCTATGCGCTGGCGGTAACGCATCCGCAGGCGGGGAACCTGGGCGGCGGCGGCTTTATGATGCTGCGCACCAAAGACGGCAAAACGACGGCCATCGACTTCCGCGAGATGGCGCCTTCCCAGGCGTCCCGCGATATGTTCCTCGACGACCAGGGTAACCCTGACAGCAAAAAATCCCTGACCTCGCATCTCGCCACCGGCACGCCGGGCACCGTTGCGGGCTTCTCGCTGGCGCTGGTGAAATACGGCACGATGCCGCTGAACAAGGTGGTGCAGCCAGCCATCAAGCTGGCGCGCGACGGCTTTGTGGTAAACGATGCGCTGGCGGACGACCTCAAGACCTACGGCAGCGAAGTCATTCCGAATCACGAAAACAGCAAGGCCATCTTCTGGAAAGACGGTGAGCCGCTGAAGAAGGGCGACAGGCTGGTGCAGAAGAACCTCGCCAAAAGCCTGGAGCTGATTGCGGAGCACGGTCCGGACGCCTTCTACAAAGGGGCAATTGCCGACCAGATTGCCGAAGAGATGAAGAAGAACGGCGGGCTCATCACCAAAGCGGATCTGGCGGAATACAAGGCGGTGGAGCGCGAGCCGATTAGCGGCACCTATCGCGGATACGAGGTCTTCTCCATGCCGCCGCCGTCCTCCGGTGGGATCCACATCGTGCAGATCCTCAATATTCTTGAAAACTTCGACATGCACAAGTTCGGCTTCGGCAGCGCGGACGCCATGCAGGTGATGGCGGAAGCGGAAAAACGCGCCTACGCCGACCGGTCGGAATATCTCGGCGATCCGGACTTCGTGAAGGTGCCGTGGCAGGCGCTGACCAACAAGGCGTATGCCAAATCCATTGCCGATCAGATCGACATCAACAAGGCCAAACCGTCGAGCGAGATCCGTCCCGGCAAGCTGGCGCCGTACGAAAGCAACCAGACCACTCACTTCTCGGTGGTGGATAAAGACGGTAACGCGGTGGCGGTGACGTACACGCTCAACACCACCTTCGGCACCGGGATTGTGGCGGGCAACAGCGGCATTCTGCTGAACAACGAGATGGATGACTTCTCTGCCAAACCGGGCGTGCCGAACGTCTACGGGCTGGTGGGCGGCGATGCGAATGCGGTAGGGCCGAAGAAACGTCCGCTGTCGTCTATGTCGCCCACCATTGTCGTGAAAGACGGGAAAACCTGGCTGGTAACCGGCAGCCCTGGCGGCAGCCGTATTATCACTACCGTGCTGCAGATGGTGGTGAACAGCATCGACTTTGGCATGAACGTCGCCGAAGCGACCAACGCTCCGCGTTTCCACCACCAGTGGCTGCCGGACGAGCTGCGCGTGGAGAAGGGCTTTAGCCCGGACACCATTAAGCTGCTTGAACAGCGCGGGCAGAAGGTGGCGGTGAAGGAGGCGATGGGTAGCACCCAGAGTATTATGGTCGGGCCGGACGGGGCGCTGTTTGGCGCGTCGGACCCGCGGTCGGTGGATGATTTATCGGCGGGGTATTAATGGTTTGCCGGGTGGCGGCTTCGCCTTACCCGGTCTACGTTTTTCATTCCCTCTCCCTGTGGGAGAGGGTTAGGGTGAGGGCAACAAACTACTTCATTCGCGCCATATAATACGCATCTACATACTCGCCGTTGCGCAGGGCATAGCGTTTGCCGGTGCCTTCAATTTCGAACCCGTGTTTTTTGTACACCGCAATTGCCGGTTCGTTATCGACAAATACCGTCAGCTCAATGCGGTCAACGCGCAGCCAGTTATCGCACATATCAATCATGGTGCGCATAAGAGCGCTGGCAACGCCCCGGTTTTGCCACTGCGCGCCGACACAAATCCCAAAATCAGCCACATGGCTGCGGCGCGGGCGTTGCGCGACGACGATGCACAGATGGCCAGCTACATGACCGTTTATGCAGGCGACGAGCTGCTTGATGCCGGGCTGGTCGGATAGCCGTTCTTGCCACATTTGCTCAGAGGGATGAGGAACCTGTAGCGTGTTGTGGTACACCTCTGGCTGGGCGTGGATCTGACGAATGGCGTCATAATCTTTCGGTTCCGCATGGCGTATCACTATCTCACTCATTCCTTATTCCTCAGTCAGTTAAACGTCCCTTTCAACATCAATGACTTTAAAATTTGAGTCAACCGCTATTTTTTGCAAAAAGTATTGGACAAGTGCGAATGAGAATGATTATTATTGCTCTGCATTCAGGAAGACCGCTACGGGAACCTGAAAGCACGACATTGCTCACATTGCTTCCAGTATTACTTTAGCCAGCTTTTAGCTGGCTTTTTTTTTGTTATGGTTAGACTCAGTAACCTTCCAAAAGGACTGAGCCATGACACTACATTGCGCATTTATTGGATTTGGTAAAAGTACGACCCGCTACCACCTGCCGTATGTTCTCAACCGTAAAGACAGCTGGCACGTCGCGCACATCTTCCGCCGCCGCGCGAAGCCGGAAGAGCAATCCCCGCAGTATTCCCATATCCATTTCACCAGCGATCTTGATGAAGTACTTAACGACCCGCAGGTCAAACTGGTTGTCGTCTGCACCCACGCCGACAGCCATTTTGACTATGCGAAACGCGCGCTGGAAGCGGGCAAAAACGTGCTGGTGGAAAAACCGTTCACCCCGACCATCGCCGAAGCAAAAGAGCTGTTCGCGCTGGCGAAAAGCAAAGGCCTGACCGTTACGCCGTATCAGAACCGTCGCTTTGACAGCTGCTTCCTGACGGCGAAAAAGGCGATTGAAAGCGGCAGGCTGGGCGACATTGTGGAAATTGAAAGCCACTTCGATTACTACCGTCCGGTAGCGGAAACCCAACCCGGCCTGCCGCAGGACGGCTCGTTCTATGGCCTGGGCGTGCATACCATGGACCAGATCATCTCCCTGTTTGGCCGACCGGATCATGTCGCATACGACATCCGCAGCCTGCGTAATAAAGCCAACCCGGACGACACTTTTGAAGCGCAGCTGTTCTACGGCGACCTGAAAGCCATCGTCAAAACCAGCCATCTGGTGAAAATCGACTATCCGAAATTTATCGTTCACGGCACCCGCGGCTCGTTCATCAAGTACGGCATCGACCAGCAGGAGACCAGCCTGAAGGCCAACATCATGCCAGGTGAGCCGGGCTTTGCGGCGGATGATTCCTTGGGCGTGCTGGAGTACGTAAACGATGAGGGCGTGACGGTCAGGGAAGAGTTGAAGCCGGAAACCGGTGACTATGGCCGCGTCTACGATGCGCTGTATGAAACTCTCACAAACGGCGCGCCGAATTACGTCAAGGAAACTGACGTTCTGACCAACCTGGAAATCCTCGAACGGGCCTTCGAGCAGGCTTCTCCTGCCACGGTAACCCTCGCGAAATAAGCAAAAACGGCTCCTCTGCGCTTGTTCATAATTTTTGAACAGAGGAGTCAATTTTCACCCTCTATGATCCCAGGCGGTTTGCGTCCACACTTACTCCATCGAAACGAACTGAGGGTGAAAACAATGATCTACTTACGCAAAGCAAACGAACGTGGTCACGCGAATCATGGCTGGCTGGACTCATGGCATTCATTCTCGTTTGCCGACTACTACGACCCAAACTTCATGGGCTTCTCCGCGCTGCGCGTGATTAACGACGACGTGATTGATGCAGGCCAGGGCTTCGGTACCCACCCGCACAAAGACATGGAAATCCTGACCTATGTGCTGGAAGGGGCGGTTGAGCACCAGGACAGCATGGGCAACAAAGAGCAGGTTCCGGCGGGCGAGTTCCAGATTATGAGCGCGGGTACCGGGGTGCGTCACTCCGAGTACAACCCGAGCAAAACGGAAAAACTGCACCTGTATCAAATCTGGATCATTCCAGAAGAGACCGGCATCACGCCGCGCTACGAGCAGCGCCGCTTCGACGCAAAACAGGGCAAACAGCTGGTGCTGTCCCCGGATGCGCGTGAAGGTTCCCTGAAGGTGCATCAGGATATGGAGCTGTACCGCTGGGCGCTGGCGAAAGACGAACAGTCTGTCCATCAGATTGCCGCCAACCGCCGCGTCTGGATCCAGGTGGTGAAAGGAGAAGTGTCCATCAACGGCACCAAAGCGACAACCGCCGATGGCCTGGCCGTCTGGGATGAGCAGGCGCTCTCCGTGCATGCCGACAGCGAAAGTGAAATTCTGCTGTTTGACCTGCCGCCGGTGTAATAAATCATAAATAAATGCCCATCCTTCCCTTTGACAGGGGAAGGATGGGCTTTGTCCGTGATAAACTGAGCAAATCTCTCACTTCAAGATTTCTCAGGACGATGAAAAAGAAACGCCCCGTACTTCAGGATGTCGCCGATCGCGTCGGTGTGACCAAAATGACGGTCAGCCGTTTTTTACGTAACCCGGAGCAGGTTTCCGTGGCGTTACGTGGCAAGATTGCCGCTGCCCTTGATGAACTGGGTTATATCCCCAACCGCGCGCCCGATATTCTCTCCAATGCGACCAGCCGTGCGGTGGGCGTCCTGCTTCCTTCCCTGACCAACCAGGTTTTCGCCGAAGTTTTGCGCGGCATTGAAAGCGTCACTGATGCTTTTGGCTATCAGACCATGCTCGCCCACTACGGGTACAAGCCGGAGCTGGAAGAAGAACGTCTTGAATCGATGCTTTCCTGGAACATCGACGGCCTGATTTTAACCGAACGTACCCACACTGCCCGCACGCTCAAAATGATCGAAGTGGCCGGTATCCCGGTGGTGGAGCTGATGGACAGCCAGTCGCCGTGCCTCGATATCGCCGTGGGGTTCGATAACTTCGAAGCGGCGCGCCAGATGACGGCGGCCATCATTGCCCGTGGGCATCGTCATATCGCCTATCTGGGTGCGCGTCTTGATGAACGTACTATCATCAAACAGAAGGGATACGAGCAGGCGATGCTCGACGCGAACTTAACCCCCTACAGCGTGATGGTGGAGCAGTCCTCTTCCTATACGTCGGGTATTGAGCTGATGCGTCAGGCACGACGCGAGTATCCGCAACTGGACGGTATTTTCTGCACCAACGATGACCTTGCGGTCGGCGCGGCGTTTGAGTGCCAGCGTCTGGGGCTCAAGATCCCGGATGATATGGCAATTGCCGGTTTCCACGGCCACGACATCGGCCAGGTGATGGAGCCGCGTCTGGCGAGCGTCCTGACCCCGCGTGAACGTATGGGCCGCATTGGCGCAGAACGCCTGCTGGCGCGCATTCGTGGCGAGACGGTTACCCCAAAAATGTTAGATTTAGGTTTCACCTTGTCACCGGGTGGATCTATTTGAACTGACAAATTTGAAGTAGCTCACACTTATTCACTTCGCGCACGTTTGGATATTGCTTCTCTTTTGCCCCGGCAGGACAATGTTACCGATAACTGTTACCCGTAACAATTGACTGAGGGACACCCTTTGAGCACGACTAATCACGATCACCACGTCTACGTCCTGATGGGCGTTTCCGGTAGCGGGAAATCAGCCGTAGCCAGCGAAGTGGCGCATCAACTCCAGGCTGCGTTCCTTGATGGCGACTTCCTCCATCCGCGCAGCAACATCATGAAAATGGCCTCCGGCGAGCCGCTGAACGACGACGACCGCAAACCGTGGTTGCAGGCGCTGAATGACGCCGCGTTCGCTATGCAGCGTACCAACAAAGTCTCCCTGATCGTCTGCTCTGCGCTGAAAAAAACCTACCGCGACCTGCTGCGCGACGGTAACCCGAACCTCTCTTTTATCTATCTGAAAGGGGATTTCGAGGTGATTGAAAGCCGTCTGAAGGCGCGTAAAGGTCACTTCTTCAAAACTCAGATGCTGGTGACGCAGTTCGAAGCGCTGCAGGAGCCGGGTGAAGACGAGAAAGACGTCTTAGTGGTTGATATCGATCAGTCACTGGAGGGTGTTGTTGCCAGCACCATCGAGGTCATTAATAAAAGGCAGTAAGTTTTGAGTACATTAACGCTAGTTTTGACAGCAGTGGGTTCCGTATTGCTGCTGCTGTTTTTAGTGATGAAGGCGCGTATGCACGCTTTTGTTGCTTTGATGGTGGTTTCTATTGGTGCAGGTCTCTTTTCCGGTATGCCGCTCGACAAGATCGCCGCGACGATGGAAAAAGGGATGGGGGGCACGCTGGGCTTCCTGGCGATTGTGGTCGCCCTTGGCGCGATGTTTGGCAAGATTTTGCACGAGACGGGCGCGGTCGACCAGATTGCCGTCAAGATGCTGAAATCCTTTGGCCACAGCCGCGCGCACTACGCGATTGGCCTGGCTGGCCTGATTTGCGCGCTGCCGCTGTTCTTCGAAGTGGCCGTTGTGCTGCTGATAAGCGTCGCGTTCTCCATGGCGCGCCATACCGGCACTAACCTCGTGAAGCTGGTTATTCCGCTGTTTGCGGGCGTAGCGGCGGCCGCAGCGTTTCTGCTGCCGGGGCCTGCGCCGATGCTGCTGGCGTCTCAGATGCACGCTGACTTTGGCTGGATGATCCTGATTGGCCTGTGCGCGGCAATCCCGGGGATGATTATTGCCGGTCCGCTGTGGGGCAACTTCATCAGTCGTTACGTTGAGCTGCATATTCCGGACGACATCACCGAGCCGCACCTGGGCGAGGGCAAAATGCCGTCCTTCGGCTTCAGCCTGTCGCTGATCCTGCTCCCGCTGGTTCTCGTGGGTCTGAAAACCATCGCCGCGCGCTTTGTGCCGGTGGGCTCCAGCGCCTACGAATGGTTCGAGTTCATCGGCCACCCGTTCACGGCGATTCTGGTGGCCTGTCTGGTGGCGATTTACGGCCTGGCGATGCGGCAGGGAATGCCAAAAGACCGGGTGATGGAGATCTGCGGTGCCGCGCTGCAGCCCGCGGGTATTATCCTGCTGGTGATCGGCGCCGGTGGCGTGTTCAAGCAGGTGCTGGTGGATTCCGGCGTGGGCCCGGCTCTGGGCGAAGCGCTGACCGGGATGGGCCTGCCGATTGCGGTCACCTGCTTCGTACTGGCTGCGGCGGTGCGTATCATCCAGGGTTCCGCAACCGTGGCGTGCTTAACCGCCGTGGGTCTGGTGATGCCGGTGATTGAACAGCTGAACTACTCCGGTGCGCAGATGGCCGCGCTGTCTATCTGTATCGCGGGCGGTTCGATTGTGGTCTCTCACGTTAACGACGCGGGCTTCTGGCTGTTCGGGAAATTTACCGGCGCTACCGAAGCGCAAACCCTTAAAACCTGGACGCTGATGGAAACCATCCTCGGCACGACGGGTGCGATTGTCGGGATGATAGCCTTTACGTTGCTGAGCTGAATGCGGTGATTTAACAAGGCTCAAAAATAAGGCCCGGTAGCGTTAGCGCTTACCGGGCCTTTATATTATGCAGAACGCCAGGCCGGGTCAGGTGAAGCCACCACCCGGCTTTTTCACATCACTCGCCCTGCGTCGCGCTCTCAATCGTCAAACGCACATCCGAGGTGATCAGTTCTGCCAGCATCTGGTACACCTTCAGCGTCTCTTCCGGCTCGGCATCGCCCGTATCGCTGATGTAGCCTTCGTCACGCAGCGTCAGGACCAGAGAGCTGAAGACCGCTTTGTCGAAGAACTCCGGGGCGTTAATGCCGTGCAGAACGGACAGGCGCTGTGCCAGCGTCCGGCTCTCTTTCTCCAGCGTACCGCGGTTAATAGACGGGTTCGCACTCAGCAGCCAGAACGTAATGGCGTAGCGCTGCAGCGTTTCGCGCGCGCCGGCCGCCAGCAGTTGCAGGGTACGGGAACGCGACGGATTGATGTGCAGCTCGTCGTTTGAAACGGCGATCAGCCCCTGACGACGCAGCTCTTCCGTCAGTTTGTCCAGTTCGCCCGCCAGCTCATCCTTGCTCCAGCGCAGGAACAGTTCCGCTTTCAGCATCGGATAGAGCGTCTCAACGTGACGCAATAGCTCCTGACGCGAAATACTGCGGTGCTGGGTGATGATAGCCGCCATGAGCGACGGCAGCATCAGCATATGGGTGATATTGTTGCGGTAGTAGGTCATCAGCACTGCCTGCTCGCGCGGCAGAATGATGATGTCGCCGATCGTGTCCTTTTCGACTTCAAACTTGTTCATCTGCAGCGCGTGATCGATAAGCTCACTGGCGGTAGCAGAAGGCACGGTTGAATCAACGGAATACGGCACGTTGCGCATCATGTCCAGATAGCAATCCAGCTGCTCCGTGAGCTGTTCGCGGGTCAGCGAGCGCTGACGCGAAGCCAGAAGCGCCGTACAGCACAGGTTCATGGCGTTAGCCGCACCGGCGTTGTTAATGCGCACCATCAGCTCGGACGCGATGCCGTTGACCGTTGGCGTCAGCCAGGCCGGACGAATCGCTTCGATAGGATCGATGGACTCACGCCACTCGGGAACGTGATGGTTCAGATACGTCATCAGCGGCATCGGTTCGCCGAAGTTCACGTAGCCCTGACCGAGATTGCGTAGCTTGCTCAAGCCGCGCAGCATCTGCGGCAGGCTCTCTTTCTCTTTGGTCGCACCGCGCAGTTCTTTGGCGTACGTGCCCACTTCCATCACGTGCTCATAGCCAATGTAGATTGGCACCAGCGTGATTGGACGGGTTCCTCCGCGCAGCATCGCCTGAATGGTCATCGACAGCGTGCCGGTCTTCGGATCGAGCAGACGTCCGGTACGGGAACGACCGCCCTCCACGAAGTACTCAACGGAATAGCCGCGGCTGAACAGCTCGCCCAGATATTCGCGGAACACGGTGGAGTAGAGCTTGTTGCCCTTGAAGGTGCGACGGATAAAGAACGCGCCCAGACGGCGGAAAATCGGACCTGCTGGCCAGAAATTCAGGTTGATACCGGCAGCAATGTGCGGCGGTACCAGCCCCTGGTGATAGAGCACGTAGGAAAGAAGCAGGTAGTCCATGTGGCTGCGGTGGCAGGGAACATAGACAATCTCATGGCCATCGTGCGCCAGCTGGCGTACGCGCTCGGCGTTATGAACGTTGATGCCCTGGTAGAGACGGTTCCAGGTAAAGCCGAGAATACGATCGGACAGGCGAATCATCTCGTAAGAGAAGTTCGCTGCAATCTCTTCCATCAGCGCAATGGCGTTCTGCTGGGCTTTCTCATGCGATATTTTCTTGCTGCGCGCTTCGTCTTCAACGGCGCGAGCAATCGCTTTGGAGGCCAACAGCTTGCTGAACAGATCCTGACGCGCCGGGAGACGCGGCCCTACGGCAGCCAGGCGCTGGCGGGCGAAGTGCATACGCGCCACGCGCGCCAGTTTTTGCGCGATGATCTTGTCGGTACCGTGCTCGTCCGCCATTCGACGCAGCGAAACGGAAGGGGAGAAACGCACAAAGCTGTCGCGTCCCAGCCAGGAGACCGCGAAGAACTTCTGGATGCCGTTAAGCATGCGCAGCGGCGGATTCTCTTCACCTTTTTCACGGCCCGGACGACGACCAAACATCACCGATACCGGCACCATCTGTACATCCAGATCGGGGTTGCTGCGGTGCAGGTCGAGATAGTCGTGGAACAGCTTGATGGACTCTTCTTTTGGCGTGTAGTAGGTAAACACGCGCGGTCCACCGTGAATGAACACGTAGCGCGGCAGCAGCGTACCGTCAACTTCAAGCGGTTCAAGCGGGTCAGGTAAGTCATGCGCCAGACACTGGGCGCGAAGCGTCAGTAAGTCTGCCTTCGAGTTATAAGGCAAAACGTACATAATAGGACGCGAGGTATCGAGCCCCAATTCCAGCGCGGGTTCTGCTGGGATAGACTTGCTTTTTACCAGGATGCTTAATGGTAAATTAAGTAATTTGTAGTAAATTCGTGGCCAGCCGGACATAAACGATGTAAAGCCTCTGGTTAATAATGCAATTGCGGCGCAAGGATAACAGAAAGCGCGCAAAATTTCTGTTGTTACCCGTCATACTTCAGGCTGTAGCGAAACGCGCTACAGTTCCTGTTACTGACGCTTTTTTTCATAAAAGGTTCTTTTAATGGCCAATAATACCACTGGGTTAACGCGTATCATCAAAGCCGCCGGCTATTCATGGAAAGGTTTCCGTGCCGCGTGGATCAACGAAGCTGCCTTTCGCCAGGAGGGCGTCGCCGCAATCATCGCGGTGATCATCGCCTGTTTCCTTGATGTTGATGCAATTACCCGCGTACTTCTTATCGGTTCCGTACTTCTGGTGATGATAGTGGAAATTCTTAATAGCGCTATTGAGGCCGTTGTTGATCGCATTGGTTCAGATTTCCACGAGCTTTCTGGCCGCGCAAAAGACATGGGCTCTGCTGCCGTGTTGCTGGCGATTATCACTGCCGTTATCACCTGGGTCACGCTGCTTTGGTCACATTTCCGATGAGCCTCGAGGAATAATTAAGTCCCTGGTTTTTTGTGCAGTTTTTGGTTCCAAAATCGCCTTTGACTGTATATACTCACAGCATAACTGTATATACACCCAGGGGGCGGAATGAAAGCGTTAACGACCAGGCAGCAAGAGGTGTTTGATCTCATCCGGGATCATATCGGCCAGACGGGTATGCCACCCACGCGTGCGGAAATCGCGCAGCGTCTGGGCTTCCGTTCTCCGAATGCTGCTGAAGAACACCTGAAAGCGCTGGCGCGTAAAGGCGTGATTGAGATTGTTTCAGGCGCGTCACGCGGTATCCGCCTGCTGGTGGAAGAAGAGACGGGCATTCCGCTGATAGGCCGTGTTGCTGCTGGTGAGCCTTTACTGGCACAGCAGCATATTGAAGGCCACTACCAGGTCGATCCTGGCATGTTCAAACCGAGCGCTGATTTCCTGCTGCGCGTCAGCGGTATGTCGATGAAAGACATCGGTATTCTTGACGGCGATCTGCTTGCGGTGCACAAAACGCAGGATGTGCGTAACGGTCAGGTGGTTGTCGCGCGCATTGATGATGAAGTCACCGTCAAGCGTCTGAAAAAACAGGGGAACACCGTTCAGCTACTGCCTGAAAACAACGAGTTCTCCCCGATTGTGGTCGATCTCCGCGAACACAACTTCTCTATCGAAGGACTGGCGGTTGGGGTCATTCGCAACGGCGAATGGCTGTAACCTCTTCCTGACAGGCTATGGCGCCGCTGTAGCCTGCTTCATTCTCGACTCCCGGTATTTTTCATGTCACTGCTGACGGCATCCGATAAGGCATTGTGGCGTCTTGCTCTGCCGATGATTTTCTCCAATATTACCGTGCCCTTGCTGGGTCTGGTCGATACTGCCGTTATTGGTCACCTTGATTCGCCTGTTTATCTTGGCGGCGTGGCGATTGGCGCGACGGCAACCAGCTTCCTGTTTATGCTGCTGCTCTTTTTGCGCATGAGCACCACCGGGCTCACGGCCCAGGCTTATGGTGCAAAAGATCCGCTGCGTCTGGCGCGCGCGCTGGTCCAGCCGCTGATCCTTGCGCTCGGTGCGGGGGCGTTAATCGTTTTATTTCGTACGCCCCTGATCGACCTTGCGCTCCATGTTGTCGGCGGCAGCGAGGCGGTACTGGCTCAGGCGCGACGTTTCCTTGAAATCCGCTGGCTCAGCGCGCCCGCCTCGCTGGCAAACCTGGTTCTGCTGGGGTGGCTACTGGGCGTTCAGTACGCCCGTGCGCCAGTGATTTTGCTGGTGGTAGGCAACCTTCTTAACATTGTGCTGGATGTCTGGCTGGTAATGGGCCTGCATATGAACGTGCAGGGCGCGGCGCTGGCGACGGCGATTGCCGAGTACGGAACCTTTATTATTGGCCTGTGGATGGTCTGGCGCGTGCTGGCGATGCGCGGCATCTCCCTGGCGCTGCTCAAAACCGCATGGTGCGGCAATATCCGTAGGCTGCTGGCGCTCAATCGTGACATCATGCTGCGCTCGCTGCTGCTTCAGCTCTGCTTCGGCGCGCTGACGGTTTTCGGGGCGCGACTGGGGCCAGAAATCGTCGCGGTCAACGCGGTATTGATGACGTTACTGACCTTTACCGCCTACGCGCTGGACGGTTTTGCCTATGCGGTAGAAGCGCATTCCGGGCAGGCGTACGGCGCGCGCGAAAGCGGGCAGCTGCGGGACGTCTGGCGGGCAGCCTGCCGCCAGTCTGGGCTGGTGGCGCTGGCGTTCGGCCTGGTTTACGCCTGCTTTGGTGAGCAAATCGTCGCATTGCTTACGTCTATCCCTGCGCTGCGCGAGCTGGCGAGTCACTATCTCATCTGGCAAGTCATCTTACCGGTGGTCGGCGTCTGGTGTTATCTGCTGGACGGCATGTTTATTGGTGCGACTCGCGGAGCGGAAATGCGCAACAGCATGGCGGTCGCGGCGGCCGGGTTTGGTCTGACGCTGCTGACGCTTCCCTGGCTGGGTAATCACGGTTTGTGGCTGGCCCTGGCCGTTTTCCTCTCGCTGAGAGGGATATCGCTGGCTTTTATCTGGCACCGCCACTGGCAAAACGATACCTGGTTCCCTTCACGTCACGATATATCGTGACGGTTAAAGATTCCGAATATGAAATCAACTGCCGAATCCTTAACTACAATAATTATCACGTCCAGCAGAAAAGAACGTAACGGACGTTACGACCCGACGCTTAACTAAGAGGACACGATGATGAATAAAGACGAAATCGGCGGCAACTGGAAGCAGTTCAAAGGTAAAGCGAAAGAACAGTGGGGTAAGCTGACTGATGACGATATGACCGTCATTGAAGGTAAACGCGATCAGCTTGTCGGTAAAATTCAGGAACGTTACGGCTACGCGAAAGACCAGGCGGAAAAAGAAGTAGGCGACTGGGAAAAACACAACGACTACCGCTGGTAACCGGGCTATACCCGCAAGTACAAGGAAGTACACCCTGAGGGCGGCCATGAGCCGCCTTTTCTTTTGCCGTTAACGCGGTTTTTTCTTCACAAGAATAGAGTGGTCGTGCTGACACGCGTCCTGATGACGGCAGGCTTCCACTTCCACGCAGGCAGAGCACAGCCCGTGCGCTTCAATCACGTTATGACGCAGGGCAAAACCCATTTTCGCTGCCAGCGTATGCATAATATCTTCCACGCCCTC
The DNA here is from genome assembly GCF_004362415.1 of Enterobacter sp. AG326. Classification (NCBI taxonomy): domain Bacteria; kingdom Pseudomonadati; phylum Pseudomonadota; class Gammaproteobacteria; order Enterobacterales; family Enterobacteriaceae; genus Enterobacter; species Enterobacter sp. AG326. The sequence continues at coordinate 109,417 of NZ_SNXG01000007.1, read as the reverse complement.
CGCGGCTTCTTCTTTCACCACGCCGCAGCGGTCACAGATAAACATCGCCGATGTGTGGGTGGGCTGATCGAACAGATGGCACAACACATAGCTGTTTGTGGACTCAACTTTGTGCACGAATCCTTGTTCCAGCAGGAAATCCAGGGCGCGATACACGGTCGGAGGTTTCGCCTGCGGCTCGCTTTCGCGGAGCAGGTCCAGCAGATCGTAGGCGCTGATGGCACCCTGCTGCAGGCTCATCAGACGTAAGACTTCAAGGCGCTGCGGAGTCAGGCGCACATTGCGTTGCGCACACAGCTTTTCGGCCTGCGCTAACAGCTCTTTTGTGGACTTATCCATTTAGCACCCCGAATGTTATAGGACGGAAAACCCTCACTTTATCATGTTCTGGTAAAAACGCCGAGATCCGCCAGTCTGTGCTATACCTGACCCATTGCAAAACGGGAAATAAACAATGAAAAAACCTGACTGTATTCGGCACTGGCGCGACGTTGAAGGCGCGGATGATTCGACCTATCCAGATAGCGATGAGCGTTTTTCTATCGGCGCCCCGTTGGCTCGCAAGCTTGGGCTCGGGCGCATTGGTATTCATCATGAGCGTTTACCGCCCGGGCGCAGAACGTCCTATCCGCATGCGGAAAGCGATGAAGAAGAGTTCATTTACGTGCTCGAAGGTCATCCAGAAGCGTGGGTTAATGGCTATTTATGGAAACTTGAACCGGGCGACAGCGTGGGGTTTCCTGCCGGAACCGGTATCTGCCACACCTTTATCAACAACACGGACGAAGAGGTGCGGTTACTGGTCGTTGGCGAGGCCAATAAGAAGCACAACCGCATCTACTATCCGCTCAACCCCGTGTATGCCGCTACCCGTGAGGATCGCTGGGTAGACCACCCGCCCCAGTTTTTTGGGCCGCATGATGGGGAACCTGGGAAAAAATAATTTCCTCTTCTATAAATATTGAGGGCCGTCACAAAATACAACAGGCCGTAAGGGAGTTTTACTTAGGGATAGAAATAGCGGGTCTTTTACTACTTATTCACAGCAATAGTTCGTTCCTGTTTGGGTGATAACAGACAGGGGTTATTTCATAACAGACTATAACGGGCATACTGTGAAAAAAAATTTTAAATTTTCGGTGGTTAGTATCGCTGTTTCCTTGTTTATGGCAAATCAGGCGGGAGCAGCCAATACCTGGACAGAATCACGGAGTGACGCAATGGGTGGTACCGGCGTTGCGGCTGGGAGCTATGGTAGCGGGGCGTTAATCAACCCCGCGTTGCTGGCAAAGGCAAAACCGGACGATGATGTGACGGTCATTTTGCCGTCCGTTGGGGTACAGGTGACGGATGAGGACAATCTTCAGGACGAGATAGATACCATCAACGACAAAATCAATCACTATAAAGATGTGGTTGACGACCTCACCCCAAGAGACATTATCACCAATCCGTTAGGTTCCATTAATCAGTTCCAGGGCGCGGCCAAAGATCTGGCCGATGAGCTGGACTATCTCAAGGGTAAAACCGCACGCGCGACGGCAGGTGCAGGGCTTGCCGTGAGTATCCCTAACGATGTGCTTTCCGTGGCCTTTATGGCGAAAGGCTATGCCCATGGCCGGGTGAGCTCGTCTATCGATCAGCAAGATATTGATTATCTGCGCGGTATTCAACAAAGCAAAGTGGTGGCTGCCGGTGTTGCCCTGGACGCTGCGCTGAACGGCACGGATCAGATCACTAAAAATCTCAACTCAACGGCGTCTGGCCGGGCAGCGATTGTGTCCGACTATGGTGTTGCCGTTGCCCGTCAGTTTGACCTCGGCGGCGTCCCGGTTTCCGTAGGGGTTACGCCAAAGCTGCAAAAAACCTGGGTCTATAACTACACCACGTCAATCTACGATTACGACAGTAACAAGTGGAACGACAGCCGCTACCGCACGGACGACACGGGCTTTAACGTCGATGCCGGTATTGCGGCTGATTTCGGCGAACACTGGACCGTTGGCGTGAGCGGCCAAAACCTGATGTCGCGCGATATCGACACCAAAGATATCCGTATCCGCAACGGCCGTACGGGAGAAGTGGTGAGCTATAAAGACACCTATCAGATCCGTCCGCTGGTGACCGCCGGCGCCGCCTGGCACAACGACCTGGTGACGCTGACCGCCGATGGCGATCTGACGGAAACCAAAGGCTTCAAGAGCGAAGATACGTCGCAGTACGTGGGCGTCGGTGCCGAGGTTACGCCGCTCAGCTGGCTGGCGGTACGTGCGGGTTATCGCGCGGACGTGAAGGGTAACGACAGCAATGTCTTTACCGGCGGTGTCGGCTTCGCGCCGTTCAGTACCGTTCATGTTGACCTGATGGGCCTGTACGGCGAGGACGAAACCTGGGGCGCCGGGGCTCAGCTGAGCATGACGTTCTAAAGTCCACCGGAGGCGCTGCGCCTCCGGCTTTTCTTTGTGCTATAGTAGCGCCCCTTTTCCACCAGATGCTTAAAACTTCGCCATGTCGTCAGAATTACAGACCGCTTTCCCTGCACACCGTTTCTCCATTGCGCCGATGCTCGATAGGACGGATAGTTCAGTAAAATAGGTGGGTTTTGTGTGTCACGGGGTTCTATTGGGAACCTGTTGTCGTAACTTTTCTATTCATATCTATTCATTGAGCATCATTTGCCCAGGTATTAAATTGACCGGATATGCCCACAGGTATTAAAATTACTTAAAACAACTGCGGTTGTTAGGTTTTAAAGTCACATTTGATGAAGGATAACTTGATGCTAACTATTAGATTCGATTCAGAAAAGGCTTTAGAGGCCATTCTGTACGTCGCCTCTAAAGCACCAATTCCTGACATCTACCATGTTGGTAAGATTTTGTATTATGCGGACCGGTTCCATCTGGAGGCGTTTGGTCGTCTCATCACTGGCGATCAGTATAACGCCATGAAAGATGGCCCGGTCGCCAGTAATACATACGACATCATTAAGATCGCCAGAGGTGACGGCCGCTACATTCCAAACGGATGTGATACTGACTCAGTACGTAAGGCATTCTGTATCGCAGGTATGAATGTGGTTCCTCGTCGTCAACCAGATGTAGATTTTCTGAGTGAGTCCGATTTAGAGTGTATCGACAAGTCAATCGAGATGCTCGGTGAAATGTCTTTCGAAGATATCAAAAACATGAGCCATGATGCTGCATGGGAATCTGCTGATAGAAATGGTGAGATGCCACTTGAATCCATCATCGGCCAGCTTCAAAATAGCGAAATGATTTTGGATTATCTTCATAACGGATATTGATACTTATGCTGGGTGATAGCTTTCCTCCTGAATTTATGGCTAGTTTTAGTCGAGAAAGAGGCATATCACCTGGCGATGTTTTGTATCTTCACTGCGAGTTTACTACCCCTCCCAAAGTGAAGTTTATGGTAGTGGTTTGCTGTGAGCCTCTTCTAGTTCTCTTGATAAACTCTGAAGTTAACCCATTCATCCAGAAAAATGCGTCATTGATGGCGTGTCAGGTTGCTGTTAACCAAAAAGATCATGATTTCCTTGACTGGGATTCCTTTGTGAATTGCATTCAGGCGCACGCAGCGTTCGATCTGGAAGTTATAAAAGAGCAAATATCCACAGATTATGGTGGGATTTTGAAGGGGCGAATTACTGACTCTTGCATGCAACAGGTTCGAAATGCAGTTAATGCTTCTAAAACTATGGTTACGCGTCACAAAAAAGCGATCCTATCTGCGCTTCAGGAATATGAATAAACCCGCTTTCGGCGGGTTTGTTATCTTTTCCATTTTAACTATTTTTCGGTTTATCTGTTCTAACTCTCTCCCACTCAACTCGTCCTTCTTCCCTTCTCTTGTCGATATACTCAGCAAGATCCTGAATATTGATACAGCGCTTTGCTTTCTGAGAGGTTCCTACGCGATAGGTTGGGATAGGCAACAGACACGCATTGGCTTTTGCCTCTGCTGTCGCCGGGCTCATGCCGAAATACTTCTGACATACCACTGAAAGTTCAATGTTTGGGGTGTTGAACTCAGCCATAAGAAAAAAAAGAGTATTCATGGATTCTCCATAGCCCGGCTGCACCCGGGCGTTTAGGTTATTCTTCAGTGCTGGTGGGCAGCAGGCGCTGCCAAATTGCTGACACATATTTTGCCTGGTGGCGGGCATCGGCTAGTGCATTGTGGGCTACGCCATCAAATGGCATATTGCGCTTGGGGTCGAAACCAACCTGTTTGCCAAGAAGCACCATGGTGCGTACGTCGCTGTCGTTCCAGAATTGCCACGGGCATGTATGGCCGGCGCGTTCGTAGGCTGAACGCAAAATCACGTTGTCGAAATTGGCACCATTGCCCCAGACTTTCAGGTTGCGCGGGTTGTCGGAGTTACGGCTGATAAACGAGCTCAACTCGGAGAGAGCAAAGGTAATGCTTCTCGTATCGTCGGTACAAATAGCAGCGCGAGCCTCCGCTGATTGCTTCAGCCACCACAGGATCGTGTCACCGTCAGGGGTAGCACCCTGATCCATGGCGCTGGCTAAGTTGACGGGCACATAGAACTCGGCGCCCAGCTCACCGCTTTTCGGGTCGAAAAACACAGCGCCGATCGCGACAATTGGCGCAGCAGGCTTATTGCCCATGGTTTCGAGGTCTATCATAAGGTGGTTCATTACATGTGCTCCAAATCTGATGGTTTAAAAGAATGCCAGTAACCCTCTTCACGGGTCTCTGTTCTGGTCTTGCCGCAGCCATTACACCCATAGTGGAAAATAATAGTTGGCTGCAGCCCGTTAAGGGATTGATATGGGTGAAGCTCTTTCTTGAACAAAACCCATTTGTGAAGCCTGAAAAGGCAGCGAATCTTCATCTACTTCCCCTCCACTTGGCCGCCAGCAGACGGATTGATGTCGCAGGGTAGAGGTAAACTGGCACCTCGTGCTTGAGCTTTGGATCACATCCAATGACTACTGCTGAAATAGACCACATCCAGTTATTTTCATCGTGATCGTTATCATGCATGTGTTCGGCGCATCTTTTAGTAACAAAACCAAATGGTTCCTGCTCCATGACAGCCAGTAACGCACGGGCCATCATTTCAGCCTCTTCAGCAGGAAGCACAACATTGTGCCCCGTGCTGTATTTGGCGCGCCATGATGCGATTGTCTGAAGGCGTTCTTTGTTAAGTTCGCTGGTGGTCATCACTCTTCTTCCTCTGGCAAGACCAGGATGGTGTCGTCCGGCACAGTGATGGTGAGCTGGACACTGTAACCACGCTCATGCATGGCGTAAGTGACGGGCCACGCTGGCAGCGGCGTATCTTCGGCAACCTGACTGATGCCGATGCTCCACAGCCCGGAGTCGAGGTAATAACCGACAACCTGCATTTCACCCTCGGCGGATTTGATGTGATAGATGCCTGGAGAGTTGTAGCAACCAATCTCCTCGCGGATCGCACCTCCGCATTCCAGCAGATCATCGCTGGCACCGTAGAAATGGAGGTGTTTAACTTTAATTTGTTCGTTCATTGCGATTTATCCCCGCGTAAAATTTCGTTCTCTGCCATAAGGGTGACGCGCTGATCCAGAGCTTCACTTAGGGCAACAAAGGTCACATCCAGTCTGGTGGCGACTTCACGCATTAACTGTGCCTCTGCTGGTGGAAGGTCTGACGCTGCTATGTGTGCCGCTGTGACCAATTCTTTTACTTTCATATGTTGTTGCATGCGCGCAGCTCCATCAGTTCGTTAAAGCGGGTCATGAACAGTCCGTAAGCCTGACCAGGGCGAAGAGGAATGACCTGGATAATATCGCTGGTGGGGATTCCTTTGAGGCACGGCCATTCGGTGCCGTCGTCAATCTCCAGATCGCGGCGTTCGGTCGCTAACATTGTGAGGTCTGCATACTTCACAACAGGCGACATTTCTGCCGGTAATCCAAAGACAGTACGAATCAGACCATCAACGCGGGCTTCAATACGGCGATAATCAGGAAGCAGGGCTTTAAGCGGTGCCGGTACATCCTGGCAATACGCTTCAGCTGCATCATGCATCAGGGCTTCAAATGCAAACTCAGGCGGTACAATTTGGCTCGCTAAGACAGAATGCTGGGCAACGCTGTAGAACTCTGGAAGATGGCCAGCAAAGCGACAAATGTTGGATAGAGCGTTTGCGATATCTTCAATATCAACGTCGGCGGCAGTTGGGTTAATGAAATTAAACTTTTTGCCGGAAAGTGTTTGTATATAACTCATAATCGAATCTTCTCCATTTTTTGCAGCTGCACCTGCGGCGATTTTTGGTTGTACGAATCCCTCGCCGGATGGCGATATTTAAAGGAATTACGCTTCACTAATAACCCCGTTGCCGGGGTTATTAAGGCTGAGCAATTACGCTTTAAAGTTACCGATGAAGGTTTCAACTGTGTCGCCGTCGAATTTCTCGATCAGCAGATCACGGAACTCATTGGCAATAGCTTCTTCCTGCGCTTCAAGCTGGACAATGCGCAGAACAAAACATGGTTCATCGTTTGTCAGTAAGCTGTTACGCAGGCTGAAACGGCGTTCACCAAGACCTTCATACGGTACGCATTTAAATTCAAACGCCACTGGCATAACGTCTTTGCTACTGGCTTCAACACTCTGCATGAGGGATTTTTTACCGCTGAAATCACCGTCTTCGTGATCCTGCTGCGTTGCCTGCTGGATAGTGATACGACGGACCGCCTGAGCAGCCTGGGAAATTTGCATGGCTCCGCCTTCCGCATCGAACGCCAAAAGGTAATCGCTCCAGTCTTCCAGCCATTCAGCGATCTGCTTCTGTTTCAGTCGCTGACCGTTGATCTGCAGAAGTGCACGGAACGGAGCGGTTTGTTTCAGGCTGATCGAAGCAATGTTGTCCGCATGACCAGGATTATCCAGCGTGCCGATATTGAAGATGGAACGGGCGGTCATATTGTCAGCATCGATAAAACAGCGAGCTTTCTCGGTTGCGCTGGCGTATCCCTTTGAGTAACGGACAAAGTCTTCAATGCTGGTTGTGCCCATGGCACCACGGAAGCGGAAGCGCTCCAAAGAGAAGCGCTCAAGGCTTTCGACATTTGTGCCGTCCGGAAGCAATGCAGTCGGGCAAGCCAGACCATGGATATCATTCAGATGATAGCCGGACAAAACCAGGTCTTTGACCTGCTGAAAGGTACCGCTGTCTAACTGAGGCATAAAAAATCCTTATTAACAAATGATTGAAGTGGTTACAGTGAATTGGTCGAGGCGGTTCACTGAGCCGCTTTAAGCTTTCCGTCAGTGCCACCGTTGATGCTGAACAGCTGACCCTGATCCTCCTGGAGGATGGTTAGCTTGCCGCCTTTATTGACCCACATCGGTGTTTCGGTGGTGTCTTCTTCGGAGGCTTTACCGCGCGGGGTCGGGGTGCTGTAGTTCAGCTTGTGCTTGATCTTGACGCGCTTCTCTTCAACGGAATTACCCATACGCTCAAAATCAAAGGTGAGGACTACTTTGCCTTTATTGCCGTTGTTCAGAACGCCGAGAGCGGTGGTGTTGAGCGCCGCTGCGATTTTGTTCATGAACACTCCGGCATCCAGCTCGCCCAGAAAGTCGGGCACTACGGTCATGCGGTCATTACTCATGGTTTTACCCTCATGAAAGGCGGCTGCAACCGCCAGTGAAACTACTCCATACACAACAGAGAAGGACACCTGCGCGATTATCATGGGTAGACAGGCCACTTTCCTCGCGCCCGGGTGGATTGGGTTATGAGCCCGTCACCCGGTAATGCCCTTGTCTGTTGTGTAAAAAGGGCAGTACCAGGGACTTCTAAGGTTGGTTCTGGTACCGCCAAGACTACACACAGCAATTCATATGTTGTGGCGGTGGTGCCTCCACCTGCCGGCCCGGCCAAAACCAGCGACGCTACACCTTAAGAAACGTATTCATTTCAAAGTTGAAATAAACTTATTGGCCTCGTCACGTGCGCAGAGCCGCATTACCACAACTGGAAGCGCACTCCGCCTCTTTGCTTACCTGTCATCCACAACCGATAGTTGATGGAGTGCGCTTTCATGTTGTGCGCCTGTCTTTTCACCACTTCAGGCTCGGTGGTACTCTGGTCGCTCTCACACAGCCAGAAGGAAACTTTCATGCGCGGAGTCGTCGTACATCATGAGCACCGCATTGGTTACATCGTTATCCGTGACCAAATCGGAGAATTCACGGTCGCTGAGCTGCTCGGTGGGTATGACGTCGAGAAGGGGCACGTCATATCCGGTGAACTCCACAATCTCGGTGGCGAAACTTTCACTAACGAGACTGAGGAAGAAGAAATTGAAGTGTTTGTTCAGGGCTACGGCATGTCTGAACAGCAATCAATTCTCATGATCCGAGGCACTCGTTAATCCACCGACGAAAAAGAGCACAGTGCTTTAACGTCGCGTTGCAGTATTCAACGGAGATCACCTGGCCTTGTATTAATTGAGGCTTAATCTCTTCGTTGATCTGCAACCCTCGTTTGGCTGCCAGCTCCAGACGCGCAATCTTTTCGAAAAGCGCTTCTAACTTCTTATCCATCGGACTTCTCCAGTACGGTATGCTTCACGCCTAAGTGTCTTCGGGCGGGGTGCTAAGGGGGGTGATTAGCCCTGATCCCTAACACTCCTGCTGGTATTCGGTATTCCTGGCTTGGGTATCGCCACCAGCTATAGGAATTTGACTACGAGTTGCGGTTAATCAGGCCGCGCCTCTGTTACCCCTCCCGAAGACACCTTCCAGCGAATCATCCCGGTCTTCATCTGCCCCGGGCGGCTACTTCGTGGGCATCCTGCCTGTTCGCTGTTTCTTGTTGGTACATTATGTACCTCAAGGGTACATTGTCAAGTATAAAAAAACCTGCCGAGGCAGGTTCATTAGGAAACCATTAAGGTTTTGTTCTGTATCTTCTTGGTTTTCCGGAAAATATAACGGTCCCTATTATTGAGCAGTTACCATTGATTTTGACGTAAGGCTCTGGCCAGTTCGGATTTAGAGCCTTAAGAAACTTTTGACCCCCATCTTCAATCAGACGCTTGAAAGTTGTCTCTCCCGACTCATGCATCAAAGCGATCACGTCGTCGCCATGAACGGCTGCAACTTCTGGATCAACAAAAATCATATCGCCTGGCCGATATTCAGAGATCATCGAATCGCCGATAACCCTGAGAATATATGTCATCGGGCCACAAGGAACAGGGCAAGGATAAGTTTCAGTACTATTCAAATCTACCTCAGCATAGCCAACTTCGGTCCATGCTCCTGCCTGCACCCAGGATATAACCGGAACCATAGTAATATTTCTATTAGTGTCGGAAACATCAGGATTTTTTGCAACATTAGTAGTTTGATGTTCCTTATCTAGCCATCCTTGCGGGAGATCGAAACATTTCTCGATATGCCGTGCCATTGCGTCACCAATATTTTTGGTAGCACCTTCTCCCATAAACCTACTCGTTTGGGTCGGTTCGCGATCAATCATGTTGGCGAAGTACGAATTTCCACCAACACCATCCCGCAATTTTCTAGCGTTTAAGCGCCGTATCTCTTGGATAGTTTTCATTCTGAAATTACACAACTTGTACCGTAAAGGTACAAGTACCTTGCTGGTTCATTTTATTCGTGTAATATGTACACAGGAGGTACATATTATGAAAGAGTATTGGGACTCTTTAACTAAAGAGCAGCAGTGCAAGTTGGCAGGTAGTGTTGGTTCTACTCCCGGCTACCTGCGTTTGGTGTTCAACGGGTACAAAAAAGCGGGTTTCTCATTGGCTAAGAAGTTGGAGTCAGCCACTGCTCGGGCTATCACCAAATCCGATCTTCGGCCGGATATTTATCCGAAACAGTAACAGGGTATTCCTGTTTTAGTACCACAGGAGTAAGGGGTTAACCGTGGGTATAGAACCTGAATGGAAAGTAGATAAGCAACCGTCCTGGCTGGTAGCCGCTATCAAAAAGACCATCACTGAGCTTCCTGGTGGATATGGCGAAGCGGCGGAATGGCTGGGAGTCACTGAAAACGCATTGTTCAATCGTCTGCGTACTGAAGGGGATCAAATTTTCCCACTTGGGTGGGCGATGGTGCTGCAGAGTGCTGGTGGATCGAACCATATCGCTGACGCAGTAGCACGGCATTCGCACGGTGTATTCGTGCCGCTGGCAGAAGTGGAAGAGATTGATAACGGTGATATTCACCAGCGGTTAATGGAATCCATTGAGTGGATCGGCAAGCACTCGCATTACATCCGTAAAGCGACGGCAGACGGCATCATCGATGCGACAGAACGAGCACAGATAGAGGAGAACAGTTACCAGGTTATGACGAAATGGCAAGAGCATTTGACGCTGCTTTTCCGTGTGTTTTGCGCACCAGAAAAGAGTGACGCCCGCGAGTGTGCAGCTCCGGGCGTCGTGGCAGATAAATCTATGTGTATGGAGAAATCCGCATGAGCAATTTAACAGCAATTCCTCGTTTACCGCAACTTCGGTCGTTTCCGCTCCCGGACGCGCCGTTGTTCAGGTATGAGCGAATGGTAGCAGGGCGCTGGGTTGCATGTAACCACAGTCGCGCGGCTCTCATTGTGGGGGTATTCAACCGGAGGGCTGCGGCATGGTACGGCAAATGAACCAAACAGGCGCGCCGGCGTCACTACCAGTTTTTAGCTCCAGCCCTATGACCATGGGAAGCCGTGAGATCGCCAGGCTGACAGAAAAGCGTCACTCAGATGTGATTCGCGACATTGAACGAATGTTTGAACAACTGGGAGAGGATGTAAGAGGGTATGCGCAAAACTTCGTACACCCCCAAAATGGACAAACTTACCGCGAGTATCGCTTAGACCGCGAGCATACCGAATGCCTCGTTGCAGGTTATAGCGCTCCTTTGCGTATGAAGATCATCCGTCGCCTGCGTGAGCTTGAGGGTGGGGCACCGTCAGTTCCTCAGACCCTGCCTGAAGCTCTCCGCCTGGCTGCTGATATGGCTGAACAAAATGCGCAGCTGGCGCATAAGGTACAGCAGGACGCGCCGAAGGTAGCTTTCGTCGAACACTATGTTGAAGCCGGTGGTGCCAAAAGCCTGCGCGAAACAGCGAAAATCCTGAACATGCCTGAAAAGGCAATGATCGACGCTCTCCTGCGAGACAAGGTGCTGTTCCGCCAGTCCGGCAATCTCCTGCCACATGCACTTCGCCAGCGCGAAGGACTATTCACTGTCAAAACGGGCACTTCTGACTTCGGCCATGCCTACACCCAGACACGTGTCACACCTCGTGGTGTTGAGTGGATCGCTCAGCGCTACGCCTCAGAGCTGATGGGAGGGTGATATGAGCAACAATCATCAAATTCTCGATCGGCTTTACCGCGATCACCACGGCATCATCGTCAACGTTATCAGATACGAGCCAGACAGCCAGCGCGTAATCTACCGCCGCCCTGGTTATGAGTGGGAGTGCGCGGCACCGTTGCTGATCTTCCGTTCCCGATTCAGGAGGATCGACAAGTGAGTGTGAAATTATCCTCCTACGTCTGGGATGGTTGTGCTGCCGCAGGAATGAAGCTGTCCAGCGTGGTTATTATGGCGCGCCTGGCTGATTTCAGCAGCGATGAGGGGGTGTGCTGGCCATCTATAGCGACAATTGCCCGCCAGATTGGAGCAGGGGAAAGTACTGTCAGGACGGCGATAGCGAAGCTTGAGAAAGAAGGCTGGCTAACACGCAAACAGCGTCGCCAGGGAAACCGCAATGCCTCGAACGTCTATCAACTGAATGTCGTGAAACTTCAGGCTGCTGCTCTTTCTCACCTGTCAGAATCTGACACCTCAAATTCTGACGCATCAGATTCTGACCCATCAAAATTTGAGGCGTCAAAATCCGGTAATCAGGGCGGGTTTGACCCGTCAGAATCTGGCGGGGATCCGTCAGTAAAATCAACTACTGATCCATCAGATAAAAAACCTTCTTGTCCGGTTGCGCCGCAACCCGACCCTGAGGTTGTGATCACCGATAACGCCATTCTGGTGTTAACCCACTTAAACCAGGTCAGTGGCTCTCGGTACCAGAAATCAAAGACCTCTCTGGAGAATATCCGAGCCCGGCTGCGGGAGGGGTATACCGTCAGTGACCTGAAGCTGGTTATTGACCTGAAGCATGAGCACTGGAACGGCAACGACGAGCAGTACCAGTACATGCGCCCTGAAACGCTGTTTGGCCCGAAAAAGTTTGAAGGCTACCTGCAAAGCGGGATCCGCTGGGACAAGAAAGGCCGCCCTCCGCGTGAAAGCTGGGGTGAGAAGAAACATGATCCGATGAAATTTGGTGGGCCGGACAAAGCCATACCTACTGGCTTCAGGGGAGCGAAACAATGAGCCTGAATACTGATAACAAATATTGCCGTGCATTGGCTGAACTCCGCGCAAAACCAGCGCACGAATTGAAAGAGGTTGGGGATCAGTGGCGTACACCAGATCTACTGTTTTGGGGCATCAATTCGATATTTGGCCCGTTGGTTCTGGATCTGTTCGCAGACGACAGCAATGCAAAATGCCCTGCTTGGTATACCGCCGAAGATAACGCGCTAACGCAGGATTGGTCTGAGCGTCTGGCAGAACTCGGTGGCGCCGCGTTTGCTAACCCGCCTTACAGCCGCTCTCAGTACCACGAAAAGCAGGCGATCACCGGGATGACCCACATCATGAATCACACGATGGCGATGCGTGATAAAGGTGGTCGTTACATATACCTCGTGAAGTCAGCAACAAGCGAAACATGGTGGCCGGAAGATGCCGATCACATCATGTTTATTCGTGGTCGTATTGGGTTTGATCTTCCTGTTTGGTTTGTTCCCGCTGACGAGAAACAACAGCCCACCAGCGCTTTTTTTGCCGGGGCTATCGCAGTCTTCGACAAAACGTGGCGCGGTGAAAGCTTCAGCTATATCAATCGCACCGAACTGGAAGAAAAAGGGCGGGCTGCATTGTCATTGGCTCAATTCGCCGCGGCAAAAATGGCCCTGCCGACATTGCCGGAAAAGGTGATGACTGCTCCAATTGAAACGCCTGAGGTTGAGTCGCGCATCTGGCCGCTTGAAGTTGGCCTGGTATTTAATCAGGTTGAAGGCGCAGATTCTCTGGAGTTAAACCAGCAGAACAAGCTTAAAGCGAACATCAATCAGCTCTGGCTTGAGCGTATGCCCACCAGCGAAATAATCACTGTCGCTGGTGGTCTGGTCAATAGCATGCAGGGGGCCGTCAATGCGTGAAATTATCGTTGATAACTTTGCTGGCGGCGGCGGTGCGAGTACCGGAATTGAGCTGGCGATCGGGCGTAGCGTGGATATCGCTATCAACCACGACGAAAACGCTATTGCGATGCATAAAACAAATCATCCGGACACGCTGCATTATTGCGAGTCAGTGTTTGACGTTGATCCAATCGCAGCCACCAGCGGTAAACCTGTCGGCCTGGCTTGGTTTAGCCCTGACTGCCGCCACTTCTCCAAAGCGAAGGGCGCGAAGCCGGTTAAGAAAGAAATTCGCGGGCTGGCGTGGATAGTCCTGCGCTGGGCGATGGCAGTTCGTCCCCGCGTCATGATGCTGGAGAACGTCGAAGAATTTAAGACATGGGGCCCGCTGCTGGATGAAGAATTACGCCCGGATCCTGAGCGTGCAGGTGAAACATTCGAGGCATTTGTCGGCATGCTGTCGACGGGGATCGCGGCGAATCACCCAGCACTGGCTGAGGTTTGTGAATTTCTTGCCATTGATCCGCACGGCCAGCAGGCGCAACAGCTGATCGCCGGGCTTGGCTATGAGGTCGATTATCGTGAGCTGCGCGCTTGTGACTACGGCGCGCCGACGATCAGAAAGCGTTTCTTCATGGTCATGCGCTGTGACGGCCGCCAGATTCATTGGCCTGATGCGACCCATGGTGATCCGAAATCACTGGAGGTAGAGAGCGGCAAGCTGGCGCCATGGCGAACTGCTGCGGAGTGCATTGACTGGAATATCCCGGCTCTGTCCATCTTTGACCGCAAAAAGCCATTGGCGGAAAATACGCTCAAACGCATCGCGCGTGGTATTGAGCGGTTTGTGCTGAACAATCCGACTCCGTTTATTGTGAAGTGCAATCACACCAGCAGTCGCACGGCATATGACTGTTTTCGTGGGCAGGATATTGATAGTCCGCTGCAGACTATTACCAAGACCCACGGATACGCTGTCGTTACCCCGTTTATTGCCGGTAATGGTGGTAGCGAATATCAGGCGAAACCTCGGGCGATAAATAAGCCAGCCCACACCGTGTTGAAAGAATCTCGCGCCTGCCTGGTGGCACCGATGATAGCCCGTCAGTTTGGGAACAGTACCGGACACGGTGCTGATGAACCCAATGGAACGGTAACCGCTAGCGGCGGTGGAAAGTCGCAGCTGGTGACAACCTTTCTGGCGAAGCACTTCGGCGGTAATTATGCGGGGCCAGGTGCCGCTATGGATGCACCAGCGCATACCGTAACGACCACTGATCACCATGCTGTTGTGACCTCGCATCTGGTTCACCTGCGTGGTACCTGCAAAGACGGTCGGAAAGTGGATCAGCCCATGCCTACAGTTACCGCCGGCGGCCAACATATCGGAGAGGTTCGCGCCTTTCTGATGAAGTACTACGGCAATGAAAAAAGCGGCGTATCACTGGATGAACCACTGGGTACTGTCACAACCAATGATCGTTTTGGGCTGGTAACGGTTGATGGTGCCGACTACCAGATTGTCGATATCGGCATGAGAATGTTACAGCCACATGAGCTTTATCGGGCTCAGGGATTCCCGGCAGGCTACATCATCGATCAGGATTATCGCGGCAAACGCTATGCAAAAGACAAGCAGGTTGCCCGTTGCGGTAATGCAGTACCTCCGCCTTTTGCTGAGGCGCTGGTGCGGGCAAATCTTCCTGAAATTTGCTCAGAGCAACAGCGGGAGGTGGCGTGAAGGCGTTACTCAAGCCGGACATCGCCCGCGGTCTGGGCGTTGTCTTACTGAAGCCAGGTAGTGAGCTGATGAGCCTCTTTCACCAGGGGCGTATTCTGATCGAGCCAGAGCCAAAATCAATGTCACACCTGCCTTCGGGCAGGGTGCCAGATGCGCGACAACCTCTGGCAGAAGATAAATCCCTCGAGTCTTTTTTTACTGATGAGCGCGTTATTAAAGCTGCTGGTGGCCCGGCGGCGCAGGAGGCGTGGCTATTGCACAGGTTTAAGCATTGCCAGTGGCCACACTCCGATTATCACCATGATGAACTGGTCACAATGCCGTATCAGCCTGGCGCGATTCTGCTGTGTTGGCATTGTGATAATGAGTTGCGGGATCAGTCTACAGAACGGCTGTCGGCACTGGCGCGTAAGAACGTCGTTGAGTGGGTTGTTGATTCGATATTGATGTCGCTACGGGCTGGTAAAGATCGTGAGCTGTCTATTGCAGAACTGTGCTGGTGGGCCGTGTATGCCGGCGTAGCAGATGCAATTCCGGAAGGTCTTGCCGCCAGAGCACTTAAGCTACCGTATGAGCCATTTCCTACCGTCTACAAAGAAAGCAGCATTATTGCCGCAGACAACAGGCCAACCGTTGCCCTGCAGGGGAGGCTCAAAACTGCAGGGGCATTTAAAAGATGCAGGCTGGAAGCAAAACAGCAGGAACAGCAGCCGCAGATATTAGCGCTGCGCGCGGATCCAGAGTCGCCTGAATCTTTTATGCTCCGGCCAAAGCGTCGGCGCTGGACCTGTGAGGACTACACCCGGTGGGTTAAAGCTCAGCCCTGCTCTGGTTGCAGAAGACCTGCTGACGATCCCCACCACATAATCGGGAATGGAATGGGCGGTACCGCCACCAAGGCCCACGATCTCTTCGTGTTCCCTCTGTGCAGAGAGTGTCACGACGAGCTTCATGCCGATGTAGCGGCGTTCGAGAAGAAGCACGGCACGCAGCTGGAGCTGCTGTTCCGTTTTCTGGATTGGGTGCTGGCAGTCGGCGTAATAGTAAATAAGTAAGTGTATGGAGTTGAGAATGACACCGCAGCAACGTCGTAAGTATCTTAATGCCTTTACCACAGTGGCGAACGCCACTCATAAGCGCTATCTGGGCAAGTCCGTATTGCTTACAGGCATCCAGGCTGGTTGGATCAAATCACTCCTTTGTGTATGGGGTGATGGGGTGCGTGGAGATACTGCACCATGTAAACCAACAGGGCATTCGTGCTGGAATGTCATCCGTGGCAAAAACTGGTCCGACAAAGCTCTTGAACGTTTCACTGCCGCGCTGAATCAGGCGAGAGAAGAGGGTTATCGTGGAGAGCAGGCTATGAAACGTGCCCGCTCAATTCTTTGGCCTGAACCGCAAGCCAGTTTAGTCGATGAGGCTATGAGCGCTGATGATGTCGAATTTGTAGAGGAGGCTGTGCTGCAGGCGTTCGAGTTGGCCGATCCCGTTTACTTGGTTGGATGCCAGTATTACACCACCCGCAAAAAAATGTCAGATATCTCCAGAGAGCTGCAGCGTTTAGCTCCATGGTTGACAGACAGAGAGGCCAGAGAGCGTGTGCGTTGGTGTCTTGAGATATTCCGGGCAAAGGTCTTTCTTTCTGTGCGCCGGGGCCTGGAGAAAGTTTCATAATGCCGCTAATTTTAGCAATTAGTGCTATTTTCCTTGTTAAACGTTGAAAACGCGTCAAGAAATTAGATAATCCATTCATGCTTGGCAGAGCTGCGCCGCGATGGCAGCGAGTCTAAGCGACAATTTGATTATAACGAGAGCCCCGCCAGTCGGGGCTTTTGCTTTCCGGCGATACGACAGGGGTATTCGCGAAGGTGCATAGCACCAGTACCCCTGTCATATGGTCGGTTGTCATAAGACCTTATTGTTGCAAGGGTAGTTTCGCTTAGGTATCATCGCGCTCCCGGCCCTTTAGCTCAGCGGTTAGAGCGTGCGACTCATAATCGCCCGGTCGTTGGTTCAAACCCAACAAGGGCCACCAAACCGCCATTAGCTCATCGGGAAGAGCAAGCAACCTCGCTGTTGTTTTTGTACGGGGTTCGAGGCCTCGATGGCGGACCAAGCGCTGTTAGCTCAGCAGGATAGAGCAATTGCCTTCTAAGCAATCGGTCACTGGTTCGACTCCAGTACAGCGTGCCATGCGGGCATCGTATAATGGCTATTACCTCAGCCTTCCAAGCTGATGATGCGGGTTCGATTCCCGCTGCCCGCTCCAGTTAAAGTTTTTCGGTCTGCGATGATGGGTTACCCGGAGTGACTGAAAAGCTCCCCATTTTGAATGGGCGCTGCTTTTTGCAAAATTGCTGTGTAAAAATACTGACCTTTGGGTTCAGCGCTCATCCAAAAGCATCTCGTCAAAATCCAATTAACCTCGGGTGGTTTGTTGGATGAGGTGCCTCTAATTCAAATAGCCTCGCTTCGGTGGGGCTTTTCATTTCTAAGGCTGCCATCTGGTGGCCTTTTTTGTTTCCTCCACACAGCACCCGCACACAGCGAGGTGAGAGACGATGAAAATGAACGATTCAGGGAACATCTTCACGCAGTTCTTCGCGTGGGTAGCAGCTCTTGCGTCTGCCATTGGATTTACCACTCAGGACCTGGTGTTCATGTTCTTTGGCGCAGCCGGCCTGCTTATATCGTTAGCCTCTTACCTAAGTGGGCGGGTGGATGCCCACCGCAGGCGGAGAGAGGACGAGAAGCGCACAAAAATGGTCAATGACTACCTGAAAGGCGTTGGTGACAAACCCCTTCACGAACGTCCTGCAGCTGCAAGCGTGGTCGTTGAGGCATTACAAAAGGAAGGTGAGTGATGGGAACCAGAGCAAAATTGAGTGCTGCTGTTCTGGGGCTGGTACTCGCTGGTGCGCCGGCATCCGTCATTCTCGATCAGTTTCTGAATGAGAAAGAGGGTAACAGCCTCACGGCGTATAAAGATGGCGGTGGTATCTGGACTATTTGCCGCGGCGCCACAATGGTTGATGGTAAACCGGTTGTGCAGGGCATGAAATTGACACAGGAAACGTGCAATCAGGTGAACGCCATCGAACGCAATAAGGCTCTGGCATGGGTTAACCGTAATATTACGGTACCGCTTACCGAACCGCAGAAAGCCGGGATCGCATCTTTCTGCCCGTACAACATCGGACCGGGGAAATGTTTCCCTTCTACTTTCTATAAGCGCATTAATGCTGGTGACCGGAAAGGGGCCTGTGAAGCTATCCGCTGGTGGATTAAAGACGGCGGCCGTGATTGCCGACTAACCAAAGGCCAGAAGAATGGCTGCTATGGGCAGGTCGAGCGGCGCGATCAAGAAAGTGCGCTGGCGTGCTGGGGGCTGGACCAATGAAAATTAATGCAGGTCTTATCGGCGTTGTCGTTATTGCTGGCCTTTCGGTCGCTCTCGTTAAGAGTTGCTCAAACGCCAGTGGCCTACAGAGCGATAATGACGTTCTGCGAAGTGACAACTCTTTGCAGGGGCAGGTGATCGCCACCCAGGCATTCAACTTTAATCGATTCAATCAGGTCGCAGAACAAGCCAATAGGCTTAACTCCCTGATCGACACCAGTACCGAAGAAACTGTAATCGAATACCGGGAGATTCTCCGCCGTGAAAAAACCTGTGATCTGCCTATTCCTGATGACATTGCTGGTGGGCTGCTCGAATACGCGCACCGTTTACGTTCCAGCGCAATGCACGCCGATACCGGCAGACCTGACGCAGCCGATGATCGTACCGCTGCCACCAGCTCAATAACGTACTGCCAGGCTGTGCTCTGGATTAAGCCGCTGCTGGCCGTTATTGAAAAGGGCAACAACAATTTCGCTGGGATTCGTCAAATCGAACAAGAGCGAAGATGAGAATTATCCCCGCTAGGGAATATTCATTCGAGATTGATTCTCATTTGAAAAGGTACTCCTGGCGATTCTGAACACCGAGGGGGCGCGGACACGCGGAAAACGGCTAGTTTTTTGCATTTTATGGGTTTCATCATCATCCGTTTAACCTCTTGATATTTCAGTCCTGAGCATTTGCAGGATGTCGAAATGACTATTTTTTGTTCATCATCATGGATAACGAACTGAAAAATTTCCGGCTGAATATCACTCAGCTGGCAGCCATTACCGATCTGCACCGCCAGACGGTCTCAGGCAAGCTGGCAAATGTGCAACCCGCACCTGGCAGCAATCCGAAACTCAAGCTTTATACCGTCACCGATATTTTGCGGAAGCTGCTGACAAGCACCACACCGTCCGAGCTGGTGGATGTCGACAAAATGCTTCCCCCGGATCGTAAAGCCTGGTTTCAGTCGGAGCGTGAACGGCTCAAGTTTCAGCAGGAAACAGGGGAACTTATCCCCGCGTCAGAAGTGACCAGAGAATTTTCCTCCATGGCAAAAGCGATGGTTCAGGTGCTGGAGACGTTACCCGACATTCTTGAACGAGATTGTGCAATGACGCCCTCTGCGGTTGTCAGGGTGCAGCAGGTTATTGACGATCTGCGCGATCAGATAGCCCTCAAAGTTGAGCAGGCCGACTCACCAGAACAGGAGGATATGCCAGAAGAGGAGTAAATCATGCGACAGGCCACGGCAGCGGAAGTCAGGCGTAACGCTTCCGCCATTCTCAGAGCCCCGCGCCGTATGCCTGTGGCTGAGGCGGTTCAAAAATTTATGCGCGTACCTATGGGAGCTGGTAACTCGGTACCTTGGGACCCTGCTGTCGCTCCCTATGTGATCGAGCCGATGAACTGCCTCGCGATGCGTGAATACGATGCGGTGGTGTTTGTTGGTCCGGCACGAACGGGGAAAACGATCGGCCTGGTGGATGGCTGGGTGGTCTACAACATTGTCTGTGACCCGTCCGATATGCTTGTCGTTCAGATGACCGAAGAGAAAGCCCGGGAACACTCAAAAAAGCGATTGGCGCGAACCTTCCGTGTCAGTCCTGAGGTGGCAAAACGCCTGAGCCCGTTGCGAAACGACAACAACGTGCATGATCGTACCTTTCTGGCGGGGAACTATCTCAAGATTGGCTGGCCTTCCATTAACATCATGTCCTCGTCAGATTTCAAATGTGTGGCGCTCACGGACTATGACCGCTTCCCTGAGGATATCGACGGCGAGGGTGACGGTTTTACCCTGGCTTCCAAACGTACCACGACCTTTATGTCCGCCGGGATGACGCTGGTGGAGTGTTCGCCAGGCCGGGACATTCGCGACAGTAAATGGCGCCGTAAATCTCCCCATGAAGCGCCGCCAACGACTGGTGCACTTTCTCTGTACAACCGTGGTGATCGCCGTCGGTGGTACTGGCCGTGCCCGCACTGTGGTGAATATTTTCAGCCGGCGATGGAGGCGATGACCGGCTACCGCGATGAGCCTGATCCGGTGAAAGCCAGCGAGTCGGCCCATCTGCTTTGCCCGCACTGCAGCAGCGTTATCACCGCAGATAAAAAGCGCGAGCTTAATGGGGTGGGCGTCTGGTTGCGTGAAGGTCAGAGTATTGACCGTGACGGCAATATTTCCGGGGAGCCACGCCGTTCGCGCATTGCGTCGTTCTGGATGGAAGGACCCGCAGCCGCGTATCAGACCTGGGCGCAGCTGGTGTACAAGCTGCTGACAGCTGAGCAGGAGTATGAGGCCACCGGCAGCGAAGAAACCCTCAAGGCGGTAATCAATACCGACTGGGGGCTACCGTATCTGCCGCGTTCGGCCAGCGAACAACGCCGCGCCGATGTGCTGATGCTGCGTGCGGAGGATTACGGTAAACGCCTGGTTCCGCCAAAAGTACGTTTCCTGCTGGCGGCAGTCGACGTTCAGGGCGGCAAAAAGCGGCGTTTCGTCGTGCAGATTATCGGTTATGGCGAAAACGGTGAGCGCTGGCTGGTGGATCGCTACAACATCCGCCAGTCGCTGCGCTGCAATGAGCATGGCGAGGCGGAGCCGATTCACCCCGGTGCGTATCCGGAGGACTGGCAGCTGCTGGTCTCCGATGTGCTGGAAAAAACGTATGCCCTTCAGTCTGATCCGACGCGGCGTATGTCGGTGCTGGCGATGGCCGTCGACAGCGGCGGTGAAGAAGGCGTAACGGACAACGCCTATAAATTCTGGCGACAGTGCCGCCGCGATGGCCTGGGTAAACGTGTTTACCTGGTCAAGGGCGACAGCACAAAGCGCCAGAAAATCATCACTAAAACCCATCCAAATAATACCGAACGCAGCGACCGTCGCGCCGATGCGCGCGGTGAGGTGCCGGTGTATCTGCTGCAGACCGACCTGCTCAAGGATCAGCTCAGCAATAACCTTGATCGTGAGACTCCCGGAGCAGGCTATATCCATTTTCCCGACTGGCTGGGGGAGTGGTTCTACGAGGAACTGACCTACGAAGAGCGCGGCGTGGATGGCAAATGGCGTAAGCCAGGCAAGGGCGCCAACGAAGCCTTTGACCTGTTCTGCTATGCCCACGCCGTCGCGGTTCTGCGCGGCTACGAAAAAATTCGCGACTGGGAAAAACCTCCTGCATGGGCTGAGCCGCAGGATCTCAACCCAAATATTCATGAAGGGGAACGCCCCCGGGAGATAACCGTGAAAAAAACAAAACCTGTTCAGTCGACTGTCCAGGCTGAACCTGAAAAGGGCGCCGGACTGTCCGGCAGCTGGCTGGGATCTTCCGGTAAGGGGGGCTGGCTGTGACGAAAGACGACATCTGGAGAACGCTGCTGATGGTGCGTCAGGCCTACCAGGATTCGCTGGACGGCAAGAGTATCTCCTTTACCGGCGTAAATGGTCGCGCCATTACCAACCACGACCCGAAAGCGCTGCGCGACGAGCTTGAATACTGGGAGCGTCGCTGGCGGGCGGTCAACAGCCGTGGTGGTTCGTACAAACTCGCTAACTTTCTGTAAGGCGTTCTATGGGCATTCTTGAAAGAACACTGGGGGCTATTTCCCCCGGGTGGGCAGCGGCGCGCGCACGGGACAGACTCCGGCTTAATGCGTATGAAGCGGCCAACCCGTCACGGCTGCACAAGGCCAAAAAGCAAAGCCAGTCTGCGGACACCTCGGTATTTGCAGCAGGCCAGTCCCTGCGGGAACAGGCCCGCTGGCTCGATGAAAACCATGACCTCGTGATCGGCCTGTTCGACAAAATGGAAGACCGGGTAATTGGCGCCCACGGCATCCATGTTGAGCCTCAGCCACTCGATCTGGAGGGTAATCTCCATTCCGATTTTGCCGGGCAGCTTTCGGCACTCTGGGCGGAATGGTCCGTGCGTCCGGAAGTGACCGGCATGTTTACCCGCCCGGAAGCCGAGCGCCTGCTGTTGCGTTCTGCGCTGCGTGACGGGGAAGTGTTCACGCAGCTGGTCAGGGGGAATGTGCCGGGCCTGCAGCATGCCACCTCCGTACCGTTCTCGCTGGAAATGCTGGAGGCGGATTTTGTGCCGTTCAACCTGAACAGCACCGCCGGCCAGCAGGTTCGCCAGGGCATCATCGTGAACGACTGGGGCCGCCCTGTCGGGTACCGGGTTTACAAATACCACCCGGCGAACATGACGCGGTTCAGCGCCGAACTCAAAACCGTCTCAGCTGACAACATGCTTCACCTGGCGCAACGCAAGCGACTGCACCAGTTGCGGGGTATCAGCCTGATCCACGGGGTCATTACCCGTCTGTCAGACATTAAGGATTATGAAGAGAGCGAGCGCGTGGCCGCCCGTATTGCCGCTGCGCTTGGGTTCTATATCAAGCGTGGCGATGCGCAGTCCCTTGGCGATGAAAGTGAGTTTTCAGCGCCCGGTGGTCAGCGTCACTACGATATCGCGCCGGGCATGATTTATGACGAACTCCGGCCCGGCGAAGACCTGGGCATGGTTGAGTCAAACCGCCCGAATGTTCATCTCTACGAATTCCGGAACGGGCAGATGCGAGCTGTGGCCGCCGGTACGCGCGGCAGCTATTCCAGCATTGCCCGGGACTATAACGGTACCTACAGCTCCCAGCGTCAGGAGCTGGTGGAGAGCTTCGAAGGGTACAACGTCCTGCAACAGTGGTTTGTCGGCCAGCACAGCCGGCCTGTTTACCGTGCATGGCTGGCGATGGCGTTGCTGAGCGGCGTTGAAGTCCCGCCGGATGTGGATCCGAATTCTCTCTATAACGCGCTTTATCTCGGGCCGGTGATGCCGTGGATTGATCCGGGCAAGGAGGCGAACGCCTGGAAAGCCATTGTGCGTGGCGGTGCCGGTACTGAAGCGGAATGGGCGCGGGCCAGGGGGAAAAATCCTCAGGAGGTTAAGCGCCAGCGACTGCGTGAAACTGAATTTAACCGTAAACACGGGCTGGTGTTTGATTCCGACGCCGCCAATGACAAAGGAGCGATGCCAGATGCAACGGCAAAACCAGACGATAAACGGCGTGAGCCGGACGATGATGATTAACCCCTGCGCCAGCCTGGCGGGTGTCGATGCGGCAAACGGCCAGTGCTGGTACGAAATCCGCGCGCTGGCTGCCGGACGGGTCGAAATTTTCCTTTATGACGTGATCGGCGGCTGGGGTATCACTGCCCAGCAGTTCGTCGCCGACTGTAAAGAGGCGGGGGTGTTTGAGGCCAGCGCGGTGGATTTGCATATCCACAGCCCCGGCGGCGATGTCATGCAGGGTTTTGCCATCTACAACACCCTGTCGCGGCTGAAAGCGAAGGTGGATATCTGGGTGGACGGCGTGGCGGCCAGCATGGCCTCGATGATTGTCTGCCTGCCCGGCGCCACGGTGCACATGCCGGAAAACGCCTGGATTATGGTCCACAAACCGTGGGGCGGTATCGCCGGGGATTCTGACGACATGCGCGATTACGCCGCCTGGCTTGATCGTAACGAAGCCCTGATGCTCAGCGCTTACATGAACAAAACCGGACTGGGGCAGGAAGAGCTGGAAGCGATGCTGAAAGCGGAGACCTGGCTTAACGGTGCCGAGGCGGTGGAAAAAGGTTTCGCCGACACGCTTGAACCTGAACTGCAGGCCGCGGCCTGTGTGAATGAAAATAAACTGAAGGATTACCAGAACATGCCAGAACAGATTAAATCCCTTTTTGCGCCGCGTGCCGAAGCCCCGGTGAATCAGCCACAGCAACCTGCGCCGGTACAGCAGCCCTCGCCGGTACAGGCAAACCTTAACCCGCCAGCACCACAACAGCCCGCGCCGCAGATGACAAACATAGATATCACCGCGCTGGCCCGGCAGCTGCAGCAGCAGATGCAGACGGCGAACGCGGAGCGCGTGAATTCCGTCTCAGCCGTGTTTGAGGCGTTCCCGGCTTTCGCGACGCTGAAGGCGGAATGTCTTGCCGACTTCACCTGCAACGCCGAAAAGGCCCGCGACAAACTGCTGCAGGCGCTGGCGGCGGGTACCACCCCGAGCGCCGGTCCGGGGGCCATTCACCTTTATGCCGGTAACGGCAATCTGGTCGGTGATTCCATTCGCTCTGCGGTAATGACCCGCGCGGGCTATGCGCAGGCCGAGAAGGATAACGCTTACAACGGTTACACCCTGCGCGAACTGGCGCGCGCCTCCCTGGTCGATCGCGGCATCGGTATCTCCGGCGCTGGCACGGCACAGGCGATGGTCGGGCTGGCGTTCACCCACAGCAGCAGCGATTTCGGCAATATCCTGATGGATGTGGCGCACAAGGCGGCGCTGATGGGCTGGGATGAGGCTACAGAGTCGTTCGAACAGTGGACCCGCAAGGGCACGCTGACCGATTTCAAAACCGCGCACCGCGTCGGCCTGGAATCACTGGCATCGCTTCGCAAGGTCCGCGCCGGGGCGGAATATAAATATGTCACCATCAAGGATCGCGGTGAGCCAATTGCCCTGGCGACCTACGGCGAACTTTTCAGCATTGACCGCCATACCATCATCAACGATGACCTGGACATGCTGACCCGTATCCCGCAGGCAATGGGGCTTGCTGCGCGTGCCACCGTGGGCGATCTGGTGTGGGCTGTTTTGACCAGCAACCCGAAAATGTCGGACGGTAAGCCGCTGTTCCACGCTGACCACGGCAACCTGGTCTCCGCCGACCTGAGTATCGAAGGCCTGGATACGGCGCGTAAGGCGATGTTGCTGCAAAAATCGGGCGATCGCCGTCTGAATATTCGCCCGGCCTACATGCTGACGCCAGTGGCTATCGAGTCCCGGGCTAACCAGCTGATCAAGTCTGCAAGCGTACCAGGCGCAGATGCGAACAGCGGTATCGTGAACCCGATCCAGAACTTTGTGACGGTGGCTTCTGAGGCCCGCCTGGACGACAGCAGCCCGACGGATTACTACCTGACCGCTGCACAGGGACGCGACACTATCGAAGTGGCCTATCTCGACGGCATCGACACCCCATATCTGGAGCAGCAGCAGGGCTTCACCGTTGACGGTGCCGCGTTCAAGGTGCGTATCGATGCAGGTGTGGCACCGCTTGACTGGCGCGGCATGGTTAAAGTCACCAAAAAATAACGACCTTCATCTGACGGTTTTTTATTACGGAGCGGCGCGTGCTGCTCCTTTTTTGTCTGGAGAGAAAAATGGCGAAAAATTATCAGCAGGACGGCAGCACCCTTGATTTTCAGAATACCGGTGCAACCGATATTCATTCGGGTGACGCCGTGCTTTCAGGGGCGCTGGTTGGCGTCGCTCACGATGACATCCCGGCAGGGCTGTGGGGCGTGCTGCACACCACGGGCGTGTTCGTTCTGCCAAAGGCAGCGGAAGCGGTCACTCTCGGCCAGAAGCTGTATCTGGCTGACGGTAAGCTGACAGCAGAAGCGGGGGAGGCGGCAGCACCGAACCCTCTTGCGGGCACGGCCTGGGCAGACTCGGCGGCTGATGTCGGAACTGTTCCGGTCCGGCTTGGCTACTGATGAACCGCTTTCGTCAACGCCTGTTAAAAGCGGATGCCCGGATTTCCCGGGCATTTGCCGAAGAGGTGCCTGCCGTCCTGTCTGTCGACGCTGAGTTGCGTCCTGTTACCGTGATTTTCGAGACGCCTGATGCCCCGGTTGATGTGCCCGGCGGGGGGCAAATTCAGGATCGCTCTCCGGCATTCAGCGCGATGACCGCCGATATCGCGGGGCTTGAGAAGCATCACGGCGTTGAGATCAACGGCACGGCTTATCGTGTGACGCACGTCGGGGCTGATGAAGATGGCCGCACCCGCGTCACGCTGGCGTATGGCGCACCGGGTAAGGTGCAGCCGGATATCAATAAGTGGAGCTGACATGGCGCGTGAGTCCAGACTGCGACGGGATTTGCCTGTCGATATCGATGTGGATGCCATCTGGCGGATAGCGGAGCACATCGGTGCCACCCATAAACAGTTTCGGGCGGCGTACTCTCGCGCCCTGAAACGTACCGCCGCCACCTTGCGTAAAAAAGCGATGGCAGACCTGAAAGACGGGCTGGCGCCACGCAGCCTGGATCTGGTGCGCCGGCGTCTGCTTTCCTTTCGTCTTGATCGCGCCTCTCAGTCACAACTGGATAATTTTCGTCTCTGGTTTGGTCTCAATGCCATCAAGGTAAAAGACCTGAAAGGCCGGATTAACGGGCGGGTCAGGCCTCACCATACCCGGCGGGATAAATCCACCGGGCGGTATATAAAGGCGCGACGCCAGGCAGAAAACGCGGGCTTTACCCCAAAGGGCAGCCTGCTTTCCCCGCGCACGTTTGAAAACGGGGAGGTGGCGCGCTCCCGCCGTGAAAACCGGCGGACGGTGGTTATTCGCGATCCGGATACCCGTCGTACCCGCGAGGCGGAAGTGGATATTTATGAGCCGATGCTGAACTACATCGAGGATAACGCCTTTGCGGAGGCGATGGAGATTTTCATGCATCACTTTGAAACCGATCTGCGCGGGCGTGTGAAAGCCCGTATATCTGTCTGAGGTAAACCATGGCTGAGCCATTGCTGCTGGGGCAGTATCACGATGCTGTCACCGGCGCGCTGAAAAAAATTGACTGGGTGCGCGACGCCGATGCCTATCCGGAAAAAAATGTCCCCCGATTTACCGGACTGACCACCCCGGCGGTCTATTTCTCCATTAACGGCTGGGAACAGGGCGGGGGCAACGAGGGGCAGCTCAACGTTAATCTGTCCTGCGATTTGTTCGTGGTGGTGGATGCAGCCGGGGCAGATGTCAGTCGCCCGGAAATTTTCCTGCGCACGGCGGCCGCAGATATCACGCAGTGGATTGACGGCCAGCAGTTCGGCCTGACCCATCTGGAGCCAGCCATCTTTATCGATGCAGCACGCGATGAGTTTGATCCGCGTATGGATGATTACCTGGTCTGGCGAATCTCCTTCACACAGTCAGCCGCCTTTGGTGCGGATCCGTTTGCACAGCTGAATGCCCCGCTGAAAGCGGCCTGGCTGGGCAAGGCACCGGATATCGGTCGGACACATGTGGATGACTATCAGCTGATTTACGAGGCAAAACCCGATGAGTGATATCGAGGGCGATTTACAGCGCCGTCTGGCAAATATTGTCAGGCGCGGGGTTATTCATTCCGTAAAGCATGACGGCATACCGAAATGCCGGGTGGACCTGGGCGACATCACCACCACCTGGCTACCGCTCTGCCAGGGCTTTTCGGGTGTTAACCGGGCTGACTCCAATCCGTATGCGGTCGGGGATGCGGTCACGGTACTGTCGGAGGCGGGCGAGCTGAATAATGGCCGGGTGTTTCCCGGCTGGAATACCGGCGCGCTGCCGGTACCGGAGGGCAGCGACAGCGAGCATATCACCCGATACGGCGACGGTACCGAGATCCGCTATGACCGTGCCGCGCATGCCCTGACCATTACCCTGGCGGAGGGCGGCACCTACAAAATCATCGGGAAAGGTACGCTGGACGGTCCGGTGGAAATTACTGAAACCCTCACCGTGCAGGGCGTGTCGCAATTCAATGCCGACGCGAACGTGGCCGGAAATATTGGTGCAACTCAGGAGATTTCGGACGGTACCGGGAAAATGAGCGCGATCCGCGAAACTTACAATGGCCATGACCATGAAGAAAATGGTGACGGCGGCGGTACCACGAATCCCCCCAATCAAAAAATGTGACCTGCCGCGGCAGGTTTTTTTATGCCTGGAGAAAATGAATGGCGAATTTACATGGTGTGGAAACGATCGAACTGACATCCGGTACGGTCGCGGTCACGACGATCCAGACGGCTATTATCGGTCTGGTGGGTACCGCGCCGGATGCCTCAGCCGGGACGCCGGCAGCGGGTACCGTCGGGACGCCTATTCTGGATAACGTTGTCGAATTTACCGCGACGAAGGCCGGCAGGGCGGGCAATGTCCTGCTGGCTGAGGCGGTAGCCGGGGTGCCTGATGCAGAAAATCCCGCCGCGGTGGAGACGACGGCTGTGTGGGACGCAACGGCTTTAACGCTGACCATCACGCTGGGCTGTGATGAATCCGGCAAGCTGACGGCAACGCCAGCAGAGGTGGTCACGGCCGTGAACGCGGTGGCGGATGTGAAAGTGACCGCGAAGGGTACCGGCAGCGGTATTGTCACGCCGTTCAGCCTGCAGCTCTCCGGTGGCGAGGATGAGCCGTTCCCTCTGAATACGCCGGTGGCAATTGTCGGTACCACGATGCTCTCCCGCCTGGGGGAGAAGGGCTCGCTGAAACCGGCGCTGACCGAAATCAACGATCAGCGAAATGCCCTGACGGTGGTGGTTCGTGTGTCGGAAGAAACCGACGAAGCGAAACAGCGTGCAGCGGTGCTTACCGGGATCGGCTCGCTGTCATCTGCAAAATCGGTGACGACGTACCAGCCCCGAATCGTCATTGCGCCGGGGTTCAGTGAGGATGACGCCGTGGGCAAGGCACTGGAAACCGTTGCCGGCAAACTACGCGCAGTGGCGTATGTAGACTGTGAATCCGGCGCCACCCTACAGGAAGTGGTTCAGCGTCGTCAGTCCTACGGCATGCGTACTGAGCTGCTGCGCCCGCGCGTTCAGGTCAGCAATGCCGACGGCCAGCTGGTCTACCGTCCGTATTCTGCCTTTGCGGCGGGACTGCGCGCCCGTATCGACTTTGAGAAGGGCTGGTGGTGGAGCAAATCCAACCAGGACATCAACAATATCCTCGGCGTGGAGCAGGTCGACGAGTTCATTCTCGGCGATGAAAACTGCGATGCGAACCTGCTCAACATGCAGAACGTGTCCACTATTATACGCCGTGCCGGGTTTAAGCACTGGGGTAACCGCCTGTGCGGAACCAATCCCCAGTGGCGCTTTGAATCGGTTCGCCGCACTGCAGACGTCATCGAGGACAGCATTCAGGAGACGATGCTGGAATACGTTGACCGCCCACTCGACCGGGAAAACGCCGACGACATCATCGGCACCATCAACGCCTATATGCGTCAGCTGATCGGCCTCGGTGCCATTTTCGGCGGTCGTGCCTGGCTGGATGAGGAGCTTAATACCGCTGAGAGCATGGCGGCTGGTGTGTTGTACATCAACTATGACTTTGGTCCGAAATCGCCGACTGAACTTATCAGCCTGCGCGTCCGGGTGAATAACAACTATGCGCTTGAGGAGATGCTGGCAGCATGAGCGAAAAAAACACGTTACGCGTCTGGACCTTCTTCCGGCAGGGGATCCGTATTCAGGGCGCACATGAATTTACGCCGCCGGCATTGTCCATTGTCAAAACCGATTTGCGCACCGGCGCACAGGACGCCCCCTCTCCCGTGGATGACGGCATGGAGGCGCTGACCTGCCAGCTGAAGTTTTACGGGGTGGACACGGACATGCTGACTGCCTTTGGTTTTGTCAGTGGCAGTCGCCCGCGTTTTACGGCCTATCAGGGCTATCTGGCGAACGGCACCGCGCTGGGCACCATCGAGGAGATCGAGGGCTTTGTGCAGACCGTCACGCCGGATGCGCGGGGCAAAGACAGCCTGTCCGAAAATGCCGTCACAGTGGACATCGCCGTGAGCTATTACCGCCAGACCAAAGACGGCCGCGAGCTCTTTGAAATTGATACGGAGCGCTTCTCGCGCCGGGTAAATGGCGTGGATGTGTTGTCCGGCCTGGCGGCGAAAGTCCGTCTCTGAGCCTGTCTTTATCCTGTAACGGCCTTCGGGCCGTTTTTACTTTACGGAGAGTGTTATGAGTTTTCCTGGTGAAACCCGCGTTATCAAACTGTATTCCCCTGTTTCCTTTGAGAACGGTGGCCTGCTCGAACAGGTGACGCTGCGCGAGCCGCTGGTGCGCGATCGCATTGCTTTTTCCAAGGATCGGGGCAGCGAAGAAGAAAAAGAAGCGCGCATGATTGCGCTGCTGTGCAATCTCAGTGAGCAGGATATCTGGCAGCTGACAGCGGCAGATTATGCGCAGCTGCTGGACGCATTTAATGTTTTTATGCTCCCGCCCGGGGAGCGACCGAAAGAAGCCTGATCCGGGCGATACGCTTTCTCGGGCGGCGCCTGCATTTTCCCATGACGGAATACCTGGATATGCCGTTCAGCGTGTTTTCTGATTTTCTCACCGACGAAGTGGAGGCGGTAAATCGTGGCCGGACTAAGCCAGAATCTTAAGGCCGTCATTACGTTTGGCGGCAATATCGACAGCTCATGGAATCGTTCAGCGAACGGCCTGCAAAAGAGCCTGAAGGACGTCGGGAAGCAGTCAGAAAAACTGACCAAAGACCAGGCGAAGCTGGCGGCGGAGATTAAAAAAGCAAAGCTTGCCGGGCAGAGCCTTGGCGATCTGAAACGGCGTTACAGCGATGTGTCCCGTGAAATCCGTAAAACGGAGTCCGAACAGCAGAAGCTGAACCAGCAGATGCAGAAGGCGCAGCGGCTGGCGTCATTTAAAGGGGCCGGTAAAGGCTTGTTTCGCCGCGGTCTGGGTATCGCCGGACAGCTGGGCGGCATGGTGGCACCGGGGCTGGCGATCGGCGGCGGTGGGGTGGTGGCTTCCGCGCTGGGCACCCTGATAGCACCGGCGGCTACCAATGCGGAGACGGCCCGACGTGCGGGCGTGGCGAAAAGTTATGGCGTGGACATCCCGACGTTTGATGCCTGGGACACCCTCGCAAAACAGTACGACATGAACGGCGAGAATATCGGCGATCTGTTTGAGGAGTATCTGCACAAGGCAGGGGAATACAAGCAGAACGGTAAGCAGGGCTCGCTGCAGGACGCGTTTGAGACGCTCGGGTTTAAGGCGGGGGATTTGGCCGGGCTCAGCGATATGGCACAGTTTGAAAAAATCGTTGAGCGCGCGCTCAGCCTGCAGGATGAGTCGAAAGCTTCATTTGCGCTGGATTCGCTGTTTGGCGGCGAGGCCAGCAAGCTCCTGATGCTGCTGAAGCAGTCCGGGAAGAGTTACCGCGACCTGATGGACGAGCAGCGCCGGTATAACCTCGTCACGAAAGAGGGGGCTGAAGGTGCAATGGAGGGCAACCGCGCTATTACCAACCTGCAGACCGTCTTCTCTTCTGCTGTGGCGGAAATCTCCGGTCAGCTCGGTAACGAACTGGCGCCGGATGTGCGCCGTCTGACGGACGATATGGCGGAGTGGTTTAAAGGCGGGGGGATCAAGCGCATCGTCAGTTTTCTGCGTAATGACCTCTACCCCGGCGTGCTGACGTTCGGGCAGGGGATCTTTTTCGTCGGAAAAGTGGCGTACGCGCTGGCGAAAAAACTGTCCTGGCTGCTGCCGGATGAGCGAAGCGATCAGCGGGACGTGCTCAAATCGCTGGCCATGACCGGCTCGGTCGATATCGCCCGCATGACGGCGCAGCGCAACGGCCAGGGAGAGTGGTTCGAACAGCAGCTTAAAGAAAAACCGGATCTGCCGGACGATGTGAAAAAATCCTACCGGGATACGCGGGGCTTTTTCCGTGATGACGAGGAGACATTTAACACCACCCTTGATAAATATCTCACCCCGGAGAACAGTGGCGCACTGTTCGGAACGGACGGGTTAATGAAGCCGGCACAGCCGCAGTCTGTCACGCCCGGTACCGGCCCTACGGCATGGGATCATTATCCCCGGACCCTGCTGTCGCCGTTACCGCCAGAAACATCGCCGCAGGTGGTACCGGACATTACGGAGCAGGATTCACTCCAGCAGGCTACCAGCACAGAGGCTGA
Organism: Enterobacter sp. AG326; assembly: GCF_004362415.1. Lineage (NCBI taxonomy): Bacteria > Pseudomonadati > Pseudomonadota > Gammaproteobacteria > Enterobacterales > Enterobacteriaceae > Enterobacter > Enterobacter sp. AG326. The sequence continues at coordinate 77,162 of NZ_SNXG01000007.1, read as the reverse complement.
AGGTCGCTGGGATATGTTGCTGCAGAAGCTGGATTCAGCAGATGCTCCCGCCGCACCCCGACAGCTGACAGACAATCGCCGCTTTGAATACCGGTTTGAAATTCATGGTGCACCCGGGCAGGACGAGCGGGCGATTGCTGATGAGGTCGAGGGTATGACGAAAAGCAGCCCTGCTTTTAATGGTAATAACAGCATGCTGGACGGAGGGCAAATCTGGTGAGTGAAATTATTCCTGTCTTTGAAGACTTCGGGCAGGCCAGTGCCAGCGCGGCGCGTGGTGCCCAGGCCGCCCGGGTGATGATGATGCTGGGCGATTTCGCCTTTTCCATCGATACCACGGCGTATAACCAGCTGACCCGTGAGGCCAGCTGGCGATGGAGCGAGCAGGAGCGCATCGGCAAACAGGACCTGCTGCAGTACACCGGCAAGCCTGGGCGAACCGTCCGGCTTGAGGGAGAATCGCATGCCTTCTTTCGTAAGGGGGTGGATGCCGTTAACGATCTCTACGATCTCGCCGACCAGAACAAGCCACAGCAGCTGGTCAGCGGTGAAGGGGATGTGCTGGGCTGGTGGGTGGTGATCGACTTCTCCGACACGACAAACCGTTTCCTGCCCGGTGGTGGCCACCGAAATAAAAACTGGACGATGACGCTGAAACATTATGCCGATGACATATCAAACCCGTGACGGTGATGTGCTTGATGCAGTCTGCGCAACGCATTACGGCACGGAAAACCTGTCTTTTATCGTGACGCAGGTACTTGAAGCGAATCCGGGGCTGGCTGATATCGGTGCGGTTTACCCGTCAGGTCTCTTTATTACCCTGCCGGATCTGGCTCCGCCGGTTCAGGATTCTGCTTTCAGCCTGTGGGATTAATATGACTGAACAGATAGTTAAACCGGAATATGCTCCCGCTTTCAGCGTCAGCGCCGAGGGGAAAGATATCACCCGCGCGCTGCAGCAAAGTCTGGCAGAGCTGACGCTGACCGATTATGGCGGTGCCACGACAAAGGCGGATGAGCTGAAAATCACGCTGCTGTCGGAAACGCTCCCTTTGCCGACAAAAGGGGCACGACTGCGCGTGGCGCTGGGGTTTAATGACCAGCTGGTGGATAAGGGCTGGTTTGTGGTGTCCGGCGTTGGCAGCAGCGGTCCGCCGCGGCGTATCGAGATTTATGCCACCGCCGCGCCCATGAACGCGCAAAAACAGCCCGGTGATGTGCTCAGCCAGAAAACACGCAGCTGGGATAACATTCGTCTGGCGGATCTGGTCAGGACCATCGCCACGGAAAACGGGCTGAAGTCAAAAGTAGCCGCGGAGCTCGCCGATATCCATATTGACCATGTTGACCAGGTGGCAGAATCGGATGCGAACCTGCTGACCCGGCTTGCCAGGACCTGGAATGCGGTCAGCAAACCTTCCGGCGGTTACTGGCTTTTTCTCCGGAAGGGCGCAACGGCTAACGCCTCAGGTGAGCAGACCGGGGAGCTGGTTATCACCCCGGAGGAAGTCTCAAACTGGTCATACAGTGAGGGTGAGCGGGGGAGTTCGACGGGGAAAGCCACCGGCAGCAGCGGTAAGTCATCGGGAAAAATCGGTGTGCGCTATTACGATGAAGCGGACGGGAAGACCAAAACCACCACTGTTGACCATGACGGCCCCTCGATGGCGAATCCCTATACCCAGCCCGCAAAGGCCACTGCTGACCAGCAGGCTAAATCGAAAAAAACGCAGGCCCGGCGCAATGAGCAGAAAATGACGGTGACGGGACCGTGCCGCCCGAAACATGTCCCGCTTACGGCAGAATCCGGCGTTTCCACGTCCGGCTTTGGCGAGCGGGAAGATCGTGCCTGGGTGGTGGAATCGCTGGTCTATTCCCTGACGCCTGCCGGCTTCAGCTACACGTACAACCTGGTGGTTGATATCCGCAAGCCTGCAAAATCCTCTAAAAAATCCGGCAGCAAGGATAAAACTGGCCCGGATTATTTCGGTTAACTCTCCGCCTCCTGGCGATCCTCATACGGAAAAACATTATGAACGGTGTAAACAGCCGGACCGGTAAACGCCTGTCCGGCAGCGATCATTTGCGCCAGTCCGTCAGCGACATCCTCTCCACCCCCGTCGGCAGCCGCGTGCTGGTTCGTGATTACGGCAGTGACCTGTTTTCGCTGGTGGACAACCCTCGCGACGATCTTACCCGGCTACGGATTATCGCGGCCACGGCCTCAGCGCTGGCGCGCTGGGAGCCCCGGTTGCGGGTCACGCGTGTGATGGTCACTTTCCCGGCCGATGAAACAGGGTGTGTCGTCGATATCGAGGGGATCAATAAAGAGAATAATCTTCCCGTCAGCACCGGAGGCATACAGATTTATGGCAAATAGTTACGACGTAATTAACCTGTCTGCGCTGGCGGTACCGGATGCCATTGTGGTACCGGATGCCGCCGATATTTTTACCCGCTGGCTGGCGCGTCTGCGGGAACTGGATCCGGAATTCGACGCTCTGGTCGAATCAGACCCGGCGTATAAACAGGGGGAAATCAACGCCTACCAGCTCACCCTGGCGTTTCAGCGTGTCAATGATGCGGTTCGCGCTGTTTTCCTTGCCAGCGCCAGAGGAGCCGATCTTGACCAGATTGGTGCGGGTTTTAATGTTTCCCGCTTGGTGATAAATCCCGGCGATCCGGATGCCGTGCCACCCGTCGAGCCTGTCTATGAAGACGATGAAGCTTTCCGTGAGCGTATCCAGCTTTCGTGGGCGCAGCTGAATACGGCAGGCGCGCGCAACGCATACCGCTTTCATGCCAAATCCGCGGATAACGATGTACTGGATGCGGATGCCTATGGTCCGGAAACGCACAACCGCCCGGGTGAAGTGGATGTCTATGTCCTGTCGCGAACCGGTAATGGTGAGGCCAGCCCCGGCCTGACGGAAAAGGTGATGAGCGAACTAAGCGCCGATGAGGTCAGGCCTCTGACTGATTATGTCAGTGTCAAAAGCGCCACCATTGTCAGCTATGCGGTAACAGCTGAACTGGACATACCCGACGGACCGGATGCGCAGACGGTGCTGGAGCATGCCATCAGCACGCTGACCAGCTACACCCTGCTTTCACATCGCATAAACGGCCTCGTGCCGCTTTCCGCGATTTACGCTGCACTCCAGCAGCCCGGCGTCTCCAGAGTCAGGCTGATAAGTCCGGTCGCAGATCTTGAAGTGGCCGCCGGGCAGGCTCCCTGGTGTAGTGCGATAAACGTCACCCGCAAAGGAGGCTCCGGTGGATAAATTTCGTTCCCTGCTACCACTCTCCGCCATTCAGCCTGAGCGGGCGCAGGAGCAGGCCAGCTCGGAGCAGATCACCGCACTGGATACGGCAATGGTGCGTAAGGTGAAAGACCCCGATACCTGCCCGGCGCACTTGCTGCCCTGGCTCGCATGGGAGTTTGCGGTTGATTCCTGGGAAGACGCCTGGACTGAGGCTGAAAAGCGTCAGGTGTTAAAAGATGCCGCCTATGTCCATCAGCATCGCGGTACTGCCGGCGCTGTAAGGCGGTCACTGAGCGCTGTCAGTCTCCCGACGACCGTGGTGGAGTGGTGGGAGGATCAGCCGCGTAAGGCTCCCTACACCTTCCGCGTTGAGGTTTACAGCCTTCAGGAGGTTGATGACGCGCTGTATCAGCGTATCCGGCGGCAAGTCGATAAAGCGAAGAACCTGAGGAGTCTGTTGACCTCCATTGACGTGATTGCCGACCTGGGCGCCAGGGGAACGTATTATACCGGCGGTGCTGTTACCGCCTGGATTGATGTCGATATTGAGGCAGGAGTTTAGCCATGGCTGAAAAGTATTACAGTATTCTGACCAACAGAGGGAAAGAGCTGGAGGCGCAGTCCTCTGCGACCGGGAAACCTGTCATTATTAAAGATTTCGTGGTGGGCGACGGTAACGGCCAGGCGGTTAAACCTGATCCGGCGTTAACCACTCTTGTCCATGAAGTTTATCGGGCGGCGATTTCAGCATTGCAGATCTCGCCGGACCAGGCGAATCAGTTTATTGCGCAACTGGTACTGCCTCCCGATGTGGGGGGCTTTGTTGTTCGTGAGGTCGGGCTGTTAACCGATGCCGGCGAACTGTATGCCGTGGCGAACTGCGCAGCAATTGAGAAGCCGGTAAGTGGTATCAGCGTCAAACTTCAGTTTCGCCTTGCCGTGTCAGAAACGGCGAATATCGAACTGAAGGTGGCAACCGGGGATGGTCTGTTCCTTCGCCAGGATGCAAACCTGCGTGATGTGAAGGACGCCGCTGAATCGCGGAAAAATATTGGGCTGAAAGGGGCCGCTGTTCTGGATGTCGGCACAGAGAAGAACACTGTCGCCGCCGGGGATGACCATCGTATCGTTAATGCCCTTCAGAAAGAAAATAATCTTTCTGATGTTCAGGATAAGGCGTTAGCCAGAGAACATTTAGAACTCAGGGCGGCGGCTGTCAGGGATGTTGCTGACAATGCAGCGGGTGCGCTCGTACCGGTTGGTTATAAAGGGAACTTTAGTTCCGACTCGAATCATGGTGCGATTGATTTTGCGACTTACCCTTTTGTTGTTGGCGAATCACTGTTTATAGATACCCGTGGATGTACCAACAACCCTCCGTTCCTGACGCAGGATTTTTATTATATCGATGTTGTGTGCGCCACCGGCCCCGCTCAGGGGGGAAGGGTAAACAGGCCGTTAGTCCAGTTCGTGAGTTACACCAATTCTAAGCTGATCCTCGCCATTCGTGAGGATGATGGTAACACTATCGGCTGGAGGTATTTCCGGGCGGTGCAATTTGATGCAGACAGCCAGAATGTTACCTTTCCTGGTGATGTAAGAGCGCGTAACGGTGCAATTGAATTAAGTCAAAACGCATTAATCATTCGGGGTTCTGGTAATAAACACCTCTGGTTTTTCAATACTTCCGGCGCAGAAATGGGGCTTGTTTACGCCTCAGACGATAAAGTCCTTCACTTACGGGCTGGTGAAGGACCGTCAGTTAATATTCAGTCGAACGGTAATGTTGTTGCCCCAAATTATCTTGAGGCCAAGGATGATATTCACTCAGGGAGGAATATTAGTAGTGTTGGGTTAATTCAGGCCGGGGCGGGGTTGTATGACACTCCGGGAGTACGTGTATATTCACCCAATAATCTACCGCCACAACAGGATTTAAGCCCTTATGCAAGACGTGACTCAATTACAAGTGTTGGGCTTGCGGGGAATAATTCTGCGTATCCTTACATGCGGCAGGAATCGACTAATGCACTGATTTATCTCGGACCGCGTAACTCTGGAGGCGCCTCACCAAACGCATTATGGCACAAAGATGAGTCTACGGGCATTATGGAAGTTGCTATGAGCAATCTCTATGTCGCAAAAAATGTAGGCACATATTTCGCTTTCCCTGTGTCATTCCCTACAGCTTGCGTATCAGTAGTTATTACTTACAATGGAGAGGGGCATGGTAGTGGGGATGACTCCACAATTTGTGTTACCTCATATTCAAATGCAGGTTGTACTATTCAGACTTACAACGCCTACGGTACATTTATGTTAGTAGCAAAAGGATATTGATATGTCTATTTATTATAGTGCCTCCCAAAACGGTTTTTATAATGACTTACTCAAGAATGAGTATAAAGTTGCAGGTACTTGGCCTGATGATGTATTCGAAATATCGGAGCGGTGGTATCAATATCTGATAAATGGGCAGGCTCGAGGCAAGGTTATTATAGCAAATGAATATGGTCAGCCAGTTTTATCAAATCCACCAGAATTAACGAAGGATCAAGTGGTTATTGAAGCAAAAAACAAAAAATCCGCATTGATGCTGGAGGTTAACGATTTATTGGCACCACTTCAAGATGCTGTCGACTTAGGACTTTCAACGAGCGAAGAAAATGCGCTTTTGCTTGAATGGAAAAAGTATAGAATTTTGCTAAACCGTGTTGAAACCAGCAACGCACCAAATATTGAATGGCCGGTCAAGCCCACATTGCGAACTTGACCTAAACCTTTAACCTTTCCCTTGATTTACTACTTTGCTAAAAATTGGAAGGAAAGTTCTTCTATACTTATGCTTAATCTTCGTCTTCAACGTTCTGCGTGACATAAGTAGATTCCATAATTCTTTTTTTTGCTTGTGAATAGCCTGAGCATCTTCAGGAATATTGATCGTTGAGTTTTTAGCCTGGTCAGATAGATGTACCGGATGGGGTACTACAGAATATACGTCAACTAATGACATATCTTCGAATAGCCCCCATTTATCTGCCACAATCCAAACAGGATTAAGACCTTTAAGTAAAGAATGAGCCGCTCTGTTATTTATTATATAGCTATGAGTTGTGGTTGCATGTAATGTTTTATGCAATGAATGCTTGCTCGTTAAGTTTTTTAACGGTTTTTTGAAAAATTTATTGGAGCGGCTTAATAATATAACAGATGGACGTTCAGCAGGGATGCTGATTTGTGCCAGAACGGTTTTAAATTCTTCATCCAAAATGACATCATCTTCGAGAATTAGCGCATCATTTATATTCTCTTCAATCATTTTATTATAGATTTTCTGATGACTTAATGCGCAACCGATTTCCCCGGGAAGAAAAGCATAATTCACTTTCGCAGTGACACTTTTTATCTCCTCTTCAGACATAAGTCTGCCGTCAACAGCTTCGATAAACTCAGCTTCAAGGCTCAGACTATGAAGCTGTGCTTCCATTTTCTGCCGTCTTTCTACTGATTTTTTAAGATTTACAATAAAAATTTTCATAAAAAACCTGTTGTTAAAAGCCTCTTTCGATGCTTATCGTTTTTCTCGTCCAATTACTTTATCTGCCGCGACGCGAGACAAGAAACCAGACCGACTGCCGTATTCTGGATGCGCGGCCACAAACTGATCGATACGACGGATCAGTAATGAGGGAAGTGTCACGTTGATTTTTTCCGCTTTTCCCATCAGGCGTGTTATATCCACGTCTACCAGTGCCCATACCACACCGGCATATTCAGGATCGGATAACCAGTTTTCTACTGTAGTAGCCTCAGGTACGCTTTCTCCGTCCTCAACCAGTAATTCAATGTGAGCTTCTATCGCCTCGCGCACGCTTTCAATCGCGTCCTGATAATCATCACCGCCAGAGAAGCAGCCAGGAATATCAGGTACGCGAACGCCGAAGGATGAATCGCCTTTATCAATAGCAACAGGGTACAACATGCAAACCTCCAGTAGGGGGGCTCAGAGCCCCGCCTGTTTTTTGATGCTTTTCAGTGTTGGTAACGGAATGTCTTTCTGTGGATGCTTTACCGTAACCAGCCCTTTTTTCGTTGGGTGTTTGAACTGGTGATGACTACCTTTAACTCTCACCAGATACCATCCGTCGGCTTCTATCATTGCTATTGCATTCCTGCTATCCATCCTCCGGCTCTCTGTGTTGTCTTGATGGGGTTATAATAACTCCTAAAGAAGGAGGCGTCAAGTGATATGGGGTTATAGGGGTTATGAATGCAGAAAGAAAACCGCCCGCAACATGAAAGAGCGGGCGGCGGTGGCTGGTGATCGTCCGATAGTGCGAGTATTGAATGGTTACCAGCCAGCGAGGATATTATCAGCGATCACTCAGCAGGTAACGTTCGGGAAACGTCTGCTTGCAATTTTGGTTGCAGTGGATATGGCATGGGCCGCTTCTTTGAAAAAGCGAGGCGAGGCAAGCTCCCATTGGCCGTCTTTATGAACGAAAAGCAAATAATCCGGGATGGTGTCTGGATCGCGTACAACAGCAAAGGTAAGCATATCACTGGATGCTTTTGGTAGCCGATTATCTGGAGGGAAATAAATACGAGCCCCCGAGATGATTATGTTGTCGATATCAGAAGAACCAGTCATCAGCAGACTCCCATGTTTCTTTTAGTACATTTTCAACCTTCTTCTTGGCGGAGTCCTTATCGACCGTCCGAAGAACCGACAGGCCATCGCTTCCGGCTGATTTAACGATAACCTCAACATCCTGGTATTCCTTGCTTAAGCGCCTTTCCATTTCAGCCTGCAGCGCAGCGGGAGCTTTGCTGGGAAGCTTAGAGAACTTCTCTTTTGCAATACTGATTTCGACACGCATAAAACCTCCTTTTACTGTTTGGATATACAGTTAATTTTTAACTGGTTATTTATACAGTGTCAAGGTTTTGCATGTCGGTGTAACACCCCAATTATTCCCCAGTTTTTCCCCGCTCAAATTTCAGACATAAAAAAACCAACCGTAAGAGGTTGGTTTAATTTAATATTTTTGGTCGGCACGAGAGGATTTGAACCTCCGACCCCCGACACCCCATGATAGCGCCGGTATCCACGTTATAATCGTGGAAAAAAAGTGGGGATCCAGATGAATATGAATTTATTACAGCTTTGCTATGAAGGCGAAGGTGGTGAAAGCTACATACGCAGTATCAATGAGAAAGGGCAGTTTTACGTATCTTTAGCTGATGTTTTGAAAACGCTTTCTATTGAAAACAGAAAGATGGATGGTAAGTCGCCAAAAAGCTTGCTTCCGGTAATTAAGGCAGTCATCCAAACACTGGATCCTGATGAAATCAAGAACATCCCTATGATAGAGAATGGTCAGGCTACGAGTGAAGCGTTCTTGACGGAACCTGGTCTCTATCGAGTCTTAGCTCAAGATACATCCTCCGCTGGCAAGAAATTCCAGCGATGGTTGTTCCATAAAGTACTACCCTCTATTCGTGAATTTGGACAATTTCCTCCTCCGCCGAAAAAAGAACAGTCTGAGATAAGTGCTTTTGCTACAAGTCTTCAACAGACAGTCAATGCTTTGGTAATGGAAATTGCAAAACGCGAGGAACTGGAAAGCAGAGTCAATGACGTTGAGCTCAAAGTTAACTCATTAGAGAGCTTGCGAGATCTGTCTCAATTTCGGAGTGTTCCACAGCGTTTAATGGAGTTGAGTCTTGAGGTAATGTCCATTGATGAGCTTTGGCATTGGTGTGAAAAATTACGCAGCGAAAGAGGGGCGGAAAAGATTAAATGCCCATCAGGGATCGGAGTAAACACTATGTATCCATTAGCGCTGGTGGATGAAGCCATCGCAATCTACCAGAAAAATGTTGAAGCAAGATCGAGAGGCTCAAACATATAAAAAAGCCCGCTTAAGCGGGCATTTTTAATCGCTCAGGAGCTACAACGGCTCCTTTACGTATCCTTTTTTGCCTCATCACCGTATGGCCGGTATCCTGGCGAGACTGCTAACTTCCTGTTTTTACTGGTGCTATCCTTGCACAGTCCAATCATGATTGGTGGGCTGGTCGGAGTTGAACCCGCAGCGCTGCATTTCGTTTAGTCGCTGCTTCTGGATTTCTGTAGTTGTTCAAGTCTAGCGTGCAGCGATTTAGGGAATAGCTCTGTATAAACCTGCCACAGAACATTCAATGATCTATGCCCCGTCACTTGGGCAACTTCCTCAATACTGAATCCGGCTTCAAAAAGTCGGCTCGCACCTTCCCGCCTCATATCGTGATAACGCAGATCCTCGATTCCAAGCGCGCTCCTTACCCTCTGAAAACCAGCAGTTACTGAGCCGCTAATGTAGGGGAAGATCAGCTCTGATTTGCGCGGCTGCCGCTGAACGATATCCCACGCCTCTCCGAGCAAAGCGACATTCATATGATTGCCTTCCTTCTTCCGTGGATCCTTCCTGTCCCTCACAAGCACAGATTTTTGCTTTTCGTCGATATCATCCCACCGCAGGCGGCAAACTTCGCCAATACGCATGCACGATAAAACTGAAAACATCAGAATGTCTACGAACGGGATTTTTGAGACTCTGTGTTCTGAACGTTGCTTTAATCCTTCGATCAGCATGTCCAGTTCTTCAGATGCTGGCCGGCGGCTACGGCGATTTGATTTCCCAATCAGCCCAAGTTTGAGAAGGTGAGGGCGGGCCTCTTTTGCCGGGTTGCTGGTATAGTTAATGCCATACACAGGCTTTGCACAATCCAGCACGCTTCCAAGGTAGCTGACATCATGACTCACGGTCGCCGGGCCCGCTCCTGCATTATTCCGCAGTCGGCAATGCTCTATCACATCATTTGCGGTCAGTGAAAGCAAGGGGATGGCTGCTATATCACAGTCGACGAGCATATTCAGGACGTAGCTTTTTGTTCTCCCGGATTTACCACCAGCGTTTGGATCGTTGATGTATTTTTGCAGCAGATCACGAACGGTGATTCCTGTTGCGTCGTCGGATGATGGGAGCCCATGAAGATCCAGTTCCTGCACGCGCTGATTTCCCCAGGTTTTTGCGTGCGCCTGCTTTGGAAATGTTTTGCTCTCTCTGTGTGTAACAACGCCTTTTTCTTTGATCAGGACGGTGCAACGATAGCGGGGAGTGCCGTCGGCTTTAAGTCGTTTCTCTATGTTATAATAGGCCATTCGCTCATCTCGTTATAACAGGTTCCCATGTGTATGGGAGCCTGAGTGGGAACCCAATGAGAGAAAAATATACGTAAATGTCAAAAAATGCACGGTAATCTTGAAATGATAAAAACCAACCAAACCAGCGCGGCATCTGATAATTCTGGCATTCACTGGAGTGGTCGGTTTAGCGTGGCTCCTATGCTCGACTGGACGGACAGACACTGCCGCTATTTCCTGCGCCAGCTCTCCCGCCATACGCTGCTGTACACCGAAATGGTGACCACGGGCGCAATCATTCACGGGAAGGGCGACTATCTGGCCTATAGCGAAGAAGAGCATCCGGTTGCCCTGCAGCTGGGCGGCAGCGATCCGGCCGCGCTGGCGCAGTGCGCGAAGCTGGCAGAAGAACGCGGCTACGACGAGATCAACCTGAACGTTGGCTGTCCGTCCGACCGCGTGCAAAACGGCATGTTTGGCGCCTGTCTGATGGGGAATGCGCAGCTGGTAGCGGACTGTATCAAGGCGATGCGCGATGTGGTCTCCATTCCGGTTACGGTCAAAACCCGTATCGGCATTGATGATCAGGACAGCTACGAATTCCTGTGCGACTTCATCAACACGGTATCCGGGAAAGGCGAGTGCGAGATGTTCATCATCCACGCGCGAAAAGCCTGGCTCTCCGGCCTCAGCCCGAAAGAGAACCGTGAGATCCCGCCGCTGGACTATCCGCGCGTGTATCAGCTGAAGCGTGACTTCCCGCACCTGACGATGTCCATCAACGGCGGCATCAAGTCGCTGGAAGAGGCCAAAGCGCATCTGGCGCATATGGATGGTGTGATGGTCGGCCGCGAGGCGTATCAGAACCCGGGCATTCTGGCGACGGTCGATCGCGAAATCTTTGGTGTCGAAGGCGCGGACACCGATCCGGTTGCCGTCGTGCGTGCGATGTACCCTTACATTGAGCGCGAGTTGAGCAATGGCACGTATCTCGGCCATATCACCCGCCATATGCTTGGCCTGTTCCAGGGGATTCCGGGCGCGCGTCAGTGGCGTCGCTACCTGAGCGAGAATGCGCATAAAGCCGGAGCCGATATTGAGGTGCTGGAACATGCGCTGCGACTGGTGGCAGACAAGCGATAACTTTCGCTAAAAGTTCGTCAAATTCACCACGCCCTGCGAACGTTCGCGGGGCGTTTTGCTTTAATAACAACAGGTTAATACTGGCATGATTCTTGTAATGCTTACTGCATTACTCGGGAACTCGTGGGGAGCACCATGCTAGAACTACTTTTTGTGATTGGCTTTTTTGTCATGCTGTTAGCGACAGGCGTTTCGCTGCTCGGCATTCTGGCGGCTATCGTGGTGGCGACGGTGGTCATGTTTATTGGTGGACTGTTTGCGCTGACGATCAAACTGTTGCCGTGGCTACTGCTGGCCATTGCGGTCGTGTGGGTGATTCGGGCGATTAAAGCGCCAAAAGTGCCAAGTTATCAGCGCAATAACCGCTTCCGTTACTAAGGTATTGAGGGGTTCGTCACATACTTGTAACTTTTCCGGCGGCAGGGCTTAGAACAGAATAGGATTTACTTATCGAATCTGTCACTATGACTGCCGCTAAAGAATTCATCGAGCTGTACCCTACATACAGCCGAACTAAAAAAAGAAAGGGCTTCCCACGGGAAGCCCAATTTCTTTTTGGGACTCAGGGAATCAACAGGCTCGACCCCTGCGTCGCCCGGCTCTCCAGCACCTCATGCGCGCGCTGCGCATCGGTCAGCGCGAATTTCTGCGCATCTGCTACATCCACTTTAATGACGCCGCTGGCGATCAGCGAGAACAGCTCGTTGCTGGCTTCCTCAAGCTCTTCCCGGTTGGTGATGTATCCTTGCAGGGAAGGGCGAGTCACATACAGCGAACCTTTCTGATTCAGAATACCGAGGTTAACGCCGGTTACCGCGCCTGACGCATTGCCGAAGCTGACCATCAGACCACGACGCTGCAGACAGTCCAGCGACGCTTCCCACGTGTCTTTCCCCACCGAGTCATACACCACGCGCACTTTTTTGCCGCTGGTGATCTCCTTCAGCCGCTCAACAATGCTCTCTTCACGGTAGTTAATCACCTGCCAGGCGCCCGCCTGGAGCGCGCGCTGCGCTTTTTGTGCATTTCCGACCGTGCCGATCAGCTTCGCGCCCAGTGCTTTTGCCCACTGACAGGCGATGAGCCCGACGCCACCCGCTGCGGCATGGAACAGGAACTGCTCGTCAGGTTTAATTTCATAGGTTTTGCGCAGCAGATAGTAAACCGTCAGACCTTTCAGGAACGAGGCCGCCGCCTGCTCAAAGGAAATGGCGTTAGGCAGCAGGGCGGCTTTATCCGCCGGAACGTTGTGGACGGAGCTGTAAGCGCCCAGCGCAGACTGCGCGTACACTACGCGATCGCCCTCTTTAATATGCTTTACCGCGCTGCCCACTTTGACGACGACACCGGCTGCCTCGGTGCCCAGGCCGCTCGGCATTGACGGAGGCGGGTAGAGACCGCCGCGAATATAGGTGTCGATGTAGTTAATGCCGATGGCTTTGTTTTCAACCTGTACTTCGTTTTCGCCAGGCGCGGCAGGTGTGAACTCCACCGCTTTCAGTACGTCTGGCCCACCGTGTTTCTGGAATTCAATGCGCGTTGCCATGCTCCCTCCGTAAGAAAAATATGGTAATCTTTCGACCCACTCTTTATCTCGGTAACTCCATTCACTATGGCAGGAAACAAACCCTTCAACAAACAGACTGAACCTCGCGAGCGTGATTTCCAGGTCGCAGGGTTAAAGGTCCCGCCGCACTCGATTGAAGCGGAACAGTCGGTGTTGGGCGGTTTAATGCTGGATAACGAGCGCTGGGACGACGTCGCCGAGCGCGTCGTGGCGGAAGATTTCTATACCCGCCCGCACCGCCACATCTTTACTGAAATGGCGCGCCTGCAGGAGTCGGGCAGTCCGATCGACCTGATCACGCTCGCGGAATCGCTGGAGCGTCTTGGTCAGCTCGACAGCTGCGGCGGGTTTGCCTATCTGGCGGAACTGTCAAAAAACACGCCTAGTGCGGCGAACATCAGCGCTTATGCTGATATCGTGCGCGAACGTGCCGTAGTCCGTGAGATGATCTCGGTGGCGAACGAGATCGCTGAGGCCGGTTTTGATCCGCAGGGGCGCACCAGCGAAGACCTGCTCGACCTGGCTGAATCCCGGGTCTTTAAAATCTCCGAAAGCCGCGCCAATAAAGACGAAGGCCCAAAAAACATCGCCGATGTCCTCGACGCCACCGTTGCCCGTATCGAACAGCTGTTCCAGCAGCCGCACGACGGTGTGACCGGGGTAAACACCGGCTATGACGATTTGAACAAGAAAACCGCCGGTCTGCAGCCGTCGGATTTGATTATCGTCGCCGCGCGTCCGTCGATGGGTAAAACTACCTTTGCGATGAACCTCGTCGAAAACGCGGCGATGTTGCAGGATAAGCCGGTGCTGATCTTCAGCCTTGAGATGCCCTCCGAGCAGATTATGATGCGTTCTCTGGCGTCGCTGTCGCGCGTGGATCAGACCCGCATTCGTACCGGTCAGCTCGATGATGAAGACTGGGCGCGCATCTCCGGCACCATGGGCATTCTGCTGGAAAAACGTAACATCTATATCGATGACTCCTCCGGCCTGACGCCGACGGAAGTGCGTTCCCGCGCGCGCCGTATCGCCCGTGAACACGGTGGCATCGGCCTCATCATGATCGACTACCTTCAGCTGATGCGCGTCCCGTCGCTTTCCGACAACCGTACGCTTGAAATTGCGGAGATTTCCCGCTCGCTCAAGGCGTTAGCCAAAGAGCTACACGTACCGGTAGTCGCGCTGTCTCAGCTGAACCGCTCTCTGGAACAACGTGCCGACAAGCGCCCGGTCAACTCCGACCTGCGTGAGTCCGGCTCCATCGAGCAGGATGCCGACTTAATCATGTTTATCTACCGTGATGAGGTTTATCACGAGAACAGCGACCTGAAAGGGATCGCCGAAATTATTATTGGTAAACAACGTAACGGCCCAATCGGGACGGTGCGTCTGACCTTTAACGGACAGTGGTCGCGTTTCGACAACTATGCCGGTCCTCAATATGATGATGAGTAATTTCTAAGGAATTCAAATGCAAGCGGCAACTGTTGTTATTAACCGCCGCGCTCTGCGACACAACCTGCAACGTCTGCGTGAACTGGCGCCCGCCAGCAAGCTCGTTGCAGTCGTGAAAGCGAACGCTTACGGACACGGTCTTCATGAGACCGCGCGAACGCTCCCCGATGCCGACGCCTTTGGCGTCGCCCGTCTTGAAGAAGCCCTCCGCCTGCGCGCGGGCGGCATTACTCAACCCATACTGCTCCTCGAAGGCTTTTTCGAAGCCAGCGATCTACCGACCATTGCTGACCAACATCTGCACACGGCGGTACATAACGAAGAACAGCTAACCGCACTCGAAACCGCCGAACTGAGCGAGCCGGTGACCGTCTGGATGAAGCTCGACACGGGCATGCACCGTCTGGGCGTGCGTCCGGAAAGCGCGGAAGCGTTTTATCAGCGTTTATGCCGGTGCAAAAACGTGCGTCAGCCGGTGAATATTGTCAGCCACTTCGCCCGTGCCGATGAGCCCGAGTGCGGTGCGACCGAGCGGCAGCTGGATATCTTTAACACCTTCTGCGAAGGCAAGCCGGGGATGCGCTCGATTGCGGCATCCGGCGGTATTCTGCTGTGGCCGCAGTCGCATTTCGACTGGGCGCGACCAGGCATTATTCTCTACGGCGTGTCGCCGCTGGAGAACAAACCCTGGGGGCCGGACTTTGGCTTCCAGCCGGTCATGTCGCTGGTCTCTAACCTGATTGCCGTGCGTGACCATAAAGCGGGCGAGCCGGTCGGCTACGGCGGTACTTGGACCAGCGAGCGTGATACCCGTCTCGGCGTGGTGGCGATGGGCTATGGTGACGGCTATCCGCGCGCCGCTCCGTCGGGCACGCCGGTTCTGGTCAACGGTCGCGAGGTGAAGATTGTTGGCCGCGTGGCGATGGACATGATTTGTGTCGATCTGGGCCCTGAAGCCCAGGATAAGCCCGGCGACGATGTCGTGATGTGGGGCGAAGGTCTGCCCGTCGAACGCATTGCTGAAATTACGAAAGTGAGTGCTTACGAACTTATCACGCGCCTGACGTCAAGGGTGGCGATGAAGTACATCGACTGAGACTCGCACATAGTCGTCCAACGGCATAAGCTGCCGTTGGACGCGTAACGCTTATTTCAACACGTTATAGATCGCCTGATTAGTCAAATAATCCGACGCGAGCCCTGACTCCGGACTGAAGCGCGAACCCTGGATGGACGAGAACCGTTTTCCAGTGCTGCCCAATGAGACATAGCGCTCCCCTCCATCGTTTTCCGAAATGGTGTACACCGTTTTTTGCATCTCGGCGAATAGCGGAGCGTTGCGCTGAATGGCCTGGTGCAATTCCAGCAGCTGCACTCCATCCAGATTGAGCTTTTTATCCAGCGTGACGCCCCATCTTTGCAGGCAAACTTCTGCAAAATGACGCACGATCGTGCCGGGCTCATGGACCACTTTATCCCCGCTATTCCCATTGGCCGAAGCATTCCCCACCAGCGTAGCGTGGCGACCAGACATGGGATAAATATGTACTTTTGTCGCGCTATCGGTCTGTGGAATGACGCACGAGAAACCTTTTGATCGCTCATGTCTGGCATAGAAAGCCACATACTCCTTAACGTTGCTGCCCAGAGTGACTTTGTCCGCCTGGAAATTACCCATACCCGGAACCGGATCGACCGCAAAAATATTCACCGGAATCGTCGTTAAAAGGGGATCGGCAAGCATTGCATTGGCAAGCATATGGCAGCTAATTCCGCCCCGGCTCCACCCAACAAGGTTCACCTGAGTGGGTAGGATCTGACCCTGGCGGAAGGTTTTGATGATTTGCTGCTGCAGCGCCTGCTGGGTCACTTTACGATCGCCATAGTCATATTTGCGCCACCAAAAGGAACCGGTAACCTCAACGTCCTGAATCGGCACGCCCGCCTTTTTAAGCTGCTCATAGTTTTCTTTTGTGAGCTTCTCACGCTGCCAGTCAACGTGGCCTTTGATAATATTGATCGCATGCTGAACATTCTCATTCCAGCCGCTGCCCAGAAGCTGGGCGCGAAGCTGAGAATATTCTCCGCTTTTGACCCAAAGCTCATCGCTTTGTAGATTGCCGCTCCCCGGGCCATCAAGAATGACCCATTCGGCGAACTCTTTACCCTTGTTATTGGCTGCCAGAGAAGAGATGAGCTCGCCGTTCCAGTAATTAGCATGAGACTCATCAAATTTATTAGATCCAGTACCACAGAAATACACTGTTAGTATTGTCATAAATGACCTCATTGAAATATTAATATGTAGGTGGATGGCACGCGTGCAGTTAAATAATATGTGTCAGCTATTTTTCGGGGAATATGCTATTAAGCCCAGGCTGTTTTTGATAATGATAAGATCGTTTTTAATTAAATATGGCTATGTCTAATGTGTAGTACTGCTTAACTTTTTGCTTTGGATATATGACGTTTGCCTTATGCCGAATGCTGTTTTTACAGTTTTGTAATAGCACGCATACTTAATTTCGGAATAAGTTGGTTGAATAACCTAAGAAAATAGATTTTACACGGGGTTATGCTACGATGAATATATTAATGATCGATGAATTACCGATCTTCATTCACGGTATGAAAACAGAGCTGGAACGCGTAATGCCGGAATGCACTGTTTTTGCAGCGAACAATTTTGAAGATGCACACGCAATTTTAACCTCTATGCCGGTCAGCATTATTTTGCTGGATGGTGAAATGAAGTGCCGTGATTTTATCACTAATTTGATGACAAACTGGCCTGGGCTACCGATCGTGGTGATGTTACGAAAAACGACGGATAAGATATTCAACTTCTACATCCGCCAAAGCATTAAGGGCATTTTTACCAAGGATCTCCCTGCCGAGAAAATCAGCCAGATACTTTGCATGGTTTCCTCGGGGGTAGTCTGTTTTCCGGAGCAAGCCGTGGTCCAGCGAGAACAAACCACTGGCGGGTTGCCGATCTACTCCCTGAGTCGTCGGCAGAAGGAAGTTCTTAAGCTGCTGGCGAATGGAGGAACAAATAAGCAGATCAGCCGGCAATTGAATATCAGTGCAGGTACGGTCAAAGTACATCTTGAATCCATCTTTCACCGATTACAGGTCAACAATCGGACACAGGCCGCAATGCTCTATTTTAAATATATGTCTAATTAGTCGATTTCCAGCAAAGCGAAGGGCTGCAGTCAAAATGCGTTAAGTGAAAAGCGCAACAGACAGACGTCTGTTGCGCTTTTTTTAACGGTAGTGAGATTTAAAATAATATATTACCACCACCAGCGTTCCGAAGTCCTGCAATAGCCAGAACGGAAAGCTGTCACTCAGTATATCAGCACCGGTAAGAATAAATTTCATGTTTAAGCTGCTCTCACCAAAAAAACCAAAAGCGAGGGCGGCTAAGCCGATTTTACACATTACCGGCAGGGCATGGACTCTTCGGCTATAGGCGGCAAACAAAATCAGCAGCGATGTTACCAGGTCGACGAAGATAATAAAGGGAAGCACCCAGCCATTCATTATGTTAAGCATTTATTCTCCATCGGGCTTGTTGTGGGTTAAATCAGGCGGAGAAAATGACTCATGCCTGACTTTACTTCTAATGACGCTTGCAACATCAAAAATATCGCGCTGTTCATGCCGGCGAAAAAAGTTTGCCAGCCAGACGATCAGGCCATTACTCATTGCCCCGAGGATATACCCTAAACCAAGCGTGATATCGGCCTGATTAAGATCTATCTTTAACCAGCGGGCGGCCAATCCACCTAATGCGACGGCCGCGCCCATGCTGATTCCACCAAAAATAATGCCTGCCATAAATCGGCTGTGCTGGTGCAATCGCTGCGGTTGCCAGAAAAACGAGATACTGACGCCGCCAAATAAACCTGAAAAAGCCAGCAAGGCTTCACTGATGAGGGTCGGGAGATAGATGTCAGTCATACGTTCATCCTCTGCAAGGATAAATCCCCCTGGAAAAGGGGATTTATTATCGTAACGGGCGCTTATTATTGGCAGGGATCCAGCTCAACAATATGCTGATACTTATCGGTCGTAATAAAGCGCTGTTGCCCTGACAGGCTGTAAATCAAACGCTTGGGAGAGCGATATCCCTTCACGACATCGACATCCGCGCTAAGCCAGGGCTGACTGGAAGGAAGAGCGCGATCGCTGTATTTATCGCCACCGATCCATTTTTGATTGGTGAGTTTCACTCCCCAAAGCGATTCGTTTTCACTACCCGACCAGCCGAGGCGTTTGGCCTCATCCGAGGTGATATAGCGGTCGGGCAGGCGTCCAAAGTTTTTTATATGACGAAGCGTTGTCGCCAGATCGGTCACGTTATTGACGGGCACCATACCCTGAGAAGATAAAAAGGCGTTGGCTTCCTTTATTTCCTCTTCGCAGGTTGGCATGGCGGCGGTTGCCTGTAACACGGTGAATAACGAAACAGACAGTACGGCCATTTTCACTATGGATAGGGGTTTCATTGTATTTTTCCTGTTGAATTAACTAAGAAATAGCTTCATTTCCGCTTCGCGGCGTCGGGTAAGCCCGGTCAAAACCTTACCACCTGCCTTATTCCAGCTTTTGAACTGCAGTGCGGCGCCCTGAATGTCACCTGCGTTGAATTTTTTGAGCAGCGTGGATTTCTTTAAATTGCCCACGCCAAGGTTGAAGGCGAACGAAACCAGCGCGTCGAATTGGTTCTGTGTCGAAGCGCTGTTCAGCAGTTTTTTCACGCCGTCCTCGGTGCGTTTCAGATCTTTGCGCAGCAGATCTTTGGCTTCACCGGTGGTAATTTTGGTGAGCTTTTCCATCTCCTCTTTGAGGATCAAATGGCCGTAGCCGATGGTCCATAAACCTACGGCATCGCGATAACGCTCCAGCCTCAGCCCTTCAAACTGGCAAATAAGCTGAATGCCCTTGTCACCTGTACGTTCTGGTTGTTTTTGCATTACGGAGTCTCCTCTGCTTTCGGACGGGGAATCACCTTGTTGGTGTATTCGTCAATCAAACGCATGACGCTTTCCGGTGGCTCAAGTGCGGTAAATTGCATCTCAACATCGACGTGGCGGCTGTCACGCCCGCCTTTGTTATCGCTGGAAGGCGAAAGGCTGACGTGAAAGCGGCCAAATTCGTTTTCACCGGACTGGCGGGAAGGCGCCTGCATGCCTTCCGTGCGGATCGTCAGGTTGACCTTCATCTTTTCCAGCATCAGCCCGCGCGGCGTCGAAAGCGCGACTAAGGGCAGGTCAAAGTAGTGCTTTTCATCCAGCGCCAGCTGTACCGTGCGTGGAATTAACGAACCGTCTTCTGCGGGTTCGAAAAAGGGATCCAGCGCCTTCATATACTGCTGAGCAATCAGTTCGTTGGCCGCAGTGGCCGCGTACTGCATCCCACGCGTGATATCTTCAAGCGAGATCGGCACGCCGGGAATATCGGCTGGAGGCGATGGAGGCGTGTTTTCCTGTACCGGTGGCGTGCCTTCATCCTCTTTGCCCGCCCTGTTTTCCGGCTCTTCATCCTTGCCGCCGCGCAGCCATTTTTTAAAAGACATATTTCGCTCCTGGAAAAAGGGCTACCCGGGTAGCCCCTGCGTTACGGAATCGCACGTATGTCGCGGCGTGGATGATTATTGCGCGGCGACAGGCTTGGTTTTGGCGTTGGTCAGGTAATCAATCACGCGCTGCAGAGCTTCAGGTGGTTCCTGGCGTTTAATCTGGGTATGAATGGAATATTTCGCACGTGTATCGGTCGAACGGGTCTGCTCCGATTTATGGGAGACCTTGCCGGTCATTTTCGCTTTGAAAACGCCCCAGCCGATGGACGCTTCCACGGAAGCCTCCGCTTCGGTGCTGCTGGAACTGGCTTCGCTCTGGCTCACTTCCAGCTCGAAGTCGATGGTGCCGTCCTCGATGCAGATGATGGGGTGGGTGACAGCCGCCAGGAGTGGAATACTCATCTTGCGGGTCACGCTGCCTTTATTGACCCCCTGTTCGTCTACCACGGTTTCGTCGTAGTCAAACTCGATCGCGACAGCTTTGCCGTCTTTAATACAGACGGAGAGCAGGAAGTCGGTATAGGCCTTGCTCGCCTGGACCTGTGCTTTGATCATCGCCTGCAGCGGACCGCCGATCATATGCTCCAACGGCAGGGCGTTAATAACTGAACCAATAAATTGTGAATCCATGATTTGAACTCCTTGAATCAGTGAATGCGCGGTTGCGCAGGAGCTACATTACGGAAAGCGAGAAGGGGAAAATATTGGGTAAATGGCATGGCGAGAGGACGCAAAAAACCTATGCCGATCGCAGGATAATCTTAAGGGGTGGTGTTGAGTGATTTTCCGGTTTATTGTTGAAATCCCTGCCTCATCGAATTCCGGAGAACCATCGCGTGTTTCAGAAAGTTGACGCCTATGCCGGCGACCCTATCCTCTCCTTAATGGAGCGTTTCAAAGAAGATCCTCGTAGCGACAAAGTGAACCTTAGCATCGGTTTGTATTACAACCACGAGGGTTTTATTCCTCAGCTGCAGGCCGTTGCCGAAGCTGAAGCGCGTCTGAACGCTGTTCCACACGGTGCTTCACTTTATCTGCCGATGGAAGGGTTAAATGCCTATCGCAGCACTATTGCGCCGCTGCTGTTTGGTGCCGATCACGCGGTGCTCGCGCAAAAGCGCGTGGCGACCATCCAGACGCTGGGCGGCTCGGGTGCGCTGAAAGTGGGTGCAGACTTCCTGAAAAAATACTTCCCGGATTCAGGCGTGTGGGTCAGTGACCCGACGTGGGAAAACCACGTTGCGATCTTCGAGGGCGCGGGCTTCAAAGTAGCGACCTATCCGTGGTTCGACAGCGAAACGAACGGCGTGCGCGTTGAAGCGCTGCTGGAAAAACTGAACACGCTGCCGGCGCGCAGCATTGTGCTGCTGCACCCATGCTGCCATAACCCGACCGGGGCGGATCTCACCAATGCCCAGTGGGATGCGGTGATTGAGGTACTGAAGGCCCGCGACCTGATTCCGTTCCTCGACATTGCCTACCAGGGCTTTGGCGCAGGCATGGAAGAAGATGCTTACGCCATCCGCGCCGTGGCCAGCGCAGGGTTGCCAGCGCTGGTCAGCAACTCCTTCTCTAAAATCTTCTCCCTGTACGGTGAACGCGTTGGCGGTCTGTCTGTGGTCTGTGAAGACGCCGAAGCGGCGGGTCGCGTGCTCGGCCAGCTGAAGGCGACGGTGCGCCGCATTTACTCCAGCCCGCCGAACTTTGGTGCGCAGGTGGTGGCGACGGTTCTCGGCGACGAACAGCTGAAAGCGTCCTGGCTTGCCGAAGTAGAAGCGATGCGTAAGCGCATCCTGGCCATGCGTCAGGAGCTGGTTAATGTGCTGAAAGAGGCGGTGCCGGGACATAACTTCGACTATCTGCTCAAGCAGCGCGGGATGTTCAGCTATACCGGACTGAGTGCGGCGCAGGTCGATCGCCTGCGCGAAGAGTTCGGCGTTTACCTGATCGCCAGCGGCCGTATGTGCGTGGCGGGCCTGAATGCCAGCAACGTCCATCGCGTGGCGCAGGCTTTTACTGCTGTGATGTAAGTACTTACTATTCACTTCCCTCTCTCCCTGTGGGAGAGGGCTGGGGTGAGGGCATCATGCCGCACAAAAACGTTGCCCGGCGCTTTGTGATCGTCTTCTTTTTATTCAGCTTCATAAGCAAAAACTCCTTCCCTTCACCTCCCGCTGGGGTTATGGTCGGATAGTTTTTTGACCATCTACTCAAATTAAAACGATAACAAACTGAATATTCAGGGGAAAATATGCGCAAGATCACACTGGCGCTCAGCGCCGCCTGCTTATTGTTCTCGCTTAATAGCGCCGTCGTCGCGCGAGCTTCTGCCCCGACGCCGCTTTATACCGGCACCACCGCCGCCATTCTCGCCGAGCAGGCGCCCATTCACTGGGTTTCCGTGGCCCAAATCGAAAACAGCCTGATGGGCCGTGCGCCAATGGCCGTGGGTTTTGACATTGACGATACAGTGCTGTTCTCAAGCCCCGGTTTCTGGCGCGGGAAGAAAACGTATTCACCCGACAGCGAAGCGTATCTGAAGAACCCGGAATTCTGGGAAAAAATGAATAACGGCTGGGACGAATTCAGCATCCCGAAAGAGGTTGCCCGTGCGCTTATTGCCATGCACGTGAAGCGCGGTGACAGCATCTACTTTGTCACCGGCCGCAGTCAGACCAAAACCGAAACCGTCTCTAAAACGCTGCAGGATGATTTCCAGATCCCGGCGACCAGCATGAATCCGGTAATTTTTGCCGGTGACAAAGAAGGGCAAAACACCAAAACCCAGTGGCTGGAAAAGAAAAATATCAAAGTATTCTACGGCGATTCGGATAACGACATAACCGCCGCGCATGACGTGGGAGCCAGAGGGATCAGGGTGTTACGTGCCTCTAACTCGACCTATCGACCGCTGCCGATGGCCGGAAAGTTTGGCGAAGAGGTGATCGTCAACTCGGAGTATTAAGTACCCGGCAGCGGGTTTGACTCTTTTTTAATCAAATCTCGCTGCTGCGGGTTTTACCTTTCGTCTTCTTGCTGCACACTTAGAAAGATTCATCTTTCATCACGGAGCAGCACATGTGGTACCAACAGACCCTGACCTTAAGCGCTAAACCACGCGGATTTCACCTGGTGACGGATGAAGTCATCGGTCAACTCCGCGACCTGTCGCGGGTGAAAACGGGTTTGCTGCATCTGCTGCTTCAGCACACGTCCGCCTCTCTCACGCTTAATGAAAATTGCGATCCCACCGTCCGGTCCGACATGGAGCACCATTTTCTGAAGAGCGTCCCGGACAACGCGCCTTATGAGCATGACTATGAGGGGGCGGACGACATGCCTTCGCATATTAAATCCTCCCTGCTGGGCGTATCGTTGATGCTGCCGGTTCACAACGGGCGGCTGCTGTTGGGAACGTGGCAGGGGATCTGGCTGGGAGAGCATCGCATTCACGGTGGTTCGCGTAAAATTATCGCCACGCTACAAGGGGAATAAAGATGACAATTTCGGAGATACTTCAGTACTGCATGAGCAAGCCCGGCGCGGAGCAGAGCGTCCACAGCGACTGGAAAGCCACGCAGATTAAGGTGGGTGATGTGTTGTTTGCGATGGTGAAAGAGGTGGAAGGCCGCCCGGCGGCGTCGCTGAAAACCAGCCCTGAACTGGCGGATTTGCTACGTCAACAGCATGATGACGTGAGGCCGAGCAAGCACCTCAATAAGGCGCACTGGAGCACCGTCTATCTGGATGGGTCGATTCCAGGCTCGCAGATTTACTACCTGGTGGACGCGTCCTATCAGCAGGCGGTTGAGCTGCTGCCGGAAACCACCCGACAGCAACTCTCCGTGTGACAATTACAGCAACGGTTTAAGGAAGCGCGCGGTGTGCGAGGCTTCGCACTCTGCAACGGTCTCTGGCGTACCGGAGACGAGAATTTCACCTCCGCCGCTGCCGCCTTCCGGGCCGAGATCGACAATCCAGTCCGCGGTTTTAATCACGTCCAGGTTATGTTCGATGACCACGATAGTGTTGCCCTGATCGCGCAGCTGATGCAGAACCTCGAGCAGCTGCTGGATGTCGGCAAAGTGCAGGCCCGTAGTCGGCTCGTCCAGAATGTAGAGCGTCTGACCGGTGCCGCGTTTTGACAGCTCACGCGCCAGCTTCACGCGCTGCGCTTCACCGCCGGACAGCGTGGTTGCGGACTGACCCAGACGAATGTAGGTCAGGCCTACGTCCATCAGCGTCTGCAGCTTACGCGCCAGCGCAGGGACGGCGTCAAAGAACTCGCGCGCCTCTTCGATGGTCATGTCCAGCACTTCGTGGATGGTCTTGCCTTTGTACTTAATCTCCAGCGTTTCGCGGTTATAGCGCTTGCCTTTGCACTGGTCGCACGGCACGTAGATATCCGGCAGGAAGTGCATCTCAACCTTGATCACACCGTCGCCCTGGCACGCTTCGCAGCGGCCGCCGCGTACGTTAAAGCTGAAACGTCCTGGCGTATAGCCGCGGGAGCGCGCTTCCGGCACGCCGGCAAACAGTTCACGTACGGGCGTAAAGACGCCGGTATAGGTCGCCGGGTTAGAGCGCGGGGTACGGCCAATCGGGCTCTGGTCAATGTCGATAACCTTATCGAAATGCTCCAGACCCTGGATATCGCGGTACGGCGCAGGCTCGGCCAGCGTCGCGCCGTTCAGCGCCGTCTGCGCAATCGGGAACAGCGTATCGTTGATTAGCGTCGATTTACCGGAACCGGACACGCCGGTGATACAGGTAAACAGACCAACCGGCAGCGTCAGGGTGACGTCTTTCAGGTTGTTGCCGCGCGCGCCGGTCAGCTTCAGCACTTTTTCCGGATCTGCCGCTACGCGCTGTTTCGGCACTGCAATCTTGCGCTTGCCGCTCATGAACTGGCCGGTCAGCGATTCGGGTACCGCCATAATGTCCTTCAGCGTCCCTTCCGCGACCACCTGGCCGCCGTGTACGCCAGCGCCTGGGCCAATGTCGATGACGTGGTCGGCCGCGCGGATCGCATCTTCATCGTGCTCGACCACAATTACCGTGTTGCCGAGGTTGCGCAGGTGAACCAGCGTCCCGAGCAGACGCTCGTTGTCGCGCTGGTGCAGGCCGATGGACGGCTCATCCAGCACGTACATCACGCCTACCAGACCTGCACCAATCTGGCTCGCCAGACGGATACGCTGGGCTTCACCGCCGGAGAGCGTTTCCGCCGAGCGGGAAAGCGTCAGGTAGTTCAGGCCGACGTTCACCAGGAACTTGAGGCGATCGCCGATCTCTTTCAGCACTTTTTCGGCAATTTTCGCGCGCTGGCCGGAGAGCTTCAGGTTGTTGAAGAAGTCCATCGCGTGGCCGATGCTCATGTCTGAGATGGTCGGCAGCGCGGTGTTTTCCACAAACACGTGGCGCGCTTCGCGACGCAGGCGCGTGCCTTCACAGGTGGCGCAGGAGCGGTTGCTGATGAACTTCGCCAGCTCCTCGCGCACCGCGCTGGATTCGGTCTCTTTGTAGCGGCGCTCCATGTTGTGCAGCACCCCTTCGAACGGGTGGCGACGCACGGAGGTATCGCCGCGATCGTTCATGTACTTGAACTCGATGTTCTCTTTGCCGGAACCGAAAAGGATCACTTTGTGCACGTTCGGGCTCAGGCTCGCCCACGGGGCTTCGACGTCGAACTTGTAGTGCTCTGCCAGCGATTTCAGCATCTGGAAGTAGTAGAAGTTACGCTTGTCCCAGCCGCGAATGGCCCCGCCCGCCAGCGACAGTTCCGGATTCTGAATCACGCGGTCCGGGTCGAAATACTGCTGGACGCCCAGGCCGTCACACGTCGGACACGCGCCCGCCGGGTTGTTGAATGAGAACAGGCGCGGTTCCAGCTCGCGCATGCTGTAGCCGCAAATCGGGCAGGCAAAGTTGGCGGAGAAGAGCAGCTCTTCCGCTTTTGGGTCGTCCATGTCGGAGACCACGGCCGTGCCGCCAGAGAGTTCCAGCGCCGTTTCAAAAGATTCCGCCAGACGCGTGGCGAGATCGTCGCGCACCTTAAAGCGGTCAATCACCACCTCGATGGTGTGCTTCTTCTGCAGCTCCAGCTTTGGCGGATCGGACAGGTCACACACCTCGCCGTCGATACGGGCGCGGATATAGCCCTGGCTTGCCAGGTTTTCCAGCGTTTTGGTGTGTTCACCTTTTCGCTCTTTGATGATCGGCGCCAGCAGCATCAGGCGTTTGCCTTCCGGCTGCGACAGCACGTTATCCACCATCTGGCTGACGGTCTGGGCCGCCAGCGGGACGTCGTGGTCCGGGCAGCGCGGCTCGCCCACGCGGGCATACAGCAGACGAAGGTAGTCATGAATTTCGGTAATGGTACCGACCGTTGAGCGCGGGTTATGCGAGGTGGACTTCTGCTCAATAGAGATAGCAGGGGACAACCCTTCAATGTGGTCGACATCCGGTTTTTCCATCAGCGACAGGAACTGACGCGCGTACGCAGAGAGCGATTCAACGTAACGACGCTGTCCTTCGGCATACAAAGTGTCGAAAGCCAGTGAGGATTTGCCAGACCCCGAAAGCCCGGTCACGACAATGAGTTTGTCGCGAGGGATTATGAGGTTGATATTCTTGAGATTGTGGGTGCGGGCGCCCCGAACTTCGATCTTATCCATTCACCTTTCCCGGTTGGAACACGGATTGCCTGATTTGTTTGAAGGACAAACGGCTGTCAGAAACGGCTAATTATGACACAATTTGACCTGTTTGAATATACAGTATTGGAATGCATTTTCTGATTGGCTGTGTAACAATGTGGAGTTGCGGGAGAACTCTGGAACGTGCTACGCAACTATCAAAGTGCAGCATGGAAATGGTACACTCGCGCGTTTACACTATTAAGAAACGTATTCAGGAGACACGAACATGGCCAGCAGAGGCGTAAACAAGGTGATTCTCGTCGGTAATCTGGGCCAGGACCCGGAAGTACGCTACATGCCGAGTGGTGGCGCAGTTGCCAACATTACGCTGGCTACTTCCGAATCCTGGCGTGATAAAGCGACCGGTGAGATGAAAGAGCAGACCGAATGGCACCGTGTAGTGCTGTTTGGCAAACTGGCCGAAGTGGCCGGTGAGTATCTGCGTAAAGGTTCTCAGGTCTATATCGAAGGCCAGCTGCGTACCCGCAAATGGACCGATCAGGCCGGCGCTGAGAAGTACACCACAGAAGTCGTGGTCAACGTGGGCGGCACCATGCAGATGCTGGGTGGCCGTCAGGGCGGTGGTGCACCGGCAGGTGGCGGCCAGAGCCAGCAGCAGGGCGGTTGGGGTCAGCCTCAGCAGCCGCAGGGCGGCAACCAGTTCAGCGGCGGCGCACAGTCTCGTCCGCAGCAGCAGTCTGCTCCGGCGCCGTCTAACGAACCGCCAATGGATTTCGACGACGACATTCCGTTCTGATTTCCGCGTGCTGAAAACAAAAAACCCAGACTATCGTCTGGGTTTTTTTATTCCGTCAGGGATCAGGTAATCACCATCGGCCAGTCTGGCGGCGTGTGGCTCATCGCCTCAACCATCACCACTTTAATATTTTCCCAGACGGCGGCGATATCCAGCAGGGTGATGCCAAGCAGACCCGTTGCAAACCAGCAGGCCGCACCCAGCCCCAGGAGGGTGCTGATGACAGCAAGACCCGCATAGTCAGATTTACGAAACTGAATATTCAGCGTGCTGGCTAAAAACATCAGTACCGCACTCAACAAAGGCCAGCGCAGGAGAACCATGCTGGTAGTAATGGTTGCCATAAAACCCATCCTCTACAAAACAGACGAACTGAATGAAACGGTGTTTCTCGTTACAAAATATGTGTGAACTATATCACATTTGTTGATTTATTCGCCAGTATCTGAGCGATCAAAAAAGAGGATTTTATTCCTCAGAAAAGGCGATTGTGCGGGTTGGTTCGGCCTTCAGTGCATGAGGAGGTGGGCACACAGCGCGCCGGAAACGCCCATCGGGCAGGTGGAGAAGCCGCAAATTCGGTTTTTATAAGAGGGACGTTATTCTCACCCAATCCTGAAAATATTGTGGTGAAGGCTGACTATTTATAAATCAACGAACACAATGCCTCCGAGCAAATAGCATAAAACGTCCTGATGAAGTTGTACTTTTTTCATGCTGTCAGACGTTTGGCTTAATCAACGATCGTCTGTTGTGTTATCTTCCCGTCAGCCCAAACGGGCTGGATAATTATTTTCCTTAATTGAAACGGAACGAATACTTACAGTTTAACTTACGGGAAAATATTATCGGCATAACGAAATTTAAGATTTTTAATACTAAAAGTCAGTTGCTAACTTCGCATGATTCATGCAACGTAATCACCTGTTTAACAAAGCATCCGGCCTTCATTACTACAGGCGTACAACATGCAGGGATATAGGGCGGGAAATGAATCGTAGCGCGCGGCGCAAAATGCTCAGGGTGGTAGGGATCATCATGGTAGTTATGCTGCCGGTGATGCTTGCGCTATGGTTTGCCCAGCTACGAGCCGTTTCTGAAACAAGCGCCCAGCTACGCACATTTGCTGAACTGGCTTTAGACAAAACAGAGCTGGTTATTCAACAGGTTGAGCTGGCCAGGGACGAGGCTGTAAAATATCAGGGTGAGCTTTGCACGCCGGGACACCGTCAATATATGCTGAACGTTGTTCGTGGCCGCCTGTTTGTCGCCGATTTAATTTACGCTGAAGGTCAGAATTTTCTTTGTTCGACCGTTTTTACACCGGATCACCCCTACGCCATTCCTGTCGCTAATTACACGCGTAAACCTGACGTCGCTATCTATTATTATCGCGATACCCCATTTTATACTGGCTATAAAATGACATATATGCAGCGCGGAAATTATGTGGTGGTCGTTAACCCGCTTTCATACAGCGAAGTCATGTCCGCGGATCATTCTCTCTCCTGGGGTGTGTACGACACGGTAACCAATGCTTTCTTTTCCGTCAGCCAGAAAGCCAATGTTTCTTTATTAAATTCGATGATTCGGGATAAGGAATCGGTATTTCAAAAAGATAACCGCTTTTATACGATCGTAACATCTCCCAAAAGACCGATTGCGGCCATTGTCTCGACATCAAATAAACGCTTTTATGAAACGCTTTATCACCAGGCGACGTTGACGCTGCCGCTGGGCATGATCTGCAGCATTATTATTTTGCTGGTATGGTCGCGTACCCATCGTGAGCTCAATTCGCCGGGGCGCTTATTGCACCGGGCGCTGAACAAACGACAGCTTTGCGTTCACTATCAGCCGATTATTGATATTAAGAATAACCAGTGTGTGGGCGCGGAGGCGCTGTTACGCTGGCCTGGCTTTAACGGCCAGGTGATGAGCCCGGCAGAGTTTATTCCGCTGGCGGAAAATGAGGGGATGAGCGAGCGGATTACGGACTATGTCGTTGAGGAGGTGTTCAACGATCTGGGTCATTTCCTGGCCGAGCATCCGCATCTCTATATTTCGATTAACCTGTCGGCCACGGATTTCCACTCCTCGCGGCTGATCGCCATGATTTCCGACAAGGCCCGCCACTACGCCGTCCGTGCGCAGCAAATCAAAATAGAAGTGACGGAACGCGGTTTTATCGATGTGCCAAAAACCACGCCGGTGATTCAGGCTTTCCGTCAGGCGGGTTATGAAGTCGCGATCGATGATTTCGGTACCGGCTACTCGAACCTGCACAACCTCTACTCGCTGAACGTGGATATTCTGAAAATCGATAAATCGTTTATCGATACCTTAACGACCAACAGTACCAGCCACCTGATCGCCGAGCATATTATCGAGATGGCGCAAAGCCTGCGGCTGAAAACCATTGCGGAAGGGGTGGAGACGGCAGAGCAGGTGAGCTGGCTGTTGAAGCGCGGCGTCCAGTTTTGTCAGGGATGGCACTTCGCGAAAGCGATGCCGCCCCAGGAATTTATGACCTGGCAGCAGCAGCCTTTGCACTGACGGCGATTAATTCAACTGGTGGCGATAGTCGCTCGGCGTGCGGTCAAACTCGCGGCGAAACACACGGGAAAAGGTTTGTTGCGACACATAGCCAAGGTCCATCGCGATATCAAAAATGGGCCGCTGCGTTGAGCGTAGCGCCTGCGCCGCCAGCAGCAGTCTGCGCTGGCGAATGTACTCGCCCAGCGTCTGATGCATGACCGTGCGGAACATTCTCTGTAAATACCATTTCGAATAGCCCGACTTTTTAGCGACCACATCAATGTTCAACGGTTGGTCGATATGTTCATCAATCCATTCAATAAGCGTCTGAATAATCTGCTGATGCGACATAAGGTTGCCCCTCTGTAGATACAACTATCTCGGTTAATTCGTCGTTTTCTCTGCGGGCGAGTATAATTCCTCAAGTTAACTTGAGGTAAAGAGGTTTTATGGAAAAGAGATTGCCGCGATTTAAAGCGCTTTTAACTCCCGGTGAAGTGGCGAAGCGAAGCGGCGTTGCGGTATCGGCGCTCCACTTCTATGAAAGCAAAGGGTTAATTAAAAGCATCCGCAACGGCGGCAACCAGCGCCGCTATACCCGAGACGTGCTCCGCTACGTGGCGATTATCAAAATTGCGCAACGAATCGGAATTCCCCTGGCCACGATCGGCGAGGCGTTTGGCGTGCTGCCGGAAGGGCATACGCTGAGCCCGAAAGAGTGGAAAGAGCTGTCGTCCCAGTGGCGTGAAGAGCTGGACCGGCGTATTCATACGCTGGTCGTCCTGCGTGATGAGCTGGATGGCTGTATCGGCTGCGGCTGCCTGTCGCGTAGCGATTGTCCATTGCGTAACCCTGGCGACAGGCTGGGCGAGCAGGGGACGGGGGCGCGGTTGCTGGAAGAGGATTGAGTTTGTGCGGCCGGTAAAAAGCATTATAAAGAACTAAAGCGCCACATAAGGGCGCTTTAGTTTTTCCCGGTCTTTGTCTTTCACTCTATCCCGCTGGTTCACGGGAGGGTTTCCCCCGACGTCAGCACCCCTCAGTGTCGAGCTGGTTGGGGAGGTTCCGGATTGTGCTGACACTTTAATTCTATGCAAGACCCGTTTTTTCGCCAGCCTCATCGACCGTTTTTTCGACGAATTTTTTTCGCGGTGTTGTTCAATTTTCTATAGTTAAAAAGTATGAATAACAGGAGAAAACCATGCTCACGGTACACCACCTTAACCAGTCGCGCTCGCACCGCGCGATCTGGGCGCTGGAAGAACTCGGCCTGCCTTATGAGATCGTTCACTACCAGCGCGAAAAGAACATGCTGGCACCGGAGGCTCTCAAAAAGGTGCATCCGTTGGGCAAATCGCCGGTCATCGAAGATAACGGGCTGATTCTTGCGGAGTCTGGCGCCATTCTGGAATATCTACAGGAAACGTACGATGCCGAGTCGCGGCTTAAGCCTTTGGATCCGGCGCATAAGGTGCAATACCGCTTCTGGCTGCATTACGCCGAAGGATCGCTGATGCCGTTGCTGTTAATGAAGCTGGTCTTCAACAGCCTCGGCAAGCCGCCGGTGCCGTTTGGTATCAGAACCCTGGGCAAAGCGCTGGGGCAGGGGGTGCAGAAAGCGTATCTCAACCGTCAGCTGGAGACCCATGCGCGCTTTATTGAGTCACATCTTGCCGAAAATAGCTGGTTTGCCGGGGATTCGCTCAGCATGGCCGATATCCAGATGAGCTTCCCGATCTTTGCGCTGCTGGCGCGCGGCGGTATCGCTAATCTGCCGCATATTCAGGCATGGAAGACAAAAGTTGAGAACAGCCCTGGCTGGCAAAGAACCCTGGAGCAAGGGGGACCGTTATCTATTCCCGGTGAGGACTGAAATGTAAACAAATTGCGCATAGACGATAACGTTTGCGCATCCTCTGTTTATTTCTTCAGCGACATAAGTGAATTTTAGCGAAAAACGAGAAAGTTCAGTTGAAAAGGGCGGGGATTACGCTAGATAATCGTTTGCCTTAATTTGACCACCCGTTTGTAAGCGCGGAGCTAAACGTTTGCTTTTTTTGTGACGCCCTTTCGTCACAAACGCAACACAAGGATTTGACGTTCAGCTGGCAGTGGCGTCTCCACCTCGCTTACGGACTTCCTAAAAAACTCTCAGGGGATGTTTTCTATGTCTACGCCATCTGCGCGTACTGGCGGTTCACTTGACGCCATGTTTAAAATTTCGGCTCGCGGCAGCACCGTGCGCCAGGAGATTGTTGCCGGTTTGACAACGTTTCTGGCGATGGTTTATTCCGTCATCGTTGTGCCGGGCATGCTGGGCAAAGCAGGCTTCCCGCCAGCGGCCGTCTTTGTGGCGACCTGCCTCGTAGCCGGCGTGGGCTCCATCGTGATGGGCCTGTGGGCGAACCTGCCGCTGGCGATTGGTTGCGCCATCTCTCTGACCGCGTTTACCGCGTTCAGCCTGGTGCTGGGTCAGCACATCAGCGTACCGGTTGCGCTGGGTGCCGTGTTCCTGATGGGTGTGCTGTTTACTGTGATTTCGGCGACCGGCATCCGTAGCTGGATCTTGCGCAACCTGCCGCAGGGCGTGGCACACGGTACCGGCATCGGTATCGGCCTGTTCCTGCTGCTGATCGCCGCCAACGGCGTTGGTCTGGTCATCAAGAACCCGCTGGACGGTCTGCCGGTAGCGCTGGGCCACTTCGCCAGCTTCCCGGTGATTATGTCGCTGATCGGTCTGGCGGTGATTATCGGTCTGGAAAAACTGAAGGTCCCGGGCGGTATTCTGCTGACCATTATCGGTGTTTCCGTTGTCGGCCTGATTTTCGATCCAACCGTGCACTTCTCCGGTATCTTCGCCATGCCGTCGCTGAGCGATGACAAAGGCAACTCCCTGATTGGCAGCCTGGATATCGTTGGCGCGCTGAACCCGGTGATCCTGCCAAGCGTGCTGGCGCTGGTGATGACCGCCGTGTTTGACGCGACAGGTACCATTCGTGCGGTGGCCGGTCAGGCGAACCTGCTGGATAAAGACGGTCAGATTATTGATGGCGGCAAAGCGCTGACCACTGACTCCCTGAGCAGCGTCTTCTCCGGCCTGGTGGGCGCGGCGCCTGCGGCGGTGTACATCGAATCCGCAGCGGGTACGGCGGCAGGCGGTAAAACCGGCCTGACGGCGATCACCGTCGGCGTGCTGTTCATGCTGATCCTGTTCCTCTCTCCGCTCTCCTATCTGGTTCCGGCGTATGCGACCGCGCCAGCGCTGATGTACGTTGGCCTGCTGATGCTGAGCAACGTGGCGAAAATAGACTTTGCAGATTTCGTGGACGCGATGTCTGGCCTGATTACCGCGGTCTTCATCGTGCTGACCTGTAACATCGTGACCGGCATTATGATCGGCTTCGCGTCGCTGGTGATTGGTCGTCTGGTTTCCGGTGAATGGCGCAAGCTGAACGTTGGCACCGTGATTATCGCCGTTGCGCTGGTGGCATTCTACGCGGGCGGCTGGGCAATCTAAGTTGTCCTTTGATGCGAAAACGGGTGGCTCAGGCCGCCCGTTTTTATTTTCAGGACTCATCCTGTTGCCTTTTGCGTTACTCTGGGGAAGATAGAATAAAAGGCACGACGCCTTCCGGAGTACATAAGCAACACAGCAAACAGGGAACGCATGGAAATCTTCTTCACAATACTCATCATGACCCTTGTGGTCTCGCTATCCGGGGTGGTTACACGCGTACTGCCCTTTCAGGTCCCCCTGCCATTAATGCAAATTGCCATCGGCGCGCTGCTGGCGTGGCCGACGTTTGGCCTGCACGTGGAATTTGACCCCGAACTGTTCCTCGTGCTGTTTATCCCGCCGCTGCTGTTTGCCGATGGCTGGAAAACGCCCACGCGCGAATTCCTTGAGCACGGGCGCGAGATCTTCGGCCTGGCGCTGGCGCTGGTGGTGGTCACCGTCGTCGGGATTGGTTTTCTGATCTACTGGGCGGTACCGGGTATTCCATTAATACCGGCTTTTGCGCTGGCCGCCGTGCTGTCGCCAACCGATGCCGTGGCGCTGTCCGGCATTGTGGGTGAAGGCCGTATTCCGAAGAAAATCATGGGGATTTTACAGGGTGAGGCGCTGATGAACGACGCCTCCGGCCTGGTTGCCCTGAAGTTTGCCGTGGCCGTTGCGATGGGCACGATGGTCTTTACCGTCGGCGGCGCAACCCTGGAATTCTTTAAGGTAGCGATTGGCGGTATTCTCGCAGGCTTCGTGGTGAGCTGGCTGTACGGCCGCTCATTGCGCTTCCTCAGCCGCTGGGGCGGCGATGAGCCCGCTACGCAGATCGTACTGCTGTTCCTGCTGCCGTTTGCCTCTTATCTGATTGCCGAACATATCGGCGTGTCGGGCATTCTGGCGGCGGTGGCGGCAGGGATGACCATCACCCGCTCCGGCGTAATGCGCCGCGCGCCGCTGGCCATGCGCCTGCGTGCTAACAGCACCTGGGCCATGCTGGAATTTGTCTTTAACGGCATGGTGTTCCTGCTGTTGGGCCTGCAGCTGCCGGGCATTATGGAATCCTCGCTGGTGGCGGCCGAAGCCGACCCGAACGTTGAGGTCTGGATGCTGTTTACCGACATCGTGCTGATCTACCTGGCGCTGATGCTGGTGCGTTTCGGCTGGCTGTGGACGATGAAGAGATTCAGCGTGCGCTTCCTGAAGAAAAAGCCGATGGAGTTCGGCTCGTGGACAACGCGTGAGCTGCTGATCGCCTCTTTTGCGGGCGTACGCGGGGCGATCACTTTGGCTGGTGTGCTCTCCATTCCGCTGCTGCTGCCTACGGGCGACGTCTTCCCGGCGCGCTACGAGCTGGTCTTCCTGGCGGCGGGCGTGATTCTGTTCTCACTGTTTGTCGGCGTGATTATGCTGCCGATTTTACTCCAGCATATTGATGCCGGTGATTCGACCCAGCAGCATAAAGAAGAACGTATTGCCCGGGCGGCGACTGCCGAAGTGGCAATTGTCGCGATTCAGAAAATGGAAGAGCGTCTGGCCGCGGATGCGGAAGAGAACATCGACAATCAGCTGCTGACGGAAGTCAGTTCCCGCGTGATTGGTAACCTGCGCCGCCGCGCTGACGGGCGCAACGACGTGGAAAGTTCGCTGCAGGAGGAGAACCTGGAGCGCCGGTTCCGCCTGGCGGCGCTGCGCTCCGAGCGTGCCGAGCTGTACCATCTGCGCGCCACGCGGCAGATCAGCAACGAAACGCTGCAAAAGCTGCTGCACGATCTGGACCTGCTGGAAGCGCTGTTGATAGAGAATCAGTAGCGCTGTTTTGCCGGGTGGCGGCTTCGCCTTACCCGGCCTACGTGCTCGATCGGTTCCCTCTCCCTGTGGGAGAGGGTTAGGGTGAGGGCACCCAAAACCCCTCACAACACTGCAGCCACGCTTGCGCGCTCTGCGATAAATACACCCCTTCGCGCCAGATCATCCCCAGCTGCCAGTGCAGGTCGCTCTCAAGCGGGATCCAGCGCAGCGTGTTTTTATCCAGACGCTCGCAGATAGGCTGCGGCAGAATGGCAATCCCCACGCCGGCCTGCACCATCGCCGCCAGGAAATCCCACTGTCCGCTGCGCACCGCTATGCGCGGCTTGACGTTATGCTGGTTAAACAGCGTCATCAGCTGGCGGCTGAGAGCGAAGTCTTCGTTGTAGATCAGCAGAGGGTGCTCGCCGAGCAGTTCAGGTCTCACCGAGTCTCGCTTCAGCCAGTCGCCGGAGCGGGGAACCAGCACGCACAGCGGGTGGCTAAAGAGCGGAAGCGTCGCCAGACCGCTCTCTTCCTCAACGGGAAGGGCGGTCATTGCCACGTCGAGCTCGCCGTTGGTGACGGCCTGCTGGACGGTTAACCCACCAAACTCCGAAATCTTCAGCTCAACGCCGGGATAACGCTGGCGAAACAGGCCGATCGGCCCGGCCATCATCATCCCCACCATTGGCGGAATGCCGAGGCGAAGCACACCTTTCTTCAGATGATTGATATCGCCCAGCTCTGCTTCCAGCTGGCGAAACTCCGCCAGAATCGCCAGCCCGCGTTCGAACACCACGCGTCCGGTGTCGGTCAGCAACAGCTTGCGCCCGTCGCGGATCAGCAGGGTACAGTTCAGTTCATCTTCGAGGTTTTTCAGCATCTTGCTGATAGTAGGCTGGGTAACAAACAACTTCTCCGCTGCGCGGGTAAAACTTTGCTGACGAACCACTTCGACAAAATAGCGCAGCGTTCTTATGTCCATGATTATTCCTCGAAACTATACCTTTGATGATTTTAATTCATTTCAGTCCATACCGTGCGCTCTCTATACTGGCGCCTCGTCTCATTTTTGAGGAAAACCCCCATGGCCGTGGCGTTAAGCCGTGTTACGCCTGCCGTTGTGCAACGACTCCAGGTCCCGGTGCAGGTACTGCTCTACGCGGGACTGTTTGTTTTCGCGGAATATCTTGTCGGCTGGCTGCATCTGCCGCTGCCCGCCAATCTTGTCGGGATGCTGCTGATGCTGACGCTTATTCTGTGCCGCGTGATCCCCCTTAACTGGGTGCGCGCCGGGGCGCGCTGGCTGCTGGCGGAGATGCTGCTGTTCTTTGTTCCGGCGGTGGTGGCGGTGGTGAACTATGCGCAGCTGCTGATGGTGGACGGCTGGCGAATCTTTGCGGTTATCGCGCTGAGTACGCTGATGGTGCTGGGGGCGACCGCCTGGGTGGTGGATAAAGTGTATCGCTTTGAAATCAGCAGGCATAAACATGACTAACTTTCAGGTTAGCGTGCTGTGCCTGGTTGCCACGCTAATTATCTACTTTGCCAACAAGCGGCTCTATCGCCGCTTTCACGCGCTACCGCTGATGCCGCTGGTCTTCACGCCGATCCTGCTGGTGCTGATGCTGGTCTTCGGCCATATCTCCTGGCAAAACTACATTGGCGAATCCCACTGGCTGCTGTGGCTGCTCGGCCCGGCGACCATCGCTTTTGCCGTCCCCGTTTACGACAATCTCGCCATTATCAAACGCCACTGGATGTCGCTCAGCGCAGGCGTGATCACCGCCACGGTGGTGGCGGTGTGCAGCTCCGTCTGGCTGGCGCGGCTGTTTACGCTGCCCGATGAAATTCAGCGCAGCCTGGCCGTGCGTTCGGTGACCACGCCGTTTGCGCTGGCGGCCGCTAAACCGCTCGGCGGGCAGCCGGATCTGGTGGCGCTGTTTGTTGTCGTGACGGGTGTGTTTGGTATGGCGGTCGGCGATATGTTGTTCCTGCGCTTGTCGATCCGTGAAGGGATGGCGAAAGGCGCGGGGTTTGGCGCGGCGTCGCACGGGGCGGGCACGGCACGTTCGTATGAGCTGGGCCAGCAGGAGGGCGTTGTCGCAAGCCTGGTGATGATGCTTTCGGGCGTGGTAATGGTGCTGATTGCGCCGCTGGTGGCGTGGGTGATGTTTTAAGCTCCCCGGCCAGAATGACCGGGGAGAAAGGCTTAGTGCGCGCGGCCCTGCTCGACGCCGAGACCGGTTTGTGAGCGGATGAACTGGGCGCGGAATTTCTCACGCTCCAGGTTACCCTCCGGCGAATTGTCGGTGGCCGAGAAGAACCAGATGCCGATAAACGCCACGGCGATAGAGAACAGCGCCGGGTATTCATACGGGAAGATGGCGCTTGCGTGACCGAGGATCTGCACCCAGATGGTTGGGCCCAGAACCATCAGGATCACCGCCGTCAGCAGCCCCAGCCAGCCGCCAATCATCGCGCCGCGCGTGGTCAGTTTCGACCAGTACATGGAGAGCAGGATGATCGGGAAGTTACAGCTTGCCGCAATCGAGAAGGCCAGCCCCACCATAAAGGCGATGTTCTGCTTCTCGAACAGAATGCCTAACAGAATCGCCACCACGCCCAGCACCAGCACGGTGATTTTCGAGACCTTCAGCTCGTCGCGCTCGCTCGCGCCTTTGCGGATAACGTTGGCGTAGAGGTCATGCGACACCGCAGACGCGCCGGCCAGCGTCAGCCCTGCAACTACCGCAAGAATCGTGGCGAAGGCCACGGCGGAGATAAAGCCGAGGAACAGGTTACCGCCCACCGCGTCAGCCAGGTGCACCGCCGCCATGTTGTTACCGCCAATCAGCGCGCCCGCCGCGTCTTTAAACGCCGGGTTCGCCCCCACCAGCATGATCGCGCCAAAGCCGATGATAAAGGTGAGGATATAGAAGTAACCCATGAAACCGGTGGCGTAGAAGACGCTCTTGCGCGCTTCACGCGCATCGCTCACGGTAAAGAAGCGCATCAGGATATGCGGCAGGCCAGCGGTGCCGAACATCAGTCCGAGACCGAGCGAGAGCGCGGATATCGGGTCTTTCACCAGCCCGCCCGGGCTCATGATCGCTTCCCCTTTCGGGTGGACCGCCATCGCTTCGGTAAACAGGTTATTGAAGCTGAAGCCGACGTGTTTCATCACCATAAAGGCCATAAAGCTGGCGCCGAACAGCAGCAGGACGGCTTTGATGATCTGCACCCAGGTGGTTGCCAGCATGCCGCCGAACAGGACGTACATCACCATCAGCACGCCAACCAGCACCACCGCGATGTGGTAGTTCAGGCCGAACAGCAGTTGGATCAATTTACCCGCGCCGACCATCTGCGCAATCAGGTACAGCGCCACCACCACCAGCGAGCCGCAGGCAGAGAGGGTGCGAATCGGCCCCTGCTTCAGGCGATAGGATGCCACGTCAGCGAAGGTATAGCGGCCCAGGTTACGCAGGCGCTCGGCAATCAGGAACAGGATGATCGGCCAGCCGACGAGGAAGCCGAGGGAGTAAATCAGGCCGTCATAGCCGGAGGTGTACACCAGCGCGGAGATCCCGAGGAACGAGGCGGCGGACATAAAGTCACCCGCGATCGCCAGCCCGTTCTGAAAGCCGGTAATGTTGCCGCCAGCGGTGTAGTAATCGTTACGGGAGCGTACGCGTTTCGACGCCCAGTAGGTGATGTACAGCGTCAGCAGGACGAAAATCAGGAACATCACAATGGCCTGCCAGTTGGTTGGCTGGCGCTGGACCTCGCCGGTAATGGCATCCGCCGCGTGGGCGGCAAAGGGAAGTGTGGCGGCGAGCGCCGTCAGAACTCGCTTCATGATGCTTTTACCTCGCGCAGGACTTCTCTGTTAAGACGATCGAACTCACCGTTCGCGCGCCAGACGTAGACGCCGGTCAGCAAGAATGAAATCACAATCACGCCAATGCCAATCGGAATACCGCGCGTCACGCTGGTCCCCTCGTGCAGCGGGGTGCCCAGCCAGTGCGGAGCAAAGGCGATCAGCAGAATAAAGCCGACGTAGATAACCAGCATGATGATGGAAAGGATGAAGGCAAACCGTTGCCGCTTATCGACGAGCTCCCTGTAGTGCGCACTATTCTCTATCTGCTGACAAATATCGTTATTCATCACAGAGTCTCCAAAGGTAAGGTAGGTTTGTTTTTAGTCCCCTCTCCCTTTTGGGGAGAGGGTTAGGGTGAGGGGAGGAAGGTGCGGTCTGATGCCCTCACCCCAGCCCTCTCCCACAGGGAGAGGGAGAAAACACTAGGAAGGCATCGCGATGGCCTGCTTCTCTTCGAGCAGTTTTTCCACCACGCCAGGATCCGCGAGCGTTGAGGTATCACCGAGGTTGCTGGTGTCTCCAGCCGCGATTTTGCGCAAGATACGACGCATAATTTTGCCGGAACGGGTTTTGGGCAGCGAGTCGGTCCAGTGCAGCACGTCCGGCGTCGCCAGAGGGCCAATCTCTTTACGCACCCAGTTGCGCACCTCAGCGTAGAGCTCAGGCGACGGCTCTTCGCCGTGGTTCAGGGTGACATAGGCGTAAATCGCCTGGCCTTTGATGTTGTGCGGAATACCGACCACGGCGGCTTCGGCAATCTTCGGATGCGACACCAGCGCCGATTCAATCTCAGCGGTGCCCAGACGGTGGCCGGAGACGTTCAGCACGTCGTCCACGCGCCCGGTTATCCAGTAATAGCCATCTTCGTCACGACGCGCGCCGTCGCCGCTGAAGTACATGTTTTTAAAGGTCGAGAAGTAGGTCTGCTCGAAGCGATCGTGATCGCCGAACAGGGTACGCGCCTGACCCGGCCAGGAGTCTGTGATCACCAGGTTGCCTTCGGTGGCGCCTTCCAGCGGGTTGCCTTCGTTATCCACCAGCGCAGGCTGCACGCCGAAGAACGGACGGGTTGCGGAACCGGCCTTCAGCTGCGTGGCGCCCGGCATCGGAGTGATCATGAAACCGCCGGTTTCGGTCTGCCACCAGGTGTCCATCACCGGGCATTTCTCGTTACCGATTTTCTTCCAGTACCACTCCCAGGCTTCCGGGTTGATTGGCTCACCCACGGAACCGAGGATGCGCAATGAAGAGCGGTCAGTGCCTTCGATGGCTTTATCGCCTTCCGCCATTAATGCGCGGATCGCCGTTGGCGCGGTGTAGAGAATGTTGACCTGGTGTTTGTCGACCACCTGACACATACGCGCCGGGGTCGGCCAGTTTGGTACGCCCTCAAACATCAGCGTGGTTGCGCCACAGGCCAGCGGGCCGTACAGCAGATAGCTGTGTCCGGTAACCCAGCCCACGTCGGCGGTACACCAGTAGATGTCGCCCGGATGGTAGTCGAAGACGTATTTGAAGGTGGTGGCCGCATAGACCAGATAGCCGCCGGTGGTGTGCAGCACGCCTTTCGGCTTACCGGTGGAGCCGGAGGTATAAAGAATGAACAGCGGATCTTCTGCGTTCATCTCTTCCGGTTGATGCTGGTCGCTCGCGTTCTCAATCAGGTCGCTCCACCACAGGTCGCGCCCCTCGTTCCAGTCGATTTTGCCGCCGGTACGCTTAAGGACGATAACGTTACTGACCGTTTTGACGTTCGGGTTTTTCAGCGCTTCGTCGACGTTTTTCTTCAGTGGGATACCGCGCCCGGCGCGCACGCCTTCATCGGCGGTGATCACCAGTTTTGAACTGGAATCGACAATACGGCCCGCAACCGCCTCTGGCGAGAACCCGCCGAAAATCACCGAGTGGATCGCGCCGATACGCGCGCAGGCCAGCATGGCCACCGCCGCTTCCGGCACCATCGGCATATAGATAGCGACTACATCGCCTTTTTTAATGCCCTTTTCCAGCAGGACGTTGGCGAAGCGGCACACGTCGCGGTGCAGCTCTTTGTACGTAATATGTTTGCTTTGCGAGGCATCATCGCCTTCCCAAATGATGGCCGTCTCGTTCCCGCGCTCGGTAAGGTGACGATCGAGGCAGTTCGCCGCCAGGTTCAGGGTGCCATCTTCATACCATTTAATGGAGACATTGCCGGGTGCAAAGGAGGTGTTCTTCACCTTCTGATAAGGTTTGATCCAGTCAAGGATATGGCCCTGCTCGCCCCAGAAGGTGTCCGGGGCGGTGATAGATTGCTGATATTTCTCGTGGTACTGCTCCGGGGTGATCAGGCAACGGTCCGCAATATTTGCGGGAATGTCGTGTTTATGTATTTGGCTCATGGCTTTTTTTCTCCTTGTAAGATGTTAATAATATGTCGCAAAAACGTTAATTGTAGGGGCTTTACAAGCTTTGTTTATTATTTGGGCTACAGATCACGCATTGTTTGAAGAGTATGAAAATTGAGCGAATGAAACTTTGAAGGAAAATAATTGATGCTGACGATTATTCACATTTATGTTTAAAAAAGCGTTTTTATAACAAAAGGTTATTTATAAGAATTAGAACAAACTCCCGTCATCGTCGCTTTTATGAGTGAAACGCGTCGTTCTTTAAGGCTTGCGCAACAGGTCGCGCAAATGATACTCATACGCCGCGTTAAAAAATCCCATAAACCAACGCAACACAATTCATACCCTTTCAGTATGTCTCCCTGTTCATGCAGTTTGAGTGAATAAGGCGCTTCATTGAGGAAGTCAGTTTCTATGAAAAACGTTAAAGTCAGCCTTGCCTGGCAGATCTTAATCGCCCTTGTGCTGGGCATCTTGCTGGGCAGTTACCTCCACTATCATAGCGACAGCCGCGAATGGCTGATTGCGAACCTGCTCTCTCCGGCAGGGGATATCTTTATTCATCTGATCAAGATGATCGTGGTACCGATTGTGATCTCGACGCTGGTGGTCGGTATTGCGGGCGTCGGCGATGCGAAACAGTTAGGCCGTATTGGCGCGAAAACCATTATCTATTTCGAAGTGATCACTACGGTTGCGATTATCCTCGGTATCACGCTGGCGAACGTGTTCCAGCCGGGTTCCGGGATCGATATGTCGCAGCTGGCCACGGTGGATATTTCGAAATACCAAAGTACGACCGCTGATGTGCAGAGCCATGCGCATGGCCTGATGGGCACTATTCTGTCGCTGGTGCCGACCAACATCGTGGCGTCGATGGCGAAGGGCGAGATGCTGCCTATCATCTTCTTCTCGGTGCTGTTTGGTCTGGGACTCTCTTCACTGCCAGCGACGCATCGCGAACCGCTGGTGACCGTGTTCCGCTCTATCTCCGAAACCATGTTTAAAGTGACCCACATGGTGATGCGTTACGCGCCGGTAGGGGTGTTTGCGCTTATCGCGGTGACCGTGGCGAACTTCGGTTTTGCCTCCCTGTGGCCGCTGGCGAAGCTGGTGCTCCTGGTGCACTTCGCCATTCTGTTCTTCGCGCTGGTGGTGCTGGGGATCGTGGCGC
Organism: Enterobacter sp. AG326; assembly: GCF_004362415.1. Lineage (NCBI taxonomy): Bacteria > Pseudomonadati > Pseudomonadota > Gammaproteobacteria > Enterobacterales > Enterobacteriaceae > Enterobacter > Enterobacter sp. AG326. Next base: position 34,207 of record NZ_SNXG01000007.1, on the reverse strand, counting down.
GTCTGTGCGGGCTGAGCATCTGGATCCTGATTCGCATCCTGAAAGATGAGCTGATTCTGGCGTACTCCACGGCAAGTTCTGAGAGCGTGCTGCCGCGCATCATTGAGAAGATGGAAGCCTACGGCGCGCCTGCCTCTATTACCAGCTTCGTGGTACCGACCGGCTACTCCTTTAACCTGGACGGTTCGACGCTGTACCAGAGCATCGCCGCTATCTTTATTGCGCAACTGTACGGCATTGACCTGTCGCTGTGGCAGGAGATCGTACTGGTGCTGACACTGATGGTGACGTCCAAAGGTATTGCAGGCGTTCCGGGCGTCTCCTTCGTGGTGCTGCTGGCAACGCTTGGCAGCGTCGGTATTCCGCTGGAAGGTCTGGCGTTTATCGCCGGTGTCGACCGTATCCTCGACATGGCGCGTACCGCGCTGAACGTGGTGGGGAATGCTCTGGCGGTGCTGGTTATCGCCAAGTGGGAACACAAATTCGATCGTAAAAAAGCGCTGGCGTATGAACGCGAGGTGCTGGGTCGTTTTGATAAGACGGCCGACCAGTAACATCCTAAGCCCGGTGGCGCTGCGCTTACCGGGCCTGCGGGTTTTGTAGGCCGGGTAAGGCGAAGCCGCCACCCGGCACTTTACTCCCCGCTTAACGCATCAAACTCTTCGCATCCCGTATCAAACCCTTCCGTACAGCTCAGGTTCAACCAGTAGAGCGCTTTCTGTTTATTGGGCGTGATAAAGCCTTTCTCTCCCTGCCTGAACAACATCCCTGCCCAGTACTCGGCGTAGCCCGTGCGTGAAAGTGCCGAGCTCCGCTTGAACCACGAGGCGGCCTGCACGTCGTCCTGGGCCACTTCAACGCCGTTGGCATAAATCAGCCCCAGCAGCAGTTGTGCATCAACCGCGGAGTCGTTGTCGATATCCTCAGTCGCCGTTTGCAGCAGTTTGATGGCCTGAGGATAGTCAGTTTTACCTGCCTGAGTATTGACCAGCACGCGCGCCAGCATGATCGCGCCGCGTTTGCTGCCCGCTATGGTTGCCTGCTGCGCCAGTGCCTTAGCTTGCGCATAATTTCCCTGGGTAAAGAGGATTTGAGAGAGCAGCCCCATGGCGTCGACATCGCCACCTTTAGCGGCTTTCTCGGCCCACAGCGCGGCCTGCTTGCTGTCACCGGAGCTAAAGTATGTATCGGCCAAATAATACTGGGCACGGGCGTCACCCGCTTCAGCCTGTTCTTTGTACTGACTGCCAATCTCGTCGGCACGGACAAGCGATGTAAAAAGTAACAACAACAGAAAAATATGTTTCATGGGTTCTTATCATCGGGGTACACGCCGCGCAGTATAATCGCGGCGACAGAAGAAAAAAATGGGTGCATTAAGACCTCAGCATCCTGCAAGCCGGGCGGAACCGTGGTTCCGCCCGTAGAGGTTAGCCTGCGTTACAGGCTAATTTTGCCGCCACCTCCTGATGTTCACCCTTTATTGAAAACTCGCATAACTTACCTCGAGTAATAAAGGTAAAGATCACTATCGTCAGGCAAATAATAAAGACGATGCCTAACGCAGTTTTTAATGGCGTCATGCCTTTTACTCCTTGTCAAAAAAAGAATAAGAGGCTACTCTCAACTTGTTCGGAGTTGAGGGAGTAGCCTCGGGTAAATGAAAATTTCCCGGGGCTTTCTACTTTCTGTCCCTCAACAATGCTCAAGACAGAAAGTCTTAAGCACCCGCCGCACATCTTATCCCTCTGAATTAAAATGCAAAGATGTAATTCTTTTTCGCGAAAATTACATTATTTCTGCGAGCCGCTTTCCAGAATAATAATTCATATATTTGATGAGTTAATCGGAAATAAAAAGGGAGTGAATATCTCACTCCCTTTATTCACTTATGAATTAACGGCTTCAGCCCATTGCGCTTTCGCGCAGTCGGGCTTTCAGCTTGTTATATTCGTCGATGACATACTGTTCCGCAGCGTGCTGATCCGCAATTGGCTCCACGCGTACGGCGCAGTATTTATACTCCGGCGTTTTGGTTATCGGACTTAAGTTCTCCGTGACCAGCTCGTTACAGGCGCCAATCCACCACTGGTAGGTCATATATACCGCCCCTTTGTTCGGACGATCGCTGACCTGCGCACGGGTAATGATCCGGCCTTTGCGCGAGTTCACCCACACCAGCGCTTCATCCTCAATGCCGAGGCGCTCTGCGTCGGCGGTATTGATTTGCGCGTAGCCCGGTTCGTCCGCCAGTGCCGCCAGCGCGGCGCAGTTGCCGGTCATCGAGCGACAGGAGTAGTGGCCCACTTCACGCACGGTGGAGAGCACCATCGGATACTCATCGGTGAGTTTATCGATCGGCGCGACCCAGTCGCAGGTGAAGAACTGCGCCAGTCCGTTCGGGGTGTCGAACTTCTCTTTAAAGAGGTATGACGTCCCCTGGTCGGCTTCTGACTCATCCCGACACGGCCACTGGATGTATCCCAGCTCACCCATTTTTTCATAGGTTGCACCGTAGAAGTCCGGACATAGATTGCGCAGCTCGTCCCAGATCTCCTGAGTGTTGTTGTAGTGCATCGGGTAGCCCATGCGGGTGGCGATTTCGCTGATGATCTGCCAGTCGGTTTTAAGATCCCACTTCGGCTCGACCGCCTTAAAGAAGCGCTGGAAGCCGCGGTCCGCCGCCGTGTAGACGCCTTCATGCTCGCCCCAGGAGGTTGACGGTAAAATCACATCCGCCGCCGCCGCGGTTTTGGTCATGAAGATATCCTGGACAATCACCAGCTCCAGATCCTCAAACCCTTTGCGCACCGCAGACAGCTCGGCGTCGGTCTGGAGCGGATCTTCACCCATGATGTAGGCCGCACGCACTTCGCCGTGCGCCGCGCGGTGCGGCAGCTCGCTGATGCGATATCCGGTGTGTTCCGGCAGGCTTTCCACGCCCCAGGCCTTCGCGAATTTCTCGCGGTTTTCCGGGAACTTCACGTACTGGTAGCCCGGGTAGGTGTCCGGCAGCGCGCCCATATCGCAGGCGCCCTGAACGTTATTCTGACCACGTACCGGGTTGACGCCGACGTGCGCTTTACCCAGATTGCCGGTCAGCATCGCGAGGCTTGTCAGAGAACGCACGGTTTCCACGCCCTGATAGAACTGGGTCACGCCCATTCCCCACAGGATGGCGGCGGTTTTCGCCTCGGCATACATCCGTGCCGCCTGGCGGATCTCCTGCGCGCTGACGCCGGTGATTGTTTCCACCGACTCTGGCGTATAGCCTTCGACAATTTTCCGGTACTCTTCAAAGCCTTCCGTACGGGTCGCGACAAACGCCTGGTCGTACAGGTTCTCCTCAATAATGACGTGCCCCATTGCGTTCAACAGCGCGATGTTCGAGCCGTTTTTCAACGCGATGTGCATATCCGCAATGCGCGCGGTTTCAATTTTGCGCGGATCGCAGACGATGATTTTCGCCCCGTTCTGCTTAGCGCGAATAACGTGGTTCGCGACGATAGGGTGAGAATCCGCCGGGTTATAGCCAAAGATGAAGACGAGATCGGTGTTATCTATCTCGTTGATGGCATTACTCATTGCGCCGTTACCGACCGACTGGTGCAGACCTGCAACCGATGGGCCGTGTCAGACGCGAGCGCAGCAGTCGACGTTATTGGTTCCAATAACGGCGCGCGCGAATTTTTGCATCACATAGTTGGTTTCATTCCCCGTCCCGCGTGAGGAGCCGGTGGTCTGAATCGCATCCGGGCCATATTTGGCCTTGATGGCGCTCAGACGCGTGGCGACGTAATCCAGCGCCTCGCTCCAGGAGACGGCTTCCAGCTTGCCGCCGCGCTCGCGGCGGATCATAGGGGTTTTCAGGCGCGGGGTGAGGATTTGGGTATCGTTAATAAAATCCCAGCCGTAGTAACCTTTCAGGCATAGCGTGCCCTGGTTGGTTTTCCCCTGTGCGGCCTCCGCCCGGACGATTTTGCCGTTATCGACCACCAGGTGGATCTTGCAACCTGAGGCACAATAAGGGCAAACCGTGACGACTTTTTTCATCAGTCTGCTCCAGTTAATCGAATCATTCGCACCCACTATGCAGCTTCTATGCCATGTTTTTTGTATGGGTATACCCTGACTTTACGGTCCCTTCGCGGTGAAAACCCTGACAAAAAGCAGCCAATCGTCAAAATTGACGTGTCGACAGGGCAGCGGATGTGACATGGGTTGAATTTCCGTCACTGAAAAAACCATTTGACTGGAGCCGACGGCAGAATGGTTCAGACTTAACATAATCCCCTGACGGAAGCATACGATGAAACCGGCGATTCTGGTGGTAGATGACGATACGGCAGTCTGCGAACTGCTTCAGGACGTGCTAAGCGAGCACGTCTTTAGCGTGCTTGTCTGCCATAACGGCCAGGATGCACTGCGGCAGGTACAGCAGGAGCCAAATATCGCGCTGGTGCTGCTGGATATGATGCTGCCGGATATCAATGGCTTACAGGTTTTGCTGCAGCTGCAAAAGCAGCGCCCGGCGCTACCGGTTGTGATGTTAACCGGGCTGGGGAGTGAGTCAGACGTGGTGGTGGGGCTGGAGATGGGGGCCGACGATTATATCGGCAAACCGTTCAACCCGCGCGTGGTGGTCGCCCGCGTTAAAGCAGTATTGCGCCGTACGGGCGTGCTGGCTGCGGAAGTCCCCGCAGCGCCCGTAGCGGGCATTGCTTTTAACGGATGGACGCTCGATACCACCCGCTGTGAGCTGAGCGATCCGCAGCGTAACCCTGTCCCCTTAACCCAGGGCGAGTACGGCCTGCTGCTGGCGCTCACGCAAAATGCCCGTCGGGTGCTGAGTCGTGACCGGCTGCTTGAGCTGACCCACAGCGAAAGCGCGGACGTGTTCGACCGCACGATTGATGTGCTGATCATGCGCCTGCGCCGGAAGATCGAGGCTAATCCGCATCAGCCTGCGCTCATCAAAACCATCCGTGGGCTGGGTTACGTGTTTGCCACCGATGTTTCCCATAGCGAGAAAGCGGCCTAAGTATTCTCTTTGATAAACAGCTGCAGCTCGGCCAGCGTTTTCGCGCCGTCAATCGCGTTGGCGGCCAGCAGGCTGGCTCGCGCGCAGGCGTGTGCAAGATAAATGCTCTCCGTGAGCGGGAGCGATTCGTGGCAGCCGTATAAAAACCCCGCGCAAAACGCATCGCCCGCGCCGACGCTGCCGACAATGTCTTTTTGCTCCAGGAGCCATGAGGGGATCCAGCGACCTTGCTCACCCGGCGCTTCGCCCCATGCGCCTTCCGGACAGTGGATCACCACCCGCTGACGCACGCCTGCCGCCAGCAGCTGCGTCGCGGCATCGGCGATATGGGCGATATTCAGCACATCGTCGCCGTCGCGCATCTCGAGCCCGCTAAACTCCCCGGCTTCCAGCTCGTTAATCACCAGATAATCAAGGTGGCGCAGGGCTGGAAGCACCAGCGGCTGGTAGCGCGGGTCGCCCTTGCGGGACACCAGATCGAGCGACGTTTCATACCCCTGGTCGCGCATCTGCGCCAGCAGGCGCGCGCTGCGGGTACCAAACTCGTCATCGGGCATATCCAGGCTGTCGAGCAGCAGCAGGTAGCCGAGATGGAAGATCTTCATCGATCCGTCTAAGCGATCGAAGGCGGGAAGATCCAGCAGGCGGTTGGCGCCCGGCGAGTGGAAGAAGGTGCGCTGTCCGCTGGGATCGGTCATCACCTGCGACATGGAGGTCGGGGCAAAGGTGGTGCGCTGAACCCGCTGGCGGTTGACGTGGTACTGGTCAAGCATTGCCAGAATGTAATCCCCGTCGCCGTCTTCACCAATCAGCCCCACTGCCTGCAGCGGCAGGCCAACGTGCATTTTTGCCAGCGTCAGCAGCACGTTGAGCGGCGCGCCGCCGGTTGAGCGTTCGCTGTGGGTAATTTCCGCCAGCCAGCCGCGCTCCGGCCACTGCACGATCTGGTGGACGTGATCCACCAGCATGTTGCCTGCGGCGATGATGCCTTTGCGTTCCATTATGCCTGCCCCGCGCTGCCGAAGATGCGCATCTGTTCGGCGACCGTATCGGTAATCGCCTCTTCTATCCCCAGCAGCAGCTCGGCAAACTCATCGTACAGCGGCTGACGGTTCGCCATGCGCTGCTCCACGGCGGCGAGTGCGGCCTGCGACATGCCGGTGTAGAAGTTGATTTTATGAATGCCGAGCTCGATGGCGCGGCGGAAGTCGGCATCGCTAATCCCGGAGCCGCCGTGTAAAACCAGCGGCAGCCCCGTCTGCTGGCGAATGGCGTCCAGGCGTGGGAAATCGAGTTTCGGCTCGCCCTTGTATTTACCGTGCGCGTTACCGATGGCAACCGCCAGCGCGTCAATACCGGTTGAATCGACAAATTCGCGCGCCAGCTGCGGGTCGGTAAAGAACGCTTCATCCGCATGCCCGTACAGCGCGCCGCCTTCATCGCCACCGACCGCGCCCAGCTCTGCTTCCACCGACACGCCGACCGCGTGGCACATCTTCACCACCTCCCGCGTCTGGCGAATGTTCTCCTCATAGCTCAGCGTAGAGCCGTCGAACATCACCGAGCTGAACCCTAAGCGCAGGGCGCGCACCACCGCCTCGAAATGCAGGCCGTGGTCGAGATTGAGCACCACGGGAATATCGTGGCGGGCGGCCTCGAACTTCACCGCTTCGACAAGCGAATCCAGGGAGACGTACTTAAAATGCACTTCGGCGATGTTGATGATAAACGGCGAGCGTTCCTGCTTCGCGGCGGCGAACAGCGCGCGCAGGAAGTGGGAGTCGAGCACGTTAAACGCGCCCAGCGCGTAGCGATGCGCCCTGGCGTGCTCCAGACCGTCGGCAAGAGAGATCAATGGCATCATTTACTCCTTATATCCGGAACAGGTTGTACTCGTTGCACAGCACCAGCAGCGCCGGTTCGTCTTCTTCGATGTTGTTATAGCGGGCAACGGGCTGCAAAAAGTGGTTATCGTGCTCGTCGTCGTTTACCGATGACACCTCCCCAACCAGCACGTCGCCGAAGCCGCGTTCTCCCCAGAAGCTGTGGTACAGACCGGGTGTCAGACAGATGCTTTCCCCTGGCATGAGGCGCAGCTGGCTGCCGGGCGCGTGGGTCTGACGGCAGCCGTCGACGGTGACCGTCACGTCGGTGTTTTCCGTTTCTTCATGCGCCCCGGCATTCCATAACTCAATAATCAGATTCCCGCCGCCCCGGTTGATGATGTCTTCCCGTTTGTGCCAGTGAAAATGCAACGGCGTCACCTGGCCGTCGCGCACGTGCATAATTTTTTCGGCATAGCACTTTTCATAAGGCACGCCGTTGGGCGAGCCGTTGCGTAGCGTAAACAGCGTCAGGCCCTCAGCGGCAAAGCTGTTGCCGCCGAACGCCGTCACGTCCCAGCCGAGCTTGAGGTCGAATACCTCCTGCCATGCGGTCTGGTCAAGCTGCTGCCATTTTGTGGGCGGGAAGCTGGCAAACGGCGGGAGATGCACGTCGTGCATGGAAAAGAACTGTCGCGTGTGGCCGAGAATTTCATTGATGTCGGAGCGTTTCATGGGGACTCCTTGAAAACAGTTCCCTCTCCCTGCGGGAGAGGGAAAAGGATCATTTAACCGTCCAGCCCTTATACGTGCCGACGTTCTTTTTATCGATCATCGTCACCGGGATCAGCACCGGCGCTTTCGGCGCAGGTTTGCCCTGTAGAATGTCATAGCCGATCTCCACCGCTTTTGCCGCCATCACCTGCGGATCCTGCGCCGGGGTCGCGACAAACAGCGAGTTTTCCCGCTTCAGCGCTTCTTCACCGTCCGGGCTGCCATCCACGCCGACGATAAAGAACTCGTTGCGCTGAGCCTGTTTCGCGGCCAGATCGGCGCCGATCGCGGTCGGATCGTTAATCGCAAACACGCCGTCGATCTTCGGATTGGCCGCCAGCAGGGAGGTCATGACTTCCAGACCGCCTTCACGACTGCCTTTGGCGTTTTGGTTATCCGAGAGTACCTTGATATCCGGATGTTTTTTGAATTCCGTCTGGCAGCCTTCCACGCGGTTTTGCACCGCAGAGACCGGTGGTCCGTTAATGATCACCACGTTGCCTTTGCCTTTCAGGCGATCGGTAATGTACTTACAGGCCATTTCGCCCGCCTGGGTGTTATCGGAGGTGATGGTCGCATCCGCCCCTTCCGCCGCCACGTCAACCGCAACGACCACGATCCCGGCGTCCTTCGCGCGCTTCACCGCCGGGCCGATCCCTTTGGAATCCGCAGCGTTGAGGATGATCATGTCCACCTTCGCGGCGATGAAGTTATCGATCTGCGCCACCTGCTGGCCCAGATCGTAACCGCTGGAGACCAGCGTCACCTTGACGTTATCGCCAGCCAGCTTGCGCGCTTCCAGCTCGGCACCTTTGGTGATCTGCACGAAGAACGGGTTGGCCAGGTCGCCCACCGTCACGCCGATGGACTTCAGATCTTTTGCCTGCGCAAACGGCGTTGCGGCAAGCAGCGCGCCAGCACAGAGCGCGGTCACTAACGGTTTCAAACGCATATAGTATTCCTCGAAGCTGTAGGGTTTTGTTGTTATGCACTTTGATGGTGTCGGGTACGGTATTTGTCGATCAGCACCGCTATGATGATCACCGCCCCTTTGATCACCAGCTGCCAGAAGTAGGAGACGCCCATCAGCGTCATGCCGTTGTTGAGGGTGGCGATGATCAGCGCGCCAACCAGCGTGCCGGTGATCGTGCCGATCCCGCCGACGAAGCTGGTGCCGCCGAGGATCACCGCCGCAATCGCATCCAGCTCGTAGCCCGTGCCGAGGTTACCGTTGGCGCTGTAGAGGCGCGAGGCGCTCATCACGCCGCCAAGCCCGGAGAGCAGGCCGCTCATACCATAGACAAACAGCAGCACCAGCCAGACCTTAATGCCGGTCAGTCGCGCCGCCTGCATGTTGCCGCCCACCGCGTAGATGTGGACGCCGAGCGTGGTGCGGCGCAGGATGAACCAGCACACCGCAATCACCGCAAGGGCAATGACAACCAGCCACGGAATCGGGCCGAGGTAGTTATTGCCGATCCACTCGAAGCTGATGTTGGAGTTAATGACCGTCGTGCCGTCCGCCAGCAGATACGCCGCGCCGCGCAGCGCCGTATAGGTGCCGAGCGTCACGATAAAAGGCGGCAGCCCGGCAAAGGCCACCAGCGCGCCGTTGAACAGGCCCAGCACCATGCCGAGCATCAGTGCGGCCGGAATGGAGAGCATCGCAAATTCAGGGATAAGCGAGACCACCATCGCCGCTACCGCCGTAGTGCCGAGAATCGAGCCCACGGAGAGGTCAATCCCGCCGGTTAAAATGATGAAGGTCATTCCCGCCGCCAGCACAATGTTGATCGACGCCTGACGGGTAATGTTGAGCAGGTTGCTCTCGGTGAAGAAGTTTGGGGCGATAAAGCCAAATACCGCCACAATCAGGATAAGAATCGGCAGGATGCCGACCGTTTGCATCAGATCGCTCATCAGCAATTTTTTGGCGGAGGCGGATTTCGCCACCTGCTGCGGATGGGTTGGAGTTGTCATGATTGCACCGCCTGATGATGAGTGTCGTTCACGCCGGTTGCCAGCGTCATAATGTTTTCCTGAGAGATGTCGCGTCCGTGAAGTTCACCCGCAATACTGCCTTCCCGCATCACGTATACCCGGTCGCTCATGCCTACCACTTCCGGCAGCTCGCTGGAGATCATTAAAATCGCCACCCCTTTGCGCGCCATCTGGTTCATGATGCGGTAGATCTCGCTTTTCGCGCCGACGTCCACGCCGCGCGTGGGTTCGTCCAGGATCAGAATGCGCGGGCCGATGGCCACCCAGCGGGAGATCAGCAGCTTTTGCTGATTGCCGCCTGACAGCCCGCCCGCGCGCACCTGCGAATGGGGCACGCGGATGTTGAGCAATGCAATCGCGTCATCGGAAATCGACTGCGCTTTTTTGCGGTTTAACATACCGAAGGTCGCGTCGCGCTCCAGCGTCGCCATGGTGATGTTCTCCTGCGCCGCCAGCTCCAGAAACAGCCCCTGCTCCTTGCGGTTTTCGGTGAGAAAACCGATGCCGTTTTCGATGGCCGCACGCGGGGAGTGGATCACCACCGGCTCGCCGTCGACCTCAATCATGCCGCCGGTGGCTTTACGCACGCCGAAGATGAGCTGCGCCAGTTCGGAGCGCCCGGCCCCGACCAGGCCCGCCAGCCCGACGATTTCGCCGGAACGTACCTGCAGGCTGCAGGGCTGTACTTTTTTACCGTCGGTGAGGTGGTGGACGTTGAGACGCGGGCTGCCGAGGGGAATATCACGCTCTTTGTTGAACAGGTCGCTTAACGGGCGGCCCACCATCATGCGCACCAGCTCGGAGGCGTTTAGCTTGTCGCGCGTCAGGCTGCCGACGTACTGACCGTCGCGCAGAACGCTGACGCGATCAGAAAGTTCATACACTTCCGCCATGCGGTGGCTGATATAGATGATCGCCATCCCTTCATCGCGCAGGCGCAAAATCAGTTCGAACAGGCGGTGGGTTTCCCGCGAGGAGAGGGCGGCGGTGGGTTCATCCATCACCAGAATGCGGCTGTTGCGGTGCAGCGCGCGGGCGATTTCCACCTGCTGCTGCTCGGCGATGGTCAGCTTCATCACCAGGTCGGTAGCATTGAACTGTGCGCCGAGGCGCTCAATCACCGCCTGCGCCTGGGCGGCCATCTCTTTGCGCTGCACCATCCCGCCGCGCGACAGCTCGCTGCCAAGAAAGATATTTTCGGCAACGGTCAGGTTGGGCGCGAGCTGCATCTCCTGATAAATCAGGGTAATGCCTGCGGCCAGCGCATCTTTCGGCCCTTTAATGTGAAACGGCTGACCGTCGATCAGGATCTCACCGCTGGTGGCGGTATAGGCTCCCGCGAGGATTTTCATCAGCGTGCTTTTTCCCGCGCCGTTTTCGCCCATCAGCGCGTAGATCTCTCCGGGGAAGACCGTCAAATCCACACCCTTGAGCGCGTGGAAACTGCCAAACGTTTTGGCAATGCTGCGCATCTCTAATACCGGGGTTCTGCTCATGGCGGATCTCCTGCAAATGCCGATATCTGCACTTCATCACAGGTGCGTAAATGCAAAATGTCAGAAGCTGTTCATATTTGTCATAGTTATGAATAGCTAATCGCCGTCACATTTCTCTTTTCCCTCTCCCCGTGGGAGAGGGCCAGGGTGAGGGCACCAAACCGCAGAGGAGCCCAAACCCATGCCATCACGCCCCCCCTTTTTCGCCAGCGCCCGAGGCCGCCTGCTGATTTTTAATCTGCTGGTGGTCGCCGTGACGCTAATGGTGAGCGGCGTGGCGGTGCTCGGCTTTCGTCACGCCAGCCAGATCCAGGAGCAGGTTCAGCAGCAAACGCTGGACGATATGACCGGAAGCATGAACCTGGCCCGCGATACCGCCAACGTGGCGACGGCGGCGGTGCGGCTTTCACAGGTCGTCGGGGCGCTGGAGTACAAAGGCGAAGCCGAGCGCCTGAAGCAGACGCAAATGGCGCTGCGCCGCTCGCTGGAACAGCTTGCGGATGCGCCGCTGGCGCAGCAGGAGCCGGCGCTGGTGGCGCGCATTATTCAACGAAGCAATGAGCTACAGCAGAGCGTGACGGAGATGCTTGAGCGCGGCCAGCGCCGCCATCTGGAGCGTAACGCGCTGCTGAGCTCGCTGTACCAAAGCCAGAGCTACCTGCGTCATCTGCAGGACATCAACCGCCGCTATGGCAGCAAAGTACCGGATGCGCAGCAGCTGATGGAGATGGACCGGCTGATCGCCGCCGCCATCGACACCCCTTCGCCGCGCGCGACCGTTCAGCAGCTGGACGCCGTGGCCGCAGCGCTGCCCCGGAGTGCCGTACAGCCGGTCGTGAAGGGGGTTCTGCCAGATTTTAATGCCGAGTTAAGCAAGCTCGCCCCGCTGTCGAAGCAGCTGGAAGAGAGCGATCTGGCGATAAGCTGGTATATGTTCCACATCAAGGCGCTGGTGGCGATCCTCAACAGCGACATTAATCAGTACGTCGGGCAGGTGGCGCAGGCCTCCCGGCTTCGCACGGCCCAGAGCCATCACGAGCTGCAGTCCATCAGCGTGTTTATCAGCTTCTTCGCCGTGCTGGCGCTGATCATCACCGGGTGCGCCTGCTGGTATATCTACCGCAATCTGGCCTCTAACCTGACGGCGATTTCCCGGGCGATGTCGCGCCTTGCTCACGGCGAGCAGGATGTCTCCGTTCCCGCCCTCCAGCGGCGCGATGAGCTGGGCGAGCTGGCGCGCGCGTTTAACGTTTTTGCCCGCAATACCGCCTCGCTTGAGCACACCACGCGCCTGCTGAAAGAGAAAACCACGCAGATGGAGATCGACCGCGTAGAGCGTCAGGGGCTGGAAGAGGCGCTGCTGCACAGCCAGAAGATGAAGGCGGTCGGACAGCTGACCGGCGGGCTGGCGCATGATTTTAACAACCTGCTGGCGGTGATCATCGGCAGCCTTGAACTCACCGACCCCGAATCGAAAGACGCGCCACGCATTACCCGGGCGCTGAAGGCGGCCGAGCGTGGTGCCTTACTGACGCAGCGCCTGCTGGCGTTTTCCCGCAAGCAGTCCCTGACGCCGCATGCGGTAGAGATGCTGCCGCTGCTGGAGAACCTCCGGGAACTGATGCGCCACTCCCTGCCTGCCACCCTGACTCTGGAGATTGAAGCGCAAACCCCGGCCTGGCCCGCCTGGATTGACGTCAGCCAGCTGGAAAACGCCATCATCAACCTGGTGATGAACGCGCGCGATGCGATGGAAGGGCAAAGTGGGGTGATTAAAATCCGGACCTGGAATCAGCGCGTCACCCGCAGCGACGGGCGCAGGCAGGATATGGTGGCGCTGGAGGTGATTGACCGCGGCAGCGGCATGTCGCAGGAGGTGAAATCCCGGGTCTTTGAACCGTTCTTCACCACCAAGCAGACCGGAAGCGGAAGCGGGCTGGGCCTGTCGATGGTCTACGGCTTTGTCCGTCAGTCCGGCGGTCGCGTGGAAATTGAAAGCGCGCCGGGGCAGGGAACGACCGTCCGGCTTCATCTCCCGCGCTCCGTGCTGCCCGCCGCGGCGGACGATGAAGCGCTGTCAGCCACCGCCTCCGTCGATAGCGAGCGGCTGGTCCTGGTGCTGGAAGATGAAGCCGATGTTCGGCAAACCCTGTGCGAGCAGCTGCATCAGCTCGGCTACCTGACGCTGGAAGCGGACAACGGCGAGCAGGCGCTGAATATGCTGGAGGTTTCACCGGATATTGGCATGTTTATCAGCGACCTGATGCTGCCCGGCAGCCTCAGCGGCGCCGAGGTGATTAACCATGTGCGCAGCCATTACCCCCAGCTTCCTGTGCTGCTGATCAGCGGTCAGGATTTACGGCCCGCGCATAACCCTCAGCTGCCGGACGTCCAGCTACTGCGCAAGCCGTTTACGCGGGTGCAGCTGGCGCAGGCGCTGCGCAAGGTCATTGTAATTTGAGATTCCTCCGCTACCTCAGTGCTCCGCCGTTCATTATCGTAAAGCCAGTTCACCTGCGAGTCTGGCCTTATGAAACGTTACTCAACTGCTCTGTTATTTGGTCTGCTGTCACTCAGCAGCCAGCTGGCTCATGCCGATATTGTTGATGATGCTATTGGCAACATTCAGCAGGCGATCAACGATGCCTATAACCCCAGCAGCAGCCGCAGCAATGACGACGACGATCGTTATGACCGCAGCCGTCAAATCGACAGTCGCCAGTACGACGATCGCCGTCGGCAGCTTGAAGACAGACGTCGCCGTCTCGACGAGCGTCAGCGTCAGTTGGATGACGATCGCCGTCGGTTAGAAGAAGATGAGCGCAGGTTAGAGGACGATTACGATCGAGGTTAAGTGCGGCCTGTTGCCCTCACCCCAACCCTCTCCCACGGGAGAGGGAGAAAACCTAATCCAGCACCAGCACCATCCCGTCATAGCCCGCTTCTATGCCCTGCGGCAGCGGATTATCCATCATCCAAACGTCAAACTGATGGCTGATATGCGTCAGGATCACCTGCGGGCAGCCAATTATCTCGTTTAACGCAATCACGGTATTTAAGTCGCAATGGTTTCGCGGCGTTTCCTCGCGTGGCTCATGGCTGCAGTCGATAATTATTGCCTGCGGCTGGTTGTTGAGCAGGAACTTCACCGTTTTCTCCGGCAGTCCGGCGGTGTCGGAGAGCCAGGCCACGCGGCTGTGGGCCGATTCCAGCAAATACCCGAAGGTCAGTTTTGAATGGTTGAGCGGCAGCGGCGTAACCCGCATTCCCTGAAGTTCAAACATCACAAACGGTTCGACCGTGTGGCTAAAATCCAGAATCCCCGGGTGTTTAAACAGGTCGTCGCAGCCCGCTTCGTCCGGCGGACCGTAAACCGGAATCGTCGCCCCAACGCCCCAGCGCAGGGGGAAGAGACCCTGAACGTGATCCATATGGTAATGGGTGAGCAAAAACTGCTGGAAGCTGCCCGCCGGCCAGTCGTCCATCAGGTGCGGAATGCCCGCGTCCAGCAGCGTCACCGCATCGTTGAATTTGACCACCGCGCTGCAGGGGCGACGGCGATAGTTGTCCTGCAGGCGCGCCCGGCGGCAGGCCGCGCAGTCGCAGCCAAAGACCGGCACCAGCTGGGCGCCACCGGTTCCCGTCAACGTGATGGTCAGACTCATAACGCACCTCTACAGCGGTTTGGTGAATCGGAAATGGCTCTGCGTGTATCCTTCACGAACGTAAAAACGGTGCGCGTCTGTGCGCTTCACGCTGGTGGAAAGTTCTGTCAGCTCCGCGCCGGCCTGTCGTGCCACCTCTTCCGCCCAGGCCAGCAGCTGGCTGCCCACCTTTAACCCGCGCGCCTGCGGCATCACCACCAGCTCCTGGATCTCGCCGATCCAGCGCGCGTGATGGAGGTGAAACTGCATGTGCAGACCGATCATGCCGATGACCTGTCCCTCTCTCTCCGCAAGCTGGTAGCGCATGTTGCGATCCTGCAGATTGGCAAGAAACCCGGCGTGGAACGCCTGATGGTCGAACTCTGCCTGCTTCAGTTCGCAGATCAGGGCATAGACAATCTGCGCATCGTCGGCGGTAGCGGGGCGAAGCTGGCAGTCAGGCATGCTGTTTCTCCTTCTGACGGATAAGCGATAAAAAGGTATCGACTGACTGTAGCAAACTTCCGTCGTTATTGAGGATGTGGCAGTCGGACGGGGCATAGCGGGCCGCACGCTCAAGCCGCTGATCGATCTCACGTGCTGATTCACGCCCCCGACTCTGCAACCGGCTGCGCAGGACGTCCGGCGAAACCTGCAGGCAGACCGGCAGCAGGGCCGCCTCATAGCGGGCGCGCGCTTGTGGCAGATGCGCGCGCGAGCCGTTAACCAGCACGTCAAAACCCGCGTGCAGCCAGAGGTCGATCTCAATGCCGACACCGTAATAAAAGCCGTTGGCGTGCCAGCTCAGCGCCAGCAGGTTTTGCCCGGCGCGGGTAAAAAACTCCTGCTCGCTCAGGGCGATATGGTTTTCACTTCCGGCGTTGGCCGCGCGGGTTATGTACCTGTGCGCTACCAAAAGCCGCGCGTGTTCCTGCTGCCGCAGCGCCGACAGCAGGCTATCCTTACCGGAGCCTGACGGCCCCATCAGCCAGATGAGCCTTCCCATCAGAACACCCTTTTTCCCTGACGCCAGACGTGGTCGATATGAACGTGCTCGCCCTTGCGGTGGGCGAGTACCAGGTCCGCGCGTTTACCCTCGGCGATTTCCCCGCGATCCTGAAGGTTAAGCGCGGTGGCCGGGTTTTTCGTCACCAGACGAATCGCCTGCTGCAGCGTAAAGCTGTTGCTCTCATCGTCGGCAACCCGAAACGCCGCATCCAGCAGGCTGGCGGGGTAGTAGTCGGACGAGAGAATATCCAGCAGGCCGAGCGAGGCAAGCCTGCTTGCCGCGACGTTACCGGAGTGCGAGCCGCCGCGCACGATGTTCGGTGCGCCCATCAGCACGTTCATGCCGTGCCTGCGTGAGGCTTCAGCCGCTTCAAACGTGGTGGGAAATTCGGCGATCACGCTGCCAAGCTGGTGGGATTCGCGCACGTGATCGTGCGTGGCGTCGTCATGGCTGGCCAGCGCAATATTACGGTCCCGGCACATCGCGGCAATCCTGAGACGGTTTGGCTGCGACCACTGCGCCGCAAGCGCCAGCTGCTCTTCCTCGTAGCGCGCCATCTCTGTGTCGCTGAGAGAATATTTGCCCTGATAATATTCGCGATACTTTTCAATGTTGGCGAACTGGCGCTGCCCCGGCGAGTGGTCCATCAGGGAGACCAGCGAGACCGGCTCGCGCCCGACCAGCTTTTCAAACAGCGGCAGGGTGGTGTGGTGCGGCAGCTCGCAGCGCAGGTGCAGACGGTGCTCGGCGCGGTTGAGGCCGCGTTTTTGCGTCTCCTCCACGGCGTTGATCATTTTCTCGAGATTCTCCAGGCGGTCGCCGCCGTCGCGCACGTCGCCAATCGCCACCGCGTCAAGCACGGTGGTAATGCCGCTGGCGACCATCAGCGCGTCGTGGCTGCTCATCGCCGAATGGGCGGGCCAGTCCACCTTCGGGCGCGGGGTGAAGAATTTGTCCAGATTATCGGTATGCAGCTCAATCAGCCCCGGCAGCAGCCAGCCGCCTTCGCCGTCCATCGCTTCAGGGGCACGGCTCTGGGTTTCGGCAAAGGCGCGAATAACGCCTTCATGGACTTCAACCGAGCCATCAACGACTTCATTTTCCAGCACCAGCCTGACGTTATTGATAATCATGCGTTTGTCCCCATCGGGTGCAATCTGTCCGCCACGCGGCTGCGTACGGTTTCGTCGTGGAAGATCCCGACGATCGCCGCGCCGCGCGCTTTGGCCTGCTCGATCAGCTCCACCACGGCGGCGCTGTTTTTATCGTCGAGCGAGGCGGTGGGTTCATCCAGAAGTAAAATCGGGTAGTCGACAATAAAGCCGCGGGCAATATTGACGCGCTGCTGCTCGCCGCCGGAAAAGGTCGACGGGGCGAGATGCCACAGGCGCTCCGGCACGTTGAGGCGCGTCAGCAGGCTGGCGGCTTTGGCGGCGCAGGTTTCACGCGGCACGCCGAGATCCAGCAGCGGCTGCATCACCACGTCCAGGGCGGAGATCCGCGGGATCACCCGCAGAAACTGGCTGACCCAGCCGATCGTCGTGCGGCGCACTTCCAGCACCTTACGCGCGGGGGCCTGCACCAGATCGACCCATTCATCGTTGTGGCGAATGTGAATGTGGCCTTCGTCCGGCAGGTAGTTGGCGTACAGGGAGCGCAGCAGGGTGGATTTTCCGCTGCCGGAATGGCCGTGCAGCACCACGCATTCGCCGCTGCTGACCTCTAGCGAGGCATTTTGCAGCACCGGCAGGCGCACGCCGTTTTGCTGGTGGAGCACAAAGGTCTTACTTACGTTTTGTACGTGGATCATGTTGGCCTCTTAATTCTGTAATACCGAGGACACCAGCAGCTGGGTGTACGGATGGTGCGGATCGTCGAGCACCCGGTCGGTTAACCCACTTTCCACCACCTGGCCCTGCTTCATTACCAGCAGGCGGTCCGCCAGCAGGCGCGCAACGCCCAGATCGTGGGTGACAATCACCACCGCAAGGTTCAGCTCCACCACCAGGCCGCGCAGCAGGTCGAGCAGGCGCGCCTGCACGGAGACGTCCAGCCCGCCGGTGGGTTCATCCATAAACACCAGCTTCGGGTGGGTGACCAGGTTGCGGGCAATCTGCAGGCGCTGCTGCATCCCGCCGGAGAAGGTTGTCGGCAGGTCGTCGATGCGCGAGGCGGGGATTTCCACCTCTTCCAGCCAGTGCTGGGCGGTGGCGCGGATGTTGCCGTAGTGGCGCGCGCCGGTGGCCATCAGGCGTTCGCCGATGTTGCCCCCGGCGGAGACCTGACGGCGCAGGCCGTCCATCGGGTGCTGATGCACCACGCCCCACTCGGTGCGCAGCAGGCGACGGCGCCCGGCCTCGCTCATGCCGTAAAGGGATTGGCCCTCATACAGAATGTCGCCGTTCTGCGGCGTCAGGCGCGCGGAGATGGACTTCAGCAGGGTGGTTTTGCCGGAGCCGGACTCGCCGACGATCCCCAGAACCTCGCCCGGCCACAGCTCGAACGACACGTCGCTAAAGCCTTTGCCCGGCGCATAAAGGTGAGTCAGGTTATTAACCGAAAGCAGCGGTTTCATTGGCCGTTCGCCTCGCTCTGTTGGCGGCAGTAATCGGTGTCGGAGCAGACAAACATCCGTTTGCCCGTGTCGTCCAGCACCACTTCGTCCAGATAGCTGTGTTTGGATCCGCAGATGGCGCACGGCTCGTCCCACTCCTGCACCGTAAACGGGTGATCGTCGAAATCCAGGCTTTCCACGCGGGTGTAAGGCGGGACGGCGTAGATGCGCTTTTCGCGCCCGGCGCCGAACAGCTGCAGGGCGGGCATCATGTCCATCTTCGGGTTATCGAATTTCGGGATCGGCGACGGGTCCATCACGTAGCGCCCGTTCACCTTCACCGGGTAGGCGTAGGTGGTGGCGATATGGCCGAAGCGGGCGATGTCTTCATAGAGTTTGACCTGCATGACGCCGTACTCTTCCAGCGCGTGCATGGTGCGGGTTTCCGTTTCGCGCGGCTCGATAAAGCGCAGCGGCTCCGGGATCGGCACCTGGAAAATCAAAATCTGATCTTCAGCCAGCGGGGTTTCCGGGATGCGGTGACGGGTCTGGATCAGCGTCGCGTCTTCGGTTTTTTCGGTGGTATTAACGCCGGTGACGCGCTGGAAGAAGCTGCGGATCGACACGGCGTTGGTGGTGTCGTCGGCGCCCTGATCGATGACCTTCAGCACGTCCGACTCGCCGATCACGCTGGCGGTGATCTGAATACCGCCCGTGCCCCAGCCGTAGGGCATCGGCATTTCGCGGCCGCCGAACGGCACCTGATAGCCCGGAATGGCCACCGCTTTAAGTATCGCGCGGCGGATCATGCGTTTGGTTTGCTCATCCAGATAGGCAAAGTTGTAGCCGCTTAAGTTAGCCATTGGCGCGCTCCCGTTGCAGGCGTTTCAGCAGTTCCAGTTCGGCCTGGAAATCGACGTAGTGCGGCAGCTTGAGGTGCGAGACAAAACCGGCGGCCTCAACGTTATCCGCGTGGGCCAGCACGAACTCTTCGTCCTGCGCCGGGCCTGCAACGTGCTCGCCGTAGTCCGGCGCCTGCAGGGCGCGGTCGACCAGCGCCATTGCCATGGCCTTGCGCTCGCCGAGGCCGAATACCAGCCCGTAGCCGCGGGTAAAGTGCGGGTCTTCGTCTTCCGGGGCGACGAAACCGTTCACCATTTCACACTCGGTCATCAGCAGTTCGCCGACGTTTACGGCAAATCCCAGCTCTTCCGGTACGATCTGGACGTCGATGTAGCCGCTGCGAATTTCGGCTGCAAACGGGTGGTTGCGCCCGTAGCCGCGCTGGGTGGAGTAGGCCAGCGCCAGCAGGTAGCCTTCGTCGCCGCGCATCAGCTGCTGCAGGCGGGACGAGCGCGAGCACGGGTAAACCGGCGGCGTGCGGGTGATGTCATCCGGCTGCGCGCCTGAGTCTTCCTCCGCCTTCGCCAGGCCCTGTTTTGCCAGCATGCTGAAGACGTGCGGAGACGGTTCTTGTTCGGCGTCGGAGGTGCTCAGCTGTGGCGCTTCGCCGTTCGCCAGCAGGGTAAAATCCAGCAGGCGATGGGTGTAGTCGTAGGTCGGGCCAAGCAGCTGGCCGCCGGGGATGTCTTTATAAACGGCAGAAATGCGGCGCTCCAGGCGCATCTCCGCCGTGTTCACCGGCTCGCTGACCGCCAGTTTGGCAAGCGTGGTGCGGTAGGCGCGCAGCAGGAAGATGGCTTCCACGTTATCGCCGCTGGCCTGCTTCAGGGCCAGCGCCGCCAGCTCGCGGTCGGCGATGCCGCCCTCGGTCATCACGCGGTCGACGGCGAGGTTTAGCTGCTGTTCAATCTGGGCGACGCTCAGCTCGGGAAGCCGTTCATCGCCCCGTCGTCTGTGCGCCTGTAGCGCATGGGCGGCGGCGATGGCCTTCTCGCCCCCTTTGACGGCAACGTACATCAGCACACCTCCACGTGGGTGGTCCGCGGAATTGCCAGCAGGCGCTCGCCGCAGGTCAGGATCAGGTCAATGCCCAGCGGGAACGGGTGCGGGCGTTCGGTCAGCTCGTGAATGATGCACTCCGGCAGCTGCGGCGCGACCATGCGCTCGTCGGCGATGCCTGCCCCCGTGAGGCGCAGCATGCGGCCGCCGCTCAGGCTGGAGACCTGCAGGATCAGCGTGGCGCTGGTCTCCGGGGCGACGGCGCTGCCTTCGCTCAGGGCATTTAATTGTTCATGGCTGATTTGCTCGTCGGCCACGGCAAAAACCGCCTGCTGGGGCTGATCGACCAGCGGGGCGCTGGTGTGAAAACGCAGGTTCTGGCTGGCGATATCGTTCGACAGCGCGCCCGAGAGCCACACCGGAGTGTCGTTATCGGCAAGCGTCAGCAGCACGCTGGTGGTCGCCAGGTTCAGCGGCAGCCAGCCCTGGGAGAGCTGGTGCAGCGAGACGATCACGCCCGGCTCGCTCATCGCCTTCAGCAGGCGACGAAAACTGTGTTGGGCATCCTGGACGGCCAGGGTAAAAGCAGGTTGAAGCGTCATGCGTTGTCTCCGCGAACGAGCGTAAAGAAGTCGACCCGGCTGGTATTCACTTCGGCCTGACGTGCGGCAATGCGCGCGGCGCGGTCGGCTTCCAGCGGGGCAATAAGGGTTTCCATTAACGTCTGGAAATAGGGTTGTTCCTGTAAAAGCGCGTCGATTACCGCGCAGCGCTCGGCGTGCGCTTTGTCGCGCCCCAGCACGTAGCTGTAGCCCAGCATGCCGCTGTTCAGGCGGATCGCAGCGCGGGTGAGGGTGGCGTCTCCGGCGAAAAAGCGCTCGCCGGTGCCGCCCATGCGCGCCTGGATCTGGACGAGGCCGATCTCCGGGGCGCGAAGGGTGTCGTAGTCTGGCGTCAGGCTGAGCGCGTTCATGCGGGCAGCCAGCGCAGCTGGCTGGCTGTGGGCCAGCACGCGCATCCAGCGCTGTCGGGTGGCGGTGTCGAAGTGCATTCAGTGCTCCATGGTGAATTCGATCATGTCGGCGCGGGTCAGGCTGACGGAGTATTCCGTCGCGTTGATCTCGCCGTCACGGTGGTTGAGGGTGCGCACGCAGAGCAGCGGGGCCATATTGGGAATTTCGAGCACCTTGCTCTCTTTCGCCTGCGCGCGACGGGCGCTGATGCGCGTCTGGGTGCGCTTGAGCGCAATGCCTGTCGCATCCTGAAGAAAATCATGCAGCGAGCCGCTGGAGAAATGCTGGAGCACGGGCCAGAGGGCGAGGTCCGCAAAGTAGTGGTCTATCTGGCATACCGCCACGCCGTTAACGCGACGCAGGGTACGCAGGTGAATGACGTCGTCGCCCTCCTGAATGCCCAGCGCGTCCGCCACGTGGCTGGAGGCCGGACGCAGCACCGAGAGCAGCTTTTCGCTAGTCGGATGGCTGCCCTGATCCAGCAGGTTCTGGCTAAAGCGCGCCTGGGCGTTCAGCGGGTAGTCGAACGGGCGCATCAGCACCAGCACGCCCACGCCCTGACGGCGCTGGACCCAGCCGCGCTCGACCAGCTGGTCAATGGCGCGACGCAGGGTGTGGCGGTTCACCTCATAGCGGTCGGCAAGCTGCTGCTCGGCGGGCAGGTAGTCCCCGCAGCGGTAGTGCGTGCGCAGCTCCACTTCGAGCTTTGCCGCAATCTCTTGCCAGCGGGTAGGGTAACTGGTCGGATGTCTGGATAAGTGCATAGAAAACAAAGCCTCGCTTCTCAGATGAAGTGCTTACGCAAACGTTGAGAGAGGAAATCCAGCAGGCTGACGGTGACGATGATGAGCACCATCAGGGCGCAGGTTTGCTGGAACTGGAAACCGCGAATCGCTTCCCACAGGGTGACGCCAATCCCGCCTGCGCCCACCATGCCGACCACCGTCGCGGAGCGGACGTTGGACTCAAAGCGGTAGAGGGAGTAGGAGATCAGCAGCGGCATCACCTGTGGCAGGACGCCGTAAAGGATCTCTTCTATTTTGTTGGCGCCCGTTGCGCGGATGCCTTCCACAGGCCCGGGCTCAATGGCTTCGACCGCTTCAGAAAGCAGCTTGGAGAGCACGCCGGTGGTGTGGATGAACAGTGCCATCACGCCGGCGAACGGACCCAGGCCAACGGCGACCACGAACAGCATCGCAAAGACCATTTCATTGATGGCGCGGCAGGCGTCCATCAGGCGACGCATCGGCTGGTATATCCACCACGGCACGATGTTTTCGGCGCTCATCAGGCCAAACGGAATGGAGAGAACGACGGCAAGGGCGGTGCCCCAGACGGCGATTTGCAGGGTGACCGCCATTTCGCTGAGATAGTCCTGCCACTGGCTGAAGTCCGGCGGGAAGAAGTCGGCGGCGAAGGTCGCCATGTTGCCCGCGTCTTTGAAGAGCAGCAGCGGATCCATTTCCGCGCCCTTCCAGGAGATAACCAGCACCGCCAGCAGAATGGCCCAGCTTATGAGCGAGAACCAGCTGCGCTTTGGCGGTGGGAGGGTGATGGTTTGCATGTTGGCTCCTTTGGGTTTAGTCCCCTCTCCCTTGAGGGAGAGGGTTAGGGTGAGGGGAAATGTGCGCGCTGATGCCCTCACCCCGCCCCTCTCCCACGGGGAGAGGGAGAAAGGCACTACTGCACCGCTTTATTCACGCTCGTCATCGCACCGAGCGCGGCGGTCAGGCGGTCGAGGTCTTCCAGCTGGGCCTGAATGGTGGCCACTTTGCTGGTCTTCTCCTCGTCCTTCAGCCCTTTGTTGTCCTTCACGCCCTGCATCTCTTTAAACAGCGCCAGCTGGCGAATCGGGACCAGCTGCAGGTCGCTTGACGGGCGGAACGGTGCCCAGCCCAGACGCGCCAGGACCGCTTTCTCTTCCGGCGTTTTGCCATAGGTCATAAAGAAGTCGTACACCTTGTCCTTGGTGCTCTCGGAGAGATTTTTACGCCAGACGATCGGGTCGCCCGGGATCAGCGGCGATTTCCAGATAACCTTGATCTCTTTCAGCTTGTCCGGCGCGGAGGTCTTGAGCTTGTCGAGGTTCTCGGTGTTGTTGGTAGCAACGTCCACCTGCTTGTTGGCCACGGCCAGGGCGTTGGTTTCGTGGCTGGCGTTCACCGTGCGTTTGAAGTCGCTGGCGGAGGCGTTGTTTTTGGCGAAGACGTAGTAGCCAGGGACAAGGTAGCCGGAGGTCGAGTTCGGGTCGCCGTTGCCGAAGGTCAGCTCTTTGCGTTTGGCGAGCATGTCGTTGAGGTTGTTGATCGGGCTGTCTTTGTTCACGATCAGCACGCTCCAGTAGCCCGGGGAGCCATCTGCCGCGACGGTCTGGGCAAACACCTGGCCGTTCGCGCGGTCCACCGCTTCCATGGCGGAGAGGTTGCCGTACCAGGCGATGTCCACTTTATTAAAGCGCATCCCCTGGATGATGCCCGCGTAGTCCGGGGCGAAGAAGGCGTTCACTTTGATTCCCAGCTTGGTTTCCATATCTTTCAGGAACGGTTCCCACTGAGGCTTCAGGTTCTGCTGTGATTCCGTCGAAATAATGCCGAAGTTCAGCGCTTTTTCCTGCTCTTCCGCATACGCCGGGCTTAACAGGGTGCTGAGGCTGAACATGCTGGTAAAGGCCAGCGCGGCAACGGCTTTGTAGCTCATGTACTTTCCTCGGATCGGGTTTAATTAAGCAGCCTGCGCGTTCTCTTCGACGCGGTTAATGCTGCGGTAGAGATGGTCAAAACGTTCGTTATCAAACTGATGGCTCGCGCCATCAAAGAAAACGTGTCCCTGACGCAGGGCGACAATGCGTTCGCAGTAGCGCAGGGCGTAATCCACCTGATGCAGCGTGACCACCACGGTGATGCCGTCGTTCTGGTTAATGTCGCGCAGGGTTTCCATCACGATGCGGGCGGACTCCGGGTCCAGCGAGGCAATGGGTTCGTCAGCGAGAATGATTTGCGCTTTTTGCATCAGGGCGCGGGCAATCGCCACGCGCTGCTGTTGTCCACCGGACAGGGTGGAGACGCGCTGATGGGCAAAATGCGCCATGCCGACGCGGGTCAGCGCCTGTAAGGCTTCCTGCTTCTGCGAAGGGGAGAACCAGCGCAGACAGGTGCGCCAGAACGGGGTACTGCCGAGCGCGCCAATCAGCACGTTCTCCAGCACCGTCAGACGGTTCACCAGGTTGAACTGCTGGAAGATGTAGCCCGTCTGGGCGCGGCTCTTGCGGATATCGCTGGCGAGACGCCCCGCGCGCTGCACGGTATTGCCCAGCAGCTCGACGTGGCTTTCCGGCGTTTTATCGCAGGTGATAAGACCGCTTAAATGACGCAGAAGGGTGGATTTACCGGAACCGGATGGCCCCAGCAGCGCCACCATTTCGCCCTGCTGGACGGTCAGATCAACGGCATGCAGAGCCTTATTGTGATTGAAGGTCTTGCTCAGTTTCTCGACGCGGATGACGGTTTGCATGTGCTGGGCCTCACGATAAATGTGGCCTCATGCTGGCGCATCAATGTGACATTTGGGTTAAGTCTGGGTTGCGGGAGTTTGAAGAGTTGAGCGGAGTTTGATGACAGGCGGAGGCAGACGGCCCTCCGCCAGAAGATTAGTGCTGCTGCTTAACGACGTTAATCATCCACGGCACGCCGTATTTATCGGTGACTTTACCGAAACCGTGCGCCCAGAAGGTTTCCTGCCAGGCCATTTCGATATTCCCGCCCGCGGCGAGGTTGTCAAACCAGCGCTTGCCTTCATTAACGTCCTGGGTATCGAGTACCAGCGTGAAACCCGCGTACTGCGCGTTGCTGCCCGGCGGCATCCCGTCGCTCATCATGATATCGCTGCCCGCAATGCGAACGTTGGAGTGAGCGATAGCCGAATCCGGAAATTGCATACCGGACGGACAGCCTTCATCGCTGTTATCGCTTTTTGGCATTTCGCCGAAGGTGATTTTATAGAGAAGCTCTGCGCCGACGGCTTGCTGGTAGAAAGAAGTGGCTTCTGCACAGTTGCCGGCGAACGAGATGTAGGGACTTAACGGCATAATCTTTACCTCACGTAAGAAAAGCTCGTTAAGTGTAGTTCCCGAAAGCCCGGTAAGCGAAGCGCCACCGGGCGGGTAAATCAGTTCTTTTTCACGAACTCTGATTTCAGCTTCATCGGACCGAAGCCGTCAATTTTGCAGTCGATATTATGATCGCCTTCAACCAGACGGATATTCTTCACTTTGGTGCCGATCTTCAGCATGGAAGAACTGCCTTTCACTTTCAGGTCTTTAATCACGGTTACGCTGTCGCCGTCCGCCAGCAGATTGCCGTTCGCATCTTTGACGACAAGTGCATCAGCATCGTGTGATGGTTCGGCATCATTCCATTCGTGAGCGCATTCCGGGCAGATGAACATGCCATTATCTTCATAGGTGTATTCAGAATTGCATTTTGGGCAATGTGGGAGTGACATATCGGTATCCTCAAAAAAGTGTAAACGCGCTGGAAAGTGCCAGCTAAATGACGGCAGCGTGCCGAAAAAGGCGGCAAGTATAGCGCAAATCCACACGGTTGTCGGTGATATTGTGAATTAAAAAAATGCAAAAAGCGTATCGGGAGTGACACTTCCTGTCAGTCAGTTAAGCGATGCTTACGTCATTAACACGGTGGAAAAGAATGGGTGCTAAATATATCGAATATTTTATTGTGGCAAATTGCTACGCTCCGCCATTTCGGATAAGGTGAAGCGACACATTGTTATTTATCTCCTGACTTCGCTGCCATCCATATCTTTTGGCAGGGGCGTATTACCTCTCTTTTTAGGTGGGTAAATAATGATGATATATCCTGAAGTTTCTTAAAATTGGGCTACGCTTTTTTCCTTTGGCCGTCAGGCCAGGAGGGGAGCTATACACGCCATGCAAGGATAGCGAATTATTTCTGATTATCATCAATCAGTTATATTTCGGCGAACATGTTTCCACACGTGATCATATAAGCCTGAACAACATAATTAATACCAGTGGCTTAATAAAAGTAATAAATTTGCGTTAAGGAAAGGCTTTTATCATGCACACACAGACCATTTTTGAATTAAGCCAGGAAGCTGAGCGTTTGTTACAGCTCGCCCTGCAAAATCTTGATACGTTGAAATCAATGCCGACTGCGATGCTGGAGAGCACAGCGGCTGCCATTACGGGTGAAAAGAACAACGTTTTACCTTTGCATTTTAGTGCGCGCGGTGTCGAAGCGCAGCAGGCGATGCTGAATAATGAATTACGGAAAATAACCCGGCTGGAAATGGTCCTCGCTATTGTTGGCACCATGAAAGCGGGGAAATCGACCACCATTAATGCGATTGTGGGTACCGAAGTGTTGCCGAACCGCAATCGTCCGATGACGGCGCTACCTACCCTGATTCGCCATACGCCGGGTCAGAAGGATCCGGTGCTGCATTTCTCACATGCCTCGCCGATTGATGAATTGATTCAACTGCTTCAGAAAAAGCTATGCGATTACGATCGCGGGAAGCTGGCCCAGCGTCTGGAAATTGATAAAGACATGAATACGCTGCTGGAGCGCATTGAAAAAGGAGAAGCTTTTGAGAAGCATCACCTGGGCGCGCAGCCGATATTTCATTGTCTGAAAAGCCTCAACGATCTGGTGAGACTTTCCCAGGCGCTAGGCGTGGAGTTTCCCTTCTCTGAATATGCCGCCATCGAACATATTCCGGTGATTGAAGTGGAGTTCGTGCATCTTGCGGGTCTGGATGCTCACCTCGGACAGCTGACGCTGCTCGATACGCCCGGGCCGAATGAGGCCGGACAGCCGCATCTGCAAAAAATGCTCAGCGAACAGTTGTCCCGCGCGTCGGCGGTGCTGGCCGTGATGGATTATACCCAGCTTAAATCCATCTCTGATGAAGAAGTCCGCCAGGCCATTTCCGCGGCGGGAAAATCCGTGCCGCTGTATGCCCTGGTCAATAAATTCGATCAGAAAGATCGCAATAGCGATGATGAAGAGCAGATCCGGGCGATGATCTCCGGCACCTTAATGAAAGGCAATATTTCGCCTGGCCAGATCTACCCCGTTTCGTCCATGTGGGCCTATCTGGCAAACCGCGCTCGCTACGAGATGAGTACCCACGGACAGCTACCGGATCATCAGGAGCAACCCTGGGTGCAGGATTTTGCCGAAGCGGCGCTTGGGCGGCGCTGGCGTACGGCGGACCTGGACGATATCGATCATATTCGTCATTCTGCCGATTTGCTCTGGGAAGATTCGCTTTTCGAACAACCGATACGCAAGCTGATTTACGCCGCCTATGCCAATGCCTCGCTTTACGCGCTGCGTTCGGCCTCGCATAAGCTGCTCAACTACGCACAAAATGCCCGGGAGTACCTCGACTTCCGCTATCAGGGGCTGACGGTTGCCTTTGAGGCGCTGGAACTGAATATCGCACGTCTGGAAGAGGATATGGCGCTTCTCCAGACGCGCCAGAGCGTGGTGAGCGATGAGGTGAAACATGAAGTTGAGGAGGCGCTGAACGCTACCGCGGACTTTATGGGCGCCCAAAAAACCGCGCTTAACCAGGCGATTGGCGAGGTGTTCAGCGCTCAGCATATTCTTGATTTGGCTGGCATCGATCGGCAGAACCCTCACGGTGACGAGCCGCACGAGCTGAAGCAGCTGGTTCTGGACGATGAAGGGAAGGCGCAGATCGCGCTGAGTAAAATCCGCTCCTCCTGCGAACGGGTGATGCTGGATGCACAGACGAAAATCTGCCGGGAGCTGGCGTTACGCTTCGACCAGCTTGAATCTACGCTGGCGCGTTCCCTGAACGAAGCCATGCGCCCCATCGAAACGCGTATTAAAGAGCATCTGAGCCATGCGGGTTTTCGGGCGCGAATCAGTTTCCCGGCGTTTCAGGCTCACCAGCTTAACTTCAACACGCGGGCGCTTTTTAATGATGCAATAGCGCAGGATGACAGCCAGGCAGGCCCGTCATCAGGCGGGAGCAGTATGCGAGAAACGGTCTCTCGCTGGCTCAATAACCCGGGCTGGGGCTGGGATGAGTATGTGGAAACGCGCACGCGATATGTTATCGATATTGCGCAGCTACATGACAAATTTAAGCAACATATTGAGCTGTTTTGTGAACAAATACGTAAAGCTTTGTCCGCGCAGGTCGATGTCTCTGTTACGGCAGGAATGGCGACGTTCTTTGCAGAATTTTCGCTGTGCCTGACCGGGTTACAGGAAAGCTTGCGTGATAGCCTCGCAGTGCGTCAACAGAATGAGCATTCAACCCGAGCGCTCTGCCAGCTGTTGAAGCAAAGTATTACGACTGCGACGTGGATACAGGAAGATACCCGACTGTTACGCGATGATATTCAAACTCTATTCGCGGCAGAGCAACCATGACAACACCACTACTGGACGGCCCCGGGCGAACGCTGGAGTGTATTAATCCAAAATTTATGGTCGATCTGGTTCAGGGTGTGGACGCAGCGCGTCATCCTCACCTGGGACCACAACAGCTTCAGTTTCGTGAGCGTTTGACTCAGGAAATCATGACGCATACCCGGCTACGCCCCTGGGCGATGGCGGGTATGCTCAATGAAAATGCAGCGCTGCGCCTGGGGCTGGCGGAAAAACTGGCCGGTATGCTTGACCCGGGTCACCTCGCGCTGACGCTGATGGCAGAGAAACTGATTGCTTTGCGCCAGCAGACTCACCCGCGCGCCCAGCAGTCCCCGGGGCTGATGCAGCAGTACGCTGAACTCGCTTCTCATTTTACCCAACGCGCCGCCTATAAAGAGAAGGCACTAACCCAGCGCGGGCTGACGGTGCAGGCGGGCGAGCACAGCGAGCAGATTTTTACCCGCTGGCGGGCCGGGCATTATGATGGCTGGTCGCTGGCCGGGCGCTGTTTTATCGTCCTGGAAGAGCTGCGCTGGGGGGCATTTGGTGACGCATGCCGCCTCGCGAATGAAGATGTGGCGGCAATGCTTAAGGATAACCTGCGCAGCATGGCGGCTAACTATCTGGCACAGGGCATCAATGCGTCCCCCACGACCCGCCATTTCTATCACCAGTGGCTGACAACGCCGGCCTCTCCGGGTTTAATCGATCATAAAGACATGCTGGGCTGGCTGGGGGACTGGTGTCAGGCGGATCAACATCCGGTGAGCTGGTCAGTCACGCAAAACTGGCAGACCGTCGCGCTGGGTATGCCAAGGCTCTGTTCGGCAAAACGGCTGGTGGACGCGATGGTGGAAGAGATTTTTGGGTAAACCCCTTATCGCTCACCCTCTCCCCGTTGGGAGAGGGAATGGTGCGGTGTGTTAATGATTCATTTCTATCGGCTTCGGTTCAGGCAGGGTCTCTTGCATATTCCCGTAGCGTTTCGCATACAGCGCCGTGATGATGGGGACCAGAATCGCGGTGACAATTACGCTCGCGGCAACCAGTGCCGTCGCTGAAGCGGCGACCGGTTCGAAGGCCGGGTTAATTTGGGCGATAATCACCGGGTTTGCTACAGCAGCCCCCGCGGCTGAAGAGGCGGCGACGCCGGCCGTGCCGTTTCCTCCTCCGATTACGCGGTCGGCAATAATCAGCGGAATACCGGTGATGACGATCACGGCGACACCCAGCACAATGCCCAGCAGGCCGGTGTCGAGAATGACCTTCAGGTTGATGGTGTTCCCCAGTGCGAAACCGAAGAATGGGATCAGCACCGGCGTGGCTTTGCTGAAGAAATCACGCAGATCGTGGTCGAGATTGCCAAGGGCGAAACCGACCAGGAAGGGCAGGATCGCGCCGACAAAGTGGTGGGGTTCAAACGAGGCCAGGCCAGCAGACCCCAGGATCAGCATCGTCATCAATGGGCCGGACTCCAGAGACATCAACACAAATGCGCCGGACTCTTCTTTCGTTCCGTACTGGTTCATCAGGCTTGCGTACAATCCGCCGTTGGTCATATCCATTGCCGAGACAATCGCCAGGACCGATAAACCCGCAAAGAACCCGGTCTGAATTCCATTCTCCGGAATGAACATCGCGCATATCATTGCCACCACCCAGGCTACCGCTATTTTGGTGATCACCAGCGTTCCGGATTTCCGTAATACTGTCCCCGTTGCCCGCAAATTAATGGATGCGCCGATACAAAAAAACCAGACGGCAAGAATGGGAACCGTGCCTGTTATCATGCCTTTTGTGAAACCACCGAAATAGGCTCCGGTATCGGGAGCAAGAGTATTCAGGATGGCGCCCAGCACCAGCGGAACCAGCATCATGCCGCCGGGTATACGTTCTATCGTGGCTTTAATCTTCATAGACAAACCTCACATCGGATCCCGCAGGACGGGTGATAGGTGTTAGAAATTAGTCAATAAATTCAATTGATTGCTCGTATTGCTTGCGGTCTTTTTTCGATAATCCTGCAACATAATTAAATGTGTGCTCCCGATTAACCTCATTCAGAAACA
Source organism: Enterobacter sp. AG326 (assembly GCF_004362415.1). Lineage (NCBI taxonomy): Bacteria > Pseudomonadati > Pseudomonadota > Gammaproteobacteria > Enterobacterales > Enterobacteriaceae > Enterobacter > Enterobacter sp. AG326. Next base: position 3,430 of record NZ_SNXG01000007.1, on the reverse strand, counting down.
CATAAAACGCTGAATTCGGATTTATGATGCGATCATTGGAATATTGATTCAATGAAAATAAAACATCGTTTTAGTTATCTTTATCACATATTCAATGTAAAATTTGAGGCCGGTTCCTGTTGATGAAAATTTATGTAAACCTGATGTGAATTAACGTGGTTTGTTTTTCCGTTAAGAAAGAAATAATGACGCGCGGGAGGATGTTCTTTAGGCGGGGTAAGGATGTGCTTATTGGCACTCCTTGACAAAAATTGGACTGAGTTGACGAGACGCGAAAATATGTGTGAAGTTGATCACAAATATAAACGCTGGTAGGGTAAAAAGGTCATTAACTGCCCAGGCAGGCGTCAACAGGTTCGGTTGTATCGACGTAAAACGTCAATGTAAGTAAACCTGCTACGCTTGAATAAGGCGATTCGCATGGAGCGGATCCCATGGTTCACAGAACGCTAACTGGACTGTGAAACAGACAGGGCCGAGTCAACGAGGATAGCTATGCTGAGAAGGAAAAAGATTAAACCCATCACGCTTCGCGACGTCACCATTATTGATGACGCAAAGCTGCGTAAAGCCATTACCGCAGCCTCGCTCGGTAATGCGATGGAATGGTTCGATTTTGGTGTCTACGGCTTTGTGGCCTATGCGTTAGGTAAAGTGTTTTTCCCCGGGGCCGATCCCAGCCTGCAGATGATTGCCGCACTGGGTACGTTCTCCGTTCCCTTCCTGATTCGCCCGCTGGGCGGTCTGTTCTTCGGTATGCTCGGCGATAAATATGGTCGTCAGAAGATCCTGGCCATCACCATCGTCATTATGTCGATCAGTACATTCTGTATCGGTCTTATACCTTCTTACGCCACCATCGGCATTTGGGCACCCATTCTCCTGCTGATTTGTAAGATGGCGCAGGGCTTCTCCGTCGGCGGTGAATATACCGGTGCCTCGATCTTCGTTGCCGAGTATTCCCCGGACCGTAAGCGCGGATTTATGGGGAGCTGGCTGGACTTCGGCTCGATTGCCGGGTTTGTCATGGGCGCAGGCGTAGTCGTGCTGATTTCAACCGTGGTGGGTGAAGATAACTTCCTCGACTGGGGCTGGCGTGTCCCGTTCTTCCTGGCACTGCCGCTGGGGATAATTGGTCTTTACCTGCGTCATGCGCTTGAGGAGACGCCTGCTTTCCAGCAGCACGTCGAAAAACTGGAACAGGGTGACCGCGAAGGGCTGCAGGATGGTCCGAAGGTGTCGTTCAAAGAGATTGCCACTAAGCACTGGCGCAGCCTGCTGACCTGTATTGGTCTGGTGATTTCGACCAACGTGACCTACTACATGCTGTTGACCTACATGCCGAGCTATCTGTCGCATAACCTGCACTACTCGGAAGATCACGGTGTGCTGATTATTATCGCCATCATGGTGGGTATGCTGTTTGTGCAGCCGATTATGGGCCTGTTGAGTGACCGTTTTGGTCGTCGACCGTTCATTATCTTGGGAAGCGTTGCGCTGTTTGCTCTGGCCATTCCGGCATTCATACTGATTAATAGCGATGTGCTGGGGCTGATTTTTGCCGGTCTGCTGATGCTGGCGGTGATCCTTAACTGCTTTATCGGGGTGATGGCCTCAACGTTGCCCGCGATGTTCCCGACGCATATTCGCTACAGCGCGCTGGCCGCTGCCTTTAATATCTCGGTGCTGATTGCCGGTCTGACCCCGACGCTTGCCGCCTCGCTGGTCGAGAGCACGCAGAACCTGATGATGCCGGCTTATTACCTGATGGTGATTGCGGTGATTGGTTTGATTACCGGCCTTACCATGAAGGAGACGGCTAATCGCCCTCTGAAAGGCGCAACGCCTGCGGCGTCTGACATCCAGGAAGCGAAAGAGATCCTGCGCGAGCACTACGATAACGTAGAGCAGAAGATTGAGGATATTGACGCAGAGATTTAAGAGCTGCAGAAAAAACGCTCCCGACTGGTGGACCAGCATCCACGCATCAACGAGTAATAAACAAACCCGCCAACGGCGGGTTTTCTTTTATTAGCATCCGGCAGCGATGTAGTCACCATTGGCGCTGACGGGGATCACCGTCAGAAACAGCACCGTCGCGAACAGGATCAGGACTACCCCTCCGGCTATTTTGACTGCCGGTACGAGCCATTTCAATGAGGCGCTTTCTCCGAACCAGCTCACCGTGCGCTCGCGGGCGTAGCGTACTGCCAGTGAAAGCCCCACGATAGAAAGCGCGGTTCCCAAAGACATGGTCATGACCGCGGCTACTCCCCAGGTGACAATGCCCAGCGCGTTCGAAAACATCAGAATCATGATCGCCCCGCTGCACGGGCGTGCGCCAATCGCCAGAATCACGCCCAGACGGGTTTTCCAGTCGCCCTGCGTCAGGTCTGTACCTACGCCGTGATGGCCGCAGCCACAGTGTTCATCGTGCTGATGAAGCGGCTTGATGGCGGAGATAGACATCCTGCGTGGACGCAGGCTCTTCAGCGCCTGATAAATGACAAAAGCACCGAATGCGCCAATAAGCACTGCGCTTATCTTCTCCACGTACCAGCGGCTGGTACTAATATCCCCGGAGGCGAGGTTAAACCCTACCGCCAGAATAAAGACAAACAGAATGGCGCTGACGCCCTGCATCAGGCTACCCAGAAAGGGGACGACCCGGGCGGCCAGCTCGCTTTCCTTATTGGTGGTCAGATAGGTCGTCACGATGAATTTTCCGTGTCCGGGTCCGATGGCGTGAAGGACACCATAAAGGAAAGCCCCCGTTAACAGCCATAATCCGCCGCTGTACTGGTGGTTATTAAGCTGCAGCAGATACATCACCAGATAGCGGTGCAGCGTAATTTGCGTGGCGAGACACCACTGGATAAAGGCGTTCCAGTGCGCATGCAGGGTAAAAACGGCAAAGAGGAGTGCCAGCAGCATCACTCCTGCAGTAGGGAGACGCCAGTCGCGGGCGAGGCGTTGTGTGGTCATGAGGGTGGGCCTGCATAGAGGAGAATATTTGCCGCTAGTATAGTTGATCTTCTCGCTCAATTCGTGGGATCGCATCGCGATCCGCTCATGATTGTGGATAACTTTGTGCATAAAAGGGTATAAGGCGGCGTTTTGCTGTGGAATGCAGCAGTCAGTCATTTTTCTGTCATTTAGCGGTTGCGGCCTGCTGAGAACTCCCTATAATGCGCCTCCATCGACACGGCGGATGTGAATCACTTCACAGACAACCCGGTCGGTTGAAGAGAAAAAATCCTGAAATAACGGGTTGACTCTGAAAGAGGAAAGCGTAATATACGCCACCTCGCAACGGTGAGCGAAAGCCGCGTTGCACTGCTCTTTAACAATTTATCAGACAATCTGTGTGGGCACTCAAAGTGACATGGATTCTTAACGTCGCAAGACGAAAAATGAATACCAAGTCTCT
>NZ_SNXG01000006.1:0-215130 GCF_004362415.1 Enterobacter sp. AG326 | reverse complement strand
GTCGGCATGGTTCGAGCGAGCAGATGCCACCGGCTGAATATGAAAACCTATATTATCAACGGCTCAGAAGTGTCTAGATTATCCGTGGCGATTCACTTATTTTCGTTGCGCTGGTTATTGTGGGCGCAGGCGTCAAAATTGTCCCTCAGGGTTATCAGTGGACCGTCGAGCGTTTCGGTCGCTACACCAACACCCTCCAGCCGGGCTTAAGCCTGATCGTCCCGTTCATGGACAGAATCGGTCGCAAGATCAACATGATGGAACAGGTGCTGGACATTCCGTCTCAGGAGATCATCTCCAAGGATAACGCCAACGTCACCATCGACGCCGTCTGCTTTATTCAGGTGATTGATGCGCCGAAAGCGGCCTATGAGGTCAGCAACCTGGAGCTGGCGATCGTCAACCTGACGATGACCAACATCCGTACCGTGCTCGGCTCGATGGAGCTGGACGAGATGCTTTCCCAGCGCGACAGCATCAATACCCGCCTGCTGCATATTGTCGATGAGGCAACCAACCCGTGGGGGATCAAGGTCACCCGTATCGAGATCCGCGACGTGCGTCCGCCGGCTGAGCTGATCGCCTCCATGAACGCCCAGATGAAGGCCGAGCGAACCAAGCGCGCCTACATTCTGGAAGCCGAAGGGGTGCGTCAGGCGGAGATCCTCAAAGCGGAAGGTGAAAAACAGTCGCAGATCCTGAAAGCGGAAGGCGATCGTCAGTCCGCATTCTTACAGGCGGAAGCGCGTGAACGTTCGGCAGAAGCGGAAGCCCGCGCCACTCAGATGGTGTCCGAAGCGATTGCCGCCGGTGATATCCAGGCCGTGAACTACTTTGTCGCGCAAAAATATACCGACGCGCTAAAACAGATCGGCTCGGCGAACAACAGCAAAGTGGTGATGATGCCGCTGGAGGCCAGCAGCCTGATGGGCTCTATCGCCGGTATTGCCGAACTGATTAAAGACAGCGGAAACGAGCGTAAAAAATGATTGAGCTGATCGCTGCACATCCTCATGCCTTCTGGCTAAGCCTCGGCGGCTTATTGCTGGCGGCGGAGATGCTGGGCGGTAACGGCTACCTGCTCTGGAGCGGTGTTGCCGCCGTCATTACGGGCCTTCTGGTCTGGATCCTTCCTCTGGACTGGGCGTGGCAGGGTGCACTGTTTGCCGTGCTGACGCTGGTGGCCGCCTGGCTATGGTGGCGCTGGCTAAACCGGCGGGTTAACGAGCAGAAGCCGCTGGACGCGCACCTTAACCAGCGAGGACAGCAGATTGTCGGCAAGCGTTTTACGCTCGACACCGCGCTGGTGAACGGGCGCGGGCATATGCGCGTGGGCGACAGCTCGTGGCCGGTGGTCGCCGACGACGACCTCAGCGCCGGCACGCGGGTTGAGGTCATTGCTGTGGAAGGCATTACCCTGCGGGTGAAGGCCTGTTAGGCAGAGGCCTTACGATGACAGCAGCCGGCAAGATTATCGATAATCGGGCAGTCGGCGCTGTCATCCCCCGGACAGGATTCCGCGAGCTGCAGCAGCTGTTCGCGCATCGCCTGCAGCTCGATGATGTGGCGTTCGATCTCGGCCACTTTTTCCAGCGTGCGTTTTTTCACGTCGGCGCTATGACGCTTCGGATCGTTAAACAGGTTTACCAGCTCGCCGCACTCTTCCAGGTTAAAACCGACCTGCCTTGCCTGGCGCAGTAGCGTCAGCTCATCAATATGCAGTTTCGTATAGCTGCGGTAGCCGTTTTCGCTGCGCAGCGGTGGCGTCACCAGCCCCTTCTCTTCATAAAAGCGGATTGCCTTGCTGGTTAAGCCGGTTTTTTTTGCCACGTCACTGATATTCACATTTCCCCCTTGACCTTCCCCTTGATGGAAGGTTTAACCTTCATAACAGTTAGCGAAAAGCGTTACTCCGGTCAACTACTGACCAGTTCATTATACGGGAGTTTTGTTATGTCTCACACTATCGACCTGACGCTGGACGGCCTCTCATGCGGCCACTGCGTCAAACGCGTTAAAGAAAGCCTGGAACAGCGCCCTGACGTTGAAAGCGCTGACGTGACTATCGATCATGCCGCCGTCACCGGCAGCGCCAGCGCGGATGCGCTGATTGATACCATTAAGCAGGCCGGTTACGGGGCGGAGTTAAGCCACCCAAAGGCTAAACCGCTGGCAGAGTCATCATCCCCGTCGGAAGCGCTGACAGCGGCCACTCCTGAGCTTCCGGCAGCTGATGATATTGACGACAGCCAACAGCTGCTGATCAACGGCATGAGCTGCGCCAGCTGCGTCTCCCGGGTACAAAACGCCTTGCAGGCCGTACCGGGCGTCGCGCAGGCACGGGTCAATCTTGCGGAGCGTACTGCGCTGGTGATGGGCAGTGCCTCCGCCGCAGATTTAGTGCAGGCCGTTGAGAAAGCGGGCTACGGGGCGGAGGCTATCGAAGATGATGCCGAGCGCCGCGAGCGCCAGCAGGAAACGGCTATCGCTACCATGAAACGCTTCCGCTGGCAGGCAATTGTCGCCCTGCTGGTGGGTATTCCGGTGATGGTGTGGGGGATGATGGGTGACAACATGATGGTCACCGACGACAACCGCACGCTGTGGCTGGTGATTGGTCTGATTACTCTTGCGGTGATGGTGTTTGCAGGCGGGCATTTTTACACTAGCGCCTGGAAGAGCCTGAAAAACCGCACCGCGACGATGGATACGCTGGTGGCGCTCGGTACCGGCGCGGCGTGGCTCTATTCTATGAGCGTGAACGTCTGGCCCCAGTGGTTCCCGATGGAGGCGCGCCATCTCTACTATGAAGCGAGCGCGATGATTATCGGCCTGATTAACCTGGGCCACATGCTGGAAGCCCGCGCCCGCCAGCGCTCCTCGAAAGCGCTGGAAAGATTGCTTGATTTAACCCCGCCGACGGCCCGCGTGGTCACGGACGAGGGGGAGAAAAGCGTCCCGCTGGCGGAAGTTCAGCCCGGCATGACGCTGCGCCTGACGACGGGCGATCGCGTTCCCGTTGACGGTAAGATAACCCAGGGCGAAGCCTGGCTGGATGAAGCGATGCTGACCGGCGAGCCTATCCCTCAGCAGAAATCAGACGGCGACGCCGTTCATGCCGGTACGGTGGTGCAGGACGGCAGCGTGCTGTTTACCGCCAGCGCCGTCGGCAGCCACACGACGCTGTCGCGTATTATCCGCATGGTGCGCCAGGCGCAGAGCAGCAAGCCGGAAATTGGCCAGCTTGCTGACAGGATCTCGGCCATTTTTGTGCCGGTGGTGGTCGGCATTGCCCTGCTGAGCGCGGCGATCTGGTATTTCTTCGGCCCCGCACCGCAGATTGTTTACACCCTGGTGATCGCCACCACGGTGCTGATCATCGCCTGTCCTTGCGCCCTTGGCCTGGCGACCCCAATGTCGATTATCTCCGGCGTAGGCCGCGCGGCCGAATTTGGTGTACTGGTGCGGGATGCGGACGCGCTGCAGCGGGCCAGCACTCTCGACACGCTGGTGTTTGATAAAACCGGCACGCTGACCGAAGGCAAACCGCAGGTGGTGGCCGTCACTACCGCAGGCATTGCGCAAGAGGACGCGCTGCGCCTCGCCGCCGCGCTGGAGCAAGGCTCCAGCCATCCGCTGGCGCGCGCCATTCTCGATAAAGCGAATGCTTCTGCCCTGCCGCAGGTCAGCAATTTCCGCACCCTGCGCGGGCTCGGCGTCAGCGGTGAAGCAGAAGGCCACGCGCTGCTGCTGGGCAACCAGGCATTGCTCAATGAAAACGGTATTGATACCGCCGCGCTGGAAAGCGAGCTGAAGGCGCAGGCGTCTCAGGGCGCTACGCCGGTTCTGCTGGCGGTGGATGGCAAAGCCGCCGCGCTGCTGGCCGTGCGCGATCCGCTTCGCCAGGACAGCGTGGACGCCCTGCAGCGTCTGCACCGCGCCGGCTATCGTCTGGTGATGCTGACCGGGGACAATCCGACAACGGCCAACGCCATCGCGAAAGAAGCCGGAATTGATGAGGTCATTGCAGGCGTACTGCCGGACGGTAAAGCGGACGCCATCAAGAAACTGCAAAGTCAGGGTCGTCAGGCGGCGATGGTCGGCGACGGCATCAACGATGCCCCCGCGCTGGCCCAGGCGGACGTGGGGATTGCCATGGGCGGCGGGAGCGATGTCGCCATCGAAACCGCCGCCATTACGCTGATGCGCCATAGCCTGATGGGCGTTGCCGACGCGCTGGCCATTTCAAAAGCCACGCTGCGCAACATGAAGCAGAACCTGCTGGGGGCATTTATCTATAACTCTCTCGGAATCCCAATCGCGGCCGGTATTCTGTGGCCGCTGACCGGCACGCTGCTTAACCCGGTGGTCGCGGGCGCGGCGATGGCGCTCTCCTCCATTACCGTGGTGAGCAACGCCAACCGGCTGCTGCGCTTTAAACCGAAGGATTGAACCTTGTACCCGTACGCGCTAGCATGAACCTTTCCATTCATGGAGCGCGTATGGGTCTGTTTAATCGTATAAAAGCATCGTTTCGCGCCCTCTTTCCTCGCCGTTACGCCTGGCCCGGTCTGGATATCTCTCTTCCCGGCGGGCAACACCTGCACCTGGTCGGCAGCATCCATATGGGTACGCAGGATATGTCTCCCTTGCCACCCGGCCTGATAAAACTGCTGAAACGCGCCGACGCGCTGGTCGTTGAGGCGGACATTTCGGGTCAGGAGTCACCGTTTGCCGGGCTCGAGAGCGATCTCACCCTGGCGGAACGTCTGGATGATGCCCAGCTTGCCGAACTGACGCGCGTCGCGGATGAAACCGGCGTGTCGCTCTCCATGATTGACACCCTGCCGCTCTGGCAAATTGCGATGGTGCTGCAGGCCACACAGGCGCAGCGTCTGGGGCTGCGCGGTGACTACGGCATTGATTACCAGCTGCTGAACGCGGCAAAGGCGCGCAGCCTGCCCGTCATCGAGCTGGAAGGGACGGACAGCCAGATTGCGCTTCTGCGCCAGCTTCCCGACGACGGCCTGATGCTGCTGGATGATACGTTGACCCACTGGCACACCAACGCGCGCCTGCTGCAGACCATGATTGGCTGGTGGCTGGACGCGCCGCCTGAGGACGGTAAGCTGGCGTTACCGTCGACCTTCAGCGAATCGCTGTATGATGTGCTGATGAATGCGCGCAACAAAGCCTGGCGACAGACGCTGCATGCTTTGCCCGCGGGGCATTACGTGGTGGCGGTTGGGGCGTTACATTTGTACGGAGAAGGGAATTTGCCGTCACTGTTGAAATAAAAAAATGGCCAATATTTCTATTGGCCCGTCAAAGAGGAATTTCATCGTTTTTATTATGCCGAAGGAGACCTTCGGTTGAGCCGATTGTCGCTCAAAGTGACCATCACTGCCAATACTATTGCGCAAGATGGTGCTATTTTTTAGACAAACGTCAGGCGTATGCTGATGGCATGATTTGTCTGTCGTAAGAAGGATAGCTATGACTCCCGCCGTTAAATTACTCGAAAAAAACAACATTTCTTTCCGGATCCACACTTACGATCACGATCCGAATGAGACTAACTTTGGTGATGAAGTGGTGCGCAAGCTGGGGCTGAACGCGGACCAGGTTTATAAAACGCTGCTGGTGGCGGTGAATGGCGATATGAAACACCTCGCCGTCGCGGTTACCCCGGTCGCGGGACAGCTGGATCTGAAGAAAGTCGCCAAAGCCCTGGGGGCGAAGAAGGTGGATATGGCGGATCCGATGGTGGCGCAGCGCACCACGGGCTATCTGGTGGGCGGGATCAGTCCGCTCGGGCAGAAAAAACGCCTGCCGACGCTGATCGATGCGCCTTCACAGGAGTTTGAAACCATCTTTATATCCGGCGGCAAACGCGGGCTGGATATCGAGCTGGCGGCGGGCGACCTGGCGAAAATGCTGGACGCGAAGTTTGCGGATATTGCGCGCCGGGATTGAGAAAATTGCCCGGTGGCGGCTGCGAGGTAAAAACAAAACGGTAACAGGCGTTACCGTTTTTTGTGTTCGCGCCCTCTCCCGGTGGGAGAGGGTTGGGGTGAGGGCATCAGGCCGCACACCACTACTGCCAGCTCACCTCACCTTTCGGCTCGTAGGCATTCACGTCAATCGGCGAATTCTGCTCGATAAACTGCTTCAGCACTTCCGCATCGATAAAGCCGGTATTCACGTATCCCGGTTTGTTATCAATATGTGGATAGCCGTCGCCGCCGGTGGCGTTAAAGCTTAACGTCGCCAGACGGTACGTTTTAGCCGGGTCAACCGGTTCGCCTTTGATCTTCAGGTCGTTAAGCTTGCCGTCTTTCGCCACAAAGCTGACGTTGGCAAACTGCGGATAGGCCCCGGAATCCGGCTTCATCTGCGCCACGGCGGTCAGGTACTCAATCACCTCTTTCCCGCTCATGTCCGCATAGACCACCAGGTTGCCGAACGGCTGCACCTTCAGGACGTCTTTATAGGTGATGTTTCCACCTTCGATGGAATCACGAATGCCGCCGCCGCTCATCACGCCGAAGTCAGCGCCGGTGCGCGCCATTTGCGCCGCCAGCACCAGGTGGCCCATGTTGGTCTGCACGAAGCGAACTTTACTGCGGTCCCCCTCCAGACGCCCGTTCAGCGTGCCGATTTTCACGTCCAGCTGTGCCTTTCCTTTGTTCTGGAAAGGCGTCAGCAGGGAGAGCATCTGCTGGTTTTCTGGAATCTCTGGCGTGTAAAGTACGCGCTCACTTTTCCCGTCCGGGTAGGTGACTTTCTTCTTCAGGTTGACCGGGATGAGCTGATAATGGACCAGCTTCATCTCGCCGTTACGGAACTCGAAATCCGCCCGGCCGACGTATTTGCCCCACTCGTGCGCCTGAACAATCCAGATACCGTTCTGACGGTCCGGCGCGCACGGCGTGCCCGGCACATAGTCCACCTGCTTTTTGTTCTCCGAGGCCATGCACACCGGATCCTGTGAGTGACCGCCCACAATCATTGCCAGCGAGCCCGCGGGCAGGCTGCGCGCCATTTCCACGTCGCCGGGCGCGTTAGAGCCGTGCTCGCCGTTGTCGTAGTGCCCCATATGCGTGGTGGCGATAATCACGTCCGGCTTTTCGTTTTGCTGCAGCTCCTGAATCACCAGCTTCGCTTCGCCTGCCGGTTTGCGGAATTCGATATCGGTAAAGAACTCGGGATTACCAATTTTCGCCGTGTCGTCGGTGGTTAAGCCGATGACCGCAATCTTCAGATCCTGACGCTTAAACAGCGCCCACGGCTTAAACAGGCGTTCGCCGGTGCTTTTCTGGTAAATATTGGCGGAGAGGAAGGGGAATTTGGCCCATTTTTCCTGCTGGCGCAGCACGGTCAGCGGATTATCGAACTCGTGGTTACCCACGGCCATCGCGTCATAGCCAATCAGGTTCATGCCGCGAAAATCAGGTTCCGCGTCCTGTAAATCGGATTCCGGCACGCCGGTATTGATATCGCCCCCCGACAGCAGCAGCACGCTGCCACCCTGGGCCGCTACCTCTTTGCGAATGCCGTCCACCAGCGTTTTTTGTGCCGACAGGCCATATTCGCCGTATTCGCTGCGCCAGAAATGACCGTGGTGATCGTTGGTATGCAGAATGGTGATTTTATAGGTTTTGTCTTTTTCATACGCCTGCGCGGGCAGGCTTACCAGGCCCCATGCGGCGATGAGCGCCAGCGCGACGCCCCGCTTCATTAACTTCATCTTCTCTCTCCCTGACCAATAGACAAAGGCAAAAATTACAGTGACTAACAAGAATAGACAAATAAGTTTTCAGAATTGCGACTTTCTTCAAATGTCCCGGGCGGGTATGTTAGTCGGATAATAATTACACCCTGCATAACTAATAACTAAAGACGTGGTACTTCTCTCTATGGCAATCAGTGAATCAACCCAGCCCGTTCCGGGCGCGCCTACGTCGCGCACCTCCTTTAAAGTCTTAGGCGCAATCAGTCTCTCGCACCTGCTCAACGACATGATCCAGTCGTTGATACTGGCCATTTATCCGCTGCTGCAGTCCGAGTTCTCACTCACCTTCGTGCAGATCGGGATGATCACCCTGACCTTCCAGCTGGCTTCCTCACTGCTGCAGCCGGTGGTGGGCTACTGGACGGATAAATACCCGATGCCGTGGTCGCTGCCGATCGGCATGTGCTTCACCCTAAGCGGGCTGGTGCTGCTGGCCATGGCGGGGAGCTTTGAAGCCGTGCTGATTGCCGCCGCGCTGGTGGGCACCGGCTCGTCCGTTTTCCATCCGGAGTCCTCGCGCGTGGCGCGCATGGCCTCCGGGGGACGTCACGGTCTGGCGCAGTCGCTGTTCCAGGTGGGCGGTAACTTTGGTAGCTCTCTCGGCCCGCTGCTGGCCGCGGTGATTATTGCCCCTTACGGTAAAGGCAACGTGGCATGGTTTGTACTGGCCGCGCTGCTGGCGATCATCGTGCTGGCGCAGATCAGCCGCTGGTATGCCGCTCAGCATCGCGTGAATAAAGGGAAACCTAAAGCGAAGGTTATCAATCCCCTGCCGCGCAATAAGGTTATTCTGGCCGTCTCTGTGCTGCTGGTACTGATTTTCTCGAAATACTTCTATATGGCGAGCATCAGCAGCTATTACACCTTTTATCTGATGCAAAAATTCGGATTATCGGTACAGAATGCGCAAATCCACCTGTTTGCCTTCCTGTTCGCCGTCGCAGCCGGTACGGTCATTGGCGGGCCTGTGGGGGATAAGATTGGGCGTAAATATGTCATTTGGGGCTCTATCCTCGGCGTGGCGCCGTTTACCCTTATTTTGCCGTACGCGAACCTTGAATGGACGGGGATTTTAACCGTGATCATTGGTTTTATCCTCGCTTCCGCCTTTTCCGCCATTCTGGTTTATGCCCAGGAGCTGCTGCCTGGACGTATCGGTATGGTTTCCGGACTCTTTTTCGGTTTCGCCTTCGGCATGGGAGGGCTTGGCGCAGCGGTGTTAGGGATGGTTGCGGACCACACCAGTATCTTCCTGGTTTATAAAATCTGCGCTTTCCTGCCGCTTCTTGGGATGTTAACCATATTCCTGCCTGATAACCGTCATAAAGCCTGAATTACGGGTAGTCAAAGTTTTACTTTGGCTACCTGATACCCTTATGCCATAAGGGTTTCTTCTTCATCCCCTCGCTGAATTTATCAAAATGCGCTTTTTTACGTGCATATTGCTGTTTTATTCAAACTTCAACAATTATTCATAAACATAAGGGTAAAAATTGTCATAAACTATTACTCGGTTTTTTGGTTTTCGCCAAAAAGGAACACCCACAACGAAAGGAGACGGAATGCACCACGCCACACCGCTTATCACCACCATTGTTGGTGGACTTGTGCTCGCTTTTATCCTCGGCATGATTGCCAATAAACTGCGTATTTCTCCTCTTGTCGGCTATCTGTTAGCGGGTGTACTGGCGGGGCCGTTTACGCCAGGCTTCGTAGCGGATACCAAACTGGCCCCTGAGCTGGCGGAATTGGGCGTGATTCTGCTGATGTTTGGCGTCGGCCTGCACTTCTCCCTGAAGGATTTGATGGCGGTAAAGTCGATTGCCATACCGGGAGCGATCGCCCAGATAGGGGTGGCGACGCTGCTGGGGATGGCGCTTTCGGCGGTGCTGGGCTGGTCGTTAATGACCGGTATCGTTTTTGGGCTGTGTCTCTCAACCGCCAGTACCGTGGTGCTGCTGCGCGCGCTTGAAGAGAGACAGCTGATAGACAGCCAGCGCGGGCAAATCGCGATAGGCTGGCTGATCGTTGAAGATCTGGTGATGGTGTTGACGCTGGTGCTGCTGCCTGCCGTCGCCGGGATGATGGAAAAAGACAACGTCGGCTTTGCCTCGCTGGCGCTGGATATGAGTATTACCATCGGTAAGGTGGTGGCGTTTATCGCCATCATGATGCTGGTGGGCCGCCGTCTTGTGCCGTGGATCATGTCCCGCAGCGCGGCAACCGGCTCACGCGAGCTGTTTACCCTCTCCGTGCTGGCGCTGGCGCTGGGTATCGCTTTTGGTGCCGTAGAGCTGTTTGACGTCTCCTTTGCCCTGGGCGCGTTCTTCGCCGGGATGGTGCTGAACGAATCCGAGCTGAGCCACCGCGCGGCGCACGACACTCTGCCGCTGCGCGATGCCTTCGCCGTGCTGTTCTTCGTCTCCGTCGGAATGCTGTTTGACCCGATGGTCCTGATTCATCAACCGCTGGCCGTGCTGGGCACGCTGGCGATCATCATCTTTGGCAAGTCGCTTGCCGCCTTCTTCCTGGTGCGGATGTTCGGCCACTCCCCGCGGACGGCGTTGACCATCGCCGCCAGCCTGGCGCAGATCGGTGAGTTCGCCTTTATTCTGGCCGGTCTGGGCATGGCCCTGAACCTGCTGCCGCAGGCGGGGCAAAACCTGGTGCTGGCGGGGGCGATTCTGTCGATTATGCTGAACCCGGTGCTGTTTGCCCTGCTGGAAAAATACCTCGATAAAACCGAAACGCTGGAAGAACAGACGCTCGAAGAAGCCATCGAAGAAGAGAAGCAGATCCCGGTGGATATTTGCAATCACGCCCTGCTGGTCGGCTTTGGCCGCGTGGGCAGCCTGCTCGGTGAGAAGCTGATGGCGCAGGGGATTCCGCTGGTGGTGATTGAGACCTCACGCACCCGCGTCGACGAGCTGCGCGAGCGCGGTATTCGTGCGGTGCTGGGCAATGCGGCTAACGAAGAGATCATGAATCTGGCGCATCTGGACTGCGCGCGCTGGCTGCTGCTGACCATACCTAACGGCTATGAAGCGGGCGAGATTGTGGCTTCCGCGCGCGAGAAGTGCCCAACGATTGAGATTATCGCCCGGGCGCACTATGACGACGAGGTGGAGTACATTACCGAGCGCGGTGCGAATAAGGTGGTGATGGGCGAGCGCGAGATTGCGAATACGATGCTGACGCTGCTGGAGAATCCGCCGCTTGAAGAGGCGGTGACGAGTTAAGTTTTGAGCGGTCTGGTGCCCTCACCCTTGCCCTCTCCCACGGGGAGAGGGAACAAACACTAAAAACGGCAACCAGGGTTGCCGTTTTGCTTTTACCTGTCCCAGTACGCCTCTTCGAGGCTGTCTTCCCGTTCCGGCAGACCGCGCGTTAAGCGCGGAGAATGCTGGTTCAGTACTTGATAGCTCACGCGGTTGGCATATTTACACACCTGCGCCAGCGAGGAATAGGTCAGCCAGCTGAACTTGTGCTTGCTGGAGTTCGGCACGTTGGTTTTATGGTAGGCGTTAGCGGTGATGTCGTGCAGCAGTGCGGCCAGCGCGCCATCGCCCGCACCGTTGGTGTTCATGATCTTCTCCGGCCCGCCCATGTATGGCGCGATATGAGAGTAGATACGCAGCGGATTCACGCAGTCTTTGTAGCGCATGCCGCGGCTGAACTCGTACTGGTTGAACTCGGCAATCGCACCGGGCAGCAGCGGGTGCTGGGTTTTGCGCTTGCTCTCTTCTTCCGTGAAGCCCGCCATGTACAGCCCAACCGGGCCGGCGGTGCAGAGCACCAGATCTACCCAGTCCAGCGCTTTGTCAGACGCCAGCAGCGGATCGCTTTCACCGGTCAGCGCCTCGGCCTCTTCTTCGTTCATTGCCAGAATCGAGACGTGCTCTTTCAGGAAGGCCTGCCACCACTCCGGGTTATCGGCGATAACGAATTTCGTGCCCAGCGTCAGAACGACCGGCACGTTGTATTTCTTCGCGTACTCGATCGCTTTCATGGTCGCTTCCGGCATCGGCTCGCCCGGCTTACAGCGCACCAGGTAGGAGGTCAGCACCAGCGCCGAGGCGCCCGCAATCACCTCTTCCGGAATACTCTCGGCGCGCAGCTTGTTCATATGACCCGGGCTGATGGCAAAAGTACGCTCGCCGGAATCGCTAATCAGCGTAAAGCAGCGGCCAATAGGCCCGTCGACGCCCTGAAGGTAGTTCAGATCGGTACGGCTGGAGGTGTTGCAGAGATAGCGGTAGGCATAGCCACCGATTTCGATATTGCTGCACATCACGCCGAGCAGCACCGAGCGGTCGTCGGCCAGCACGGAGTAGTTATGCATGGTATTGCCGATGGTGCCACCGGCGAACTGATGGGTAATCAGGTTTTCGCGCACCAGCTCCTGGTACAGCGCTTCGGCAACGTCGTCCTCAATCACCAGCGAGTGACCGGCGCTCAGACCGTAACGGGCGACAAACGCATCATCCACTTTCGCTTCAATGTCCACCAGCGTCTGATCGATACCGACGACCCATGCCGCGCTGGTTTCGTTTTCTGGCTGGATTTGCTGCAGGAGCGGATCGCGGGCATCGACGGGGAAGTAGTGTTTGGATTTGCGTTTACCGGGAAATTTCATGGTCTGAACTGTACGAAGAATATGGGCCGGGAATGGTAGCACAAACCCGGCCCGGAGTGCGATCAGCGGCTGTTCGTTACCAGCGAGACCATCATGTCGATATGCTCAGGCGAGTCGTTAAGCGCCGGAATGTACTCGTACTTTTCGCCGCCAGCCTCAAGGAAAAATTCCCGGTTTTGCACCGCGATCTCCTCCAGCGTTTCCAGACAGTCGGCCGAGAAGCCCGGCGACATCACCTGAATGTGCTTTACGCCCTTCTCACCCAGCATTTTGAGGGTTTCATCGGTATACGGCGTCAGCCACGGCTCGCGGCCGAAGCGCGACTGGAAGGTCATCATCACCTTCTCCGGCGGCAGGCCAAGGGCGGAAACCAGCTCGCGCGTGGTATCGCGGCAGCGCTGCGGATAATCATCCCCTTCATTGGCGAAACGCTGCGGGATCCCGTGATAGGAAAGCAGCAGCAGATCCGGCTCGCCGTGCTTTTCAAACGACGCGCGCGCGCTGTTGGCAAGCGCCTGGATGTAGAGATCGTTATCCGCGTAGTCGCGAATAAAGGTCACGCCCGGAATGCGGCGGCGGGTCGCCAGAATGCGGGCCAGCTCGTCCCAGACGGCGGCCACCGTCGAGCAGGAATACTGCGGGTAGAGCGCCAGCACGACGATATGGTCCACGCCCTGCGCCAGCAGTGATTCCACCGCGCTTTTCAGGGACGGTTTTCCGTAGCTCATGCCGAGCGCGACGGGCATATCCGGCAGGCGGGCGGCCAGCGCTTTTTCCTGACGACGGCTGTAAACCATCAGCGGCGAGCCCTCTTCCATCCAGACGGACTGATAGAGTTTGGCGACGCGCGGAGAACGAATCGGCAGAATGACGCCACGCAGCAGCGGCCACCACAGCAGTCTCGGGAAATCCACGACGCGCGTGTCGCTTAAAAATTGTCGCAGGTAGCGTTTTACCGCGTCTGATGTAGGTGCTTCTGGAGTGCCCAGATTGGCAAGCAGGATGCCGGTTTTCGCCTGACTCATTCACGCCTCTTAACCATTTGATAGGTTGTCAATTGTAGCGGAAATGCGTTTAAACGAAACCCATTGCTGTAATAGGTAAGATGAGAATATTTCTCACCCGGGAACCCGGGTGAGAGGCGCGCGATTAGCCGAGGATTTTTTCCAGCTCTGCACGTACGTCAGCCACGGCTTTGGTGCCGTCAACTTTCGCGTATTTGGTGTTACCCGCCTGCGCTTCTTTGGTGTAGTAGCCGATCAGCGGCGCGGTCATCTGATGGTATTCCACCAGGCGTTTACGCACGGTCTCTTCCTGATCGTCTTTACGGGTGGTCAGCTCTTCGCCGGTCACGTCGTCTTTGCCTTCAACCTTAGGTGGGTTGAATTTGATGTGGTAAACGCGGCCAGAAGCAGCGTGTACGCGACGGCCAACGATACGGTCAACGATCAGCTCGTCCGGCACGTCGAACTCCAGAACGTAGTCCACGTTGATGCCCGCTTCTTTCATGGCGTCAGCCTGAGGAATGGTGCGCGGGAAGCCGTCCAGCAGGAAACCGTTACGGCAGTCTTCCTGAGCAATGCGCTCTTTGACCAGAGCAATAACCAGCTCGTCGGTTACCAGCTTGCCTGCGTCCATGATGTCTTTCGCTTGTTTACCCAGCTCGGAGCCAGATTTTACAGCGGCGCGCAGCATGTCACCGGTGGAGATTTGCGGAATACCGTATTTCTCCATGATGAACTGAGCCTGAGTTCCTTTACCCGCGCCCGGAGCGCCAAGCAGAATAATACGCATTGCGAAAATCCCCTCAAAAGTCGTTTCAATTTTTCAAAAGCGCTAAACAATACCACCAGAACGGGCATCGCTCAAGGAAGGCGGGAAGGCTGAAACGGTTAACGGGGGGAGATTATTTGGGAGGGTGCGGTCTGGTACCCTCACCCCGGCCCTCTCCCACGGGAGAGGGAGAAGACCAGGGGAGGCGTGGTCAATTACGCCAGCAGCAGCGCATTCACACGTTTAATGAACAGGTTAGGATCTTCCAGCGTGCCGCGCTCGGCCAGCAGGGACTGATCCAGCAGCAGCTCAACCCACTCGGCAAAGCGGGCGTCATCCTGGGTATCCGCCGCGCGTTTCACCAGAGGATGATCCGGATTAAGCTCAAAGATATATTTCACTTCCGGCATAGCCTGGCCCGCCGCAGCGAACAGTTTCGCCATCTGGGTGCTCATTTCGTCCGCATCGGTGGTGACAATCGCCGGGGTGTCGGTCAGACGGTGCGTGAAGCGCACCTCTTTCACGCGATCGCCCAGCAGGGTTTTCACGCGCTCAACGAACGGCTCCAGCGCCTTCTCGGCTTCTTTCGCGCTTTCGTCCACTTCATCCGCCAGCTTGTCGATGGATTCGTCCGCTTTGGCTACGGACTGGAACGCCTTACCGTCGAACTCGGTCAGGTAGTTCATCATCCACTCGTCGATGCGGTCAGAAAGCAGCAGCACTTCGATGCCTTTCTTGCGCAGAAGCTCCAGGTGCGGGCTGCTCTTCGCCGCCGCGTAGCTGTCGGCGGTGATGTAGTAGATCTTCTCCTGCCCTTCTTTCATGCGGGAGACGTACTCTTCCAGCGACACGGTCTGCGCGGAGGAGTCGGTGTGCGTAGAGGCGAAGCGCAGCAGTTTGGCGATGGTTTCAACGTTCGCGGTGTCTTCCGCCGGGCCTTCTTTCAGCACCAGGCCGAACTGTTTCCAGAAGGTCTGATATTTTTCAGCATCGTCTTTCGCCAGTTTTTCCAGCATCTGCAGCGCACGTTTGGTCAGGGCGTTGCGCAGGTTACGGGTGACGGTGCTGTCCTGCAGAATTTCACGCGAGACGTTCAGCGGCAGATCGTTAGAATCTATCAGACCGCGCACAAAGCGCAGGTAGTTCGGCATGAACTGCTCGGCGTCGTCCATGATGAACACGCGCTGCACGTACAGCTTCAGGCCGTGTTTGTGATCGCGGTTCCACATGTCCCACGGCGCCTGTGCCGGGATGTACAGCAGGCTGGTGTACTCCTGCTTACCTTCCACACGGTTGTGGCTCCAGGTCAGCGGGTCGGTAAAGTCGTGGGCAATGT
Organism: Enterobacter sp. AG326; assembly: GCF_004362415.1. Classification (NCBI taxonomy): domain Bacteria; kingdom Pseudomonadati; phylum Pseudomonadota; class Gammaproteobacteria; order Enterobacterales; family Enterobacteriaceae; genus Enterobacter; species Enterobacter sp. AG326. Next base: position 199,590 of record NZ_SNXG01000006.1, on the reverse strand, counting down.
GCTTGTAGAACTCGTTGTATTCGTCGTCTTTAATTTCAGACTTGTTGCGCGTCCACAGCGCCTGCGCCTTGTTGATCTTCTCCCAGGAAACCACGGTTTCGCCGTCTTTCTCTTCCTGTTTTTCAATCTCAACCGGCAGGGCGATGTGATCGGAATATTTGCTGATGATGGAGCGCACGCGCCAGTCGTTCAGGAAATCATCTTCCCCTTCGCGCAGGTGCAGGGTGATTTCGGTGCCGCGATCCGCCTTGGTGATGTCATCAACGGTGTATTCGCCTTCCCCTTTGGATTCCCACAGCACGCCGTTCTCGGCGCTGTCGCCTGCCGCACGGGTACGGACGGTAACTTTGTCGGCCACGATAAACGCCGAGTAGAAGCCCACGCCGAACTGGCCGATGAGCTGGCTGTCTTTCGCCTGGTCAGAGCCCATGGACTCGAGGAACGCTTTGGTGCCGGATTTGGCGATGGTGCCGAGGTGGTCGATCACCTCATCGCGGTTCATCCCGATGCCGTTATCGGCGATGGTCAGGGTGCGGTTCTCTTTATTGAACGAGACGCGCACGCGCAGCTCGCCGTCGCCTTCGTACAGGTCCGGGTTGGACAGCGCGCGGAAGCGCAGCTTGTCCGCAGCGTCCGAGGCGTTGGAAATCAGCTCACGCAGGAAAATTTCTTTGTTGGAATACAGGGAATGGATCATCAGGTGCAGAAGCTGTTTTACTTCTGACTGGAAACCACGGGTTTCTTGTCCTTTCATCTAAGTCGACCTCAACAATGCCATTTAATGGGGTTTTAAAACGTTGAGTGAGAGATGGGGATAAGGGGGGAAATTTTCAAGCGGAGGCCGCGCGCGCAGCCTCCGTTTGGTCAGAAAATAATCTTGTGACGCCCGGCCAGAGAGTGCGATAGCGTGGTGCCGTCGACCATTTCCAGCTCGCCGCCCACCGGCACGCCGTGGGCGATGCGGCTGGCGTCAACGCCGTACTGCGAGCACAGTTCGGCGATGTAGTTGGCGGTTGCCTCCCCTTCCACCGTTGGGTTGGTGGCGAGGATCACCTCTTTGATGGTTTCGGACTCAAGACGCTGTTCAAGGCGGTCAAGACCGATATCATCCGGGCCAATGCCGTCGAGCGGGGAGAGATGCCCCATCAGCACGAAGTAGCGGCCGGAAAACTGCCCGGTTTGTTCGATGGCGTAGATGTCCGCAGGACTCTCCACCACGCAAATCTGACCGTTTTCCTGACGACGCGGGTTCGTACAGATGTTACACACGTCCTGCTCGGTAAAGGTGCGGCAATCCGCACAGTGACCAATTTCTGACATGGCGCGGGTTAAAGCCTGCGCCAGGCGCATCCCGCCGCTGCGGTCGCGCTGCAATAGCGTAAACGCCATGCGCTGCGCCGACTTCGGGCCAACGCCCGGCAGGCAGCGCAGTGCTTCCATTAACTGCGTGAGCAGCGGACTGGTTTGCATCAGAATGGCATCTTGAAGCCAGGCGGCAGCTGCATACCGCTGGATACAGAGGCCATTTTCTCTTTCTGAGTTTCGTCGATACGGCGAGCGGCATCGTTAAACGCGGCTGCAACCAGATCTTCCAGCATCTCTTTGTCGTCTTCGAGCAGGCTCGGGTCGATTTCCACGCGACGGCAGTTGTGCGCACCGTTGATGGTCACTTTGACCAGACCGGCACCGGACTCACCCGTGACTTCCAGCTGAGCGATCTCTTCCTGCATCTTCTGCATTTTTTCCTGCATCTGCTGAGCCTGCTTCATCAGGCCACCCAGACCGCCTTTTCCACCAAACATAGGCTTCTCTCTTCTTTCACGTTTAAGGATTACAACCGTAAGTCAGACTCACGATCAAATGGGGCGAATACTCTCTTCATCCAGATCGGCGTCGAAGAACCGGCGCAGGGTCTGAATGTTGTTATCCGCAATAATCGCCTCGCGCGCCTGCGCGAGCTTTTCTTCATAAATGGCCTGGCGCCACTCGAGCGGCGTTTTCACTGCCGGATTATCATCTTCAATGATAGTCAATTCAACCGGCGCGCCCTGTAATGCGGTGAGCGCCTCGGCCAGCGCCTTTTGCGCGCCAGGGGAATTGAGGTGCCGCTGACCCGGACGCAGGTGCAAACGCACCTGATTGCCGTCCTGCTCTTTCCAGGCATTCAGCGCGACCTGCTCCACCAGCTTAGGCAGCTGAAGTTTGCTGACCTCGGCGGCCCAGGCGTCGCGCACTATGGACTCTTCGGCAAGCTTCGCGGAAAGCTCCGGCGTTTTCTCATGCTCCAGCGCCTTTTTCAGCGCTTTCGGCGTGGCGACCTCTTCCTTCACCTCTTCGGTGATGGTGCTTGCCTTCCAGCGGTAAGCCTCTTCTTTCACCGGGGCTTTCTGCTCGAGCGCGGACGGTGCAGGACGCGACTGTACGCGCTCCGTTACCGAGGCCAGTCGTTCAAGCGCGGCGTTGTTCACCGGCCGCGCTCTTCCTGGCGCTGCCGGTTCACTCTTTTTTGGTTTGGTTACTCCCTGCGCACGCTGCAGCTGGCTGCGTGCGGCAAGCACCGAACTGGTGGCATCCGACAGCGGCACGTTCTGCTGTGGCGGCGGTGTCGGCTGCGGTGGCACCTGCTGCGGCGACATCACCGCCGTAGGGGCGACCGGCGCGAAAGACTGCCGCGGCGCTTCCGGCTCCGGCAATGGCATGCGCGGGTGGAACGCCAGCGCGCGCAGCAGCGTCATTTCAACGCCCATTCTGGGGTCCGGCGCGAACGGTAACTCTTTGCGGCCAATCAGCAGCGTCTGGTAATACAGCTGCACGTCGGCAGGCGGCACGGTGCGGGCAAGTTCACGCATCCGCTGTTCGATAGCGGCCATATCCGCGCCGATGGCGGACGGAGAAAGCTGCAGCATCGCCACGCGGTGCAGCAGGCTGAGCATCTCAACCAGCAGTCCTTCCCATTCGATACCCCGGGCAGCGGCGGCATTCACCTGCGACATCACGCGCTCGCCGTTGGCGGCAATCATCGCTTCGATAAGCGACAGCGCCTGATCGTCATCCAGCGTGCCGAGCATGGTGCTGACCGCCTCGGTGGAGAGCTTGCCGTCACCGCTGGCAATCGCCTGGTCGGTCAGGCTGAGCGCATCACGCAGGCTACCGTCCGCCGCGCGGGCCAGCAGCTGCAGGGCGCGCGGCTCGTGAACGATCTTCTCTTCATCAAGAATGTGCTCAAGCTGAGCGCGGATCTGCTCAACGTCCAGCGCCTTCAAATGGAACTGCAGGCAGCGCGACAGGATCGTGACAGGCAGCTTTTGCGGATCGGTGGTCGCCAGCAGGAACTTCACGTGCGCGGGCGGCTCTTCCAGCGTTTTCAGCAGGGCGTTGAAGCTGTGGCGCGACAGCATGTGCACTTCATCGATCAGGTAGACCTTGAAGCGGCCGCGCGCCGGGGCGTACTGCACGTTATCGAGCAGATCGCGGGTATCTTCCACTTTGGTGCGCGAGGCGGCGTCGATCTCGATCAGATCGACAAAACGCCCCTGCTCGATCTCCCGGCAGTTATCACACACGCCGCACGGCGTGGCGGTGATCCCGGTTTCGCAGTTGAGACCTTTTGCCAGCAAGCGGGCAATAGAGGTCTTACCGACGCCGCGGGTGCCGGAGAAAAGATAGGCGTGATGGATGCGACCTAGCGACAAGCCGTTCGCTAGGGCCGTCAGCACATGTTCCTGACCGACAACGTCAGCAAAGGTTTGTGGTCGCCATTTACGGGCTAACACCTGATAACTCATGGGCAGGCTCTGCAACGCTGGAAGGTGAATTTATGGAGGGGAATGCTATCACAACCTCACCCATTGAGCGAGGTTGTGAAAACCGGGATTAATGACCCGGGAAAGGCACCAGGCTATAGCTGGTAATGCCCTGTTTTTCGAGGCGCTGTTCACCGCCGAGATCGAACAGGTTGATGATGAATGCCGCGTCGGTCACTTCACCACCCAGACGGCGGATCAGCTTCACGGTCGCTTCAATGGTACCGCCGGTTGCCAGCAGATCGTCCACCACCAGCACTTTGTCGCCAGGTTTGATCGCATCCACGTGGATCTCCAGCTGATCGGTGCCGTACTCCAGCTCATAGCTCTCAGCAATGGTTTCACGCGGCAGTTTGCGCGGCTTACGCACCGGCACAAAACCTACGCCCATTGCCAGCGCAACCGGTGCGCCAAACAGGAAGCCACGGGCTTCGGTACCTACTACTTTGGTGATCCCGGCGTTTTTATAACGCTCGACCAGCAGTTCAATGCTGAGCGCGTACGCTTTCGGGTCTTCCAGCAAGCTGGTGACATCACGGAAAAGAATGCCAGGCTTTGGATAGTCCTGGATGCTTTTGATGCTGTTTTTCAGATATTCAAGCTGCTGTGCAGTTGCGGTCATCGGTTTTGCCTAAATGAAACAGTGTTACTCACAGCGCGCAACGAGTCGGCCAAGGCAACAATTGTTTAACCTTTGACCAGGCGCACCTGTGCTCGAAAACGGTCGAATTTACTGGCTGCGCGTGATAATTGCAACAGCCATGATGAGGCTTCAGTGCTTTTGTTGCTTTTCATCAACCACGGGGATCCGCCACATGAAGATAAGCAGGCAGGAGAGGATCGCCAGCAGCAGAATGCGTACCCACATCATTTTCACCAGCCATAATGAAATAGCGAAGGTGATGAGGATCACCGCGATCGCGCGCGGCTTCGCGCCGGGCGGCATGGCCCGGTGTTTTTGCCAGTGCCGCAGATAGCCGCCAAACCATGAACGATAGAGCAGCCAGTGGTGAAAACGCGGCGACGAGCGGGCGAAGCACCAGGCCGCCAGCAGGATAAACGGGGTGGTCGGCAGCAAGGGTAAAAACACGCCCAGCGTGCCAAGCACTACCGCGAGCCAGCCAATGATGATTAAAATAGTACGCTTCATAATGCGAATCGTTATCAAACTGAACGGCTACTTTACCACTGGAGAGCGCCTTGAAAACAGCACTGCTTCTTGAGAGGCTGCAAAATCAGCTGATTGCTCTGCGGGAGCAGGCTAGACCGCTAATGGGGCACGCCACGCTGAAGCCGCGCTTTGACCGGCAGCTTTTTCGTACCCGCAGCACCGTCATTCAGGATTACCTGGCGGAAGCGCAGACGAACCTCGACGAGCTTCGCCATGCGGTTGAGAGTGAACAGCAGGAGCAGGTGGCGTGGCTTGCGGAGCATCTCACTGAACAGATCACCGCTCTGCATCGCGAAATCACCGCCTGGCCGCTGCGCGCCTGGGACAGCGCCTCGCCGGGGCTCGGTAAATGGCAGCGCAAGCGGCTGGAGAACCAGGAGTTTGAGCGCCGGCTGTTTGAGATGAAGCGCGAGCGCGAGACGCGGCTGAACAACAGCGAAACGCTGGAAGAGCAGCAGCTATTGATGCGCGAGATTAGCGCGCTGGAAGGACGCATCGTCCGCTGCCGGCAGGCGCGGGATGAGATTGAGCGCGTCATTGAACGTTTGACCCGTTAACAGGAGCCACACCCATGTCACTGGAAAATGCACCCGATGAGGTCAAGCTGGCCGTCGATTTGATTATGCTGCTGGAGAATCATGAGATCCCCGCCGAAACGGTACTTAAGGCGCTGGAGATTGTGCGGCGGGATTTTGAGGGTAAATTACCTTCACCCCGGCCCTCTCCCTGAGGGAGAGGGGGAAAATCGTTCCCTCGCCCCTGAGGGCAGAGGGAAAATAATAGATTACGCCGGAGTCGGATCGTCACCCTTGATGTCGCGCTTCACTTCCGTATGCTCATCACCCTTCTCGTTGCGCAGGTGAACCTCAAGCTGGTTGAAGGCGATATTAATATCGTTTTCACGGCACAGACGATCGATAGAGCGGTTAAGCTCATCCACCGTGTAGCTGCGGTCACGCAGCTCGCGCACGTATAAACGCAGCTCGTGATCCAGCGTGCTCGGCCCAAAGGTGGTGAAGAAGACCGCCGGAGCCGGATCGTGCATCACTTTCGGATGTTCTGACGCCGCCTTGAGCAGCACCTCTTTCACCTTCTCCAGATCCGATCCATAGGCTACGCCCAGGCGGATCACCACGCGCGTTACCGTATCCGAGAGCGACCAGTTGATCAGGCGCTCGGTCACGAACGCTTTGTTCGGGATGATCACCTCTTTGCGATCGAAGTCGGTGATGGTGGTGGCACGAATACGGATCTTGCTGACCGTACCGGAGAAGGTGCCGATGGTGACGGTATCGCCGATTCGTACCGGACGTTCGAACAGGATGATCAGGCCGGACACAAAGTTACCGAAGATCTCCTGCAGGCCAAAACCAAGACCGACCGAGAGAGCGGCCGCCAGCCACTGCAGTTTATCCCACGAGACGCCAAGCGAGCCAAAGACCGTCATCGCCCCAACAATAATGATCACGTAGTTGAGGATCGTGGTAATGGCGTAGGACGCCCCCTGGCGAAGATTCAGACGTGACAGGAGCAGCACTTCGAGCAGGCCTGGCAGGTTGCGAATCAGCGCCCAGGCCACCACCGACGACACCAGCGCAAACAGCAGGCTGCCCATGGTCACGCTTTTCATGACCGCCGCGCCCGCTTCGGTACCGTTGTATTGCCAGAGGGTAATACTGTCGAGATAGGCGAAAACGGTAATAAGATCGGACCAGATAGCCCAGAACATCACCGCAAACAGGGCGATCATCACCAGCATGGTGATGCGCAGCGTCTGCTGGTTAACCTGCTCCAGGGCGATGGTCGGCTCTTCCTGCGGCTCCGCGCCTTCGGCCCCCTCTTTCACCTGATGCTGACGACGCGCGATAGCACGACGATAGGCGATGCGGCGGGCCGCCACGCTCAGGCCGCGCAGCACGGTCTGATAGAGCAGGTTCCAGACGATCACCAGATAGACCGTTTCAATCCAGCGCCCGGACAGGCGCAGCGTGGTGTAGAAGTAGCCCGTTGCCGTCAGCACCATCAGCGCCAGCGGAATGATCGCCAGCACCGTCACGGTGGCCAGGCGAATATTGTGGGACTCTTTATCACGCCAGCTGTCGCGGCACATCGGCCACATAAGGATCGCAATCAGCAGCAGGTTCAGCAGGATAACCAGCTGGCCCAGCACGTCATCCATCAGATGCAGCGGGGAAAGCTCAGAGACAACCGACCAGAAGTGCAGCGGCAGGAGCGCCAGGCTGATGCGCACAATCTGACGACGCCAGTGGCTGGTCAGCTGCGCAGGCATGTTGAAATGACGCACCGCCACGCCGTCTTTTTCCAGCACCTTCCAGCACACGCCAAATACCAGCCAGAACAGCGCCAGTTTTTTACTGAACGCCCACAGCAGATCGCTGACGTTGAGCTGCATGGTCAGCAGAATCAGGCCCACGGCCAGAATAATCAGGCACACCGGCAGGGCGCGGATGAGATCGATCAAAATCGCTTTTGGCGTATGGAGCTGGCTGTCGTTGCGCAGCTGCCCCACTTCGGACGCCAGCTTCGCCTGATATTTTTTCAACCAGCCCAGACGCCAGCGGATCAGGCCGGCAATCAGCAGCAGCGGTAATCCCGCCAGCAGGGCAATCGTCACCGCAGGCCAGGCTTTCTCCCAGTTTACGGTGATCTTCATGCTCTTAATCTGCGTTTTCAGCGTTTCCGGGAAGGATTTGACCCAGTCCCAGTCCATCGGCTTGTTGCTGTTCACCCAGAAAATCTGCTGGGTCAGGATCTCCTGCAGACTTTTCGAGACGCTCACCAGCTGCTGCTGGTTGATTTGCAGGTTAATGGCCATCATCAGCTGGTTGCCCAGCTGTTTGTTGAGCTGGTCCAGCAGCTCGCGACGCATATCCACGACCTGGAGCAGCGCGTCGTGCACTTCCGGGTTCACGTCGCTGGAATGCCCCTCTTCAATTTTGGCGACAAAGGTATCGCTCTGGAAAAGGGCATCGCGCTGCTGGTTGACGTCAAACTGTTCCAGACGTAAATCCGCAATGCGGTTGGTCATGTCCTCCAGCTCATCGGCGGACGGGAGCGTCTGCTGCTGCTGGTAGAGAATACGCGACAGCAGGAGGCTACCCTTCAGAACCGCAATCTGCTCTTTGATGTTGCGCTCAGCCTGCAGCGCGCGATCCAGCCAGTTCTTCACTTTGATATTTTGCTGAACCAGCGAGTTACCGTTTTCCGTCGCCAGTATCAGGCGCTGGCTAAGCTGGTGGTTGGCCTCGAGCTCCTGTTTCACCAGCGGATTCGCCTGAATGCGGGCGGTTTCGTCAGGGGATACGGCCTCCTGGGCGGTTTTTTCCGTCAGGGTCAGGCGTTTGCTGTTTACCGCCTCCTGCAACAGCTGAAGCTGGTGTTCCAGGCGATTAATATTCGCGGTGACGTAATCACGCTGTTTCTGAAGCGTGTCCTGCAGCACCGTATTCCCTTCAAGGCTTTTACGCTGCTGTTCGATTTGCGCATTGAGCAAGGTCTGCTGAACCAGCAGCAGGGTTTGCTGCGTCGGGCGCAGCGTGCCTTCGCCGACCGTCGTGCCGTTCAGACGGTTGCGGATCTGCTGCAGCTGCTGAGACGCGGCGTACATCGCGTTTTGCACGCGCTCGGGCTGGGTCTGCAGCGAGACAAGCTGGCTGTTATAGGTCGCGAGGTCGGACTGCGCGGTTTGCAGGTCGTCGAGCAGTTGCGCGACGCGAGACTCCAGCTGGCGTAAGGAGAGCGTCGAGAGCGTCTTGCGCGTCTCGTCGTCGTTATCCACATCGCTGAGGGCATTTAGCGCGTCGGTGGCCTTACGCATGTTTTCAGGCGCCTGCGCCACCTTCTGACGAAGCTGGACGGTTTCCGCTTTGATGCGTTCAATTTTATCCAGCGTTTCCAGCGTTTCCGTCAGGTCCTGCTGGACGAGTTTATCCTGAGGGGAGAGATCTTTTTGTTTGTTCAGCGTGTCGAGCTGCGACTGAACATCGCCGCGCGAGGGAATATCATTGCTGTTATCGGCGCGGGCCCAGGTCAGCGGCGCCGTGGCGAAGAAAAACAGCATCGCAAAGAGCAATGCAAAAACAGGATGTTGCGAGCGATTGATGGGCAGCATAGTTGTGAATGATGTCAGAAGATGACCGAAAATAGTCCGGCGTGAAGAATATCACGCTCGCTGAAAGCAGAATAGCGCGAACGTTATCCTCTGAGATAAATCCTGGAAAGGGATCAGGCCGTTAGCGAAGGCGCGTCGCTGCGCAGCGTGGGGCAGAGCTGTAGCATTTCCAGTAAAATCGCCACGTAGCTGCGGGCTTCCTCTTTGAGGTCAAAGGACTGCGGCGCGAAAAGCCAGTTTTCCATCAGACCGGAAATGTAGCTGCGCATCAGGATTGCCGCCCGTCGGGTCAAGAGATTGGCCGGTAATAGTTTTGCCTGCATACACAGGTTCAGGTTCTGTTCAATACGATCATAGCTCTCCAGGCTAAGGCTGCGTTGTGCCTGCTGCACCACCGCCATCTCGCCCACGAACTCGCATTTATGAAAAATAATCTCCATCATTAATCTGCGACGTTCTTCAACTACCGTTGCTTCAAGGATATATACTAATATTTCTCTCAATACTGAGAGTGGATCGTCAGGGAATTTTGCCCGATACTCACTCTCGAGATCGCTAATGCTGGACTCTGAAAGCTCCCAGATTTCACTGAACAGATCTGACTTATCTTTAAAATGCCAGTAAATCGCTCCTCGCGTCACACCGGCAGCCTGAGCAATCTGCGCCAGCGAGGTGGATGAAACACCCTGCTGCGAGAACAAACGTATTGCCACATCCAGAATGTGTTGTCGGGTTTCCAGCGCTTGTTGTTTAGTTTTTCGTGCCATAGGTGGGTGAATTTACAGGAGTCAGATTTACATACATTTGTGAATGTATGTACCATAGCATGACGATAATATAAACGCAGCAATGGGTTTTTAGACTCAGGACCCTTGATCAATTTGAAATCGGACACTCGAGGTTTACATATGAACAAAAACAGAGGGTTAACGCCTCTGGCGGTCGTTCTGATGCTCTCAGGCAGCTTAGCGCTAACAGGATGTGACGACAAACCAGCTCAACAAGGAGCTCAGCAGGCGCCAGAAGTAGGCGTCGTGACGCTCAAATCTGAACCTCTACAAATCACCACCGAATTACCAGGCCGTACCAATGCTTACCGCATTGCGGAAGTGCGTCCTCAGGTCAGTGGCATTATCCTGAAGCGTAACTTCACCGAAGGTGGTGATGTGAAAGCCGGCGAGTCTCTGTATCAGATTGATCCAGCAACCTATCAGGCCTCTTATGAAAGTGCGAAAGGTGACCTGGCGAAAGCACAAGCCGCGGCCAAAATTGCTCAGCTGACGTTGAACCGCTACCAAAAGCTGCTCGGTACCAAGTACATCAGCCAACAGGATTACGATACCGCTCTGGCCGATGCACAGCAGGCTAACGCGGCCGTGGTGGCAGCCAAAGCGGCCGTCGAAACCGCGCGCATTAACCTGGCCTATACCAAAGTGACCTCCCCTATCAGCGGTCGTATTGGTAAGTCTTCCGTCACGGAAGGGGCGCTGGTGCAGAACGGTCAGACCAATGCGCTGGCAACCGTGCAGCAGCTCGATCCGATCTACGTTGACGTGACGCAGTCCAGCAACGATTTCCTGCGCCTGAAACAGGAGCTGGCTAACGGCACCCTGAAACAGGAAAACGGTAAAGCCAAGGTGGAGCTGATTACCAACGACGGTATTAAGTTCCCGCAGGAAGGTACGCTGGAATTCTCTGACGTGACGGTCGACCAGACCACCGGTTCCATCACCTTACGTGCGATTTTCCCGAACCCTGACAAAAATCTGCTGCCAGGTATGTTCGTTCGCGCGCGTCTGGAAGAAGGAACGAATCCAACCGCACTTCTGGTTCCACAGCAGGGTGTGACCCGTACGCCACGCGGCGATGCGAGCGCGCTGGTTGTTGGGGCTGATGACAAAGTCGAAACACGCAATATCACCGCCACCCAGGCGATTGGCGATAAATGGCTGGTGACGGAAGGTCTGAAAGATGGCGATCGCGTGATTGTTACTGGTTTGCAAAAAGTTCGTCCTGGCGCGCAGGTTAAAGCACAGGAAGTGAAATCTGACGATAAACAACAAGCTTCGGCCGCTGGCCAGTCAGAACAAACCAAGTCTTAACTTAAACAGGAGCCGTTAAGACATGCCTAATTTCTTTATCGATCGCCCCATATTTGCGTGGGTGATCGCCATTATCATCATGCTGGCCGGGGGACTTGCGATCCTGAAGCTGCCTGTCGCGCAATATCCAACGATTGCGCCACCGGCGGTGACAATTTCCGCAACCTACCCGGGGGCTGATGCGAAAACGGTGCAGGACACCGTCACCCAGGTTATCGAACAGAACATGAACGGTATCGATAACCTGATGTACATGTCCTCAAACAGTGACTCCACCGGTACGGTGCAGATCACCCTGACCTTCCAGTCAGGTACGGATGCGGACATTGCGCAGGTTCAGGTGCAGAACAAACTGCAGCTGGCAATGCCTTTGCTGCCGCAGGAAGTACAACAGCAGGGTGTGAGCGTCGAGAAATCGTCCAGTAGCTTCCTGATGGTTGTCGGCGTTATCAACACCAACGGCACCATGACGCAGGAGGATATTTCCGACTACGTGGGCGCCAACATGAAGGACGCCATCAGCCGTACTTCCGGTGTGGGTGACGTGCAGCTGTTCGGTTCTCAGTACGCGATGCGTATCTGGATGGATCCGAACAAGCTGAACAACTTCCAGCTGACCCCGGTTGACGTGATCAGCGCGATTAAAGCGCAGAACGCCCAGGTAGCGGCCGGTCAGTTAGGCGGTACGCCGCCGGTGAAAGGCCAGCAGCTTAACGCCTCGATCATCGCGCAGACCCGTCTGACCTCTGCCGATGAGTTCAGCAAAATTCTGCTGAAAGTGAATCAGGACGGTTCGCAGGTTCGCCTGCGCGACGTGGCGAAAGTTGAGCTGGGCGGTGAGAACTACGACATCATCGCGAAGTTTAACGGTAAACCGGCTTCCGGTCTGGGTATCAAACTGGCGACAGGCGCTAACGCCCTGGACACCGCCACGGCGATCCGCGCAGAGCTGAAGAAGATGGAACCGTTCTTCCCGTCAGGTCTGAAAATCGTTTACCCGTACGACACCACGCCGTTCGTCAAAATTTCGATTCACGAAGTGGTTAAGACGCTGGTGGAGGCGATCATCCTGGTCTTCCTGGTGATGTACCTGTTCCTGCAAAACTTCCGCGCGACGCTTATCCCAACGATTGCCGTGCCGGTGGTATTGCTCGGTACCTTTGCGATCCTGTCGATATTTGGCTACTCGATAAACACCCTGACGATGTTCGGGATGGTGCTCGCCATCGGCCTGCTGGTGGATGACGCCATCGTCGTGGTCGAGAACGTCGAGCGTGTGATGGCGGAGGAAGGTCTGCCGCCGAAGGAAGCGACCCGTAAATCAATGGGTCAAATCCAGGGCGCGCTGGTCGGTATCGCGATGGTGCTGTCTGCGGTATTTATCCCGATGGCCTTCTTCGGGGGCTCTACCGGTGCGATCTACCGTCAGTTCTCCATTACCATCGTTTCCGCGATGGCGCTGTCGGTGCTGGTAGCGTTGATCCTGACCCCTGCCCTGTGTGCCACCATGCTGAAGCCGATTCAGAAAGGCGGTCACGGCGAGCATAAAGGGTTCTTCGGCTGGTTTAACCGCATGTTCGATAAGAGCACGCACCACTACACCGACAGCGTGGGCAACATCCTGCGCAGCACCGGTCGTTACCTGCTGCTCTATATCATCATCGTGGTGGGCATGGCCTTCCTGTTCGTTCGTCTGCCAAGCTCGTTCCTGCCAGATGAAGACCAGGGCGTGTTCCTGACGATGGCACAGCTTCCGGCGGGTGCCTCGCAAGAGCGTACCCAGAAAGTGCTGGATGAAGTGACCGACTACTATCTCACCAAAGAGAAAGACAACGTTGAGTCCGTGTTTGCGGTTAACGGCTTTGGCTTTGCGGGTCGTGGTCAGAACACCGGTATTGCCTTCGTTTCTCTGAAAGACTGGTCTGAACGTCCGGGCGAAAAGAACAAGGTTGAAGCCATCACCGGCCGTGCAATGGGCACCTTCTCGCAGATTAAAGATGCGATGGTCTTCGCCTTTAACCTGCCAGCGATTGTTGAACTGGGTACCGCAACCGGCTTCGACTTCCAGCTGATTGACCAGGGCGGTCTGGGTCACGAAAAACTGACGCAGGCGCGTAACCAGCTGTTTGGTGAAGTCGCTAAACACCCTGACCTGCTGGTTGGCGTGCGTCCAAACGGCCTGGAAGATACGCCGCAGTACAAGATCGATATCGACCAGGAGAAAGCCCAGGCGCTGGGCGTATCCATCAGTGACATCAACACCACGCTGGGCGCAGCCTGGGGCGGTAGCTACGTTAACGACTTCATCGACCGCGGTCGTGTGAAGAAAGTCTACGTGATGTCCGAGGCGCAGTACCGTATGTTGCCGAACGATATCAACAGCTGGTTCGTGCGCGGCAGCAATGGTCAGATGGTTCCGTTCTCGGCGTTCTCAACCTCACGCTGGGAATACGGTTCACCGCGTCTGGAACGCTATAACGGTCTGCCATCGATGGAGATCCTGGGTCAGGCTGCTCCGGGCCGAAGCACCGGTGAAGCCATGAACCTCATGGAAGAACTGGCAAGCAAACTGCCTGCGGGTATCGGCTACGACTGGACCGGTATGTCCTATCAGGAACGTCTGTCCGGTAACCAGGCCCCTGCTCTGTACGCCATTTCACTGATTGTGGTCTTCCTGTGTCTGGCGGCACTGTACGAGAGCTGGTCGATTCCGTTCTCCGTTATGCTGGTGGTTCCACTCGGGGTTATCGGTGCGCTGCTTGCGGCAACGTTCCGTGGACTGACCAACGACGTTTACTTCCAGGTAGGCCTGCTGACAACCATTGGCTTGTCGGCGAAGAACGCGATACTTATCGTTGAATTCGCCAAAGATCTGATGGAGAAAGAAGGCAAAGGCCTTATTGAGGCGACGCTTGAAGCGGTTCGTATGCGTCTGCGCCCAATCCTGATGACGTCACTGGCGTTTATCCTCGGCGTACTGCCGCTGGTTATCAGCTCCGGTGCAGGTTCCGGCGCGCAGAACGCAGTAGGTACAGGTGTGATGGGCGGTATGGTTACCGCGACCGTACTGGCTATCTTCTTCGTACCGGTGTTCTTCGTGGTGGTTCGCCGCCGCTTTAGCCGAAAGAATGAAGATGTTGAACACAGTCATTCGGTAGAACCTCACTGATACCGGTTTCACATGATAAAAAGGCCGCATTAGCGGCCTTTTTCATTTTCAGAAAAAATCATAAATTACGCTTATTGTGGTTCTATTTATTTTCTGCCATCTTAAATAGACATATCATAATTAACTGATAACTTAATCGGTGAATTCAGGATTTTTTTAATTTCATTTCCCCGCTTAAGGTATTAGGAATATTCCTAATAAGAAGTTCTTACAAAGATAAGTCTGAATCTGAACTTTTCTCATCATTTTTGCTAAGCCGATGAAACGTAAGGAAGCGATAAAACCCCGTCGTTAATTTGGATAAAAACGTTGAGTCCAGGATGACCATTTGCTTGCACGCTCCCAGCCTGCGGTTTTATTTGTAATTTTTCGTAATAGCGCGGTGAAATCCAGGAAGGAGTGGCTTATAGTTAGGTTATCAGGAACACAGCACTCATGTAGCTAAGTCAGTTGTATCCATCCCGACAATGATGTTCGGTGAGTAAGAAATCACTCAGAAGGGGATGCGCTATGGACGAGTACTCGCCAAAAAGGCATGATATCGCGCAGTTGAAATTTCTCTGCGAATCCTTGTACCATGACTGCCTTGCCAATCTTGATGAAAGTAACCATGGCTGGGTAAACGACCCAACGTCTGCCATCAATTTACAGTTGAATGAGCTGATAGAGCATATCGCAACCTTCGCACTTAATTATAAAATTAAGTACAATGAAGATAATAAGCTCATTGAGCAAATTGATGAATACCTGGACGACACCTTTATGTTGTTCAGCAGTTACGGCATTAACGCTCAGGATTTGCAAAAATGGCGTAAATCGGGAAATCGGCTATTCCGCTGTTTCGTCAACGTGAGCAGAGCTAACCCGGTGAGTCTTTCCTGTTAAAATTATTACAATTACTAAGGTGAATTTATGTCTGATAAACCACTCACAAAAATCGATTATTTGATGCGCTTACGACGTTGTCAGTCAATTGACACGCTTGAGCGCGTCATTGAAAAGAATAAATACGAGCTTTCTGATAATGAACTGGCGGTATTTTATTCAGCCGCTGACCATCGTCTTGCTGAACTGACAATGAATAAACTGTATGACAAAATCCCTACTTCTGTGTGGAAATTTGTCCGTTAATCTTTGAAGGGTGTCTGTAGAGTTCTACGCCTCGTTCTGAGTATTTACCTATCCCGTTATGCTCCCTGTGCGTAAGCCAGGTCTCCGTGTAAAACGTGTTCATCAGCAGCAATGTTGTGACGCCAGTCACATCGGCTTTTCGGGAACGTTCCCCTTCTGGCCTGTTCCGATTACCCTTCGGTAATCGCATCCAGAGAGGTTTCCAATGAGCTTAGAAAAACAGAAAATGATTGCCGGTGAACATTACCGCCCCGGCGATGAGACGTTACGGGCTGACCGACTGCGGGCCCGCCATCTGGTATATCGCTATAACCACACCGCGCCTGATGAAAAAACAGAACGCCAGAACATTCTGGCGGAACTTCTTGGACAAGGCGAAGGCGCTTATATAGAACCGAGCTTCCGCTGCGACTATGGATATAACATTTATCTGGGCAAAAACTTTTACGCTAACTTCGACTGCGTAATGCTGGATGTCTGCCCTGTCCATATTGGCGATAACTGCATGCTCGCGCCGGGTGTTCATATTTATACGGCTACCCATCCCCTGGATGCGGAGGAACGAAACAGCGGCGTGGAGTTTGGAAAACCCGTCAATATTGGCAATAACGTCTGGATTGGTGGCCGGGCGGTCATTAACCCCGGCGTCACCATTGGTGATAATGTGGTGGTGGCCTCCGGCGCCGTCGTGACGAAAGACGTCCCGGCTAACGTCGTCGTTGGCGGCAATCCGGCAAAAATCATCAAAACCCTGTGAGGTTGCGGGGAGTCAACTGTTATAGTCTTTTAGCGCCAGACTGTTACTTTTTTCAGCCTGATGGCTCCCCTAAAATTGGCAGATACCCTGTATTGTCAACTCTCACGAAGGCAAATAATGACCGAGATACAGCGCCTGCTTACCGCCACCATCGACGATCTCAACCTCCGCGAAAAGCGCGACAATCGCCCGCGCTTTAGCATTAGCTTTATTCGCAAACATCCTGGACTGTTTGTCGCCATGTATGCCGCCTGGCTGGCGACGCTTGTTGTGATGCTGACATCCGAAACGCTGGTGGACTCCGTCTGGCTGCTGGTTGTACTGTTTGTCGTCTTTAACGCCTTTTTCTTTTTCGACGTGAATCCGCGCTACCGTTACGAAGATATCGACGTGCTCGATTTTCGGGTCTGCTACAACGGTGAATGGTACAACACGCGTTACGTGCCAGAGGAGCTGATCGAAAACATCATGCACTCTCCGGCGGTTGAAGCCGGGCAAAAAGAGAAGCTGCAGAAAATGGTCTCCACCAAAGGTCAGCTCTCTTTCTATGATGTCTTTACCCTTTCCCGCCCTGCTGCTGCGTAATTAACGTCTGCAGACGTCGGATCCCCGGCGCAAACTGAGAAGCAGAGGTATTGCCGTAACCTAAAACCAGACCGGTTTGCCCCTGCTTCGCCTCCAGGTAGTATCCGCTCAGTGCAGCGGGTGCCAGCTGAAACGCCCTCGCCTGCTCCACCAGCCTCTGGTCGTCAATACCGTCTATCGCCAGCGCCAGATGCATTCCCCCTTCGCCTGCCAGAATGCGGTGCGGAGAATGAAGCTCTGCGCCCAGCACCTCCCGCAGCTGGCGGTAGCGCTTACGGTAGAGCCGACGCATGGCGGCAAGATGACGGGCATAGTGACCTTCTTCAATAAACAGCGCCAGGGTACGCTGCTCCGCACGATGCCCTCCGCGCAACAGCGAGCCGATGGCCGGGCGAGCCGCTTTCGCCAGCGCTGGCGGTAACACCATGAACCCCATTCTGAGCGATGGAAACAGCGTTTTACTGAACGTCCCCAGATACACAACAGGGGCGTTGTTGACCATTCCCAGCATCGCCGGTACGGGCTCACCGGCATAGCGGAACTCGCTGTCGTAATCGTCTTCAATGATCCACGCTTTGTGCTGCCGGGCCAGCTCCAGCAGCGCCAGCCGCCGCCGCGCGCTGAGCACGCTCCCGTAAGGGAACTGATGCGAAGGTGAGGTAAAAATCAGTGAAGGAGCGGGCGCATCCAGACCTTCCCAGCACATTCCCTCGCCATCTACCGGTATTCCCGTCATTGCCAGGCCGGTTTTAACAAACGCACTCTTTGCCCCGCTATAGCCGGGGTTTTCTACCCAGACGACATCGCCAGGCTCGCTTAACAGCATCGTGCAGAGATTGACGCCCTCAAGCGCTCCTTCGGTTATCACTATCTGGCTGGCGTCGCAGTCGATACCGCGGGACAGGGCGAGATGCCGTGCAATCGCGGCCCGCAGCGACGGCTCGCCGGCCGGGTCGCCATAGCCTAACAGGGCACTCCCCTCCTCGCGCAGGACGCGATCGTACAATCGCCGCCACAGCGGCAAGGGGAAATAGTTAATGGCAGGCGTTCCCGGCGTAAACGCCATCACCGGGGTGTCGCGCTGCACAGGCGCGGGCAGCAGGGCGACCCGTTTTGTCAGCCTGACGTCAGGATCCGGCAATGCCCGGGCAATCGTACGATGAGCGAATTGCCCCACCCGCGTACCCTGACGGTTACGCAGTAAATAGCCTTCGAGCGTGAGCTGGTCCAGCGCCGCATTGACGGTGTTTCGGGAAACCGAGATCTGCTGCGCCAGCGTTCGCGAACCGGGCAGCTGGCTGCCGGACCGAAGCCTTCCGCCCAGAATGGCCTCCCGCAAAGCGAGATAGAGCGCGCGCTGGAGCGTCTCTTGCCCACGCTTTTTCAGCGCAGCATGGAGCAAAGCGTAAAGCTCATCACCTGGTATATTCATCTTCCCTCCTTGTGGTACCAGAAAAACATAGCCTGGTGGTTCTTTTTAAGGAACCAGCAATTCACTAATCTGTAGATCTTTTCAACGTCATGGAAATAAAGATGAATACATTCAATGCGTTTGGACAGCCAGTAGGCGAAGCCCTTATCGACTGGCAGCCTCGTCAGCACCCGTCCCGGGTGGTTCTTCAGGGCCACTATTGTCGGCTTGAGCCGCTGCGCGTGGAGCATGCCCACGCGTTGTTCTCCGCCTATTCCCTGGCCGAAGATACCCGCAGCTGGACGTGGCTGCTGCGTGAACCCGATGCCACCGCAGAGGAGTTTGCCGAATGGGTGGCGAGCGTAAGTGAGTTATCCGATCCCATCCACTTTACCGTTATGGATAACCGGACCCAGTCCCCCGTCGGGACGCTGTCCCTGATGCGGATCGATCCTAAAAACGGCGTCGTGGAAGTGGGGCACGTTCACTTCTCTCCTCTGTTAAGCCGCACGCCAGGGTCGACAGAAGCGCAGTATCTGCTGATGCGGTACGTGTTCGATACCCTGGGGTACCGGCGTTATGAATGGAAGTGCAATAGCCTGAACGAGCCTTCCCGCAAAGCGGCGCTGCGTCTGGGCTTTCAGTTTGAGGGGCGCTTTCGTCAGGCGCTGGTCATAAAAGGCCGTAACCGGGATACCGACTGGTTTTCGATTCTCGATAAAGAGTGGCCGGCGCTGGCTAACGCCTTTGAAAGCTGGCTTGCCACCGACAATTTTACTGCCGATGGCAAACAGAAAAGATCCCTGGAAAGCTGGCGAGAAACGCGCGTTTAGCGTCTTTTTTTACGTCCCTGAACCGCCTTAAAGCGCGGATTAGATTTGCAAATCACGTATAAGCGTCCCTTGCGTTTGACTATCTGGCAATCCGGGTGGCGCTGCTTTGCACTGCGTAATGAGTTAAGTACCTGCATGGTTAGCCCCGCTTCGCATTGAGAAAACCGCCAAAACGCTTGCGGAAGCGTGCTGCGCTGCCGTCCGTAGAGAACGTTTTTTGCTTACCGGTATAAAACGGGTGCGATTTTGAAGAAACCTCGATGGTGATGTAAGGATATGTCTCACCGTCGAGTTCAATTTCGCGGTCGGTTTTAATGGTTGAGCCGACTTTAAAGTATTCATTAGCGCTGGTGTCGTGGAATACCACGGTACGATAGGCTGGGTGGATATCGGGTTTCATCGTAAATCCTTTATGTTTTGTTATAACATAACAAAATAATATCCAGGCGAGGTTGAAAAAACAACCCCTCTCTTCTGACGATATTTTCTGGTCGCCTGAGATAAAATGAAAACCATGCCAACCACGTGCTATAACTATATCATTTCGCGGTAAAATCTTTCTCTTCAGGCAGGGAACTCAATGCCCAGGAACGGGTATACGAGGAAGGACACGACAGCATGAAAACCCGACATCTGGTCAGTCTGGTGACTGGCGTACTTATCTTTTCTGTGCTGGTCCCCATTTGCCTGAGCATCTGGCTGGCCCACCGCCAGGCGGAAGATAAATTTGCCGATGCGCTGGATAACTATGCCTCCCGCGTGCTGGTACGCACCGACAGGGTTGTGGATCAGGCAAAAGAAGCGCTCGATCACCTGCAGGCCTTTGAGGGAGTGCCGTGTAGCCCCTTGCAATTGAGGGAAATGCGCCGGGTCGCTTTCTCGTGGCGATATGTCCAGGAAGTGATTTATATCGACAACCTTCGACCGCTCTGCTCCTCCCTGGAGCAAACCAGTCATTCGGCCCCTTTCCCTCCTCCGATGCGCATTACCGAAGATGGTTACAGCGCGTGGCTGACCACGCAAAACGATCTTGGGTTTAACCGCTACATGACGGTGCTGGGAAAAGGCCACTACCTTGTCATGATCGATCCTGCCTCGCTGGTGGACGTGATCCCTTTCGGCGAGATAGCGATTGATGCCGCCCTTGTAGGAAGCGCAACGCACCGCATATTTGCCAGCAGCAGCAAGCTCGACTCTCACATCCGCGACATGGTTCAGGAGCGGGGTGTGAAAAGCGTGCAGTACAACGGTTCAATGTACGTCATGAAGTCTGTACCTGAGCTTGGATTTACCGTCGTCGCATGGGCAACGCTCAAACCGCTCGCTGAAACCTGGCACCGGCAGCTTCTTTTCTGGTTACCGTTCGGCATGTTGATAAGCCTGCTCGCCGCACTGTTTGTCCTGCGGATCCTGCGGCGTATCCAGTCGCCGCGCAATCGCCTGCTTGACGCCATTAACAGCCGGGATTTTGTGGTCCACTATCAGCCCATCGTGGCGCTCTGTAGCGGAAAAATTGTGGGCGCTGAGGCGCTGACGCGCTGGCCGCAGCCAGACGGAAGCTGCCTCTCGCCTGATATTTTTGTCCCCCTTGCCGAGCAAACGGGGCTCATCTCGCAGCTGACTCAGCTCGTCATCGAAAAGGTGTTTGAAGATATGGGCCACTGGCTGCAACGCTATCCGGATCAGCATATCTCCATCAACCTCGCCCCTGCCGATTTAACCTCCGGCATCCTGCCGCCTCTGCTGAGTCAGCTCCTGAATAAGTGGCAAATCCATCCCCGACAAATCGCCCTTGAGCTCACCGAGCGGGGCTTTGCCGATCCCAAAATTAGCGCACCGGCTATCGCCGCATTCCGTCGTTCGGGCCACCCTGTCTATATTGATGATTTTGGCACGGGCTATTCCAGCCTGAGCTATCTGCAAGATCTGGACGTCGACACGCTAAAAATCGATAAGTCGTTCGTGGATGCACTGGAGTATAAAAACGTGACGCCGCACATCATTGAAATAGCGAAGTCGCTGAAGCTGGCGATGGTAGCGGAGGGCGTCGAAACCGCAGGGCAACTCGCCTGGCTGCACCGCCACGGCGTGCAGTATGGGCAGGGGTGGTTTTACAGTAAAGCGCTGCCAAAGACGGAATTTATTCTTTGGGCAGAAAATAACCTCGGCACGCACGCTACTTGAGATAGGATTTCATCACCCGCAATACCACGCCAAGATCGGCTTCACGCTGCGCTTCTTCAGGCTCTTTCACCACATGGTCGGTTAAATGCCCTTCGATCACCTGCATCATCATGCCATTGACCGCCCCGCGGATCGCCGCCAGCTGCTGTAACACCTCGGCGCATTCGTGATCGCTGTTGAGCATTTTTTCCAGAGCATTACTCTGCCCCTGAATTTTCTTCAGGCGAGTCAGTAACATTTTCTTGTCGCGAACGGTATGTGACATCTCTGTATCCTTTGTTTTTAGCTTTTAAAGCATATCACGCTCTACTCCCCCTGAGTATTTTTCTACTGGGGGGTAGTATTAAACTACTGGGGGGGAGTAGTATCTTCGCACGCTTTCCACTCCGGAATTTCCCATGACCGATTTTGCTTCACTCCTTCAGCAGGGCAATGCCTGGCTGTTTGTTCCCAGCGCTATCCTGCTCGGTGCGCTGCATGGCCTGGAGCCGGGCCACTCAAAAACAATGATGGCCGCCTTTATTGTGGCCATCCGCGGCACGCTGAAACAGGCGGTACTGCTCGGCCTGGCGGCCACGCTCTCCCATACGGCGGTGGTCTGGCTGGTTGCGATGGCGGGACTGTGGTTTGGTCGGGGCTGGGATGCGCATACGTCCGAACCCTGGTTCCAGCTGATCTCCGGGGTGTTGATCGTTGCGATCGCCCTGTGGATGGCGTGGCGAACCTGGAAAGAGAGCCAGCCGCACGATCATCATCACGACCATGATCACCATCATGACCATGACCATGACCATGACCATGACCATGACCACCATCATGATCATCATCACCACGAGCACACGCTGATTGAAGAAGAGTGGCAGGATGCCCACCAGCGCGCGCACGCGCAGGATATTAACCGCCGCTTCAGCGGTCAAAATGTCACCACCGGACAGATCGTGATGTTTGGCCTGACCGGCGGGCTTATCCCCTGCCCGGCGTCCATCACCGTTCTGCTGATCTGCCTGCAGCTAAAGCATTTTGCCCTCGGCGCGACGCTGGTATTTAGCTTCAGCATCGGTCTGGCGTTAACGCTGGTCGCTTCCGGCGCGATTGCCGCCTTAAGCCTCAGGCATGCGACAAAACGCTGGCCCGGGTTTAGCGAATTCTCCCGTAAAGCGCCGTGGTTCTCCGCAGCGCTGATTACCGTAGTAGGAATTTATATGAGCCTGCATGGCCTGAACGGCATTCTGGGGTAGGCATGCGGCCACGCCCGGTGACCGCATCTTCTGGTCAGTTAAGGGTTCTGCTGCCAGCTGAAGGTATAGCGAAGCTGACGTTTTTGCAGAATGAATTCCGGCGAGACGCTGGGGCTCCAGGAGTCGTCGCCGCCCACGCCCATATGGAACGCATCGAGGTTGAGCCAGCATCCCGGCTCTTCCCGCAGCAGGTGATGATGGGTGGTCTCTCGCAGCTGCTGCTGGCTATAGCGGCTCACCGAGAAGTGGAAATGGCCGTTCAGCTGATGCGTTCCCACCAAAAGTTCCCGGGTATCGCAGCGCAAACCATTTTCCGTCGGGAAGATATACGGCGTGTGCATGGCCTCGAGAGGTAACGTCCAGCGCCCCTGCTGCGCCGCCAGCTTTCTGTCCGGGTAGTTTTCATGCGGCCCCAGACCCAGCCAGTGAACGTTTTCCTGCGTTTCGGCAAGATGAACGCTCAGGCCAACGCGCGCGGGTTCAGGGATATCAGACGCAACATCAATCTGAATGTCACCATGCAGAACGCCCCTATCGCCCACCCGCCATACTTTACGGCTCATGAACAGGGCTTTGCCGCGATACTCAAGCACGTGCTGGGTTGTGACCACCACCTCGCCTGCGTGCTGCTCAGCCTCACAGTGCAGCACGCGCGAGGTGAGATCGTACATGCCCGCCGCTTTCCAGCGTTCAACCCAGGCGTTCGGATCGATCTGCGTCGCTTCACTCACGCCAATGTCGTTATCCAGCGGCGCGCGGCTGACGTTATCCGTCAGAGGTGAAAGGAGCGTTTCAACTCCATTTCGCCACCATTGGGTCAGGTTTCCGGATGCGCGATCGAACTGCCAGCGCTGTTGACGATGGACGATCTCCAGGATGCGATCGCTTTGCGTTAACACCGGCGGCTCGCCCGCCGGGGCTGGCGGAGAAATAAAGAGGGGAGCCGGAAGCGGCCACTGCTCCCACGCGCAGCGATGGTCAGCCGGAGACCACGGCGTTGCCCGCGGCTGGCGCACTTCAACGTTCAGCCAGACCTCACCCGGCCCGGCTTGCAGCGCCGGCAGGTCGATCTCCAGACGCTGGGTGCCTTCAGGCGCCATCGCCAGCGTCACCTCGCCCGCGGCCAGCACTTCCCCGTCCCGGGCAACCGTCCAGTTCAGCACTTCGTTATCGGTGTGGCGGAACAGGTAGCCGCTTTGCACCTCAATCACCAGCGGAGAGGTGCTGACCCGCGTAAAGGTAAAGAACTGCTGGGCGCGCTGCGCCTCGTACAGCGCCGGGTGCGGCGTGCGATCGGGGAATACCAGCCCGTTAAGACAGAACTGCCGATCGTTCGGCTTATCGCCAAAATCTCCGCCGTAGGCCCAGAACGTATTGCCATCGTCGTCCCGTTTCGTCAGGGCCTGATCGACCCAGTCCCAGACAAACCCGCCCTGCAGGCGAGGATGGCTGCGAAACGCTTCCCAGTATTTCGCAAACCCGCCGAAGCTATTTCCCATCGCGTGAGCGTATTCGCAGAGGATCAGCGGACGCGTTTCGTCCGGCATGCCGATCCATTTCTTGATTGACCATTTAGGCACTGCCGGGAAGGGCTGATCCCGATCGACCCGGGCGTACATCGGACAGACAATATCGGTCGCCGCCGTGTTCGCGCCGCCGCCTTCATACTGCACCGGACGCGTAGGATCGGTGGTTTTCAGCCAGCGGTACAGCGCATCGTGATTCGCGCCGTGGCCCGACTCATTGCCCAGCGACCAGATGATAACCGAGGGATGATTACGATCGCGCTGCACCATGCGGGTCACCCGCTCGCTCATCGCGGGCAGCCAGCGCGGATCGTCAGCAAGGCGGCTCATCGGCACCATGCCGTGCGTTTCGATATTGGCTTCGTCAACGACGTACAGCCCGTATCGGTCGCAAAGCCGGTACCACAGCGGATGGTTCGGGTAGTGCGAGCAGCGCACGGCGTTGAAGTTGTGCTGCTTCATGATTTCGATATCGCGGCGCATGGTCGCTTCGTCCATCACCTGACCGTTTTCCGGGTGATGCTCGTGCCGGTTAACCCCGCGGATCAGCAGCGGTTTACCGTTAAGCTTCAGCAGCCCATTGCTGATGTCAACGCGGCGGAAGCCAACGTCGCACGCCTCAACCTCCAGCACTTCACCCTGCGGGTTAAGAAGCGCAATCGTCAGGCGATACAGCTCTGGCTTTTCAGCGCTCCAGAGCGCGGGCTGGTCAACGGGGATCGCCGCCGTTAAGCGCTCTGCCCAGCTGCCGCGCTCGTCGACGATGGCAGACCCTGGACGCCGGGAGACGCTGGCGCATTTTTCCCCATTGCGCCACAGGGTAAAGGCCACCTCGCAGTCCGCAAAGCCAGCGCCTGCCAGCGTGACATCCACCTTCAGCAACGCGCGGTCCAGCTCCGCATTCAGATCCGTCACGACGTGATAATCGGCAATCTGCGTCTCGGGTTTATGCAGCAAGGTCACATCGCGGAAGATGCCGCTCATGCGCCACATGTCCTGATCTTCCAGATAGCTGCCGTCGCACCAGCGCAATACCATGACCGCAAGGCGGTTCTGCCCGGGGCGTAATGCCCCTGAGAGGTCAAATTCGGCGGGCAACCGGCTGTCCTGGGAATAGCCCATCCACTGACCGTTGCACCAGAGATGGAACGCCGAGTTCACGCCGTCGAAGATGATGCGGGTCTGGCCGCTCTGAAGCCAGGCGTCATCCACCTCAAATGTGAGCGAGTAACAACCGGTCGGGTTTTCCTGCGGCACGAAAGGCGGGTTAACGGGGATAGGATAGGTGACATTGGTATAGATCGGCGTGTCGAAACCCTGCATCTGCCAGTTAGACGGCACGGGCATCGCAACGGCATCCGCGCAATCTTCGGTTACCCATGACTGAGGAACCCGCTCCGGCGCGGTAAAGTAGCTAAACCGCCATAGCCCGTTGAGAACGTTCCTGCTGGCGGATCCGGCGTCCTCTCTTGCCGAGGACTCATTGCGCCAGCTGTGCAACGGCGCGTGTGCGGCCAGACGGTTCCACTGGGTGACGCCCGGATTTTCCCAGTCCCGACGGGCCAGAATGGCGCTGAGGGTCAGCGGTGAAGTGGTGGACATAGTAACCTCTTTGCGAAGCGCTCACAATTTTGGTTAACATGCCCTGGCACCCGGCAACGGTAAAGTGTTCAATCGCGGGGTAGCGAGTCCGATCACAAAGTTTTATTTGCGGGCAATCTGCTCGGCAAGGAGTGCCAGACTTCTGAGCTGCTGCGCCAGATCCTCGCGTTCGGCCTGCTTAGGGTTGCGCCGCGCGCTGGAATGACGAGTAACCAGCGTCACCGGCAGCTGAACCTGCCGGCACGCTTCGCCCCCGGAAGACGCCAGCAGCCACTCCACGCTGCGTTCGCCCGCCTCGCGAAACGCCTGACGAATGGTCGTCAGCGGCGGGGAAAACCAGGCGCTGTCGGCCGTATCGTCAAACCCGACTACCGAAAGCTGACCAGGGATCGCAATCCCTTTTTCCGCGCAGGCGCGCATCACCCCGAGCGCCATCTGATCGTTCGCCACCAGAATCGCGTCCGGTAATGCCGCACCCGACAGCAGCACATGTCCCTTCTCGTAACCGCTGGCCGCGCTCCAGTCACCGTAGGCCACAGCCGCCGCGTTAAGACCCGCCTGCGCCAGCGTCGCTTTCCAGCCTGCCAGGCGCGCCCGTGCAGAGACCGAGCTCTCCGGCCCGCTCAACAGGGCAATATTCCGATGCTCCAGTGAAAGCAGATGCTCAACGCCCAGACGCGCCCCCTGCTCCGCGTTAAACACGAGGCTGTTTACCCGCGCTGAG
Source organism: Enterobacter sp. AG326 (assembly GCF_004362415.1). Taxonomy (NCBI): domain Bacteria; kingdom Pseudomonadati; phylum Pseudomonadota; class Gammaproteobacteria; order Enterobacterales; family Enterobacteriaceae; genus Enterobacter; species Enterobacter sp. AG326. The sequence continues at coordinate 173,222 of NZ_SNXG01000006.1, read as the reverse complement.
GGCGCCACATCGAGGAACAGCACCGGGACGGGTGACGCCAGCGCCCCGAGCTCTTCGGCGAGCGGATCGTCAAGCGGCACATTCACCAGCAGCGCGTCCACCCGCTGTGCCAGCAGCGTCTGAAGCGCGGCCTGACACTGCTGGGGTTGCTCCACCATGGAAATCAGGACGCTCGCCCCCTGTTCCGCCGCACGCGATTTGACCGCCGACACAATTTGCGAAGGCGCGTGCAGGGCCAGGTCGGTGGTGATGAGGCCCAGCGTACGGGTGCGTTTTCCCGCCAGCTGCTGCGCCCGAAGGTTAGGAACGTAGTGCAGCTCCGCCATCGCCTGCTGCACCTTTTCTCGCATGCGGGCAGACACATGTTCCGCGTCGTTAATGACGCGGGAAACGGTCTGATAAGAAACCCCCGCAAGGAGGGCGACATCATAGAGAGTGATTGCTTTCATGCTTTCTGGCATCGCGATTTTCGAAGCGTCTATTCTGGCACAGCGACGCCGTTAAAACATGTGAGCGCTTCGCAAAATTAAACAACCCGCTCCGGCTGGGGTATTTCGGCAATGCGTGGCTTCTGGCGGAACCAGGGCAGACAGAGCTGAATAAGCGGGCCAATGGTCAGGGCATACAGTACGGTTCCCACCCCAAACGTGCCGCCAAGCACGCACCCAATCAGCAGGACGGAGACTTCAATTGAGGTGCGCACGCTGCGAATGGACCACCCCAGCCGGGCGTGAATGCCGGTCATCAGACCGTCGCGCGGGCCTGGCCCGAAACCAGCTCCGATGTACATGCTTGTCGCAATCGCGTTCATCACGATGCCCGACACCAGGAAAGCAATTCGAACGGCTAGCGAATCCAGTTCCGGGATAAGCGCCATGCTGGCGTCCGCCGCCAGACCGATACAAATCACGTTGCTGATCGTGCCAAGGCCCGGCAGCTGGCGCAGCGGGATCCACAGCAGCAGTACCGCAGCGCCGACTAAAATGATCACCGTCCCGATAGTCATCCCCAGCTGCATCCCCACCCCAAGGTGAAATACATCCCAGGGATCGACACCCAAATCGGAACGAATAAACATCGCGGTGGAAAGACCATACAGTCCTAAACCGACATAGAGTTGTAGCAGACGACGTACCATTTTTATCTTCTCCAGTGAACCAGGCTTTCATCCTGACCTAAAATGGCACTATGATTAATGTCCAGTTTTCAAATAGTGGACTGCATATGTCATCACGTCGCTTCGGAAGCCAGTCTCTGGTACGCCTTTTAGGCCACTGGCAGCAAGCCTCATCCCGCACCCCGCTCTGGCGACAGCTGGCCGACGCGCTGCGTCTGTTAATCCTTGATGGACGTCTGGCACTGAATACCCGGCTGCCGGGCGAGCGTGAGCTGGCCACGGCGCTGGACGTGAGCCGAACCACCGTCAGCAGCGCCCTCGCCCACCTGCGTGAAGAAGGGTACCTTGAAAGCCGCCACGGCAGCGGGTCACGGGTCATTCTCCCTGACACGCGCGCCGTTCCGACCCTTTCCGCGGCGAGCGCCGCCCTGGATCTCTCCACTGCCGCCCTGAATGCCGGGCCGGAGATCCATCAGGCTTATGCCCATGCGCTCACGGCCATTACCCCGCATCTCTCGCTGACGGGCTACGATCAGCTTGGGCTGCCGACGCTGCGGGAGGCCATCGCTGCGCGCTATACCGCGCGGGGTCTTCCCACCCGCGCAGACGAAGTGATGGTGGTCAATGGCGCCGTCAGCGGCTTAGCGCTGGTGCTGCGGATGATGACCGGGCCGGGGGACCGCGTCGTGGTCGATCATCCCACCTATCCGCTGGCGATTGCCGCCATTCAGGGGGCGCAGTGTCGGCCAGTCGGGGTGTCGCTGCCGGAAACCGGCTGGGATACGTATGGCTTCGCGGCAACGCTTGCCCAGACGGCGCCGCGCCTGGCCTACCTGATGCCAGATTTTCATAATCCGACCGGGCGCTGTATGGATATCGCCACCCGTCAGGCTATCACGGATATCGCAGCCCAAACCCGCACGGTGCTGGTGGTGGATGAAACGATGGTGGATCTCTGGTTTGATGCGCCCCCGCCGCCGCCGCTGGCCGCCTTTAACCCGCAGGCCACCGTCATCACCTTAGGCTCTGCCGGAAAAAGCTTCTGGGGCGGGCTGCGTCTCGGCTGGATCCGCGCCTCATCGCGCGTCATCGCCACGCTTGCCCAGACGCGGGATACCCTGGATTTAGGCTCGCCGCTGCTCGAACAGCTGGCAATGCAGTGGCTCATTAACAACAGCGAGACGTTTCTGCCCGCACGCCGGAAGATGCTGGCGGAACGGCGCGATCGATGCGGTGACCTGCTGCGCGAACATTTCCCGGAGTGGAAATTCCACGAGGCGGAAGGCGGGCTCTCTTACTGGATAGAGCTTCCGGGCATGCTGGCGACACAGCTTGCCGCGCGGGCAGAAATAATCGGGATTAACCTGGGAACCGGGACGCGATTTGGTTTATCGGGGGCGTTTGACCGCTATTTACGTATGCCCTTCTCGCTGGAATCGACAGAGCTTGAGCAGGCGTTACTGAGGATCAAACCGTTATGGCTCGCCCTGAATAAAAACGTGCCATCGTTAAAACGCAGCGTGATCTAATATTAAAATATTTGAAGCAGATCATAAAATAAAAACTGCTGACTGTAACATATGCAGTCAGCAGTTTTCACTGGTCAGGGTTTAATGCTGAGGGGGAATAGGAAAGCCTTTTAGTGAAATAACGAAGTTATCACCGTCTTTCTTAATTTTTGCACCGGTATCACACCAGTCAGACGCAATTCGAAAGAACTCATCGCTTCCAACATTCCAGCCAAGACGTACATGCTTCACGTAGCCTGAACGCAACAGATCGCAGGCCTCGTTGTAGTCACTGGCGGTTGACAGTTGTTGTTTCATTTTCTCTTCTTCAGAATTTTACGTAGAGCCTTGATTTCTTTAGGAGTAAATGGAGAAACACTCTCTTCTTCCGTATGCTGATTATCAATATCCTCTTCCGATACTCCCGCCTCTTCTACTGCTTCGAATGCCAGCAGCAGCAGTTTCTCTGTCGTCACGCTTAAATTCTCGTTATTGACTTCCGCATAATGGCGAAGCCTTTCTTTTAGCGCGTCATCAATCTTAACGTTTAATACAGCTGTAGCCATGTTTGTCACTTCCCTTCGGAACAAGTACTTTATTTAATACACGAAGTTAACAATGTTATCCAGATATATATTTTTTTGAGTTATGGAAGTAAATAACCGTCCAATTATAAAATGACAGTCTATTATTACAGGTTTATGACAATAATATTTCAATACAATGAAATATATATTACACGATATAGGCGTAATTTTATTGTGGAATAATGATTTTAGGGAGAAGTGAAGCTGAAGAATCTTATGAGGGCAGAAATGGGTGGGGGCCCTGCCAGCTACATCCCGGCACACACGTCGTCTGCCCTGGCTGCTTCCTTCCGGACCTGACCTGGTGAACAGAGTAGCGTTGCGGGAGAACCAACAGAGCCCCCATTGAGAGCGTTGATAACCAACGCGCTGGCGCATTATCCCTGTGCTAAAGCCCAATTGCAAGCGACCAGCAACCGGATGCTGGTTTCTTGCGCAATGAGGCGCAGCAATCAAGAAGATCTTCGTTTACCATAGCTTTCCAGACACTCTCCACAGGTAAAGGTATGGACGAACACGACTCCTTTCCACAGCGCGTATGGCAAATCGTGGCCTCAATCCCGGAAGGCTACGTCACCACCTATGGTGATGTCGCGCGTCTGGCCGGTTCCCCGCGCGCGGCGCGACAGGTTGGCGGCGTCCTGAAACGGCTGCCGGAAGGCAGTACGCTGCCCTGGCATCGGGTGGTGAATCGTCATGGCGCCATTTCGCTCACCGGGCCGGATCTCCAGCGTCAGCGTCAGGCGTTACTTTCAGAGGGTGTGCAGGTGTCAGGGTCGGGTCAGATCGATTTGCAGAAATTTCGCTGGGTATATTGACCCCTCTCCCGGAGGAGAGGGGAAATGCAGAAATTACATCTGAGTCGGCGGGGTTGGCAGGGACGGCTGATTGGTTTGCGGTGCGACCGGCACTTCGGTCTGCTGTACCGGCACCAGGTTCAGGTCGACTTTGGTCCCGCCGTTGTTGATCGCTTCCTGGACCGTATCGGTGATAAAGACCAGCTTGCCGTTGATGGTTACCGCTGCGCTCAGCAGGATACGGGCGTTAGGCTGCACGTCCGACGGGTTATACGGCAATACGAAGCTAAACGGCGCCTGCTTGCCTTCAGTACGAACGGCGCGCTGGGCCACGACTTTCGACGGCGCGTCAGCCAGAGAAGCATCAGACAGCGTTACTGTTAATACCGCATCCGGCGGCAGCGCAACTTTCTGTTTAATCCAGATGGTACCGGAAACATTAGGCTGCTGAATGGATTGCTGTGAAAGGGTATTAATCCCGTTCGGGTCTGCTGCTGGTACCGGCACCTGGGCACTCTTATCGGCACAGGCGGACAACGCCACCGCAATAGCTACACCACTTAGCATGGGCACGAGTTTCATTGAAGTCTCCTTATCAATGCACCAGCGGGATCGATCCCATCCGATGTCGTTTCAATCACATAACGTATCCAAGTGTGGCACAGATCACCGATTTATGCCTGAAAACGTGCCGATATTCAGATTATTCTACCCATCGGACCACTTTCATTTCTGCGTTATACTCTGCCTATCTTTCGCTACGGCGTTTATTGAGGACAACTATGAGTCAGGCACTGAACAATCTGCTGACGTTACTGAATCTGGAAAAAATTGAGGAAGGACTCTTTCGCGGACAGAGCGAAGATCTCGGCTTACGTCAGGTTTTCGGGGGGCAAGTCGTCGGACAGGCACTGTACGCAGCAAAGGAGACTGTCCCGGCAGACCGTCTGGTGCATTCATTCCACAGCTATTTCTTACGCCCTGGCGATAGCGCAAAACCGATTGTGTATGACGTGGAAGTCCTGAGAGACGGCAACAGCTTCAGCGCTCGCCGCGTTGCGGCCATTCAGAGCGGCAAGCCGATCTTTTACATGACCGCCTCTTTCCAGGCGCCGGAACCCGGCTACGAGCATCAAAAAGTGATGCCGCCAGCACCCGCGCCAGACGATCTAAAATCAGAGACCGATATCGCTCGCGCGCTGGCGCATCTGCTTCCGCCGCAGGTCAAAGAGAAGTTTCTCTGCGATAAGCCGCTGGAGATCCGCCCGGTTGAGTTCCACAACCCGATGAAAGGCCACCCCGCCGAACCGAAGCGCCAGGTCTGGATCCGGGCTAACGGGACCGTGCCGGAAGATTTCCGCGTGCATCAGTACCTGCTGGGGTATGCGTCAGATTTCAACTTCCTGCCGGTGGCGCTGCAGCCGCACGGCGTCGGGTTCCTTGAAAAAGGGATGCAGGTCGCGACGATCGATCACTCCATGTGGTTCCATCGTCCGTTCAACATGAATGAGTGGCTGCTCTACAGCGTGGAGAGTACGTCAGCGTCAAGCGCTCGCGGGTTTGTGCGCGGGGAGTTTTATACGCAGGACGGCGTGCTGGTGGCTTCTACGGTGCAGGAAGGGGTAATGCGTAACAGAGGTTGATGTTGTGCTGCCCCTCTCCCACAGGGAGAGGGAATACACATTAAAAACGGCAACCGAAGTTGCCGTTTTGCTGTTTATTATGCGTTATACGCATTCTCGCCGTGGCTGTTGACGTCCAGACCTTCGCGCTCCTGCTCTTCCGGTACGCGCAGACCAACCGTCATATCCGCCAGCTTATAGCCAATGAAAGCGACAACGGCAGACCAGACAACGGTGAGAGCAATACTTTCCAGCTGCACCAGCACCTGATGAACCATGGTCACGCCTTCTGCGTAGCCAACGCCACCGAGCGATTTCGCGGCGAAGATACCGGTCATGATACAACCCACGATGCCGCACACGCCGTGAACACCAAACACATCGCACGGGTCGTCAACGCGCAGCACACGTTTCAGTGCGGTCACGCCCCACAGACCCGCCAGACCGGACACCAGGCCGACCAGCAGCGCGCCACCCACGCCGACATAACCACACGCTGGCGTAATGCCAACCAGACCGGCAATGGCCCCCGAACAGGCACCCAGCAGAGAAGGTTTACCGCGTACCGCCCACTCGCCAAACACCCAGGAGAGGATTGCACCCGCCGTGGCCACAACGGTGTTCACGAAGGCCAGCGCGGCAATTTCGTTTGCTGCACTCGCTGAGCCTGCGTTGAAGCCAAACCAGCCAAAGTAGAGGATAGCCGTACCGGTAAACACCATCGGCAGGTTGTGCGGTTTGAACGCTTCTTTACCGAAGCCCACGCGTTTGCCAATCAGGTAGGCACCCACCAGGCCCGCTACCGCGGCGTTGATGTGTACAACGGTACCGCCCGCAAAGTCCAGCGCGCCGTGCGTTGCCAGCAGACCGCCACCCCAGACCATGTGCGCAATAGGCACATAGGAGAGCGTCATCCAGACCACCACGAAGATCAGCACGGCAGAGAAACGAATACGCTCGGCGAGCGCGCCCACAATCAGCCCGACGGTAATACAGGCGAAGGAGCCCTGGAACGCAACGTGAATGTACTGATAGAAACTGCCCATCAGCGCGGTCAGCTCAATATTTTTCAGCATCACCCAGTCGAAGTTACCAAAGAACGCATTGCCCGTGCCGAACGCCAGCGAGTAACCGTAAACCACCCACAGCACGCAGACCAGTGCGAACGTCACGGCAACCTGCGTCAGCATGGAGAGAACGTTTTTGCCACGGATCAGGCCGCCGTAGAACAGCGCAATGCCCGGAATGGACATGAACAGCACCAGCGCGGTGCTGATCATCATAAAGGCGTTATCGGCTTTGTCGACCACCGCAGGGGTAGCAGCCAGCGCCAGGCCCGGCAGCAGTGCCAGCGAACCCAGACCCGTTTTGAGTGTTGCTATCTTCATTTTCTCGATCCCTATCACTGTGTGCCAGGAGTTACTTACAGAGCCGCTTCGTCAGATTCGCCGGTACGAATGCGAATGACGCGCTGCAGTTCGGCAACGAAAATTTTGCCGTCGCCAATTTTGCCGGTATAGGCCGCTTTGCTAATGACATCAATGACTTCATCAAGCTGATCGTCAGCAATCGCGACATCAATTTTTACTTTTGGCAGAAAGTTAACGCTGTATTCCGCCCCGCGATAAAGCTCGGCATGACCCTTCTGACGACCAAAGCCTTTCACTTCGGTGACAGTCAGTCCCTGAATACCCATTGAAGACAACGCTTCACGCACGTCTTCGAGTTTGAATGGTTTGATTACAACCGTAACCAGCTTCATAGATCCCCTCCAGTCAGAATTCGGTAATGGCCGTAGCTTACGCAGAAGGTATTGCAAGGGGTGTGCCAGAAATGAAAACGAGGGGGAACGGCGGCGCACAGAGCATTACGCGGCCGTAATAAACGAACAGATGAAAAAAAACGCACCATGCCGGTGCAGGGTGCGTTTCAGTTTTGCACCAACAGGAATGACTGTTAGCGCGACGCCTCATTTTAGTGCATCAGGCGCTAAGCGACTCTTCATCGCGCACGCTGGCCGCCAGCTCTTCGCCCGCCAGCTGCAGCTGGTACATCTGCCAGTAGCGCCCTTTTGCTTCCAGCAGTTCACGGTGCGTACCGCGTTCAACGGCCTGTCCGCGATGTAGCACCAGAATGGTATCGGCATCGACGATCGTGGAAAGACGGTGGGCAATCACCACCAGCGTGGTATGGTCACGTACGGCGGCCAGCGCCTGCTGGATGGCTTGCTCGGTGCCGGAATCAATACTGGCCGTGGCTTCATCCAGAATCAGAATCTGCGGCGTTTCAATCAGCACCCGCGCCAGCGCCAGGAGCTGCTTTTGCCCGACGGAGAGATTGTTCCCCTGCTCGCCCAGTTTGGTATTGATCCCATCGCTAAACCCGCGCGCCAGCTCTGCCAGCTGCACTTTCTCCAGCACGTCCCAGACCTGCTCCTGGGAGTAGTCTCGGCCAAGGGTCACGTTCGCGTAGAAGGTATCGGCCAGCACGACCGGATCCTGCTGCACCATCGCGACGCCTTTACGCAACACGGTGTGGCTGAGAGACGCGAGCGGGCGCCCGTCGAGGCGGATTTCGCCGTGCGTGACCGGGTAATAGCCCATCAACAGGCTTGCAAGCGTGCTCTTACCGCTGCCGGTATGCCCCACCAGCGCCACGAAACCGCGCGACGGAACGTCAAGCGTGATGTCCTGCAGCACCAGCCGGTCTTCGCGATAGGCAAACGAGACGTTATCAAAGGCGATAGTCCCGCTTTGCAGAGGTCGCTCGTCATTGCCGTAGGCCTGGCGCGGCCTGTCCATCAGCTCAAACACGCGTTCACCGGCAACTACCGCCTGTTGCAGCATCGATTGCTGGGTGGTGAGCTCGATCAGCGGCTCGTTAAGGCGTCCCAGATAGCTAATAAAGGCGTACAGCACGCCCACTTCGATCGTACCGTTTGAGCTCAGGCCAAAGAGCATCAGCAGCCCGCAAAGCACCAGCGCAGAGAAAAGGCTGAGCAGCGGACGCAGCAGGAAACCGTCGAGCCGCAGCGTCTGCATGCGCGCCATGTAGTGCGATCGGCTGGCTTCGCCCATGCGCTCGCCAAAGCGCGCCTGCTGGCGGAACTGCTGGATGACGCTCATGCCGTTGATCACTTCGTTGAAGCCATCGTTGATGTCGGCCAGATACGCGCGCACCCGACGCACAATCGGCGTGCTGTAGCGCTGGTAAATGACCATGACAATCAGCACCGCCGGGAAAATAGCGATCGCCACCAGCGCCATGCGCCAGTCGAGGCTGAACATCGCCACCAGCATCGCGCCAATCAGCGCCGCGCTGCGCAGTACGGTTGCCACCACGGTGACGTACAGATCGCGGATCACCTCGGTATCGTTGGTCACGCGCGAAATCACCTGCCCGACCGGCTGGATATCAAATTCGCTGAGCGGCTGGCGAAGCGCCGCGTCCATTACATCCGTACGCAGCTGCTGAACAACGCCCACGGCTGCACGGTTAAACAGCAGCGACTGCGCATAGTGCAGCCCTGCTGCCGTCAGCTGTAAGCCAACGTAGGCCACGCCTAAGCCCGCCACCAGCCCCAGCGGCAGATAGCTTTTGGCGACCATGTTGTCGATAAAATAGCTGATGAGCAGCGGACCGCTCACTTCAGCAATCGCCGCAATCCAGAGTAAAAGCACGGCCACGGAGAGCGGTTTACGCCACGGCGAGCCGTAGGCCAGCAGACGTTTGAGCGTTGGCCACATCGTTCCGATCTTACGCATTGGCGGCCTCCTCATTCTGCTCCGGTGCATCGTCCAGCGCCGCCTCAAGCTGTTGATAGCGGTACATATCGCGATACCAGCCCGGCTGCTCGGTAAGCGTTTCATGCTGCCCGCGCTGGGCAATGTGCCCGTGCTGTAAGACCACAATTTCGCTGGCTTCGGTGAGCGCCGACAAACGGTGGGCGCTGATTATCACCGTGCGTCCGTCGCCCCACTGGCGCAGGTTATGCAGGATCTGATGCTCGGTACGGCCATCCACGGCGGAAAGCGCATCATCCAGGATCAGAATTTCAGCGTTCAGCAGCAGCGCGCGGGCAATCGAGATACGCTGCTTTTGCCCGCCGGACAGCATGACGCCGCGTTCCCCGACTTCCGTTTCGTACCCCTGCGGCAGACGCAAAATATCATCATGTACGCTGGCCAGACGCGCCACATGCTCAATTTCTTCCTGAGTTGCCGCAGGGCGTCCCAGGGCAATGTTGTTCGCCACGGTGTCCGAAAATAAAAACGGCGTTTGGCTGACGACCGCCAGGCGACCGCGCCACTCGTCAAGCAGCAGTCTGGTCAGGGGAATATCGTGGAAGCGGATATCGCCCTCGGTGACGTCAAAGTGGCGCTGAAGCAGAGAGAGTACGGTACTTTTGCCGGATCCCGTCGGGCCGCAGATGCCCAGCATTTGCCCTGGCTGCAGGGTAAAGCTGACGTTCTCCAGCACCGGATGCTCCGTATGCGGATAGACAAACTTGCGGACGTCGACGGTCATGACGCCGCGCCCTTCCGGTACGGCTTCGCTACCGTCGATGACCACCGGCGCTTCGGCCAGCATGGCGCGAATGCGGCTGTAGGCGGCGCTCCCGCGCTCCACGATGTTAAACATCCAGGCCAGCGCCAGCATCGGCCAGATCATGAGACCCAGATACATCGCAAAGCTGGTCAATTGCCCCAGGGTAAGCGTGCCCTGCACCACCATCCAGCTTCCGCCGCCAATGGCCAGCATATTTGCCATGCCGATTGCGATATAAATCGTCGGATCAAAACGGGCGTCGATACGCGCGACGCGCATGTTTTTCGCCCCCGTGTCTGCCGCATCGGCGGCAAACAGCGCAGACTGCCGGTCTTCCAGACCAAACGCTTTGATCATGCGGATGCTGGTCATGCTCTCCTGGGTGCGATCGTTCAGAGATGAAAACGCCGCCTGCGCCAGCTTAAAGCGCTCGTGCAGCTGTTCACCATAGCGATTGATCGCCAGCGCCATGATCGGCATAGGCAGCAGGGCGAGCAGGGTTAGCTGCCAGCTGATCTGCGTGGACATCACGATCAGCACCGCACAGCCCATCACCAGCGAGTCCACCAGCGTCAGCACCCCTTCCCCGGCGGCAAAGACCACGCGATCGACGTCGTTTGTCGCGCGGGCGATGAGATCCCCGGTGCGATGACGCAGATAAAATTCGGGATGCTGTCGGCTCAGCTGGCGGTAAAAATCTTCACGCAGCTCAACGGCCAGCTGATAGGACGCACCAAACAGCAGCACGCGCCAGACGTAGCGCAGCAGATAAACAATGACGGCCGTCAGCACCAGCGTGCCGACCCACATCAACACCCGTGCGGTGGTGTAATGCTGTTCGGTGACGCCATCCACGACGTACCCTACCACTTTCGGCGGGATCAGCTGTAGGATGGCAATGATAATAAGCAGGAATACTGCGCCGAGGTAGCGTTGCCACTCCCGACGAAAGTACCAGCTTAGTTGGGCAAATAATCGCACGCGGTTTGTTCCTGAAGGTATTTTACGAAGTTATTCAATAGGTAATGCTGTGGTGTATTTAATCTGTTCCATGGCGAAGCTTGAGGTGACGTCCGACAAGCCCGGGACGCTGTTCACCAGCCGCTTGTAGAAATCATCATAGCGCTTCATGTCGGCCACCTGGACGCGCATCAGGTAATCGTACTCTCCGGCCATTCGCCAGAAACCGAGCACCTCGGGCATCTCCGACACCTGGGTGACGAAGCGGCAATACCAGTCGCTGCTGTGATGCTGGGTTTTTATCAGCACAAACGCCGTCAGCCCAAGCCCCAGTTTTTCGGGATCTAACAACGCGACGCGCCCCAGAAGAATGCCGTCATCTTCCAGCTTCTTAAGCCGCTTCCAGCACGGGGTGGTGGTCAGATTAACGGCATCTGCCAGCGCCTGCAAAGAGAGGGTACAGTCATTTTGCAGCAATGAAAGGAGCTTGCGGTCAATTTTATCTAGCATACCCACCTCACAGAGAAAATTTTTCTCTCTTCATTCTATTTTAAAGGCCAGATAGCAACAATTTTTTCTGTGCTTTTCGCTATCCTAGGCACAAAATGACAAACGGATAACGATGATGAATAGCACCTGGGTTAAACATGCGATCAGCGAAATCAATGCCGACTATCAGCGCTCGGCGGATACGCACCTGATTCGCCTTTCCCTGCCGGGATTTGACGGCATTCAGCTCTATCTGAAAGATGAAAGCACCCATCCCACCGGCAGCCTGAAGCATCGCCTGGCGCGCTCGCTGTTTTTATACGGTTTATGTAACGGCTGGATTAAAGAAGGCACCACTATTATTGAATCTTCGTCCGGTTCAACGGCGGTGTCCGAAGCCTATTTCGCCCGCCTGCTGGGCCTGCCGTTTATCGCGGTAATGCCGTCCTGCACCGCAAAACGCAAAATCGAACAGATCGAATTTTACGGCGGACGCTGCCACTTTGTGGAAAGCGCCTGCGAAATCTACGCAGCCTCCGAAATGCTGGCCCGCGAGCTGAACGGCCACTATATGGACCAGTTCACCTTCGCCGAGCGCGCGACGGACTGGCGCGGCAATAACAACATTGCCGACAGTATTTTCCGCCAGATGACCCACGAACCGCATCCGGTTCCGTCCTGTATCGTCATGAGCGCCGGTACCGGCGGCACGTCAGCCACGATTGGACGCTATATCCGCTGTCAGGGCTACGATACCCAACTGATGGTGGTTGACCCGCAGAACTCCGTGTTCCTCGACTACTGGCAAAACCGCGATGCCGGTCTGCGCAGCCCGGTGGGCAGTAAAATTGAAGGGATTGGCCGCCCGCGCGTGGAGCCCTCTTTCATCCCCGACGTCGTGGATGAGATGATTCGCGTGCCGGATGCCGCAAGCGTGGCAACGGCGCACTGGCTGGAAACGCAGCTGGGCCGCAAGGTGGGTGCATCGACGGGCACAAATATGTGGGGCGCACTGCAGCTTGCCGCCCGTATGCGCGAAGAGGGCCGCACCGGTTCCATCGTCACGCTGCTGTGCGACAGCGGCGAGCGTTATCTCGATACCTACTACAACGCGGAGTGGGTGCAGGCCAACATCGGCGATATCGCCCCGTGGAAAGCGCAGATTGCACAGCTTGTGAAATAAAAAAAGCCAGACCTAAGTCTGGCTTGCTGGAAGGGTCTCACTATTCGGGGGAATACGGGAGGTTGTTGTTGTCCAGCCAATGTGTCAAAAAATGGGACACTGCTTCATTGCGGCAGTGGCCAATAACCGGCAGATGGGGAAGTTCTGCTTTCAGCTGCGCCATCGCATTCCCCATGATCAGACCGCGACCTACGCTACCCAGCATTTCGCGGTCGTTCATGGCGTCACCAAACGCCATACACTCCTGCAGCGTTAAGCCCAGGTGGTCGCTCAGCACCGCCAGAGCGGAGCCTTTGTTACAGCCCACCGGCAGCACTTCCAGACAATCCACCGCCGAGAAGGTCAGGTGCGCCCGGTCGCCCAGCGCCTCATTCAGCTGAATCCTTAAGCGGCACAGATCGTCGTGATCGCCGCAGAAGCAGATCTTAGTTACCGCATGGGCGGGGATCCGACGCAGATCGATAAGCTGGTATTTAAAGCCGCTGTAAACATGCGCGTGCAATAATTCCGGGATTTCGCTTCCGGTGAACCAGCCCCGATCGTTAAAGACGTGGACGCTGGCCTGCGTGTCCCAGGTGCTGTGCAGAACGATGTCCGCCACTTCCGGGTTGAGATCCTGCCGGTGCAGCACATCGCCTTCTACGGAGTGAATGCGCGTCCCGTTGCCGGTGATCAGAAAGGCGTCGAGGGAGAACGCCCCCAGCAAATGGCGCATCTCCAGCACATGGCGGCCAGTGGCAAACGTCAGGGTGACATGACGCTCGTGCAGGCGCTTCAGCGTGTTCAGGGTTTTTTCCCCTAAACGGTGATCCGGCATTAACAGCGTACCGTCCATATCAAATGCAGCGAGCCGAGCCATGATTACTCCCGAAATGTGATGCGGTTAACTTGTGCATCAGTATCGTGTGAGATATACGGAAGTAATAGTGAATAGATGATAATTATTGTTCCGGGTTTCTTATGCGCCAGCTCAATCGACTCAACCAGTATCACCGCCTCTGGCAGCCTTCCCTGGGTGCAACGCAACAGGTCACCATCAGCGAGCTTGCCGCCCGCTGTTTTTGCAGCGAGCGGCATGTCCGAACCCTGCTGCGCCAGGCTCAGGAAGCGGGCTGGCTCAGCTGGCGAGCGCAGTCTGGCCGCGGTAAGCGCGGTGAGCTAACGTTCCATGTCGCCCCGGAGTCACTGCGTAATGCGATGATGGAAGAGGCGCTGAAAAGCGGGCAGCAGCATAACGCGCTGGAACTGGCCCAGCTTGCCCCTGAAGCGCTGCGGTCATTACTGCATCCTTTTTTGGGCGGGCAGTGGCAAAACGACACGCCGACGCTGCGCATTCCCTACTATCGCTCGCTGGAGCCGCTTCAGCCGGGGTTTTTACCGGGCCGGGCAGAGCAGCATCTGGCGGGACAGGTCTTCTCAGGCCTGACGCGTTTTAACGGTAACAGCAGTGAACCCGCGGGCGATCTGGCGCATCACTGGGATGTCTCTGATGACGGCCTGCGCTGGCATTTCTACATTCGCTCCACCCTGCACTGGCATAACGGCGATAAAATAGAAACGGCGCAACTCCAGCGAAGTCTGACAGCGCTGTTGACGCTTCCTGCCCTGCGCACTCTGTTTCAGAGCGTCTTATGCATTGAAACAACGCATCCACAGTGTCTGACGTTTACGCTGCATCAACCGGACTACTGGCTGCCGCACAGGCTGGCAACCTACTGTAGCCGTCTGGCGCATCCCGACCATCCTGCGGTTGGCAGTGGCCCGTTTCGGCTGGCCGGCTTTGAGCCCGACCTGGTTCGTCTGGAAAGCCATGAGCAGTATCACCTGAGCCATCCGCTGCTCAAAGCCATCGAATACTGGATCACTCCCCAGCTTTTTGATTACAGCCTGGGCACCAGCTGTCGCCACCCGGTGCAAATCGCGATCGGCGAGGCTGACGAGCTGGAAAGTCTGCGGCTGGTAAGCAGCAGCACCAGCCTGGGGTTCTGTTACCTCACGCTAAAACAGAGCGCGCGCCTGAGTGAGATCCAGGCAAAACGGCTTATCAATATCATTCATCTCTCCAGGCTTCTCCACACACTTCCGCTAAACGAAGGGCTCATCACGCCCACCCAGGAACTGCTTCCCGACTGGACAATCCCCGAATGGCCTGATCTATCGGACGTAACCCTCCCTGAGGCGTTGACGCTGGTTTACCATCTCCCTGTTGAGCTTCACACCATGGCCAGCCAGTTGAAAGCATACCTGACGCTACAGGGGTGTGAACTGACCGTCATCTTTCACGACGCCAAGACGTGGGACGGATGCCTGGAGCTTGCCGATGCAGACATCATGATGGGGGACAGGCTAATTGGCGAAGCGCCGGAATATACGCTTGAACAGTGGCTGCGCTGCGATGCCCTCTGGCCGCACGTTCTTAGCGCTCCGGCTTACGCTCATCTGCAAGCCACGCTGGATGCAGTACAGACTCAGGCCGAGGCTCGGGATAGACACGCGGGGCTGCAAGCCATCTTCAACCGGCTAATGGAGAGTGCGGTGCTGACGCCACTCTTTAATTATCAATACCAAATCAGTGCTCCGCCTGGCGTGAATGGTATACGCCTCAACACCCGCGGCTGGTTTGACTTTACCGAAGCCTGGCTGCCCGCTCCCAAATCGTGAAGAAGCTGGTCGCCGTCGTGGTCAGACGGTAACATAACGTTTTTACCGTAACAGTCGAGATGATTTATGAAACGTGCCGTCGTCGTGTTCAGCGGAGGACAAGACTCTACTACCTGCCTGGTCCAAGCCCTTCATCAGTACGATGAAGTTCACTGTGTCACTTTCGATTATGGTCAGCGTCATCGCGCTGAAATCGACGTTGCTCGTGAACTAGCCCTGAAACTGGGCGCACGCGCGCACAAGGTGCTGGACGTTACGCTGTTAAATGAACTGGCCGTGAGCAGCCTCACCCGCGACAGTATCCCGGTACCTGACTACGAACCCGATGCCAGCGGCATTCCAAACACCTTCGTGCCGGGCCGTAATATCCTCTTCCTGACCCTTACGGCGATCTATGCCTACCAGGTAAAAGCCGAAGCGGTGATCACGGGCGTGTGCGAGACCGACTTCTCCGGCTACCCGGACTGTCGCGATGAGTTCGTGAAAGCGTTAAACCACGCCGTCAATCTGGGGATGGCGAAAGAGACGCGGTTTGAAACTCCGCTCATGTGGCTGGATAAAGCCGAAACCTGGGCGCTGGCGGACTACTGGGGCAAGCTGGACCTTGTTCGCAGCGAAACGCTCACCTGCTATAACGGTATCAAAGGCGACGGTTGCGGCCAGTGTGCGGCCTGTAATCTGCGCGCTAATGGGCTAAACCACTATCTTGCCGATAAATCCGGCGTGATGGCCGCGATGCAGAAAAAGACCGGTCTTAAATAGGGCTACTTGACCGTGCTGTCGCAAACAGGTATCGACAGCACGAGTACGCCTTGACATGTCTTACGCGATCATCAACTCCAGCTTTTCCCGCAATTCCCCTTCCAGCGGTAGCGCTTTCTGCGTTTTCAGATCGATACAGACAAACGTGATCAGCGCATCTGCCACCACCTGCCCTTCTGGATCGAGCGTCACCACCTGGCTTAACACCCCGCTTTTGCCATTGATCTGTTGCACCTGGCTGGTGACCGTGAGCACATCACCCAGCACGGCCGGACGTCGGTAGTTGATGTTGATATTGACGACCACGAACGCGATGTTGTGCGCGGTCAGCCACTGAAAGCTTTCGCTGTTTTCCAGCCCGTCCCAGCGCGCTTCTTCAAGAAACTCAAGATAGCGAGCGTTGTTCACATGCTGATAAACGTCGAGATGAAAACCGCGTACTTTGATTTTTGTCTGCATAGCGCAATAGCCTTTACTGTTATTGTAGGAAGAGAGGTCATAACTGGTATGACCTCTTTATCCTGGCAAAATTTTGCCGCAGTGCAAGAAATTGCGTAATTACAACGTCAGGTGTGAGAGGTTGCGCTCAACCAGCGCGCTGCCCATGCCCGGCACCTGCTTGAGATCGTCGACCGTTTTGAAAGGACCATACTCTTCGCGGTAGCTGACGATGGCCTGCGCTTTTTTCAGGCCCACGCCATTCATCGCGCGGGCGAGATCTTCCGCTGAGGCCGAATTGATACTGACCCGCGTACCGTCATCATCCGCACTTTTACCGGCGTCTGTCGCTTTGGTTTGCCCTTGCACCGGCGCTGCCGCGTCGGACTTGCTCTGGGTAGCTTGTGTTTTGGCGGCGGGGGCCGACGCCATCGCACCCGCACTCATCCCGGTGGTGGCAATAGCCAGCGTAATTAACAGTGCTTTGAATCCACATTTCATGCTGTTATCTCCTTGTTTGTTGACAGCCACGTCACGATATCCGCCAGTTAAAACCTGCACAAACAGCAGATTGCAGAAATGGAAAAGGCCGCGAAAGCGGCCTTTAGTTTTTGCAGAGCGTTACGAAAATCTGCGAGCAGACACGTAATTACTGCTGCTGAGTCATCACATCACCCAGCTTGATTTTGGCTTCTTTACGCAGGTTGCTCATCATGGCTTCGAAGGCAATCTGAGCATTGTTCTGGGTAATTCCCTGAACCATTGCTTTCTTCTGCGCTTCTGGCAGGGTGCCGGCTTTCACTTCATCCAGCGCCAGCAGAACGACGTTGCCCTGCGTATCGGTGGTGGTACCGAAGCTTGGCTTGTCCTTGGCAGGCAGCGTCAGACCAAACGCGGCCTGGCTGATTGGGTCCTGGCCGGTACGGCTCAGCGTTTTCGCTTCACCGAAGCTCAGGCCAGCCGCTTTCAGCGCGTCTTCTTTACCCGCTTTCAGGTCAGACAGAATCTTCTCAGCATCCAGTTTCGCCTGCTGTTCCGCTTTGTTGTGCTTAACCTGAGCGACAACCTGATCCTTCACTTCCGCCAGCGGTTTGACCGCTTCTGGCTTGTGTTCGCTGACGCGCAACACAAACGCACGATCGCCGTCGACGGTAATGATGTCAGAGTTACTGCCCGGCGTGCCGCTCTCACCCACCAGACCGCCGTTGAAGATAGCATCAGAAACCGGTTTGAAGTTCAGCTCTTCCGGAAGGTTGTCACGACCAAACCAGCCCGTCTCAACCGCCTTCACGCCCGCCGCCTGCTCTGCACCTGCCAGAGATTCGTTGTCGTTGCTGGCAGCATCGCTCACCTTCTGCTGCAGCGCGTAATAGGCATCCAGCGCTTTTTCCTGTTTCACTTTCGCCGCGATATCATCGCGAACGTCAGCCAGCGGCTTGGTTTTCGCCGCGGTGATGTCGTCCAGACGCACGACCAGGAAACCAACGGAAGACTTAATGACGCCTGACAGCTGACCTTTCTCTTTCAGACCGGCATTTTTCAGCTCGTCAGGAGTGGTCGCGTCTTCCAGCCAGCCCATATCACCGCCGTTTTTCGCAGAGATAATGTCGGTGGATTTCGCTTTCGCAACGGTCGCGAAATCAGCGCCTTTGTTCAGCTCATCCAGCACCGCTTTAGCATCGGCCTCGGTTTTCGTCTGAATCACGCTGTAGCGGTTACGCTGCGGCTGAGTGAACTGATCCTGATGCTGATCGTAGTAAGACTGGATTTCAGCATCAGACGCGGTTTCCTGCAGTGCGGCCGCATCCAGCTTGATATAGCTCACGCGGAACTGCTCTGGAGAAACAAAGGAATTCTTGTTCTGCTCGTAGTAAGCGTTAACGTCAGCATCGCTCACCTGCTGTTTCGCCGCCAGGGCGTTCACATCAATGGTCGCTTCGCGTACAACACGCTGCTGCGCCACCAGCGCGGCCAGTTCGTCCGTTTCACCTTTGAGCATGAAATCGGTGCCCACAACGGCATTGATGAGCTGCTGGGTAGTCAGCTGGTTACGCAGCGCCTGAGCGTACTGATCGGCCGTCATCCCCATCTGATTGACGATGCTGTTGTAACGCGCATTGTCGAATTTACCGTTAGACTGGAAGGCTTGCGTGGAGAAGATGGCTTTTTTCACCTGCTCATCACTGATGCCAAGGCCCAGTTTTTTGGCATACTGATCAAGCAGCGCTTCGTCGATAAGACGGTTCAGTGTCTGTTGGCGCAGGGTCTTCATGTACCCTTCGTTCGCCGCCAGTTCAGAGAATTGGTCGCCCAGCTGTTGCTGCATACGGTTACGTTCACCGGCAAAAGCATTCTCGAACTGACCACGGCTGATTTCCTGGCCATTCACTTTTGCGGCGTAGTTTGCGCCACCGCCAATAAGGTAACTGCTCACGCCGGTCAATATGAACGACACGATAATGATACCGAAAATAATCTTGAGCACGAGACTGTTAGCAGCCGTGCGTAAGCTGTCCATCATGGTGTAACAACACTCCGCTGTAGGTGACTGGTTACCTGACGCTGACGGAAAATCCTGCCCGTCGCGCGTGAAGGCGTATTGTGACAAGAAAACGGGGCGATTGTCAGCCCACAACTCGCATAAACTCGCACAAATCAGGTCTGGACAAACAAAAAAGGCACATCAAATGATGCGCCCTTGTACTTTCCGGCTTCCCTGAAACGGGAAAGCAATCAGTTTACTGCGTCTTTCAGCGCTTTACCTGCACGGAAACCCGGCACTTTAGCAGCAGCAATGGTGATCTCTTTACCGGTCTGAGGGTTGCGGCCAGTACGGGCAGCACGCTCTTTAACAGCAAAAGTACCGAAGCCTACCAGTGCAACGTCGTCCCCAGCCTGCAGAGATTCAGTAACAGAAGCAATTAAGGCATCTAACGCACGTCCAGCTGCAGCTTTAGAAATATCAGCACCAGCAGCAATTTTGTCAATCAGTTGAGATTTATTCACTGTTCTCTTCCTCTCTTTATAATTTATATCGCGCCTGAATCCTTCACAACGCGACCGCGCAGCAGTTATATCAGGCCTGCCATGACCTTACAACACCCGTTGTTGATGGCTGACCTAATCAGCAATCTAAATTAGCTATACAAAAAAAGGCTGGCAAGTGCGAAATGACTTACCAGCCTTGTTTTTATTGACGCTCTTTGCGCGAGGTCACTATTTTGCGGTTACAACCTGCATTCCGGAGGGTTCATTCTGCAATGCGAGACTGAGAACTTCCTCAATTCGTTTCACAGGATGGATCTGCAGGTCGGCAATCACGTTATCCGGAATCTCTTCCAGATCGCGTTTGTTTTCGTAAGGGATCAATACGGTTTTGATCCCACCGCGGTGTGCCGCCAGCAGTTTTTCTTTTAAACCACCAATCGGCAGAACCTGACCACGCAGCGTGATTTCACCGGTCATTGCCACATCGGCACGCACCGGGTTACCTGTCAGGCAGGAAACCAGAGCGGTACACATGGCAATACCCGCACTTGGGCCATCTTTCGGCGTCGCCCCTTCAGGAACGTGCACGTGGATGTCGCGTTTTTCGTAGAAATCAGGGTTGATACCCAGTTTCTCCGCGCGCGCGCGCACCACGGTCAGCGCCGCCTGGATGGATTCCTGCATCACTTCACCCAGCGAGCCGGTGTAGGTCAGCTTGCCTTTGCCCGGCACACAGGCGGTTTCGATGGTCAGCAGATCGCCGCCCACTTCCGTCCATGCGAGGCCAGTCACCTGGCCTACGCGGTTTTCGTTGTCCGCGCGACCGTAGTCGAAGCGCTGAACGCCCAGGTACGCATGCAGATTGTCGCCGTTAATCACAATGTGTTTCAGGCTCTTATCCAGCAACAGCTGTTTCACCGCTTTGCGACACAGTTTGGAGATTTCACGCTCAAGGCTACGCACGCCCGCTTCACGGGTGTAGTAGCGAATGATGCCGATAATCGCGCTGTCCTCAACGGTCAGCTCGTTGGCTTTCAGCGCGTTACGCTCAATCTGTTTCGGCAGCAGGTGCTGCTTAGCGATGTTCAGCTTCTCATCTTCGGTATAACCGGAGAGACGGATCACTTCCATACGGTCCAGCAGCGGGGCCGGAATGTTCATGGAGTTGGAGGTCGCCACGAACATCACATCGCTCAGGTCGTAGTCCACTTCCAGGTAGTGATCGCTGAACGCCACGTTCTGTTCTGGATCAAGCACTTCCAGCAGCGCAGACGCAGGGTCACCGCGCATGTCCGACGACATCTTGTCGATCTCATCGAGCAGGAACAGCGGGTTTTTAACCCCCACTTTCGCCATCTTCTGGATCAGTTTACCCGGCATAGAGCCAATGTAGGTACGGCGGTGACCGCGGATTTCCGCTTCATCGCGTACGCCACCCAGCGCCATACGGATATACTTACGTCCGGTCGCTTTGGCGATGGACTGACCCAGAGAGGTTTTACCCACCCCCGGCGGTCCAACCAGGCACAGAATTGGGCCTTTAATTTTGTTTACACGGCTTTGTACCGCGAGGTACTCAAGAATGCGGTCTTTCACGCGTTCCAGGCCGTAGTGATCGGTATCCAGGATTTCCTGCGCCTGACGCAGGTCTTTTTTGACCTTGCTGCGGGCGTTCCACGGAACCTGCACCATCCACTCAATGTAGCCGCGTACAACGGTCGCTTCAGCCGACATTGGAGACATCATTTTCAGCTTCTGCAGTTCTGCTTCAGCCTTCTCTTTCGCCTCTTTCGGCATCTTCGCCGCGTCGATCTTACGCTTCAGCGCTTCGTTTTCGTCCGGAGCGTCGTCCATCTCGCCCAGCTCTTTCTGAATGGCCTTCATTTGCTCATTCAGATAGTACTCACGCTGAGATTTCTCCATCTGCTTTTTGACGCGGTTGCGAATGCGCTTCTCAACCTGCAGCAGATCGATCTCAGACTCCATCATCGCCATCAGGTATTCCAGACGTTCGTTAACGTCGGACATTTCCAGCACGGACTGTTTGTCAGCCAGCTTCAGCGGCATATGTGCAGCGATGGTGTCCGCCAGACGCGCAGGGTCGTCGATGCTGTTCAGCGACGTCAGCACTTCTGGTGGAATTTTCTTGTTCAGCTTGATATAGCCTTCAAACTGGCTAATCGCGGTGCGAACCAGCACTTCCTGTTCACGCTCATCAAGCTCAGGCGAATCAAGGTACTCTGCCTTTGCAGAGAAGTGCTCGCCGTCATCTGACAGAGTGGTAATACGCGCACGCTGCAGGCCTTCTACCAGCACCTTTACGGTGCCGTCAGGCAGCTTCAGCATCTGCAAAATAGAGGCCACGGTCCCGACGGTGAAAAGATCGTTTACACCCGGCTCATCCGTTGATGCTTCTTTCTGCGCCACCAGCATGATTTTTTTATCATGATCCATGGCGGCTTCGAGGCAACGGATAGATTTTTCCCGCCCTACAAATAAGGGTATGACCATGTGCGGATAAACCACCACATCGCGCAACGGCAATACGGGGATTTCAATGCGTTCAGAACGCTCAGGATTCATAGAGCTCTCTCTTAGTTAGTGTCCGCCAGGTAAGCTGGTCATGTCACTGTGCTTCACATAACCATTAACATGTATCCAGTATATGGGGATGTTTCCCACACATTCAACGCTATGAATACGGAAAAAGTAAAGGGGAGATAAAATCCCCCCTTTTTGATTAACTGCTTGTATGATTTGGTTAATTATTCGCCAGATGCCTGCTGCGCTTCCGGTTTGCCGTAAATCAGCAGCGGCTTGGTTTGGCCGCTAATCACGGACTCGTCAATCACCACTTTCTCAACGTCTTCCATCGACGGCAGATCGTACATGGTGTCGAGCAGTGCCGCTTCAACAATTGAACGCAGACCACGCGCACCGGTTTTACGGACCATCGCTTTCTTGGCAATAGCATCCAGCGCTTCGTCACGGAATTCCAGATCGACGCCTTCCAGATTGAACAGCGCCTGATACTGCTTGGTCAGCGCATTTTTCGGCTCTTTCAGGATCTGGATCAGCGCGTCTTCGCTCAGCTCATTCAGCGTTGCCACTACCGGCAGACGGCCGATGAATTCAGGGATCAGACCGAACTTGATCAGATCTTCCGGTTCAACCTGAGACAGCAGTTCGCCTTCGTTTGGTTTTTCGGACGTCGATTTCACCGTTGCGCCAAAACCAATGCCGGAGCCGGTTTCAACACGGTGGGAGATAACTTTGTCCAGACCAGCAAACGCACCGCCACAGATGAACAGGATCTTGGAGGTATCAACCTGCAGGAACTCCTGCTGCGGATGTTTACGACCACCCTGTGGCGGAACCGCGGCAACCGTACCTTCGATCAGCTTCAGCAGTGCCTGCTGTACGCCTTCACCCGATACGTCACGGGTAATGGACGGGTTGTCAGATTTACGGGAGATCTTGTCGATCTCATCGATGTAAACAATCCCGCGCTGGGCTTTCTGTACGTCGTAATCGCACTTCTGCAGCAGTTTCTGGATGATGTTTTCGACGTCCTCACCCACATAACCGGCCTCGGTCAGGGTGGTGGCATCCGCCATCGTGAACGGAACATCAAGCAGGCGCGCCAGGGTTTCAGCCAGCAGCGTTTTACCGGAACCGGTTGGGCCGATCAGCAGAATGTTACTTTT
This sequence comes from Enterobacter sp. AG326, assembly GCF_004362415.1. Classification (NCBI taxonomy): domain Bacteria; kingdom Pseudomonadati; phylum Pseudomonadota; class Gammaproteobacteria; order Enterobacterales; family Enterobacteriaceae; genus Enterobacter; species Enterobacter sp. AG326. The sequence goes on along the minus strand of NZ_SNXG01000006.1, from coordinate 149,855 downwards.
ACCCAGTTCTACGCCATTGCTGGTGTCGCCGTTACGCAGACGTTTGTAGTGGTTATAGACCGCTACCGCCAGCACTTTCTTGGCCTGCTCCTGTCCGATGACGTAGTCGTCAAGGTGATGACGAATTTCATGCGGCGTTGGCAGCGCGCTGCGCTCACGGTGCGGTGCGACTTCTTTAATCTCTTCGCGAATGATGTCGTTACATAAATCGACACATTCGTCGCAGATATACACGGACGGCCCGGCAATCAGTTTACGCACTTCATGCTGGCTTTTGCCGCAAAAAGAGCAGTACAGCAGTTTGCCCGAACCATCTTTGCGTTTATCTGTCATGAGTCCAAACCTCTTTTTAAGTTCTTTGTGCCGCACATGACGACGCAAATGCCATTCTAAGACGCAAGCTGCAATCAGCAGCGTGCCGCCCTACCTTAGTATAGCGGCACACTCGCGTCGCGGGCATCAATTACGATGGGTCAACACGGAGTCGACTAAGCCGTACTCAACTGCCTCTGGAGCAGAGAGGAAGCGATCGCGCTCGGTATCGCGCTCGATCTGCTCGAGTGGTTGACCCGTATGCTGCGCCATAAGTTCATTCATGCGCGCTTTTACTTTCAGAATTTCGCGGGCGTGGATTTCGATATCCGTCGCCTGCCCCTGGTAACCGCCCAGCGGCTGGTGAATCATCACGCGGGAATTTGGCAAGCAGAAACGCTTACCTTTCGCCCCTGCTGTTAGCAGGAATGCGCCCATAGATGCAGCCTGACCCATACAGATAGTGCTTACATCAGGCTTGATGAATTGCATGGTGTCATAAATGGACATACCTGCTGTAATCACGCCACCCGGGGAGTTAATGTACAGGTAAATGTCTTTTTCCGGGTTTTCCGCTTCCAGAAACAGCATCTGCGCCACGATCAGGTTAGCCATGTGGTCTTCCACCTGGCCGGTCAGAAAGATAACGCGTTCCTTGAGCAGACGGGAATAGATATCAAAAGAACGCTCACCACGTGAGGTCTGTTCAATAACCATTGGCACCAGAGCCATATGGGGTGCAAAGTTATCTCGTTCGCCACTGTATGACATTTCCGTCTCCTGGATCAAAATTGAAAACACCTGCTGTACTGATTGTAACCTTACGGACGGATTATCAGCCAGTCTCATTCATCATGATTACGTACTTATTGGGTTCACAGTGCCCTATTTCAAGCATAACAACCTTTTGTTGTTACGCTAACACCGAAAGGGCGTTTTAGCACTCTTCCTGGGCTATCGCTGCGATAAAAAAAACCCGCTGCCGCAAGGCAACGGGTTTTCTGTTCAAACTTTAAACCGTTGGGGCGAAATTACGCCTGCTGGTTCATCAGTTCGTTGAAAGAGGTCGCTTTTTCGGTCACTTTCGCTTTCGCCAGTACCGCTTCAACAGCCTGCTCTTCCAGGGCAACGTTGCGCATGTTGTCCATCAGCTCTTTGTTCTTACCGTAGAACTCGATCACTTCTGATGGATCTTCGTATGCAGAAGCCATCTCTTCGATCAGGCCTTTCACACGCTCTTCGTCAGCTTTCAGCTCGTGGGTACGAATCACTTCGCCCAGCAGCAGGCCAACAACAACGCGGCGTTTCGCTTGCTCTTCGAACAGCTCGCGTGGCAGTTCCATCGCTTGCTGCTGGTTGCCACCGAAACGCTGTGCAGCCTGACGGCGCAGAACGTCGATTTCGCTGTCGATCAGGGCAGCCGGAACGTCGATTTCGTTGGCTTTCACCAGACCTTCGATCGCCTGAGATTTCACACGGTTACGCACCGCGCCGTTCAGTTCGCGTTCCATGTTCTTACGCACTTCGGTACGCAGACCCGCTACGGAACCATCTTCCACGCCGAAACGCTTGATGAATTCTTCAGTCAGTTCTGGCAGTTCGCGCTCTTCAACTTTCTTCAGGTTGATAGCGAACTTCGCTGCTTTCCCTTTCAGGTTTTCAGCGTGGTATTCTTCCGGGAAGGTCACGTCGATGGTGAACTCTTCGCCAGCCTTGTGGCCTTTGATACCGTCTTCGAAGCCTGGGATCATACGACCCTGGCCCATAGCCAGTACGAAGTCAGACGCTTTACCGCCTTCGAACTCTTCGCCGTCTACGGAACCGGTGAAGTCGATGGTGACACGGTCTTCAGCGTCAACAGCGCCTTCTTTCTCTTTCCAGTTCGCCTGCTGCTTACGCAGGGTATCCAGCATGCCGTCAACGTCTTCGTCAGTCACGGAAACAACTGGTTTTTCAACTTCGATAGATTCCAGACCTTTCAGCTCAACTTCCGGGTACACTTCGAACTCTACGGAGTAGGTGAAGTCTTCGCCCAGTTTGTATTCGCCTGGAACGTAGTTCGGCGCGCCGGCCGGATTGATTTTTTCTTTGATGATCGCATCAATAAAGTTGCGGCTCATCAGTTCACCCAGCACATCCTGACGCACGGAAGCGCCATAACGCTGAGCAACAACATTCATTGGTACTTTGCCCTTGCGGAAGCCGTCAATACGTACTTTTTTTGCTACGTTGACCAGCTCGCTTTTCACAGCAGTTTCGATGCTGTCAGCAGCGATAGTAATCGTTACACGGCGGCCAAGGCCTTGAGTGGTTTCAACTGAAACTTGCATCTTGTTACCTCAAAAAAATCACAGTGCTCGGTCAACTCTGAATCTGTCTGTTATACCGGGATGCTCTCTTAGTGCAGATTCACATTCCCTGTCGCCAGAATCATCCCGAAGACATTCAATAAGACGCGGCATTATAGCGGCATCACTTAGGTGAGTCGAGAACGGTTGGGGCATGTTGCTGCGGCTTTTTTCACACTTTAAGGCTATTTTTAGCCTTAAAATCGCACCATCTGCTCAAAACTCAAACAAAACAAAACGGCCCGGAGGCCGTTTTGAGGAAATCTGTAAGCAACATACTGGAAAAGCTCCAGCCGTTGCAAATCCGATTTATCAGGCGATAGTGCCTGCACCGCGACAGGGCGGCGATGCGAAAACCGTATCCTGCAAACCTTCCCATTCCTTAATGGTATAGGTATGCAGTGCCAGCGCATGCACGGTCGTGGAGAGTTCTTCCGTCAAGGTGCTGTAGATCAAGCGGTGTCGATTCAGGAAACGTTCTCCCGTGAAGCGATCGCTAACCAGAACCACTTTAAAGTGGCTTTCAGAACCTGCCGGCACGTTATGACGATAGCTTTCGTCGACGACTTCGAGGAACACAGGGTTGAACGCTGCCCTTAATTTATCTTCTATATGCTCACGTATCATCATGAAATTACTCCTCCGACAACGCCAGGATGTCACCCATCCCTTTAAATGTTAGCCGCTTTTACCGTTTCCATTACACCTTGACAACAAATATTTAGCTTTCGTCTGATTTTCTCATTCAAACGAATGAAGTTCACTGTGAGACTCATACGTTTTGTCATACACGGATTGGGAAAAAGGGTGATCTGGTCAGTTTTCGGACAAGGCGATGAATTTACATGCGTTGACCACTTCCCCTCGCCGTTGGCGATGTTATGATGGCGGCAATTTTTCTCTTTATATGCTTACGATTCGTTGAGAACCCGAAAATGTTAAAAAAACTCTTCTTTCCGTTGGTAGCCCTTTTCATGCTGGCAGGCTGCGCTACCCCGCCAACCACTATTGATGTCTCACCAAAAATCACCCTGCCTCAGCAGGACCCAAGCCTGATGGGCGTTACCGTGAGCATTAACGGTGCCGATCAGCGTCAGGATCAGGCGCTGGCTAAAGTGACCCGCGATAATCAGCAGGTTACCCTCACCGCGTCCCGCGACCTGCGCTTCCTGCTCCAGGAAGTGCTGGAGAAACAGATGACCGCTCGCGGCTACATGATTGGCCCAAGCGGCGCGGTCGATCTGCAGATCATCGTCAACAACCTGTACGCTGACGTGTCTCAGGGCAACGTGCGCTACAACATTGCGACCAAAGCGGATATCGCCATCATTGCCACCGCGAAGAATGGCAACAAGATGACCAAAAACTACCGCGCCAGCTACTCTGTTGAAGGTGCCTTCCAGGCTTCTAACCAGAACATTGCTAACGCCGTGAACAGCGTGCTGACCGACACCATCGCCGATATGGCGCAGGACACCAGCATTCACGACTTCATCAAGCAAAACGCGCGTTAATCCCGCTCTCTGACCCGGTGTATCACCGGGTCAGTTTTATAAAAACATGTCCAGCCATTACTTACGCATTTTCCAGCAACCGAAATCAGCTATCCTGCTGATCCTCGGCTTCGCCTCGGGTTTACCCCTCGCACTCACTTCCGGCACGCTACAGGCATGGATGACGGTCGAGAACATCGATCTTAAAACCATCGGTTTCTTCTCGCTTGTCGGCCAGGCCTATGTCTTTAAGTTCCTGTGGTCTCCGGTCATGGATCGCTATACGCCGCCTTTCCTCGGGCGTCGACGCGGCTGGTTAGTGATGACGCAGATCCTGCTGCTGCTGGCCATTGCGGCGATGGGATTTCTTGAACCCACCACCCAGCTTCGCTGGATGGCCGCGCTTGCGGTGGTGATTGCCTTCTGTTCCGCCTCTCAGGATATCGTGTTCGACGCCTGGAAGACGGACGTGTTACCTGCGGAAGAGCGCGGCGCCGGTGCTGCAATCAGCGTGCTGGGCTATCGGCTCGGGATGCTGGTCTCCGGCGGGCTGGCGCTGTGGCTCGCCGACCGTTACCTCGGCTGGCAGGGCATGTACTGGCTGATGGCCGCCCTGCTGATCCCCTGCATTATCGCGACGCTGTTCGCGCCCGAACCGAGTGACGTCATCCCGGTTCCCCGCTCGCTGGAGCAGGCCGTCGCCGAACCGCTCCGTGACTTCTTTGGCCGCAACAACGCCTGGCTGATCCTGCTGCTCATCGTCCTTTATAAGCTGGGCGATGCCTTTGCCATGAGCCTCACCACCACCTTCCTGATCCGGGGCGTCGGTTTTGACGCCGGTGAAGTGGGGGTGGTGAATAAAACGCTGGGGCTGTTTGCAACCATCGTCGGCGCGCTTTATGGCGGCGTATTGATGCAGCGCCTGACGCTGTTTCGCGCGCTGCTGATTTTTGGCATCCTTCAGGGCGCCTCTAACGCAGGCTACTGGCTGCTGTCGATTACCGACAAACATACGATCAGCATGGCCGCGGCGGTGTTCTTCGAAAACCTCTGCGGCGGCATGGGCACAGCGGCGTTTGTTGCCCTGCTGATGACTCTGTGCAACAAGTCGTTTTCCGCCACCCAGTTCGCTCTGCTCTCGGCGCTCTCCGCCGTTGGCCGCGTGTACGTTGGCCCGATTGCCGGCTGGTTCGTGGAAGCCCACGGCTGGCCAACATTTTATCTCTTCTCGGTCGTGGCTGCCGTACCGGGAATTTTATTGCTGCTGGTCTGCCGTCAGACGCTGGAATATACCCAGCGTACGGAACACTTTATGCCGCGCACCGAATATCACCGCGCCTACCGTTTTGCGCTACGTCTGTTAATGGCGGGCTGCATTGCTCTGGCGCTCTGGCTTGTGGTGCTTATTATCAATGCCAGCACCTCTCTGGTACTCCCTTTCGAAGCCCTTCTGCTGGACGCAGGCGCCCTGCTGGCTATCGCCGGGATCCTGATCGGAGGTCTGCTCGATTTCATGGCGTTGCGTAAAACGCAGATGACCTGAAGAAAAATGCGAAAGGTTATTTCCCGTTGTAATCACTAAGCGAAATTATAACGGTGAAATAGCCGCCAACCGCAAAAAAAATATTTGTTGTTTTGTGCGGGATAGGATTTGGAAATTATTGGCTCCCATTCCAAAACACTATTTTTCATTAAACGATTCAGCATAAGAGAGTTTGATTTTTCGTTTTTTAGATGTCTTTTTATTGATAATTAATTGTTAATTTTTTGTTTATTTTTAACAATGGTTATACCAATTGCCCCTTTTAGGGTATGCTTGGGGGTCCTTTCGTTATAAAGCCCATGCCGTGCGGCTTCGGTCATAAAAACCGACATAATTTGCAACACTTGTGACATGTGCGGCAGAACCCAGTAACACCTTCCTGACACAGGCCTAATGATGTTTACAGTAATGTAACCTTCCCGTAAAATGCCCGCACACTTTAAACGCCACCAGACTCCGTGGAATTGAGGTCGTTAAATGAGACTCGGGAAATACAATAAAAGTTTGGGATGGTTGTCATTATTCGCGGGCACTGTATTACTCAGTGGCTGCGATTCTGCACTACTAGACCCCAAAGGGCAGATTGGACTGGAACAACGTTCACTGATATTGACGGCTTTTGGCCTGATGTTGATTGTGGTTATTCCTGCCATTTTGATGGCTGTTGGTTTCGCCTGGAAGTATCGTGCGAGCAATAAAGATGCGAAGTATAGCCCTAACTGGTCACACTCCAATAAAGTGGAAGCTGTGGTCTGGACGGTTCCTATTCTGATCATCCTGTTCCTTGCCGTACTGACCTGGAAAACCACTCACGCACTTGAGCCAAGCAAACCGCTGGTTCACGATGAGAAACCTATTACCATTGAAGTGGTCTCCATGGACTGGAAATGGTTCTTCATCTATCCAGAGCAGGGTATTGCTACCGTGAATGAAATCGCCTTCCCGGCGAACACTCCGGTTCAGTTCAAAGTGACCTCCAACTCCGTAATGAACTCCTTCTTCATCCCACGTCTGGGTAGCCAGATTTACGCGATGGCCGGTATGCAGACCAACCTGCACCTGATCGCGAATGAAGCAGGCACCTATGATGGTATCTCCGCCAGCTATAGCGGCCCGGGCTTCTCAGGTATGAAGTTCAAAGCTATTGCGACGCCAGACCGTGCCGCTTTCGACCAGTGGGTTGAAAAAGCGAAGCAGTCTCCAAACACCATGTCTGACATGGCGGCGTTCGAAAAAGTGGCTGCACCAAGCGAATACAACAAGGTGGAGTACTTCTCTAATGTGAAACCAGATTTGTTCAAAGACGTTATTGGCAAATTTATGGATCACGGCAAGAGCATGGACATGACCCAGCCTGAAGGCGAGCACAGCGCGCACGAAGGTATGGAAGGCATGGACATGAGCCACGCGGAAACCGCTCACTAAGGGGCCGAGGAAGAAAATGTTCGGAAAATTGACACTGGATGCAGTGCCCTACCATGAACCGATTATCGTGGTTACGGTGGCTGCAATTATCATTGGTGGCGCGGCCTTACTGGCCCTGATCACTTACTTCGGTAAGTGGAGCTACCTGTGGAACGAGTGGCTGACTTCGGTTGACCACAAAAAACTCGGTATCATGTACTGCATCGTCGGTATCGTCATGTTAATTCGTGGCTTTGCGGATGCGATCATGATGCGTAGCCAGCAGGCACTCGCTTCTGCGGGCGAAGCCGGCTTCCTGCCACCGCACCACTACGATCAGATCTTTACCGCCCACGGCGTTATCATGATCTTCTTCGTGGCGATGCCGCTGGTTATCGGTCTGATGAACGTTGTCGTTCCGCTGCAAATCGGCGCGCGCGACGTGGCGTTCCCGTTCCTGAACAACCTGAGCTTCTGGTTCACGGTTGTCGGCGTTATCCTGGTTAACCTGTCACTGGGTGTGGGCGAATTCGCGCAGACCGGCTGGCTGGCTTACCCGCCGCTGTCAGGAATTGAGTACAGTCCGGGCGTTGGCGTCGACTACTGGATTTGGGCGCTTCAGCTCTCCGGTGTCGGTACTACCCTGACCGGTATCAACTTCTTCGTGACCATTATCAAGATGCGTGCCCCAGGCATGACGATGTTCAAGATGCCGGTATTTACCTGGGCATCTCTGTGCGCCAACATCCTGATTATTGCCTCCTTCCCAATTCTGACCGTCACCATCGCGCTGCTGACCCTGGACCGCTACCTGGGCACCCATTTCTTCACGAATGATATGGGTGGCAACATGATGATGTACATCAACCTGATTTGGGCCTGGGGTCACCCGGAAGTGTACATTCTGGTTCTGCCTGTATTCGGTGTGTTCTCCGAAATCGCGGCAACCTTCTCGCGTAAACGTCTGTTTGGTTACACCTCTCTGGTGTGGGCAACTGTGTGTATTACCGTTCTGTCGTTCATCGTTTGGCTGCACCACTTCTTCACCATGGGTGCGGGCGCGAACGTAAACGCCTTCTTCGGTATCACCACCATGATTATCGCCATCCCTACCGGGGTGAAGATCTTCAACTGGCTGTTCACCATGTACCAGGGCCGTATCGTGTTCCACTCAGCGATGCTGTGGACTATCGGCTTCATCGTTACCTTCTCCGTAGGTGGGATGACCGGCGTACTGCTGGCGGTACCAGGTGCTGACTTCGTTCTGCACAACAGCCTGTTCCTGATTGCGCACTTCCATAACGTTATCATCGGTGGCGTGGTCTTCGGCTGCTTCGCTGGCGTAACCTACTGGTGGCCAAAAGCGTTCGGCTTCACGCTGAACGAAAAATGGGGTAAACGCGCGTTCTGGTTCTGGATCATCGGCTTCTTCGTAGCATTTATGCCGCTGTACGTGCTGGGCTTCATGGGTATGACCCGTCGTCTGAGCCAGCAGATCGATCCGCAGTTCCACCCAATGCTGATGGTTGCAGCGGGCGGTGCGGTGCTGATTGCCTGTGGTATCGCGTCTCAGCTGATTCAGTTCTACGTGTCTATTCGCGACCGCGACCAGAACCGTGACCTGACCGGTGACCCATGGGGTGGCCGTACGCTGGAGTGGGCGACCTCTTCTCCACCTCCTTTCTATAACTTTGCCATCGTGCCGCAGGTTCATGAACGCGACGCATTCTGGGAAATGAAAGAAAAAGGTGAAGCGTACAAGCAACCTGCTCATTACGAAGAAATCCACATGCCGAAAAACAGCGGTGCGGGCATTGTGATTGCCGCCTTCGCAACGGTATTTGGTTTCGCAATGATCTGGCACATCTGGTGGATGGCGATTGTTGGCTTCGCTGGCATCGTAATCAGCTGGATTGTGAAGAGCTTTGACGAGGACGTGGACTACTACGTACCAGTCCGTGAAGTTGAGAAGCTGGAAAACCAGCATTTCGACGAGATTTCTAAAGCGGGGCTGAAAAATGGCAACTGATACTCTGGCGCACTCAACTGCCCACGCGCATGAGCATGCGCACCACGATACAGGACCGACTAAAGTCTTCGGTTTCTGGATCTACCTGATGAGCGACTGCATTCTGTTCTGCTGTCTGTTCGCGACCTATGCCGTTCTGGTGAACGGCACGGCGGGCGGCCCGGCTGGCAAGGACATCTTTGAACTGCCGTTTGTTCTGGTTGAAACCGCACTGCTGTTATTCAGCTCCATCACCTACGGCATGGCGGCTATCGCCATGTACAAAAACAACAAGAGCCAGGTTGTGTCCTGGCTGGCGTTGACCTGGCTGTTTGGTGCTGGATTTATCGGGATGGAAATCTATGAATTCCATCACCTGATTCTGGAAGGTTTCGGTCCGGATCGCAGTGGCTTCCTGTCAGCGTTCTTCGCGCTGGTCGGTACCCACGGTCTGCACGTGACCTCTGGTCTGATCTGGATGGCGGTACTGATGTTCCAGGTATCCCGTCGCGGCCTGACCAGCACTAACCGTACCCGTATCATGTGCCTGAGCCTGTTCTGGCACTTCCTGGACGTGGTGTGGATCTGTGTGTTCTCAGTTGTATATCTGATGGGGGCGATGTAATGAGTCATTCAAACGATCATGGCGCTTCCCACGGTAGCGTAAAAACCTACATGACAGGTTTCATCCTGTCGATCATCCTGACGGTGATCCCGTTCTGGATGGTGATGAGCGGTTCTGCGTCTAAGCCGGTTATTCTGGGTGCAATCCTGGTGACCGCGGTGATTCAGATTCTGGTGCATCTGGTTTGCTTCCTGCACATGAACACCAAGTCCGATGAAGGCTGGAATATGACCGCCTTTATCTTTACCGTGATTATCATCGCTATCCTGGTAGTCGGTTCCATCTGGATTATGTGGAACCTCAACTACAACATGATGGTTCACTAAGAGCGGCGAGTATGTTTAAGCAATACCTGCAAGTAACGAAACCAGGCATCATCTTTGGCAACCTGATCTCCGTGATCGGAGGGTTCCTGCTGGCCTCTAAGGGCAGCATTGATTACACCCTCTTTATCTACACGCTGGTCGGTGTGTCACTGGTTGTTGCGTCCGGTTGTGTATTTAACAACTACATCGACATGGATATCGACAAGAAGATGGAAAGGACCAAAAATCGGGTGCTGGTGAAAGGCCTGATCGCCCCTTCCGTCTCGCTGGTGTACGCCACCTTGCTGGGTATTGCTGGCTTTATGCTGCTGTGGTTTGGTGCTAACCCGCTGGCCTGCTGGCTGGGGGTGATGGGGTTCGTGGTGTATGTGGGCGTCTACAGCCTGTATATGAAACGCCATTCCGTCTACGGCACGCTGATTGGTTCTCTCTCCGGCGCTGCGCCGCCGGTGATTGGCTACTGCGCGGTCACTAACGAGTTCGACAGCGGTGCGCTGATCCTGCTGGCTATCTTTAGCCTGTGGCAGATGCCGCACTCCTATGCCATCGCGATTTTCCGCTTTAAGGATTATCAGGCAGCGAACATCCCGGTTCTGCCGGTCGTGAAGGGCATTTCGGTTGCCAAGAACCACATCACGCTGTACATCATCGCCTTTGCCGTGGCAACGCTGATGCTCTCTCTGGGCGGTTACGCTGGATACAAATATCTGGCGGTAGCGGCCGCGGTGAGCGTCTGGTGGCTCGGTATGGCGCTGCGCGGTTACAAAGTGGAAGATGACAAAGTCTGGGCGCGCAAACTGTTTGTGTTCTCGATTGTGGCCATCACCTCGCTGTCCGTGATGATGTCCGTGGACTTCATGGTGCCGGACTCGCACAACCTGCTGACTTACGTCTGGTAAGCCAAAACAGGTGAATAAAGGGGTGCTTCGGCACCCTTTTTTTTTCACTGAATCGACTAATAACGCATGTAATATTTGTTAAATAACCCTTTATTTACCCCGCCCCTTCCCCGCACTACACTATGGCCTGCTTTTGAACTGAGGTGGTAATGAACGATTATAAAATGACGCCAGGCGAGCTACGCGCGACCTGGGGCTTAGGGACTGTCTTCTCGCTACGGATGCTTGGCATGTTTATGGTCCTGCCTGTTCTGACCACGTACGGTATGGCGCTGCAGGGGGCCAGCGAGGCGCTGATTGGGCTCGCGATCGGCATCTACGGCCTGGCGCAGGCGGTCTTCCAGATCCCGTTTGGCCTGCTCTCTGACCGGGTAGGTCGAAAGCCGCTGATCGTCGGCGGGCTGCTGGTCTTTGTGCTCGGAAGCGTGATTGCCGCCCTCTCCCACTCCATCTGGGGGATTATTCTCGGCCGCGCCCTGCAGGGCTCCGGCGCGATTGCCGCCGCGGTGATGGCGCTGCTGTCCGACTTAACCCGCGAGCAGAACCGCACCAAAGCGATGGCGTTCATCGGCGTGAGCTTTGGCGTGACGTTTGCAATTGCCATGGTGCTGGGCCCCATCATTACACACACGTTGGGTCTGCACGCCCTGTTCTGGATGATTGCCGTGCTGGCAACCATCGGTATTGCCTTAACCCTGTGGGTCGTGCCGGACAGCAAGAACCACGTTCTGAACCGTGAATCGGGGATGGTAAAAGGCTGCTTCAGCAAAGTGATTGTCGAGCCGCGCCTGCTGAAGCTGAACTTTGGCATTATGTGTTTGCACATCCTGCTGATGTCGACCTTTGTCGCCCTGCCCGGCCAGCTTGCCGCTGCGGGTTTCCCGGCGGCTGAGCACTGGAAAATCTATCTGGTCACGATGCTGATTTCGTTTGTCTCCGTCGTGCCGTTCATCATCTACGCCGAAGTGAAGCGCAAAATGAAGCGCGTCTTCGTGGGCTGCGTGGCGGTCCTGCTGATTGCCGAAATTGTGCTCTGGGGTGCCGGTCCGCACTTCTGGGAACTGATTGCCGGCGTACAGCTGTTCTTCCTGGCCTTTAACCTGATGGAAGCGCTGCTGCCGTCGCTGATCAGCAAAGAATCCCCCGCCGGGTATAAAGGTACCGCGATGGGCATCTACTCCACCAGCCAGTTTCTCGGCGTGGCGATCGGCGGCTCGCTCGGCGGCTGGGTGGACGGCCTGTTTGATTCACAAACCGTGTTTCTCGCCGGTGCGCTATTGGCAACAGTCTGGCTGCTGGTCGCCAGCACCATGAAAGAGCCGCGCTACGTTAGCAGCCTGCGTGTGGAAATTCCGGATGATGTGGAAATCAGCGATATGCTTAAGCAGCGTCTGGAAGCCAAAGAGGGTGTGACAGAAGTGCTCATCGTCCCGGAAGAGCGCAGCGCTTACGTCAAAATAGACAGTAAAATGACCAACCGCTTCGAAGTCGAGCAGGCGCTCAAAGCGTGAAAAAAAGCCCGGTTAAACCGGGCTTTTTTATATTAATCGCGGAAGTTTTTAAACTGGAACGGTTGCCCCAGATCGCCGCCGCGCACCAGCGCCATTACTGACTGGAGATCATCGCGGGACTTACCGGTCACGCGAATTTCTTCGCCCTGGATCTGCGCCTGCACCTTAAGCTTGCTGTCTTTAATAAGCTTAACGATCTTCTTCTGCACCGCGCTCTCGATGCCCTGCTTCAGCTTGGCTTCAACAAACCAGTTTTTACCGCTGTGCACAAACTCTTCAGGCACGTCCAGAGACGTCCCTTCGATGCCGCGCTTTAACAGCTTGGCGCGCAGAATGTCGAGCAGCTGATTCACCTGGAAATCAGACTCGCTCAGCACCTTAATGGTCTTGTTTGCGTCGTTCAGCTCAAACGACGCCTCAACGCCGCGAAAATCGAAACGTGACTCAACTTCGCGGGTTGCGTTCTCAACGCCGTTGCGAACTTCCTGGATATCAACTTCGGAAACAATATCGAAAGATGGCATCTTTTCTTCTCCCTTCACTTTTGTTGCGTTGCATAATACCCGCTACGAGGCATAACTCAACAGAAGCTTAGCTGTATAATTAAGCTGTAACACCTGGCGCAGTTGCAGGTGAGGAGGAACAATGAAAATTACGGTGCTCGGATGCGGAGCGCTTGGTCAGCTGTGGCTGACCGCGCTGTGCAAGCACGGACATGAGGTTCAGGGCTGGCTGCGCGTGCCCCAGCCCTATTGCAGTGTAAACCTGATAGGTGAAGACGGAAGCATCTTTAACGAATCCCTCACCGCGAACGATCCTGATTTCCTGGCGCAAAGCGATCTTTTACTGGTGACGCTCAAAGCGTGGCAGGTCTCAGACGCGGTAAAAACGCTGGCCGCGCAGCTCCCCTCCACTTCCCCCATTCTGCTGCTGCATAACGGCATGGGGACGCTTGATGAGCTGAAAAACGTCCCGCAGCCCCTGCTGATGGCGACGACCACGCACGCTGCACGTCGCGACGGCAACATCATCGTGCATGTCGCCAGCGGCGTGACGCACATCGGCCCCGCCAGAACGCAGGATGGAGATTACAGCTATCTTGCCGATGTACTGCAGAAGGTGCTGCCGGACGTCGCCTGGCACAACAACATCCGCCCTCAGCTGTGGCGCAAGCTGGCGGTAAACTGCGTGATCAATCCGCTGACGGCACTGTGGGACTGCCCGAACGGTGAACTGAAAAATCATCCGCAGGACGTTGCGGTTTTGTGTGCGGAAGTCGCGGCGGTCGTTGAGCGGGAAGGCCTGCATACCTCGGCCGACGATTTACGCTGCTATGTCGAGCAGGTCATTGAGAGTACAGCAGAAAATATCTCCTCAATGCTGCAGGACGTTCGGGCATTACGCCACACGGAGATCGACTACATCACCGGCTATCTGCTAAAACGCGCCCGCGCGCACGGCATCGCCGTGCCGGAAAACGCCCGTCTGTATGACCTGGTTAAACGTAAGGAGAGTGAATATGAGCGCGTCAGCACTGATCTGTCTCGCCCCTGGTAGCGAAGAGATGGAAGCGGTCACCACCATTGATTTGATGGTGCGCGGCGGCATTAAGGTCACCACCGCCAGCGTCGCCAGCGACGGCAACCTGGAAATCACCTGTTCACGCGGGGTGAAAATTCTCGCGGATGCCCCCCTTGTTCAGGTGGCTGACGGCGATTACGACATCATCGTGCTGCCCGGCGGCTTAAAAGGCGCGGAATGTTTTCGCGACAGCCCGCTGCTGGTCGAGACCGTGCGTCAGTTTCATTTATCCGGCCGCATCGTCGCGGCAATCTGTGCCGCCGCCGGAACGGTTCTGATTCCGCACGATATCTTCCCCATCGGCAACATGACCGGCTTCCCGGGGCTTAAGGATACGATCCCGGAAGAGCACTGGGTGGATAAACGCGTCGTCTGGGATCCGCGCGTCAACCTGCTGACCAGCCAGGGGCCAGGCACCGCGATTGATTTTGGTTTAAAGATTATTGACCTGCTGGTCGGGCGCGAGAAAGCGTACGAAGTAGCGTCATCGCTGGTGATGCCGGCGGGAATTTATAATTACTATGAATAGGTGTTCTCCCTCTCCCTGTGGGAGAGGGCCGGGGTGAGGGCATCAGGCCGCACTCCCCGGCTAGAAACTACGGGCGATACACCTTCACATTCGCAAAGCCCTGCTCGCGCAGATACAGCGCCTGCAGGCGGCTCATCACCCCGCGCTCGCACCACAGCAGATAGGTTTTGCTCTTGTCGAGATCGCCAAACTTCGTGCTCAGCTTGTAGAACGGCAGAGAAACCACCTCCACGCCTTCGACGTTTAGCGGGCTGGCGTCCTGTTCATCAATAGAACGAATATCCACAATCACATCGCTGGCACCAAAACCGCTCACGGTTTCAACTTCAACGACTTCCTGCTCGGTCTGCTGGGCAATCTCGCGGATGTCGATGTTGGAGGCTTCCTCCACCACTTTTTCCAGAATGCTGAAATCGAAGTTCTCTTCTTCCGCTTCGATCTTCGCCTTCACCGCTTTCACCGTTGGGCTTTTTGAGATCACGCCGCAGTATTCCGGCATGGTGCGGGCAAAATCTTCGGTGCCGATTTCGCGCGCCAGGTCGATGATGTGCTCTTTGTCGTGGGAGATCAGCGGGCGCAGGATCAGCGTATCAGACACGTTGTCGATCAGACGCAGGTTGGTCAGCGTCTGGCTGGAAACCTGGCCCAGCGCTTCGCCGGTGACCAGCGCCTGCACGCCGTAGCGTTCAGCCACTTTGGACGCCGCGCGCACCATCATGCGCTTCAGGACCACGCCCATCTGGCCGTCGTCCACTTTTTCGAGGATTTCGCCAACCACGGGTTCGAAGTTGATCGCCACGAAACGCACGCGGTGGGAGCTGCCGAAGCGGTTCCACAGGTAATGCGCGACCTGACGAACGCCGATTTCGTGCGCCGCGCCGCCCAGGTTGAAGAAGCAGTAGTGCACGCGGCAGCCGCGACGCATCAGCATATAGCTGGAGACGCCGGAGTCGAAGCCGCCTGAGATCAGGGACAATACGTCTTCCTGGGTGCCAATCGGGAAGCCGCCGATACCTTCATAGCGCCCTTTCACCAGCAGCAGGCGATCGTTTTCGATCTCCAGATTGACGGTCACGTCCGGGTTAGTCAGACGTACGCGCGCCGTCTCAACGTGCTGGTTCAAACCGCCGCCGACGTAACGTTCCACTTCAATGGAGCTGAATTCGTGCTTGCCGCGACGCTTCACGCGCACGCAGAAGGTTTTGCCTTCGATCTGATCGCGGTACTGGACCAGCGCTTTCTCGAAGATGTCGTGCATATCGCTGAACGGAACATCTTCCACTTCCAGGATATGGTGGATCCCCGGAATACGGGTCAGCGCGTCGCGAATATCCTGACGTTTGTTTTCGTCTTTGGCGCGCACTTCAACGTGGTCCCAGTGGCGCACCACGGCGAGGGTTTCGTCGTAGTGCTTTAATACGTTACGAATGTTCCCGGTGAGAATTTTAATAAAGCGCAAACGCACAGATTGGCTTTTGATGGTGATTTCAGGGAACAATTTAATGATAAACTTCATGGCGGCAATGTTTCTTAGGCAAGCGTATTAAGGCTTGTAATGGAAAAGAGTACAGCAGCCCACACCCGTGGCTGCATCCAGGCGCGCAAGTATACCACCATCGCGCCGCTCCTGTGCACATTGCGCGTTATTTGATAATTGCCCTGAGTCCGTTACCATGTCGGGGCTGAGAATATAAGAGTCAATTCACTATGCCGAAGAAGAACGACGCACCGGCCAGTTTCGAAACTGCGCTGAGTGAACTGGAGCAAATCGTTACCCGTCTTGAGAGCGGCGATCTCCCGCTGGAAGAGGCGCTCAACGAATTCGAGCGTGGCGTGCAGCTGGCGCGCCAGGGGCAGGTCAAACTACAGCAGGCCGAGCAGCGCGTGCAGATCCTGCTTTCCGACAGCGAAGACGCGAAAACCACGCCTTTCACACCGGACGCCGAGTAAATGGATTTTGCCAACGAGCTTCAGGCGCGTGTCGTACGCGCCAACGACGCCCTGCGCCGTTTTATTGCGCCACAGCCTTTTCAGAACACTCCACTGGTTGAAGCCATGCACTATGGCGCACTCTTGGGTGGAAAGCGCCTGCGCCCGTTCCTGGTGTACGCCACGGGCAATATGTTTGGCATCAGCGATAACACGCTGGACGCCCCGGCAGCCGCCGTTGAGTGCATCCACGCCTACTCGCTGATCCACGACGATCTCCCGGCCATGGACGACGACGATTTGCGTCGGGGTCAACCCACCTGCCATATCAAGTTTGGCGAGGCGAATGCCATTCTGGCGGGTGATGCCCTGCAAACGCTGGCGTTCTCGATTCTGAGCGACGCGCCGATGGCGGAAGTGGCCGACCGCGACCGCCTGGCGATGATCTCCGAGCTGGCCATGGCCAGCGGCGTGGCCGGCATGTGCGGCGGACAGGCGCTGGATCTTGAAGCGGAAGGACGTCAGGTTAATCTGGAACAGCTGGAGCGTATTCACCGCCATAAAACCGGGGCGTTGATTCGTTCAGCCGTTCGCCTGGGCGCGCTGAGCGCGGGTGAACAAGGGCGCAAAGCCCTGCCGATTCTGGACAGATACGCAGAAAGTATCGGTCTGGCATTCCAGGTTCAGGATGACATTCTGGATGTGGTGGGCGATACTGCAACATTGGGTAAACGTCAGGGTGCGGACCAGCAGCTTGGCAAAAGTACCTACCCCGCCCTGCTGGGCCTTGAGCAAGCCCAACGTAAAGCCCGGGATCTGATTGATGATGCCCGCCAGTCGCTAAATGAACTGGCCGCGCAATCGCTGGATACCTCGGCACTGGAAGCGCTAGCGGACTATATAATCCAGCGTAATAAATAAACTATATATCTCGATGAGCCTTTGATGAGTTTTGATATTGCCAAATACCCGACACTGGCGTTAGTTGACTCCACCCAGGAGTTACGTCTGTTGCCGAAAGAGAGCCTGCCGAAGCTGTGCGACGAGCTGCGTCGCTACCTGCTCGACAGCGTTAGCCGCTCCAGCGGCCATTTCGCCTCCGGGCTTGGCACGGTTGAGCTGACCGTGGCGCTGCACTATGTCTATAACACGCCGTTCGATCAGCTCATCTGGGACGTAGGTCACCAGGCCTATCCGCACAAAATTCTGACCGGACGTCGCGATAAGATTGGCACCATTCGTCAGAAAGGCGGCCTGCACCCGTTCCCGTGGCGCGGTGAGAGCGAGTACGACGTGCTGAGCGTCGGCCACTCCTCTACCTCCATTTCAGCGGGCATCGGTATTGCCGTTGCCGCCGAGAAAGAGAACAAGCAGCGCCGCACCGTCTGCGTAATTGGCGACGGCGCCATTACCGCCGGTATGGCCTTCGAAGCCATGAACCATGCGGGCGACATCAAGCCGGACATGCTGGTTATCCTTAACGATAACGAAATGTCGATCTCCGAGAACGTCGGCGCGCTGAACAACCATCTGGCCCAGCTGCTCTCCGGCAAGCTTTACTCCTCGCTGCGTGAAGGCGGCAAGAAGGTCTTCTCCGGCGTACCGCCGATTAAAGAGCTGCTCAAGCGTACCGAAGAACACATCAAAGGCATGGTGGTGCCGGGCACCCTGTTTGAAGAGCTGGGCTTTAACTATATTGGCCCGGTTGACGGCCATGACGTGCTGGGTCTGGTGACCACGCTCAAGAACATGCGCGACCTGAAAGGCCCGCAGTTCCTGCACATCATGACCAAAAAAGGGCGTGGCTACGAACCGGCGGAAAAAGATCCGATCACCTTCCACGCGGTACCGAAATTTGACCCGTCGAGCGGCTGTCTGCCAAAAAGCAGCGGCGGCATGCCGAGCTATTCAAAAATCTTCGGCGACTGGCTGTGCGAAACCGCAGCCAAAGACAACAAGCTGATGGCGGTGACGCCTGCCATGCGTGAAGGCTCCGGCATGGTGGAGTTCTCCAGAAAATACCCTGACCAGTATTTTGACGTTGCCATTGCCGAGCAGCATGCGGTGACGTTTGCAGCGGGCCTGGCCATTGGCGGCTACAAGCCGGTTGTCGCTATCTACTCCACCTTCCTGCAGCGCGCCTACGATCAGGTGATCCACGACGTGGCGATTCAGAAGCTGCCGGTACTGTTTGCTATCGATCGTGCGGGCATCGTCGGTGCCGACGGCCAGACGCACCAGGGCGCGTTTGATCTGTCGTTCCTGCGCTGTATTCCCGATATGGTTGTCATGACGCCAAGCGACGAGAACGAATGTCGTCAGATGCTGTTTACCGGCTACCACTATCAAGATGGCCCAAGCGCCGTTCGCTACCCGCGCGGCAATGCGGTAGGCGTTGAGCTTCAGCCGCTGGAAAAACTGCCGATCGGTAAAGGTCTGGTGAAGCGTCGCGGTGAAAAAGTGGCGATCCTGAACTTCGGCACGCTGATGCCAGAGGCGGCTAAAGCGGCTGAAGCGCTGAATGCCACCCTGGTGGACATGCGCTTTGTGAAGCCGCTCGACGAATCTCTGATCCTGAGTATGGCTGAGACGCATGACGTGCTGGTCACGCTGGAAGAAAACGCCATCATGGGCGGCGCGGGCAGCGGCGTGAACGAGGTGCTGATGGCGAACCGTAAAGCCGTGCCGGTGCTGAACCTCGGCCTGCCGGATCATTTCATTCCTCAGGGTACCCAGGATGAAGCCCGTGCGGCTATTGGCCTGGACGCCGCCGGTATCGAAGCCAAAATCCGCGCCTGGCTGGACTGACCCCTTCCCCCCTTTTCCGCTCCTGCTATGCTTAAACCTGGTGTTTAAACAGCAGGAGCGGAACCGTGCAATACACAACATTAGGAAAAACGGACCTTAAGGTTTCCCGACTTTGTCTGGGATGCATGACCTTTGGCGAGCCCGATCGGGGAAACCACGCCTGGACGCTGCCGGAAGAGAGCAGCCGTCCGATTATCAAACGCGCCATCGAGGGCGGCATTAACTTCTTTGACACCGCCAACAGCTACTCAGACGGCAGCAGCGAGGAGATTGTCGGCCGCGCCCTGCGCGATTTTGCCCGTCGTGATGACATTGTCGTCGCCACCAAGGTCTACTACCCGGTAGGCGATCTGGCTGAGGGCCTTTCTCGCGCGCAGATCCTGCGCTCCATTGATGACAGCCTCAGACGCCTGAACATGGATTACGTCGACCTGCTGCAGATCCACCGCTGGGATTACAACACGCCCATTGAAGAGACCCTTGAAGCGCTGAATGACGTGGTCAAAGCCGGGAAAGCGCGCTACATCGGCGCGTCGTCTATGCACGCGTCGCAGTTTGCCCAGGCGCTGGATCTCCAGGCGCAGCACGGCTGGGCGCGCTTTGTCACCATGCAGGATCACTACAATCTGATCTATCGTGAAGAAGAGCGCGAGATGCTGCCGCTGTGCCATCAGGAGGGCGTGGCGGTGATCCCGTGGAGCCCGCTGGCGCGCGGCCGCCTGACCCGCCCGTGGGGGGAAACCACGGCTCGCCTGGTATCGGATGAAGTGGGAAAAAATCTTTATTCCGGTACAGAAGCCAGCGATGCGCTGATTGCCGAACGATTAGCCGGAATTGCCGACGATACCGGTGCCACTCGCGCCCAGGTAGCGCTGGCGTGGCTGCTGGGCAAGCGCGGGGTCGCGTCGCCGATTATTGGAACGTCGCGGGAAGAACAGCTGGATGAGCTGCTGAATGCGGTGGATATCACGCTGACGCCGGAGCAGGTTGTCGAGCTGGAGACGCCGTATCAGCAGCATCCGGTGGTGGGGTTTAAGTAAGCTCCATCTTTGGTAGGCCGGGTAAGGCGAAGCCGCCACCCGGCAATACAGAGCGCACAACATCACGCGAAGTGATCGTACCCTTTCCAGTCCAGCGTAACGGGCGCACCGTCTTTTACAAACTTCAGCCCTTCGCTCTCCGGCATAATCTGACCGATGCAGGTAAACTTCGCGCCGAGATGCGCTAACGCCACGTCCAGCGTTCCACGGTTGAGCTCAGGCACCGTGAAGCACAGCTCATAGTCTTCACCACCGGAGAGCGCCCAGCGCAGGGCCTGCTCAGGCTCCACATGGCGAAGCAGCGGCTCAGACAGCGGGAAGAGATCCAGGTCAACGCGCGCACCTACGCCGCTGGCCTTCAGAATATGGCCGAGATCGGAGATGAGACCGTCAGAGAGATCGATAGCCGAGCTTGCCCGTTCGCGCAGCGCCTGGCCGTGCAGAATACGCGGTGTAGGCCGCAGGTGGCGCTTCACCAGATATGCCGCATCGTCAGCATCTTCAACCGTTAAACGGTTCTGCAGGATCGCCAGCCCAGCCGCGCTGTCGCCCGGCGTACCGGTCACGTAGATCCAGTCGCCCGGTTTTGCGCCCGAGCGCTTCAGCGCGCGGCCAAGCGGCACATAGCCGTGGATCGCCAGCGTCATCGACAGCGGCCCGGCAGTGGTATCACCGCCAATCAGCTGCATATCGTAATAATTCAGCTGTTCAAACAGCGCGTCGCTAAAGGCTTCCAGCCAGGTTTCATCCACCTCTGGCAGGGTCAAAGCCAGCGTCAGCCACGCGGGATCGGCACCCATCGCCGCAAGATCGCTGACGTTAACCGCCAGCGCTTTATACGCCAGATCGGCAGGATCGATATCGGGTAAGAAATGACGGCCGCACACCAGGGTGTCGGTGCTGATTGCCAGCGTCTGTTTTTCGGGAATATTGAGAAGTGCACAGTCATCGCCAATGCCGGTTTCAACATCAAGACGAGAGGTTCTGACACGGTCGAAATAACGGGCAATCAGGGAGAATTCGCCGCATGCCATACGTTATGCCTCAGCAAATAAAAGAAAAAACCGGAGCCGCACTGCCCGTCAGGCAATGCAGGACTCCGGTTTGCGGATCACTTTTTGTGGGGACGGATCGCAGGTGCTGCTTTATCAAGTACGCCGTTTACAAACTTATGGCTGTCTTCAGCGCCGAAGGTTTTCGCCAGTTCGATCGCTTCGTTGATGGCCACTTTGTAAGGCACATCATCACGTTTAGACAGCTCAAACAGCGCGATACGCAACACTGCTTTTTCTACCTGACCCAGCTCTTCGAGCAGGCGGGACAGGTATGGCTTCATCAGGCCATCGAGATACGCGCTATTAGTCGCCACTCCCGACAGCAGTTCGCGGAAGTACAGAACGTCAACGTCTTTTACGTCCTGTTCTGACAGGAACTGGTATTCAACATCAGCGATGTCGTTCTGGGACAACTGCCAGGAGTAAAGTGCCTGGACGGCACATTCACGGGCGCGGCGACGAGCAGCAGGTTTCACGGAATTCCCCTTACAAAAAAATCAGGCCTTGATGGCTTTCAATACATTGATCATTTCAAGCGCGGTCAGTGCAGCTTCTGCACCTTTGTTACCGGCTTTGGTGCCAGCACGTTCGATGGCTTGTTCAATACTTTCGGTGGTCAGCACGCCGAACGCGACAGGAATTTCAGCATCCTGCGCAACGTGTGCCAGACCGTTGCTTGCACCGCCCGCAACGTATTCGAAGTGCGCAGTGCCGCCACGAATAACGGTACCCAGCGCAATCACCGCGTCGTATTTACCGGTTTTCGCCAGCGCGCCCGCCGCCAGTGGCAGTTCGTAAGCGCCTGGAACCCAAACAACGGTAATGTTGTCATCTTTAACCTGGCCGATACGTTTCAGGGCGTCAATCGCACCTTCCAGCAGGCTGTCGTTGATGAAGTTGTTGAAACGCGCAATGGTGATGGCGACGCGAGCGTCCGGGGTAGCTACAGCAGCTTCAATAATGTTCATACTCTTCCTTTACGGGTTCATTTGGCCCCGCAGGGGGGCGGATTTTATCATAATACTTTGCGCACTGCTTCCCTATTTCAGGAGCAATTACGCTGTCGTTAAGTGGAGGCAGACATCCGGGCCTACCGGACGAATCTCGCTAAATTTGAGTTGCGGCGCGTTGGCCAGTTTTTCAAGGCCAGGCAACACAAACAGGCCGCGCGCGGCGTGACCTAACAGTTTAGGCGCAACGTAAACAATCAGCTCATCCACCAGCCCGGCCTGTAAAAGCGCACCGGCGAGCGTTGGCCCCGCTTCAACCCAGATGCTGTTCACCTGCTGCTTGCCGAGCAGCATCATCAGCACCACCAGATCCAGATGACCGTTATGCTCCGGCACCATAATACTGCGCACGCCTTCCGGCCATTCACGCGTATCTTCTTTAGTGCGGGCAATCCAGGTTTCACCCGGCTGCTGGACAATACGGTGCGCCGGCGTCACGCGGTTCTGGCTATCAATGATAATACGCAGCGGCTGACGCAGATTCTCCTGCGGGTACAGCGCCTGGGTATCGGCATTCAGCTCGTCCCAGCGCACGGTCATGGCCGGATCGTCAGCCAGAACGGTTTCACTGCTGGTGAGAATAGCATGGCTTTGCGCGCGAAGACGTTGCACATCGCGCCTTGCCTGTAGCGACGTGATCCACTGGCTTTCGCCGTTTGCCATCGCCGTACGTCCATCCAGCGAGGCGCCCAGCTTGAGCTGAATATACGGGAACCCCGTACGCATGCGCTTCAGAAATCCTTTGTTGATCGCTTCCGCGTCCTGCATCATCAGACCATGGCTGACGTCAATGCCTTCCTGCTGCAGGCGATACAGACCGCGTCCGGCAACCTGCGGATTCGGGTCCTGCATTGAGGCGACCACGCGTGAAACACCCGCCGCGATCAGCGCTTCGCAGCACGGCGGCGTACGCCCGTGATGGCTGCAGGGCTCCAGCGTGACGTAGGCTGTGGCACCGCGCGCCTTCTCACCGGCCATGCGCAACGCATGAACCTCGGCATGCGGCTCGCCAGCACGATAGTGAAACCCCTCCCCTACGATCTCGCCATCTTTAACGATAACGCACCCGACGTTCGGGTTGGGATGGGTAGTAAAACGACCGCGCTGCGCCAGCTTCATGGCTCTCGCCATGTAAATCTCATCCTGCATGAGCTTAATCCTGTAAGCGGGCGATCTCTTCGCCAAACTCTTTGATGTCTTCGAAGCTGCGGTAGACCGAGGCGAAGCGGATATAGGCGACCTTATCGAGCTTTTTCAGCTGCTCCATCACCAGGTTGCCGATCATTTTGCTCGGCACTTCACGCTCGCCCAAACCACGAAGGTAAGATTTTATGTGGTTTAACGCCATCTCAACGTCGTCCGCGCTGACGGGACGTTTTTCCAGGGCCTTCAGCATCCCGCTGCGCAATTTCTCTTCATTAAACGGCTCGCGCACGTCGTTGCTTTTTACCACGCGCGGCATTACCAGCTCTGCAACCTCAAAGGTCGTGAAACGCTCGTTGCACACCAGACACTGCCGACGACGACGTACGGAAGACCCTTCGCCCACAAGACGAGAGTCGATGACTTTGGTATCCACAGCGGAGCAGAATGGGCAATGCATACGGTATCCCTGTTATCTGGTTAACTAATTTTCATTTTACCCTGATCTGGCCTGACAACAAAGGAAGAGCTTTTTGAGACAAAGGATCTATGTCTTAGACGGTGATGCTGGCTACCATTAAGGCGATCCGTTATTTCAAGGAAATAAACGCAATGACAAGACGTTACCTTAAAATTTTGCTGGTGGGGAGCCTCTTCACCCTTAGCGCCTGTGCACAGCAAACCGAAGTCCGTCAGATGAAACAGAGCGTGAATACGCTCAATACGGCGATGGACAAACTGAACAAAGAAACGGTGAAAATCACCCAGCAAAACGCGCTGAACGCCAAATCCAGCAGCGGGGTTTATCTCCTGCCGGGAGCGAATACGCCTGCGCGTCTCAATAGCCAGATTGGCACGCTGAAAATGTCTCTGGTGAATGTGGCGGCGAATGCAAATGGTACTCGCGCAACATTACGCATCCAGGGCGAGTCTAACGATCCGCTGCCAGCCTTCAGCGGCACCGTCGAATGGGGACAGATCCAGGGCACCACTGAGAACTACCAGGAGGTGAATGTTAACAGTCAGCTATTCACCGCACCGGCCAGCGTGCTGGCTCCAAGCGATGTTGACATTCCGCTACAGCTTAACGGACTCACTCCGGAGCAGTTAGGTTTCATCCGCATTCACGATATCCAGCCCGCCGCGCAGTAACCCCTCTTTTAGCGGAGTGCAATGTCACTCCGCTAACATTTACATTTCGTATGGATTGGCAACATAAATGATTGCCGCTACAATCCCGGCCGTTTAAAGTACGCAAACGTGAACGCAATCGATTACGCATGTGAGAGATATGTGAAACAACACATATTTTTGTGAGCAAGGATTCCTATAATAGGCTCCGCAGAAACACGAAATATTTTGATACGCAAATCGCGCATTTTTCACTCCCGGAAGGGAATTTCAATCAGTGGCATGATTATGAAAAAAACATTACTCGCAGCTGGCGCTGTACTGGCACTCTCCTCTTCTTTCACTGTTAACGCAGCGGAAAACGATAAACCACAATATCTCTCCGACTGGTGGCACCAGAGCGTTAACGTGGTAGGCAGCTACCACACCCGTTTCGGACCTCAGATCCGCAACGATACTTACCTGGAGTACGAAGCATTCGCCAAGAAAGACTGGTTTGATTTCTACGGCTATATGGATGCCCCGGTATTCTTCGGCGGTAACACCGACGCGAAAGGTATCTGGAACCACGGTTCCCCACTGTTCATGGAAATTGAACCACGCTTCTCTATTGATAAACTGACCGGTACCAGCCTGGCGTTTGGTCCGTTCAAAGAGTGGTACTTCGCGAACAACTACATCTACGACATGGGCCGCAACAAGTCCGGTCGCCAGAGCACCTGGTACATGGGTCTGGGTACGGACATCGATACCGGCCTGCCAATGAGCCTGTCTCTGAACGTGTATGCTAAGTACCAGTGGCAGAACTACGGCGCCGCGAACGAAAACGAGTGGGATGGCTACCGTTTCAAAGTGAAATACTTTGTGCCAATTACCCAGCTGTGGGGCGGCAACCTGAGCTATATCGGCTTCACCAACTTTGACTGGGGTTCAGATTTGGGCGACAACGACTTCCGCGACCTGAACGGTAAGAAAGCGCGCACCAACGACTCCATCGCCTCCAGCCACATCCTGGCGCTGAACTACGATCACTGGCACTACTCTGTTGTTGCGCGTTACTGGCACAACGGTGGTCAGTGGAACGACGACGCGAGCCTGAACTTCGGCAACGGCGACTTCAGCGTCCGCTCTACCGGCTGGGGTGGTTACCTGGTTGTGGGTTATAACTTCTAACCTGTTCGGGACTGTGCGGGCTGATGCCCTCACCCTGACCCTCTCCCACAAGGAGAGGGAACAAATACTAAAAACGGCAACATACGTTGCCGTTTTGCTTTTACCTCGCCGCCAGGCTTTTTACTGCTTAACCTTCCGCAAAAAATCCGCCAGAGACCTGTCCGCACTCTCGCTAAACCGCCTCTCCGTCTGCACAATATTGAGACAGCGGTCGAGCCGGAAACAGCGATAGTCATCGCGCCGTTCGCACCAGGCCGCCAGCAGCCAGCGCTCTCCCCAGAAGAACAAGCCCAGCGGCTGAACCTCACGTTTAGAGAGTTGCCCGGCCTCATCACGGTAATGCAGCGCCAGCACGCGCTGGGCGGAAATCGCCTGATGGATCCTGTCAAAATCGCTGCGGGAGTGGCTTTGCATACAAAAATCCGGGGCGTAGATCCGCGTCTGCTCCGCCTTTCGACGACTCTCCTCGGGCAGGATAGCCAGCACCTTCTCCTGAGCCGACTCCAGCTCGCGCGACAGCGATTCCCCTCCCCAGGTTTTGAGCAGGCGAATCGCGACGATCAGCGCCTCTGATTCCCTATTAGTCAGCATCAGCGGCGGCAGGTCAAAACCCGACATCAGCCGATATCCGCTCCCCGCCTCACCTTCCACCGGCACGCCGGAAAGCGACAGGTCGCGAATATCGCGGTAGACCGTGCGCTCGGACACGCCAAGCCGGTCCGCCAGATGCGCTGCCGTTGTCAGACGCCTGCCCCGCAGGATCTGCACAATCTGAAACAAACGGTCAGCGCGTCGGGTCATATCTTATTCCGCTCTCAGGCAGGTTGATGGAGGCCGACGCGGTTACCCTCGCTGTCGGTAAACAATGCGATCGTTCCAATGCCATGCGGCAGTTCCAGCGGGCCAAACACGCACTCGCCGCCCGCGGAGGCGATGCGATCGAGCGTGGCCGCCAGATTGTCAGTATGCAGGTAAATAATAGCGCCCTGCAAAGACGGTGTAACGCCGTCAAATTTTGCCAGCGCCCCGCCGGTACCCGGATCCTCATGCGGGAAAACGGCCAGCTCCGCGCAGTCCATTTTCTCGCGACGCAGCGCGAGCTGCATCACCGGCTCATAAAATTTGATGGCGCGATCCATATCCGCGACCGGAATTTCAAACCAGTTAATGACGCTTTTCATATATTCTCCTGCCTGTTGTTTGGGTTCAGGAGAAGTCTACGACAGGGCTCCTGACAGCATACTGTCAGGAGTGTTTGTCAGGATCAGATAAAAAAAATCCCGGTCAACAGACCGGGATTTCGATAACGCGCTAAACGTCGCCTTACGGCAGAATGGACGGCTGATCCGCCCCTTCTTTCTCGACTTTCTGCTGGAGCAGGTGCTCGCGCTTCATGCCGAGTTTCAGTGCCAGTGCGGAAGCGACGTAGATAGACGACGCCGTACCGATGGTCACACCGATCAGCATGGTCAGCGAGAAGCCTTCCAGTACCGGACCACCGAAGAGGAACAGCATCAGGATAACCATCAAAGTGGTGCCGGATGTGATCAAGGTACGGTGCAGCGTCTGGGTCAACGACACGTTAAAGATTTCGTACGGCGTACCGCGACGGATCTTACGGAAGTTTTCACGGATACGGTCAGATACCACGATACTGTCGTTCAGTGAGTAACCGATAACGGACATCAGGGATGCCACAATCGTCAGGTCAATCTCAATGTGGAACAGCGACAGTATGCCCATGGTGATCACCACGTCGTGCGCCAGAGCGATAACCACACCGGCCGCCAGTCGCCACTCAAAGCGGAAACCAACGTATACCAGGATGGAGATCAGCGCCACCAGCAGCGCCATCGCACCGGTCTGCGCCAGATCAGCACCCACGCTTGGGCCGACGAACTCAATACGCTTGACCGCCGCGTTCTGGCTGGTTGTTTCGTTAATCACGCTAACAACCTTGCTGCCCAGCTCCTGGCTGCCGTTGGCATCGTGCACCGGTGGCATACGCACCATGATGTCGCGGCTGCTGCCGAAGTTCTGCAGCAGCGGCTCTTCAAAGCCCGCTTTCTGCAGAGACAGACGCATCTGGTCCATATCGACCGGTTTTTCCAGGGAGATCTCGATGACCGTACCGCCGGTGAAATCCAGACCCCAGTTAAAGCCTTTCACGCTCATAATGCCGATGGACAGAATCAGCAGTAAACCTGAAATGCCGAAGGCCCAGTAGTCCCAGCGCATAAAGTCCCAGACTTTACGGCCGTGGTTCAATTGTTCAACAGTATATTCCTGTGCCACAACGCACTCCTCAGATAGACAGCTTTTTGACGCGCTTGCCGCCGTACAGCAGGTTCACGATGGCACGGGTGCCGACAATAGCGGTAAACATTGACGTTGCGACACCGATACCGGTTGTAATCGCAAAGCCTTTGATCGCGCCAGTACCCACTGCATACAGGATAAGAACCTTAATCAGTGTTGTTACGTTCGCATCGAAGATGGAGCTGAACGCGCCTTTATAGCCTTCGTCAATCGCCTGCTGAATAGAGCGACCGTTGCTCAACTCTTCTTTGATACGTTCGTTAATCAGTACGTTGGCGTCGACCGCCACCGCAAGGGTAAGAACGATACCCGCAATCCCCGGCATGGTCAGCGTCGCCCCCGGCAGCAGGGACATAATGCCGATGATCAGCACCAGGTTGGCGATCAGCGCGGACGTCGCAATCAGACCAAACTTCTTATAGAAGAAGATCATGAAGAGGATAGAGACCACCAGACCGGCCAGACACGCTTCCAGACCCTGCTGGATATTTTGCATACCCAGAGTTGGACCAATGGTACGTTCTTCAACAATCTGAATTGGCGCAATCAGCGCACCGGCACGCAGCAGCAGAGAGAGCTGACGCGCTTCGTTCGGGTTGTTAATACCAGTGATACGGAAGCTGTTACCCAGACGAGACTGGATATTGGCGATGTTAATCACCTCTTCCTCTTTCACCAGCACCGCACGACCGTTTGTATCTTTCTTACCGCTGTCTTTGTACTCCACGAACAGGGTCGCCATCGGTTTACCGATGTTGTCCTTGGTGAAGTTAGACATGATGTTACCACCCGCGCTATCAAGCGAGATGTTAACCTGCGGCTGGTTGTATTCGTCCTGGCTCGACGTGGAGTCGGTGATGTGATCACCGGTCAGAATCACGCGCTTGTACAGCACAACTGGCTGACCTTCGCGGGTCTGTTTCACTTCGGAGTCACCCGGAATACGCCCTGCGGCAGCAGCGGACTGATCGACGTTGGAGTTCACCAGACGGAATTCCAGGGTTGCGGTCGCACCCAGAATCTCTTTCGCACGCGCGGTATCCTGGATACCCGGCAATTCAACCACGATACGGTCAGCACCCTGACGCTGTACCAGCGGCTCGGCCACGCCCAGCTGGTTTACACGGTTACGCAGAATGTTGATGTTCTGCTGAACGGCATATTCACGCGCTTCTTTCAGACGCGCATCGGTCATCACCGCGCGCAGCTGGTTGCTGCCCTGAGAGGTGATTACCAGGTCACGGTGACGTTGGGTCAGGTAATCTACAGCCTGATCGCGCGCCGCGCTGTCGCGGAACGTGATGCTCATGCCGTAGTTATCTTCTTTACGCACGGTGGTGTAAGCGATGCCTTTATCACGCAGATCGCTGCGCAGGCTGTCGATATTCTGCTCCTGCAGCTTGCCAAGCGCGGTATCCATATCCACTTCCATCAGGAAGTGAACGCCGCCACGCAGGTCAAGGCCGAGTTTCATTGGCTCTGCTTTCATCGCAGCCAGCCAACGCGGGGTTGCAGGGGCAAGGTTAAGCGCCACGACGTATTTGTCACCCAGCACGCCCATCAGCGCTTCGCGAGCGCGGAGCTGCGTGTCGGTGGTGTCGAAGCGAGCAAGAATTGCACCCTCTTCCAGAGCCACAGACTTAGCGGTAATTTTTTCTTCTTGTAACGTTTTCTGGACCTGGATCAGCGTTTGCTCACTGGCGGCGACACCGCGCGCGCCAGTGATTTGAACAGCCGGATCCTCACCATACAGGTTGGGAAGCGCGTACAGCAGGCCGACGAGAATCACGACGACCAGCATGATGTACTTCCACAAAGGATAACGGTTTAACACGGCAGTTCCCTTTGGGAAAAGTTGGGATTACAGCGCCTTCATGGTGCCTTTCGGCAGAACGGCAGCTACGAAGTCACGTT
Source organism: Enterobacter sp. AG326 (assembly GCF_004362415.1). Taxonomy (NCBI): domain Bacteria; kingdom Pseudomonadati; phylum Pseudomonadota; class Gammaproteobacteria; order Enterobacterales; family Enterobacteriaceae; genus Enterobacter; species Enterobacter sp. AG326. The sequence goes on along the minus strand of NZ_SNXG01000006.1, from coordinate 119,754 downwards.
TGATGACCACTTCAGTGGTGTCGTTCAGGGCGATAGCAATGTAGCCGTTTTCAGCCACTTTGGTTACGCGACCTACCAGACCACCGTTAGTCAGTACTTCATCGCCTTTCGCAATGGAGTTCATCAGGTTTTTGTGCTCTTTGGTGCGCTTCTGCTGTGGACGCAGGATCATGAAGTAGAAGATCAGACCGAACACAACCAGCATCAGAATCAGAGACATCGGGCTGCCCTGCGCTGGAGCACCTGTTGCCGCTACCGCATCAGAAATAAAAAAGCTCATTCAAATTCCCTCATTATTAAAATTAATCAACGTTCAACGGTGGAACATCCCGCCCCTGACGTTGGTAGAAATCGGTCACGAAGCTCTCTAATTTACCCTCTTCGATAGCCTTACGTAAACCAGCCATTAAGCGCTGATAATAACGAAGATTATGAATGGTATTGAGACGCGCGCCCAAAATCTCGTTGCAACGATCGAGATGATGCAGATACGCGCGAGAATAATTGCGACAGGTATAGCAATCGCACTCGGAATCGAGCGGGCTGGTGTCACTCTTATGCTTCGCGTTACGGATTTTCACCACGCCATCGGTAACGAACAAGTGGCCGTTACGCGCGTTGCGGGTTGGCATGACGCAGTCGAACATATCAATGCCGCGGCGTACGCCTTCAACCAGATCTTCTGGTTTACCCACGCCCATCAGGTATCGTGGTTTATCCGCCGGGATTTGCGGGCAGACATGCTCCAGAATGCGGTGCATGTCTTCCTTCGGCTCACCCACAGCCAAACCGCCGACAGCGTAGCCATCAAAACCTATCTCTACCAGACCTTTAACAGAGATATCGCGTAAATCTTCGTAAACGCTGCCCTGGATAATGCCGAACAGCGCATTTTTGTTCTGCAGGGAATCAAAACGGTCACGGCTACGCTTCGCCCAGCGCAGAGACATCTCCATGGAGCGTTTTGCGTAATCCCAGTCAGCCGGATACGGCGTACATTCGTCGAAGATCATTACGATATCAGAGCCGAGATCGTACTGAATCTCCATTGATTTTTCGGGATCGAGGAAAATCGGATCGCCGTTGATCGGGTTACGGAAGTGTACGCCCTGCTCGGTGATCTTGCGGATATCGCCCAGGCTGAAGACCTGGAAGCCGCCGGAGTCGGTCAGGATTGGGCCTTTCCACTGCATAAAATCGTGCAGGTCGCCGTGGAGCTTCATGATCTCCTGACCCGGACGCAGCCACAGGTGGAAGGTGTTGCCGAGAATAATCTGCGCGCCAGTGGCTTCTACTTCTTCCGGCGTCATCCCTTTTACGGTGCCGTACGTGCCCACAGGCATAAACGCGGGGGTTTCCACCACGCCGCGATCAAACACCAGGCGACCGCGACGCGCGCGGCCATCGGTGGTATCGAGTTCAAATTTCATTTTTTCTCCGACGTCAGAAAAACAGTCCAACGTTGTAAAACGGTGCCGCGGACTTATTCCCCGACACGCTCATTCAAAGCCAGCGGATTGTACGTGATAAACATCGCGTCCCCGTAGCTAAAAAAGCGATATTTTTGTTCTACCGCAGACTTGTAGGCTGCCATCGTATGCTGATAACCGGCAAATGCCGACACCAGCATAATCAGCGTTGATTCAGGCAGATGGAAGTTGGTCACCAGCGCATCAATCACTTTGTACTGATAGCCCGGGTAGATAAAGATCTGCGTATCGCCAAAGAACGGCTCGATAAGATCGCTCTTCGCGGCCTGCGCGGCGCTCTCGAGTGAGCGCACGGACGTTGTACCGACCGCCACGACGCGGCTACCGCGCGCTTTCGCCGCCAGCACCGCGTCCACCACATCCTGAGGCACTTCGGCATACTCAGAGTGCATGATGTGATCTTCAATGCTGTCCACGCGCACCGGCTGGAAGGTTCCCGCGCCGACGTGCAGCGTCACGAACGCCATCTCCACGCCCTTCGCGCGCAGTTTCTCCAGCAGCGGCTCATCAAAATGCAGGCCCGCGGTCGGCGCAGCGACGGCGCCTGGCTTCTGGCTGTAGACGGTCTGGTACAGCTCGCGGTCGGCCTCTTCGTCCGGACGCTCAATATACGGCGGCAGCGGCATGTGGCCGATGGCGTTCAGGATATCGAGCACCGTGCGTTCGTCATCGAACGCCACCTCAAACAGCGCATCGTGGCGCGCGGTCATGGTCGCTTTGATGCTCTCATCATCGCCCAGCAGCAGTTCAGCGCCCGGCTTCGGCGCCTTGGAGGCGCGAATATGTGCCAGAATACGTTTATCATCGAGCATACGTTCGACCAGTACTTCAATCTTGCCGCCGCTGGCTTTACGGCCAAACAGGCGCGCCGGGATCACGCGGGTATTGTTAAAGACCAGCAGATCGCCAGGGTTGAGCTTGTCGAGCAAATCGGTGAAAGTACCGTGCGTCAGCTCGCCCGTTGGCCCATCCAGTGACAGTAAGCGACAGCTGCTGCGCTCAGGCATGGGATAGTGAGCAATCAGGGATTCAGGTAGTTCAAAGGAGAAATCGGCGACGCGCATGACGTATACTCGTGACTTAAAAACAGGCGGCATAGTCTAGTGCTCACACCCTTTTGCTGCAACAACTAGCCGCCCCCGGACAAATAAAACGCATGAATTTTCTCGCTCACCTGCATCTCGCTCACCTCGCGGACAGCTCCCTGTCAGGCAATTTGCTGGCCGATTTCGTACGCGGCAACCCCGCTGAGGACTATTCCCCTGAGGTTGTCGACGGGATTTTTATGCACCGCCGCATCGACGTGCTGACGGATAAGCTGCCGGAAGTGACGGAAACCAAAGCGTGGTTTCGCCCTGAAACGCGCCGCGTTGCGCCGATCACGCTCGACGTGATGTGGGACCACTTTCTATCGCGCCACTGGGAACAGCTGTCTCCGGAGATGCCCTTGCCGGCGTTTGTGCGCTATGCCCACCAGCAGGTGTCGATCATTCTGCCCGACTCTCCGCCGCGCTTTGTGAATCTGAATAACTATCTGTGGTCGGAACGCTGGCTGGAGCGCTATCGCGAGATGGATTTCATCCAGAATGTGCTGAACGGGATGGCAAGCCGCCGACCGCGACTGGATGCGCTGCGCGACTCCTGGTATGACCTGGATGAACATTACGATGCGCTGGAAGCGCGTTTTTGGCAGTTTTACCCGCGGATGATGGTGCAGGCGAAAAACAAACAGCTCTGACAGAATTCACATTGATAGGTAAAAGCTGGCGGAACGATTGTCACCACCTCTTTGTCTTATCCATGAACACTCTCTATACTGGCTCGCGTTGCGTTCCAAATAACCTTAGTATCTACAGGAGAATCATATGGTTCTGGTAACTCGTCCGGCTCCGGATTTTACAGCTGCAGCAGTTCTGGGCAACGGTGAAATCGTTGAAAACTTCAACTTCAAACAGCACACCAACGGTAAAGCGACCGTTCTGTTCTTCTGGCCAATGGACTTCACTTTCGTTTGCCCGTCTGAGCTGATCGCATTCGACAAACGTTATGAAGAATTCCAGAAGCGTGGCGTGGAAGTTGTTGGCGTCTCCTTCGACTCTGAATTTGTACACAACGCATGGCGTAACACCCCTGTCGACAAAGGCGGCATCGGTGCGGTGAAATACGCAATGGTTGCGGACATCAAACGCGAAATCCAGCAGGCTTACGGTATCGAACATCCGGACGCTGGCGTTGCGCTGCGTGGTTCCTTCCTGATCGACGCTAACGGCATCGTTCGTCACCAGGTTGTGAACGATCTGCCGCTGGGTCGTAACATCGACGAAATGCTGCGCATGGTTGACGCGCTGCAGTTCCACGAAGAGCACGGCGAAGTGTGCCCGGCTCAGTGGGAAAAAGGTAAAGAAGGCATGAACGCGTCTCCAGACGGCGTGGCTAAATACCTGTCTGAAAACGTATCCAGCCTGTAATCGGCACGGTTTACGAAAAAGGCCCGCTTATGCGGGCCTTTTTTTATGCCTTACGCTGCGTCTCTCGCCAGATGCGCCAGGCCATGCCCGCCAGCAGAATCACCCCCGCAATCAGCACGCCCCATACCAGCAGCGTGTTCATCCTGCTCTCCCGCTCGGCCGCAGAGGTAGCGGTCAGACGCCCCTCGCCGCCTAACGCGACATCATCCAGAATATCGGCCTGCGGCAGGTTCGCCATATCATAGGTCTTGCGCAGGTCGGCCGGAATCAGCATGCCGGGCTCCACGCTGGCAGGCTTTGCGGCGCCGTTGCCCCAGGCGAGCACGTACGGCGCCTTCCCCTGCGCGTTGAACACCAGATCGTAGCGGTCGCGATGTCCCGTGACGCTCGGAAGGTATTCTGGCAGACGCGCATTCAGCGTCGTGATTTTCACGGCCTGCACCAGGCCCCCGTTAAGCGAAACCGGTGGCGACGCTTTTCCCTCAAGACGGTAAAGGACCTCTTTCTTCAGAGGATGCCATGCGTCTTTTTCCGTACTCCGCCACGCGATCTCCACGGGAAGGACGCCATCGCCATTCAGTGAGATGCTGACAGCACTCAGCGGCTGCGGGCGCGCCCAGTGCCACTGTGCTTCGCTTGTCGATAGCTGCACCCCTTCCCCCTCAAGGTCGATAGCTTCCGGGGCCGCCTGCGCAGGTGCGCTGATTGCGTTTACGCCTGTCAAGGTTATCCCCTGGCTCTGCGCATTCAGCACCACCATGAGATAACGATTTGCATCAGGAGATAAAACGGTATCGGTATCGATCCGATCGAGCTTAAGACGGTCCTGGCCGCTGACGACGTCCAGCAATGGCATATCCTCACGCAGGGTATACCAGCGCTTAAGATCCTCGCTGTAATAGACCGACGCCGTTCCCTGCCACGGCGTCTGAGGGGTATTCCAGAGCAGCTGCAGCTGGGATATAGCGATCTCGCCCGTCGCCTGTTCCGGCAGGGTCAGCAGATAATGTTGCCCGGCTGCGGCGGCTTTTTGCCCCTCCAGCACAATCTCAACGCCGTTTCCGGAACGGAGCAGGATCTTATCGCTATCACCGGATCCTTGCGAAGCCGCAAGCGGCGAGGCGTCCAGCGGGAAGAGGCGCAGCGCGGTGGATTGCGCTGGCGTCTGCGGACGCGTCGCGCTGACCAGGCTGAAGGGAACCGGCTCGCCCGACTGGTTAAAGACGCGGACATCATGCAGATCCGGCGACGTACTTTGCTCATAGACGGCGAGCGGCAGCATCACCCGATACCACTGGGAAGAAACAGACGTATCGAGTGAAAGACCAAAAGCATAGTCCCGGGGCGATTCCGTTTGTTCCTCGTCGCAAAACGCCGGGCCGGAAAGCGCCAGAAGCGCGGTACAGGCTACCGCTTTCATCCATTTCATTTTTCATCTCCTGTTTTGGGCGGTAGCGGTGAGAAATACCCCACGATCAGAACCAGTATCGCCACGCCGATAAACGCCACCGCGCGCGACAAACCGCCTCCGCCCGCGCTGTCCACCAGCATCAGTTTAACCATCACCACGCCCAGCAGCGCGGCACCGCAGAGCCACTCCTGCCGGGAAGCCCGACGGGTGGCATGGATCATGACCACCAGCGCGCTCAGCATCCAGAACAGGGCAAAACTGGTCTGGATAAGCCGCGAATCCCACAGCGAAGCCATATTCCAGGCCACGTCGCCGTACCAGGCCAGGGCACGCATCAGCGCGCCGTTCAGCCACCAGAAGCCAAACGCCATCATCGCGACGGCAGGCCACGGTCGGGCCTGCGAGAGCCACGCCGGGTAGTAGCGATCCACCGCACGATAAAAGACGACCAGCCCCAGCAGCGCGAACGCCGCGCCTTCCTCAAGCGGGTTTACCAGCGGCAGCCAGGTCTGACGATAGACCACGCCGTCCTGGAAATTGGTCACCACCAGCAATACCAGCAGCGCCACGACCACGGGGATCGGCGCCAGGCAGGCGTAGAGCGCAGGCCACTCCCGGAACGGCCACCCGCGACGCCGTACGGCTGCAGAGAGCGCTATAATCACCCCGCCGCCTGCTGCCATCGCTACTCCGCTGCCCCAGGCCGCCATGCCCCACGGCAACGACCGGGCAAACCAGTAAAGCTCAGCGGCCAGCGCCAGCAAAATCATCCAGAACAGCGACAAATGCAGCCCCATCGCGATGCGCGGCAGGAGTCTTTCACCGTCGCGCCGCAACAGCATCAGCGCGGCAGGAAGCGCAACGCACCAGGCGAGATTTGACCAGCCGGCGGCAACAATCTGCTGGTGCCAGAGCTGATAACCCACCATCAGCAGCATAACCGGCCACAGCAGCCATTTGCTGGCATCCAGCTCCCGCCACGCCAGACGCGCAGCCACCTGCCGCCAGCCCCAGACCGATGCCGCCGTCAGCGCCAGCACGCCCGCCAGAATCGGTAATTCCTGCGTCAGCACCAGCCGCGATGCGCCCAGCAGCGCCACGAGCCAGAACAGCAGCCCGCCGGCCAGCAGCGCCCGGCTGACCGGCAGGAAGAGAGTACGCCACAGCCAGGCCGCAGCCAGCCAGCAAAGGCTGAGGATGGTGAAGATCAGCAGCAGGCTCAGCGACGTAACGCCGTTTGTCTGCGCCCACAGCGCGCTGCCGAGCGCCAGCACCAGCAGCGCCGTCCCGCTATAGCTCATGCGACGCTGGTGCTGCTGCACGCCCAGCCAGAGGATACCCAACCCTTCCAGCGCCCAGGCCATCGCCGTCCAGCGTGCCGACAGCGCCAGCGGAATGGCGAGCGTGGCAAATCCGCCGCCGATTGCCAGCGCCGCCATGACCAGTGGTCGCCCGATAGAGGGATAGCGCCGCAGCGCAAGGAACGCGAGGGCCAGATAAAATGCGCCGTAGCCCAGCGCGCTCAGGGCCGGGCCATATTCCCAGTGCCGGGTCATGCCATACTGCATCCCGAAACCGATCAGCGGCGGGGCAAACAGCAGCACGCCGTCGATAATCTGCTTCCCTTTTTCCTGCGCCCGCAGCGACAGCGCCACGCTCAGGACGCCGAATATCAGCGTATTGGCAATCAGAAACAGCTGGCAGATCCAATAGTCTTCGGGCTGGTAGTCATTCAGCCCCCACAGGCCGCCCACGCCGAACGTAAACAGCAGACCGAGCAGGTTCAGCTCGCGCCAGTGCTGCCAGATGCTGATAGCGAGAATGCCGATGGAAAGCAGGAGATAGAAAGAGAACAGCGCCACAAAGCTACCGCCCCCGGTAGACAAGAGCAGCGGCGCAAGATACCCGCCGAGGCTCGCCAGCATGGCCAGGCTCAGCGCCTTCTGCAGCACCGCCAGCCCGACGCTAGCCGCGCAAATCACCACCAGCAGCGCAAAGGCCAGCGTCATTGGCAGCATTTGCCAGAGCCGGAATGCGCCAAACACCGTCAGGTAGAGCACGCCGGTCGCCCCGCCCTGGAGGATCAGCGCATAGACACGCTGCTTTTGCCGCAGCCGCCACCCGACCGCCAGCAGGACGATGGCAAACAGCGCCGTTGCCACGAGGCGTAACTCAAGCGGGAACAGGGAATGTTCCACGGTATAGCGCAGCAGGAATGAAAGACCGAGGAAGAGAAGCAGGATCCCAAGCTTCGCCAGCGGGTTACCCTGCATAAACCAGCGCACCAGCGACGTCAGTATGCCGCCAAAGGCAGAAGGCTGTTTTGCAGCAGGCGCCACGGCCGGGGCGGGATCTGCCACGGCAGCGGGAGTATCGGGGCGCCAGGGGTCGACAGGCGCGGGAGCGTCCTTAACCGCAGGCGCGGTCACAGCCACCGGCGCGGTGGCCTGCACCGGCTCCGGCGCGCTTTCAGGTACGCCGCGCTGCTCAAGCGCCTCAATGCGCTGGCGTAGCCGGGCGATCTCCTGTCGCGCCGCCGTACTTCGATTAAAGCCGATAACCGCAAGCACGGGTGCCACCACCAGCGCAAAAACCAGGAACAAACAGCCAAGGATGTAAAGCTCGTCCATGTTTCCACCTTCACCGTAAACGATCCGTTAAGATTGACACAAATAGTTGCATTTGCGCCATCTTAAAAGGTGGAAACATTAGCAGGTCTTAGCTGCCGGACCAGATCGTCGCGGATATCGCAGGCAGCGCCAGCACGCCGTCCTGTATCGTCGCCTTGCCCTCTTTATTCTTCCACGCCGCCACCTTCAGCAGCGGTGAATCATCCAGCACCACTTCGCAGGCTTCGCCCCGGTTAATGGCCACAAGCACGCGCTGCTGATTATAGACGCGAGCAAACACCACCACGTTATCGTGGGCATACACCACCTGACAGCCGCCGTAGCGCAGGGCAAGACTCTGCTTACGCAGCTTTGCCAGCCGCTGATACAGGCTGAACAGCACCTTGTCCTGTTTCTCTGGCTCCCACGGGAAGGTTTTGCGGCAGAAAGGATCGTTGTTGCCGTCCAGCCCCACTTCGTCGCCATAATAGATGCACGGCACGCCCGGCCAGGTGAAGAGCCAGGTCACCGCCAGCGGCAGACGCGCCACATCCTTGCCGAGCAGGGATTTAAAGCGGGCGGTATCGTGGCTATCGAGCTGGTTAAACATCCGCAGCTGCTGCTGATGAGACAGACCGGCGCGATAGTTCTCCATCCACGCCATGCAGGTTTCAGCGTCGATATGATTCGGATCGTAGGAGATGTCGGTGTTAGCGAGGAATCCCCATAGCGGGAAGGTAAAGCCGCGATAGTTCATCGCCGCATCTTCCGCATCGTTCTGCAGCCACTGGCGCGCGTCGCCAAAGTGCTCGCCAAAGACGAACGCCTCCGGCTGGGCCGCTTTCGCCGAGCGCGTAATCCCGGCGACGTGCTGAAGGTTATTCCGCGCCCCGCCCGCTTCACCGAGCATATGCACCACGTCCAGCCGCCAGCCGTCCATGTTCCACGGCGCCTTCAGCCAGTGTCGGACGATGCTGTCTTCGCCGCCGTAGATTTCATTCACGAGCGTTGGCGACTGGAAATCCAGCTTCGGCAGGCTCGCGTAGCCCAGCCAGTCCAGCGCGCGGCCCTCCTCGTTAAAGCTGTACCAGTCGCGCTGCGGCGAGTCCGGGTTATGACATGCCCCGCCCATCGACTGGTTATGGCGGTCAAACCAGGCGTGCGAATCTCCGCTGTGGTTGAACACGCCGTCCAGAATCAGGCGCATGCCTTCGTTTTGGGTTTTCTTGCGCAGGCGCAGCAGCGCCTCGTCACCGCCAAACTGCGCGTCAACGTGGCGATAATCTTCGGTATCGTATTTGTGCACGCTCGGGGCTTTAAATACCGGGTTGAGATACAGCGCCGTCACGCCGAGCTTTTTCAGGTACGGCAGCTTTTCGCTGATGCCGTCGAGATCGCCGCCGTAAAACGTCGAGCCGCCAGCCTGCGCGGTTAAGGGCTCGTCCCACGCTTTCAGAATAATGTCGTGGCCCGCCGCATGGTGGTGATAGATCTTATCCTGGTCGGCGGTGCGTTTTTCGCTGCGCGCAAAACGGTCCGGGAAAATCTGGTAAAACACCTGATCGTTAACCCACTGCGGGCCGTTATCCGGGTAATCGACCGCAAATTGCTCCAGCCGTGCGGGCGGGAAACGGCTAAACCCCTGCGGGGTAAACCACAGCTGACGATTATTCCACAAAAGCTTAAAGCTGTAGCGACGGCGCGGCTGCCCGCTATTCAGGTCGATATTTGCCCGCCACGCCGTGATCCCCGGCTGCGGCTGGCTGCGCAGCCTGTGCATTTTCAGCCCGGTCTCTTCGTTATCTATTTCGGCGCGGAGCGTCACGCGTTCAGGCTGATTTTCTCCCGCCAGCCAGAGCGTAATCACAAGGTTATCTTTGTTTTGCTTAACAAATGGGGCAACCGGAAGGTGCCAGGCGTTTAACATCACGAATCCCCTTTGATGAAATTGACGTCACCTTGCCACAGGGTGGTTAAGGATAGCTCATCACGTTCAGGATTATTGGGGGAGGAGAAAGGAGGAGGAGGCAAAATTCCCTCTCCCACAGGGAGAGGGAATAAAAATGTTACTGCGCTTCCGCCAGCTGACGGTCGCGGCGGCATTTGAACACCCAGCCCACCAGCAGCAGGACGATCCACGCGCAGCCCACGTAAAGGGAAATGCGGGTATCCGGATGGTAGCCAATCAGGGCAATGATAAACACAAGGAAGATCAGCCCGACGACGGTCGTCGCAACGCCGCCTGGAACTTTGAACTTCAGCGCTTTCGCCTCATCCGGCGACAGACGACGGCGGAACGCGATCTGCGACAGCAGGATCATAATCCACACCCACACCGTCGCGAAGGTCGCCAGCGACGCGATCACCAGGAAGACGTTCTCCGGCATGATGTAGTTCAGGTAAACCGAGAACAGCAGCGCCACGGTCATCACCACAACGGTCACCCACGGCGTGCCGCGGCGTGAGGTTTTGGCGAACACCTTCGGCGCGCTGCCCTGCTCCGCCATGCCGTGCAGCATACGGCCCACGCCAAACACGTCACTGTTAATCGCGGAGAGCGACGCGGTGAGCACCACAAAGTTCAGAATGCTGGCCGCAAACGCAATGCCCATATGCTGGAAGGTCAGAACAAACGGGCTACCGTTGGTGCCGACCTGATTCCACGGGTAGATGGACATAATCACGAACAGCGTACCCACGTAGAACACCAGAATACGCATCGGCACCGAGTTGATGGCGCGCGGAATGGACTTCTCCGGATCTTTCGCTTCCCCGGCGGTGATACCGATAATTTCGATACCGCCGTAGGCGAACATCACCATCTGCAGCGACATGACCATTCCGAGCCAGCCGTTGCTGAAGAAGCCGCCGTTGCTCCAGAGGTTATGGATGCCGGTCGGCTGCCCGCCGTTGCCGATTCCCCAGATGATGATGCCGAAACCGGCCACGATCATGATGATAATGGTCGCGACCTTGAAGAAGGAGAACCAAAACTCCAGCTCGCCAAATACCTTCACGCTCATCAGGTTGACGGCGCAGATGATCAGCACCACGCTCAGCACCCAAATCCAGTGCGGCACCGCCGGGAACCAGACGCCCATATAGATGCCAAACGCGGTCACGTCGGCAATCGCCACAATCAGGATTTCAAAGCAGTAGGTCCAGCCGGTAATAAACCCGGCCAGTGGGCCGAGGTTTTCCTGCGCGTAGCGGGAGAAGGAGCTGGCGGACGGGTTGTGAACCGACATTTCGCCGAGGGCGCGCATGATGATATACGCCGCCACGCCGCCGATGATGTATGCCAGCAGAACGCTGGGACCGGCCATTTTGATGGCATCTGCCGAGCCATAAAAAAGACCGGTGCCGATAGCAGAGCCCAGCGCCATAAAGCGGATGTGGCGCGTGCTCAATCCACGTTTAAGTTTGTTAGTGCTTTCCATTTAAATCTTGCCATTCAACACGAAAAAAACAAAAAACCACGGGGCCTTAAGCCCCGTGGTTAAACAGTTTGTTGCCGTTGATTAATGAGCGTTCGATGCGACCTGACGCCCTGCAGCACGGTCCCAGATAATCGCCAGAACCAGTGCAACAACGGTAGGCATCAACCAGGCCAGCCCCTGCTCGGACAGCGGCAGACGCTGTGTCCATGCCGGCAGTATGTGCGCGAAAGCTGATGCTTTAATCCCGTCAAGGATACCAAAAATCAGGCTGATAAACATGGCTGGCGCAATAATTCGTGAAGAGTTGTTCCACCACGGGCGAGTAAAGCTCAGCACCACCAGCACAATACACGGCGGATAAATCGCCGTCAGCACCGGAATCGAGACCTGAATCAGGTGGCTCAGACCGAGGTTTGACACCGCCATAGAGAAGATACCGAGGATAAACACCAGGGTGCGGTAAGAGAGCGGTAGATACTGCGCAAAGAACTCTGCGCAGGCGCAGGTCAGGCCAACCGCCGTGACCAGACAGGCCAGGAAGATGAGTGCCGCCAGCAGCATACTGCCCGCACCGCCGAAGGTGTGCTGAACGTAGGCGTGCAGGATAGCCGCACCGTTGGCGTTCTGATCGACCAGCATGGCGCTGTCGGAGCCCAGGCGGAACAGCGCCAGATACAACAGCGTCAGCCCCACGCCGGCCATCAGGCCAGCCCAGATGGTATAGCGGGTCAGCAGACGCGCTTCGGTCACACCGCGGGAACGCGCGGCGTTAACGATAACGATACCAAAGACCATCGCGCCCAGCGTATCCATCGTCAGGTAGCCATTCACAAAGCCGTTAGAGAACGCGGCGTTTTTATAGGCGTCCATCGCGTCGCTAATCGGGCCCGCTGGCCAGACGATGGCCGCAACCGCCAGAACAATCAGCGCCACAATTTTCAGCGGAGCCAGGAAGTTACCCACGGTATCCAGCAGCTTGCCCGGATAGAGGGAAACCAGAATCACGATCGCAAAGTAGATCAGGCTGTAGATAAACAGCGGCATCGCACCGTCACCGGTCAGGGGAGCAATACCCACTTCGAAGGACACAGTTGCCGTACGCGGGGTCGCAAACAGCGGGCCAACGGCCAGATAGCAGACGGTTGCCAGCAAAACGCCCGCCACTTTGCCGATCGGGGTGCTGAGGCTATCCACACCGCCGCCGACTTTCGCCAGCGCGACGACGGTCAGAACCGGCAGACCCACGGCAGTAATCAGGAAACCAAACGCGGCGGTCCAGACGTGTTCACCCGCCTGTAAGCCAACCATTGGAGGGAAAATGATGTTGCCTGCGCCAACGAACAGCGCAAATGTCATAAAGCCCAGCGCGATGATGTCACGCGATTTTAAGTGATGGGTCATAAAACCTTACTGCCTGTGGATGTGGTGTTGAAAACATTGAGATTTTCGATTTCCCTGACGGGACGATACAGCCGAAAATTTGCTCAATTTCAGCGGGAAATGCTCCCGTCCTGGCGTGGAGAAGAATAGTTTTTCGATTTACCACGCAAATACAGTCGGTCTGACAGTATCTGGGGCGCAATTTAAACGCTTATAACGTTTAAAGGCAAGGTGGGATCGTAAAACCAGAACAATATGCCAGCATGAAAATGCACGTTAGAATAATACGCTATTTATAAGAAAAACCCATGGCTAATCATGCGAACAAAAAACACTCAACCGTATAAAATTCATCCGCGTTTCGCTTGACTGCAAAGCAAACGGGCCAGCAGACGCTGACCCGTGGAAAGGTAAAATGACACGCCTGCCGTCAGGCTATTTTTTTGGCAATTAATCGTTCCGGAATAACGAAACTGAAGCGGGTTCCTTTACCCAGCGTGCTCTGAATATCGAGACGGCTTTCATGGTGATTCAACGCGTGTTTAACAATCGCCAGCCCCAGGCCGCTTCCGCCTGTCTGCCGGGATCGCGCTTTATCCACACGGTAAAAGCGCTCGGTCAGGCGCGGAATATGCTCAGGCGCGATCCCCGGCCCGTCGTCTTCCACGCTAAACTCCGCCCCCGTTGGGGCATGATGCCAGCGCACCACGATATTCGTCCCCTCCGGCGTATGATTCACCGCGTTATACACCAGGTTGGAAATGGCGCTACGCAGTTCATCTTCGCTGCCCAGCACCTTCAGCGTATTGTCGATCTCAAAGGTCAGGTGATGCTTTTTGTGGCTTAACGTCTGCGCTTCACGCTCAACGACCCGCAGCATCATCGGGACATCAATGGTGTCATTTAGCGCGAGCGTCGGCGCCGCTTCAATCTTCGAGAGCGTCAGCAGCTGCTTGACCAGCCCTTCCATCCGGTGCGTTTGCTCGCGCATGGTGTGCAGCGCTTTTTCACGCGGCGCGCCTTCAAGCGTTTGCTCCTGCATCATCTCCAGGTAGCCCTGAAGCACGGTCAGCGGGGTACGCAGTTCGTGACTGACGTTGGCGAAGAAGTTGCGACGCGCCCCTTCCAGCTGGTGCATCTGGGTAACATCGCGCGCCACCATCAGCCACTGCTTATCGCTGTAGGGCATCACGCGGATTTCCAGATGGCGACCATTATTGAGCTTCAGATTATGCGGGCGGGTAAAATCACGCTTTTTCAGATACAGCGTGAACTCGGGATAGCGCAGAAGGTTGAGGATATTCTGGCCATTGTCGTCGGGCCAGCGCAGGCCCAGCAGCTGTTGCGCAAGGCCGTTACACCAGAAGATTGTCCCTTCTTCGGTTGTCAGAATAACGGCATCCGGCAGCGACTCTGCACCGCTGCGAAAACGCTTAATCAGGCTTCCCAGCTCGCGGCGACGCTTTTTATTACGCATCTGCATCTGATGCAAACCGTACAGCAGCGGCTCCCAGCTGCCGCTTCCCGGCGGCGGCGTCATACTTCGGTCAACCCACAGCCACCACGAGAGGCGCAGCAGGTTCCAGAAATGCCAGATCAGCAGCCCGGTGACCGACGCCAGCAGAAACCACGGCAGGTGTCCAAGAAAGGCCCCCAGCAGGAAGGCCGGAATACAGCATAAGATCAGTTCAAAGACGAGCCTTTTCCATGACAGACGTTCCAGCACGCGTCACACTCCTGTCATTGTTCAGAAACGGGTAGAAAAACGATAACCCGTGCCGCGGACCGTCTGCACCATGCGATCGTGGCCGCTCAGTTCCAGTGCTTTTCGCAGGCGGCGAATATGTACGTCAACCGTCCGGTCTTCGACATACACGTTAGTTCCCCAGACGTTATTCAGCAACTGCTCGCGGCTGTACACGCGTTCCGGGTGGGTCATAAAGAAGTGCAGGAGTTTAAATTCGGTAGGCCCCATATCGAGGGGATTTTCACCGGTCATCACGCGGTGTGAGGTGGGGTCAAGGCTCAGCCCCTGCATCTCAATCACCTCTTCCACCGCCATCGGCGAAATACGGCGCATCACGGCTTTAATGCGGGCAACCAGCTCTTTTGGGGAAAACGGTTTAGTAATGTAATCGTCCGCGCCGGTCTCCAGACCGCGAACGCGATCCTCTTCTTCTCCGCGCGCCGTGAGCATCACAACCGGGATGTCGCGGGTCAGCGCCTCACGCTTCAGGTGTTTGATAAACTGCAGTCCGGAGCCGCCGGGCAACATCCAGTCCAGCAGAATCAGATCGGGCCAGGGTTCATTCAGCTGGTTCACTGCGCTGTCATAATCTTCCGCTTCAACCGGCTGGAAGCCGTTTTGCTCGAGCACGAAGCACACCATTTCACGAATTGGAGCTTCATCTTCTACGACCAGAATACGTCTCGCCATACTTTGCCCTGTCTTATCTTATTTAAGTTACAAGTTTGTAATTCGGCGCCATTATGCGTCAGATTTATGACAGATTTATGAAAAACAGTACCACGATAACGGGCAAACCGTTGTTTTATTACAGCGGTTATTTTCCCGTCTCTGAACGTTTATAATCCTGCTTTCTCTTTTTTGCCACGGATCAGCTATGCGCATACTTCACACCTCGGACTGGCATCTGGGTCAAAATTTTTACAGCAAAAGCCGTGCGGCTGAACATGAAGCATTCCTGAACTGGCTGCTGGAAACGGCCCGGACGCACGAGGTGGACGCGATTATTGTGGCGGGTGACATCTTTGATACCGGCTCGCCCCCCAGCTATGCGCGTGAACTGTACAACCGCTTCGTGGTGAATTTGCAGCAAACCGGCTGTCATCTGGTGATTGTCGCCGGTAACCATGATTCCGTCGCGACGCTCAATGAATCCCGCGACATCCTGGCATTTCTCAATACCACCGTCGTCGCCAGCGCCGGGCACGCCCCGCAGATCCTGAAAAAACGCGACGGCACGCCGGGGGCGGTGCTGTGCCCCATTCCTTTTTTGCGTCCGCGGGACATCGTGCAAAGCCAGGCGGGGCTGTCGGGTGCGGAAAAGCAGCAGCATTTATTACAGGCCATCACCGACTATTATCACCAGCAGCACGCCGATGCCTGCGCCCTGCGCGGCGACCAGCCAATTCCAGTGATTGCGACCGGCCATCTCACCACCGTCGGGGCCAGTAAAAGTGACGCAGTACGTGAGATCTATATCGGCACGCTGGACGCCTTTCCGGCGCAAAACTTCCCGCCAGCCGACTACATTGCGCTCGGACACATTCACCGGGCGCAGATCGTCGGCGGCAGCGAGCACATCCGCTACTGCGGCTCGCCAATTTCGCTCAGCTTTGACGAAACGGGCAAGGCCAAGTCCGTCCATCTGGTGAGCTTCTCCGAAGGGAAACTTCACGCCGTCGAAACGCTGGAGGTGCCCGTCACCCAGCCGCTGGCGGTGCTGAAGGGCAATCTCGACGCCATTACCGCCCAGCTTGAGCAGTGGCGCGGCGCGACGCTTAACCCGCCCGTCTGGCTGGATATCGAAATCACCACCGATGACTACCTGCACGATATGCAGCGTAAAATTCAGGCGCTGACGGAAGATTTGCCCGTCGAAGTCTTACTGGTACGCCGCAGCCGCGAGCAGCGCGAGAAAATTCTGTTAAGCGCGCAACGCGAAACGCTCAGTGAACTGCGGGTTGAAGAGGTGTTTGAACGCAGGCTCTCGCAGGAGGAAATTGACGACGCGAAGCGCGCAAGACTCAGCGAACTGTTCAGCCATACCCTGCATGCGCTCAATGATGAGGAAGATAACGCATGAAAATTTTGAGCCTGCGCCTGAAAAACCTCAACTCCCTCAAGGGCGAGTGGAAAATTGACTTTACCGCGGAGCCGTTTGCCAGCAACGGTCTGTTTGCCATCACCGGTGCAACCGGGGCAGGCAAAACCACCCTGCTCGACGCCATCTGTCTGGCGCTTTATCACGAAACGCCGCGACTGCAGAAGGTTTCTCAGGCGCAAAACGACCTGATGACGCGCGACACCGCCGAGTGCCTGGCTGAAGTGGAGTTCGAGGTAAAAGGCACCGCCTATCGCGCCTTCTGGAGCCAGAACCGGGCGCGCAACCAGCCGGACGGGAACCTGCAGGCGCCGCGCGTGGAGCTGGCGCGCTGTGAAGATGGCAAAATCCTGGCTGATAAAGTGACGGATAAACTGGAGCAAACCGCCGCGCTCACCGGGCTGGACTATGGCCGCTTTACCCGCTCCATGCTGCTCTCACAGGGGCAGTTTGCCGCCTTCCTTAATGCCAAGCCGAGCGATCGCGCCGAGCTGCTGGAGGAGCTGACCGGCACAGAGATCTACGGCCAGATTTCCGCCATGGTGTTTGAGAAACACAAAGCCGCCCGCAGCGTGCTTGAAAAATGCGAGGCGCAGGCGGCGGGCGTCGTGCTGTTGAGCGAAGAGCAACAGCAGCAGTTGCAGCAAAGTTTGCAGGCACTTACTGACGAAGAGAAAACTCTGCTGGTTCAGCAGCAAAGACAGCAGAAAGATTTTCAGTGGCTTACGCGCCATGATGAGCTCGTGCTTGAGCAACAGCGCGTCACCGCGATGCAGCAGCAGGCGCAGCAGGCGCTGACGAACGCTGCGCCAGAGCTGGCAAAGCTCCAGCTTGCTCTGCCTGCCGCCCAGCTTCGACCGCTTTGGGAGCATCAGCAGGAGCAAACCGCTCGCCTGACGCAAACCCAGCAGCGAATTATCGAAGTAAATACTCGCTTACAAGCCAAAACCGCGCTGCGCGCGCGGATCCGTCATACCGCCCAGCGGAATCATCAGCAGCTTCAGACCGAACTGACGGCGCTGGCGCAGTGGCTGGCGGAGAACGAGCGCTATCGCCTGCTGGGGCAGGAGATTGCCGGCTGGCGTGCTCAGTTCTCACAGCTTAACCGCGATAAAACGCAGTTAGCCTCGCTTGCTGCGAAGATGAGTGAATTACGCAACAGGCTGGCCGAGATGCCGGAAAATGCGCTGACGCTGACGGCGGATGAGGTTAGCGCGGCCATGGAGCAGCAGTCCCGGTCACGCACGCTGCGCCAGCGGCTAACGTCGCTGCATGCCCGCTATCAGCCGCTGCAAAAGCGACTGCGCCAGAGCGGTGAAAGCGTGCAGAAGGCCCAGGCCGATCAATATAAACTCAATGAAACGCTGACGCTGCGCCGCCAGCAGTACAAAGAGAAACACCAGCACTATCTGGACCTGAAGGCCCTGTGCGAACGCGAAGCGACGATTAAAGACCTGGAAAGCTATCGTTCCCGGCTTGAGGCAGGCAAACCCTGTCCGCTGTGCGGCTCCAGCGAGCATCCCGCCGTTGAGCAATACCAGTCGCTTGAGCTGACGGATAACCAGCGCCGCCGTGATGCCCTGGAAAAAGAGGTCGCCGCGCTTAAAGAGGAAGGTCTGCTGGTGCTGGGACAGGTTAATGCCCTGACGCAGCAGATCCAGCGCGAGACAGACGAAGCGCAGACTCTCTCTCAGGAACAGCAAGCGCTCACTAAAGAGTGGATGGAAGCATGCACTTCCCTGAACATCGCGTTGAATATTCAGGAAGATATCACGCCATGGATGAACGAGCAGGAACAGTACGAGCGCCAGCTTTATCAGCTTAGCCAGCGTCTGACCCTGCAAAACCAGCTAAACGATCAGGAAGTGCAGGAGCGACAGCATCAGCAGCAGCTGACGGCCGCGCGCCAGGCGCTGGAAAGCACCCTGCTTTCGCTATCGCTTAACGTACCTGAAGACGGCAATGAAGCCGCCTGGCTGCACGCCCGCGAAGCGGAATTCGCGCAGTGGCAGGAGAAACAAACGCAGCACGGCGTGCTTCTGGAACGCATAAACACATTGAAGCCGCTGCTCGACACGCTTCCGGAAACGAACGGCGAAGAGGCCGAACCGGCCATTCCGGACGGCTGGCGCGACGTGCACGACGAATGCGTGTCGCTACAGAGCCAGCTCACCGCGCAGCAGCAGCAGGAAAAGCTGGAGCAAGAGCGCCTGCAGCAGTCGCAGACGCAGTTCACCGCGGCGCTCTCAGCGAGCTGTTTTGTCGATCGGGACGCGTTCCTTGCCGCTCTGCTGGATGACGACGCTATTCGTCGCCTCGAACAGCTGAAGCAGTCGCTGGAAAGCCAGATACAGCAGGCCGCGGCCCTTTCCGGCCAGGCTAACCAGCAGCTACAGGCTCATCTGGCGCTGCGGCCGGAAGGTCTCGATGCAGATGCTCCTGCGCTGCAAAGCCAGCTGCAGCAGCTGGCGCAACGGCTTCGCGAGAACACGACGCATCAGGGCGAGATCCGCCAGCAGCTGAAGCAGGACAGCGATAACCGTCAGCACCAGCTGGTGTTGATGCAGCAAATTGAAGAGGCCGCGCGCCAGGCGGACGACTGGGGTTATCTGAACGCGCTGATCGGCTCCAGCACCGGCGACAAGTTCCGTAAATTCGCACAGGGGCTGACGCTGGATAATCTCGTCTGGCTTGCTAACCAGCAGCTTAACCGTCTGCACGGGCGTTATCTGCTGCAGCGCAAGGCCAGCGACGCGCTGGAGCTGGAAGTAGTCGATACCTGGCAGGCGGACGCGGTGCGCGATACCCGTACGCTCTCGGGCGGCGAGAGCTTCCTGGTCAGCCTGGCGCTGGCGCTGGCGCTTTCCGATCTGGTGAGTCATAAGACGCGGATCGATTCCCTGTTCCTGGATGAAGGGTTCGGCACGCTCGACAGTGAAACGCTGGATACCGCGCTGGATGCGCTCGACGCGCTGAACGCCACCGGGAAAACCATCGGCGTGATCAGCCACGTTGAGGCGATGAAAGAGCGCATTCCGGTGCAGATCAAGGTGAAGAAAATCAACGGGCTGGGGTACAGCAGGCTGGATAAGGTGTTTGCGGTGGAATAAATGGGGGGATGGTGCGGTCTGGTGCCCTCACCCTGGCCCTCTCCCACAGGGAGAGGGAATAAACATTATTTGCTTTTATTCTGGCCACAGCCACGCCGCGCCGCGCACGCCGCTGGAGTCACCGTGGACAGCTTTGCGGATCGGAGTTTCACACTCGCCGCCGAAGACCCACTGTTTCACCAGGTTCGGTACCGTGGCGTACAGCCGGTCAACGTTGCTCATGCCGCCGCCGAGCACAATCACGTCCGGGTCGAGAATATTCACCACGTGCGCCAGGGATTTCGCCAGCCGCATTTCGTAGCGGCTAAGCGCCAGCTCGGCGACCGGATCCTGTTCTTCGACCAGACGCATAATTTCGTTGCCCTTGAGCGGCTGGCCGCTCAGACGGTGGTAGTCGGTCGCAAACCCGGTGCCGGAGATAAACGTCTCAATACAGCCCTGCTTTCCGCAGTAGCACGGCACCTCAGCACGGTATTTAAGCTCGTCTTCATCCATCCACGGCAGCGGGTTGTGACCCCACTCGCCCGCGGTGCCGTTGCCGCCGATATGGGCGCGCCCGCCGAACGCCACGCCCGCGCCGCAGCCGGTACCGACGATCACGGCAAACACGGTCTGAGCACCTGCCGCCGCGCCGTCGATGGCCTCAGACACTGCCAGACAGTTGGCGTCGTTGGCCAGACGCACTTCCCGGTTCAGACGTTGGCTCAAATCTTTATCAAACGGCTGACCGTTGAGCCAGGTGGAGTTGGCATTTTTAACCACCCCGGTATACGGCGAGATCGACCCCGGGATCCCCATCCCGACGCTGCCGGTTTGCCCTGTCGCCTGCTCTGCCATCTCAACCAGGCTGGCAATCGTCTCGATAGCCTGGCGATAATCATCGCGCGGCGTCGGCAGACGGTGGCGGAACAGCTGCTCCCCCTGCTCGCTCAGTGCGATGACTTCTGTTTTGGTGCCGCCCAAATCGATCCCAATACGCACAAGACTCTCCTCATTATTTTGATTATCAACAGAGTAGAAGCACGCTTCCCGATTAGCAATGCAAGCGATGCGACAATTCGTTATCATGCCCGCTGATTTAACGACAAGGCCGTGGAAATTATCATGCTGTGGTTCAAAAATTTGATGGTTTACCGTCTCAGCCGCGACGTTTCGCTGCGTGCAGAAGAGATGGAAAAACAGTTAGCCGCTTATACCTTTTCCCCTTGCGGTAGCCAGGATATGGCGAAAACCGGCTGGGTGCCGCCAATGGGTTCACAAAGCGATGCACTGACCCACGCCAGCAGCACGGGTCAAATCATCGTCTGCGCCCGTAAAGAAGAGAAAATCCTGCCGACGCCGGTGGTTAAGCAGGCGCTCGAAGCGAAGATTTTCAAGCTGGAAGCCGAACAGGGCCGTAAGCTGAAAAAGACCGAGAAAGATTCGCTAAAAGACGAAGTGCTGCACTCCCTGCTGCCGCGCGCCTTCAGCCGCTTCAGCCAGACCATGATGTGGATCGACACCGTCAACGGGCTGATCATGGTGGACTGCGCCAGCGCCAAAAAAGCAGAAGATACGCTGGCCCTGCTGCGCAAAAGCATCGGATCTTTACCGGTCGTTCCGCTGGCGCTGGAAACGCCGATCGAGCTGACGCTGACCGAATGGGTACGCAGCGGCGCTGCGGCTCAGGGTTTCCAGATCCTTGATGAAGCCGAGCTGAAAGCCCTGCTGGAAGATGGCGGCGTGATCCGCGCGAAGAAGCAGGATCTGGTGAGCGACGAGATCGCCGTACACATCGAAGCGGGCAAAGTGGTCACTAAACTGGCGCTCGACTGGCAGCAGCGCATTCAGTTCGTGATGTGCGACGACGGCTCCGTGAAGCGTCTGAAGTTCTGCGACGAGCTGCGCGATCAGAACGAAGATATCGACAGGGAAGATTACGCCCAGCGCTTTGACGCGGACTTCATCCTCATGACCGGCGAACTGGCCGCGTTGATTCAGAATCTGGTGGAAGGTCTCGGCGGCGAAGCGCAGAGATAACAGGCAAAACGCAGGCCGGGTAAGCGTTAGCGCCACCCGGCTTATTTTTTATTTCAGGTAGCGGCACAGATAAGAGGTAGGTTCAGCGACCTGCAAATGGAACTCGCTGTGGCCAGGGACGTTGAAAACTTGCCCGGCAGCGTAAACTTTCCATTCCGTTTCACCCGGCAGTAAGACGTTCAGCGCCCCGCTGACGACCGTCATTTCTTCAGCTTCCGCCGTGCCAAAGGTGTATTCCCCTTCCGCCATAACGCCGACACTGGCGCGGCCAGTGCTGCTGCTGGTAAAACCAATGGATTTCACTTTACCGGAAAAGTATTCGTTACTTTGAAGCATGAACTGGCCCTTATATTTTTAGATAAAAATTCACTATAGGGGCCATGCTCATCACCTGTCACGCAAAATCATTACATGAGGAGTTCCGAGGCCAGGCGAGCCATCAGAACGTTAGATAACAGCACGGGGACATCCAACGCTTTTTGCAGCAGATCACGATGATGCTGATGGAAACCGAGGCAGTCCAGAATCAAGACATCTGCCCCTCTCTCAAGCAGCTCCTTCCCGGCAGCAATGAGCTTGGCCTCACTGTCCCAGAACGGATTTGCCAGCGCATACAAGGGCACTTTTTCCAGCACGTGCCACTTTGCCTCCTGGTTATCCATGAGCTCCTCAATAGGTACGATCACCCCCACCTGATGACCATCCACGATGGAGGCCACCAGCGGTGGAATGATCCGCATCGGCTCCAGCAAAATTGCATTACGCGCCGTGAGGCCCTTAATGGGCGCGGTACTCATCAGCAAAATAACGTCATAACCTTGATTATCGAGCACTTCTATTACGCCCTGCAGCGAGCGCTCGATTTTCTGACGTGAAACATGCGCCAGTTTACCGTCGCTTAATAACGTCGCCAGGGGATCCTCCCCCACCTCGACAGCGTAGTCTTCCATGACCTCTTCCCTACTCATCTTCCCCAGCAGGCTAAGATGCGTTATCTGTTGTTCAGATACATGCTCGGTTAAGAGCGGTAACACTTCGCTTACAGGGACCACACCAATGGTGAGGATCGCCAACGTTGCCTTCATCTTGATCGCCTTCCATTACTCCAACATCGTGCACACAGGTACAGGCTCACTACGCTGCACAGTTCATTTTTTCAACAAAACAGCACCAAGCGTAGCAGGTGATCCCGACATCGAAATGTAAAGATCGCCTGCCGATACCGGAGTTACTTGTAATAACTAAATATTAACTCCTGCTTAACTTTCCCGATGAGTAAAAAGTGTGATTCAGGCACGATATTGGAGCGTTTAGGAAAACGGTCAGGTTTTATCGGGATCTTCGTAGCGCCGTTTCGCGTCCAGCGCTTCCTGTTCAGTCTCGTGTTCACTGATCAGCGAGTCCGGCTTGGGGTGATCGGCACGCAGTTGATACCAGGTCACGGTATGACCCGTATGGCCTTTTTCAACGGTAACAACGCGCGCTTCACGCGGATAGGGAGGTCTGGTTGGCATAGCTCATCCTTTTTTTATGTCTGAGCTATAAGTATAGACGCCGGTTAGCTGGCACAAGCCAAACGCAGGGCGGTAATAATCTGAATCACAACGTCTTCGGGAGAGGCTGACGCATCCACCACGTGGTGAGCCACTTCGCGGTATAGCGCATCGCGTTCGGCCAACACTTCGCTCACCTCTTCGCTAAGCGGCCTGGAGGTCAGCGCGGGGCGTTGCCCCTCTTCCGGAAACGCTTCCAGACGCCCCACGAGAGCCGACACCGGCGCGCTGAGATAAATCACAATCCCCTTTTCGCGCATATAGTGACGATTGCACTCCGCCAGAACGATGCCACCGCCGGTCGCGATCACGGCAGACGGGGTAGTGACCGCTTTCAGCGCGGCCGTTTCGCGTGCGCGAAAGCTCTCCCATCCCTCTTGTTCAACGATCTCGGCGATGGTTTTTCCGGCCTCGGTTTGCAGCCAGTGGTCGGTATCAACAAACTGGCGATGACACACGCGTGCCAGCTCCAGGCCAACGGTGGTTTTCCCACAGCCGCGGGGGCCAACTAAAAAGATGGGTTGGGTCATGCCAGGTGTTCCCCTTGATGCCGAATGGCTGAAGAGTGTAAAGAAATAATTGCAGAAGATGTTGCGATTACTTTACTGCAAAGCGGTACGGGATGACAACCCTGTGGAGGCCATACTGTACCACAAATTGACAATAATTATCATTACGCTGTGCGGCGCTTCACTTCCAGCAGCCATTTATCCAGCTCGGCAGCGAATTGCTGACGGTCGCGCTGGGACAGGCTGTCCGGTCCGCCGGTCTGCACGCCGCTGGCCCGCATCGTATCCATAAAATCGCGCATAGTGAGCTTTTCGCGAATGGTCGAAGGCGAGTAACGCTCCCCGCGCGGATTGAGCGCCGCCGCCCCTTTCTCCAGCACTTCAGCGGCCAGCGGAATATCCGCCGTGATCACCAGATCCTCAGCGCTGCACAGGCGAACAATTTCGTTATCCGCCACGTCGAACCCGGCCGGCACGCGCAAAGAGCGGATGAACCGCGAAGGCGGTACGCGAATATTCTGGTTAGCCACCAGCGTCAGCGGCATCTGAACGCGCTCGGCGGCGCGAAATAAAATCTCTTTAATCACGTTCGGACACGCGTCCGCATCAACCCAAATCGCCATATTGTCTCCCCATAATGAGTCTGCCGACTATTGTCGCCTGCATTTCGTTGTTAAGCTATCAATCAGAGAAAACAACGCATAATGACGGAGAATCGTGATGGACAAGAAAATCGGGTTTATCGGCTGCGGTAACATGGGCAAAGCCATCCTGGGCGGTCTGATCGCCAGCGGGCAGGTGCTGCCGGGTCAGATCTGGGTCTATACCCCGTCACCGGACAAGGTCGCCGCGCTGCGCGATCAATACGGGATCAACGCCGCCGAAAGCGCGCAGGAAGTGGCCCAGGTCGCCGATATCGTCTTTGGCGCCGTCAAGCCGAACATCATGATCAAAGTGCTGAGCGATATCACCTCCAGCCTGAATAAAGAGACGCTGGTCGTGTCGATTGCCGCAGGCGTCACGCTCGATCAGCTGGCGCGCGCGCTCGGTCACGATCGTAAAATCGTCCGCGCGATGCCCAACACCCCCTCGCTGGTCAATGCCGGCATGACCTCCGTCACGCCTAACGCGCTGGTGACCACAGAAGAAGTGGCCGACGTGCTGAATATTTTCCGCTGCTTCGGTGAAGCAGAAGTGATTGCCGAATCGATGATCCATCCGGTGGTCGGCGTGAGTGGCTCAGCTCCTGCCTATGTTTTCATGTTTTTAGAAGCGATGGCCGACGCCGCCGTGCTTGGCGGAATGCCGCGCGCGCAGGCGTATAAGTTCGCCGCGCAGGCCGTCATGGGCTCCGCCAAAATGGTGCTGGAAACCGGCAAACATCCAGGCGAGCTGAAGGATATGGTCTGTTCCCCGGGCGGTACCACCATCGAAGCGGTGCGGGTGCTGGAAGAGCGCGGGTTCCGCTCGGCCGTCATTGAAGCGATGGCAAAATGCATGGAAAAATCAGAGAAGCTGAGTAAATCCTGATCCTCGCCGTCGGGCGTCAGGCGGCCACTTCGGTGCGGCCGCGCCCGGCATTTTTCGCCCTGTACAGCGCCACGTCAGCCGCCTTCAGCCATTCCCGATAATGTCCAAACTGCGGCCCCCAGGGGGCAACGCCGACGCTGATGCGCAGCGCTTCTTTTGGCGCGCACGGTAACGTCAGGTTTTCCAGCCGCTCATGCAGCCGCGACATCACGGCGATGGCGCTTTCCGCCGCTGTCTGCGACATGATCACCGCAAACTCATCCCCGCCAAACCGGCCGATCGCATCGCCTGACCGCACTGACCGCTGGAGCTGACGCGTAATGGCGATGATCGCTTCGTCGCCCACGTCGTGCCCCCAGGTGTCATTGATGTTTTTAAAGTGGTCGATATCAATCAGCAATATCGTGGCGGTGCTGTGGTCGCGCCGACAATGCTCAAATTCATTTCGCAGCAGCATTTCCCAGTGCCGACGGTTAAAGACCCCGGTCATCCCGTCTCGTGTGCTCATCATTTCCAGCCGCTGCTTATGTTCCGCAAGCCTGACGGCGGTTCGGTGGCTGAGCCAGGCAAACAGCATGGGATAAAGCATGAGTACGGGCAGCGTTAGGCTCCACTCTATGGGGTCGGGGTTGAAGATGACCACCTTCCCGGCGAGTGGCAGGGTCACCAGCGCGGAGAGCAGCGTCAACGCAATCCCCGGGATGAACAGACGACAGCCGCCGGAGCCCATCATATTCATCCCTACCATCATCACCAGCGCTGCCGTGGGTAACGCATTCATCCCCATCACGCCGATCCAGAGCCCGGCAATAATGGCATCGATTTTAAGATTGAAAATTTCCTGCTGATGGGGTGAAGCGGCACGGCATGACAGCTGCCAGGCAAAATGGGGCCAGACGAACGACCACCCCACGAGTAAAAGCCACCAGCCACCGGGTAAAAAATGGGTGACCAGCATCCCCGCAACGGGGAAAAACATTGCCGCCAGCCCGACGGCGCGCGCCAGCCGGACTCGCCGGGCAAACTGAATGCCGGCGCGGTGAGGGTCATCCTGAGAAAGGGTTAAATTCCACTCTTCCCGAATGCGCTTTTTGTTGTAATACGTTTCATCATTCATCATTTTTGGGAATATTCTGAAACATTTTCCCAAATTATAGAGAGGGGGTCTGCGGGGAAAGTATGAAATTTCGGGTGAGCCGCCGGAGCCGCTCACCCGTTAGAACTACACTTTTTTCTTCAGGCACGCACTCATGAACTTGCTGCGGTCGTCCCCTTTAAGGGACTGTTCGGTTGCTTTCGCATTACACTCGCGCATTTTTTGCTGCTGCGGCGTCAGGCTTTTTTCAGCCGGTTTCGCGGCGCCGTTTTTAAGGCAGTCGCTCATGTAGGTCTTGCGAGCATCTCCCTTCAGACTCTGAGACGTCGCCTGTTGATTACAGGTGGTCATACGCTGTTGTTGCGGCGTTAGCGTTTTCTCTTCCGCGTTCGCCGATGCGATCAGGAACAGGCCAGAGAGCAGAGTAACCAGTAATGTTGTTTTCATTGCACCATCCTTTTGTGAACATTCCCTGTAAGTCTGGTTCGTGACAGGAAAAAAACCACCCGGCAGATGTGATTTCCGCCGGGATTTTATCATTTAAGACCCAGCGCCGCCTTCATGGTGTAGAACAGATCCGTTTGATCGGTCAGGCCTACCACGTTTGCCGCGTGCGGACCGTAGGCTGCAATGCGCAGCTGGGTGCCAGTGTGCTCCATGGACTCTTCTTCAGAGTTACCGTAGCTCAACACCATAACGGCGCCATCTTTGGTATTCAGCGCCTGCGTCAGGCCCGGGGCTTTGGTATCTGGCGGAATAATCTGGCTGGCGTGCGCATGGTCCGCGGTGACCACCACCAGGGTGTTACCGTCTTTTTTCGCGAACTCAAGCGCCTTCTGCACCGCTTCGTCCAGATCGACGGTTTCGCCAATCTGGCCGCACGGATTCGCCGCATGATCCTGCTTATCGATCGATGCGCCCTCTACCTGCAGGAAGAACCCTTTTTCGCTCTTGCTCAGCAGAGAGATGGCTTTATCAGTCATCGCCGCCAGCGTCGGTACGCTGTCCGTGCGTTTCGGGCTAGGCGTACAGGTTACGGCAGGTTTATCGATATTGCCGTGATAAGAGGCTTTTGGTCCTTCCCAGCGCACGGGCATGTTGCCGTCAGAGAACAGCCCCAGCAGCGGTTTGTCCTGGTTCGCGTCGGTGATGGCTGCCAGCGAATTTGCATCACTCACCAGCTGATAGCCGCGGGCCTGCGCCTGCTCGCGCAGCGTTTTGCCCTGCCACTCGCCCGCCGTCGCGGTTTCCGCGAAGGTTTTCGCGCCGCCGCCCAAAGTCACGTCAGGACGCGCGTTCAGCAGCTGTTCCGTAATCGAGCCTTTACCGCCTTTTTCCAGCGCGTTCGTTGGGCATTTTTCGCTGGTCACTGACGGGCCGTAGCATTTACGCGAGGTCACGTGCGCCACCAGCGCCGCGGGCGTGGCATCCTGAAGTTCAGCGGTGGAGACGTTGCCGGTCGCCAGGCCCGCCGCTTTTGCCATCTCCAGAAGGGTTTGATGATCTTTTTCGTGAATATCCACTCCCAGCGCGCCATTATAGGTTTTCACGCCGGTGGACCACGCCGTAGCAGAGGCCGCGGAGTCCGTGACGTAATCCGGTTTACCGGTTTTTTTATCCAGCGCGTAATGGGTATATTGTCCGGTCAGCGGTAATGCGTCGATGCCTTTAAAAAAGCCGCCCGCACCCTCGGCATAATTTCGCGCCGCCGTGATTTCGGAATCCCCCATTCCATCGCCAATAAGCAGAATAATATTTTTCGCCGGCTTATCATTCAGCGAAGCGCGAATAGCGGCAGTTTGATCTTCTGATAAACGGCGTGCGCCGCCAGGCTGGGTGATATCCCCTTTTGCCGCGCGATTATCCAGCACGCTGGTTTGGGCAGTATCGGCATAAATGGCAGGGGTAATTAACAGGGGAAGTAATGCGATGAAAAGTGCGCTCTGTTTCAATTTATTTTCTCCATGTACAAATACATAAAAATAAAAACAGAGCGACTATAGGCATCCTGCATGACAATTCTATGACACGTCGTTACGTCCTGTGACGGTTTAGCTGCGCGGATGCCTTAACAGCTTCTTTACGTACTGGTGGAGCATCTCGGCATCCTCAACCGGAACCTGCGATTCAGGCCTGACGCTGTCCAGCGCGCCTTCCACGCTCTCAATCAACGCCTGTTGATCGGTTTTCGCCATTTGTCGCAGCAGCGCGGTGACCACAATTTCCAGCGCTTCGACCTGAGCAACCAGCTCTTTTGACTCATCTTCCTTTTGTGCCAGCTTGACCAGCAATTCAGCAATGAGATTTTTCATCGTGCCAGTTCCTTTTTCAGTTTTGTCTGAAGTTAGCATTCTGAATCCATAATGCAAAGAGAAGAAATTTATTATGGTATGCAAAAGTGATGCAGGAATAAAAATAAAGGACCGACGCGGTGAGCGAAACGTTTTTCTATAAAAAAGCGCCGCATTTTGTTATATAAAAATGCGGCTACCATAAGAATATATAATACATCAACGAAACGATTATCTCGACGATTTCGCTTCCGCCATTTGTCTGCGGCGACGCAGCGCAATAGCCAGCTGGATAATATTGATTAAAACGACAATCGCCGTGGCCGCAAATACCCAACGAAAACCGGCCATCGCAGAAACGGATGCACCAATAAGCGGACCGGCAACATTCCCCAGATACATAAATGACTGGTTATATCCAAAGATACGCCCCGTCACCTGGTCGCTGGAATATTTAACCAGCAGAGTTTGCACCGCAGGCAACATTGCGCCATCAGCAAACCCGAGCAGAAATCGCAATACGCCAAGCTGAAGCGGAGAGGTGACAAACGACATCGCGAAGAAGAGCACGACCGCAAAGATCAGCGTCGCCATCAGGATGCGCGCCGTGCCGATCCTGTCACCCAGTTTTCCCAGACGCGGCGCGGAAATCAGGGCGGAGACGCCCGGCACGGCGGCAATCATGCCGCTCAGAAAAGCGATATTTGTGCTTTCCGGCTCCATCGATTTGATAAACAGCGCCAGAATCGGACCGACCGAACCGTTACAGAGCTGGATAACCATAGTGGTCACAAACAGGCTGATCATCAGTCCCGGATAGGGCAGCGAGGCGAAGACGGCCTTGCCGCTCAGGCGTTCAGATTTACTGATAACCGGGCGGCCCCCCTCTTTGATAAGAAAGAGCGTGACCAGAAAACTGACCACCAGCAGGATCGCGGTGATGATAAATACCGCGCGCAGCCCGACGTGATCCGCCAGAAAGCCGCCCAGCAGCGGACCGCCGATGACGCCGCTGATCTGTGCCGTGGAGAGCGTACTCAGCGCCCAGCCGCTACGCTCGCGCGGCACCTGAGAGGCGACCAGCGCCATGGCATTTGGAATGTACCCGGACGTCAGCCCCATTACCGCGCGCAGGAAAAACAGCTGCCAGACGTTGGTGGCGAAGGCTTGCAGCAGAATGGCTATCGCCATCCCGAGCGAGGCGCGCAGCAGCATCAGTTTTCGGCCTTTCCGATCCGCCAGGCTCCCCCACATCGGTGACACAATGGCGGAGACCAGAAACGTGACGCTGAACGTCAGGCCGGACCACATGGAGAGCGCTTCATGCGAGGTCACCCCCAGCTGCGAGACGTACAGCGGCAGGAACGGCAGGATCTGGCTAATGGCCAGCCCGGTGAAGAAGCAGCCGAACCAGACCGAGATGAGATTAACTTTCCAGGATACCATAAAGAAATAGTCTTCATTTTTAGGCGAATTCGCCTACAGATTAGCAAGTTACGCGTTTTGACGTCGCACCAGAGATGCGGCCTGACTGACTTTGGTGTTTTATCTTCCCAGTCATCATATTTGTGAAATAAGTCACAATTCATCCATTTTCTGGCGGAATATTATGCTTCACCGACAGAGTCCGAAACCGCGCATTCCCAGATGAAAATGGTTGGCATGCGCCGCGTTATACTCCGGCCCCAGGCCGTTTCCGTAGTAGCCACAGCTTGCCGCCAGCATTGCCTTCAGCCATGGCTGCGTTGTTGTCGCCTTCCAGCCGTTCAGCACCGTGACGCGTTCCCCGTTCGCCAGCCGAAAAGCGGCGATATCCAGCGCCTCCGCCGTGGCATGTTCACTGCGTCGCGCGTCAGGGCGGTGGTAAATATTGCGGCAGGCAAAGCTGCCGAGATGGTCGATACGCGCCAGGTCGCTGCCCGTATAGCGTTTTGTCAGCGGCCGGGCCTGCTGGTTGATAAACAGCGCAGAGCTGAGCGCCAGCGGACAGCTGGCAAGAAAGCTGCTGTTCAGGCTGACCGGGCCAAAATCACGCACGCGCACGACATTGTTGAGCGGACACGCGCCGCCGCTGTCGGCCACCGGCTGGGTGCGGATGAGATCTCTTTGGTTAGCCTGCGAAAGCAGGCTTGCGCACGCCTCGGGGGTTAGGCGCCGAAGCTTATACTGGGTAATACGGCCCGGCGGGTCGTCAAGCGTCAGCGGCATAAAAGGGTTGTAGTAAGGCGGCAACCAGCGGTAACCCACCGTTGCAACGGCCACAATGATGAAAACGGTCAGCAGCGTTTTTCCTTTCACTCTCCCCCCTCAACATTCCCCAAAACATTATGGCAGAAGGCCGCGAAACCCGCCGGGCATCGTGGTATGTTATTGGCTTTTCGTCAGACTGGAAGAGAGTGAGATGGCTAAGCAGCGCGTAGGTATTGTCTTTGGGGGAAAATCAGCTGAGCACGAAGTGTCATTGCAATCGGCCAAAAATATCGTTGATGCGATCGATAAAAGCCGCTTCGACGTGGTGCTGCTGGGCATTGATAAACAGGGCCAGTGGCACGTTAACGATGCCAGCCAGTATCTGCTGAATGCTCACGATCCGGCACACATTGCCCTTAATCCTTCAGAAGTGAGCGTCGCCACCGTACCCGGCGTCGTGAAGGGGCAGCTCATCGACGCCGGCAACGCGCAGGCACTCGCCCAGATCGACGTTGTCTTCCCTATCGTTCACGGCACTCTGGGCGAAGATGGTTCCCTGCAGGGAATGCTGCGCATGGCCAACCTGCCGTTCGTCGGCTCGGACGTCCTCGGCTCTGCCGCGTGCATGGACAAAGACGTCACCAAACGCCTGCTGCGCGATGCCGGGCTGAACATTGCGCCATTCGTGACCCTCACCCGCGCCAACCGCGACAAGCACAGCTTCGCGCAAATTAGCGGAGAGCTCGGTCTGCCGCTGTTTGTGAAGCCGGCAAATCAGGGCTCCTCCGTGGGCGTCAGCAAAGTCACCAGCGAAGCAGAGTTCACGCAGGCCGTCCGTCTGGCGTTTGAGTTCGACCATAAAGTGGTGGTTGAGCAGGGTATTAAAGGCCGTGAAATTGAGTGCGCCGTGCTGGGCAACGATTTCCCACAGGCGAGCACCTGCGGCGAAGTGGTCTTAAACAGCGACTTCTACTCGTACGACACCAAATACATTGATGATAAAGGCGCGCAGGTTGTCGTTCCTGCGGATATCGATCCGGCGATTAACGATAAGATCCGGGCGATCGCCATTCGCGCTTATCAGACGCTCGGCTGCTGCGGCATGGCGCGCGTGGATGTGTTCCTGACGCCGGAAAACGAGGTGGTGATCAATGAAATCAACACGCTGCCGGGGTTCACTAACATCAGCATGTATCCGAAACTGTGGCAGGCCAGCGGCCTGAGCTATCCGGAACTGATCACCCGCCTGATCGAACTGGCGCTGGAGCGTCACGCCGCCGACAGTGCGCTTAAAAGTTCAGTAAACGGTTAATCGGCACTCTTCGCCTCATCCGCTGTCGTCTCTTCAGGACGACGGCGGATAATCAGCCCCGCCAGCCAGAAACTTATCACCCAGGTCACCAGCCCGACGGCATAGGTTTGCCATCCTTTTGCTTCAAACCCCAACAGGCCCACGACACCGTTTAGAATAAAGATCAGCCCGATAGCAAAGGCGTAGTAGTGCCAGTCACGGCGTAGTTTGGACGTGAGCTTCATAACAACTCCGGCAGGAAAAAAAGACATCCTCTCACAGTTTTACGGCCAGGTCTGTGGCAGATACGGAAATTCTGAAACGCGACGCAATTTCACTTAAGTGATGAAATTGTGATGTGCTGCAGAAATCAACAATCCAGGAGGATTCCGGCGCGTAAATTACCACGATTCTGATATTGACAAATGCGATGACCTGTCAAACTCACCCCGTAAGACGCGTATTAAAACAGAGTGATACCACGGGAGGTCAACATGGCTGACTTTACATTGTCGAAACCGATTTTTGGCGGCAAACCAAAAACCTCCACGGCGGGTAATATCGCTTATGCCCTGTTTGTCCTGTTCTGCTTCTGGGCCGGCTCACAGCTGCTCAATATGCTGGTCCATGCGCCTGGCGTTTATGAACACCTGATGCAGGTGCAGGATAACGGACGCCCGCGAGTTGAGATTGGCTTTGGCGTCAGCACCCTGTTCGGCCTGATCCCCTTCCTCGCGGGATGTATGATTCTGGGCGTTGTAGCGTTAGTGTTGCGTATTCGCCGCCGCCGTTAAAGCCCCATACAGCGAGCCCGGCGATCGTCCACGCGTTTTGCGAACCATGCGGTGGTGAGGTTACGCGTGATCTTCGGGCTTTCCAGCTGGATCCCCGGCAGGATAGCCCTCGGTAACGCTTTCCCACTCTTCTTCTCTGCAAGCGCAAACACCTTCTTGTACAGATCCGTTTTCTCAAATGCCAGGCTGTCGCCTTTCTCAAGCTGACGACGAATGTCGCTATTGCTCAAGCCAAGCGTGGTGGATAATTTCCGTACTGCCAGCTCGGTGCTTCCCGCCTCGCTGCTGCCGTAAGCGATGAGATCGCCGTCCAGCGCCAGCTTGACGCCGCTTGCGCGGCTGACCGCACTCTGGAATGCCGCGTTACGGCTGGCATACCAGCCCGCGTTAAAGTCGGCAAAGCGGTACAGCGGCTCATCATAGTTCGCCGGATAGTTCAGCAGATGATACGTGCCGAACCACAGCCCACCGCGCAGGGAGAAGACCTCCTGGCGCACCGTACCGTCGATTTTCCACGGGTAGCCGTCGGTATGCTTCTCCGCGAACGCAATGCTCACCTGCATCGGGCCACCGGTGTGTACCGGGTTTAGCGAGCCAAACAGCTTCTGCCCCATCGGGACCATACTGATGAAATCATCAAAGATGGCGCTAAGCTGTTTTTCGGTTTTCACCGCATCCAGCCGCTCGCTGTAGCTTTTGCCATTCGGCGAGGTGATTTTAAGCGCGGTATGCACAAGGAAAACCGGGATATGCATGGACTCCGCGCGGCGGTCGATCTCTTTCCAGGCAATTTTGTTCAGGCCCGGCACCACCGGGTCTGACTGGTACATTGACTCCTGCTGCGCCACCGCCAGCACCGAGCAGATATTCTCCTCGGTCGGCGCAATCTTTTGGCTTTCAAAGGTTTTTGCCAGCGCATCCGCCCACGCATTGCGATCCTTCACGCTGGCGGGCATTTTCTGCCGCACAACGCTCGCCACATCGACGGGCTTCTCCCCCTTTTTGAGCGGAGCGGCCCCTTTTTCGGCACAGCCTGCCAGCACAAGAGCGGCCAGCAAGGACAACGGTAACGTGCGCGGTACGGCAAAAGACATAGCAACTTCCTGTATTAGCTAAATGTGTTGGTGACTTCCTGCAGGTCACGATCGTCCAGCTCACGTTCAAAACTGCGCAGACGTTTGTAGATGGACATCAGTTCTACCAGGGTGGTCCAGGAGCTGATCAGGTACTGGAACGAGCCGCGAACCTGACCGAAAACGTTGGTGATCTGCGTCATCAGACCGAGCGTAATCGTACCCGCAACAATCGACGGGAACAGCAGGAACAAACCGAAAACGTTATCGACCTGCAGATACAAAATACGCGCGATGTTGAAATACATATAGTGGAAGTAGAGTCGGAAATAGTTACGGCGCACGGCGCCAAACAGCTCTCGGACGGTTGGCGGCGAGGCGCGGTTGGCGTCATCTTCACCGTAAACCAGCTCTTTACGGTAAGCGGCTTCCACGCGTTGATTTTTAAACTCCAGGCCCGGCAGTTTGATCCCGACCACCGCCAGCAGGCCCGTACCCATCAGCGACCAGACGATCGCGGCAATCACCAGACCATACGGAAGATGGCCAACAATCGGCAGATCCGGTACGTGCGCCGAGAGCGTTACCAGCACGGGCAGGAAGGCAATCAGCGTCATGATGGCGTTGATAAAGCTTACGCCCATGTCTTCAAGGGTGGAGGCAAAACGCATGGTGTCTTCCTGCACACGCTGCGCGGCGCCTTCGATATGGCGCAGGTGCTGCCAGTGCGCCATGTAATGTTCGTTCATCGCGGTACGCCAGCGGAAAACGTAGTGGCTGACGAAGAAGTTGTTCATCACGCCGATGATCACCGCAATAAGGGCGATACCGAGGAAGACGCCAACCTCATGGTAGAACTGGTTGATAGTCACCTTATGCGGCGAGCTCAGCGCGGTCTGGATCAAATCGTAGAACGGCGCATACCAGGCGTTGACCGCCACGCCCACCTCCACGAGGAACCAGGTGACAAAGATAATTAGCGATGTGCCGAGGATAGACCAGTACTGCCAGCGATGCGGAGAATACATAAACCAGAACAGCGCAAACAGCCCTACGCAGACCATGTAGTAGGCGTAAAACAGCAGGTAGCTCAGCGACCAGAAGCGCGCCGCGCTAATCGGCACCTCGCCCGTTGCTCCCGTGATGCGCGTCAGCCATGCGCCGCCGCCCGCCTGCCAGAAAATGACAGCGATGAGTGCCCAAATAAATGCCGACAGGAAAAAAGGCCCCGGCTTTGGGAAAAAAGACTTAAACATAATGCTTCCTTCTTGTTGTTATGGCTGTTGCTGTGCACAACACGTTACCACACGAAAAACGTGCCCAAGCCAGCCTCCCGGCCCGGGCAAAAAGGTCAGACCCGAGGGTTGATTATTAGTTCGCTTTCCAGTTTTCGAGAATTGTTTCGGTGCGTTTCACTGCGAGAGGATTCGCCGGCGCGATGAAGTTACGCCAGACGTCGTTGTGGTGGTTTATCAGGATCTGCGCATCTGCCGCCGGGCGATTGGCGGTAGTATGGGCATCTTCCACCACGGTAATGTGGTAACCCCGGCTAACGCCGTTCTTAATCGTCGCATCGACGCAGTAGTCGGTGGCGCAGCCGCAGATGACAAACTCGCGAATGCCCTGCTCACGCAGCAGCGCCTCAAGCACGGTGTTATAGAAGGCATCACAGGCGGTTTTGGTCACGTAAAGCGCGTCAGCAGGCTGATGGAGTTCAGGCAGTAGCGCAAACCCTTCGCTTCCCTCTTCCAGCCCACCGGCCTCGGTATGCTGGATAAAAATCACCTTGTCGGCTGCCTGCGTAAGCTGGTTGATCAGAGAGACACATTTTTCGCGCTGATGACGAGGGGTTTCAAATACCCCGTTCTGCATATCGACAACCATAACCACACGCTTCTCAGACATACCGTTCTCCGTAAGATTGAGTGACACTGGTGCCTATCATAAGCCCGATGTCACAAAATGGGAGATGGCTCGTAAGTAAATTGTTCATATTTACCCATGGTTACGTTTTTCTCGCTATCGTTATGCAATTCGGGGCATTGCGCGGTTCCGATTAGTAGTATAAATACCCATTACTTTCCTCATTCACTTCATGGATGCTTTTCGTTGAAACGTTGTCTGCTCTCTTTTGCCGCGCTGTGTGCGGTGAGCTTTTCTACCGCCCAGGCAGCCCAACCGCTGACGGCGCCCGTTTTAGCTTCAGATATTGCCGATCGCTACGCGAACCTTATTTATTACGGCAGCGGCGCGACCGGGATGGCGATGGTCGTCATCGACGGCAACCAGCGTGTGTTCCGCAGCTTTGGCGAAACGCGCCCAGGAAATAACGTTCACCCGCAGCTGGATTCTGTTATCCGCATCGCGTCCTTAACCAAGCTGATGACCAGCGAAATGCTGGTGAAGCTGCTCGACCAGGGCGTGGTGAAACTCGACGACCCGCTCAGCAAATACGCGCCTCCGGGCGCCCGGGTTCCGACCTATCAGGGTACGCCGATCCGGCTTGTGAACCTCGCCACACACACCAGCGCCCTGCCGCGCGAGCAGCCAGGCGGGGCGGCGCACCGTGACGTATTTGTCTGGCCAACGCGCGACCAGCGCTGGAGCTACCTGAGTACCGCCACGCTGAAGGCGGCTCCGGGTTCGCAGGCCTCTTATTCAAACCTGGCCTTTGACCTGCTGGCGGACGCCCTTTCAACGGCGGCTGGTAAACCCTACACGCAGCTTTTTGAAGAGCAGATAACCCGTCCGCTGGGTATGAAAGACACTACCTTTACCCCGTCCCCGGATCAGTGCCGTCGCCTGATGGTGGCGGAGAAAGGCGCTAGCCCCTGTAATAACACGCTCGCGGCCGTGGGCAGCGGCGGGGTCTATTCCACGCCTGGCGACATGATGCGCTGGATGCAGCAGTTCCTTTCCTCAGATTTCTACGCCCGCAGCAGCCAGGCCGATCGCATGCAGACCCTGATTTATCAGCGCACTCAGCTTCACCGCGTCATCGGGATGGATGTGCCGGGTAAAGCCGATGCGCTCGGCATGGGCTGGGTCTATATGGCACCGAAAAATGGCCGTCCGGGTATTATTCAGAAAACCGGCGGCGGCGGTGGATTCATCACCTATATGGCCATGATCCCGCAGTCAAACGTCGGCGCGTTTGTGGTGGTCACCCGCTCTCCGCATACGCGTTTCGTCAATATGAGTGACGGGATTAATAACCTGGTGGCTGAACTGAGCGCCAATAAAGCACAGGTTCTCACCGCGTCTAACTAATCTTAATATTCCGTGGGCAAGCGGTTGATACTGACCAGCTTGCCCCGGCTCATATTGATATAGTTTCCCTGCCTCAGGGCGGCAAGCACCTCGGCAACAACGGAGCGTGAAATTCGTGTGCTCTGTTGAATATGATTCATCACACCGATTTTTGAACGCAGCGTTTCATCCCATTCCGCCATATTCAGCAGCATCGAGCGGATCTGGTGATAGGAGTTATTTCCCACCAGCTGCTTATCGCGTTTCTCGAGAATGTAAGTTATCCAGGATAACCAGCAGAAGGCCTCTTTCCAGAGTGAATACTGCTGGATGAGTTGACGGGTGGTTTCCGTGGGCAAATAAAAACCGGTACAGGCTGTTTTAGCAATCACCCTGTATTCGTGAGAGTGATTAATCACCACCGTAGACAGCCCGAATATAAAAGGGGCAGTCGCAATCCCCACCAGCAGTTCATCAGAAGTTCGATAAACCTCAATAACGCCGGTTTGTAATACGATCGTACAAGGCTCATTCCATTCGTCTGACGTAATTAATTGCTGGGGCGCACATGTAAAAGGGGTACTGGCCGCTGTTAAATGCTGTTCGAGCCGGCGTAATTCAGAAAGCGGTTTCGCATTAACGTTCATGCAGACCTCAAGTCATCCGTATTTGTCGGTTCAATATTATTTTTATTACTTGTGTAAAAAGCGGGGGAGATAACCACTCCCCCGCTTTTATTCATTTCCAGGTATATTTCACGCCCAGATTTGCGCCCCAGTTCTGATCAACGTCGCCGCCGCCCAGATATATGGCATCGGTGTACGCACTGAAGTTCTTCGTGAAGCTGAACTGGGTGCCCAGCCCTACCCGCACAGCGGAGCCTTTCACGCCGTTATCAATGCTATCGCCGTTAATATCGGCATTGTTATCGGCGTCGTCATAGACGTAGGCCAGTTTGAAGTAAGGCGTCAGAGCCTGTTCGCCGCCGTAGTTGAAGGTGTAACCCGTATCAACGCCGAGTTCATAACGCAGGCTATCGTAAGATTGTCCATCAACGCGCATGTCATTACTCAGACGATAATCATCACCAGACTGGAACAGGCCAGATACGGCTGCATATGGCGTAACGTAGCCAGAGAGGTTTGGTTTCCAGTCATAGCCCAGCTTCAGCCCAAAACCAACAGCATCATTAGTGGTATTGCCGTCAACATACTGACCGTTGCTCATGTTAGCGGAGAGATCGCTGTTGAAGCGGGTGTAGCTCAGGGAGCTGTCGAGGAACAGATCGTTCATGAACTTCGCTGACGCGTAGATCATCGCAGTCTGGCTATCCTGATCGACCTGACCGGTACGATCGCTGGTATCACCCTTCGCGAAACCTGCCGCACCACCGACGATCCATTTCGCGTTATTACCGTCAATCAGGGTGTCCACACCCACCATAATGCCGCTCACGTCCTGATCGTAGCTGATAACGCCATTGTCACCGTCGAAGTTGCCACCGAAGTAGCTCACCCACGCCCCGCCGTTATCCGCCAGGCCATGACGGCTGTTGGTCAGACGCGTGCCGACGGTATCCTGCTGCAGATTCCAGATATTGGTATTGGCAGATGGGATGCTCAGCGCCATGTTGGCAGAGTCGGTCAACTCTTTCTGCTGAAGGACAACGGAATCACCCTGCTGCTGCGCCTGGTAGGTGTAAGCGCCTAAATCGGCTTTGTTTGCGGCAGTAAAGCTGGCTGCAGTATCCGCGTTATTGTCATAGACGCGAATAATCTCTTTGTTTTTGTAATCAGCAACGGAACCGGCACCGGTCGCATCGTCGATGCGCACCTGGTAGTTACCCGCAACGTTACCGTTCACTGACAGATGGCCGTCTGAATTAATCGCCACAACACCGTAGTCGTAATCGGCATTGTACTTATCGTTAGTGATATAGCGTGCGTTGTTCAGATCGCTGTTCAGGACGTAATCACGGCTGGCAACGTTCAGCACCCCGCCATCGGTCAGTTCCATATTGTGCGTATCAACCTGACCCAGCCCCAGCGCCAGCTCAGCACCGTTATCCACGGTGATGGTGTTGGCATACAGTTGGGCCGTTTCTTCCGTCAGTGCCGCACGGCTATAGCTGTCCAGATACAGATGGTCGGTCGCCGCAGCACCGCTGTCTCCAATATTCATTGATGAAGCATTGGTCAGGGTGATGGAGTCCGCCAGCAGACCAGAGTCTTCAACGTTAACCTGAGACTGATTGTTTACCGTCAGCGTGTCGATATTAGAAAGCTTGCGGGTATCCCACTCAGAGCCGTTATCCAGCGCGATGTTAAACAGCCCGCTCTGATACACCGCTTCACCCGCAACGTGTCCGTTACTGTCATAAACGGAATCCGGCCAAATGCTGTTAGGGGATAAGCTACTCCAGTCTACGTTGCTGTAGCCCAGACCATACATCTGCGCTGTGCCGATAGCCTCGACGCTGGACTGTGCTGCACCGACCCATTTGCTGCCGTTGGTCAGGGTGACATCCAGCTTATCGGTGCCATCCCAGCCGTTGGTGGTTGGGTTATAGACACCGTCTGCACTGGTATCCGTTGCCGGATCGCCGTTCGGATAGAAGTTGTTGTCGAAGGTGCTGGAGAACAGAATATCGCCAGTAACGGTGGAGTGATCGAACGTGGCAGTGGTCTGCATCGCGTTATCAGACGCGCTAGCGGCAACGATCAGCGCCGCATCATCCGCCGCCGTGGCATTCGTTTCACCGTAGTCGCTCGGCTTCGCGGTTTGACCGTAGAACCCGCTGGTTCCCAGATCGCTGTATGCCCCTGAGGTCAGAACGGAGTCTTTCACCACCAGCGTGTCGGTAAATACTTTGCCGCTGTTGGCGACGCCTTCCACACCGTCGTAAGGGGTATTATCCGGCTCCTGATAACCCTGCGTCAGGGTAATACCGGCAATGTGGGAATTATTCTGGATGACAATATCGGACTCCACATCCAGGGTAATCGCATTACCCAGATTATACGTGTCCAGATAGTGTCTTTCCGTATTTTCCCCATTCACGACGTCATACGCATAATGCTCATAGGTATCGTTAATGGTGGAATTATCTACGGTCAGGCTAAAACGATCGTATTGAGAATGGTTGGTGCCATCGGTATCCAGGCCGTCAGCACACGAGGAGGTCATACATTCAGAGGTAATCATGCCATTAATGGTGCTGTTGGAAATGCTTAACGCATTCGCCCGACCATTGATGCCATCATCCAGATAGTATGTTGAAATAACACCATTCACGGTGCTTTTATTAATCACCGGATAAATATCGCCGTCGTGGGTCGCGTCTGAGTAATCCCAGTCGGCATAGCCATAATACCAGGGAGTGGAAGCGGTATTATCGTATCCGAATGTATTATATGTCGTACCGGAAATATCCTTCGCATTGGCCTGAGAAGCGATAGCCAGGGTGCAGGCTAATGCAAGTTGAGATACAACGAGTTTCTTTTTCCATGTTTGCATTGGGTCATCCCTCCTCAGGGACGTAAGCAAGTTTGTCCATCAATGATTTTGCAATGTTTAATTGCGGAGGGAATTATGCATTTTCATTTCGAAAAGGTTCAATGAATGTTTCCATTAAGTCCGTATCCAGACTAATAACACATCAAAACCGAGAAAGCATCTATCACCACAGATAAACACCATAAAAACAAAGCATTAAAATAAACATGAAAAAACGAGATACATATAAAAATAAATAATGAATCATTTTAGATGATGTATTCCATTTATTATAAAAACAACATGAATATCTCATCTCCCTTTCAGCATTATACTGACCTATATTATATATTGATGCCAGAAAACCAGGCCCATCACATTTTACAAAATAAAATGCCCACTTTTACCAAAACACCTGTCTTCACTTTGAGGTACACTAGCCTTCTTTGTTCCACAAACATCAGGCATACCATGACCGATTTAATTGCACGTCCCCGCCGCCTGCGCAAGACACCTGCACTGCGCGCTATGTTTGAAGAGACAACCCTGACCTTAAACGATCTGGTGTTGCCGATTTTTGTCGAAGAAGAGATCGATGACTACAAAGCCATCGAAGCCATGCCGGGCGTCATGCGCATTCCGGAGAAATATCTGGCGCGTGAGATTGAACGCATCGCCAACGCGGGGATCCGCTCGGTGATGACCTTCGGCATCTCTCACCATACCGATGCCACCGGCAGCGACGCGTGGAAAGAAGATGGCCTCGTCGCCCGCATGTCCCGCATCTGCAAAGAGACCGTGCCGGAAATGGTAGTAATGTCAGACACCTGCTTCTGCGAATATACTTCTCACGGCCACTGCGGCGTGCTGTGCGATCACGGCGTGGATAACGATGCCACCCTGCTGAACCTTGGCAAGCAGGCTGTAGTCGCTGCCGCTGCCGGTGCGGACTTCATCGCGCCATCTGCGGCGATGGATGGACAGGTTCAGGCGATTCGTCAAGCGCTGGACGCGGCGGGCTTTACCGACACCGCCATCATGTCTTACTCCACCAAATTTGCCTCCTCCTTCTACGGCCCGTTCCGTGAAGCTGCGGGCACGGCGCTGAAGGGCGATCGTAAAACCTATCAGATGAACCCGCTTAACCGTCGGGAAGCGATTCGTGAATCCCTGCTTGATGAAGCCCAGGGCGCAGACTGCCTGATGGTGAAACCAGCGGGCGCGTACCTTGATATCCTGCGCGACATCCGCGAGCGCACCGAGCTGCCGCTGGGCGCTTACCAGGTCAGCGGCGAGTACGCGATGATCAAATTCGCCGCGCTGGCCGGTGCGATTGACGAAGAGAAAGTGATCCTCGAAAGCCTCGGCGCCATCAAACGCGCAGGCGCGGATCTGATCTTCAGCTACTTCGCGCTGGATCTGGCCGAGAAGAAAATTCTGCGTTAATCCGCTTTAGCGCCGGGTGGCGGCTTCGCCTTACCCGGCCTGCTCTCTGCGCTAATCTTCACCAAACTGCAATACAACCGACATCTGCGCCTTCTACTGTCTTCGCAAGACGGCAGGAGGAGTAATCATGTTTAGCCTCGATAGCGTTCTCGACGATCTTTGGCCTCAGGCGAGGCCTGCACCCTGGCAAAAAAGTCTGTTAAAAAGACTGTTTTACGAAGACGAATTTCAGCAATTTGCAGCAGCACACCGCCACCTGAAAGGACTGGATATGGTGGAGCAAGTTCTGGAACACCTTGATATTCTCTGCACCGTTTCCGCCCGCGATCTTGAACAAATCCCTGAACATGGCCCGCTGGTCATTATTGCCAACCACCCGACGGGTACGCTGGACGGTCTGGCGCTGATGTACGCCGTTTCCCGCGTGCGACGCGATGTTAAAGTCGTCACCAACAGGATGTTGACCCACCTTGAGCCCCTCAGCTCGCTGTTTATTCCGGTGGATAATATGGGCGGCAGGACGGCGAAATCGTCGCTGGTGCAGATGGAACAGCATCTGCAAAACGCGGGCGTGCTGATCTTCTTCCCGGCCGGAGAAGTTTCCCGCCCCACGCGCAAAGGCATTCGCGACAAAAAGTGGCACTCTGGCTTTATCAAACTCGCCAGCAAGCTGCGCGCCCCGCTGCTGCCGGTGCATATTCAGGCGCATAACAGCCTGCTCTTCTATGCCAGCACGCTGGTCTCCCCGACGCTGTCAATGCTGCTGCTCATGCAGCAGATGTTCCGCCGTCGCCATAGCCAGCTGCCGATTAAGATCGGCCAGCAGATTGCGTGGCATCACTGGCATAGCGCCACCCTTTCATCGCGTGAGATGGCCGAACAGTGCCGTCAGCACGTAATGCGTCTTGGCAAGGGAGTGCCTGGCGTCTTTAAAACCCAGTGCGCCATTGCCCGTCCGGAAGACCGGGCAACCCTGAAACGCGCGCTGGCGCAGGCCGAATGTCTGGGCAATACCAGCGACGGTAAAACCATCTATCTTTGGCAGCGCAACGGGCAGGAAGACGCCCCGCTGCTGCGCGAGCTGGGCCGCCTGCGCGAGATTGCCTTTCGCGCGGTGGAGGAAGGGAGCGGCAAGCGCCGGGACACCGACTGCTACGATGACGATTATCTGCACCTGATCCTCTGGGATGATGAAGATCTGGAGATCGTCGGCGCGTACCGCTTTATGCCGACCGCAAGACAGGTTGAACGTCGCGGTCTGGAGGGGTTGTACAGCTATAGCCTGTTCCACTACGACGACAAAATGCAGGACGTGCTGGAGCATGGCATTGAGCTGGGTCGCAGCTTTATTCAGCCGCGCTACTGGGGACGCCGCGGCCTGGATTATTTATGGTCCGGCATTGGGGCCTACCTGGCGCGTTATCCGCACTATCGCTACCTGTTTGGCCCGGTCTCGATTTCAGGCGGCTTACCGCCTGCCGCGCGGGATCTGCTGGTGGCCTTTTACCGCCTGTGGTTCCCGGCGACGCATCCGCTGGCCGCGTCTCGTCAGCCGTATCCCGCATCGCTGCCGGACGTGCTCGCGCAGTTTGGCGGCGTGGATTACGTGGACGACCTGACAAAGCTGAAATCCCTGCTCGGCAATCTGGGCTGCGGCATTCCGCCACTCTACAAGCAGTATTCCGAGCTTTGTGAACCCGGCGGCGTGCAGTTTATTGATTTCGGCAGCGACCCGGCATTTAACGACTGCGTCGACGGGCTGGTGCTGGTGGATTTGTGTTACCTGAAGGCGAACCGCTATCAGCGGTATATTGAGGCGCATTTAATACCCTCACCCCAGCCCTCTCCCTA
The DNA here is from genome assembly GCF_004362415.1 of Enterobacter sp. AG326. Classification (NCBI taxonomy): domain Bacteria; kingdom Pseudomonadati; phylum Pseudomonadota; class Gammaproteobacteria; order Enterobacterales; family Enterobacteriaceae; genus Enterobacter; species Enterobacter sp. AG326. The sequence continues at coordinate 75,611 of NZ_SNXG01000006.1, read as the reverse complement.
AAAGGGAGAGGGTGAAAAACGCACCGGGCAGTCCCCTCGCCCCTTTGGGGAGAGGGTTAGGGTGAGGGGATCAAGGCGCACGATAAAACGGCTTATCCCCCAAAATCGTCGCCCGCTGCATAATCCGGCGCTGCGGCAGATAGTCCGCATTGGCATAGTGCTGCGTTACGCGGTTATCCCAGATCGCCAGGTCGTTCTCCTGCCAGCGCCAGCGCACCTGAAACTCCGGCTTAGTGATATGCGCGAACAGGAATCCCAGCAGCGCCTCACTCTCTTTCTCGGACACGTCCACAATGCGCGTCGTGAACCCTTCGTTCACGAACAGCGCCTGCTTGCCCGTGACCGGATGGGTCCGCACCACCGGGTGCAGCAGCGGAGGATGCTTCGCGACCGCCTCCTGCCAGCGCTGATGTTCCTCTTCACTCTTGCGGTACTTGTATTCCTGGAATGATTTTTTGAAGTCGTGCTCCGCCCGCAGCCCGCTCAGCAGCGTCCGGAACGGCGCGGAGAGCGCCTCATACGCCGCAATCCCGCTGGTCCACAGCGTATCGCCGCCGGTTTCCGGCAGCAGCTTCGCCGCCAGAATCGCCCCGGCGGGCGGCGTCTCGATAAAAGTCACGTCGGTGTGCCAGTTGTCGTTATCCGGCGGGTTATCGTTGTGGGTGTCCAGAACGATAATCTCTTCCACCCCCTCCGCATGTGGATAGACGGGGTGGATATGCAGATCGCCAAAGCGCAGGGCCAGCGCGCGCTGCTGCTGCGGGGTGATCGCCTGTTCGCGCAGGAAAACGACCTGATGGCGCAGCACCGCGTGGTACAGCTGCTCAAACTGGTTATCGCTCAGCGGACGGGTCACATCCAGGCCCGACACCTGCGCGCCAATGTACGGCCCCAGCGGGGTAATGGTCAGACGTTCACTCATTGTATTTCTCCATGCCAGGGCGTCAGGCGACGCTGTAACGCGCGCAGCCCCAGTTCTAATCCGAAGGCGATCGCGGCGATCACCGCGATCCCTGCCAGCACCACGTCAGTCGCCAGGAACTCTCCCGCCGACTGCACCATAAAGCCAAGGCCGCGCGTGGCCGCAATCAGCTCTGCCGCCACCAGCGTGGACCAGCCCACGCCGAGGCCGATGCGCAGCCCGGTTAAAATCTCCGGCAGCGCGCCCGGTAAAATCACAAACAGCAGCACCTGCGTGCGGCTGGCACCCAGCGACTGCGCCGCGCGGATCCGCACCTGCTGGGCGCTCTTCACGCCCGCCAGCGCCGACATGGCAACCGGGGCGAAAATCGCCAGATAAATCAGCAGGATTTTTGACGTTTCACCGATGCCGAACCAGATCACCATCAGCGGCAGATACGCCAGCGGCGGCACCGGACGGTAAAGCTCGATCAGCGGATCGAGAATACCGCGCACCGTCGGGCTAAGCCCCATCGCAATGCCCACGGGAATGCCGATGATGACGGCAGCCAGAAGCGCCACCAGAATACGCGCCAGACTTGCACCTAAGTGCTGCCAGAGCGTGGCATCCATAAAGCCCTGCGGCCCGGCGATGGTAATGAGTTTGGCCAGCACCTGGCCCGGCGGCGGCAGAAACAGCGGGCTGACCCACTGCTGGGCAGCAACCGCCCACCACACCGCCAGCAGCACCAGCAGCGTACCGACGCTCAACGTGATTTGGCGCGAGAAAGGCCAGCGCAGCGCCAGACGCGTGCGGCGCGTTTTTTCACTGAAGACGATGCTCATGAGAAAGCCTCCCGTTGTTCAAACACGCGGCTTAAGACGTATTCACGCTGTTCGATAAACAGCGGATCGGATTTGATGCTGCGCACGGGTTCTCCCGCGACGTAGCGGCGAGCAAAATCCAGCGGCAAACGCTCCAGCACGCGGCCCGGCCCCGGCGAGAGCAGCACCAGCTCCGTCGCCATAAACACCGCCTCTTCGATATCGTGGGTAATCAACAGCACCTGCTTGCCCGTCTCGTGCCACAGGCGCAGCAGCAGGGTTTGCATCTGCTCGCGGGTGAAGGCATCCAGCGCCCCGAACGGCTCGTCCAGCAGCAACAGCTGCGGATTCGCGGCCAGCGCGCGGGCAATACCTACGCGCTGCCGCTGACCGCCGGAAAGCTGCCAGATAAAGCGTTTTTCCGCCCCTTCCAGCCCCACTTTTTTCAGCATCGTCCGCGCCGTTTCCAGCCGCTGTTGGCGATTGATACCCGCAAGCTGCAGCCCAAACGCCACGTTTTCCTGCACGTTGCGCCAGGGAAGCAATCCTTCGTTCTGGAAGACCACGCCGCGCTCGGCGCCCGGGCCTTCCACCTTTTTGCCTTCCAGTTGGATGGTGCCATGCTGATAAGGGACAAACCCGGCGATCAGATTCAGCAGCGTGGTTTTTCCGCACCCGGACGGGCCCAGCACCACCAGCAGCTCACCGCTGTCCAGCGTCAGGTTGATGTCCTCCAGCGCGGGCTTACCACCGTAATCGGCGTACAGGTTCGTAATATTCAGCATGGCGGACTCCTTATTTCACAAAACGATCGGTCACGTACTGGCTGTAATCCGCCGCCACCGCAGGCACTTTGCCCTGCTCTTTCAGGAAGGTGGCGGTATCCACAATCGCTTTGTTTACCGGCCCGGTCAGCTGCTGCACCTGCTGCGCGGGGGTCAGATAGGTATTGCCTTTCACCAGACCCGGCACGTCCGCTTCCGGCACGCCGCTCAGGCGGGAGAGTTTTTCCAGGTTGGCGGGCTGCTTCAGCCATTCATCCGGGTTAGAGATGTACGGCTGCTGGGCATCAATCGCGCTTTTGGCGAAGGCTTTCACCACCTCAGGATGTTTCTCGGCGAAGTCTTTGCGCACTACCCACACGTCGAGGGTTGGCGCGCCCCACTGCCCCACTTTTTCAGAGTCGGTCAGCACGGTGCCGTCTTTTTCCAGTTCGTTCACTGCCGGTGCCCACACGTAGGCCCCGTCAATATCCCCGCGCTGCCAGGCCGCGATAATCGCCGGCGGCTGCAGGTTGATAATTTGTACCTGACCCGGCTTGATGCCCCAGTGTTTCAGCGCCGCCAGCAGGCTGTAGTGGGTGGTGGAGATAAACGGCACGGCGATGCGTTTGCCGATCAGATCTTCCGGTTTGGTGATGTTCTTCTTCACCACCAGCGCTTCGGAGTTACCGAGCTGCGAGGCGAGCAGGAAAACCTCGATCGGCACCTGCTGGCTGGCCGCAACCGCCAGCGGGCTGGAGCCGATATTGCCGATCTGCACGTCGCCGGAGGCTAACGCACGCACGACGGACGCCCCGCTGTCAAACTTGCGCCAGTCGACTTTCGCGCCGCTCTCTTTGGCAAAGGTGTTGTCCGCCTGCGCGACTTTCGCCGGTTCCGCAGAGGTTTGATACGCGACGGTGACGTCCACCGCCTGCGCCTGAAAAGCCCACAGCGCCAGTGCGCCGAGAAGTGTGATTCGCGATGAAATTGCCATAGTGCCTGCTCCCCTTGTTGTTATGAGGGCAGTATTTCCGGCGCGGGAATTTTGATAAAGGAATAAAAATGAATCGCTCATAACGATTCGTTTTTAGATAAAAAGCGGGAAAGGATAGTTGGTTTTGTGCAGTTGTTTTTTTCCCCCTCTCCCCGTGGGAGAGGGTCAGGGTGAGGGCATCAGGCGCACGAAACCTTAGATGTAGGCCAGGTAAGGCGTAGCCGCCACCCGGCAAAGCACTCAGCGCTGCGCGTTCAGCTCAGCAATATCCTTGGGCGTGGTGCGACAGCATCCACCGATTAATTTGGCCCCGACTTCCAACCACTGCGGCAGATACCCCGCCAGCGTTTCGCACGCTTCACCGTGGTGATGCCAGGTTTTGGTGACCGCATCATAATGCTCGCCCGAGTTCGGATAGACCACCAGCGGCAGCGACGTCAGGCTTTGCAGATGCTTCAGCGCCGCCGTAGTGTTTTCCAGTGCGATGCAGTTAATGCCCAACGCGACAATCTGCGGAGAGTTTGCCAGCGCGCTGACCACCTCACGCAGCGGCGTACCGTCGCTCAGGTGTTCGCTGTCCCGCAGGGTAAAGGAGAACCACGCCCGGGCGCGGGGGTACTCGGTCAGAAGCGCCGCCAGCGCCTTAATCTCCACAAACGAAGGCAGCGTTTCGCAGGCCAGCAGGTCAGCGCCCGCATCCAGCAGCGCTTCCACGCGCGGGCGGTGGAAGGTGGTGAATTCTTCCGCACTGCGCACGTAGTCGCCGCGATACTCTGAGCCATCCGCCAGATACGCGCCGTACGGCCCCACGGAGCCCGCCACCAGCAGCGTGCCCGCGTGCGGGTTTTCAGCCAGATACGCTTCGCGCGCCTTACGCGCCAGCTCCACGCTTTTACCGATCAGCGCGCGGGACTGCGCCTCGTCAAGCCCTCGCGCCGCAAAGCCCGCAGGTGTGGCCTGATAGCTGGCGGTGATCGCCACCTGCGCGCCCGCGCGATAGTAATCAAGATGCACTTCACGGATGAGTTCCGGGTTTTCCACCAGCACTTTGGCTGACCAGAGGCTGTCTGCCAGGTTACAGCCGCGCGCTTCCAACTCCGTCGCCATCGCGCCATCCAGCACCACAAACGGCTGCTTTTCAAGGATGGCGGTAAGCGGATTATTCTGCGACATGTTCAGGCTCCTGCGATGTCATATTTCGGGTCAGGTAGTACGCACCATAACACAGGGCGACAAACGGAAGCCCGCAATAAAGGGCAATGCGCTGGCTCGGATCAAACCACAGGCCGACACAGGCCACCACGCAGAGGATAAAACCGAGCACCGGCACCAGCGGATACCACGGCGCGCGGTACTGCAGCGCAGAGAGCGGCTGGCCGGACTGCAGATGGCGACGACGGAAAACAAAGTGCGACGCGCAGATGCTGATCCACACCGCCACCACCGCAAAGCCAGAAATCGCCGAGAGCGCGACAAACACCGTGTCCGGGGCCACAACGCTTGAGAACAGCGCCAATACGCCCCCGAGCATAGAAACCGAGAGCGCCGTCAGCGGCACGCCGTTTTTGTTCACGCGGGCAAAGCAGCGCGGCAGCGTTTTCTCATTCGACAGCGACCACAGCATGCGCCCGGAAGCGTACAGACCCGAGTTCGCCGCCGAGAGGATCGCCGTCAGGATCACGAAGTTAACGATGTCTGCCGCGTAAGGAATACCGACCTTTTCAAACACCAGCACGAACGGGCTCTTTTCCACGCCCGCCTGCTGCATCGGGATCAGCGCCGCCAGCACAAATACGGTGCCGATAAAGAAGATAATCAGGCGCGCGATGGTGGTGCGGATCGCAACCGGAATCACCTTGTGCGGATTTTCCGTTTCGCCCGCCGCGATGCCGATAAGCTCCGTCCCGGAGAAGGCAAAGTTCACTGCCACCATGGTCATCAGGATCGGCAGGCCGCCGTGCGGGAACCAGCCTTCGGCAGTGATGTTGCTTAACCCCGGCGCGGGGGAACCGTCCTGCATCGGGATAAAGCCAAAGACCGCCGCCCCGCCAAGGATAATAAAGGCGATGATGGTGATGACTTTGACCAGAGAGAACCAGAATTCGCCTTCAGCAAAGAAGCGCGTCGAGATGACGTTCAGGCCAAAAATCACCACGCAGAAGACCACGCACCAGGCCCAGACGGGCACCTGCGGGAACCAGTACTGCATACAGAAGCCCGCGGCGGTGAAGCTGGAGCCAAGCGCCACCGTCCAGGTGAGCCAGTAGAGCCACGCCACGGTGTAGCCCGTCGCCGGGCCAAGATAGCGGGCGGCATAGACGTGGAACGCGCCGGTTTCCGGCATCGCCACGGAAAGCTCGCCCAGACACTGCATCACCAGCCAGACCACCAGCGCGCCTATCAGGTACGCCAGCAGCGTGCCCGCCGCCCCGGTCGTTGAAATGATGTATCCGGTATTGAAGAATAACCCTGTCCCAATCACGCCACCCAGCGAGAGCATAATCAGGTGGCGTGTTTTCATGGTGCGCTTAAGCTGCCCATTTTCTTGTTGTGTTTGCATATTACCTTCTATACGTATGGACATCTAAACATCCAAAGAAGGTGTGTTATACCGCGATTGTTAATAAAAAGCTAGATGACCAGACGCAAACGGGCACGCCTCGCGCTGAGTCTGGGGTGGGTGGTGAGGATCACATAGAGAATCGGACGCCAGGCCATAAGCACCTCCGCAAGCAGATACTTACAGCATGGTGCGGGAAAAGGCGATCTTCGGTCAGTCGAAAGTGGTATCCGTGAAGAGCAGATTCATACCGCAACACTGCCCGCAGGACGGTTAAGGCGCAGCCGCTACCCGGCGCAAGGTTGGTAATTCTCACAATCAGTTCTATAGTCGACACAGTTTCTTAGTAACCAGGACTGACTGATGCGCTTTAACGGACTGACCAAAGGTTTCTTTATCTTCATTCTCGCCCTTGTGACCTGGGCCTTCTTCGACGTGCTGTCGCCCTACTTCTCCGCGATACTCTGGGCCGCCATTCTGACCGTCATCTTCAACCCGGTAAAAAACAGGCTGCGCGCCGCGCTGGGGGATCGCAACGGGCTTGCCTCGCTGTTGACCATTGGCATTATCTGCCTGATCGTCTTTATCCCGTTGATGGTGATCCTCTCCTCGCTCGCCATTGAGCTGAACATGGTGTACACGAAGCTCCAGGAGAACAACACCCAGTTTCCGGAAGTGGTGGCGAGCATCTTCAACCATCTGCCTGACTGGGCCAGCGGCTTCCTGGCGGATCACAACCTGACCAACGCGGCGCAGATCCAGAAAAAACTCTCCGACGTCGCCCTGCAGGGCGGGCAATATCTCGCTGGCAGCGCGTTTCTGATTGGCAAGGGAACGTTTGGCTTTGCGATTAGCTTCGGCATCATGCTTTATCTGCTGTTCTTCCTGCTGAAAGACGGCCCGTATCTGGTGCGCCAAATCCTCGACTCCCTGCCGCTGTCTGATTTCGCCAAGCAGCACCTGTTCGCCAAATTCGTCGGCGTGTCGCGTGCCACGGTAAAAGGTACGGCGGCGGTGGCGGTGGTTCAGGGCATCCTCGGCGGGATTGCGTTTGCAATTGCCGGTATTGACGGCAGCGTGCTCTGGGGCGCGCTGATGGCCTTCCTCTCACTGGTGCCCGCCATCGGCTCGGCGATAGTCTGGGTGCCCGCCGCCATCTTCCTGTTCGCCACCCACCAGCTGTGGCAAGGGCTGTTTATTGTCGGCTTCTTCGTGATTATCGTCGGGCTGGTGGACAATATCCTGCGCCCGCTGCTGGTCGGGAAAGACACCAAAATGCCGGACTACCTGATTCTGATCTCCACCCTCGGCGGCATGGAGCTGTACGGCATTAACGGCTTTGTGATTGGGCCGCTCATTGCCGCGCTGTTTATCGCCTGCTGGAACCTCTTCTCAGGGCGCGATCACGAAGGTAACGCCGAAGAGCTGGACCCCGACTTCATCGAAGAAGGAAAAAATCCTCCAGAATTGTGAGGATGTGACGATATAGACCACACCAGGCGGCGCTGTGCCGCCTTTTTTTTCGCCTTAAATCAAACGTTTTCTATAATTTGAAAGAACGCCATCCTACTCATGTCGTAAAAGGATCATCAGGTGCGAATCGCAACGATTACAAACTGGGCCTATGGTGCCACGGTCTGCCTGACCATCGCCTCCGGCATTATCATGCTGATGGCGTCCAGTGCTGACACTGCTGAACGTCAGGCCGTTGAACAACGCCAGCGTTTTGATGAGCTTACGGAAGATATCGAAACCGATGCCTGGGCGCAGTCGGATTTAGCACGCCTTTACGTCATCAAAAAAGATCCGCAAACGTTAAAGGAATATAGCCAGTCAGAAAACAACCTGAAGAGCGTTGAAATCCGGCTTGAAAAGCTGCGGGACAACGGCGCATCGGATGATGAGCTGTCCCTGCTGCGCGAAGGCATAAAAATTATCGATGAGCTGCAGGACGAACAGCAAACCGCCCTCTCAAGCCTTGAACGAGGAGAAGACGCACAAGCCGTTGCGCTGCTCTACGGTGCGCCCTATGAGCAGGAGCTGGAGCGCGCGCAGAACCAGATCGATCACTTCCGCCAGATACTCGACAAACGCGTCATCGCCTCCGTTCAGGACGCGACAAAAAAATCGAAAGCGCTGCGTACGGCGTCTGAGCTGATGGTCGGCCTGACCGCCCTGCTGTTCCTGTTTGTTCTCGGCTTTATATTGAAGCGCCGCGTGCTGCGTCCCGTGGTGCGCCTGAGCGACGTGGTGCACCGCCTGGCATCCCAGGATTACGCGGTTGAAACGCCCAATTTCAACCAGATTGATGAGATTGGCGACATGGCCCAGGCCATCCGCATCTTCCGCGAAAACGGCCTGGCGCGACAGCGTCTGGAAAAAGAGCGCGATGCCGACTGGGCCATCCGCGAGCTGCTGGCGCGCATGACCCAGCGGCTGCAGGGGTGTGAGAACTTTAACGATGTGATTAACGTGGCGGAGCTGTTTGCGCCTAATATCGCGCCGGGGATCGCGGGCCGACTTTACGTCCTTGACCGGGAGCCGTGGCAGATGCGCTGCGTCGCGCAATGGCTTTCACCGGTTGGTGAAGAGACGAGCTTCCATCCTGACGAGTGCTGGGCCGTACGCCGCGGGCAGAGCCACCCGCCGGTAAACGGTGAGCCGGATATCGCCTGCTATCATCTTCCGGCCCCCCAGGCGGATAGCTCGCTGTGCGTGCCGCTTATCGCCCAGGGCGAGGCCATTGGCCTGCTCTCCTTTCAGAATATTACGACGGACAACGCCCCTTCCCGCGCGTATCTGGAACTGATGGCCGAAGCGCTCGGGCTGGCGCTGGCCAACCAGCGTCTGCGCGACGCGCTGCTGGAAAAAGCCTTGTTCGACCCGCTCACCGGCCTGCGTAATCGTCATCATCTGGAAGATACCCTGCAAACCCAAACGGCACAGGCGTTGCGTACCGGCGAGCCGTTAAGCTGCATGATGATCGACATCGATCACTTCAAGAGCATCAATGACCGCTTCGGCCATGAAGCGGGCGATCAGGTGATTAAAAGCGTGGCGTCAATTGTTCAGCGGGCCGCACATGATAACGGGCTCGCATTCCGCTACGGGGGCGAAGAGTTTCTGGTGCTGCTTCCCGGAGCCGATGAACCAGAGGCGCACGCTTGCGCGCAGAAGATTTACAATAGCGTGCATGAGCTGTCGCTTCGCTACGGGCTGACCGAGATTGGGCCGGTGGATGTGTCGATTGGCATTGCCAGCTACCCGCAACATGCCCAGACTGACAACCTGCTGCGCGCCGCGGATGTGGCCTTGTACCGGGCGAAAGAGCTGGGCCGCGCGCGGATTGTGAGCTTTGGGATGCTGGAGGCGGGTTAGCGGATTATCGCTTTATTCGCGCGTTACCTCAGTAATCAACATCGACAACCCATTCATGTAGTGACTTTTTTTAGCCAGCTCGCGGTATTTGGTTGGGGAGAGCCCATATTGATTCGAGAACGCTCTGCTGAACGTTGACGGCTCCTCGTATCCTAACATCGTGAATATATCTGAAACAGAGAGCTGCGTATGTCTGAGCATATGCGCGGCCCTTTCAAGTTTCCGGCTTCGGATATAGAGACCTATACTTATGCCACACTCCTGGCGAAAGTTCCGTTGAATGTAAGCCAGTGAATAACCGGATTTCCGCGCCACATCTAAAACGGTAATGGGCCGGTATAAATTCGAGTCAATCCAGTGAGTAAGAGACTTAATTACAGCTTCACGATCTTTTAAGAGAGTAAACTTTATACACATAAGTATCCACGAAATTTTATTTACAAGAAGGCCGCTGGCAAAGTCATCCAATGACAATTGAAAATAAATATTCCCAAAAGAAAAATCACCCTAATAATAGGGTGAAAGAACACTTACTGTATTTTATAAAGATGTCTTTGCTACATCTTCAATTTTTTCAGGACCATACAGTTTCATAAATGCATTAACGGAGGCTTGCGCCTTCATGACGATTTCACTTTCGTCAGGCTGATCCTTTCTTGCTTTTAAAAGCAAGGGTTCCAGTATGTCGGCCTGGAGAAGAGAACGAAAATACTCAGCCGCCAGCACAGGATCATCTTTTCTTAAAATATTTTGATTCATTAAATCGGTAAAAAGCGCCGAAACATTTGAACGCAATTTTTGCATTCGCGCATAATATAATTCTCCGATACCCGATCTTCCGGCCTCGGAAATCATTAATCTTTGCAAATCCACAATATCCGGAGAGCAAATATAGCGTAAAAAGGCAACGGCAAATTGCTCGATGACCAGCTGTGGTGATTTTCTGAAAAGGCGCACCTGCCCCGCAGTTTCAATAGTCATGCTCTTTATATACTGTTCAGTTTCTGAAGACATGCATTCTACAAATAGCTCTTCTTTCGAAGAAAAGTGACTGTAAATTGTCGATTTTGAGCCACCAACAATCGCGTTAATCTCTGAGATAGATGTGGCATCAAATCCTTTTTGTCGAAACAGTCCGGATGCGACTTCCAGAATCTGTTGCCGTTTAAGCGCTCTTTTATCCATATGTTTCCTCGTTAGTTTAGGTGCCTGGCCGGGGCCAACACTTTTTGTTCTCTGATTTCGGAATCACGTCAGATAGTAGGGTTCGTAATCGTACTGACGAGTACATTTTCATTTGACGGCGCTCAGAAGTCAAGATATAAAGTGTACCGTACTGTACGGTACTGTATTTGGACTTCTCTATGAACAGCATGACGAGCGTACTGATGAAAGGTTTTCAGGAGACACTCCTGGGGTGTCGTATTTCCGGTTTAACCCGGTCCAGCATAGTGATGGGCTGTGTTGTCATTTCCGCCATCAGTATGAGCGGATGCGCCATAATCCCCGATCTTGGCACCCCACCGTCTATGAAGACGGTCTCACAACTTAAAAGCGATCAAAGTTTCCCACACCAGAACGGCCAGTGGCCGAAAGATTACTGGTGGAAGAAATACGGTGACGAGCAGCTCAACGGGCTGATTGATGACGCGCTTAAAAATTCCCCTACGCTTAACATCGCCGAAGCTCGCGTGAAGCAGGCGCAGGCGATGACGCAAAGCGCGAGCGGATCGCTTTTCCCTGAGGTCACCGCAAACGCCAGCTTTATGCGGGACAAAATGAGTTACAACTATGTGACGCCTGAAAGCGCAACGCCTCAAAACTGGAACAGCTACGGGCGCACCACGCTTGATATGAGCTGGGAAATTGATTTTTGGGGTAAAAACCGCGCAGCGCTCGCGGCTGCGACGTCTGGTGAAATGGCGGCTGTAGCGGAAGAAGCACAAACAAGGCTGGTGCTCTCTTCTTCTATTGTTACCGTTTACGCGGAGCTGGCGCATTTATACACCGTTCGCGAAACGCTTAACGACACCCTCACTATACGAACCAGTACGCTCGCGTTGTTCCAGCAACGACATGACGCGGGGCTTGAAGATTTATCCAGCCTTCAACAGGTCGAGACGCGTCAACTCAACGCAAAAGCAAACCTGGTGGCAATAGATGAAGCTATTGCGATCAAAAAACATGAGCTCGCGGCACTGATCGGCGATGGGCCTGACAGATCGCTGGCAATCACCGCGCCTAAGGCAACGCTTTTAGCGCATGAGGAACTTCCTCAGAATATTGCATTGGATCTGATTGGTCGCCGTCCTGATATAGTCGCGGCACGTTTACGCGCCGAGGCGGCAGCAGAGCAAATCAAACAGAAAAAAGCCGGTTTTTACCCAAGCGTTAATCTGGTTGCCTTTGCCGGGTTCCAGTCACTGGGTATTAACAACCTTACCCGGAGTGGCTCAGCAATTGGCAGCTTTGGCCCGGCCATATCGTTGCCAATATTTAATACGCAGAAGCTCCAGGGTGATTTGAAATACGCCAGCGGTGAATATGACATTGCGGTGCAGGTTTATAACGACACGTTAACGAATGCACTTCGTGAAGTGAGCGATGCGCTCACCAGCAGAGCCTCACTGAAAGACGAGATGCTTTATTCCCAGGGAGCAGTCACGTCGGCAGAAAAAGCGTATTCCCTCACCAAACAAAGATATGAAGGAAAGGTCGCTGATTATCTGGACGTGTTGTCCTCGGAAGATGAGCTGGTCGCGGCCCGCCGAAAATTAGCCGATGTAAATTCTCGCGCCTTTACGATTGACGTCGCATTAGCGCGCGCATTAGGCGGCGGATATACCTCGAGCAAACAGTGATTTTTTAACACCAGGTTAATTACTAAATAGTGGAAAGAAAGGAAATAAAATGAGTCATTCTGCAGCTATTGAAAATCAAAATATTGAATCATCCGATATCAAAAAGAAAAAAAGAAAACGTTTATTCTCTTATCTCGCATTAAGCATCGCGCTGGCTGGCGCAGGCTCGTTCGCATACTGGGAATTAGTGGGTTCCCGATATGTTGAAACCGATAACGCCTATACCGATGTTGAGTCCGCTCAGCTCTCTTCCGCGATCACCGGTACGGTCAGTGCCATCCTGGTCACGGATTCTCAGGTGGTAAAAAAAGGTGATGTTCTGATCCAGCTGGATCCTACTGACGCAGAGTTAGCGCTTAATCAGGCGGAAGCAAACCTGAACCTGGCCATTCGGCGGGTAAATGGATATAAGGCCACCGACACAAAACTCGGCGCAGAAGTTGTGGCGAATGAAAAAGAGCAAAAACGCCTGCTGGCCCAGGTTGATGCCGCAAACGCTGACTTCCAGCGCGCGACGGTTGACCTCAAGCGACGCGAAGCGTTAATGCAGACGGGCGCGATTTCAGGCGACGAACTGACGCGAATTCAAAACGTTTACGCTTCCGCACTGGCAAACCTGAATGCCGCTAAAGCCGCCGTGGCGCAAGCAGATGCGGCAAGACAGGCGGCGGTGGGTGCAAGACAGGCAAATGCCGTGATGATTGAGGATGCAAATACCGAAACCAACCCGGAAGTTGCTCTCGCCAGAGCCAAGCGCGATCAGGCCAGACTGGATCTGGAAAGAACCGTGATCCGTTCGCCTGTCGATGGCGTGGTTGCTCGTCGCCAGGTCGAGCTTGGACAACGCGTCCAGCCTTCCACACCGTTACTGTCCGTGGTGCCGGTGCAGCAAATTCACGTCAATGCCAACTTCAAGGAAGTTCAGCTCCAGCATGTAAAAGTGGGACAGAAGGTAGAACTGGTAAGCGATCTGTATGGCGATAGCGTGCCTTTCCATGGAACGGTAGAAGGCTTTGATGGCGGCACCGGCGCAGCGTTTTCAATTATTCCTGCGCAGAACGCAACGGGTAACTGGATTAAGGTTGTTCAGCGTTTGCCGGTGCGCATCAAACTCAATGCTGATGAGCTTGCAGCGCATCCGTTGCGGGTTGGTCTGTCCATGAAAGCGACAGTTAACTTAAAAAGTGAATAACGGAAACCAGGCCATGTCTACATTAGTTATCGATAATCAGCCGCCTTCGCTGAAAGGCGGTATGTTATGGATTGGTGCCCTGGTACTTGCAATGGCTAACTTTTTAGCCGTGCTCAACATGACCATTGCAAACGTCACTCAACCCAACATGGCTGGTGCCCTGGGCGCAGGAACCAGCCAGGGCACGTGGATCATCACGGCCTATGCCGTGGCTGAAGCCATCACGGTGCCGCTATCAGGATGGTTAACAACACGGTTCGGCGGCGTGCGCGTTTTCTCCGTTTCCGTGTTCATGTTCGGTATTTTCTCTTTGCTTTGCGGCCTTTCCACTTCGCTGGGAATGCTGCTGCTGATGAGGGTTTTTCAGGGCATGGCGGGAGGCCCCCTGATGGCCTTATCACAAACGTTACTGCTGCGTATTTTCCCGAAAGAAAAATCCATGCAGGCGACGGGACTATGGGCGATGACAACATTGCTCGCGCCCGTGATAGGCCCGGTTCTTGGCGGATGGATTTGCGATCATTACAGCTGGTCGTGGGTGTTTATCATCAACGTTCCGATGGCAATCGCTTTTTCAGTCGTGGCGTGGTCAGTACTGAAAATCTTCGAAGATACGCTGGTTAATAACTCTATTGATATCGTTGGGTTTATTTTATTGGTGATCTGGGTTGGTGCCCTGCAGATCATGCTCGATGAAGGGAAAGACCTTGACTGGTTTGCCTCAGAGGAAATTTGCGTTCTGGCGATTATTGCCTGTATTGGCTTTTTAAGTTTCTGTATCTGGGAGCTGACCGCTGAACATCCGATTGTCGATATCAGAGTGTTTCGCCATCGCGGTTTTTCGGCCAGCATGTTTGTGCTCGCACTCGCGTTTGGATGTTTTTTTGGTCTGAATGTCCTCACGCCTTTGTGGCTACAATATAACTTAGGGTATACAACAACATGGGCAGGGATTGTGGTGGCCTGGGGCGGACTTCTGCAGGTAGTATTTTCTCCGGTTGCCGCTAACCTTTCTAACAAAATCGATCCGCGCATACTTATCTTCTTTGGCTGCGCCTGGCTGGGTCTCGACACCTTCTGGCGATCCTATGCGACGACCGATATGGACTACTGGTCCATCTGCGTACCTTTGTTATTCATGGGCGTTGGCATGCCGCTGTACTATGTCCCTATTACGGGGCTTGCAATGGGCTCTGTAGATGAAACGGAAATGGCTTCAGCCGCGGGGCTAATGAACTTTGTTCGAACGTTATCGGGTGCGTTTGCCACATCGCTCGTAACGACGTCATGGCAGGACCAGCGCTATATAGCACATGACAAACTGGCGTCCGTCGTCGACCCTACTGGCGATCTTTCGCACTACATTAGTTCGGCCCCTCAGCAAGGTGGACAATTTGTGCGCGAGCTTTTTGACAAGATGGTAAACAGCCAGAGCATGATGCTGTCGACCAATAATCTGATGATGTCGATCGGCGTGATATTTTTTATCGCTGCATTTGCAATTGCATTAGCGCCTAAACCTTCGCGCGTGGTGGATGCCGCGTCTGTAGGACACTGATATTTATTCAGCACAAGGACGTGAGTATCAAAAAAACAGAGAAAATCTGATGGACAGTAAATCATATACGCCGGGCAGTCGGGATATTCTGTACAAGAAAATATTTCTTTCAATTTCCGAAATGAAATACCTTGAAAGGGAAATAAAAAAGTTCAACTGGCTAGAACGTACTTTTTTAAGGAAAAAAGAGTTCTATAAAATGCAATATCACAAAAGCAAATGTGACAGCAATTTCTTTAGATTTATCAACAGCGGACAGGACAACCAGAATACGTTAATTCATATCCTTGAACAATTACCTGAAAATCATCCTGACAGAACATGGCTGACGGGCTTCCTGATTTGAAACCATCAGGCAAATAACGAAATAAGCCACAAGCCGTATCCCGGCTGATTAACATTCCGGATGTGACATATATAAAAACTCTAAATTCAGGTTAACATCATGAAAATGAGTGACTTTCAATGTCTTATTGAAAAGAATAGCGATTATAAGGATGTTTGTCTCACCATTCTTCTAATACTGCAGGTTTTAACCATTTTTATCATTTCACCCGTTACGGAGAGCGAACATAAAAACTATCACTGGCTTAACAATGCGCTGTTCTCAGCAATGGCCTTGATTTCGGTATTCATTGTTTCGAAGGATATAAAAAGGTATCTGGCTATCCTCAGTTTTTCTTTTTGTCTGGTCGGGTTGGCCGTCGGGTCAACAACGACCACGCACAAAACCACAGGGGTACTGGTTCTCCTGTCAGGGATTTTTTTCTGTCTCAACGTTAGCTGGATTGTGGCGAAACAGGTTTTCGATGAGGGTGTTGTGACGCTGCATCGCATTCGCGGCGCCATGGTTATCTATCTGAATATCTCACTTTTGTTTGCGCTACTGGACTGTTTACTGGTGGGATTCATTCCAGATGCATATACAGGAATATCGGACGATAACTCAATTGAAACGATGCTTTACTTCAGCCTCACCACGCTAACCACCCTTGGCTATGGAGATATTCTGGCAATACATCCTTTTGCACGTAATCTGGCGATGCTTGAAGCGGTGATGGGTCAATTCTATATGGGAACAATGATTGCTATTTTAGTCGGTTTACATATAGCACAGAGGACTCCTGCGTCAAAAAAGTGAATAAATGCTATTTTAAACATGCCGGATATATATCATTTTGCTGGCAGAAAAAAGTGGACGCTTCCCAGTGGAAGAAGCGTCCAAAAATCAGGCAATTATTCAGACACAGATTGAAACCGTAAACTGACGATCTCATCGATAATATCTCACACCCCTTTCTCTTCATTATTTACATTTTCTGCCATGGCATAAGAAAAAGCTCATTCTGGAGGCGTTAGCGTTTTTAGCAGGCGTGTTACCCGCGCAAACCGGCAGGATAGTATTCATCCCGTCGGGAGCTGCGTAACCAGTGGCTTTTCACGTGAGGTGGACGAATTGTGCACAGCGCCGGCCGCGCCGCTTTCATGAGGGCGATACCCATGCTGAGCGGTTGCATGCTCGCCGTTTCATCACGGGTAAAATCAGTGGTGTAAGATGATTACAATCAATTAAAGCGATCATTTTTTAAACACATGAGAGCTTATGCAAGCAACTTTAGCTTTTCTCAAAAAGTTAAGCGTCATCACACTGTCCTACACCCGTTCAACACAAATCACTAAGTAATTGATTTAATTGAGATTAAATCAGTAAAAATTCTAAAAACCATTACTACTCAACAAAATATATAAACTAGTGTGATATCTAAATTATAATTCTTATACTTCTGTTAAAAAGTGGAGGCCAAAATGCGATTAACCCTACTGCTGTTATGCTGTCTCGTACAAAGTGTAACCTGGGCTGGCGAACTGCCAAAACCAGTTGGTAAACCCATTTTAACGATTTACGGTAATATAGAAAATACCAATGAAAATGGAAAAGCAGTGTTTGATCTCGCCAGCCTTGAAAAACTGGGTGTGGTGAGTTTCGAGACGACATCTCCCTGGTATAACGGTCGTACGAAGTTTGAGGGTGTTCCCATGAATAAACTCATGGATTATGTGGGTGCGAAGGGAACTAACGTTAATGTTATTGCGCTCAATGATTACTCTACCGTGATCCCTCTCAGCGACTTTAAAAAATACAACGCCATACTTGCCCTGAAGATCAATGGCGAATATATGCGCATCCGCGATAAAGGCCCATCATTCATTGTATACCCCTATGACAGTCTTCCTGAGTTGAATAATCAGATTTATTACTCGCGTTCAGCATGGCAGGTTAGCAAAATGAAGATTGAGTAGTCGTTCAGGAGAACATAATGAACAGGATACTGGTTGGTATCATTTTTTCTCTTTTTATCACGACAGGATATATTGCATTCCTTGTTTACGATCGACAGCAGGAATTGCAAAAACTGACTCAATACACCGAGTCCTGGTCCGTGGCACAACTGGTATCAGAGTATTACCGTTTTGAATCATGGCTTGGTCTATACGCAACCGATACCGATGACGTTACGATAGACCAGGTCCGCATGCGTCTCGAAATTATGCTCAGCCAGAGCGATTTAATGAAGGGTGGAGATTTAGGTCGCTATATTGACAGCGATAAAGCGCATCAGGAGCTTGCTTTGCGCTTAGAGAAAATACTGACCTATCTGGATAGCCATCTTGAAAAAATGAGCCATCCAGAGTTACAGGCATACCTGACAAATATGCATGATCTCGACGCGCCGCTGAGCCAGCTTTCTGCAACGGCACTGACGAAAGATATTAACACGGTTAATGAATCCAACCATAAAATACAGATCCTTTACTATATTTACTCCGCACTTTCATTACTCCTGGTGATATTAAGCTTTATTCTTGGTTTCTTAATGATCTACCAGAATAAAAACATTCTCAAAGCACACATGCAGGTTAAAAGCCTTGCTGACGAACTGCAGATATCAAAAGAAACGCTGCAAATTCAAAACTCGAAGCTTGAGTATGATGTTTATCATGACTCCCTCACCGGCATGAAAAACCGCCTTTTCTTCTGGGACGATCTCAACAAAATTAATCTTCAGGCAGATAAAAACCACATCCCCGTCACGGTGATGTTATTTGATTTAGACCGGTTCAAAGAGGTCAACGATACCTATGGCCATGATGCCGGAGATTTGCTGTTGAATCAGGTATCCAGACGCCTCACCTCAATGAGCAGCGCCACGGATACATTTTACCGTTTGGGCGGAGACGAGTTTGCCCTTCTGTCCAGTGGGCTCACCGAAACAGCAGCCGTTTCGCGCGCCAAAGAAATCAGCGAACACATCAGCCAGCCCTATACGATTAATAACCAGCTGATAAAAATCGCCACCTGCGTGGGTATCGTATTATCTGATAATGAGCGGCGCTCTGATTATCTTTATAAATTTGCCGATCTGGCGCTCTACGAAGCCAAAAAAGAGGGTTCACAGCAGATAAAAGTTTTCCGTCAGTGGATGCTGCAAAAGTTACAGGAAAGCCGAACCCTTGAACATGATATGGCACTGGCGATCGATAACCATGAATTCGTTGTTTATTACCAGCCTATTGTCGATTCATTCAGCAATGAAATTTACGGCTATGAAGCGCTTATTCGCTGGATACACCCGGTGAAGGGGATACTGTCACCCGATTACTTTATTTCTGTCGCTGAAAAAACGGGGATGATCAACCAGATCGGCAAAAATGTGCTTGAGCTTGCCTGCCGGGAAGCGGTTTCCTGGGCGGTTCCGGCAAGGATCTCTGTGAACGTCTCACCTGTTCAGCTGGGCACGAAATCATTTACGGCGATGGTACAGTCCATCCTGAAGGAGACTGGACTTCCGGCAAACCGTCTTGAATTAGAGGTTACGGAGTCATCGCTCTTCAGCGACAGCAACACGCCGCTCACTATTCTCAAAAAGCTGAGAACGCTGGGTGTAAGAATTTCAATCGATGATTTCGGAACGGGTTATTCGTCGCTCTCACGTCTGAGTGAACTGAATTTTGACAAAATTAAAATCGACAAATCCTTTGTGAACCCGATATCCACGCAGGATGATGCCCTTAATATCGTTAAATTGATAACCGGCATGGCGAAGAGCCTCAATATGAGGGTAATTGCAGAAGGTGTTGAAACCGAAGCGCAGCTTGAACGTCTTCAGGCGCTTGGCTGCGATCTCGTGCAGGGATATCTGTTCGGAAAACCACAGGCTGAGATTGACAGGAAGATTAGATACGGTTGAAATGGTTGCGCGGCTTTTTCTGGCCCAAAACCCTTTAGGCGATTGATAATCAAAGGTTAAACAATGAAAAAAACAGCCCCGGAATATACGCCTGTTGATTTATCTCGTTGGGCCAGGAAGGAGCATTTTGAAGTATTCCAGTCATTTGCCGAGTGTACAATTAACCAAACGGTTCTGATCGACATCACCGCGCTGCGAAAGCATATCAAAAATGTCGGCTGGAAGTTTTACCCAACGATTATTTTCCTCCTCTCTAAAATCATGAACCGGCATCCGGAATTCCGTATGGCCATGAAGGACAATGAGCTTGTCATATGGAATGAAATTCATCCAAGCTATACCATTTTCCACCCTGAAACAGAGACCTTTTCGTCATTGTGGAGCCACTTCGACGGCAATATTCAGCACTTCCAGAACACCTATGCAGAAGACGTTGCGCGCTATGGCAATAACCTTTCTTACTGGCCTAAGGAAGAGTCCCGGGAAAATGTCTTTTTCGTATCGTCTATTCCCTGGGTAACGTTTACGAACTTTACTATGAACATTGCGCACATGAAGAACTTCTTTTCCCCTATGTTCACGTTTGGAAAATACTACGAACAGGATGGGAAAGTGTTGTTGCCTATGGCGGTGCAGGTACATCACTCGGTATGCGATGGTTTCCATGTGGCAAGGATGTTTAATGAGTTGCAGGAGTTGTGTGATGAGTTACCAAACCAATCTGGGGAAGTTAATGGTTGACTCACCAAATGTCTCTTTGAAAAGGAAATTTGAGGAACGTTTTATAAAATGATGCAATAACGGGGGTCGAACCAAGTCGGTATAATCCAATACTTTGTAGGTGTTTGATTACTCGGCCGTCTCCTCTGGACCAATTTTATTCAGCACCAGACCGTTGTCGAGCGTGATCACGTCCCGTTTATTCACGCTGGTAGCCATCTGTTGCCGATTGCTGCATGACGTCGAGACATTCGGAGTTAGAGATATTACTGCACCCGACACTTTCGATGATATCAGGAAAGGTGTCGACACCGACGCGCTGATTTTAAATGATTAAGTATCAGGTCGGCACCGGAAACTAACGCTATGGTAAATCACCGCCTTTTAACAAGACGATTGCATGGTCAAGGTGCTTGTAGAGTTTATACATGAAGATTGCTAAGCTCACTCGCCGCTGCATTACCACCGAGCTGCTGCGCGGTCTGATGGAATCCCTCGATATTGCCGTGATAGATCCCGCCCGTGGCCAGCAGTCGACCTGCAGTTTTGCTGTTGATGGTTTTTGCGGCCTGGGCATGTTGGGCCGGTGCCGCCTGGCGGACCTGATATCGCGGGAGTTTCAACTGCCGGGACAGAATGTATCGGAGTCGGATTTGAAGGGACAGAGGCAGGTCATTGCGAAGGTCACCGGATGTCGTCAGCACGCCCGAAATGGCATGGCCGGCTGTGTGGCTGTAAGCAACGGGTTCTGCACGCTGAGAAGAAAGCACACTGCTTGCGGAAGATGACAGACAGCCCACATTAGCGCCCCATCCGAACGCAATGGATGGCGAAAATCTGTCGGTTGTCGAACCACGGACCGGGCAGGCCGAACAGGCATACCGCAAACAACCTGCAGGTAGCGGCCGGAGTCTGCAAACGCTGCGTAAAATTATCGACGTGAAAAAGTGGGAAATAAATCAGGCTGCCGGGCGAGATATTCGCTCGCATGAGGGGATGCAGCGCATCGGCATAGTGTTTAAAAGCAGGTTGAAACAGTGCGATAGCATGAACATAACAAACAACATAAAACCATTGATAAACATGCATTTTTCTTGTTTCATCTTTATAAGCCCCCCCTTTTGTGCCCCCATCTTGTTTTTTATGCGTTCACAGACCGTACAAATCTTCTCGGCTCTTAAATTCCACCTCACTGCCGCGATCGGCTAAGAACAATATGACTTACTTCCCGATACGAATGCTCTCCTGGCATGAAGGATATCTGTAACGGTCAAATATGGCACTTGTACGGTATCTCGATAGTCATTGCCAGAGGTCTGGCGAATCAGTAAGCATTATAGGACGTTCTGCTTCTCGATGCGCTTCCGCAGACGCACATCACATTTGACCCGCTATCGCAGGTGGTGGCCCTGATAAAGCGTACCGGTGCGAAATGATGGAAAGAGTACGCTCGGCGTTTTACCGGCCTGCGGCGGATGAGACCGTCTTATCGGCTCGGTTTCGCTTCAAAAAGGCAGATAATTTCTACGCCACCACACTACATGAGCTGGTTCACTGGGCGGGAGCGGCGCACAGATTAAATCTTATTCATCCTATCCGCTTCGAATCAGAGGAATATGCTTTTAAAGAACTGATTGCCGAGCTGGACTGTGCATTTTTAATAGCCGACTTAGGCGTGACGGGGGAAATGCAGCATGAGCGCTATCATGCGCCATGGCTGATTTCCTGTATCCTTTTTGTAATAAATGTAGAGTTCCACCTGAACAACAGACCGGCTGCGCGGTGTATTGATCCCCTGCGCGCTGAAGGAAAACTGATCCTGCAGCACCCAACGTTCAGCTCCATTAACTGCGTATAGACAAAATTTAACGCAAGTGTAATAGGTGGAAAGTATGCGCCTCTCCTGAGTTTGACAATGTAAATATGCTGCCTGGGTAGCTGCGACAGGTCATTTACAAACAAGCAATTCACTACATGCCTTATGGCAACTCTTTTGCCCCAGCAAATACAAGGTCGCGTGATGCTTCTGCGATGCGGATCCCCTCATTGAATTTTGCACTCCGCTCAGCGCGTGCCAGCGAACCGATTTTGAACTGACCAACCCCCAGGCCTACCGCAAGGTGCATTACAGCTGTATCCTCGCTGTCAATAGAGCGCCCTGCCATGATGGCTCCCCAGCCTTTGCTTCGCGCATGACTTAACGCCGAAATCGTCTTTGTTAAGGTGCCAGACTTTGCCGGCTTGATCATGATGGCATTGCACAGTAAAGCTGCATCCTCGGACTGCACCAGTCGCGGATCGGAATCCAACAGATCGTCGCTGATAATTTGTACTTGCTTGCCTGACAGCTGCATCAACTTACGATATCCCGCCCTGTCTTCTACCGCCAGCGGGTCTTCAAGTGACATGATCGGAAATTCTTTGATCAACGAAGTCAATGTTGCAATGTAGTCATCTGAAGTCTGACCGCTACCTTCATTTCCGTTCAGCCAGTAATGGCCTGTCTCGTAAAAACCATCTGCTGCGAAATCGATTGCTATGCCAATATCTTTACCAGCCGTAAGACCCGAATGCGCAATGGCTTCGCTTACCATCTCTAAAGCATGGCGAAAATGGTCGTAGCTTGGCCAAAGCCCCCCTTTTTCACAGAGCCCTGTGGGTTTTCCTGCCTTCACCAGCTGATTTTTAATACGCTGAAATATTTCTGCCCCGATGCAGAGTGCATGCTGATAGTTTTCTGCGCCGGGGGCAATCACCATTACATCCTGTACTGTTGAAGCATAAGATGCATGAGCACCACCGCCGAATATTTCAATTTCTGGCAACGGCATAACGGGTTCAATATATTCTTGTTGAATGTATTTCCATAACGGAATGGCATAATACCTGGCAGCAAGGTCCGCAACCGCAATAGAAATTGCTGCAGTGTCAGCATGCGAGAGTTTATTATTTTGTGTACTTAAGCTCAAAATAGAGTCAATGATAAGTTGGTCGTCGATACGCTGTCCCAGCAACTGCGGGGTGAGTATTTTGTCAATGTATTGGATTTTAGAATCCAGCATTTTATGTAAGTTGGTGCATATGTTTTCGCTATTTAATATTGGGTCAACATAACCACCTGACAGACCCGACTGCGTTATAGCTCTGGCTGAGATCCGTTTATCAATAAAAACCTCAATCTCAAGCGCGGGCAAGCCTGAAGAACTCCAGACCTTACGTGCTATTAATGCAGTGATAGCTGTTTTCACCATGGCTATTGGTCTCGTTGTAACTTGCGGTTAGATAAGTAAGTTCATATGGGAAATGTTTGCCAAAAGAATGCTAAAAGAAAAAGGCTATTAGTCAAAAGATTAATACCTATGAAAATTAGGAGGGTCCCATTAACACCAGAGTTAAAGTGATTATGTTCACATTTAATTTCATAATTAAAAATTATGACCAAAATATATCTTTTAAAAAAATCATAAAAAACAGCTGGCTGCATTTGCCCCCTACTATTTTTGGCATAAGACAATTCTTAAGTTTTTTTTGCACTTTAAAGAAATGTAAATAAAATGCTTTACATGTTAAATATCACCTTGTAGATTCAAATTCGCTCACTGATACAGCTTGTAAATAACAAACGCCAAAATCCAACCGGACAACGTTATGGCTCTAATGGATACCGATATGCCATTTCCCCAGGCTGGGGGAATTGTAGAAATTGATTCTGATGAAGTTGATTACGTGCTTGAGTTAATGAATGGCACTGGCATTGAATTGTTTTCCAGCCAAAATGTAAGACGACTTCAGGGAGGCGTTTCCTCCGATGTATGGCTTATGGATTGCCTGCAAGGGAATAATCTTAAGCGTTATGTTATTAAACAGCCTTTAGCAACATTACGGGTTCAGAAGAACTGGTCAGCCCCGCTAAAACGAGCATTTTATGAGAATTTATGGCTGGAAATGGCCAGCCGTGTGTCAGCGGAAAGTGTTCCTCACGTTTATTATTTTGATGAAAAAAAACCGCTGTTAGTGACGCAGTACATAGACGTTACTGAAGCTGAAGTCTGGCAAAGGCAGCTGTTCTCTGGGCGGTTCGACTTGCTATTTGTTCAACAATTAGGTGAGCAAATTGCCATTTTTCACGAGATGACGGCAGGTAGCCAGAATTATGCCAGAGAGTTTAATAGTGCTGACATTTTACGTGCGACGCGCATTGAGCCATATATCTTTGCACTGATCGACACATTTCCAGACGTAAGTGAACGCCTCGTTGAGATTGGCGAGTCGGTTCTGGCGAATCGTATCTCGGTGATACATGGGGATTTGAGTCCAAAAAATATTCTTAATCGTGATTCGAAACCCGTTTTTTTAGATGCAGAATGTGCCTGTTATGCTGATCCGGCTTTTGATATCGCATTTTGTATTAATCATTTGATATTAAAATTTTATCGGTTAGGGGATGCCCGTTTTATCTTGATGTCCAGACTGCTTGCTACGTCATATCTGCAAAAAGTGAACTGGGAAGATCGTACGGGACTTGAGAAACGGATAGCGGCACTCATTCCAGTACTGATGCTGGCAAGAATTGACGGGAAGTCAACGCTGCACTATCTGAATGAGTGCCATAAAAAAACAATTAGAAAGAAAGCCCTTAACCTTTTAACTAAGAATCTGTTTTCTCTTGATTTCATTTTTAACGAAGTAGCATTCACACATTAGTTTTCATACAGGAAGGATTAAATATGAGCTTAAAACGTAGTGCTGATAAAGCGCGGACTATTCTCCGTGATAATGGTTTTCCTTTTTCTGATGATGTGACCTTAGAGCCTTCGGGGCGTTCATTTCCGAAGGGGGGGCAATATGGTGTAGAAATACCTGCAGTCAATAATCTGATGATGCTGGAAACAATAGTCTCGGCACTGCGCGAAAGCGAAATCTATTGTACCCGGTTTAATGAAACGCATGGCTCTTTTTTGCGTTCCGACCGTGAAATTAAAGAAATGCTACAACTGTGTCATGAAAATAACTATGGCATGCTCTTCGGTCTGGGACCGCGCCCGGAATATGATGTTAAGTCCTCTTTTTACCGTACCGAGTTCGGAATGGAACAGGGTCGCCAGCTCAATAACAATGATGCCATTTCGCACTCCATTGAAGAAGCGCTGCGCTTGAGTGAGCTGGGCTGCCGTGGCCTCATCGTTTACGATCCGGGTGTGCTGTTTATTCTTAATGAGCTTCGTAAAAAAGAGATCCTGCCTGCAAATATGAAGTTTAAAACGTCCTCACATTGCATGGTAACCAACGCTATTATTGCTCGTCTGATGGCTGATGCGGGGGCTGACAGTATTACTACAGCCCATGATCTTTCTCTCGCTACGATGTACGAAATCCGACGTTTCAACCCGGACCTGGTGATTGATATTCCGATTGATGTCTATGCATCAAAAGGTGGGTATCTGCGTTTCTATGAAGTGGGTGAGCTGGCTCAGATTGCTGCCCCGATGTATCTGAAAGTCGGCGCGAGCGCTCAATCCCATCCTTATGACAGCGTTGGTGCGCCGGTTGCCAAAGAACGTGTGCGTCGCCTGGGCCTGGTACTGGATCATCTTCAGCAGGTTGCACCTGAACTACAAAAGATTGATCACGCAGATCCTACGGTTTGCTTACCACAGCAGATGTAATGGTTGCATCGTAATGAAAGTATCTCATGCCCGCGAGAGCTCCAGCAGTGCTGGGCTCTACGAAATGATGCAAAGAGGATCGGTGTACGTCGACATATTTGGGCCTGAAAAGCCAGGAGCAGACTACATTGAGAAGGCGGTAAGAGAGCTGGCGTTGGCAATGCCACAGCATAAGGTTAACAGTTACTTTATGGCCAAGCCTGAAACCATTGCCAGGACTGATCTGTGCTTATTTTGCTATACAAAAGAGACAAATGAATGTTGTGGTTTTTTAAGCTGCAACGTCGCTGAGATCGCCGGTAAAACATGTATCATGCTTTACACATTGCTGATATCGGAAAAACAACATGGAACTCGCGTCACTTATTCCATATTGCAAAGTCTCTTTTCGACATTGTCTCAAAAAATAGGCCTGGATTATGAGTATATTATTTTGAAAACCGTTAACCCTCGTTCTTTCAAAATACTTGCTTCTTTTTCAGACATTCAAAATTCTGCTTTCTTTCCGCAGATACTACTGAGCAATGATAACGAACTGGCTGACTTCTCTATACAACTGGCTAACTATCTGCATCCTGGATTTAGATATAATAAAAAAAATGGTGTGATATATAACGCAAGTGGTGAAGTGCCTGATGATTTCTATCAACAAATGCCACAATGCCGTGATGCTGTTGTTAATGAGTTTTTCTCCGCCAACCTGACACTGTCAGACCGGATGATCTGTATATTGCATCTTTCTGATGCTAATGCGAGAGCACAGCTATACAGCC
Source organism: Enterobacter sp. AG326 (assembly GCF_004362415.1). Classification (NCBI taxonomy): domain Bacteria; kingdom Pseudomonadati; phylum Pseudomonadota; class Gammaproteobacteria; order Enterobacterales; family Enterobacteriaceae; genus Enterobacter; species Enterobacter sp. AG326. Next base: position 49,170 of record NZ_SNXG01000006.1, on the reverse strand, counting down.
GATTCAAAGTCATATAATGATTTTTGGAGAGCGAGTGAAAATTTTTTTCTTTGGAAATATGGCCTGCTACTTGAGCCGCCAGATGCATTTGTGTGCAGAAAAGCACGTTATGACCTTTTTGGATGAGTCTGCGACAGACGCGGAGATTGCCTCTCATTGCCAGAATACAGATATTTTAGTATCCATGGTATTTGATCAGCGTTTTGTAACCAGTAGTCTTAAAAAGGTTCTTGTTCCTGGAATTGGCGTTGATAAAATTAATTTTTCACAATTACCTGAGAATGTTGAGGTTTTAACTTGTGCAGCACACGAGATGGCCGTATCGGAATATATTCTCAGTTACGTCATCTCATATTTCCGAGAACTGGATAGTATTGGGGAAAGGTTTAAATCCAGCTATGACTGGCGGGATTGTTCACGGCTGGGAGGCATTGCGCGAAAACAACTCAATGAACTCACTGTTGGTGTTATCGGTGGTGGGAGAATTGGTCGCAAGGTGATTGAGGTTTTTTCGTTCTTTGGCTCATCCTGTCGCTGCCTGACTCGTTATCCATACGAAACCTCAGGTTCAGTTTTATTTTTCCCACGAACTGAACGGGATGACTTTATCCGGGGATGTGATGTCGTAATTGTCGCTTGTGGTGTTAATAAAGATACCCAAAATATTATTGACCAGCACGCCATCACTATGATGGAGCCGGATACATTACTCATTAATATCGCCCGGGCTGAATGTGTAAATTATGAGGCCCTGGCCGCTGCCTGCCACGACAGAAAAATCGGCCGAGCTGTCATCGATGTATGGCAGTTTTATCCTCAAAAAGGAGACCAGGCATTAAGACCATCAGCGGCAGATTTTAGACAACTCGATAATGTCGACATGACTCCACATATTTCGGCCTGGACCAGAAAGGTCATCGCCGATCGGGCCGCGATCCTTGCGCGTTATATCAATGAGGAGTCGTGCAATAGTGCTGAAGACGTATTACAGGAGAACCAGGCGTGAAATCTTTATCCCAACGTTCAGATATCTCACCTTTTGTTGTTATGGACGTTATGCAGGCAGCTGCCGAACGTGAGGCCCACGGCAAGATCGTATGGCACCTCGAGGTGGGGCAGCCTGGTACCTCCGCCCCGGCCCCCGTCATTGAGGCATTAAAAACCGCATTACCGCAACAGACGCTGGGTTATACGGTCGCTGCAGGGCTGAGTGCACTGCGTGAAAATATTTCTCAGCATTATGCTGATTTTTACGGGATCTCAGTCCCAGCTGAAAACATTATTGTCACCCCGGGCTCATCGGCTGCGTTTATCCTGGCATTTTTGTCAGGCTTTGACAAAGGGGATCGGGTTGCTGTACCGGTTCCGGGCTACCCCTGTTATCGCAACATTTTATTAGCACTAGATTTAATCCCGGTTGATATTCACGTCACCGCGGAGACTGATTATTTGATTACTGCGCGTCATCTCAGGGACCTGACGGAGCCGGTTGACGGAATCATTGTTTCATCACCGAATAATCCTACCGGTACCATGTATGACGCTGCTGTGCTGGATGAACTGGCGGTGTATTGTGATAGTAACGCTATTACTCTGATTTCAGACGAAATTTATCATGGTATTACTTTCGGTACTAAAGCAACCAGCGCACGTCAATATTCCGAGAAAGCGATTGTGGTCAATAGTTTTTCAAAATACTTCTCGATGACAGGCTGGCGCATTGGCTGGATGATTGTACCGGATAACTGGCTGCGAACCGTTGAACGACTGATCCAGAATCTGTTTATCGCTACCTCAACGCTGAGCCAAGTGGGCGCCATTCACGCTTTTAAAGCGTATCAGCTTATGGACGAATATGTATCCGGATATCAACAAAGAAGAGATATTCTGTATGCAGCATTGAAAGAGTGTGGATTACAAAACATTACCTACCCTCAGGGGGCTTTTTATATCTACGCTGATGTATCACATTTAACCCATGACAGTGTGGCTTTCTGTAAACAGTTACTTGAGGAAACGGGAGTTGCCATCACTCCGGGTGTTGATTTCGACCCTTATAATGGACACAAATTCATTCGTTTTTCCTTTGCTGCAGATTTAGCGACGATAACCTCAGCATCTGAGATTCTTATTTCCTGGTTCAGTCGGAGGTAAGTGATGTCCTTAATGTATAATACCGGTGAAGATATTATTGATGAGGTTGGTCATGATAGTTGGGAAGGTTTAACTGTCATGCCCGAGAAAAAAACATTTTATTCTCGAGATGTATACTTCAGGGAAGCCTGGAGTGACGCGCGGAAGGTTTTTGGTGAAAATACCGTCTCTTTTTTGCAAAATATTGCTGTTCTGGTATTCAAACCCGATGCATTCATGGCAAGGAAATGTCAGGCTGCGCTTGATTATTTGCAGCGCCAAAACTTTACGCCGATTACATGGCGAGAGTTTCGCTATAATCACTGGACAATGCGAGAAGATTGGCGCTATCAGCTGAATCAGTTTTCACTGGACCGAATTTTTCTTAATGAAAAGCTGCTTACCAGTGACGACTGCACTATGGTTGTATTTCGTGATAATAGCCAGAAGCGTGAGTTGCCGGGCACGGTACGCCTTCAGTCCCTGAAGGGAAGTTCTTTACCAGAATTACATAAGCCAGAGCAGTTACGAGCGATTTTGAAGAGTCATAATCGTTTATTTAAATTTGTCCATACCACAGATGAGCCCGCTGATATTATCAGGGAATCTGGAATACTGTTTAGTTCAGAGGAACGCCACAATTTTTTTCAGGAGATTGTTGATAACTTTCATGAAAATAAATCGGCACAACTTGCTGATTATTTGGATGGAAAAACATCACGCTTTTCTGAAAATGATTTCAACTGGCCCACTGCGCTGGAAGAACTACGATCTTCAGTCAGCACTTGCCCGTTTCCGAAAGAGGCTAACCTATTGCTTGCTGACATTGAACAGTGGCTTTTGCATGGCATGCCCGCGGGTAAAGCGTTATCCGTGAGGGAACTGGAGAACAAGCTTCACAAGCTTGATATCCACCTCAGCAATGTTGCATTCATGATTATTTGTACCAACTTGATTCATCACAGTTACTCGCTGGAGTTTGCATTAATGCGGGGTGATGGACTTGATGACTGGCTTGCAGGTAAAGGTAAACACGTTCCATTCAACAGTTCAATGCGTAACACGACTGAGGGGTTTTATGAGTAATAATCATAGTGAATTCAGACAGCGGGTCGATAAATTTATTGCAGATCGTGTAAATAAATTTCTTACTACTGTGCCTGGCGCATCACACCAGAAAGACGCCAAAAATATTAATCTCGAATATTACAAACGTAATTTAATTGAAATAATTCTGCGTTTACGGATGAAGCGCACGATTGATGGTTTAACTATTCATTATTTTACAAAAACCGATCCGCGACTTGCCAAACGCTGGTGCGAGTATACGGGTGATGAAATGCTACATGACTCCATGTTTGCTGCTGATTTGAAGAAAGTTGGTGTGTCACCAGATGAGATTTATTCAACCGAGCCACTTTTATCCACAAAGTTGCTTCAGGGATATTTCTATTACGGTCTTGAACATGAAGGTCGCCCGTTAGCATCACTCTGCAGTTCGTATTTTATTGAATCAGCATCTGAAAAAACGCAACCCGATATTATTGACAATATTGAGCAGGTTATGGGCAAAGAGTATGTCAGAGGTCAGCGCGCACATGTTGATCATGACGATGATGATGATCATGTCGACTTTGTCTGGGATGTGTTGGTCAAAACAGCGAATCTTCCTGAAGATGAAGAGAAGATCCTTTCGCATATTGATAATGTCTACAAGCTTTTCGTTATGTATTACGAAGAGCTCTATCATCTGACCTTTGATAAATCTGATATCGATAATGTGGCCTGATGGAGTGATGTAACATGAGCATGTATACCGAAAGCAGAGCGCAATTTAGTCGTCTTGCGCAGCAACGTGGAGTAGAAGTAACACAGATCCCCGTGACACTGGGGCAAGACGGTAGTGCTCTTCATTTAACGTATACGGTGCTCGGTGATCTTCAGGCGAAAACCTGCATTGTTGTTTTTTCTGGTGTGCATGGCGTTGAGGGACTACCTGGTGCACTTATACAGGAAACCCTTCTCAGGGATTTCCCAACGCCAAAACATATTGCGATTTGCCTGGTGCATGCCGTCAATCCCTGGGGTATGCATGAGCTTCGGCGAGTGAATGAGACAAATATCGATCTCAACAGAAATTTTATTGGTGGGTCTGTTCCCCAGCGCAACAGGGATTATGATCGCGCGCGTGAAATAATTTGTCCTGCTGGCTCTGAGCTACCCGACCAGTCGCAGCTTCGATCAAAGTTGCTTGAATGGATTACACACGACGGGCTTCAACGTGTACAGTCGGTGATCACCAGCGGGCAGTATCATCACCCTGAAGGACTCTTTTATGGCGGGGATAAGATCACGCCGAGCCAGATCGCTGTACGCGAAGTATGCCTGACATTATCCCGCCAGTTCCGTCATTTTCTGGTGCTCGATATTCATACGGGGCTGGGTGAAAAGGGACAACTAAGTATCATCCGTGAAGGTGGACGGGGTATCGGCAAAGAGCCTGTTCTCGCTCAGGCCATTAATTACGCCAGCCATAATGCGGTTTCCTCTCTACTCCAGGGCACGCTGACCGGCTATGTCGATAGCCTTTTTCCTGGCGGGCGGGCAGAAGGTTATGTTCTGGAGTTAGGTACCAGTCCAGCGCTGGAAGTCATGATCGCGATGCAGCGTGAGAACTGGTTATGGCAACGGCAGATCAGTTCCGGACCACAATACGACAAGGTTCGAGAGGAATTTCGCGAGGTATTTTTCCCGTCGGATCCTCAATGGCTGGCACTGGCCAGAGAAGCTATTTACCAGACGGTAGAGGGAGCCATCAAAGTTCTGAATGCTTCTTGCCCGGTGCAGGAGGTATCTTCATGACCCGGCTACTCTTGCAATTTACCTATTCCAAAATTATCGCTGTCGGCCTCTCGGTGCTGATTCCCATTTTTCTTGCTCAGCAGATTGCCGATGCTGATGTCTTTGCCACTTACCGTGCGATGGAATACGTTCCTTATATTGTGGTTGGTATTATTGTTGGGGCATCAATTGATTCCTGGGGGGCGGGGATCATTATGCGCTGGAGTCTTTATCTCCATATACTCCCGCTGGGGTTGATGGTCCTGGTCTATAACAAATGGTTACCTATACAGGCGCTTTATGTCGCGCTATTTATTATGTCGGCTGTTGCCTACAGCGTCTCTGCAGGGACTAGCCGTACTGCTTATGATGTGCTGCCAAAAGAAAAATGGGGCGATTTTAATACGAGAACATCACTGTTTGAACAAATTGTTACCGTCGTTATTCCCCTTGCAATGGGGTGGGCGCTAACCTGGTCTTTGCAGTGGACGCTGTTTCTGCTAATTGGTTTCTCTTTTGGGGTGTCGCTGATTACCCCACGTTATGAAAAAAGGGAAAGCGTGCACCAGCCCTGGTATTCGCTGTTTTTCGTACGTGTTAAGGAAGGAATTAAGGCATTCAGAGCGAACCGTGCTTTGATGCATCTCTCATTTATTATTTTGCTCGTGAATGCTGTCGAAACTGTGCCAGCAACACTGATGGTTTTTTACGCTACCCATGAGTTGAAGCTGAGTGCTCTTGATACCGGGAGTATCATTACAGCAGCAGGGGTGGGGGGCATTGTCGGGGCATGGCTGTTAGGTTTTATCAGTAAAAGGCCCTCAATGCTGCTGGGGCTTCTGGTTGCGTCAATGCTCATCAACGCACTGCTCTATTTTCTTGTTTATGAACTAAACAGCTACCCTGTACTGGTGATTTCAATGTTCATCGAATCACTATCGATAGTGATTTCAGCGGTCTCATTTCGAACATTACGCCAGCTCTGTTCTGATCCTGCCAGCTATGGGACCACGCTAGGTATCTCAGGGGCTCTTGTTAAAAGTGGGATTCCTGTCGCGACCTTGATTGGTGGGTATATAGCCTGGCGGATGGGGGTACGGCAGGTCTATCTACTCACAGCAGTCGTTGAGTTAGTGTTAACTGTTCCCGTTACCTTATGGGCACTGAAATCACACAGGGAGTCTGTCTATGAAATTTAATAAAGAATTATTGAGCTTCTACGATTATTTCAGTCAGTATCTTATTTCTGGTCGCGATGCTGTATTACCGTCTATCGGTGAAGAACACTGGGAAGAGCTGTATCGAAATAAATTACTTTATGCCTGGCTTGAATTTTGGTGCAAAGAAAATACACTTTCTTCATGGGCACAAAAAAGACTGGATATTTATCGTAAAAAAAGCTTGCTGCATGAGAAATTACTTGCAAGACTAACACAGAAATGTAAGTCTGATTCTTTGATAACCCTTAAAGGGGAAAGCTTTAAGCATTTTTATCCTCAAGGATTTCAGCGTGAATCTCGCGATGTTGATATCTTATATAAAAATGAAAAAGATTTTATCGAGGCACATGATTATCTATTGTCTCTTGGCTTCAAAGAAATGTTTGTCTGGGTGCGGAAAACGAATAACAGCATTGCAAGTTCTGCCAAGTTTCGACTGAGGAATAATGCTGGCGAACGTGCTCTTGATGATGTATATGTTGAGATTCATTTTAATGCATTTCCTGTGTCAAATTTTTCAAATTTATATTTTAATCAATTATACGTCTTGACAGAAGCAATGAGATTAGTTGTATTATTGATTGCTGAATTTACTTTCCGTGATGGTGTGACTAAAAAATTCACATTGCGTGACATGATGGATGTAAAGCTGACGTTTAATCTGATAAAAAGAGAGGAATGGGATTCTTTAAGCAACTTATTAAAACAGGCTAAACTTGAAGCGCCGTTATTATTGCTGGCTGATTTTTGGCAACAGGAAATCCATGAGTTAATGCCTCCTCTTCTGGCATGGCTGCATGAGCAATACCACGCGGTACGCTGGGATGGGCATTATTCTATTATTGAACATCAATCATGGCCTTATCAGCAACAGTCTGGGATGGCTCGTCAGGATTTCGATGAACTGGTACAGCTTCACGGCTTGCTTTACGATTCACCGAGGCAGACGACAAGAAAATACTCCACCGAAGAAATGACGCAGTGGATGGAAAAAGGAATGCCTGTTGTTGCTAAATATGAGCCAGCGAATGCAGGTTTCACGTTTCTGGAACGTTATAAAATTTGTGACCGTTTTATTTATTAGTTTTGGGTATTTAACCCGAAAATCGGTGTATGAAAACAGGCCCTCTTCGAGGATTATTAACCTTCAACAAGGAGACTAACATGAAAGTTACTCGTCGTGTTATTCCAGTAATGAACGCTCGTCTGTAATAGATCAAACCAGGCACTCTGTTTCGATAGAGTGCCTTTACTTTTTTGAGGGTTTCTTTATGATTTATCAAAACAATCCATGCCTCGCAAAAGATATCACCTTTCGACTCGATCGCCAGCAAGTTATTTTTATTACTCCCAGCGAGAGTTTTACCATTGATTTTGAGAATGAAATAATGGCCCAGGCCGCCGGAGATATTCTTAAACATTTGACGGATGCTGATATTAATGTTCCAGCGCTGAATGAAAGGCTGGGTTCGGCAATGCAGCCATATACGGTTAATGATTTTCTCTCTATGCTCGATGAGCAACATCTACTTTCTGACGCTCAATCTGTAAATGACGTCATTTCAGGCAAGGCGTTTATCTGTGAGATTGAGAATTATTATTACAATATTGTTTTACCTGCTTTTGAACAGGATGAATTTAGCCGCAAAGTATTCACCAAAACTATAGACGACGCGGCGTTAAAGCGCTGGTCCGTTGAATATTACCATGTCACTCGGGCTGCAGAACGGGTACTTACCGCATCTTTGCGCGACTATGGTAATGACGACCTGACGATGGCGATCCGTGACTTCTTCTTTGATGAAGTCGGTCATGAAAAATTACTGCGCCGGTCGTTACTGGGTTTTGGGATGAGCGACGAGGAAATTGAATCTACCAGTCCTCATCTCTGCACTGAGGCTACAATGGCCATGTTACTCAAAGCGGCTCATTTTCATTTGCCGACCTTCGTCACGCTGGTGGCACTGATGGAAGGAACCAGTGAGGAAAGTCAGGCCTATATTGACGTACTGGAGAACTCCGGTCTCGCTCCAGAAGCAATACGTAGCCAGATAGTCCATGAGAAGATTAATATTGAAGGTGAGCATGGTAATGAAGGGCGCGAAATTTTCTCGCATATTAATGCTCTTAGCGTAAATGATTTAGTTATTGCCAAGAAAGCTGTCCGTGAATTTTATGCTATACGCCGGGCTATTACACCCTGGCTCTTAGGCGGCATTAGCTTTGCCGGCGTGGATAAGGTGCTTTTCCTGGAAACACTGAGTGAAATGCTTCCTCAGTTGAAAATGAGCACATTACCGATTGCAATCCCCAGAGCCACGCTGTCACAAAGTGATAAGCTGGTGAAGACGCTGTGCACGCTTAAGCAACTTCCAGTGGTTGAATTTGATATCAATAAAGACGAAGAGTTGTTAATGCTAATGCTGGAGAATGTTCTCTGGAAAACCGCCTGTACAGATCTTGCTCGTTATACGAATACGCTTGAATGGCTTGAACAGCTCGTTCAGGGTACCGTTTCGGACTACCGTGAAGAGGATATCATTGGGTCAATCTGGAATGCATGGCATGCCTTGCCATCATTGCCTCTTGTGGATGCAGGCCAGCTACTGGAGCAATTGTAATTTCTGATGAAAGTGATTTTAGTGCGGCATGCAGAAACAGAATGGAATCAGCACGGTGTTGTCCAGGGACACAAGGATAGCCCGTTGACTGCCCGCGGCACGCTGGAAACATCGGCATTACTGACGGCTTTAACGGATGCTGCTTATCCGGTGGAATGTGTCTTTACTTCACCTCTTGGACGCGCGTGGAAAATGGGTCAGGCACTGGCGGGCCATTTTCAGTGCCCGCTGGTGATCGAAGAGGCCCTAAAAGAACAGTCATTTGGTCAATATGAAGGTATGACGAAGGCACAATTAGAGCAGGAATATCCGAGTCAGTTTCTCGCGTTATTTTCACAGAATGCCGCGTTTTGTCCTCCTGGCGGCGAGTCGCTTGCCCACGCTTCTCAGCGTATTATCCATTTTTTGCACGAGAAGATGGCAACCACAACGCATCAGACGTTCTGTGTTGTCACTCACGGACATGTCATGCAGGGTATGCTTGCGTTGCTTAAAGAGGGCAACATCGATCATTTCAACCGCTACGCACAACCGAACGCGAGTTATACCGTGCTGGAGGCGGGCGGAGAGGAGGATATGACCCTCCGTTGGGGGATCGCTTCCCATTTGCTTAAGCTGTCCAGTGCTGAGTGAGCAAATGGGGAAAGACAAGCGCGGTGCGCCAGTATCTGAGAGACGGTTAAGCGTCACCGAATCCTGCTCTCTGGCTGCTTGTAAAAGATAAGCGTGTACGACAGCAATATCAGCAACGCGCGTTGCCCGGTTTCCTGGCCCATTCCGCAGCACAACGCGGCAGGCTCCGCCAGAACATCACCCAGGGTATGGCTTATTGAATGCCTGCAGTGTGCTGACGCGGGGCAGTGCCCGCTTGCGCCAGCTATCGGCATAGACTCCCTCGCCGATCATGGTCTCAAATATCGCCGGAATCACCCGGTCCTCATTCAGGATGATCGTCACGATGTCGTGATTGCGCGTGGCGGCAAGTTGATATCAGGAGATAAGATGCGGCCAGAAAGCGCAGTATACGGGCTTTTAGTTGATTTCGGTAGATTTGGGAAAAGTTTGAAATGGTGCCGATAATAGGAGTCGAACCTACGACCTTCGCATTACGAATGCGCTGCTCTACCAACTGAGCTATATCGGCCCTGAGAGGCCGGTTACGAGCGTAACCACGGGGCAAAAGGTTAGATCTATCCGGGTGATGCGTCAATGCCCTTTTGAATCAAACGGCTATTTTTGCATCACCCGTGATTATTTACGCACGAATCGTATCGTCACCGAAGCCGATCCACTTGTACGTGGTCAGCGCTTCCAGCCCCATCGGACCGCGCGCGTGCAGTTTCTGCGTGCTGACCGCCACCTCAGCGCCGAGGCCGAACTGGCCGCCGTCGGTGAAGCGGGTGGAAGCATTCACATACACCGCAGAGGAATCCACTTCGTTCACGAAGCGATCGGCATTGCGCAAGGTGCGCGTCAGGATCGCGTCAGAATGCTGCGTGCCGTGTTCACGAATGTGCGCAATGGCGTCGTCGAGATCGGCAACAATTTTCACGTTCAGATCCAGTGACAGGAACTCATCGTCGTACTGTTCCGCTTTTACTGGAACAACGTTAGCCGGGCCATCCTTCAGCAGTGCGAGCGCACTGGCGTCAGCATGCAGCGTCACGCCGCTCTCTGCCATCTGTTTGCTCAGGGCAGGCAGGAAGATGTTCGCAATATCCTGATGCACCAGCAGCGTTTCTACGGTGTTACAGGTGCTTGGACGCTGGGTTTTCGCGTTAACGATAATCTTCAGCGCTGGTTCAATCTCAGCGCTGTCGTCGACCACGATATGGCACACGCCGATACCGCCGGTGATCACCGGAATCGTCGACTGCTCGCGGCACAGCTTGTGCAGGCCCGCGCCACCGCGTGGGATCAGCATGTCGATGTATTTGTCCATGCGCAGCATTTCATTGACCAGAGCGCGGTCTGGGCTCTCGATCGCCTGTACGGCCCCCGCCGGTAAGCCACACTCTTCCAGCGCCTGCTGAATGACTTTCACTGTCGCGGCGTTGGTGCGCCATGTCTCTTTCCCACCGCGCAGAATAGCGGCGTTACCGGTTTTCAGGCACAGAGACGCAACATCCACCGTCACGTTTGGACGGGCTTCATAAATAACGCCGATAACGCCGAGCGGCACGCGGCGGCGCTCAAGGCGCAAACCGCTGTCGAGCAGCCCGCCGTCAATCACCTGCCCTACCGGGTCAGCCAGATTGCAGACCTGACGTACATCGTCGGCGATGCCTTTCAGGCGTGCTGGCGTCAGCGCCAGACGGTCGAGCATCGCTTCGCTCAAGCCGTTGCGACGCGCTTCCAGTAAATCCTGCTCGTTGGCGAGCAAAATCTCCTGGGACTGGGACTCCAGATAATCAGCGATTTTTTCCAGCACGCGGTTTTTCTCGCGGCTGGAAAGGAGCGCCAGTTTGTAAGAGGCAGCCTTCGCGGCAGCGCCCATTTGTTCCAGCATGTTCTGGCTCCTTAACGAATAATCATGTCATCGCGATGCACGGCAACCGGACCATATTCATAGCCCAGAATGGCGTCGATCTGCTGCGAGTGGTGACCCGCGATGCGGCGCAGCGCGTCGCTGTTGTAACGGCTTACGCCGTGTGCGATGTCGCGGCCTTCGAGGTTACGGATACGGATCACTTCACCACGGGAGAAGTTGCCTGTCACGCTTTTAATTCCTTTAGGAAGTAATGAACTTCCTCGTTCCAGAATCGCGGCGGTTGCCCCTTCATCGACGACAAGTTCGCCTGCAGGAGGCGCGCCAAAAATCCAGCGCTTGCGGTTTTCCAGCGGGGATTCCTGGGCGTGGAAGCGGGTGCCGACGGAGATGCCTTCCATCACGTCACCAATCACGCCAGGGCGGCTGCCCGCCGCAATGATGGTGTCGATACCGGCGCGGCACGCTACGTCAGCGGCCTGCAGCTTGGTCCCCATACCGCCCGTTCCCAGGCCTGAAACGCTGTCACCGGCGATGGCGCGCAGCGCATCGTCGATGCCGTGAACGTCGGTAATGAGCTCGGCTTCCGGGTTGGAACGCGGATCGGCGGTAAACAGCCCCTGCTGATCGGTCAGAAGCAGTAATTTATCGGCACCGGCCAGAATCGCGGCCAGCGCCGAGAGGTTATCGTTATCACCCACTTTGATTTCAGCGGTAGCAACGGCATCGTTCTCGTTAATGACCGGAACAATATTGTTGTCCAGCAGCGCGCGAAGGGTATCGCGGGCGTTCAGGAAGCGCTCTCTGTCTTCCATATCCGCACGCGTCAGCAGCATCTGCCCGACGTGAATGCCATAGATGGAGAACAACTGTTCCCAGAGTTGAATGAGTCGGCTTTGGCCCACGGCGGCCAGCAGCTGTTTGGAAGCGATCGTCGCGGGGAGTTCGGGGTAACCCAGGTGTTCACGCCCGGCGGCAATCGCCCCGGAGGTCACAATCACAATACGATGCCCTGCGGCATGCAGCTGAGCGCACTGACGTACAAGCTCAACAATGTGGGCGCGATTTAGGCGGCGCGATCCGCCTGTTAAAACACTGGTACCGAGTTTTACCACCAGCGTCTGGCTGTCACTCATGATTCTCTGCCGTTCAACGATAAGGGAAAGTAATGTCGAACGAACGTTTTAACAGGAGTCAGCCCCGTTGCCAACTGCCTTAGCACATCGCGAAACACTTTGTTGCGCGGGATCAGGAAGCCTAGCGGGAAAGTTTGACACTTTTATTACCGAAATAATAAATCACAGTTTTTTAAAATTATTCTTAGTTTGTCATAAAAGTTTCATTCCAGAACGATAAAACCCTTTCTGTTTTTTCACGGGACTTAAGCATGAGCTTATCGTCCAGCGAATTTTTTAGCGCGTTTATAAGACAGGATCGAAAATGAAAAAGAGCACTCTGGCATTAATGGTTATGGGCGTAGTGGCTTCTGCATCCGTTCACGCAGCTGAAGTTTATAATAAAGATGGTAATAAACTGGACGTGTACGGCAAAGTGAAAGCCATGCACTACATCAGTGATGATGCCACCAAAGATGGCGATCAGACTTACGTTCGTTTCGGTTTTAAAGGCGAAACTCAGATTAACGATCAGCTGACGGGCTATGGCCGTTGGGAATCTGAATTTGCAGGTAACAAAGCTGAGAGCGACTCCTCTCAGAAGACGCGTCTGGCGTTCGCTGGCCTGAAGCTGAAAAACTTTGGTTCGCTGGATTACGGCCGTAACCTGGGTGCCCTGTATGACGTCGAAGCATGGACCGATATGTTCCCTGAATTCGGCGGCGATTCTTCCGCACAGACCGATAACTTCATGACCAAGCGTGCTACCGGCCTGGCGACCTACCGCAACACCGACTTCTTCGGCGCGGTTGACGGTCTGGACATGACGCTGCAGTACCAGGGCAAAAACGAAAACCGTGACGCCAAAAAACAGAACGGCGACGGTTTTGGTACCTCTCTGACCTATGACTTCGGCGGCAGCGATTTCGCCGTCAGCGGTGCCTACACCAACTCTGACCGCACCAACGCTCAGAACCTGCTGGCGCGTGGCCAGGGCCAGAAAGCAGAAGCCTGGGCAACCGGTCTGAAATATGATGCGAACGATATTTATCTGGCTGCAATGTATTCTGAAACCCGCAATATGACGCCAATTTCCGGCGGTTTTGCAAATAAAGCGCAGAACTTTGAAGTTGTTGCGCAATATCAGTTCGACTTTGGTCTGCGCCCTTCCCTGGGCTATGTCCAGTCTAAAGGCAAAGATATCGAAGGTATTGGTGACGAAGATCTGGTGAAATATATTGACGTTGGCGCGACCTATTACTTCAACAAAAATATGTCCACCTTTGTTGATTATAAAATCAACCAGATTGACGACAAAAATAAACTGGGCGTGAGCAGCGATGACATCGTTGCACTGGGTATGACCTACCAGTTCTGATGATGCGGAATAAAAAAACCGGCTTGAGGCCGGTTTTTTTGTCGGGGATTAATGCGGTCTGGTGCCCTCACCCCGGCCCTCTCCCACAGGGAGAGGGAGGAGAAGACTATCAGGCAGTCAGCTTCACCGCTTCGCTGGAAAAGTCATCCGCGGGTTCGAACTTGAGATCTAGGGTAGCCAGCAGCGCGCGTGCCTTATCGTGGAACTCTTTTAGCGTATATTCCAGGCGGTCAATCACTTCCTGATCTTTAATGGTGGTCGCCTGCCAGTTGCCGTCTTTATTAAACAGGCCAAACTGGTAGCTATACGTAAAGCGTTTTTCCTCTGCTTCCATTTCCATCCACCAGCCCCAGAATTCACGTTTTTCGGGTGCAGGCTTCACGTTGACGCATACAGCCAGGCAGTCGAAAAAAAAGCGATTCTCTTCACACTGCTCTTCTCGAATATACGGGCCGAGAGCCATAAACTTCTTAATCAGTCTACTTTTCGGGTGTCCACTCGGTAACGTCATTGCGATCTCCTTTTGTGAAGCCACTGTTTTACCAAACCAGCGAAATTTAGCAATCTATTAACACAATCTCTGAGCGATCCAGCGCGTAATCTCTTTCAGTGATTTGTCGAAATTCTGATAGACCGGGCTGAACGGCACCTCAAGCAATTTGCCATCCGCAGATGACGAAGTGATTAATCGCGACTCTTCTTCCGGGCTGAACGGGTCGTTTTTCCAGAACCCAGAGAGCATCGGCGTTGGGCAGCGACGTCCCAGCAATCCTTGCGTTTTTAACGAGTAGCGATTGAGCTCAACGCGCAGCGCTTCGTCTGATGCATCATGCATGCCAAGGCGGCTGGCCAGCACATCAAGGTACATTTCAGGTACGCTTCCCTGGCGTGCAGGATCGCTGAGCAGGGCGTGAACGACCGGGCCGAGGCAGGCGACGGCTTTCAGACGAGAAGATTCAAGATAAGCCAGACGCACCGCGACGTTCGCGCCGAAACGGAAGCCGAATGCCGCCACGCGGGTGTGGTCAACCCACGGTATGTTTTCCAGCGCTTTGAGCGCATGCTGGTGCAGCAGGCTGGAATCCTGAGTCAGTTTCCATTTGGATGAGAAACCAATTGAAGGCATATCAAGCGTCAGCATCGCGATCCCTTTTGGTGCGAAGTAACGCTCATACAGGCTGTAATAATCAATTTGCAGCGAATCCAGCCCGCCGCACATGAGGACGGTCGGGAACGGACCTTCACCTTCAGGCATATGCAGGAACCCGGTAACGGACGCGCCCCCTGAAATGGTGAACTCAAGTTCACGCATCCGGCCCGGCAGACGTTGAGCCGCCTCCTGATAGGCGCGATTCGCCAGCGCCTGAGCCTGCTCTGCCAGTTCATCCCCTTTTAAATGAGGGTATGCGGCAATGCCGTAAAGGTTAGCGGCGTGCAGCCATTGCTTGCCGCTGCGCGTGGCATCCTCTTCCTGGCTGGCTTTTTGCTGCCAGAGCATCGCCTGTTTAGACCACTCGTAGATCCAGTTTCCGCCACGGTAGCCCACCACCGTGTCGTAGAGTTCGCTGTCGGTACGTTCGGCTTCACTCATCACGATACGTGCCTGCACATCAAGGATTTCACGAGGGTCAATACCGCGCCAGATCCACATCAGGCGGTTAATCATGCGATACCAGTGAGGCACGTTTTTACCGTCTAACGCGGACTGGACGGCAGGCTGGGTACCCGGATTAAAGCGACGCACCAGCGTCGACGTTTCAGGGTGTTTGAAACGGGGTTTGAAGAGAGTCTCGGTGAGATTCGCCTGCGTCATTGCGTTGCCTCCATGAATACGTCGTATAGAGACTATTGTAACGCGCGTCAGACTAAAAAAAACAACGCCCGGCATCACCGGGCGTTAAAATAATTGCGGAACGTGATTAACGACCAGAGATTGGCGGTACGAAGACCACGCCCATATCCCATGGCTGTTCAATCCAGGTGTCCTGCGGGATATCAATCACGTAATCGTCTACCAGCGGGCGGCCAGCAGGCTTCGCGAAGATAGTGACGAAATGTGCTTTCGGATACATTTCGCGGATAGCAACCGCAGTACCGCCGGTATCCACCAGGTCATCAATAACGATGAAACCTTCGCCGTCGCCTTCCGCACGTTTCAGCACGGTCAGCTCGCGCTGGTTGTCATGGTCATAGCTGGAGATGCAAACGGTATCGACATGACGAATACCCAGCTCACGTGCCAGCAGCGCCCCCGGTACCAGACCGCCACGGCTGACGGCAATAATGCCTTTCCACTGTTCGGAAGGCATCAGACGCGCAGCCAGTTTGCGTGCGTGAATCTGCAACATGTCCCAGGTGACGACGTATTTTTCGCTCATGTGAAGTGTCCCAGCCTGTTTTTATACGGCTTAAAAAGTGTTCGAGGGGGAAATAGGTTGCGCGAGATTATAGAGATCTGACGCACTAAAAACCAGTGTTTAGCGCCCTCTGCCTGAGTTTTTACATGCTTTATGCTACCAGCCAGCAGAGAAAGTGGTATTCTCAGTTTCATCTCGCAAGCCTGACTTGTGGTAACTATTAACCTGCTAACCCTGTGACCTGCAACCCTGTTTGCAGCGCCTCGACAAGGAGACTTATCGTGTCTGAACTGTCTCAATTATCTCCGCAGCCGCTGTGGGATATTTTTGCGAAAATCTGCTCCATTCCACACCCTTCCTACCATGAAGAACAGCTTGCCGAACATATTATGGGCTGGGCGAAGGAAAAAGGTCTGCATGCTGAACGTGACCAGGTTGGCAACATTCTGATCCGCAAACCGGCTACCGCAGGCATGGAAAACCGCAAACCGGTTGTGCTGCAGGCGCACCTGGACATGGTGCCACAGAAGAATAACGACACCGTTCACGACTTCACCAAAGACCCGATTCAACCGTACATCGACGGCGACTGGGTGAAAGCACGCGGCACCACGCTGGGCGCGGATAACGGCATCGGTATGGCCTCTGCGCTGGCCGTGCTGGCCGACGACAGCGTTGAGCACGGTCCGCTGGAAGTGCTGCTGACCATGACCGAAGAAGCAGGCATGGACGGCGCGTTCGGTCTGCAGGCGAACTGGCTGCAGGCGGACATCCTGATCAACACCGACTCTGAAGAAGAAGGCGAGATCTACATGGGCTGCGCGGGCGGGATTGATTTCATCTCTACCCTGCCGCTGTCGCGCGAAGCGATTCCTGCTGGCTTCCAGACCTTCAAGCTGACGCTGAAAGGGCTGAAAGGCGGCCACTCCGGCGGCGATATTCACCTGGGTCTGGGTAACGCCAACAAGCTCCTGGCGCGCTTCCTGGCAGGCCATGCGGCCGAGCTGGATTTGCGTCTGGTGGACTTCAACGGCGGTACCCTGCGTAACGCGATCCCGCGTGAAGCCTTCGCCACCGTGGCGGTTCCAGCGGCAAAAGCGGACGAGCTGAAAAAACTCTCCACCGTATATCTGGATATCCTGAAAAACGAACTGTCGGCGAAAGAGAAAAACCTGACCGTAGTGCTGGAATCCGTATCTACGGATAAAGCCGCGCTGACCGCGCAGTCTCGTGACACCTTCGTTCAGCTGCTGAACGCGACGCCAAACGGCGTGATCCGCAACTCTGACGTGGCGAAAGGCGTGGTGGAAACCTCACTGAACGTGGGCGTAGTGACCATGAGCGACGACAGCGCGGAAATCATCTGCCTGATCCGCTCGCTTATCGACAGCGGTAAAGAGTACGTGGTGAGCATGCTGGAATCTCTGGGCACGCTGGCGGGCGCGAAAACGTCTGCAAAAGGCAGCTACCCGGGCTGGCAGCCGGATGCAAGTTCTCCGGTGATGGCGCTGGTGCGTGAAACCTATCAGCGTCTGTTCAACAGCACCCCGAACATTCAGGTGATCCACGCCGGTCTGGAATGTGGCCTGTTCAAGAAACCGTATCCGGACATGGATATGGTGTCCATCGGGCCAACCATAACCGGCCCGCACTCGCCGGATGAGCAGGTTCATATCGAAAGCGTCGGTCATTACTGGACGCTGCTGACTGAGCTGCTGAAAGCGATCCCCGTTAAGTAATACCCTCACCCCAGCCCTCTCCCACAGGGAGAGGGTGAAAAACGTAGGCCCGGTAAGCGTAGCGCCACCGGGCTTTTTTACAACCCCAGAACCAGCTGGCGCTCTAGCTGCGGATCCAGCAGCGTAACGTGCAATCCCACCAGCCTCACCCCTCGCCCGCCCCGGCGCTCTACCCATGCCTTTTTCGCCGTCGCGAGAAGATCGTCTTTATTCAGACGCGGCCAGACGTGTTCCTGCGTGGTCTGCTGGAAGTCGTTGAATTTAAGCTTGATGCCCTGACGGGCAATGAGCAGGTCCGGCTTCACCTTGCTTAAACGTCGTTCCAGCTCAGGGTAAAGCTGTTCCGTGATAATGGTTTCGCATTCGGACCAGTCATGAATATCTTCAATGAGGGTGCGCTCAACGCCGACGGATTTCCGCAGCCGCTCGCTGTTCACATCGCGATCGTCAATTCCCTGACTGCGCTCCCACAGCACGCGGCCAAACTTTCCAAAGCGCTTAAGCAGCATGGCGAGATCGCTTCGCTGCACGTCTTCGCAGGTGCGTAGCCCCATGCTTTCCAGCTTTGCGGCGGAGACCTTTCCCACGCCGGGTATTTTGCCAAGCGGCAGCGTTTTCAAAAATGCCGGCACCTCGTCAGGCGTGATGACGTACTGACCGTTGGGCTTATTTAAATCGGAGGCGATTTTGGCAAGGAATTTAACGGGCGCGACGCCCGCCGATGCCGTCAGATTCAGCTCGTTGAAAATCGTCTGGCGGATCTCCTGCGCCATCAGCGTGGCGGAGCCATGGCAGTGCACGCTGTCGGTCACATCCAGATAGGCTTCGTCCAGCGACAGCGGCTCTATCAGAGAGGTATAGCGGGAGAAGATTTCCCGAATATGAAGGGAAGCCTCTTTATAGGCTTCAAAACGGCCTGGCAGAAGCGTGAGATGAGGGCAAAGCTTTAAGGCCATCGCCGTCGGCATCGCGCTGCGCACGCCAAATTTGCGCGCAGGATAGTTGGCGGTGCTGATGACACCACGCTGAACGCGGCTGCCGCCAATGGCGATGGGAATATCCCGCAGCGCCGGGTTGTCACGCATCTCCACTGCGGCAAAAAAGCAGTCCATATCGACATGGATTATTTTGCGCATAGTAAGCCCTCACTCATCACTGGATAAGTATACAGTAAACAAATGAGGGTTGAGAAGTGTGGGTGGGAATTGTCGGGCGACGGCTTCGCCTTACCCGACCGACAAGACTAAATAATGCGCTGCTGTTCGCGGGCCATCCTTTTCTTCCGCGCATCGCACGGTTCCGGGCAGTCGCAAACCTTTTCCATCCCAATAGAGGAAATACCGCCGCAGCTGCCCTGAATGCTTTTCCGCTTAACGATCCAGCCTAACGACATGCCGAAGATGACAAGCACAAAAACCACAAAGGTTGCCAGAAACGTCAGCATCATCAGCCTCCAAAGTCATCGAGCAAGATGTTCTCATCTTCGACACCGAGATCTTTCAGCATCTTAATCACGGCGGCGTTCATCATCGGCGGACCACACATATAGAACTCGCAGTCCTCAGGCGCCGGGTGCTGTTTGAGGTAGTTTTCATACAGCACGTTGTGGATGAACCCCGTGTAGCCCGTCCAGTTATCTTCCGGCTGCGGATCGGAAAGCGCCACGTGGAAGGTAAAGTTCGGGTTTTCACGCGCCAGCTGTTCAAACTCATCTTCATAGAACATCTCGCGCAGCGAGCGCGCCCCGTACCAGAAGCTGATCTTACGCTGGCTACCCAGCCGCTTGAGCTGGTCAAAGATGTGCGAGCGCATCGGGGCCATACCGGCACCGCCGCCGATAAATACCATTTCCGCATCGGTATCTTTCGCGAAAAACTCCCCGAACGGGCCGGAGATCGTCACCTTATCGCCAGGCTTCAGGGACCAGATGTATGACGACATGACGCCCGGCGGCGCGTCCGGCACATTCGGTGGCGGCGTGGCGATACGCACGTTGAGCATGATGATGCCCTTCTCTTCCGGGTAGTTGGCCATTGAGTAGGCGCGCAGCGTCGGCTCTTTCACCTCAGATACAAAGCGGAAGAGATTGAATTTGTCCCAGTCGGCGCGGTACTCATGCGGCACGTCAAAGTCCGCATAGGCCACAGCGTGCTCAGGGCATTCAATCTGAATGTATCCTCCGGCGCGGAACGGGACATGCTCGCCTTCCGGCACCCGCAGCTTCAGCTCTTTAATAAAGGTGGCTTTGTTATCATTAGAGATAACCTCGCACTCCCACTTTTTGACGCCGAAGATCTCTTCCGGCAGCTCAATCTTCATGTTCTGACGCACCGCGACCTGGCAGGCCAGACGACAGCCCTCTTTTGCCTCACGCTTTGTGATATGCGCCAGCTCGGTTGGCAGAATATCGCCACCGCCCTCTTTTACCGTCACGCGGCACTGCCCGCAGGAACCGCCGCCGCCGCAAGCTGAGGAGACAAAAATGCCGTTACCGGAGAGCGTGTTGAGCAGCTTGTCTCCCGCCGGCGTGCGGATCTGATTCTGCGGCTCGTCGTTAATATCAATGACCACGTCGCCGGAATTTACCAGCTTCGCGCGCGCCGCCAGAATAAGCCCTGACAGCACCAGTACAATCAGCGTGAACATCACCACGCCAAGGATAATTTCCATTTGTTTGCCCTTATAGCTGCACACCGGAGAAGGACATAAAGCCCAGCGCCATCAGCCCGGTGGTGATAAAGGTGATCCCCAAGCCACGCAGACCCGCAGGCACGTTGGCATATTTCATTTTCTCTCGGATCCCCGCCATGGTGACAATCGCCAGCATCCAGCCGATGCCGGAACCAAAACCGTACACTACGGATTCGCTGAAGTTGTAATCACGCTGCACCATAAACGAGACGCCGCCAAAGATGGCGCAGTTCACCGCGATCAGCGGCAGAAAGATCCCCAGCGCGTTGTAGAGCGACGGGAAGTACTTATCGAGGATCATCTCGAGGATTTGCACCAGCGCCGCGATCACCCCGATAAAGGTGATGAAGTTCAGGAAGCTGAGATCAACCCCTTCCACCAGCGCGCCGTCCCGCAGCACAAAGTTGTACACCAGATTGTTGATCGGTACAGACAAGCCGAGCACCACGGTGACCGCGATACCGAGACCAAATGCCGTCGACACTTTTTTGGAAACCGCAAGGAACGTACACATGCCGAGGAAAAACGCGAGCGCCATGTTTTCAACAAACACCGCCCGCACAAACAAACTCAGGTAATGAGCCATCGTCGGTTACTCCTTTTCCTGCTGTTCTGGCTTCAGCGTACGAATCAGCCAGATCAACAAACCGATAATGAAAAACGCGCTAGGGGCCAGCAGGAACAGGCCATTTGGCAGATACCAGCCGCCGTTCTGCACCGTGTCCAGCACCGTGATGCCAAACAGCTTGCCGCTGCCAATCAGCTCACGCAGGAACCCCACGGTCAGCAGGATCACGCCGTAGCCCAGGCCGTTGCCGATACCGTCCATAAAGCTCGCCAGCGGCGGCATTTTCATGGCGTAGGCTTCCGCACGCCCCATGACGATACAGTTGGTGATAATCAGCCCGACAAACACCGAGAGCTGTTTGGAGGTTTCATAGGCGAAGGCGCGCAGCAGCTGATCGACCACGATCACCAGCGAGGCGATGATCGCCATCTGCACGATGATCCTCACGCTGTTGGGGATATGGTGGCGGATCATCGAGATAAACATGCTGGAGAACGCCGTGACCAGCGTTACCGCCAGCGTCATCACAACCGCCGTTTCCAGTTTCGTCGTCACCGCCAGGGCCGAACAGACGCCCAGCACCTGGAGCGTGATCGGGTTATTGGCGAGCAGCGGGCCAATGAGCACCTTTTTAACTTCTTTCAGTTCACCGGTATCAGCCATTGTTCAGCGCTCCTTCACGTACGTTTTTCAGGAAAGGACCAAAGCCCAGCTCGCCCATCCAGAAATCAAAACTGTGCTGCACGCCTTTTGAGGTGAGCGTAGCGCCGGAAAGCCCGTCAACGGCGTAGTCGTCACCGGGACGTGCCGCCCCTTTCATCACCTTCAGTGCAGGCAGGCCGTTATCGTCGAGCACTTTCTTGCCGACAAACTGTGCCCGCCAGTTAGGGTTTTCAACTTCGCCACCCAGCCCCGGCGTTTCGCCCTGGTCGTAATACGTAATGCCTTTGACCGTGCGGCCATCGGTATCAAGGGCCACAAAGGCATACATCATTGACCACAGACCGTTACCGTAAATAGGCAGTACCACTTCCTGAAAACGTTTTTGGGGGTCGCGAACCAGATAGATTTCGGCCAGGTTGCTGCGACGCTTAATCCCGGCGGGATCTTGCGATGCCTCCAGCGTCAGGCTCATCTGCGGATCTTTAAGCGCCAGCGCCTGGTTGAATTTTGCCGGGTCTTTATCCAGCAGTTCACCCGTTTTTAAATCCACCAGACGCGCCGAAATACGTTCAGCAAAGACGGCCGAAACGTCGTCTGCGCTCATTCCTTCCTGCATCAGCCCGGCGACGGCCAGAATGTTGCGCTGTTTATCCAGCGCACGTTGCTCCTGCTGCAGGGGTTTTAACCCCACGGCAGAACCGGCCACGACAATAGAACAGACCAGACAGAGCACCAGCACCACCAGCAGCGTTTTGCTGATGCTGTCGTTATTTTTAACTTCAGCCACGCGCCTTCCTCCGCTTAATGTTGGCCCGCACCACCAGGTAATCGAAGAGTGGCGCAAACAGGTTGGCAAACAGAATGGCCAACATCATCCCTTCCGGATACGCCGGGTTGACCACGCGGATCAGGACGCACATCGCGCCAATGAGCACGCCATAGCTCCATTTACCTTTGTCTGTAAACGAGGCAGAGACGGGATCCGTCGCCATGAACATCATGCCGAACGCGAAGCCACCCAGCACCAGATGCCAGTACCACGGCATGGAGAACATCGGATTGGTGGTCGAACCGATAACGTTAAACAGGGTGGCGGTCAGCACCATACCGATCATCACGCCCGCAACGATCCGCCAGGAGGCCACGCGACCAAAAAGAATGATCGCGCCGCCAAGCAAAATCATCAGCGTAGAAACTTCTCCGATGGAGCCCGGAATGTTGCCAATAAAGGCATCAAACCAGGTGACTGGCTGACCTGTCGCGTTGTTAACCAGCGTTTCGCCGCCGTGTGCCGCCCACTGTGAAAGCGGCGTCGCGCCGGAAAAACCGTCTGCCGCCGTCCACACGAGGTCGCCCGAGATTTGCGCCGGATAAGCAAAGAACAGAAACGCGCGTCCCGCCAGCGCCGGGTTGAGGAAGTTCCGCCCGGTGCCGCCGAAGATCTCTTTGGCAATCACCACGCCGAAACTGATGCCAAGCGCCGCCTGCCAGAGCGGTAGCGTCGGGGGAACAATCAGGGCAAACAGAATAGAGGTCACGAAGAAGCCTTCGTTGATCTCATGTTTACGGATAATGGCAAACAGCACTTCCCAGAAGCCGCCCACGACAAATACCGTGATGTAAATCGGCAGGAAGAAAACCGCGCCCAGCGTCATCATGCTCAGCCAGCCCGCGTCTGCGGCAAAGCTTACCCCCAGCGACTGCGCCAGACGGTAGTGCCAGTCAGACTGGATCACCTGCGCCAGCTGCTGGGCATCGTACATGTGGTGCAGCGCCGGAATGGTCTGCAGGCCAACGTTGTACATGCCCCAGAACATCGCCGGGAAGACCGCAAACCACACCAGGATCATCATGCGTTTCAGGTCGATAGCATCGCGAACGTGCGCCGCCCCTTTCGTCACCAGGCCCGGCGTGTAGAAAATGGTCGTCGTTGCTTCATATAACGGGTAGTACTTTTTGAGCTTCCCTTCGGTAAAGTGCGGCTCAATTTTTTCAAAGAGGTGTTTTAAGCCCATCGGTTATCCTTCCTGCTCAATGCGGGTTAACACCTCGCGCAATACCGGTCCATATTCGTATTTGCCCGGACAGACATAGGTACAGAGCGCCAGATCTTCTTCGTCAAGCTCCAGACAGCCCAGCGCCTGCGCGCCGTCGGTATCACCGGCAAGCAGATCGCGCAACAGCACGGTAGGCAGAATATCCAGCGGCATGACGCGCTCGTAGTTGCCAATCGGGACCATGGCGCGCTCGCCGCCGTGCGTGCTGGTTGAGAAGCTGAACAGCTTTTTACGCAGGAAGTGGCCCAGCGTTGTTCGGGTGACGGAGTATTTTTCTGCGCCTGGCAGAACCCAGCCAAACAGCTCTTTCTCCCGCCCTTCCTGCACAATGCTGACCTGCAAATGGAAGCGTCCCAGGTACGCGTGCGCATTGGCAGCATGGCGGCCGCTGAGGACCGATCCGGAAATCAGGCGGTTTTCGCCCTCTTTCGTTTCCCCCACCAGCAGTTCGTTGACGTCAGCGCCCAGCAGCGTTTTCACCAGGCGCGGGTTTGCAGCCTGCGGTCCGCCGATGGCGATTATCCGTTCAGCGCAGAGTTCACCCGTAGTAAAGAGCTTACCGATGGCGATGACGTCCTGATAATTAAGGTGCCAGACCTGTTTCGTCAGGCTTACTGGCTCAAGGAAGTGAATATGGGTTCCTGCCAGCCCCGCCGGATGCGGGCCAGAAAATTCATTAAACGTGACCTGCCCCAGCGGATGGCCGCCAAGCTTGCCGCCGCCGGCCTGGCAAACGTGCACTTTTCCGGGCGTGAGGCGGGTTAGAATAGTGAGTCCTGCATCAAAAGCTTTTCGCTGCGCCAGGATAACCGGTTCCGGGTCCACGCTGAGCGGGTTGGTGTCGATGGCCGTGACGAAAATCGCGGCCGGCTCCGTGCCCGGAACAGGAGTTTTGCTGAAGGGACGCGTACGAAGCGCGGTCCATAAACCGGACGCCAGGAGCTGATCCTGAACGGCGTCACGGTTCAGCGACGCGATTTCTGCGGTGTCGTAATGGGCAAATTCACGCTTGTCATCGCCCTCAATGCGGATAACCACCGACTGCAGAACGCGCCGTTCGCCACGGTTGATGGCCACAACGGTGCCGCTCGCGGGGGCCGTGAACATCACGCCGGGATTTTTTTTGTCCTCAAAGAGCGCCTGTCCTTTGATAACGCGATCGCCCTCCTGTACCAGCATTGAAGGACGCATACCCAGGTAGTCTTCGCCCAAAATGGCGACATGACGGACACTTGCGCCTGTCGAAACGTGCTGCGCTGGCACGCCTGCAATCGGCAGATCAAGTCCTTTTTTAATTTTAAACATGTGGTTAGCAGGTTTCCATGAACAACAATCCAGTGGGCGCAAAGTGTAACATTTTCCCCTTCCCGCGGGCAGGGAATCCGCCGTCGCGCGCGCCAAATTGCGACGTAATGCGCAAAGTTCCTGGAGCCATCGCAATTTTGATGGTTTATAAAGTAAAACTAATTTGTAAACTCACCGCCCGGCTCTTGCGAAAATCTATAGCGGTGCTAATGTGAGCGCTCCTAACAGAATAATCTGATTTCGGGTCTCTTTTGCCGTCCTGGCAAGTTGGTCATGGTTTTATCAAGGAACTAGTAGTATGCGTAAAATCGCATTGTTCATTGCGATGCTTCTGATACCGTGCATGTCGTTTGCCGGGCTGCTCAGCAGTAATAGCTCAACGACGCCGATCAGCAAAGAATATAAACAGCAGTTAATGGGATCGCCGGTTTATATTCAGATCTTCAAGGAAGAGCGCACTCTCGATCTGTTTGTCAAAATGGGCGAGACATATCAGCTGCTTGATAGTTACAAAATTTGTAACTACTCCGGCGGACTGGGGCCAAAACAGCGTCAGGGCGATTTCAAAAGTCCGGAAGGGTTCTACAACGTTCAGCGCAGCCAGCTCAAGCCTGACAGCCGCTTCTATAAAGCCATTAACATCGGCTTCCCGAATGCCTATGACCGTGCACACGGTTATGAAGGTAAATATCTGATGATCCACGGTGCCTGCGTGTCTATCGGCTGTTATGCGATGACCGACTCCGGCATTGATGAGATTTTCCAGTTCGTGACGGGCGCGCTGGTCTTTGGGCAGCCTAACGTACAGGTTAGCATCTATCCGTTCCGCATGACGGACGCCAACATGGCGCGTCACAAGTACTCATACTACGCGGATTTCTGGAAACAGCTGAAGCCTGGTTACGACTACTTTGAGCAGACCCACAAGCCACCTGTGGTCTCTATCGTCGATGGCCGTTACGTGGTCAGCAAACCGCTGAGCCACGAAGTCGTCCACCCGCAGCTGGCGTCAAATTACACGGTCCCCGAGACAAAATAGCACCCACTCGCCTGGCATAATCTTTTGCCAGGTTTCGTTGCCCGTCAGCGGCTGCGTTGCGATAACAGTGACCACATCGTTCGGTGTGGTCTCCTTCTGAAAGTCTATCTCCACATCCTGATCGAGCAGCGTCGCAACGCCAAACGGCGCACGGCGGGTGATCCAGAACAGATTCGTCGAGCAGAACGCCATCACATAGCGGCCATCAGAGAGGAGCATGTTGAACACGCCTTTTTCACGCAGTTCAGATGCCAGCGTCGCGATGTATTTGAATACGGCGGCCATGTTGCCGGGCGTGCGGGGATAGCGCTCCGTCAGCTTGTGCAGCAGCCAGCAGAAGGCTTTTTCGCTGTCCGTCTCGCCGACCGGGCGGAAATTGCCCGTCTCAAGCGACTTATAGCCCGTGAGCTGCCCGTTGTGCGCATAGGTCCAGTTACGGCCCCACAGTTCACGGGTAAACGGATGGGTATTTTCCAGCGCCACTTCGCCGCGGTTAGCCTGACGGATGTGGGCGATCACCGAGCGGGACTTGATGGGGTAGTCCTGCACCAGTTTGGCAATCGGTGAGTTAAAGCTGGGCTGTGGATCTTTGAACGTGCGACATCCTTTGCCTTCGTAGAAGGTGATGCCCCAGCCGTCTTTATGCGGCCCGGTTCCTCCACCGCGCTGAACCAGCCCGGTGAAACTAAAGCAGATATCGGTTGGCACATTAGCGCTCATCCCGAGCAGTTCGCACATACAACACCTCCACAACAGCGGGGGGCACCGGAGCCCCCCAGCGAAGTATTACTTAACCATCTCTTTTTCGATCAGCTGGATCAAGATGTGGATCACTTTGATGTGAATTTCCTGAATACGGTCAGCATAACCGAAGTGCGGAACGCGGATTTCGACATCCGCCGTACCGTCCATCTTACCGCCATCTTTACCGGTCAGGGTGATGACTTTCATCCCTTTTTCACGCGCGGCGGCGATCGCTTTGATCACGTTGCCGGAGTTGCCAGAGGTAGAGATCCCCAGCAGCACGTCGCCTTCACGGCCTACCGCTTCAACGTAGCGGGAGAAGATGTGGTCGTAACCGAAGTCGTTGCCTACGCAGGAGATGTGGCTCACGTCTGAAATCGCAATCGCCGGGTAGCCCGGGCGGTTTTCGCGATAGCGTCCGGTCAGCTCTTCTGCGAAGTGCATAGCGTCGCAGTGGGAACCGCCGTTACCGCAGGAGAGCACTTTGCCACCGGCTTTGAAGCTGTCGGCCAGCAGGACCGCTGCGCGCTGAATAGCGTGAATATTGGCATCATCTTTCAGAAAGTTCGCCAGCGTTTCCGCCGCTTCGTTCAGTTCGTTACGAATAAGATCCTGGTACATGAGGATAATCCTTCAGTATTGATGAAATAACACAGTGGAGTGTACCGGATAGCGGGAAAAGCGAGAAGCTAAAGCCATGCGAATCGTCCGGCGTTTTGATTTTTTGTGCCGGCTAAAACGCGAACAATGTGAACCAGGTTGTAATTATTTTGTAAACACATTGCTAAAGGAAATAACATCAACTACAACCATATCATCACAAGTGGTCAGACCTCCTACAAGCAAGGGAGCTTTTCTTTATGATGATTTTGAGCATTCTCGCAACCGTTGTTCTGCTCGGTGTGTTGTTCTATCACCGCGTAAGTTTATTCCTGAGCAGCCTGATTCTTCTGGCCTGGACGGCTGCGCTTGGCGTCGCAGGCCTCTGGAATATCTGGCTTTTAGTCCCTCTTGCCATCATTCTTCTGCCGTTTAACCTGGCCCCGATGCGTAAATCAATGATCTCTGCGCCGGTGTTCAAAGGCTTCCGCAAAGTGATGCCGCCCATGTCGCGTACCGAGAAAGAAGCGATTGATGCGGGCACCACCTGGTGGGAAGGCGACCTGTTCCAGGGCAACCCGGACTGGAAAAAGCTGCATAACTATCCGCAGCCGCGCCTGACCGCTGAAGAACAGGCCTTTATTGACGGCCCGGTGGAAGAAGCGTGCCGTATGGCCAATGACTTTGCCATCACCCATGAAATGGCCGACCTGCCGCCAGAGCTGTGGGCTTATCTGAAAGAACATCGCTTCTTCGCGATGATCATCAAGAAAGAGTACGGCGGACTGGAATTCTCCGCTTACGCTCAGGCTCGCGTCCTGCAAAAGCTGGCAGGCGTCTCCGGGATCCTGGCGATTACCGTTGGCGTGCCTAACTCCTTAGGCCCGGGCGAACTGCTGCAGCATTACGGTACCGAAGAACAGAAAGATCACTACCTGCCGCGTCTGGCACGCGGTCAGGAGATCCCTTGCTTCGCGCTGACCAGCCCGGAAGCAGGCTCCGATGCGGGTGCGATCCCGGATACCGGCGTAGTCTGCATGGGCGAGTGGCAGGGCGAGCAGGTGCTGGGCATGCGCCTGACCTGGAACAAGCGTTATATCACCCTGGCGCCAATCGCCACCGTGCTGGGTCTGGCCTTTAAGCTCTCTGACCCGGAAAAACTGCTGGGCGGCGAAGAAGATCTGGGCATTACCTGTGCGCTGATCCCAACCTCTACCCCAGGCGTTGAAATTGGTCGCCGTCACTTCCCGCTGAACGTGCCGTTCCAGAACGGTCCGACCCGCGGTCAGGACATCTTTGTGCCGATTGACTACATCATCGGCGGTCCGAAAATGGCCGGTCAGGGCTGGCGTATGCTGGTGGAATGTCTGTCCGTGGGCCGCGGCATTACCCTGCCGTCGAACTCAACCGGCGGTCTGAAGTCGGTCGCGATGGGGATTGGCGCTTACGCTCATATCCGCCGTCAGTTCAAAATCTCCATCGGCAAGATGGAAGGTATCGAAGAGCCGCTGGCGCGTATCGCGGGCAATGCCTACGTGATGGATGCCGCTGCCTCTCTGATTACCTACGGCATTATGCTGGGCGAAAAACCGGCCGTGCTGTCCGCGATTGTGAAGTACCACTGTACCCACCGCGCGCAGCAGTCGATCATTGACGCAATGGATATCGCGGGCGGTAAAGGCATTATGCTCGGCGAAGGCAACTTCCTGGCGCGCGGCTATCAGGGCGCACCGATTGCCATCACCGTGGAAGGGGCAAACATCCTGACCCGCAGCATGATGATCTTCGGTCAGGGCGCAATTCGCTGCCATCCGTACGTGCTGGAAGAGATGGCCGCCGCGCAGAACAACGACGTGGATGCCTTCGATAAGCTGCTGTTCAAACATATCGGTCACGTGGGCAGCAACAAGGTGCGCAGCTTCTGGCTGGGCCTGACGCGCGGTCTTACCAGCGCGACGCCGACCGGCGATGCGACCAAACGTTACTACCAGCATCTGAACCGTCTGAGCGCCAACCTGGCTCTGCTGTCTGACGTCTCCATGGCGGTGCTGGGCGGCAGCCTGAAGCGTCGCGAGCGTATCTCCGCTCGTCTGGGCGATGTGCTGAGCCAGATCTTCCTGGCCTCTGCGGTCCTGAAGCGCTACGACGATGAAGGCCGTCAGGAAGCGGATCTGCCGCTGGTGCACTGGGGCGTTCAGGATGCGATGTATCAGGCTGAACAGGCGATTGACGACCTGCTGGCGAACTTCCCGAACCGCTTCGTGGCGGGAGCCCTGCGCGCGGTGATCTTCCCGACCGGTCGTCACCATCTGGCGCCGTCCGACAAGCTGGACCACAAGGTGGCGAAGATCCTGCAGGTACCGAGCGCAACCCGCTCCCGCATCGGTCGTGGTCAGTATCTGACGCCGACGCCGCATAACCCGGTAGGCCTGCTGGAAGAGGCGCTGCTGGACGTGATGGCTGCCGATCCGATTCACCAGAAAATCTGTAAGCAGCTGGGCAAAAACCTGCCGTTTACCCGTCTGGACGAACTGGCAAAACAGGCGCTGGCCGGTGGCATTATCAATAAAGATGAAGCTGCTCTGCTGGTGAAAGCCGAAGAGAGCCGTCTGCGCAGCATTAACGTGGATGATTTCGAGCCGGACGAGCTGGCGACGCAGCCGGTAAAGCTGCCGGAGAAGCACCGCAAACCTGAAGCGGCATAACGCGTTTCGCTTATACAAACCCCGCCTCGCGCGGGGTTTTTTATTGCCACATTTTCTCGTTATGTCGTGCTACAGTGTCAAAAAGTGGTCGTTTGAGGAGTCTGAATTGTGCCTGGTCTGAAGATTTCTATTTTGCAGCAACCTTTAGTGTGGATGGATGGCCCCGCCAACCTGCGCCACTTTGATCGTCAACTGGAAGGCATTACCGGGCGCGATGTGATTGTGTTGCCGGAGATGTTTACGACCGGCTTCGCCATGGAAGCGGCACAACAGTCAATGCCACAGGATGAGGTGGTCGCCTGGATGCATGTCAAAGCGCAGCAGACCAACGCGCTGATCGCGGGTAGTGCTGCGCTGCAAACGGATCGAGGGCCGGTGAACCGCTTCCTGCTGGTGGAGCCGGAAGGGAAAGTGCATTTTTACGATAAACGCCACCTGTTCCGCATGGCGGATGAGCATCATCACTATGAAGCGGGTCACGAGCGCGTGGTGTTCGAGTGGCGCGGCTGGCGTATTTTGCCGCTGGTCTGCTACGACCTGCGCTTCCCGGTGTGGTCGCGCAACCGCAACGATTACGACCTGGCGCTGTATGTTGCCAACTGGCCTGCACCGCGCTCCCTGCACTGGCAGTCGCTGCTGGTAGCGCGTGCAATTGAGAACCAGGCGTACGTGGTGGGCTGTAACCGCGTGGGAACCGACGGCAACGGGCATCACTACCGCGGCGACAGCCGGGTGGTGAATCCGCAGGGCGAGATCATTGCCACCGCCGAGCCGCATCAGGCGACGCGCATTGATGCCGAGCTGTCGCTGACGGCGCTGCAGGAGTACCGCGAGAAGTTTCCGGCGTGGCAGGATGCGGATCCGTTTAGCATTGGGTGAAATTTTCCCCTCACCCCGCCCCTCTCCCAATGGGAGAGGGAGGATAAAACATTAACTCACCAGCGCCTGCCCGTCTTTGCGGCTTTCCGTCGCGGCGACGTAGTGGCCTTCCGGCAGGCGGTAAATTACCTGCGCACCGCCGAAGTTGTAATCCTGAAGCGGATCTTCCACCACGATCTGATGCCCGCGCTCGCGCAGCGCGGCGATAGTATTACGATCGAACGTCGATTCAACGATCACCTCCCTGCCCTGCACCACGCGCCAGCGCGGGGCGTCGATTGCCGCCTGCGGGTTTTGTCCGTGCAGCATAATGCGCAGCGCCATCTGCATGTGCCCCTGCGCCTGCATCGGGCCGCCCATCACGCCGAAGGACATCAGCGGCTGGCCGTTGCCGTCCATCGCAAAGCCCGGAATGATGGTGTGGAACGGACGCTTGCTGCCCGCCAGCGCGTTCGGGTGATTGGGATCCAGCACAAACCCGCAGCCCCGGTTTTGCAGGCTAATCCCCGTATCCGGCACCACGATGCCTGAACCGAAGCCCATATAGTTGGACTGAATAAACGAGACCATCATCCCGCTGGCGTCGGCGGTGCTGATGTAGACCGTGCCGCTCTGCGTCGGCGATCCGTAAACGAAGTCTGAGGCTTTATTATGGTCAATAAGCGCCGCGCGCGACTTCAGATAATGGTCGCTTAGCAGTTCTTTTGCCGCGAACGCCATATGTTCTTCATCCGCCACGTAGCGGTCGAGATCCGCCAGCGCCAGCTTCATCGCCTCAATGGACAGGTGCAGGGACTGCACGGAATCCGGATGATGCTTCTCAATGCCGCACTGCTCCAGAATGCCGAGCGCAATCAGCGTGGCGATCCCCTGGCCGTTTGGCGGCAGCTCCTGCACCGAACCACCCGCGAAGTCGCGCGACAGCAGCTCTACCCAGTCCACGCGATGGTTTGCCAGATCTTCAGCCGTCAGGTGCGCGCCGTGTTCTTTGGCGAAAGCGGCAATTTTCTGCGCCAGCTCGCCGCGGTAAAAGGCTTCACCGTTGGTGCGGGCAATCAGCTCCAGCGAGTTAGCCTGCGCCGGGTTACGGAAGATTTCTCCCACGCGCGGGGCGCGGCCTTCCGGCGCGAAGCAGGCGCTAAAGCCCGGCTGATCTTTCAGCTTGCTATAGCCGCGCTGCCAGAGATGACCAATCAGCGGGGAGACAGGGAAACCGTTGCGCGCGTAGTCAATGGCAGGCTGCGCCAGCGTGGTCAGCGGCAGCGTGCCGAAGCGTTCCGCCAGCGCGACCCAGCCGGATACCGCGCCCGGCACGGTCACCGCGTCCCAGCCAATTTCCGGCACCGCGGTTTTACCGGCATACAGATCCGCATGCCAGCTGGCAGGCGAACGGCCGGACGCGTTCAGGCCGTGCAGCTTTTCACCGTCCCAGACGATGGCAAAGGCGTCGCTGCCGATCCCGTTGCCGGTCGGCTCAACCACCGTCAGCGCCATCGCGGTGGCAATGGCCGCATCAACGGCGTTGCCGCCCAGCTGCAGCATCTTCATTCCCGCCTGCGCCGCCAGCGGCTGCGACGTGGCAACCGCGTTATGGCCCAGCATCGGCGGACGGCGTGAAGCGTAACCGGACGTAAAATCAAGCGCTTTGGTCATCATGACTCCTTAGTCGTGGCGCGGATCGAGCGCGTCGCGCAGCCCGTCGCCGAGTAAATTAAAGCCCTGCACGGCGAGGAAAATCGCCACGCCGGGGAAAACGGACATCCACGGCGCCTGCTCCAGAAACCCTTTCGCGGTGTTGAGCATGGAGCCCCAGGACGGATTGGGCGGCTGCTGCCCCAGCCCTAAAAACGACAGGCTGGCTTCGGCGATAATCGCCGAGGCAATCGCCAGCGTGGCCTGCACCAGGATCGGCGACATCACGTTCGGCAGGACGTATTTAATGATGATCCAGCGGTCCGGCAGGCCAATCGCCCGCGCGCCGTCGATGTACTCTTCGTTGCGAATGGCGATCACCTGGCCGCGCGTCAGGCGGGCGAAGATCGGCATCGCCGAAAGACCGATGGCGATCATCGCGTTGGTCAGGCTTGGGCCCAAAAATGCCCCCAGCGCGATCGCCATGATCAGGAACGGACAGGCCAGCAGCGCCTCGATAAACCGCGAGATCACCCCGTCCCACATCTTCTGGAAGTAACCCGCCACCAGCCCCAGCGGCACGCCGATGACCACCGCGATAACGACCGACATACAGCCCGCCATCAGCGAGGTGCGAGCCCCCCAGATAATGCGGGATAAAATGTCGCGCCCCAGCTCGTCGGTGCCGAACCAGTACATCGCCGACGGCGCTTTGCGCACCGCCAGGAAGTTGGCTTTGACCGGGTCGAACGGGGCGATCCACGGCGCCAGCAGCGCCACCAGAACAAAGAATCCCACCACCACCGCGCCAATCACCGCGCTTTTATTGGCGAGGAATTTCTTCAGTACCCGGTTCTGCGCGCGCGGCAGCGCGGGCGTAACGGTTTGCGTCGTCAGTTCCGCCATGGTTAACCTCGCATTTTCGGGTTGATAAGGACGTAGAGCACGTCGGCCAGCAGGTTGAGCATCAGGAAGCCGATCGCCACGATCAGCACCACGCCCTGCACCACCGCGTAGTCACGGTTAAATACCGAGTCGACGATCATCTTGCCGAACCCCGGAATGGTGAAGACCTGCTCGGTCAGCACCGCGCCGCCCAGCAGCTCGCCGAACAGCAGCGTGGTGAGGGTGATGACCGGCACCAGCGCGTTGCGAAACGCGTGCTTCAGGATCACCGCCTTCGGCAGCAGCCCCTTAGCGCGTGCGGTGCGGATGTAATCCGCCTTCAGAACCGCAATCATCGAGGCGCGGGTATGGCGCATCAGCGTCGCCGCGAGGCCGGTTCCGAGCACGGACGCGGGCAGCAGCAGCGTGCGCAGGTTCTGGAGCGGATCTTCACTGAACGGCACGTAGCCGGACGCGGGCAGCCACTGCAGGTTCACCGAAAAGACCAGAATCAGCAGGATCCCCAGCCAGAAGTGCGGGATCGAGATCCCCGAGATCGCCACGAAGTTCGCCCCGTGATCCACCCAGCTGTTTTTGTTCACCGCCGCGAGGATCCCCATGCTGATGCCAAACACCAGCGCGATAATCATCGCCAGCAGCGACAGCTCCAGCGTGACCGGCAGCTTGCTGGCAATCAGCTGCGTTACCGGTTCGTGCGTGCGTAAGGAGACGCCCAGATCGCCCTGCAGCGCGCGCGTCAGCCAGTGGAAATACTGCATGGGGATCGGCGCATCGAGGTTCAGCTCCGCGCGCAGCTGGGCGATGACCGCCGGATCGCGCTCCTCGCCGGCCATGGCGATCAGCGGGTCGCCGGGCAGCAGCTTTTGCAGCCCGAAGACCATCATGCTCACCAGCAGTAGGGTTGGTATAGCCAGCAGCAGACGTTTGCAAATCAGTTCCAGCATGGGTTCTCCTCGGGACCTTTATTTCGCCAGCGTCAAACCCGCCAGACGCACGATGCCGTCCGGGTACGGCTTAAAGCCCTGCACGCTTTTGTTCAGACCGAAAATGCGCGGCTCGAAGTAGAGGTAGGCAATCGGCATGTCGGTTTGCAGCTGTTTCACCACCTTGTCGTACAGCGGCTGGCGTGCGGCCTGATCGGTGCTCTGGCGCGCCTGGGTAAGCCAATCATCGACCTGCGCGTTGCTGTAGCGACCGTCGTTAAGTGTGCCTTTGCTGTTGATAAAGCCGTAGATGCTGCCGTCCGGATCCGGGCGTCCCGACCAGCCGGAGAAGCTCAGCTGATAGTCACCGCTCTGCTGGCGATCGAGCAGCGTAGCGAATTCGGTCATCTGCAGGTTCAGGTTAAATCCGGCCTCGGCGACCATCGCCTGCAATACCTGGCCCACCTGCTGCGAGGTTGGGTTGTTCGGCACCAGCAGGTTGACGGTCAGCGGCGCGGTAACGCCTGCCGCCTTCAGCAGCGCTTTGGCTTTGTCGACGTCACGCGGCGGGACCGGCAGGTTAACGTGATACGGGCTGACCGGGGAAAACGCCTGGTTTGCCGGGGTGTAAAGCCCTTCGAAGACCACCTGATTTAACGCATCGCGATCGATGGCCTGAGAAAATGCCTCGCGCACGCGAGCGTCCTTGAACGGATCGTTCGCCGGCACCTTGCCGTTGTTGATGTTGAAGGTGATGCCCTGATAGCCCAGACCGGTCACCTTCGCCAGCGCCAGCTTGCTGTCGGCTTCGACGGTTTTAACGTCGCTGGCGGCGATGCCTTCGGTCAGGTCGAGATCGCCCGCGCGCAGGTTCGCGAGGCGCACGGAGGCGTCCGGGATCGGCAGATAGATGATTTTGTCGAAGTGGTAAGCGCCTTTGTTCCAGTAGTTGTCGAAGCGGGTCAGCACGATGCGGTCCTGGGACACGCGGCTGTCGAATTTATACGGGCCGGAGCAGACCGGGTGGGCGGCAAAGTCAGGCTTTTTCGCCGCCTCGGGGGCCATCATCGCGCCCGCGCGGTCGGTGAGCTGCATCAGCAGCGCGGCATCGGGGGTCTTCAGGTGCAGCGCAATCTGCATCGGGCCGGTGACCTCGACCGATTCAACGGAGGAGATCTCGCTCTTACGCAGGGAGCCTTTCAGGGTCAGGGCGCGGTCGAGGTTGTATTTTGCCGCGGCGGCATCGAATTTCTCACCGTCGTGGAAGGTAACGCCTTCCCGCAGATTGAGCGTCAGGGTTTTACCGTCCTCACTCCACGCCCAGTCTTTAGCCAGGCCGGGGACGACCTTCAGGTTTTCATCCACGTCCACCAGCCTGTCGCACAGGGAGGCAAAGACGAAGCGGCCATAGTATGTGCGCGCCAGATGCGGGTCGAGCATGTCCGGGTCAGCGCCCAGACCGATTCGCAGCACGCTTTCAGAATGGGCGGGCAGCGCCGCGCCAAGCAGCATAAAACTTCCCAGTACGGTCAAAAGAGAATTACGCATTGTCATTATCATGAGTTCCTTGAAGGAAGGGACGAGTGAGTGGCCGCGTGTTCAAACAGCGCGCGGCGGCGCAGAAAGGCGGCGGATGGCGGTGCGATCTGAATAACGCTGCGATCGCGGTTGATCTCCTGCCAGCGATGACAGGCAACCTGACGCCCGCCGTCGAGTACCTGATTGATCGGCTCGACCTGGCGGCATTCATCGGTAACGTACGGGCAGCGGGTGTGGAAACGGCAGCCGGACGGCGGGCTGGCCGGGTTGGGCAGATCCCCCTGCAGCAGCGGCGCGTCGCGTTCAACGCCCGGCTGCATCTGAGGTGCCGAGGCGATCAGCGCCTGGGTGTAGGGGTGCAGCGGCGCGTCAAAAATCTCGTCGACGGTGGCAAGCTCGACGATTTGCCCGAGATACATGACCGCCACGCGGTCGCTCATATGGCGGATCACCGCCAGGCCGTGGGCGACAATCACCATCGTCAGCCCCAGCTGGTGCTTCAGGCTTTCCAGCAGGTTGACCACCTGCGCCTGAACGGAGACGTCCAGCGCGGACACCGGCTCATCGCCAAGCAGCAGCTTCGGTCCCGAGGCCAGCGCGCGCGCAATGCCGATACGCTGGCGCTGCCCGCCGGAAAACTCGTGCGGATAGCGCCCGGCCCAGGCGGCAGGCAGGCCAACGGTTTTAAGCAGCTCGGCAACGCGGTACTGGCGATCTGCTTTTTTCATGTTCTGATGCAGCCACAGCGGCTCCCCGACGATCTGCTCCACCGTCATGCGCGGGTTGAGCGAGGCGAAGGGATCCTGAAAGATGATTTGCAGCTCGCGCCGGAGCTGGTTCAGGCGGACACCGGAGGCGTCGGTGATCTCCTCCCCCTGATAAAACACGCGCCCTTCGCTGGCGGCCAGCAGGCGCAGCAGCAGACGACCGAGCGTAGATTTCCCGGAGCCGGACTCGCCGACGATCGCCAGCGTTTCGCCCGGCATCACGGCAAGCGAAACGCGATCGACCGCCGTGACAAACCGTGCCGGGGTAAAGAGCTTTTTGGGGCCGGGGAAAAGCTTGCTGAGGTCACGGGCTTCAAGAATGGGCGTGGTCATGCGATTTCTCCCAGGGCAATGTGCTGTTCGAGCGGCACGCGGAAGCAGGCGACCTGATGGCCCGCGCCGAGCGTGGTGAGCTGCGGTTTTTCAGCATGGCAGCGCGACTGCGCAAACGGACAGCGCGTCGCGAAACGGCAGCCTTTCGGCATGGATTCCGGGAGCGGGACTGCGCCGGGAATGGTGGAGAGCTGGCCCTTGCGTGCGCCAAGAGAAGGAATCGAGCCCATCAGGCCGATGGTGTACGGGTGCTGCGGATCGGCAAAGATGGCCTCCACGCTCCCCTGCTCCACTACCTGTCCGGCATACATCACCGCTACCTGCTGGGCGACTTCTGCCACCACGCCCAAATCGTGGGTGATCATCAGCACCGCCGTGCCGGTTTCCTCTTTTAAGGCGTTGAGCAAGGCGAGGATTTGCGCCTGGATGGTGACGTCGAGCGCGGTGGTGGGTTCATCAGCAATCAGCAGTTTGGGATGGTTAATCAGCGCCATCGCAATCATCACGCGCTGGCGCATGCCGCCGGAAAGCTGGTGGGGATATGCTTTCAGGCGCATCTCTGCCGCCGGGATCTGTACCTTCTCGAGGATCTGCAGCGCGACCTTCATCGCCTCTGCGCGCGAGACGTTCTGGTGCCGCATAACCGCTTCGCTGAGCTGATCGCCCAGCGTAAACGCCGGATTGAGCGAGGTCATCGGCTCCTGGAAAATCATCGCCAGCTCGCTGCCGCGCAGGTCGGCATATTCCCGCGGCGAGAGCTTTCGCAGATCGTGGCGGCGAAACTGCATCTCACCGCTGACAATCTGCGCGCTGGCGGGCAGTAACCCCATCAGCGCCAGTGAGGTGATACTTTTCCCGCAGCCGGACTCTCCCACCAGCGCCAGCGTTTCGCCCGCCCTGACGGTCAGCGAGATACCATCAAGCACGCTAACCGGCGAGCCAGCAAACGTAACGTTGAGGTTTTGCACCCGCAATACGGGCGTGGCGTCCTTAAAGGGTATTGTCGTCATGGCGTGAAGTCGTCCTCAAGGTGGATCGCCTGAATCAGGGCGGTTTGCAGGCTGAGCAGGTGTTCGCGCATGGCGGCCGCGGCTTCATTAGGCTGGCGATGGATAATCGCAGACATGATCTTATGGTGGTGGTCGTTATAGCTGTCGACACGTTCGGGAGTGCGTGCCAGCTCGCGCAGATGCTGCCAGCCCGGTTCACGCCGCACGGCATCAATGGCATCAAACAGGCCGAGCATCAGACGGTTGCCCGCCGCCTCGGCAATCGCCCGGTGAAAGGCGCTGTCCCAGAGTTCGTTGAGATCGCGGTCGTCCGGGCTGACCTTGTCGATGCGTTCCAGCATGCGCTGCATGAGCGCGAGGTTTTCCCTGGTGGCACGCAGTGCCGCAAGCCGGGCTAAGCCGGGTTCGAGCTGTAGACGAGCTTCCATCACTTCCAGAAGGTTGGTCTGCTGAACCAATCCCTGAAGGGCCAGCGGTTCAACAGGTGCCGCCGGGCCTATAAAGGTCCCTTTGCCCTGCTTACGCCAGATGCGCCCCTCTTCTTCCAGCACGTCCAGCGCGCGACGCACTTCACGTCGTCCTACGCCGAGAGTGTCCGACAGCTCACGTTCCGTGGGCAGCGGTATGCCTGGTGTTGACTCATGCTGGTTGATAAGCCCGCGCAGCTGCTCAAGCGCGGTGCTGGAATTTGCCAGAAACCGTGACGGTTTTTCCATATTGGTTCGCTCGCTTTCATCATTGCTTTATTTTTATTAACGATAAGTTATTGATATGGAATGAAGCTTATCGTGCTAATGATTAAGCAATAACCAAACCAATACGCAATTGGTTCGGTGTTTTTTTGGAAAGCGGGAGATAACCAAATGATTCTGCGTGAATTATTTTTACAGAAAGAAACATTCTGAATGAGGTATCAAGAGAGGAGCGGCGATGAAATGCACAACCATAGTGCAAATAATGCACTACATGCGTGCAATTGTTAATTAATTGCACCATGTTTATTAACTTTTTGTTAACGCTAAGGAAGGGGATAAGATTACAGAAGGCTGAAACGACGAAGGCCTGAATCATTTCTGATTCAGGCCTTCTGAATAGTGGCGGAACGGACGGGACTCGAACCCGCGACCCCCTGCGTGACAGGCAGGTATTCTAACCGACTGAACTACCGCTCCACTGTTCCCGTTTGGGGAACGAGGCGCATATTACGGTGCGCCTCCGATCTCGTCAACGCTTTTTCTCACGTTTTGAATCGTTTGCTGCAAAAATCGCCCAAACGATGATTTTACAGGCATTCCGGCGTTTTTTCAGGCGCGCCACATGCAGCTGCCGCCCTTCTTCTGGACCAGATCAAGCCGGGATTCGTGGTTAAGAAGCTCTTCATCGCTGGCTAAAACAACCCGCAAGCGGCTTGCCTGGCGGACAACACGCTGAATGCCCGCTTCGCCTTGCGTCTGCTGGGATTCATTTTCCATACTGAACTTCATTGACGTCTGCCCGCCGGTCATCGTCAGATAGACATCGGCCAGGATCTGGGCATCGAGCAACGCCCCGTGAAGCGTTCGCTTGGTGTTGTCTATCTCGTAGCGCGAGCAAAGTGCATCCAGGCTGTTACGCTTGCCGGGGAACATCTTCCTTGCCAGCGCCAGGCTGTCCGTTACCTTACAGAAGGTGTTCGTCTTCGGAATATCACGATTAAGCTTGCTGAATTCATAATCCATAAAGCCGATATCGAACGATGCGTTATGGATGACAAGCTCGGCGCCCTTGATATATTCCAGGAACTCGTCAGCGACATCCGCAAAAGTCGGCTTATCCAGCAAGAACTCATCGGCAATACCGTGAACGCCGAACGCTTCCGGATCCACCAGCCGATCGGGTTTGAGGTAGACGTGGAAGTTGTTCCCCGTAAGACGACGGTTCACCACTTCAACGGCGCCGATCTCGATGATCTTATGCCCTTCGTAGTGCGCGCCGATCTGGTTCATACCGGTGGTTTCGGTATCGAGGACAATCTGGCGAGTAATTGCAGTGCTCATAGCGGTCATTTATGTCAGACTTATCGTTTAACTGAACGTTTCGAATACAGGAAGTCTACCAGAGATGCGTAAACAGGTAGAAATTTTCACCGATGGATCTTGTCTCGGTAACCCAGGACCCGGCGGCTACGGCGCGATTATGCGCTATCGCCAGCACGAAAAAACCTTTAGCGAAGGCTATTTTCTGACCACCAACAACCGGATGGAGTTGATGGCGGCCATCGTGGCGCTGGAGGCGTTAAAAGAACATTGTGACGTGGTGCTAAGCACCGACAGTCAGTACGTGCGTCAGGGGATCACCCAGTGGATCCATAACTGGAAAAAACGCGGCTGGAAAACCGCCGATAAGAAGCCGGTCAAGAACGTCGATCTCTGGAAACGTCTTGATGCTGCGCTGGGCCAGCACCAGATTAAGTGGGAGTGGGTTAAAGGCCACGCAGGCCATCCGGAAAACGAACGCTGCGACGAACTGGCGCGTGCTGCGGCATCCAATCCCGCACATGAAGATGCGGGCTATCAGCCCGACGTCTAATCGGTTTTTTTGTACTGCCGCGTGGCGCCGACGGTCTGGCGGATGGGCGTTTTCGACTTGCTCTGCTTCATAGGGTTAAGCGTAAGGGGAATGGTTCGCTTACGCGCAACGATAAACTGCAAACAGCCCAATGCGGGGAGATGGGTGCTCAGTACCACGCCCCCTTGCCTCGCCCAGGGCAACACCTGAAAACCACCGTAGCAAAGCACTTCAAAGTTCAGCAGTGAAAGCCAGTCGAGCTGACGCATCATGGTGAACATTCGGCTGTTGTAAGGTGGAGTCCGGCGTAGCACCGGTACCAGCTTACGCAGGCCCATCAGGCTTAGCGGATTGAATCCGCTAAGTACCAGCCAGCCGTCATCAATCAGCACGCGATCGGCTTCGCGAAGCAGACGATGCGGATCGCTGCACCAGGGTAGCGTATGTGCGAGCAAACACGCATCGACGGATTTTTCCGCAAACGGCAGATGCAACGGGTCTGCCTTCACCTGAACCGGCGATCCGCCGAGAGAGACGTTAACCTGATGCGAGATAGCGCAGCTTTCGGTATTGATTTCCGCGCTGAGATTGCCAATCTTAAGCAGGTGAAAGCCATACATTTTCGCGAGCCAGGGCTTCAGCTGCTGTTCTAACGCTTCGCGATAGTATTCACCCCAGGGCAATTCCGCCCAACGTTCCGGTGCTGCGACAGTCTGAGGTATCCTTGCCGGTTTCATCAAAACACCCGCCACGCTCTAAGAGGTAATGTATGAATCTTATCAGTATTCCAGCGTTTCAGGACAATTACATCTGGGTTTTGGTTGACGACGATCGCCGATGCGTCATTGTCGATCCCGGAGAGTCCGCCCCTGTACTGCACGCCATAAAAGAGAACGGCTGGCAGCCAGAAGCCATTCTGTTGACGCATCATCATAACGATCACACTGGCGGCGTGCCTGAACTGCGCGCCCATTTTCCGCATCTTGTGGTTTACGGACCGGCAGAGGCACAAGATAAGGGAATCACGCATGTAGTCGAAGAAGGCGAAAATATCCTCATACGCGAGTGGGAGTTTTCCGTATTTGCCACACCAGGTCACACTTTGGGACATCTGTGTTTCTACAGTAAACCTTATCTTTTTTGCGGCGACACGCTGTTCTCCGGAGGCTGCGGAAGACTGTTTGAAGGCACGCCAGCTCAAATGTATCAGTCTTTACAGAAGATTAACGCACTACCCGATGAGACGCTCGTTTGTTGCGCCCATGAGTATACATTAGGAAATATGAAGTTTGCCGTGAGCCTCTTACCCGAGGATCGAGCGATTCAGGATTATTATCACAAAGTGAAGGAGTTACGTGCAAAAAACCAAAAAACACTCCCCGTAATTCTGAAAAACGAGCGCCAAATTAATTTATTTTTACGAACAGATGATATTGATTTAATTAATAAAATTAACCAAGAAACAAATTTGCAACAACCAGAACAACGATTTGCATGGTTAAGGTCAAAGAAAGATAACTTCAGATAATTGCGGGTTGCCTTTTCAAAATTTCGCCGTTATCATCGCTCGTCTTTTAAGCAACTATTGACACACACATGAAGGCAAAAGCGATATTACTCGCCTCTGTCCTGCTTGTAGGTTGCCAGTCGCAAAACGGCAGCAACGTACAACAGCACGCACAGAGCCTTTCTGCGGCTGGTCAAGGGGAAGCAGGGAAGTTTGCAAGTTCGGCGCGATGGATGGACGATGGAACATCTTACGCGCAGGATCAAGACTTGTGGACCTCTATTGGCGACGAGCTAAAGATGGGAATTCCGGAAAATCCCCGGATTCGCGAACAGAAACAGAAGTATTTAAGTAATAAGAGCTATCTCCACGATGTAACGTTACGGGCAGAGCCGTATATGTACTGGATAGCCGGGCAAGTTAAGAAACGTAACATGCCTATGGAGCTGGTACTCCTACCCATAGTGGAGAGCGCTTTTGACCCACACGCGACGTCTGGCGCCAATGCCGCAGGCATTTGGCAGATCATTCCGAGCACCGGGCGAAACTATGGTCTGAAACAGACCCGCAACTATGATGCGCGTCGCGATGTTGTCGCTTCAACGACAGCCGCTCTCGACATGATGCAACGTCTGAACAAGATGTTTGACGGCGACTGGCTGTTAACTGTCGCAGCGTATAATAGTGGCGAAGGTCGTGTACTGAAGGCAATGAAAGCGAATAAAGCACGGGGTAAATCCACCGATTTTTGGTCGCTCTCACTGCCACAGGAAACAAAGATTTACGTACCGAAAATGCTGGCATTGAGCGATATTCTCAAGAACAGCAAGCGTTACGGTGTACAACTGCCAACACCAGACGAAAGTCGTGCACTGGCGCGTGTTCGCCTCAGCAATCCGGTTGATATTCAACAGGTTGCTGATATGACGGGTATGTCGGTAAGTAAATTGAAAACCTTTAATGCTGGCGTTAAAGGCTCAACTCTGGGGGCAAGTGGCCCGCAGTATGTAATGGTTCCGCAGAAACATGCCGAGCAGTTACGCGAGTCTTTAGCTTCTGGTGAAATCGCCGCCGTTCAGTCAACGCTGATCGCGGATGCATCATCAGTTAACAGCCGCAGCTATAAGGTTCGTTCAGGTGATACGCTTTCGGGCATTGCGTCACGTCTTGGCGTGAATGCGAAAGATCTGCAGCAGTGGAATAACCTGCGCAGCTCCGGCCTGAAAGTGGGTCAGACTCTGACGGTAGGTGCAGGTAGCAGCGCACAGCGTCTCGCCAGCAACAGCGATAGCATTACCTATCGCGTGCGCAAGGGTGATTCACTGTCCAGTATCGCAAAACGACACGGCGTAAACATCAAGGATGTGATGCGCTGGAACAATGATACTGACAACCTGAAACCAGGCGACCAGTTGACGCTGTTTGTGAAGAACAGCGCGACGCCAGACTCCTGATAGCACGATCGAAAGATAAAAAGGCACCGATTCCCCTCGGTGCCTTTTTTGTTTATCCCGCTTTTTGCGCTTCGGCCATGATGGTATCGCTGGTAAACGAGCCGTCGTCCTGCAGTTCAAAGTACGCTTTTACCTCCGCGGACGCACTCTCCTGATAGAGCCTGATCGCCTGGCTTAATGCTTCCGGGGTGCGCATACGCGCGATCCAGGAGCTGAACTCCAGCGGTAAGCGGTCTGTAATCAACGCGCGCGTGATCAGCCCTGCTTCAGTGATAAACGACAACCACTCTCCGCTGGCATAGTTTTGCACGTGTGAGGTATCGCGCAGCGCTTCGACCGTCTGCAGCCAGATATTGCGCACCGGATGTCCAGGGGACATCACATCCATAATAATGAAGATGCCACCCGGCTTCAGAACACGTTTGACCTCGCGCAATGCCTGGCCGACATCGTGCCAGTGGTGAGCAGAATAACGGCTGATAACCACCTCAAACGACGCATCGTCAAAAGGTAAAGATTCGGCATAGCCCTGGCGCGTATCAATGTTGTCCAGCCCCTTTGTTCTCGCCGCCTCGGCAACAACGTCCAGCATCTGGCTGGATAAGTCATACGCGGTAACGTGCGCGACCTGCTGTGCAGCGGCAAAGCTGGCGTGCCCTGCCCCGCAGCCTAAATCAAGCACGTGCGCCTGCGGGAACGCCGCCAGACGCTCACCGAGACGCACCAGATCGCGGCCAGAAGCATGCACGGCGCTGCTCAGATAGGCACTTGCCTGAGAACCAAACTGTTTTTCTACGTTGTCATGATGGGAGCGTGTTGTTGTCATCGTACTGTCCTTTGTTGGTTAAAAATAAAAGGGCAGCACCCGCGCAGGCCTGCCCCACGGCAGACCTGACACACCATTATTTATCAGGTTTGCCGGGACTGAATTCAACTAGTAGAGGATTGTGATCGGAGGCGCGCGTTACCAGGACAGAGGCGTCATGCACGCTCAAACCACGATAGAAGACAAAATCGAGAGGACGACCAAAGGCTTTTTTACGCTG
The DNA here is from genome assembly GCF_004362415.1 of Enterobacter sp. AG326. Classification (NCBI taxonomy): domain Bacteria; kingdom Pseudomonadati; phylum Pseudomonadota; class Gammaproteobacteria; order Enterobacterales; family Enterobacteriaceae; genus Enterobacter; species Enterobacter sp. AG326. The sequence continues at coordinate 4,363 of NZ_SNXG01000006.1, read as the reverse complement.
GTCATCGCTAAAGCGAACTTCACGCAGCGACATTTCACGCGCAAAGCGATACAGCGCATTCATGCGCGGACGGCTCCAGGCGTTGAAATCGCCTGCCATAATGATGGGGCCGCTGTGATGGGCAATCTGATCGCCAATCGGAAGTAGCTGTTTACTGTAGACATCCACGCCCAGGCTGAAATTGACCGCATGGATGTTCACGACCATCAGCATTCGGGTATCCGGCAGCGGATAGACCGTCACCAGCGCCGATTTCGCCAGACGCAGGATAGGCTCACGTTCACGCAGAGGACAGCAATAGACCGGATGTGCTGCTGAAAGTGTCATCACACCCGAGGGGTGTTGTGGCAGGACAAATGCAGGCACCTGGTCGGCGGCAAGATAGTTCGTGGTGGCAAACCGTACCAGCTCAGGAGTAGTTTGCGCCTCCTGAAGCAGAACCAGATGGGCATCTTTTCCAAAATTCTTGAGCACCGATAACCATTCGGCACGCTGCTGCTTAAAGATATTCCACACCAGTACACGGATTTTCTCATCGCTGCTTAACGGTGTGCCGGCGGGTAATGCCTGGCTTATGCTCGCAAATGACCCCGGAGGCAAGATCCTCTCCGCGGGCATTCCGGCAACATAACGCATGGCATAGGTATTTTTTCGCACTTTTGGAAACAGCCTCTGTAACATGAACCAGCCCGGAAAACGGACTGGTTCTAATGTTATAGGGACTTTAGGTCATACTTTCAACGCAATTTCTGAGAAACCGCTTTCCAGTTTTGTAAGCAAGCACTTACTGATGTTACCCCAGCGCGACCCGGGCTGGCTTATCGAGACGTCCACTCAGGCCAATCAGCAGGAAGGCCACCAGGACAATCACCGCGCCAATCCACGGAGTCTGGGTTAACCCAACATGCGCTACGGTTTGTCCGCCAATGATGGAGCCCAGCGCAATGCCAATATTAAATGCGGCAATGTTCAGACCCGATGCCACATCCACCGCATTTGGCGTATAGAGCTCGGCTTTCTGGACTACGTAAACCTGAAGCCCGGGCACATTACCAAAGGCAAAGATCCCCATGACCAGCACAGTGACCAGCGCGGCGTAGTGTACCGAAGCCGTGAACTGGAAAATCATCAGCAGAACCACCAGGGCGGCGAAGATGAATTTCAGCGCCGGTACCGCACCATGCTTATCCGCAAGCTTGCCGCCCCAGATATTGCCAATGGCAACGGAAATACCGTACCCCAGCAAAATCCAGCTCACGGCATTGGGTGAGAAGCCCGCCAGGTCCTGCATCATCGGCGCCAGGAAGGTAAAGGCGGTGAATACGCCACCATAGCCCAGCGCAGTTACCGCGTAAATAATCAGCAAACGCGGATGCGTGAGCACCTTCAGCTGATCGCGCAGGCTGGCGCTTGCCCGGCCTGGAATATTCGACGGTACCAGCAGCAGGCTGGTCACCAGAGCGATGACGCCCAGCAAGGAGACTGCCAGGAACGTTTCACGCCAGCCGAAGTGTTGTCCGATAAACGTTCCCAACGGTACGCCCGTAACGAGTGCGACGGTCAGTCCACCAAACATGATCGCAATGGCTGAAGCCGCTTTCTCTTTGGGCACCAGGCTTGTTGCTATGGTGGAACCAATCGAGAAGAACACGCCGTGTGCAAGGCCGGTCAACAGACGGGCAATCACCAGCGTGGTGTAGTCCGGCGCCTGCCAGGCCAGAACGTTGCCGGCGGTGAACAGCACCATCAGCGCGACTAACAGCTGCTTACGCGGAAAACGTCCGGTCAGGGCCGTCAGCACTGGCGCACCGACGGCGACGCCCAGGGCGTAGATTGATACCAGCAACCCCGCAGAGGGCAACGAGATCGTTAGCTGGTTAGCAATAGTGGGAACCAGACCCACGATAACAAATTCGGTCGTGCCAATTGCGAAGGCACTGATCGTCAGGGCAAGTAGCGCCAGTGGCATAAAATACTCCGTATCATCAGGATTAAGATGACAGGCAGTATGCGCCAGTGCTTAAATAACAAAAATGGTCAAAATCTCAATAGAATTTTGCAGGTGGTGCAAAAATGAAAGCAACATCGGAAGAGCTGACAATCTTTGTCGCCGTCGTTGAAAGCGGCAGCTTTAGCCGCGCGGCCGAACAGCTGGGACAGGCTAATTCGGCCATCAGCCGTTCGGTAAAAAAACTGGAGATGAAGCTTGGAGTGAGTCTGCTCAACCGAACGACGCGGCAGCTGAGCCTGACGGAAGAAGGAGAGCGTTACTTCCGCCGCGTGCAGTCGGTATTGCAGGAGATGGCTGCAGCGGAGACGGAGATTATGGAGACCCGCAGCACGCCGCGTGGATTGCTGCGTATTGATGCGGCCACGCCGGTGGTGCTTCACTTTCTGATGCCGCTGATCAAACCTTTCCGCGAACGCTATCCGGAGATGACGCTTTCTCTGGTCTCCTCAGAGACGTTTATCAACCTCATCGAGCGTAAAGTAGATGTGGCGATCCGGGCGGGAACCCTGACAGATTCAAGTTTGCGTGCCCGCCCTCTGTTTGCCAGCTACCGCAAAATTATCGCATCACCAGAGTATATTGCCGAACATGGTAAACCGGAGACGGTTGAAGAACTGAAGCAGCATCTGTGCCTGGGCTTTACTGAGCCGGTGTCGCTGAATACCTGGCCTGTCGCCTGTCATGATGGTCAACTTTATGAAATTACCTGCGGGTTATCCTCAAACAGCGGGGAAACGCTGAAGCAGCTTTGTCTCGAAGGAAACGGGATCGCCTGCTTGTCCGACTATATGATTGATAAGGAAATAGCGCGGGGTGAACTGGTGGAGCTGATGGCCGACAAACGTCTGCCGGTCGAAATGCCCTTTAGCGCAGTGTATTACAGTGACAGAGCGGTAAGCACGCGCATTCGCGCCTTTATTGACTTCCTGAGTGAACATATAAAAACAGCTCCCGGAGGAGCTGTGTGAGGGTTCAGGTTACAGAGGGCGGGTCAAACTTAATCCCAGTCAGGAGCTAAACCTTCCGGGCTTACCAGGCGATCGTTGCACTCCAGTGCTGCGATCGCTTTTTTATCGTCAGCATCCAGATGAAGATCCGCTGCTAACAGGTTGCTGGCCAGGTTTTCACGCTTAGTTGATGATGGGATCACTGCATAACCTTCACCCATTGCCCATGCCAGAATGACCTGCGCAGCAGTGGCGTTATGTTTCTCTGCGATACGCGTAATCACTTCATCTTTCAGCGCTTTACCGTAGGACAGCGTCATGTATGAAGTGATGTGGATCCCGTGCTGTTTTGCCCAGTCCACGACTTTGCGGTTTTGCAGGTATGGAGACAGCTCAATCTGGTTGGTCGCAATATTTTCTGCGCCAACAGCAGCAATGGCTTTTTCCATCAGCGGAATCGTGAAGTTGGAGATCCCTATTTCGCGGGTTAGGCCCTGCTTTTTCGCTTCCAGCAGCGCCTGCATGAATTCTTCTACTGAGACGGCATCATTCGGTGATGGCCAGTGGATCAGCGTCAGATCTACGTAGTCAGTACGCAGTTTTTTCAGGCTCTCTTTCAGGCTAGGGATCAGCTTATCTTTGCTGAGATTCTCAATCCAGATTTTCGTGGTGATAAACAGTTCGTCACGCGGAACACCACTCTCTTCGAGAGCTTGTCCAACAGCTGCTTCATTTTCATAGATCTGTGCCGTATCAACTGCACGATAACCCAGTTCGAGTGCGGTTTTAACCGATGCGATAACAACGTCGTCTTTCAGGCGGAAAGTGCCCAGACCAAATGCAGGGAGAGTCATACTATTCCTCAATCATTATGTTCGTAAACTGAGGAAGATTATCGCTGGCGTTGCTATAGAGAAAAAGATCGCAAAACGCAGAGGATTTTTGCTAATTTCGCAATAATTAAACGTCAGATAAGAAAAAAGCCCTGAGCGTGAGCTCAGGGCTTTTAATAAGTGGCGGAACGGACGGGACTCGAACCCGCGACCCCCTGCGTGACAGGCAGGTATTCTAACCGACTGAACTACCGCTCCACCGAAGACTGCTTGTAACCACCGGATTTATGCACCGGCTTACTACTTAATTTGATGCCTGGCAGTTCCCTACTCTCACATGGGGAGACCCCACACTACCATCGGCGCTACGGCGTTTCACTTCTGAGTTCGGCATGGGGTCAGGTGGGACCACCGCGCTAAAGCCGCCAGGCAAATTCTGTTAATCTGTATCAAGCTGAGCTGAATATGTCGTCTCTTCGCCGAAACAGCTTCGGCGTTGTAAGGTTAAGCCTCACGGTTCATTAGTATCGGTTAGCTCAACGCATCGCTGCGCTTACACACCCGACCTATCA